>NZ_BAAGRR010000012.1:0-877726 GCF_054782855.1 Rhodanobacter koreensis | reverse complement strand
GAACACGTACCAGGTGCCACCGGAGATTTCAAAGCCGATCGCCGTCGCGTTTGTTTTTCCGCTGGGGACGCCGTAGCTGGCCCCATAGGACTGCCCGTTGATCGCAATGGGTACGACTATGACGACCGAAACCGGGTTGCTGACGGCGTAGCCGCTGCAGCCGGTACTGTTGCAGGCGTAAGCACGGTAGCTGTAGCTACCGGTCGCCGCCGCGTTCAGCGTCGTGCCGTTGCCGGCACCGGCGTAGACCTGCGACCAGGCTCCTCCGTTGATGCTCTGATCCAGACCGTAGGTAGTCGCCGTGGCGCTGGCGGACCAGCTGATGGTGATCGGGCCGCCACTGGTAGCCGGTACGCTGATGCTGGCCGGGGTCGGCGGCGGCAACAGCACCACGGTGACGCTGGTATTGCTCCAGGGACCGCAGCCACCAGCGTTGCAACCCTGCGCACGATAACCGTAGCTGCCGCTCCCGAAGCCGCTGGCGCTCCAACTGGTGGTGGCACTGGCCTGCACATTGGTCCAGGCGCCACCATTGACCTGCTGTTGCAAGGTGTAACTGGTGGCACCCGCCACATTAGTCCAGCTCACGCCGAAGCTGCCGGTGGTGCTGCCAGCTGGGCCTGTGAGGGTAGGAGCAGCGATCGGTGGAAGCGTGACCACCAAGGTGGTGCTGCCGGCCACCCAGGCGCTGCAGCCATAGGTGTTGCAGGCCTGAACCTGGTAAACATAGCTGCCATTGCCCAGGCCGGCGACGGTCGCGGTGGTCGCATTGCCACTGTAGACACTGGCCCAGTTGGTGCCGCCATTGGCGCTCTGCTGCACTGTGTAAGTAGCCGCCAGGGTGGCCGCACTCCAGCTCAGCCCGGCGCTGCCGTTGTTGCTGGTCGCCGGCACCGCGAGGCTGGCCGGAGCCGCAGGCAGCACGCCGTAGGTAGTGTCGACATTGACCGCAGCGGAAGTCGCCGGACCGCGCGTGCCATAGCTGTTGTACGCCGCCACCTGATACGTGTAGCTGCCACTGGCGGTACCGGGGCGGCTGACCGAGGTTGCCGACGTGCTGCTGGCGATGGTCGTCCAGGCACCGCCGTTGAGGCTTTCCTGCACGGTGTAAGTGGCGGCCGACGCCGGAGCAGTCCAGCTCACGGTGTAGGTGCCGTTGATGGTGCCGCCGGGTACCGTAATCGTGGGCAGGGTCGGTCGCACACCCAGCGTGGCGGAGCCGGTCCACGGACCACAACCACTGCTGGCGCAGGCCTGTACCTGATACAGGTAACTGCCGCCGGCACGGCCGCTGAGCGGCGCGCTGGTACCGCTGCCGCTACTCACCGTGACCCAGGCGCCGCTGTTGGCGCTTTCCTGCAGGGTATAGCCCGTAGCTGTCGGCACCGCGCCCCAACTCACCGTGTAGCTGCCGTTGTTGGGATTGGCGTCGAGCGTGATCGCACCGGGCGCGCCGAGTTTCAACGAGGCATCCTGGGCAATGAGCTTGGTGCCCAGGTAGATGAAATCCGTGGACTTGCTGATGGCCGGCTCGAGTTGGTACATCAGTTGCCCGGCGTGATCGTAGAAGGTGTAGGTCGATGCCCCGCTCGCGGCCGAAGTCTTGACGGTACGTCGTCCGGCAGCGTCGTATTGATAGCTGTCGAACCCCGGAATCTGCAGCAGCTGACTCTTCTGGTCGAACACCAGCGCATTGCCGTTCCTGTTGGTCTCATTGCCCTGGCTGTCGTAACTGAAGCTGCCGATCGTGGTGCCAGCCTGGGTAATGTTCGCCAGCAGGTTGGTCGGACCGTAGTTGTAGACGTGGGTCTGTCCGCCGGTCAGGCGCACCCGCAGGTTGTTGAGCGGGTCGTACTGGTACGACTCGGTACCCCATAGGGAGGGCGCCACGGCGCTGATCAGCCGGTTCAGCCCGTCGTACTGGAAAGTCTTGCTGCGCTGGCCGTTGATCAGATCCTGCATGGTGAGGATATTGCCGTTGCTGTCGTAGGACAGGTCCTCGCTGAGGTTCAACGTACTGCTGTTGCCATAGGAGAAGTTGCTGGTCAGCTGGCGGGCATTCTGCTCGGCCACATAAGCCGTGCCGTTGCCGTAGGTGAAACCCTGTACCTGGCCATTGGGGTAATACGTGATTCCGCTGGCATAGCTACCGACCTGGGTGGGGCGACCCAGAGCATCCGGTGCGTAGCTGACGTTCTCGCCGTCGGGATAGCCGATGACGCTGAGGCTGCCATTGGCATCGTGGGCATAGCCCAGCGCCAGCGTAGTCTGGCCGACTACGTTGAGTGACTCGCCCGTCAGCATGTTGCGGTAGTTGTAGACCCCATTCCAGACGGTGGTACCGGAAGTCGCCGACTCCAACTGGCCGGTCGGCCAGTAAAGGTACGTGGTGCTCTGTGTGCCAGCCGGCGGCATGATCGTATGCACCCGGTTCATTGGATCGTAGGTGAACTGGGTCTGCGCCGCGGTGGCCACCTGGCTCTGCCCGCAACCGGTCCCGGTGATACTCAACCCGGCAGCGCTCCACTGCAGATTGTTGGCACCGTCGTAGGCCATCACCGTATCGCCGCTTTCCGGCTCGGTGGTACGGCACAGGCGGTGGTAGCTGTCGTACGTCAGTGTCTTGGTGACGCTGTCGCTCTCGGTGCTGTTGTAGAGACCCGACTGGGTGATCGAGAGAGGATTGCCGTAGTAGTCGCGGGCGATCGCCTGGGTGACGCCGGCCGGTGCCTGCACCAGGATCGGCTTGTCGTACGATGGCTCGTCGAATACCTGGCCATAGGTCTTAGTGACGTTGCCGTTGGGATCGATCAACTGCACACCGGCGCCGGACAGGTAGACGGTGCTGGTGGTCAGCGTACCCAGTTCGGAATCCTGCTGGCTGCTGGTCAACCGTTTCAATGCGTCATAGGTCTTGTGCGTACCGACCGTGATCGCCGACAGGTCCGGCATGCCACTGACCGGATAGGACGTGAACGTGGTCAGGCCGCGCGGATCGTAACTGTTGGCCGTGCTGATGTCCGAACCGGCCGTGCCGGCGATCGACGTGTCGCTGAGCAGCGGCCGCAGCATCGCATCGAAATAGGTCACATCGGTGCCATTGCCGGTGTTGACCGTGCGTCGCCAATGCCCGCCGGGGATACCACGTTCGGCCGTGGTCACATAGGTGAAGTTGTAGTTCTTCGTGTTCCATGCCACCTCGTCGCCTGTCGGGTAGCTGATGGTCTGCGGCCAGCCTACGGCGTTGTACGTGTAGGACGTCGTGTGGCCGCTCTGATCGGTTACGGATTGAATCTCGCCATAAGCATCCACGACCGCAGACTGACTGGCGCCGTCGGGATAATTGATCAGCTGTGGAATGCCGCGGTAGTAATTGCCGAGACTGGTGGTGTGGCTGTTGCCGTCTTCGAAGCTGGCCAGCTGGCCGGCCGCATTGTAGGTATACGTGAGCGTCGTTTCGCCGAAATGCGCGCTCGAGTACAGCGTGGCGTTGCTGGCCGTGTAGACGTTCTGGGTTTCCGTTTCGCCGGTCTGCATGTTGACCACCTGCTGCGGCTGGCCAAGCACCCAGAGCACCAGGTTGTCGTAGTAGGTGGTCTGTTCTTCCAGCGATACCTGGCCGGCAATGCTGTTGTACTTGTTGACCTGGTAAGGCCGTGCAAATACGTCGAAGGCCACGTTTTGATGCGTATAGGTATCGCCATCCTGTGTAACGATGGTGGTGATCACCGGACGCTGGCGGCCCACCATCGGATTTTTGTAGATCGGCTGCATAGACAAGCCGACGTTGTCGGGAAACGGCTCATTGCTGATCTGGCTGTCGTCTAGATACGTATAAGTCACCGTTTGCATCATGGCGCCGGAGGGCGAATCCACCTCCGTTTGCAGAAGGCGCCCTTCGTTGTTGCCGTATTGCACGCCGAAGACGCTCTTCGTGATCTCGGTGGGCCCAGTAACGGTCACGGTTTTCGACACGGCGCAGTCGGTGCAACCGGTGGGAATATAGGTTTCCGTCGGATTGGGGTAAGCACCCGACGCGGTGTAATAGGTTTCGCCGCCACCGGAAAAATTGGCCAGGTAGCTATAGGTCCAGTTTTGCGTGGTCAGGCCGGCACCGCTGATCTGCTTCGAGACCAGCGCGAAATCGTCGAAGTGGTCGACTACCGGCGGGTACAACACGTCTGGATTGCTGTACGTACAACTGTTCTGGGGGACGTAGGTGCGGTAGTTGCGCTGGTAGTTGAACGTGAACGTACCTTGCGCGCCGGAGAGCGCGCCGATCACGTAGACGAAACTGCCCGTCCGGGCCAACGGATCGATTTGACAGTGTTGTGAGGGCGGCGGGTCTTCCGGTGGCGTACGAACCGTCGCCAGCGAACCCGATGCCACGGTGTACGTCCACTGCGAACCGTCCGGCAAGGTCACGCTTTGCAGCGTGCCGCTCGCGGTATAGGTGTAATGCCAGGTTCGCGTTCCTGCCGTCGCACTGCTGATGTTGTTTCCCGACCAGGTGATGTCGATTTCCCGGCCATCACTGGCGGTAATGCTGGTCAGCTGCGACGACGCGTTGTAATTGTATTTGACCCAGTTGCCGAAGCGATCCGTCACCTGGGTCGCCAGCAGGAAGATCCGTGACCGGTTGGCGCCGACCGTCGTATATCCATTGCCGCTCGGGTTGGGCACCGCGTACGACGCGGCCTCCGTAGGATTCACCAGCATCCAGTTCATGGTGTAGCGCACGCCGCTGGGCGAGACCACCACGAACGATTCGCCCGGATAGCCATTCACCGTACTGGGCGCACACATGGCGCGGTACAAGCTTTTGGTCACCCACGGGTAACTGTTGCCGTCGGTTACGGCAGGAAGCTTGGTCTCGGTGTTCAGCAGCAACTCTTCGTCGTCGACTTCGCCCGGGATGTACAGCAAGTCGCCATCCCAAACTTGGTACACCGGCTCATTGGTCCCGTTCACGATGGTATAGGGCGGCGTCTGCACGCTGCAGCGTGAATAGGTGCCCTGGTTGGCGGGCAGTTGGACCTCCCAACCATTCTCGGCGGCGAAATGGCCGTCAATGTACGGCACTTCCAGATCCCACTCGCCAAAGCCGCCCAGGCTGCCCATCTGCTGGCCGGCTTTCTGTACCAGAAAATGACGGCCGAGCCGAACCGGCAAACCACCGTTGCCTGGCAAGTTGATGTCGGTGACGTCGAACTGCGTCCCGCCGCTGTAAAGGCCGACCTGGTCGCCGAACATCGCCGAGGTTAACGGCGTTGTCTCCTGCGCCGAACGCAGATCACGGGTGTAGTCCTCGTAGACTGCATCCTGGCCATCCTGGGCATGAACACCCGAGGCCAACGCCATGACCGCCAAAAGGCAGATCCCTTGCCAACGTGCACGCATCGAATTGTCCCCTGGGCCCGCGCGTTGCGCGCGGGTGCTCTCAGCATACAGGGAGCATCTCGGACCTTGTCAATAAGAAAACGGTTGCGATAACAGGTCCAGCTTAAGCCCAAGGATCCGGCGGTGGAGATACCGAAGAGCGAGGGCGCGATCGCCGGCGAATCTCAATTCTAAAAATCATTTATAAATGGCAACTTAGAACCTGTTCACGATCTCGCAAAAATTCAGGACAATGCTAAAGATGCGCAAGAAGACGTATCCCAGCGACATCCGCCGCGAGCAGTTTGAACAGATACTCCCGCGACTGGAACAGAGGGCGCGCACATTGCCACGCGTGATACGGTCGAGAATGGTCTGTGCAAGCGCTTCCTCTTTCAGCACTTTGATGTGGTAGCCCTCGACCTCGGCACCACGGTGCTTGGGAGTTTCTTCGGTCTGGTACTTTTCCAGCACAACCGCCAGAGTCATCCGATCGGCTCCACCAACATCGCGCCAGGCGCCTCGCTCGATTTCGCTCTCGGCTTTCCTTCTCCAAGCCTCCGCATCCTCTTTCCTGGTGAAGGTCTTGTATAGCTGGAGTACACCAAAACGAGCCTTGCGGATGGGCACCTTGTAGGTGCCTGCATCTGTCTTTGAGATGGTTGCCATGCCTTCATTGTCGGGCATCGCTTCTTTCGCGCAATACAAAAACGAACCGTTCCATAGGCGTTTTGCACGCCACAGAAATATCTCAGAAACCGTTGGTACGCCTGCTTTGTGGGCGTCTGAATTTCGCCTTCACACGGCAGGTGTCACAAGTTCGATCCTTGTACCGCCTACCACTGATTTCAACGAAAAGGCCACCCCTCGGGTGGCCTTTTCGTTGCGTGGGTGTCCGTACGTCAGGCGCGGTTGCCGGTTTTTGACTAGTCGATGGAAGATGTCGCGTGCATGCAGTCCATGACCTGTTCGGAATACAAGTCCTTCTGCCCTGTCTTCGAATAATATTTTGCGGTGGTGGTCGCCCCGGTGGCGACGATATCCGCCATGGCTACCATCGTGCCGCCCTCACCATCCCTGAGCTGGATACTGGTTCCCCCGAACAGCGCCACGGTGTCCATGTGGGTGGACTTTCCCGACCATTTCCCGGTGACGCAGGCAACCACCTCATCCACGCTTCTGTCTCCGACGTAGTAACCGGTTGCCGGTGAATTGCGCAGGCTTTGCGCTTGTGTGCATGCCGCCAGTAGCCCAGCGACAGCCATGCAGACCAGATATCGTTTCATGATGATTTATGTCCGTGGGTTTTCGTGTTGTACCAGAACAGCATCAGTGTATCCGGCTTCCACTTTCCGCTGCGACTGGATAACCGGGTGACTTCGGAGTCCCGCATGTCCCTTGCTTGAATGGTCCCGACAAACCTGCGGTGCAGGCCTCGCCATGCAGTGGGATCTCAGCCAACTGTGCATGCGTGGGCACGCTTGAGCAGAAGCTCACGCTCGCGTGCGTTCTGCGTGAGTGAAGCCGCCCGCTCGAATTCCGGACGGGCTTCGGCGGCACGACCGAGCTTGAACAACAGGTCGCCGCGCACGGTCGGCAGCAGGTGGTAGTTCGCCAGTGCGGGCTCACCGGCCAGCGCATCGACCAGTTCGAGCCCGGCGGCGGGGCCGGACGACATGGACACGGCCACTGCACGGTTCAACTCCACGATCGGTGAAGGCATCGCCTGTGCGAGCGACCCGTACAACGCGGCGATGCGCTGCCAGTCGGTCTGCTCCGCGGTCAGTGCACGCGCATGGCAGGCAGCAATGGCCGCCTGCAACGCATAGGGACCGAGGGCGCCACCGAGTTTCTCGGCGTGGTCGAGTGCCACCAGCCCGCGACGGATCAGCAGGCGATCCCATTGCGCACGGTTCTGCTCGAGCAGCAGGATTGGTTCGCCCTTGCCATTGACACGGGCGCGCGAACGCGAGGCCTGGATTTCCATCAGCGCGACCAGGCCATGCACCTCCGGTTCGCGCGGCGCGAGCCCGGCCAGCACGCGGCCAAGTCGCAGCGCCTCCTCGCACAGTGCCGGCCGCATCCAGTCACCGCCGGCAGTCGCGGAATAGCCTTCGTTGAACACGAGATAGATCACCTCGAGCACCGACGACAGGCGCGCTGCCAGTTCCTCGGCACGCGGCACCTCGAACGGCACCTCGGCCTTGGCCAGGCTGCGCTTGGCACGCACGATGCGCTGGGCGATCGTCGGCTCCGGCACCAGGAAGGCACGTGCGATCTCCTCGGTGGTCAGGCCGCCGAGCAACCGCAGCGTCAGTGCCACACGTGCCTCGACCGACAACACCGGATGGCAGGCGGTAAAGATCAGCCGCAGCAGATCGTCGCCGATCGGATCATCCAGAGCTGCCTCTACCTGCGACACGGCGTGTTCCTGCTCGCTCTCGAGTTCGTGCATCAATTCCACGTGCTTGCGCTCGAGCAGCTTGCTGCGACGCAGGCGATCGAGCGCGCGACGCTTGGCGGTGGTCATCAGCCATGCGCCGGGATTGTCCGGCACGCCCGACTGCGGCCACTGCTCCAGTGCAATGACCAGCGCATCCTGCGCCAGCTCCTCGGCCAGGCCGACGTCGCGCACCATGCGTGCGAGACCGGCGATGAGCCTGGCCGATTCGATTCGCCAGACGGCGTCGATGGCGCGGTGGGTATCGGTCGTTGTCATGACGGCCGATCACACCATCTGCCTCCCGCCGACGCAAGGGGCGGATCAGTTTGCCTCGGCTGCCACCTTCAGGTTGGCAAGCCCGCGTTCGAAGTCGCCACCGACCAACTTGTCCATGTTGAAGAACAGGTGCATGAGCTTCGCCAGGTAGGAATTCGGACCATGCATCGCCCAGGTGACCACAGTCGAATCACCCTGCGACGCCAGCGTGAAGTCGGCGATGTTGTGGGCTTCGAATGGCTTGATGAAATCCAGTTTGATCGTCGTTGCCGATGGCGACGACGCCATGATCTCCATGCGGCCCTGGCCGACCTTGCTGTTGCCCTGCCACTCGTAGACAGCGCCCGGACCACTCGCCGGGCCGCTGTAGCTGCGTTTGAGCGCCGGATCGAGCTTCTCCCATGGCGACCAGGCAGTCCATTGCCTGAAGTCGTTGATGAACGCGAGGATTTTTTCGGGCGTGGCCTTGATCGTCGCCGCGCGCTCCAGCTTGAACGTGCCGGGCCGGGTCGCCGCAAAGGCAAGCACCACGACGATCAGGACGACGACGATGATGAGGATGATCTTGAACATGGGTCACTCCAGTCAGTTCGCGGAAGTGCAGCGGCACCACCGGCCGCAGGGAGTCCACCGTCTGCGACGCATGGCTACTGATCCTTCTCGCAATTGATCATCCACGGCACACCGAACTGGTCGACCACCATGCCGAAGCGTTCGGCCCAGAAGGTCTTCTCGTAGGGCATCTGCACCGTGCCGTTCTCCTTCAGCGCGTTGTAGATGCGTTCCCCTTCCACCTTGTCGTCAATCTGGATCGATACCGAGCAACCCTTGATGCCGTCATACGGACGATCGGGTGGGCAGTCGGAAGCCAGCAGCACCTGGTTGCCGATTTCCAGCCGCACATGGATGAGCCAGTCGCGGGTTTCCTCCGGTATGTTCTCGCAGCCGGGTGCTTCGCCGAAACGCATCATCGTGGTGATCTTGCCGCGCAGGCATTGCTCGTAGAACCTGAACGCCGCTTCGGCCTTGCCGTTGAAGATGAGGTAGTTGGTCAGTTGCATGGGGCTGCTCCGTCGGTTTTCCGTTGAGGCCGGATCGAGACCCGACTCATGATTTGGCAGCGAGCTGCGCCCGCAGGCGTTCTTCCTGCTCGCGCAGCTCGGGGGTGAGTTCGGCACCGAAGTCCTCGGCCTCGAATACCTGGCGCAGCTCGACTTCAGTACCGCCATCGAATGGCGCACGCTTGAGCCACTCGATCGCTTCCGCACGCGATTTCACCTGCCACAGCCAGAAACCGGCGATCAGTTCCTTCGTCTCGGCGAACGGCCCGTCGATCACCGTGCGCTGATGACCCAGGAATTTCACCCGCACACCCTTCGAGCTGGGCTGCAGGCCCTCGCCGGCCAGCATGATGCCGGCCTTGACCAGTTCCTCGTTGAACTTGCCCATCTCGGTCAGCAGCTGCTCGCTCGGCATCACGCCGGCTTCCGAGTCCTTGTCCGCCTTCACTATCACCATGAATCGCATCGCCGTGTCTCCCGCTGGTTTGCGTTGGCAGGTGTGGGATCCCGATGAGCACCCCACGGTTCTTGTCCATACGACGAACGAGCGACCGCTGGATCGACAACCTGCGAATCGGTCTTCGGATTCTTCCGGGACGCCGGCGCAGCCCCTGAGACAGCAGCCGGCCAGACTGGCAGCGACAATCCAGGCACACTCGGAGACAATCCCCCGCATGAGCGAAAACGAGCACCATCACCCGTGACTCCGGCCCCGTCATCCAATCGCAGCGCCCCGATCGAACCGGGCCTGATGGTGCTGCACGGCAACCGGCTGGAAGACCTGCGTGACCTGCTCACCGCGTGGCTGGCGCGCGCGCCGCTGCGGCCGCTGGAAAACGAACTGATGCTGGTGCAGAGCAACGGTATCGCGCAGTGGCTGAAGCTGGCACTGGCGCGTTCACCTGCCAGCGGTGGCCTGGGCATCAGCGCGGCGGTAGACGTGCAACTGCCCGGACGATTCCTGTGGACAGCGTACCGGGCCGTGCTCGGCCGCGATGCGGTGCCAGCCACCTCGCCGTTCGACAAGTCGCGACTGACCTGGCGGCTGCTGCGGCTGATCCCGCAACACCTGCAGGAGGACGACTTCATCCCGTTGCGCGATTTCCTCGGCGACGATCCGGATTGGCAGAAGTGTTATCAACTGGCCGCCCGCGTGGCCGACCTGTTCGACCAGTACCAGGTCTATCGCGCCGATTGGCTGGACGACTGGGAACACGGCCGCGACAACCTGCACGATGCCCTGCGTGATCGCCATACGCCGCTGCTGGACGATCAGCGCTGGCAACCGCGACTGTGGCGCCTGCTGCTGGAAGATGTCGGCCCCGCGCATCGCCATGACCACCGCGCCGCCGTGCACCAGGTATTCGTCGAACGCCTGCAGTCGCTCGATGTGCGGCCCGCGGCGCTGCCGCGACGCATCGTGGTATTCGGCATGTCCTCGCTGCCGCAGCAGACGCTGGAGGCGCTCACCGCGCTGGCACGCTTCTGCCAGGTGTTGCTGGTGGTGGCCAATCCGTGCCGCCATTATTGGGCCGACATCATCGAGGAGCGCGAGCTGCTCAAGGCCAGCCAGCGTCGCCAGGCCGACAAGCCGGGCCTGCCCCCCCAGCCGCGCTACGAGGATCTGCATCTGCACGCGCATCCACTGCTCGCCGCGTGGGGCAAGCAGGGGCGCGACTACATCCGGCTACTGGATGCCTGCGACCAGCCGGATCGCTATCGCCGGCAATTCGCCGCCATCGACCGCGGCATCGACCTGTTCCAGGACGTGGAGGGCGATGGCCTGCTGCAGCAGGTGCAGCAAGCCATCCTCGATCTTGAACCGCTGCCGGCCGATCCCGCACAGCGCAGGCCGTGGCACGAGGGTGACGCGTCACTGCGCTTCCATATCGCGCACAGCCCGCAGCGCGAAGTGGAAGTGCTGCACGACCAGCTGCTGGCAATGTTCGAGCGTGCGGCGCGTGACGGCAAGCCACTGGCACCGCGCGACGTGATGGTGATGGTGCCGGACATCCGGACCTACGCTCCGCATGTGCAGGCCGTGTTCGGACGGCTGCCCGTCAGCGATCCGCGCCACCTGCCCTGCAGCGTGGCCGACCAGTCCGCGCGTGGCAGCGAGCCGCTGATCGTGGCACTGGAGCATTTGCTGGCGCTGCCCGAATCACGCTTCACGGCGAGCGAAGTGCTGGACCTGCTCGACGTGCCTGCTCTGCGTGCGCGTTTTGGTTTCGACGAAGCCGATCTGCCCACACTGCGGCGCTGGATCGAGGGCGCCGGCATCCGTTGGGGCCTGGATGGCGAACAGAAGCGCAGCCTGCAACTGCCCGCGCTGGAGCAGAACAGCTGGCGTTTCGGCCTGCGCCGCATGCTGCTCGGCTATGCCGTCGGTGATGGCGAGTCTCTGGACGGCATTGCCCCGTACGCCGAGGTCGGCGGCCTCGACGCCACCCTGCTCGGCCCGTTGAGCCTGCTGCTGGATCGGCTTGAGCATTACTGGCAGGCGTTCCGCATGCCGACCACACCGGCCGCATGGTGCACCAGCCTGCATGCCCTGCTGTCGGATTTCTTCGAGCGCGATTACGACAAAGATGTCCTGCGGCTGGGCCGCCTCGACGAGGCGCTGGACGAATGGCAACAAGCCTGCGCCGAGGCCGGCTTCGCCGTCGCCATTCCGCTCGCCATCGTGCGTGATCACTGGCTGCAGGCGATCGATGAAAGCCGGCTTTCGCAACGTTTCATGGGCGGCGGGGTGAGCTTTGGCACCTTGATGCCGATGCGCGCGATTCCGTTTCGCGTGGTCTGCCTTCTCGGCATGGACGACGGCGCCTATCCGCGCCAGCAAGCACCGGTCGACTTCGACCTGATGGCGCAGCCCGGGCACAGCCGGCCGGGCGACCGCTCGCGTCGCGAGGACGACCGCTATCTTTTCCTCGAAGCGCTGTTGTCCGCCCGCGATGCAATGCACGTGAGCTGGGTCGGCCGCAGTGCGCGCGACAACAGCTTATTGCCGCCATCGGTGCTGGTTGGCCAGCTGCGCGACTACCTGGCCGCCGGCTGGTACCGCGAGGGCGACACATTGGACGATGGCAACACCGGCGCACGCCTGCTCGTCGCTCTCACCACCGAATACCCGTTGCAGCCCTTCAGCCGTCGCTATTTCAGCGCCCATGGCGAGCGGCATGTATTCACCTATGCGCGCGAATGGCAGCAGGTTCATCGCACCGTCGCCGCATCGATGCCCATCGCACTCGCGCCATGGCAGCCCGATACGGCGCTGGGCATCGGCCAGCTGCAGCGCTTCCTGAGCAAGCCGGTGGCCAGCTTCTTCAACCAGCGGCTGAAGGTGTATTTCGGCACCGACAGCGACGATGCGCTCGACGACGAGCCGTTCGCGCTCGACGGCCTGCAACGTTACGGCGCGGCCCAGTCGGTACTGCACGTCGCCATCGATCCGGCAATCACCGACCTCGACTACACCATCACCCAGGCCACCCAGCGCCTGCACGACGAAGGGCTGTTGCCGCCCGGTGGCTTCGGCGCCGTGCTGCAAACCGAGATTGCCGAACAGATCGGCTCGCTTGCACTGAGCTGGCGCGATGCCTGCCTGCAATGGCCACTGACCGGCGACAAGCTCGAATTGCAGCATGCCGGCGCGGGCCTGTTGATCGAGGACTGGCTGACCGACCTGCGCCGCGATGGCAGCGGTCATCACGGCCGGCTGGAACTCTTGAACGGCGCCCTGCTGACCGGGGACGGCGCGCTGCGACACGAAAAGTTGATACCGGCGTGGATCACCCATCTGCTGGCCAATGCCAACGGACTGGCGCTGCAGACACGGATCATCAGCGCCGATGCGCAACCGATCCTGCGCGCATTCGCGCGTGAGGAGGCTGGTGCCCTGCTCGACCAGGTACTGCTCGCCATGTGCGCCGGCATGCAGTCGCCGCTACCGATCGCGCGCAAGACCGCCTGCGCCTGGCTGCGTTCGAGCGGGAACCCCGCAACCGCCGCACGCGACTGCTACGAAGGCAACGTCTTCGCCCATACCCCCGGCGAGCTCGGCGAAGACCCCTGCCTCGCCCGCGCATGGCCCAGCTTCGAAGCGCTGTACGCCGGCGGCTTCGAACACTGGCTGTATCTGTATCAGGCCATCGCCGATGCGGTGCTGCCGATGGAGCGCAGCGCATGAATCGCATCGCCCCACTCGATCCGTTGCATCTGCCTCTACGTGACATCCAGCTGATCGAAGCCAGCGCCGGCACCGGCAAGACCTGGACAATCGCCGCACTGTACCTGCGCCTGGTACTCGGCCACGGCGAACAGGCCAGCCCGCTGCTGCCGCCGCAGATTCTGGTAGTCACCTTCACCAAGGCCGCCACCGCCGAGCTGCGCGAGCGCATCCGCAAGCGCCTGAGCGAAGCGGCCGAAGTGTTTCGCGGGCGCGGTGCGGCCGATGATTTCCTGCGTACGCTGGTCGCCGAGTATCCCGGCACCGAGGCCCGCGCCCGCGCGGCGCGCCAGCTGGAACTGGCCGCACAATGGATGGACGAGGCCGCGGTACATACCATCCACGGCTGGTGCCAGCGCATGCTGGGCCAGCACGCCTTCGACAGCGGCCACGCCTTCGTGCAGACTGCCACCAGTGACGAAAGCGAATTGCTCGCCGAAGCGGTACGCGATTACTGGCGCCAGCAGTTCTTCGCGCTCGACCACGCCGATGCTACGCAGGTCACTTCGCTGTGGAAGACCCCGCAGCACCTGCAGGTGTCCTTGCGCCCGCTGCTGCGCCAGCCCGCGGAAAACCTGCGCCTGGATGGCCAGCCGCTGCCTGTCATCGACGACCTCTCCACCGCAATGGCCGCGCAGATCGCGCCGCTTCGCGAAGCGCAGCAACATGCGCGCGCACTGTGGCTGACCGATGCCGGGACGATCGAGGCGCGCTTGAGTAAGGCAATGCAGGCTGGCGCCTTCAAGGCCAACATGATGAGGCCGGAAAATTTCGCCAGCGACCTGCGCACGATGCATGACTGGGCCGCCGGTGCGGAGGTGGATGCCACCGTGCTGGCCCGTTACGCCCAGACCAAGTTGATCAGCGCCACCAAGGCAAAGTTCGACCCACCCGAACACCCGGCCTTCACCGCCATCGGCGAACTGCCGGCAACCTCCGCACTGCGCGACAGCTTGCGCGCGCTGATCCTCGCCCATGCCGTGCCGCGGATTGCCGCACGACTGGAAACCACCAAGCAACGGCTCGCCCAGCTCGGCTACGACGACATGCTCACACGCCTGCACAGCGCTCTGCATGGCAAGAGCGGCGAGCGGCTGGCGCGCACCATCGCCAGCCAGTACCCGGTGGCGCTCATCGACGAATTCCAGGACACCGACCCGCTGCAGTGGCGCATCTTCCAGCACATCTACGGCAAGCTGCCCGGCACCGGCCTGCTGCTGATCGGCGATCCCAAGCAGGCGATCTACGGCTTTCGCGGCGCGGATATCCACACCTACCTGCAGGCGCGTCGCAGGGCCGCCCAACCAACCTGGACACTCACCACCAATTACCGTTCCACCCAGTCGATGGTGAATGCGGTCAATCGTGTTTTCGAGTTTGCCGAGCAGCATCCGCAAGGCGCGTTCCTGTTCGGCAAGGGCGAACAGGGCCTGCCGTTTCTGCCGGTCAGCGCACAGGGACGTACGGAGCGTCTGTTGCTGCATGGTCAGCCCATGCCGGCCCTGCAGCTGGCCATGGCAGCCCAGGCCGAACCGATCAGCAAGAGCGCCTATCAAAAGCTGATGGCCGACCACGCCGCGGCAACACTGGTGCAATGGCTGGATGCCGCTCGACAGGGGCACTGCGGCTTCACCAGCGAAGATGGCGCACTCACGCCGCTGGTCCCCGGCGACATCGCGATCCTGGTGCGCAAGGGGTCTGAGGCGGCGGACATGCGGCGCGCGCTGCAATCGCGCAGACTGGCCAGTGTCTATCTGTCCGATCGCGATTCGGTGTATGCCTCGGCCGAGGCGCGCGACCTGCTGCTGTGGCTGCAGGCCTGCGCCGAACCCGGCTCCGATCGCGCCATGCGCGCCGCATTGGCCAGCCCCACGCTGGGCCGGAGCTATGTGGAACTGGATCGGCTCAACCTTGACGAACAGTATTGGGAACGCAGCGGCGAACATTTCCGCCAGCTGCATGACAGCTGGTTGCGGCACGGCGTGCTGGCGATGCTGCACGACCTGCTGCACCTGTTCGACCTGCCGGCGCAGCTGCTGGCACGCAGCGATGGCGAACGCGCGCTGACCAACCTGCTGCATCTGGCCGAATTGCTGCAGCAGGCCGCCGTCACGCTGGACGGCGAACATGCGCTGATCCGCCACCTCGCCAGCCAGATCGCCCAGGCCGCGGATGCCCATGCCGACACCGCCGACGAACAGATCGTGCGGCTGGAAAGCGAGGCGGCGCTGATCAAGGTGGTCACCATCCACAAATCGAAGGGCCTCGAGTATCCGCTGGTGCTGCTGCCATTCGTGTGCAGCCTGCGCGAGGTAAAGCCCGGCGACAGCTTTGTCTGGCACGACCGTGAAGACCGCCCCGCACTGGATCTGCAACCCTCCTCGTTCGCGTTTGAACAGGCCCAACGGGAGCGCCTGCAGGAGGATCTGCGCCTGTTGTACGTGGCGCTGACCCGGGCCCGGCACATCTGCTGGCTCGGCGTCGCGAACCTCAAGGACGGTCAGCGCAAATCCTCCGGCCTGCACAAGTCCGCATTCGGCTATGTACTCGCCGGGGGCGCACCGATCGACCAGGAAGTGTTACGCGTACGACTGGAGGATCTGCGAAATGGACATCCAGACATTCATATCGACAGCTTGCCTGCCGTCGCCGACATGCACCGTCATCAGCCCGCCAGCCTGACTGCGTCGGATCAGCCGGCGCGCGAGTACCACGGCCAGCCGGTCGAGCCCTGGTGGATCGCCAGCTATAGCGCACTCAAGATTGCCGACACCGAATACGCGCCACGACAAACCGCACCGGAGACCGCGCGGCAAGATGTGCTGGTCGAAGCCGCCGCTGAGCGGATCGAGCCACGCATGCCGAGCCGCCTGGACGTCACGCCCAGCATCCACACCTTCCCGCGCGGCGCCGAGCCTGGCACCTTCCTGCATGGCCTGCTGGAATGGGCCGCCGACGAAGGCTTCGCCAACGCCGCCAGCACACCACCTGCGCTGAGGGAACTGATCATCCATCGCTGCCAGCGCCAAGGCTGGCAGGCCTGGAGCGAGGCGCTGACGACTTGGCTACAAGACTTCCTCACCGCCGCACTGCCGCTACCGGAAGGGGGGACGATGTCATTGGCGGCGCTCGCCGATGCGGATGCCAGCCGCGCCGAGCTGGAGTTCTGGTTCGAGGCAAACCGGGTGGACACACATGCACTGGATCGCCTGGTCACGGCCCACACGTTGAACGGCGCGGCACGTCCACCGCTGCTGCCCGATCGCCTCAACGGCATGCTCAAGGGTTTCATCGATCTGGTGCTCGAACACGACGGGCGCTATTACATCGTCGACTACAAGTCGAACTGGCTCGGCGCCGATGCGTCTGCCTACACCGACGAGGCGATGCGTGATTCCGTCTTGCACAGCCGCTACGACCTGCAGTACGCCATCTATACGCTGGCCCTGCATCGCCAGCTGCGCGCGCGCCTGCCGGATTACGACTATGCGCGGGACATCGGCGGCGTGCTCTACCTGTATCTGCGCGGTATCGACGGCGACGGACACGGCGTGCATCGCGAACGCCTGCCGCTTGCGTTGATCGACGCCATGGACCAGCTGTTCGATCAAGGAGGAGTGCACGATGTGGCATGACGGCTCCTTCGAACTCGACATCGAGCAACATCGGTTGCGCCCGCTGGATGTCGCGCTTGCGTACTTCATGGCCGAACGCGACATCCATGCCTCACCGTCGTTGCTGTGGCTGACTGCCCTGCTAAGCCGGCAACTCGCCGACGGGCATCTGTGCCTCGATCTCGATGCGCTCGCCGAACAGGCCCACGAACAGGACTGGCCAGCGAGCTGGCGCGAGCGGCTGCGTGGCCTCGATACCCAGCGCACCACGCTGCTGAATTCGTCACTGGTCGCTGATGATGGCGGCAACCCGGTCAATGCACCGCTGGTGCTCGATGGCCACCGACTGTATCTGCGCCGCTATTGGAACCACGAATGCCAAGTGGCTACCGCGATCCACGAACGGCTGGCCAAACCGCAAGAGACGCCAGCTCGGTTGGCCGATGAACTCACCCGGCTATTTCCCATCGCAACCGCTGCTCCAGGTGAAGACGCGGCTCATCCCACAAACCCGATGCCCAACTGGCCGAAGATCGCCTGCGCGCTGGCCGCACGCGGCGCGTTCACCGTCATCACCGGCGGCCCAGGCACCGGCAAGACCACGACCGTGGTGCGTCTGCTCGGCCTGCTACAGACCCTGCAATTGCGCGAACACACGCGGCCACTGCGCATTCGTCTGGCCGCACCTACCGGCAAGGCTGCAGCCCGGTTGAACGCCTCCATCGCCGCGCAGCTGGCCAAGCTGGATGTGGGCGATACGGTGCGTGCCGCGATACCCGCCGAAGTCGACACCCTGCATCGCCTGCTCGGTGCGCGACCGGACACACGCCGCTTCCACCACGACCGTGCCAATCCCCTGCATCTGGATGTCCTGGTGGTCGACGAGGCATCAATGATCGATCTGGAAATGATGTCGGCCGTGCTTGCCGCGTTGCCTGCGGCTGCGCGGCTTATCCTGCTCGGCGACAAGGATCAGCTGTCGTCGGTAGAGGCCGGCGCCGTGCTGGGCGACCTCTGCCGTCGTGCCGAGGATGGCCACTACGATACGGCCACTGCCGACTGGCTGCTCGCGACCACCGGCGACGACATCCGCCCGTTCATCCGTGATGACGCACAACCGCTGGACCAGCAGCTGGCCATGTTGCGCCACAGCCACCGCTTCGATGATGCCAGCGGTATCGGTCAACTGGCCCGCGCAGTGAACCGTGGCGATACTCGTGCGGTGCACGCGCTGCTCGGCGCACCTTCGACCGACCTTGCCTGGGCTCGGTCAGCCACTCGTGCTCAGCTGGCCAGCATCGCCGTCGACGGCAACCATGAACATTTCCTCGACCACGGCAATGCGGCATCGCCCCACGGCTACCGTCATTATCTGGAGCGGCTTCAGCACGATCGCCCTGCACCCGACGCCGGAGCCTCCGCCCATGATGACTGGGCACGTGACGTGCTTCTGGCGTTCAATCATTTCCAGTTGCTGTGCGCCTTGCGCCACGGCCTTCACGGCGTGGAAGGGCTCAACCAGTTGGTCGCCGATGCACTGCATGCGCGGGGACTTATCGAAACCAGCATCGGCTGGTATGAAGGGCGTCCGGTCATGGTCACCCGCAACGACTACAGCCTGGGCCTGGCCAACGGCGATGTCGGCATCTGCCTGCGCATGCCCGATGAAAGCGGCAAGCCACGCCTGTCGGTGGCGTTTCTCGCCGATGCCGGAACCGGCCCCGCTGCCCGTACGCGCGTGCGCCATGTGCTGCCGTCGCGCCTTGGTGATGTCATTACCGTCTACGCGATGACCGTGCACAAATCGCAGGGGTCGGAGTTCGAACATACGGCACTCGTGCTGCCTGATGAATCAAGCCAGGTGCTCACCCGGGAACTGCTGTACACCGGCATCACCCGTGCCCGTCACTGGTTCAGCCTGGTGGGTAGCGATGACATCGTCGACGGCACGATCGCTCGACGTACGCGTCGTTATTCCGGGCTGGCCGAGCGGCTGCAGTCAGCTTCGCCGTGAGACTCCCCCGCGCATCCTTCGCATACAGGGGATGCGCACGATCAGCTCGATCTCACCAGCAAGTAGCCCCCCCGCCATCCGCGTCGCGCGTGCCGGCCTGGTTCAGCGTGAGCATGCCGCATTCGGCATCAGCGACCTGCGGACCCTGCGGTGTGGCGCTGATGGTGTAGGTGGATGCGTCTGGGGTACCGACGAAGTCGTAGGCGTAATTGTTCCCGGTCTGCGCAGCGCTCTCGCAATCCAGCCCTGGCTTGGGTGCGTCCGTGTAGCTCAGCTTGGTGGTGTAGTACCGCTCCATGTAGTTGGCGTATTCGGAGAGGCATGCCTTCGCCGCTGTACGACGGGTCTTGATGATGTAGTGGGTGTACGAGGGATAGGCGATCGCAGCCAGGATGGCGACGATCGCCACCACGATCATCAGCTCTACCAGCGTAAAACCGCTCGAAAAACCGTGACACTTCATTTTTCGATACAAGGATTTGTTCATGGCGTACTTTGCTCCACTCTTCGACTTTTCAACGTTGCTCTCGCCTCACCGAAAACAGCGCCGGTGCGCCGAACATCATGTTTAGACATCCAAACCGATAGCCCTTTTACCGCCTGCGCCCGCCATCTGCCGGATCGCAGCGAAGCCGGCTGGAAATGCCATTCCGGCGAAGCCTGGCGAGATCAATCTCAAATTTTCATGACCTCACCCGCGCCGCGGGCCTGTAGAAGTGACGGGCGTTCCAACTCGATGTCATCTCCGATCAATACTTGATCTCTCTCCAGGAGACGCGTGAGGGGTCATCTCCGAAGGGAGGATTCACCTTGCTGAGAGCCGCGCTGCCCTTGACGGTCTGGGTCACCAGGTAAGTCTGCCCACCCGACTTGACCGTTGTCGGACTACCAACTGCATCGAGTCGGACGCCACTGACCGTCGAACCATCGCTGCCGGTACCGAAACTGCCGTCCGCGCCGGGGAAAAAGCCCTGGGCGATGCCGCCGCCCGATGCCGGGTCGAAGGCCATGGTCCAGCCGCTCTGCAGTCCTGGGTTGCACTGCAACGCGGAGATGACCGGCGGGCTAGCTGTACTCACCACCACTGCTCCACCAATCATCACGGGGTTGTAGATGATCTGCTCCTGCGCATCGGGGAAATCGAACAACCAGCCATATTGTTTGTTGGAGTCCACATCACAAGTGGTGCTGTCCTGCCAGCACACCTTGTTCGTGGTGCTCATGGTGCGATAACCCAACACCTGGCCATCGGAACCCGCGCTCGATTGCGATACCAGGGTCTGTTTCAGCAAAGCCGCCCGGGCAATCGCCCGGGTACCCGTCAACTGTGCGTACTTCACGCTGGACTTGCCGTTCCATCCGGCCATGTCCCAATCCCAGATACCGTAGAAGGTCTGGACTCCTGTGGCGTACTTGTCCCCGCTGGTGGCATCAACCGGCGTTTTCTGACCGGTGCCGAAGAACACCATGTCTCGGATCACGTCACCCGTCTTGACTGACGCTACCGTGACCGCCGTGGTAATGGGCTGGAGTTTTCCGCTGGCGTCCTTGGCCACGAACAGGGGGGTCGCCTTGCCGTTGCCAAACTGTGAGACCACCCATTTGGCGGGGTCATTGCTGGTGAGATCGAAACGCCAGACATTGCCCTGCAGATCACCCGCATAAAGGTAATCGGCGATGCGGTCCCCGTCCAGGTCCACCGACGTCACGTAGGCAATGCCGTTTTGGATCGAAGCCGACCCGACACCGGTGTCCAGGAACCGGAACGCGCCGATGGCTCCACTGGTCTTGTCGACCAGGCCGATATACACACCCGCCGTCGTACCGCTACCCAGGCCGTTGCCGAAGATGACGGCCCACTGGCCGTTGTGCAGCCGGGCAATGATCGGCGTGCCGACGGTATTTCCGAGATGCGACATCCCGGTCGTTGCGCTGGTCCAGTCTCCGATAACTACAGAGGCCGCCGTATTCTCGGAAAAGCCAGTCGGGTTGGTGATATCAAGCGCATATATCTCCTTCCCGCTGGAGCCAACCCCACCGACCAGCCATGTATGCCACTTGCTGCCATAGAACAAGTCGCCCACGCCCGGGGTCGCATCTACCAGATAGTCATGGACGTACAACGGATCAGCGAGTGCCGTCGCCTTGTCTGCAAGCACACCGGACGGCATGAACCCGAGGACTTCCTTGCCATCATTATTGGTGCTGACGTAGGTGCCCGTGCCGTCATAGGCGCCGGCCTCGAAACCGTGGAGGAACCCATCGTTTCCACCTACATAGACCACATTGAGGCGGGTCGCATTGTCACTGGCGAACGAGTTGTAGGTTGGCACGCCAGTCTGGTTTTCAGGCTCGTTACCCGGCACGCCGTACAAGCCATCGCTGAATGCGTTCGGATAGGTATCGCTGTAGGGAGCGCCCACCCACGTCGGGCTCGAATCGATGATATCGCCCAGCACCACGTTGCGTGCCCTCAGCGTACCCGGCGGACTCTGCAACTGCTCGACGGTGCGATCGCCACGCAACCATGCGAGACGATTCTGGCCTGCACTATCCGTGCTGTCCAGGCTGGTCTGCTGTGCTGGGCTGAGGTTGGTCCATTGCAGGGGCGACCCCTTGCCGCTGGTGTCATTCCAGGTCAGCAACGTCCGCGCCGCAGGCCCCTGGACAGCAACCGTATTGATCGGCTTGCCCTGGGCATCCGTGCCCATCGAGTCACAGGCGCCACCAGTGAGCACGCACTTGGCATCCCAGGTGGCCACCGATGAAACGCTGAGCGTTCCGCCAGTGGTGACCAGTGGCACGGATTGCAGGGAACCCCACCAGTTGTCCGATGAATAGGAGGCCAGATAAATCTGGGTTCCGGTCTTCACTTCGCCCGACTGCACCGTATTGGCACCCGCACTGCTGTTGGACTGCAGCGGCGAGGCCTGGAAACAGGTAATTTCATGCACATTGTTGCTGCCACCGGTGCCTGCGGAAAAGCCGAACCGGAAAGATGCCGGCAATGGGCCATTGCTGGCCGTGATCAGGCTATTCACCAATACTGGTTGAAACGCACCGTTATTGTAGCTATACGAAAAATTCAGCAAACCGGCTGGAGAAAGCGTCAGTTTGTAGGTGATAGGCCAGCCCGCATTCCTCGTTGTCGCTGAATTGGATGCGATCGGCAGGGAGTCAGGCAGAATCTTGTAGCCGTCGGCAATTGCCTTGTAGTTATATGGAATGTCTTTGAGATTCTTGCCACCCTGGTTTCCGGAAGACACATATTTTCCGGTTTTACATGCATCCGTGACCTTCGTCTTGTTGGGACTGCTATCTGAATAGTATGAAGAGTTCTGGCTTTTCAACCACGCCCATGTCGTATTGCCAGCGCCACGCAAGCCAATTCGCTCAGGCTGATAAAAGCCGCTGTTTTTGTCTCCATAGGAATTAGTGCCATTGGCCTTCGATCCACCGGTCGCATTGGAATTAAGAATCCCGGTATTGGTGTTGTCGCCACTATTGAGGTAATTCCCATATTCGTCGACACCCAACCCAAGATAAGCATTGGCCATACCTTCATAGGTGTCATTTATATTGGAACAACTGTAGCCCAGACTACCGCCAAGGCCACCGGCAACCTTCGGGGCGGTTGCCGTGCCATCGGTAAGCATGAACGAAATACCGTCCGCTCCATTCTTTGCGGTGCCATCCTTGCTGCCGCCGTACGTATAGGTGGTGAACGTGACCTGCATGCCCTGGCTCAACGGGAACGTGAAATCCGAGAGAATCGCACCTGTCCGGTTGTTCACAGCGGAAGTCAGACGGAGCGCTCCGGAACCGGCAGTATCCTTGGGCGTGGAACAGGCCTTGATGCTCCCTGCGCCATTGCCTGCCGTGAGGCACGCATCATTCAGCGAAAGCCACTTCAGACTGCTCGACGCTCCCGAGAAATTGTCGGTATAGGTGGTCGCCGCAGTCGCCGCACAGGCAAAAAGCAAACCTGTCAGCGTGAACAACATTTTCGCGGATTGAGTGGACATGCCTTTTCCCCTTCCTGTTTGGCTGGATCCGACCGATATCCGCAACGCCATGACGGCTATTGGGAAATACGGCGGACCACTGGTTCTTTGTGGCGCGAGTGCTGCGACGGGATACCCAAACTGCGTGCCGGATCCCGTGAATCCATGACGCGCAAATAAAATGTCTGGTGACGACGAGCGCCGAAAAGGCGGAAATCCCTTATTTTCTATACATCGACTGAAGCACCACGCTGGCGCGATTCCCTACGTCAGCCGGACCACTGCGGGCGGTAATACGGTAAAAGTCAGCCATGTTGGTCGAGCCACAGGGGGCGTAACCGGAGCAGTTGGAGAGCTGCTTGACGTCGGGTACCGGGACTTCGAATTTGCCCATGTATTCGATGACGTACTGGGGCTGGCTTGCGGCCAGCTTGCCTGCATCGTATTTCGCGACAGGAACGGACTTGATGGCGCTGGCCGGGAAGCTGGCATCACTGAGAGGATCGGCCAGGCAGATGTTTCCGCTGGTCGGCGAACAGTCTCGGAAACCGGCCGGTGCCGCCGCCGTGGTGTTCTGTATCTCAACCTCGGCCTGCCGCAGCGCTGCCTCATTCGCCTGGAAGGCAATTTCGCGGTCGTAGAAATTGGCGGTCATTTTCTGTTGCATGATGGTTCCGCGAACCGCCGCCAGGCCGACCAGGGTGACCACGATCAGCAGGATCAGCGCTGTCACCAGTGCTACGCCATGCTGTCCAGCGCGGTCCGGGAAGCGACGATATCGACGCGCGATATACACCAGCTTCGGCCGGTGCGTCGTGGACAGATTGAAGATGGAGAAGTGGCCCATTTCAGTTCACCCGGTTGCGCACGGTGGAGGTGACCGTAAAGATGCGCTGGATAGGCTTGGCATCGGTGCCCGCGCGCTTGTCGGTGCTTTGCACCGTCAAGCTGACTTGCGTGGCATCGACCTTGCTCCAATCGGAGACATCTTTGGCCAGCACGAAATCGGGTTGTAGTGACTGGTGATACTTGATGTTCATGGCTGCGACGTCGCGCACCATTTCCTGCGCCGTCGAGGTGCCATCGCCGGTGGCTATTTCCATGCGATACAACGAGCTGCCGCCATCCGGGTTGCGGCCTACATACCAGTCGCTCGCTGCGAGCTTGACGATCGGTGAATTGGCTCCGAAGGTGTAGGCGTTGCCCACCGGAGTGCATACGCTGGGAAAGCCCAGGCCAGTCGAACAGTTGCCGGTCGCGTCGGACTTGTACGCGTAATCGAGCGTCTTGCTGGACGGGGTGTAACCGGTGATCTTGAAAATCGCCGCATGATGGGGATCGCACACGATCATCACGTCGCCCACTTTCATGTCCGCGCTGGCTTCATTGAGCGTGAACTGGGCTGCTGCCTGATTGTTGCTGGCTATGCTCAAGCCCGAATCCGCAGCACTCAGCAGCATCAGGGAATCGGTACCGGCGAATTGCTGGCCCGCAGCCGTGCCCGTCTTCAACTGTGGATCGGCCGTTGTGCTGCCCAAACCGTAACCGCGTAGTGCGTTGCCCCAGTTGGCCCACCAGTCGGTGCCACCCATACCCGGGCCGTTGTTGAGAACATTGGCAACCTGCCCGTTGTTGCTGCAGCCGAGGAGACCCGCTTCGCGAATGTCATTGGCCATCATCTCGAACGCGATGCGTGTGCCATCCTGGACATCGCCCAGCGCCTGATTCGTGCGGTAGGTCTGCTGGCCCGCCAGAAATACGCTGACGACACCGGCAATGACAATCAGCCCGAGCAACATGGCGATCATCAGCTCGATCAGGGTGAACCCGGTCGGGGGCCTCAAGTGATGAACCCCACGCCGGACCGAACCCCGCCGAATGAAAGGACGCTCGCTCATAGCATCCCCTGGGTGGTGACATTCTGGTCACTGGTACCACCCACGCCGGCCCGACTGTCGTCAAAGGCGATGGTGATGGTGCATACGCCGGTGGCCTTGCAATCCACGTTGCCCGTGGTGGTATCCACCTCACCGAAACTGATGCCCAGCTGGCTGCACCAATGATTGAGCTGGGCACCGGCCAGGGTCGTGGTGTCCGTGGGGCATGCATTGGCCTTGACGGTTTTGTTATAGGCGCTGTTCTTGGCACTGGCGATGTCCGCGCGCATCGCATCCAGGATCGAATAGCTGTGGATGGTGGCCATGCTGCGCGCCATCGCGCTGTTGTTGGTGGACAGGGACTTTGCCTGCAATGCTGCCAAGCCGAGAAATCCGATGGAAACGACCAGTACGGCCACCAGCACCTCGATAAGGCCAACACCACCTTGGTGGATGGCAGAAAGTCGCGACTGGCGGCGAACTTGCCGCGCAGGAAAATCCAGCGGCTGTACATGCATGCCGGATACCGATCCCCGACGAGTTTCATCCACGGACTTCGCAGCAGTACACAGTGCCAGGCTGATGCAGTCATTCATGACGGGCACGCTCCCGAGGCGGTGGTGATGGTCACAATCGAGCCTGCCGCCATGCTGACGATCCGATGATTGTCGACAGTCATCGCGCTGGTGCAGATGTCGGCGATCTGGCCGCCATACGGGGTTGAGCTGCCGATCGCGTTCCCAAGCCCGCGGCTGCTGAAACGCACTGCGGTCACGTTTCCGTTCAATTGCAGTGGTGCTGCCAGCCCAGCCGCATCTGCACGTATCTGCGTGACGTCGGCACCGGTCATCGCCCACACCGCTCCGGCATCGGTGGTGCAGGCGGCACCCAGTGCGTCATCTGCATCATTCGTGTTGTTCGCAGCCAGATCGCTGCAGAACTGGGTGCGGGCATTGAGCTTGATGGCTTCCATCCGCGCGGTGCTGAGCGCGCTGACCATATCGTTGGCCGTGGTGGTGAGCTTGCTGGAAAGCGTGATGCTCTTGAAACTCGGCACCGCAATCATGATCAGCACCACTGCCACGGCGAGCGTGATCAACAGCTCGACCAGGGTGAAACCACGCTTATGCCGGCTCCCGGTGAGCCATAAGGATTCCGATATGGCAGCGCCACCCAGCCCATGGCCGGGCAAATGCCCATTGGCCAGACGCGGCTCTCTCGCCCTCGTCGACGAAACACTGCGCTGGCCCAGCCACGATTGCATGAGGATTCCCCTGCTGATTCTCGTGGCACCATAGCAACGTAATAACTTACGTCAATATCTTGCGCATGGAATTGTGACCACTCTCCGATGAGCGGCAGAGAAAATCCGACAGGCGGCAGGGCAACTCGGCGAAACGCCATGACCGGCAGATGCCATATGCCACTTTTGCATGGGCTGGCCTGGACGGGGAACGGGAAACCGCCCGAATGCAGCAAGGCTTGAGGTGTATCGGCTCTGGCGAGCCGATACACGCGCGCACTGCAAGCCTCGAACGGCCCTTCGCTGGCACGGGACCACGGATGCCATCCGACTTTCGTCATCAAGCCGCTGCAAAGAACATTCAATGCTCTTTGAGATTCCGTGCGAAAGCCCTGCAAAACAAAGGCCCGCATCAGCGGGCCTTTGAAGTTCTGGTGCCGGAAATAGGAATCGAACCTACGACCTACGCATTACGAATGCGCCGCTCTACCAACTGAGCTATTCCGGCAAAGAGCCGCGGATTTTACGGTGCGGGACGAAATGGCGCAAGCACGATGCATCCCGCGAAACAGTGTCTGGTTCAGAGGCTGGCGGTCGTATTACCGCCGACCACGCGCAGTTCCTTGGGTAGAGCGAAGGTGATGTTCTCCGGCTCGCCGTCCAGCTCTCGGACCTCGCCGGCACCCCATGATTGCAGGCGGGCGATCACGTCGCGCACCAGTTTTTCCGGTGCCGAAGCGCCAGCGGTGAGGCCGATGCGGGTGACACCATCGAGCCAGCTGTGCTCGATATGTTCGGCGCCGTCGATCAGGAACGAGCGTACGCCCTGCTTCTCGGCCAGTTCGCGCAGGCGGTTGGAATTGGAGCTGTTGATCGAGCCGACCACCAGCATCAGATCGACCGCATCGGCGAGCCGGCGCACGGCATCCTGGCGGTTCTGCGTGGCGTAGCAGATGTCGTCCTTGCGTGGACCTTCAATGTCCGCAAATTTTGTGCGCAGAGCGTCGATGATCGCCTTGGTGTCGTCCACCGACAGCGTAGTCTGAGTGACATAGGACAGCTGATGCGGAAACTTCGGCACGAGCCTGTCCACACATTCCAGCGACTCGACCAGCAGGATCTCGCCGGTATTGGCCGGATTCCACTGACCCATGGTGCCTTCGACTTCCGGATGGCCTGCGTGGCCGATCAACACCACGCTGCGACCGATGCGCCCGAGTCGCGCTACTTCCATATGCACCTTGGTGACCAGCGGACAGGTGGCATCGAACACCTTGAGATGGCGCTGTTCGGCCTCTTCGCGCACCGCCTGCGATACGCCATGCGCACTGAAGATCACCGTCGCACCATCCGGAACCTCGTGCAATTCCTCGACGAAGACCGCACCATCGGCGCGTAATTTGTCGACGACGTAGCGGTTGTGCACCACCTCGTGGCGCACATAGATCGGCGCACCCCACGATTCCAGCGCACGCTCGACGATGGCGATGGCGCGATCGACACCGGCGCAGAAGCCACGGGGATTGGCGAGCAGGATGTCCACAACAGACCTCGATGGAATCTCGATGAGCGATTCCGGCCCGCGCCGGAATGATGAGAAGTGGGAATTATCGCACGCTGCCCGTGGGCTTGCCGGCGAACAGGCCAAACGCGATCAGCAGCACGGCGCCAACGGTGATACCGCAATCGGCGAGATTGAAGACCGGGTAGCTCCACTGGCGGAAGTACACCTGGATGAAGTCGGTGACCTGCGCGGCATGCAGGCGGTCGATCAGGTTGCCAAGGGCTCCACCCACGATCAGTCCCAGCGGCATGCCGGTGCGCCAGTCGCGACGCGGCGTACGCGCCAGCCACACCACCAGCACCGCGCTGATCACCAGCGCCAGCACCACGAAAAACCAGCGCTGCCAGCCGGCACCATCGGCCAGGAAACTGAAGGCCGCGCCCGTGTTGAACGCCAGCGTCCAGTTCATGAAACCCGGTATCACCGCATGCGGCATGCCCATCGGCTGTAGTGCACTTACCGCCCACCATTTGCTGAGCTGATCGAGTGCGACGACCAGAACAGAAAGCCACAGCCAGGGGAGTGCATTGGGTTTGGTGGTCATGTGGGCTCGTGGTTTCGGTTGAGATGAAAAGCTTGCAGCGTTACAGCCTCTCCCTAATGAATACAGGGGAGGGATGGATACACCGCCGGCTCAGAACCAGCGGCGATTCTCGCCCGGCCCTTCGACATTGCTGACGCAGCGACTACACAACTCGGGGTGATCCGCATGCGCCCCCACGTCCTCGCGGCGATGCCAGCAACGCACGCACTTGGCGGCATCACTGACCGTGGCCGACACCCACACATCGGCGCCCTCCAGCTCAGTCAGTACCGCATCGTCTGGCTGCCCACCGGCGAGATCGAGGCGCAGCTCCGAGGTGATGAAGAAGAAGCGCAGTTCATCCGCCGTCGGTGCATAACGTGCCACCGTCGCAGCATCGGCGTGGATCATCAGCTTCGCTTCCAGCGCCGCACCGATCTGTTCGGCCTTGCGCATGCCTTCGAGCACGCGCGAGGCGGTGTCGCGGATCGCCAGCAGGTCGGCCCAGTAACGACGTTGTTCTGGCGAGTTCTGGGTGGCAACGAGACCGTCGTACCAGGTTTCGAACAGCACGCTGTCGCCGCGCTGGCCTGGCAGGGCTTGCCAGATTTCCTCGGCGGTGAAGCTGAGGATCGGTGCCAGCCAGCGCACCAGCGCCTCGGCGATGCGGTACATCGCGCTTTGCGCACTGCGTCGGCCGTGGCTGTCGGTCGGCATGGTGTAGAGCCGGTCCTTGGTGATGTCCAGATACAGCGCGCCGAGCTCGTTGGTGCAGAAGTTCTGCACGCGCGACACGATCTCCGGGAAGTCGTAACGCTCGTACGCAGCCAGCACGGCCTGCTGCACGTCGTACGCCTGCTGGATCGCCCACTGGTCCAGCAACAGGCTGTCCTTGACCGGGACAAGATGTCTGGACGGATCGAAGCCATCCAGGTTGCCGAGCAGGAAACGTGCGGTATTGCGGATACGACGATAGCTGTCCGATACACGCTTGAGGATCTCGTCGGAAACGGTCATCTCGTTGCGGTAGTCGGCCGAAGCCACCCACAGCCGCAGGATGTCGGCGCCGAGCGTGTCCATCACCTTCTGCGGTGCGACCACGTTGCCGAGCGACTTGGACATCTTGCGACCGTTCGCGTCGACCGCGAAGCCGTGAGTGAGCACATCGTCGTAAGGTGCGCGACCATGAATGGCCGACGAGGTGAGCAGCGAGGACTGGAACCAGCCGCGATGCTGGTCGGAGCCTTCGAGGTACATCACCTTGTACTGTGAAGCCGTACCCTGCTGCAGTTCAGGGCGCTGGCCGATCACCGCGAAGTGCGTCACGCCCGAATCGAACCAGACGTCCAGCACGTCGGTGACTTTCTCGTAATCCTTCGCCTGGTCGCCGAGCAGCTCGGCCGGATCCAGCGTGAACCATGCATCGACGCCGCCCTGCTCCACCTTCTTCGCGACCTGCTCCAGCAGCGCGACGGAATCCGCATGCGGCTCCTGCGTCGCCTTGTGCACGAACAAGGCGATCGGTACGCCCCAGGTACGCTGGCGCGAGATACACCAGTCAGGCCGACCAGCGACCATGCCGGCGATACGCTCTTCCCCCCAGCCCGGCACCCAGCGCACATCCTTGATCGAGGCGAGCGCCGTCTCGCGCAGCTTCGCCTGTTCCATGCTGATGAACCACTGCGGTGTCGTGCGGTAGATCACCGGCGTCTTGTGGCGCCAGCAATTCGGGTAGCTGTGCTCGATCTTCGCGAACGCAAGCAGCACACCGCGCTGGCGCAGCACCTCGACGATCGCATCGTTGGCCTTCCAGATATGCATGCCGCCCAGCTCGGTGTCCCCCGCGGCCGGCGTATCGACCCGATAGGTACCGCGCGGCTCGATGTAGTTGAGCAGGCCGATGCCGTACTCGCGCGCCACCACGAAGTCCTCGACACCGTGGTCGGGCGACGTATGCACGGCGCCGGTACCGTCTTCGGCGCTGACATGGTCACCGAGGATCACCGGCACTTCGCGCGAGTAGAACGGATGCTTGAGTTTCAGGCCTTCCAGCGTCCGTCCGGGCGCATGGCCATGGACGGTCGCCTGCTCCAGGCCATAACGCTGCGCGACTTTGTCGACCAGCGCACTGGCGATGACCAGCAGAACACGCCGGCCATCACGCGACGGGCCCTCGATCAACGCGTATTCGAGCTCGGCACCGAGCGACACCGCCAGGCTTTCCGGCAGCGTCCACGGCGTGGTGGTCCAGATCGGAATGGCCACGATCGCATCGCCAGCATCCACACCAAATTTCGCCGCCAGAGCCTTGGCATCGACGGCGTCATAGGACACATCGACCGCGGGCGAGACCTTGTCGCCGTACTCGATCTCCGCCTCGGCCAGCGCCGAGGCACAGTCGAAGCACCAGAACACCGGCTTGGCGCCGCGCACCACGTGCCCGTTCGACACGATGTGCGCCAGCGCGCGCAGCATGTCCGCTTCGTACCTGAAATCCATCGTGCGGTACGGCCGCTGCCAGTCGCCGAGCACGCCGAGCCGCTTGAAGTCGGTGCGCTGCGCATCGACCTGCTCGGCGGCGTATTCGCGGCACTTCTGCCGGAACGCAGCGGCATCGAGCTTGTCGCCCGGCTTGCCGAACTTCTTCTCGACCGCGATCTCGATCGGCAGGCCGTGGCAGTCCCAGCCCGGCACGTAAGGTGCGCGATGGCCGGCCAGCAGCTTGGACTTGACCGTGATGTCCTTGAGGATCTTGTTGACCGCGTGGCCGATGTGGATCGAGCCGTTCGCATACGGCGGGCCGTCGTGCAGCACGAAGACGTTGTCGCGATCAGCAGTCTTCTGCTGGATCTGCGCATAGCGGTCGATCCGCTCCCACTCGGCCAGCCAAGCCGGCTCGCGCTTCGGCAGGTCGCCGCGCATCGGGAAGTCCGTCTGCGGCAGGTTGATCGTGTTCTTGTAATCGTGGGTCATTGCCTGGATGCCGTTACTGAAGTGTTGCCGCCCGCCAGCTAGCCAGCGGACCAAAGAGTTCAAACTTAATGGATTGACGCGCCTACCGGAATACCGCTTGTCGCCACTCAGGCTTCGACCAGCCGCGGATTCATTCCCAGCAGCTCGCGCGCCATGCGCGAATCCAGCGCCATCTGCGCCTTGAGCGGCTCCAGCCCGTCGAACTTCTGCTCGTCGCGCAGCTTGGCCACGAACTCCACCGCCATGCGCTGGCCGTACAGGTCGCCGTCGAAGTCGAACAGGTGCACTTCCAGCAAGGGCTCGCTGACCTCGTTCACGGTCGGCCGCACACCGAGGCTGGCGACGCCGGGCCAACTGCACTCACCTTCACCCAGGCCCACACGCACCGCGAAGATGCCGTGGATCGGACTGACCCGCTGCTGCAGGTGGATATTGGCGGTGGGATAACCAAGCGTGCGGCCGAGCTGGTTGCCGTATTCGACCTTGCCGTCGATCACAAACGGGCGGCCAAGCAGCGGCACGGCGCCGGCAAACTCGCCGGCAGCCAGCAGCATGCGCACCCGGCTGGCCGAGACGCGGGCGCCATCGAGCTGAACCGCCGGCATCGTGCGGGAGGCAAAGCCCAGTTGCGCGCCCATCCGCTCCAGCAGGGCGACATCGCCGGCACGCTTGTGGCCGAAGCGGAAATCACCGCCTACCCACACCTCCCGCGTAACCAGCCGTTCCACCAGCACGCGTTGAACAAAATCCTCGGCCGACATCGCCGTCAACGCCGCGTTGAAACGCAACAACAAGGTGTGCTGCATGCCGGCGGCGGCAAAACCACGGAGCTTTTCGCGCACGCTGGACAGCCGTGGCACGGGCTCGATGGAAAAGAACGCACGCGGCAACGGCTCGAAACTCACCACAATGGGCGTGCAATCGAGCACCTGTGCACGTTCACGCACCTTCGCCAGCAGCGCCTGATGCCCGCGATGCAGGCCATCGAACGCACCGATCGCGATCACGCTGCCACGCGGTGCCAGGCAAGGGCCCGCGACATCCCTGGAAAGTCTCATCATCGCGTGAGTATAACGGGCACAACGGCGGCATCAGAATCGCATGAATACCGGATACGGCATGGATCGACATGGGACCCGCCACCTCCTAGCTGCATGCGATGCCATCGCCTTCGCCGTCCACGATGGCCGCCAGGCTCCCCGCGGTGACGGGACGCAAATCGGTCGGCTGCGAAATTCGGGAGGCGGCCTGGATATGGCAGAATACGGGTTCGTGGGCACCCCATTACGCACAGGCCGGACACAGGCTGCCGGTCAGCCACCTAAATGATTGACGCAACGGCAAATCGCCGTCATAATTGGCGTCTTTTTCCAACCTCAACACTGCATTCCGGAGTTCTACCTTGGCCAACATCAAGTCCGCGAAGAAGCGCGCGCGCCAGTCCGAACAGCGCCGTCTGCGCAACATCAGCGCCCGCTCCATGGTCCGTACCGCCCTGAAGAAGGTCGTCAAGGCCATCGAGGCCAAGGACAAGGCCGGCGCCATCGCCGCGTTCACCGTCGCCCAGCCGGTGATGGATCGTTACGCCGCTCGCGGCCTGATCCACAAGAACAAGGCCGCCCGTCACAAGAGCCGCCTCAACGCGAAGATCCGCGAACTGGCATAAGCCGGGAGCGCGATTCGAGTTGCACGAAAAGCCGGCGCAAGCCGGCTTTTTTTGTCGGAAATGATTTGTCAGAAATGAAATGCAGGCTGGTGCCAGCCGATTTTCCCTGCCTGGGGAATGCCGCCGCAGCAGCATGTCCCGCATGCATGTCTGTACCGACCAACTGCTGGCAAGGGTTGCTTGATGCATCTGTTTGCGCAGCTTCCTGCAAAAGCGTAACGTCGACTGGCAAGCCTGTGCATCAATTAGGGAATGATTGCCATGACCATTCGCTTGTCCGCCCAGCCCCTTCTTCTCGCCATCGCCGTACTTGCCCTTCCCGGCATCGGAAAGGCGCAGGACAGTACGACACCCGCCAACATCAGCCCACCAGCACCTGCCAGCCATGTGGCGCCACTCTACGATTCAGACACCGACATCGGCCGGGTGCAGTCGTCCGCCTTCAACACGCCGGAAGCCGATGGTCGGCCTGGTGAATACTATTTCGACCTCGGCGCGCAGGCGGTCCAGCAGAAGGACTATGCGCACGCCATCGCCATGTACAAGGTCGCCGCGTCGTGGGCCTACAAGCCGGCGGAATACAACTTGGGCGTGATGTATCTCAGTGGCCAGGGCACCCCGGTGGACCTGCCGCGTGCGCTGGCATGGATGGCACTGGCCGCCGAACGCAACGATCCGCAGTACGTCAAGGCGCGTGACCTGGTCAATGCGCACCTGAACGATGCGCAGTTCAACCAGGCCAATGTGATCATGGCCCAGCTGCTGCCGACGTATGGCGACAAGGTGGCGCTGGCCCGTGCCGAGACCCGCTGGCGCGAGGTCCGCGCAAGCGTCACCGGCACGCGCGTGGGGTCGGCAGCGGGTCATGTGGAGGTCGGCGCCGTCGGAGGGGCCACGAATCACATGCAGTCGCCGAACTACGATGTCCACGATGGTGGCCACACCTCAACCAACGCGGCCGAAGTAGCGGGGGTCTATCAGACGGATGGCGCCATCGCGTATCAGCAGTTGCGTGAAAGCAACAACCCGTACGACCCGAAATTCGAGCGACATCCCGACGCCACCGGGACGGTCACGGTCGAGCCACTGACCCCGGTCAGCAAGAGTGACGCGGAAAAATCCGCCACTTCAAGCGACACACCACCGACAAGCAACTCCAATCCCTGAGTCGAGCCTACGCGCGGCTTGCGTGTTGTAACAAGGTTATTCATGTCTTCCGCCGAAAGGCAGAAGACATGGCCAACACCCGCGCCATCGCAGCGTTCATCACCGCTCCGCCGGTGATAGATCGTTACGCTGCCCGCGACCTGCTCGACAAGACCAGGCCGCCCGCTGCACAGAGCCGCCGCAATGCGAAGCTCCGCGAACTGGTGCATGCTGGCTTTTTTTATGCCCAAGCATTTCCCCTCAACGCCAACGGGCAAGCACGCCCCATACCACCGAACGACATGACTACAAGTTGCACGTGTCGGCTGATTGCGCAGCCTCCTGCATAAGCGTAGCGTCCCCACGCAGACTTGCGTATCGATCAAGGAGTGCTTGCCATGATGACTCGTTTGTTCGCCCCGCCGATTCTTTTCGCAGTCGCTGCATTTATCCTTCCCGGCATCGGAAAGGCGCAGGACAGCACCAATACCAGCCCTCCAGCGCCAACCAGCCATGCGGCGCCACGCTACGATTCGGACGCCGACACCGGTCGAGTGCAGACGCCCAGCTTCAAAACACCGGAATCTGATGGCCGGCCCGGCGTATATTTCTTCTACCTTGGTGCGTATGCGGTCCAGCAGAAGGACTATGCGCACGCCATCGCCATGTACAAGGTCGCTGCGTCGTGGGCCTACAAACCGGCGGAGTACAACCTGGCCGTGATGTATCTGAATGGCCAGGGCACCCCGGTGGATCTGCCGCGTGCCTTGGCATGGATGGCCCTGGCCGCCGAACGCAACGATCCGCAGTACGTCAAGGCGCGCGACCTGATCAACGCGCACCTGAACGATGCGCAGTTCAACCAGGCCAATGTGATCATGGCCGAGCTGCTGCCGACGTACGGCGACAAGGTGGCGCTGGCACGCGCCAAGACCCGCTGGCACGAGGTCCTCGCCTCCGCCACCGGCTCGCGCGTGGGGTCGTCCGCCAGCCACTTGATAGTGGGCGCCATTGCTGATGACCCAAACCACATGGGATCCCCGTACTACGATGTCCACGATGGTGGGGGCGTCATTTCCTCGGGCTTCGAGATCAATGGGGGTCATGTCACGGACGGCTCCATCGCCTACCAGCAACTGCGGGCCAGCAACAACCCATACGACCCGAAATTCAAGTGGCTACCTGGCGCCACCGGAACCGTAACGGTCGAGCCCCTGACCCCGGTCAAGAAGAAGGATGCGGTCAGCGCCAAGAAATCGACTGATTCCGTTACGACAGGGAGCGGCAACCCATCTTGAGTTGCACCGGCTTCGCGTATGGGTTCAGGAGCAGGAAACAGCGCGGCATCGGCGACCCACACACAGATTCTAAGGTGAAGTACGCCAGATCACTTCTGCCGACATTTACGTCTTCGCTTGATTGAACGGGCGTCAGCCCATGTTTCACGGCGCCTAAGGATAGTCTGAATAACTCGTCATCCCAGCGAAAGCTGGGATCCAGTGCCGTTGCAAGTCACTGAAGACGCTGGATTCCAGCTTTCGCTGGAATGACGGGCAAAGGCTTATTCAGACCATCCCTAATGGAGGAATAGCCATCTGTCGACAGCGAAATACTTGTGGCTATAAAGCCGCTTTATTTGGCCCGTGAACGAAACTCCAGCGGCATCACCCCCGTCCGCGCCGCAGCCGGAGGCTTGGGCCCACACGCACCGCAAGTACTGCAGCCGTCACTGCAATTGCCGGTGGCCTGCTTCGGCTGCAGACGTTGCCCGAAGGCACGCAGCCATGCACTGCGCTCCGGTCGGCTGAAGCGGATCGAAGCCGCCGCCAGCCAGCGGTTGCTGAGTTGCGGCGCAAGCTTGCGGAACACGATCAGCGCGCTGGCCAGCACGATCAGGCCGATCACCACGTATTGCAGCAGCAGGCCGGTGCTCATGTCAGCATCCTCGCCACCTGGTAGACGATGAACGACGCGGCGTAAGCCATGCCGAACATGTAACTGAAGGAGATCGCCACGTTGCGCCAGGAGTCGGTTTCGCGGCGGATGACCGCCAGGGTCGACATGCACTGCGGCGCATAGGCGAACCACACCAGCAGCGACAGCGCACTGGCCAGCGAGATCTGTCCTGCCAGCGCATGACCCAGGCCGCCGGCGGCTTCACCGCCGACCAGATAGACGGTGGCCAGCGCCGCCACTGCGGTCTCGCGCGCGGCGAAGGCCGGGATCAGCGCCAGGCTGATCTGCCAGTTGAAGCCGATCGGCGCGAAGATGTATTGCAGGCCACGCCCGATGTAGCCGGCGAAGCTGTAATTGATGGCCGGCCCGGGCGCGCCCGCCGGCGGCGACGGGAAGGTGGAGATGAACCACATCAGCACGGTCAGGCCCAGGATCACACCGGTCAGGCGCTTCAGGAAAATCCCGCCACGCTCGTACAGACCTATCGCCACGTCGCGCAGCTTGGGCATCCGGTACGACGGCAGCTCCATCAGCAGTGCATGCTCGCTCTTGTCGCGGCGGAGACGCTTCATCACCCAGCCCACCGCCATTGCGCCGAGGATGCCCGCCAGGTACAGAGAAAACAGCACGATGCCCTGCAGGTTGAACACGCCAAACACGTGACGCAGCGGAATGAAGGCACCAATCAGCAAGGCGTACACGGGCAAGCGTGCCGAGCAAGTCATCAACGGTGCAATCAGGATCGTCGCCAGACGGTCACGCGGGTCCTGGATGCTGCGTGTGCCCATGATGCCGGGGATCGCGCAGGCGAAGCTCGACAGCAGCGGAATGAACGAGCGCCCGGTCAGCCCCACCGACAGCATCAGGCGGTCGAGCAGGAACGCCGCGCGTGGCAGGTAGCCGGATTCCTCCAGCACCAGGATGAACAGGAACAGCACCAGGATGACCGGCAGGAAGCCGAGTACGGTGCCCAGGCCACCGAACAGGCCATCGACAACCAGGCTCTGCAGCGGTCCAGCCGGCAGCAGCGTGGCGACATGACCACCCATCCAGCCAAAGCCGTCACCGATCACATCGCTCATCGGCTTGCCGGCCGCATAGACCGCCTGGAACACCAGGAACATCACCACCGCCAGGATGGCCAATCCGAATACCGGATGCAGTGCCCAGCGGTCGAGCGCGTCGTCGAGCGCCGCGGTGGCACGCGGCATCGTCACCGTCGCGGTCAGCAATTCGCGCACCTGCGCGTGCAGGTCGGCCCGGCTGTCGGCGTCGTCCGGCTGCGCCGGTGCAGCCGCCGGCACCTCGCCATCGACCCGCTCGATCAAGGCCCTGGCTCCGCCACGCTTCACCGCAACGGTTTCCACCACCGGCAGGCCGAGTCGGCGCTGCAGTTCCGGTACGTCGATGACAATGCCGCGCTGACGCGCGGTGTCCATCATGTTCAACGCCAGCACCACCGGCCGGCCGAGGCGTTTCACTTCCAGCACGAAACGCAGGTGCAGACGAAGGTTGGTGGCATCAGCCACGCAGACGATCAGATCCGGCACCACCTCGCCCGGGTAATTGCCGGCGCAGACGTCGCGGGTGATCTGCTCGTCCGGACTGTTCGCCTCCAGGCTGTAGGTACCCGGCAAATCCAGGATCTGCAGTACACGGCCGGACGGCGCGGCAAAGCGGCCTTCCTTGCGTTCCACCGTGACACCGGCGTAGTTCGCCACCTTCTGCCGGCCACCGGTGAGCAGGTTGAACAAGGCGGTCTTGCCGCAATTCGGGTTGCCGACCAGGGCGATCCGCAGGGTCGAGGCGCTCATGCGGCCACCTCGGTACGCACACTGATCCGGGCCGCCTCGGCACGGCGCAGTGCAAAGCGGGTGTAACCAATCTGAATCAATACCGGATCGCCGCCCATCGGCCCGATCGCCACCACCCGCACCGGCTCGCCATCGACGAAACCGAGGTCACGCAGGCGCTGCGCAATCGGATCCGCGGCATGCGCATCGTGCACGCGGTCGACCACGGCGGGGGCACCTTTGGGCAATTCGGACAGACGCACGGGCGGCTTCACAAATAAGAATTGTTCGCATTGTAGTCCTTTGTCCGCTCCGCTGCATCACACCCGGTCACCGCCCTGCGCTGCGTTTATCATCACGTTATTTGCAGCCGGGACAACCGATGACCGATTCCATCCTCAGCAAGCGCCGCGGCAGCGTGGCCTGGCTCACCCTGAACCGCCCGCAGATCCACAACGCATTCGACGATGCCCTGATTGCCACGCTCACCGAGGCGCTGGCCCAGGCCGAGGCCGATCCGGCGGTGCATGCGGTGGTACTGAGCGGCCATGGCAGCTGCTTCTCCGCCGGCGCCGACTTGAACTGGATGCGAGGCATGGCCGGCGCCAGCGAGCAGGAGAACCGCGAGGACTCGCTGCGTCTGGCGCGACTGATGCGCAACCTGCAGTTCCTGTCCAAGCCGACCGTAGCGCGGGTCAACGGCGCGGCCTATGGCGGCGGCGTCGGCCTGGTTGCCTGCTGCGACATCGCGATCGGCGTCGACACGGCCAAGTTCGCGCTGTCCGAGGTGAAACTGGGGCTGGTGCCGGCGGTGATCTCGCCGTACGTGATCGCCGCGATCGGCCTGCGCGAAGCGCGCCGGCTGTTCATCACCGGCGAGGTGTTCGAGGCCACCACTGCTGCGCGCATCGGCCTGCTGCACGCCGCCGTACCCGCCGCCGAGCTGGACGAGGCGATCGAGCGCCAGTTGTACTTGCTGGCCAAGGCCGGGCCGCTGGCCCAGCGCGAGGCGAAGCAGCTGGCCTTGCGCATCGGCGGTGCCGAGCGGGCCGAGGCCGAACGTATCGACACCGAGAACGCCGAACTGATCGCTCGCCTGCGCGTCTCGCCGGAAGGCCAGCACGGGCTCGGCGCCTTCCTCGACAAGCGCGCTCCGGCGTGGGTTGGCCAGTCCACGCCATAGGCGCTGCCGGTAACCGGAAATGCCGCGTCATGCTGCGCCGCGCATCGGCGGCGGCTCGGCAATCTGCTAATTTGAATGGCTTTGCATCGAAACGAACGGCCTCAAGGATTCCGCATGTTCGAGCGCGTACTGATAGCCAACCGTGGTGAAATCGCCTGCCGCGTGATCCGCACCTGCCGCCGTCTCGGCATCCATACCGTCGCGGTGTACTCGGAGGCGGATCGGGACGCGCAGCATGTGCGCCTGGCCGACGAGGCGTGGCCGATCGGCGGTTCCCGCCCGGCCGATTCCTACCTGCGTGGCGACGTCATTCTTGACGTGGCGAAGAAGGTCGGCGCGCAGGCGATCCATCCCGGCTACGGCTTCCTGTCCGAGAACACCGGCTTCGCCCGTGCCTGCACCGATGCCGGCATCATCTTCATCGGCCCGAGGCCGGAGAGCATCGATGCGATGGGTTCCAAGGCCGCCGCCAAGGCTCTGATGGAACAGCATGCCGTGCCGCTGGTACCGGGCTATCACGGCGAAAACCAGGACGCCGCCTTTCTCGCCGAGCAGGCCGGCAAGACCGGCTTCCCGCTGATGATCAAGGCCGCCTCGGGTGGCGGCGGCAAGGGCATGCGCATCGTGCGCAGCGCTGCCGAATTCGACGACGCACTCGCCTCGGCGCAACGCGAGGCGGCCAGCTCGTTCGGCGACACACGAGTGATCCTGGAGCGCTACGTCGAACATCCACGACATATCGAGTTCCAGGTGTTCGGTGATACCCAGGGCAACGTGATCCACCTCAATGAGCGCGAATGCTCTGCGCAGCGCCGCTACCAGAAGGTGCTGGAGGAAACGCCATCGCCGTTCCTCGACACCGCACGCCGCGCCGCGATGGGTGCGGCCGCCGTCGCTGCCGCCAAGGCGGTGAACTATGTCGGTGCGGGCACGGTGGAATTCATCGTCGCACAAGATCCCGATGGAAAGCCGGGCGAGTTCTTTTTCATGGAGATGAACACGCGGCTGCAGGTCGAGCACCCGGTCACCGAGCTTACGCTGGGACTGGACCTGGTCGAATGGCAGCTGCGCATTGCGGCTGGCCAGCCGTTGCCGTTGCGGCAGGAACAGGTGCGCGCGCACGGCCACGCGATCGAGGTGCGCCTGTACGCGGAGGATCCGGACCAGAACTTCCTGCCCGGCTCCGGCAAGTTGCAGACCCTGCGCCTGCCTGCACCGTCGCAACATGTGCGCCTCGACGGCGGCGTGATCGAAGGCGACACGGTGACGATCTTCTACGACCCGATGATCGCCAAGCTGATCGTGTTCGATACCGACCGCATGCAGGCGCTGCAGCGACTGCGCGAGGCACTGGCCGCGAGCGAGATCGTCGGCCCGAAGTCGAACATCGCGTTTCTCGAACGGCTGGCCCGTCATCCGGCGGTGGTCGAAGGCCGCATCGACACCGGCTACCTGGACGGTCATCTGGAAGAGTTCCTGGTCGGCGATGTCGCGCCATCCGACCAGGTGCTGTTCGCCGCTGCCACGGCCGCCCTGCTCCACGACGAACTCAATGTCGGCACCGCCGCGACTGACCCATACTCGCCATGGGCGCGGGCCGACGCCTGGCGCATCGGCCACGCCGGCAAGCGCATCATCGCGTTGACGTTGCGTGAGCGTCGCTACGACATCGAGGCGCACGGCCACAATGGCGCCTATCGACTGAGCCACGGCGCGGCGACCTGCGAAGTGCTCGGTGCGCGCCTGGGCGACGGCAGTCTGAGCGCCCGCTTCGACGGCGAAGCGTTGCGCGTGCCACTGCGTGCCGATGCAACTCGTGTGCTGCTGCACGATGCGGATGGCCAGCGCCATGGCTTCAGCCGCGCTGCCGCGTTCGCGTGGGAGTCGAAGGATGCCGTCGGCGGCAACCAGATCATTGCGCCGATGCCCGGTCGCATTGTGCTCGTGAAGTCGAAGACCGGTGACATCGTCGAACAGGGCCAGGAGCTGCTGGTGATGGAGGCGATGAAGATGGAACTGGCCTTGAAGGCGCCACGTGCCGGCACCATCGAAAGTATCAATGCCGCGCAGGGCGAATTCGTCGAGGCCGATGTCGTGCTCGTGCGTTTCGCCGACGCCTGACCTTCCTGCCGTCATCCCGGCGCAAGCTGGAATGGCGGCCCAATCCGATCCGCGGAGCCTGTCATGACTTCCAGCAATTACGTCCGCATCGTCGAAGTCGGTGCCCGTGACGGCCTGCAGAATGAGAAGACCCTGCTACCGGCTGACGTGAAAATCGCGCTGATCGATCGTCTCTCCTCGACCGGCCTCACCACGATCGAGGCGACCAGCTTCGTCAGCCCGCAGTGGGTACCGCAGCTGGCTGATGCGGCCGAGGTCTTCACCGGCATCCGCAAGGTACCCGGTGTGAGCTATCCCGTACTGGTGCCGAACGAGCAGGGTTACTTGCGTGCACGTGAGGTCGGCGTACGTGAGGTCGCGGTCTTCACGGCAGCGTCGGAGGCTTTCAGCCAGAAGAACGCCAACGCCTCGATCGACGAGTCGATCGCACGCTTCGTCTCGGTGATCGAACACGCACAGGCCGACGAGGTGAAGGTACGCGGCTATGTCTCCACCGTGCTCGGCTGCCCGTATCAGGGTGAGGTGCCGATAAAGGATGTCGTACGCGTCGCACGCCGGCTGTATGAACTGGGCTGTTACGAAATCTCGCTGGGCGACACCATCGGCGTCGGCACGCCGGCGAAGGCGCGCGCGATGCTGCATGCCGTGGCGCAGGAAGTGCCCATGTCCGCGCTGGCCGTGCATTTCCACGACACCTACGGTCAGGCGCTGGCAAACATTCTCGCCTGCCTGGAAGAAGGTGTGCGCGTGGTCGACAGCTCGGTCTCCGGTACCGGCGGCTGCCCGTATGCGAAGGGCGCCACCGGCAACGTCGCCAGCGAGGATGTCGCATATATGTTGCATGGCATGGGCATGACCACCGGCATCGACCTCGACCTGCTGGTCGCTACCGGCGCATGGCTGGCCGCGCAGTTGCACAAGGACACCGCCAGCCGCGTCACCCGTGCCCGCACCGCGGTCTGACGACTCGCGGAAAGCCACGCGGCATCGCTATCATCGGGCCTCGACCGAAGGGGCCCCATGATGCGGAGAAACCTGGTGATCAGATGGTGGAACACGGTGGCGCTGCTGCTCCTGCTGTGCGCCCTGCCCGCTTTCGCTGCAGCACCCAAAGGTGACTGGCTGCTGCTCCCCGATCGCGTGTGGACCGGCGATGGCGATGCGGCGCACGCCGGCTGGGCCGTGCTGGTACACGACGGTGCGATCGCCGCGGTCGGTCCGGCCGCATCGATCGCTGCGCCGCCCGGTACGAGACACGTCGAGTTGCCGGGAGCCACGCTCACACCCGGCCTGATCGATCTCCATTCGCACCTGTTCCTGCATCCGTACAACGAGACGCTGTGGAACGACCAGGTGCTGACCGAGCCGCAGGATTACCGCACGCTGGAGGCCGCCGCACATGCGAAGGCCACCCTGCTCGCCGGCTTCACCACCTTGCGCGACCTGGGCACCGAGGGCGCCGGTTACGCCGATGTGTCGGTGAAACGTGCCATCGAGGAAGGATTGATTCCGGGGCCGCGGCTTTTCGTGGCGACCCGCGCGATCGTCGCCACTGCCAGCTACGGCCCCGGTCCGCGTGGCTTCCGCCCGGACATCGAACTGCCCGGCGGTGCGCAGGAGGTCAGCGGCGTCGATGCGGCGATGGCCGCGGTGCGCGAGCAGGCCGGCCGTGGAGCAGACTGGATCAAGTTGTACGCGGACTATCGCGTCGGTCCGGATGGCGCCAGTGCGCCGACGTTCACACCGGCGGAACTGAAGGCGATCGTTGACACGGCACACCTGTCCGGCCGACCGGTTGCCGCGCATGCTGCCACCGATGCCGGCGTGCGCATGGCGGTGGAAGCCGGCGTGGACAGCATCGAACACGGCTATGGCGCCAGCGAAGCCACGTTCAAACTGCTGAAGCAGCACGGCACGGCATACGAACCGACACTTACCGCGGTCGAATCCACCGCCGAATATTTCGAGCATTACGTGCCGGGCAAGAGCGAACCGACGCTGCGCATGCGCGATGCCGAGCGCGCGTTCCGTACCGCGCTGAAGCTTGGCGTGACGATCGGCAACGGCAGCGACGTTGGCGTGTTCGCCCATGGCGAGAACTGGCGCGAGCCCGCCGCGATGGTTGCCGATGGCATGACACCGGCACAGGCGCTGCATGCCGCCACGAATGTCGCGGCCGGCATCCTGCGCCAGTCGCAGCACTTCGGCCGTATCGCACCCGGTCTGTATGCCGATCTCGCCGCGTTCCAGGGCGACCCCAGCACGCATATCGACGCCTTGCAGCACCCGGTCTTCGTGATGAAGAGTGGCGTCCCTTACCGCAGCCCTGCAGCCAATCCATGAACTCCACCTTGAATTCAAGCTTCCTGATCCGCCCGATCGAACCCGGCGACAACCCCTCGATGGCCACCATCATCCGCCGCGTGATGCCAGAATTCGGCGCCGACGGGCCCGGCTTCGCGATCCACGATGCGGAAGTGGATGGCATGTACGAAGCCTATGCGCATCCACGTTGCGCCTACTTCGTGGTCGAACGCGATGGCGTGGTGATCGGTGGCGGCGGTGTCGCGCCACTGGAGAATGCCGAGCCGGACGTATGCGAATTGCGCAAGATGTATTTCCTGCCCGAGGCCCGCGGCATCGGCGCCGGTGCGGCGATGATGCAGCGCTGCCTCGATGCGGCACGCGCGCGAGGCTTTCGTCGCTGTTATCTGGAAACACTGACTGGCATGGATGCGGCGCAAGCCCTGTACAAGCGCAGCGGTTTCATGCCGCTATGCGCACCGATGGGTGGCACCGGTCATTTCAGTTGCGACCGGTTCTTCATTCTCGAACTGTGAGCATTCGTCATGACCCAGCATGATCCACGCGTCGATGCGTACATCGCCAAGGTCCCGCCTTTCGCCCAGTCGATCCTGGGACATTTGCGCGCTGTCGTGCATGCGGCCTGCCCCGAGGCCAACGAAGACATCAAGTGGCGCATGCCGTTCTTTGTCTACAAGGGCCAGCCGCTGTGTTTCATGGGTGCCTTCAAGCAGCATTGCGGCTTCGGTTTCTGGCATGGCGGCAAAGTGATCGCCGACCACACGGACGATGGCCGGACGGACAAGGGCATGGGCCAGTTCGGCAAACTCACCTCCATCAAGGATCTGCCGAGCAAGCGCGAGCTCACCACCCATATCAAAAAGGCGATGGCGTTGAATGACGCCGGAGTGAAATTGACACGCCCCAAAGCCGCGCCCAAACCGGCGCCGACCCTGCCGGATGATCTCGCCTCCCTGCTCGCACAGAAAAAACATGCCGCAGCACGCAAGACCTACGAAGGGTTCAGCCCCAGCGCGCAACGCGAGTACGTCGACTGGATCAGCGAGGCCAAGACCGACACCACCCGGAAGAAACGCATCGCCACCACACTGGAATGGCTGGCCGAAGGCAAGCCGCGTAACTGGAAATACCTGACATGCTGAAGGCACCGACCCGATGATCCGCATCGCCCGCGATGAAGACGCCGCCGCCGTCCATGCGATCTACGCACCCTCGGTCACCGACGGTGTAGCCACGTTCGAAACCGAACTACCCGGTATCGATGCGATGCGCGAACGCATCCGAAGCCGCCTGCAACACTATCCGTGGCTGGTCTGGGAGGAAGCCGGCGACGTGCTGGCGTATGCCTATGCCGGACGCTTCCGCGAACGGGCCGCGTATGACTGGATCGCCGAAACCTCGATCTACGTACATGCCGACGCACACCGTCGTGGAATTGCCCGACGACTCTACAGCACGTTGCTGGATGTGATGCGCATGCAGGGCATCAACCAAGCTGTCGGCGTGATCACCCTGCCCGGCACGGTCAGCGTGGCGATGCACGAAGCGATGGGTTTCACCGCCGCTGGCGTGTGGCGCCAGTGCGGCTACAAGCTGGGGCGATGGTGGGACGTGGGTGTCTGGCAGAAGGAGCTTCAGGCCTCGCTGAATCCACCACCGGCAGTGACGTCATTCGCCCGGCTGGCAGGACCGCATCTGCAGTCACTGCTGGATCGCACAGCCTAGCAACCGGACCGTGCGACCGGCAGTCGATCCGACCGGTCGCAGCCGGACCGGATCGACCGCGTTCCCCGCATCAATGGGACAACAGGATGTCCACAATGGCGCCCGTGGCAACCGCCACCAGCAGGAACTGGCCATCGTCGCCACGTACGTAGTGATAGCCATACGGTGGCTGGCGCAGGTGATACACACGCCAGTCGTCGACCACATAGCGACGGTCGCGATACTCGGCCGGTACATAGCCACCCTTCTTGTACCAACCCTCATGCCGGCCACGGTCGTGGCTCACATAATAGCCACGATGGTCGTCATAGCCGCGATGATCATCGTGCCCCCGGTCGTGGCCATGATCCCCGCGGTCATCGTGCTTGTCATGATGGTCATGCCAATCCTGGTTGTCCTGCTGGCCCTGGTCGCCGCGTTGCGGGGCGGGGGCCGCAACCGCAGCCAGTCCGATCACCATCAGTCCACCGGCAAGTAAGGTCAGATGCTTTTTCATTCATTTCTCCCTGTATCGTTAAAGAGGCGCTGGCTGTACCGGACACCTTGACGGCTGCCGCGATCAAAGCCTGACTTCCCATTACTGAACGCAGCCAATCGAACCATCTGCCAGGCTGAACGCTGCCTCAAGGCGCTTGCACAGGCACGCGGCAGCCGATGCATTGGCTCGGCAAATATGCCTGCTTTCCAGGGCAAGGCATATACGCCCATGCCACGGGTGCAATACCTCATCGCGCCCTGCGTTTGCCAACCTTGTTCGGGATCAGGTCTGCCTACGCACGACAGGCCCATCTCTCGATGGGCCTGTCGCTTACGTTCGCCACATTGTCAGATGCAGGTGACGGATCAATGGTGCGCAGCAATGATGCCGGCAATGACACCGGTCGTGATGGCGACGAGAATGAAATCGCCGTTGTCACTGCGCACATAGTGGTAGCCACGCGGCGGTGCCCGCAGATGCTCGCTCTGCCAGTTGCTCACCACATAGGAACCGCCACGGTACTCGGCAGGCATGTGACCGCCTTTCTTGTACCAGCCCTCGCTGTGCCCGCGCTCGTACATGCTGCGATGATTCTGGTCCTGATGACCCTGATCCTGATGACCTTGGTCCCGATGATCCTGACCTTGAGGCTGGGCCATCACCACGGCCGAGGTGGACATCAACAACGCACTGCAGATCAGCCATGTACCCCATTGCTTCTTCATAAACGTGCTCCGTTTTGTGATGGTTCAAGAACCCGGGAGGCTTGCCACTGCAAGCTCCCGGGACTGCCTGACACGGTCGCCCGGGCAGAACCCGGGTCGAGGCATCGCTGCCCTGCCGGCAACATCGCCGCTTAGCCCCCAACACCGCGTGAATATTTCCGTGAATGGCCTTCACGTTTGGCTATCGCCAGCTTCGTGGACGCCATGCCTCTCGGTTACCATGGTTGTTTCAGGCATCAGAAGGGCAACCCGCATGCAGCTCAATCAGGTCAAGGCCATCATCACCGGCGGCGCCTCCGGCCTCGGCCATGCCGTGGCACAACATCTCGTCGCGCATGGCGGCCAGGTGGCGCTGTTCGACGTCAATGAGGACAAGGGGCAGGCCGCTGCGAAGGAACTGGGTGACGCCGCCCGCTTCTTCCGCACCGACGTCACTTCCGAGGATGGTGTGGTCGCGAACGTGGCCGCCGCACGGGACGCCATGGGCGGATTGAACGTGGTGATGAACTGCGCCGGCATCCTCGGTGCCGGCCGGGTGCTGGGCAAGGAAGGGGCGATGCCGCTGAACACCTTCGCCACCACCGTGATGGTGAACCTGGTCGGCAGCTTCAACGTGGCCAAGGCCGGCGCGGCACTGATGCAGGGCAACGAGGCCGGTGAGGATGGCGAGCGCGGCGTGATCATCAACACCGCCAGCGTCGCCGCCTACGAAGGGCAGATCGGCCAGGCCGCCTACTCCGCCTCGAAGGGTGGCGTGGTCGGCATGACCCTGCCGATGGCACGCGAGCTGGCACGCTTCGGCATCCGCGTGGCGACGATCGCGCCGGGCATCTTCTGGACGCCGATGGTCGACGGCATGCCGGAAGCCGTGCAGCAGTCGTTGAGCGCCTCGATCCCGTTCCCGTCGCGCCTGGGCAAGCCGGACGAGTTCGCGTCCACCGTCGCCTTCATTCTCGGCAACCGCTACATCAACGGCGAGACGATCCGTCTCGATGGCGCCGTTCGGCTGCAACCCAAGTAAGCGAGGAGTGAGTGGAGAGGAGTGAGAGAAAGCTCACCTCATCCCCTCTCCACCACATCCCGCTGATCTTCTCTCACTCCTCACTCCTCACTCCTCACTCCTCTGAACTCACTTCTGACTTATGAAAGCTTCCGACGTCAAGAAAGGCAACGTGGTCGAACACGACGGCACCGTCTACCAGGTGCGCGACATCGAGCGCAGCTCGCCGAGCGCGCGGGGTGGCAACGTCACCTTCCGCTTCACCCTGTATTCGATCCCCGGCGGGCGCAAGTTCGACCTCAGCCTGCGCGCCGACGACGAGTTGCGCGAAATGGACCTGGTCCGTCGTGCAGCGAACTTCTCGTACATGGACGACGGCGCGTTCGTGTTCATGGATGCCGAGGATTACACCCAGTACCTGCTCTCGTCCGAACTGGTCGGCGACAACGCCGGCTACATCGTCGAAGGCATCGAGGGCTATTACGTGCAGGTGATCGACGAAGCTCCGGTCGGCCTGCAGGTGCCGAGCAGCGTGATCCTGACCGTGGTCGACACCGCGCCGGAAATGAAAGGCTCCAGCGCCACCAAACGCACCAAACCGGCCAAGCTCGACACCGGCATCGAGATCCAGGTGCCCGAGTACATCAGCAATGACGAGAAGGTGTGGGTCAACACGCTCACCGGCGAGTTCGCCGGCCGCGCCTGAGCGCAGGAGTGACAAACGGGGAGGAGTGAGCAACGGGTGGGAAGCGAGGCCGGTCTCCTCTCGTTTTCCACTCCACTCCACTTAACTTCTGCAGCCTTTGCCATACTCGCTCCTCCCACTCATTTCTCGCCCCATGTCCTCCAGCGGTTATTCGCTACGCGCCCATGCGATCGAAAGCCTGACCGCGATCAAGCGGCCGGACGTGCCGTGGCAGGTGGTATTGCGCAATACCGCGGCGGTGATCCTGCCGCTGGGTATCGGGCTGGCCACGGGGTACACGGAGGTCGGCCTGGCCATCGGCGCCGGCGCGCTGGATACGATGTTTTCCGACCAGCCGGGGCCGTATCGCCAGCGCATGCGCCAGCTGCTGCTGGCCTCGCTGGCGGCCGGTGTAGCTTCGCTGTGCGGCTTTCTGATCGGCGGTCAGCTGCTGCCGATCCTGCTCGCCACCGCTGCATGCGGTTTCTTCGGCGGCCTGCTGGTGGTGTTCGGCACCGATACCGCTCGGGTCGGCATGACCAGCATGATCCTGCTGGTGATCACGGCGTCGACGCCGACCTCGCTGGTCGGTGCGCTGAGCGGTGCCGTGCTGATCTTCAGCGGCGGTCTGCTGCTAACGCTGTTCTCGCTGGCGGCGTGGCCGTGGCAGCGTTATCTGCCGGAGCGTCATGCACTGGCCCTGGTCTATGCCGGCCTGGCCGCACTGGCCAGACAGCAGGCGCATGACGATGCCGAGGTACCGGCACTGACCGAGGCGATGACCACCCTGCAGCAGACCCTGCTCGGCCGGCACCGCGCCCATGGCCGCGCGATGGAGGCATTCGGTGTACTGCTGGAGCTGGCCGAGCGCATCCGGCTGGAACTCACCGCGATGGCCGAACTGCATGCCACTCCGTCCATCCACGCGATGTTCCGTGACGATGCTGCCCGAGTACTGGCGGCGATCGCCGATGCGCTGGAACAGGCTGAACCACCCGAGCAGGCCGCACGCGCGCTGCAGACCCTGCAAGCCAGCGAACGCGCCTTGCTCGACGTCCGCGACAGCCGCGACAGCCTGACCACGCACATCCATGCACTCTCCGGCCAGCTGGCGGCGGCAGTACGCAACGCCGACTGGGCCGGCAGCCGCGGCGAACTGCGCGCCAGCGCGGCGGAAACGCAGCTCCCCCAGGCGCTGCGCAGCAGTTCCGCTTGGGCCACGCTGCGCGCCAGCCTCACGCCGCGGTCGGTAGCGTTCCGGCATGCCTTGCGCATGGCGGTCTGCCTCAGCGCCGCATTGTGGATTTCACGGCTGCTGCAGCTGCCGCACGGCTACTGGCTGCCGATGACGGCAGCGATCGTGCTGCGGCCGGATTTTGCTGCCACCTTCAATTTCGGCCTGCTGCGCGTACTCGGTACGGTGCTCGGACTCGTGCTCACCACGGCGCTGCTGCACATCACGCCCAGCGAACCATGGGCACATCTGGCGCTGATGGCGGCGCTGTGCATGGCGTTCCGCTATCTGGCCACGGCGCACTATGGCATCGCGGTGGCCGCCCTGACCGGCACCGTGGTGATCCTGCTTTCGTTCGAAGGCGTCAACTCCGGTCTGGCCGTGATGGACCGGGTGATCAACACCGCACTTGGCTGCGGCATGGCCCTGCTCGCCTATGTGGCATGGCCGACCTGGGAACGCGGCCGTGCGCGTGCCGCCTTGGCCGTGATGCTGGATGCCTATGCCAGCTACCTGCGCGCGCTGGCACGGCCCGACCAGCGCCATGCCCAGCATGAGACACGCAGTGCGGCACGCACTGCACGCACCAATGCGCAGGCCTCGATCGACCGCATGCGCACCGAGCCGGCCACGCCGCCTGAACTGCTCGCGTTGGCCCGCGCACTGTTCGCCAACGGCAACCGGCTGGCACGCACCGCGATGACCCTGGAAGCGATGATCGACGACCTCGCCGCGTTGCCTGCAAGAGCCGAGATCGGCCACTTCATCGAGCAGTCCGCCGACACCGTGCAGACCATCGCCACAGCACTGCGCGAACAGCGCAGCATGGATGTCCTGCCGGACCTGCGTGCCCGGCAACGCACCCTGATGACCCTGCTGCAGGGCGTCGATGACCACGCTACCGCGGAGTTGCTGACACGACTCAGCGACCGCCTGGTCGACAACGTCGACACACTGGCATACGTGGTGAACCGTGCCCGCCAGGAACCCGCCGCGGGCATCACCGTTTCGCAGGGCAGCCACGGGCAGCCCTGACAGCCAGGCATCTGACGCGACGCCGGCACGCAGAGGTTTTACACTGCGCGGATGCTCAAGATCGATACCCACGCGCACATCCTGCCCCGTGACTGGCCGAATCTGGCGGCCAAGTACGGCGACGACCGCTTTCCGGTGATGACCCACACCGACGGGCGACACCGCATCTACAAAGACAGCCGGTTCTTCCGCGAGGTATGGGATTCGGCGTTCGATCCGCAGACCCGCATCGACGACTACGCCCGCTTCGGCGTCGACGTGCAGGTGATCTCGACCGTGCCTGTGCTGTTCTCGTACTGGGCGCCAGGCCACCAGGCGCTGGAGCTGCACCGCCATCTGAACAACCACATGGCCGGCATCTGCCGCGACTATCCACGCCACTACGCCGGCATCGGCACGGTGCCGTTGCAGGCACCGGATCTGGCGATCCGCGAGCTGGAGCGCTGCATCGACGAGCTCGGCCTGCAAGGCGTGCAGATCGGCTCGCATTGCGGCGACTGGAACCTGGATGCGCCGGAACTGTTCCCGTTCTTCGAGGCTGCCGCCGACCTCGGCGCCGCGGTGCTGGTGCATCCGTGGGACATGATGGGCATGGCCAGCATGCCGAAGTACTGGATGCCATGGCTGGTCGGCATGCCGGCCGAGCAATCGCGCGCCGCGTGCTGCCTCGCCTTTGGCGGCGTGCTGGAGCGACTGCCGAAACTGCGCGTGATGCTGGCGCACGGCGGCGGCAGTTTCCCCTCGTCGATCGGCCGCATCGAGCATGGTTTCAAGATGCGCCCGGACCTGGTCGCCACCGACAATCCGCGCAACCCGCGCGAATACCTCCAGCGTTTCTATTTCGACTCCTGCGTGCACGACGATCTGGCGTTGCGCTATCTGCTGGATGTGACGGGCGCCCGGCAGGTGATGCTCGGCACCGACTATCCTTTCCCATTGGGCGAGCAGGAACCCGGCAGCGGCATCGAGGCGCTGGGCCTGGACGAAGCCGACCGCGCCCGGCTGTTTCACGGTACCGCACTGGAATGGCTGGGCCTGCCCCGGCACCGCTTCGCCCCCGACCCTACCTCGCTGGAGTCAGCATGAGTTTTCTGCGCAGTACCGCGATCCTCGCCATCGCCCTGGCCACCACCTTGCTGCTGGCTGGTCGCGTCCACGCCACCGATGTCAGCATGGCCGACGGCAGCGTCAGCTTCAGCACGCCGGACAGCTGGCTGGACATCATGGAAACCCAGGGCGATCCGGAAACCCGCGTGTTCCAGGTGCCCGATCCCTCGCCTACCGGCAAAACCAGCCTCGCCCGCATCACGGTGACGGTGGCCCAGGCCGGCGATGTCAACAGCTTCAACCAGTTCAGGAGCGATGCCACCGCGAAAGCCATGGCACTGCCCGGCTACAAGATTTCCGCCGTGCCCCCGCAGCCGAACAGCAACCTCTACAGCGCGCAGGAAAACGGTGCCCAGTTCAGCTACGTCGAGCACTACTGGTTCAAGAACGGCCATGCGATCCAGCTGCGCTGCGTGCGTCCCGCGCACAGCCTGGCCGGCGCCGGCTGGGAGGCCGGATTCGACAAGGGCTGTGACACGATCGCCGCACGCCTGAAGTAAGCAAGCCCAGCCACCTTCTGCGGGAGCGGCTTCAGCCGCGATGCCTTGGCTTTCGCAAAGTGGATGGAAGAGTATTGCGGCTGAAGCTGCTCCCACAAAAAAACCGATCAGGAAGCACCATGCCCGACTACCAGGCCACCGCCGACTGGGCTCGCACCCAGGATGCCGCCGACCCGCTGCGTGCGTTCCGCGACGAGTTCCTGATCCCGCCACACGAAGGGCATGACAGTGTCTATTTTTGCGGCAACTCGCTCGGTCTGCAGCCGCGCGCGGTGCGCGAGGCGGTCAACGCGGAACTCGACTACTGGGGCGAGCTGGGTGTGGAAGGCCACTTCAAGGGCCGCCTGCCGTGGATGGACTACCACGAGTTCGTGCGTGACGACCTCGCCACCGTGGTCGGCGCACGGCCGTCCGAAGTGGTGGCGATGAACACCCTGGGCGTGAACCTGCACCTGATGATGGTGAGCTTCTATCGCCCGACGAAAGAGCGCCACGCCATCCTGATTGAAGCCGGTGCCTTTCCCACCGACCGTTACGCGGTGGAATCGCAGATCCGCTTCCACGGCTTCGACCCCGCCACGTCACTGATCGAGCTGACAGGCGATGAGCCCAACGGCGGCATCTCCATGGCCGCGGTCGAGCGCACGCTGGCCGAACACGGTTCGCGCATCGCACTCGTGATGCTGCCCGGCGTGCAATACCGCACCGGCCAGGCGTTCGACCTCAAGGCAATCACCACGCTGGGACATCAGCACGGTTGCACGGTGGGCTTCGACCTCGCCCACGCCGTCGGCAACCTGCCGCTGCAATTGCACGACAGCAACGCCGATTTCGCGATCTGGTGCAGCTACAAATACCTCAACAGCGGCCCCGGCGCGGTCGGTGGTGCCTTCGTGCACGAGCGCCACGCGCAGGCCGTGCTGCCGCGCTTCGCCGGCTGGTGGGGCCACGACAAGACCACCCGCTTCCAGATGGGCCCCGAGTTCGTCCCCACCGCTGGCGCCGATGGCTGGCAGCTGTCCAATCCGCCGATCCTCGCACTGGCGCCGTTGCGCGCGTCGCTGGAAATCTTCCGCCGCGCCGGCATGGCCCGTCTGCGCGAGAAGTCGCTGCAGCTCACCGGCTATCTGGAATGGCTGGTACATGCACAACTGGCCGATGTGCTCGACGTGGTAACCCCGGCCGATCCGCAGCGCCGCGGCGCGCAGCTGTCGATCCGGGTGATCGGCGGCCGCGAACGTGGCCGCTCATTGTTCGAGTACCTGATGGGACACGGCATCATCGGCGACTGGCGTGAACCCGACGTCATCCGCATCTCGCCCGCGCCGCTGTACAACCGCTTTGCCGACTGCCTGGCGTTTGCCGAAGCGGTCCGCCATTGGCACGATATCCGATGAGCACATGATCCAGGGCTGGCGCAAGAGTCTTCAGGTTCTTTTTGCCGGCCCTGTCTGCACGCTAGCTCAGATATCTTTCGCCAGCGGATAAAGCTCCCTGTTTTCACGCTGTACCCGCTCATGCAACGCCCTGAAGACGGCGTTGGCGTCATCCTTGAAGCCTTGTGGATCGGCAGCAATTTTCCCGGCGAGATTCCATCGCGTTGCAAATGCAGCGTAAGCCGCCGCCAGGCCACCCATCTCCGCCTGAAACTGCTTGCCTGTCTGCGCAACGAGCGGGTCGACCGCACTCGCCAGCGCCGGATAAAGCACCCGATCCTCCGCAGCAAGGTGCAGCTTGATCACCGAGCTCATCGAGAAGAGCTGCTTGAGTATCGCCTCCGCATGCTCATGCACGCCAGACTGCACGAGCTCACGCAACGTCGCTACCGCCGTGAGCAGATCCACATGCTCACGCTTGAACTTGTCGATATTCACACCCAGTCTTCCTTGCTGCCGGGGTTTTCCCCCATCGGGTTTATCGGCAGGAAAGCCATGCACTTGAAGTCAGGCCGCGACTTCGGCGGTGATCACCCCGGTCTTGCGCAGGCGCTTCAGCTTCGCTGCATGGCAGCCGCGGGCAGGTCGATCCTGGTTTTCGCACGATCCGCCGGAAGTTCGCCGTAACATCCATGCGGCAAGTACGGGGAACATCGTGACGACTATTGGTCTGTTGGCCTATGTTGTGGATTCATCGGCCAATCCATCCAGCGGGTAGCGCTGAAATCACGCATATGGACTTTGACGAAGGCTGCATGCGGATGCAGTAACTGCACCGTGCAGGCCGCTCATACCCGGCTTGACGGACGCCTTATCTGCCCTTCTCCACGCACCACGAAACGCTCCACGGTGAGCGACTCGGCACCCATCGGGCCATAGGCATGCAGGCGCGTGGTGGAAATGCCGATCTCGGCACCGAGGCCCAGTTCGCCGCCATCGCTGAAGCGCGAAGAGGCGTTGACCATGACGACAGCCGAACGGATCGCCTGCACGAAACGCCGCGCCATGGTCTCGTCGCGGGTGGCGATCACTTCGGTGTGATCGGAACCGTAGCGGTGGATATGCGCGGTCGCGTCATCGAGATCGTCAACCACGCGTACAGCGAGAATCAGATCCAGGAATTCGGCTGCATAGTCGTCGTCGCTGGCAACCTGCATGTCCGGCGCAACCGCGCGGCTGCGCTCGTCGCCGCGCAACTCCACGCCGCGTTCGTGCAAGGCTGTGGCCGCTCGTGGCAGAAACACCTCGGCGACATCACGATGCACCAGCAGGGTTTCCAGTGCGTTGCATACACCGGGACGCGAGGTCTTGCCGTCGATCAGCAGGTTCAGCGCCAGATCGAGGTCAGCGGCGCGATCCACATACAGATGACAGACGCCTTTGTAGTGCTTGATCACCGGTACGCGCGCGTGCTCGGCGACGAATCGGATCAGGCCTTCGCCACCACGCGGGATGGCGAGATCGACGATGTCGGTGAGCTGGAGCAGCTCGATCATCGTCTCGCGGCGCAGGTCTTCGATCAGGGTCAGCGCGGCCGCCGGTATGCCATGGGATTCCAGCACTCCACACAAGGCCTTGGCGATGGCGCTGTTGGAATGCAGTGCCTCCGAGCCACCACGCAGGATCACGCCGTTGCCGGCCATCAGACACAGTGCTGCGGCGTCGGCAGTCACGTTGGGGCGCGCCTCGTAGATCATCGCCACCACGCCAAGCGGAATGCGCACGCGCTCGATGGACAGGCCGTTCGGCCGTGTCTCGCGACGCGTCACCACGCCGACCGGATCAGGCAAGTCAGCCACTTCGCGCAGTGCATTGGCGATGGCGGCGACACGCGGAGCGTCCAATCGCAGGCGATCAAGCATGGCGCCCTGCACGCCTTTTTCCTCCGCCAGCTGCATGTCGCGCGCGTTCGCGGCCAATACATCACCAGACCGCGCCTCCAGTGCAGCGGCCATGTCGCGCAGCAAGGCACGCTTGGCTTCGCTGCCGAGCGCGGCAATGACCGGCGCGGCATCACGGCAAGCCAGGGCAAGCTGGCGAATCCCGCTCATGCGTCCGTCTCCACATCACTTACGATGGCAAGATCATCGCGATGGACCACCTCGGCCCCATAGCTGTAACCGAGCACGCTTTCGATCTCGCGACTGTGCCGCCCGATCAACCGGCGCACCTCGGCAGCACCGTACTGGCTGAGGCCGCGGGCGATCGGACGTCCGGCAGCATCGACAATCTCCACCAGATCACCGCGATGGAATTCGCCATCCGCACCGAGCACCCCGCCCGGCAGCAGCGAGACACGGCCACCGGCCAGCGCCTGCCCGGCGCCTGCATCGATGCGGATATGCCCCGGCGCAGCAGGTGCATGCCGCAACCAGTATTTGCGCGCCTGCATGCGGCTGCTCGCGGCGGCGATCAGGGTGCCGCGCAAGCGATCGTGCCGCAACGCCTGCACGGTCGCCGCGTCACGGCCGCTGAACAGCAGGGTGGAAATACCGGCCGCGGCGGCCTTTGCGGCCGCTTCCAGCTTGGTGCGCATGCCACCGGTGCCCACCGTACTGCCGCTGCCACCGGCCATCGCCATGATCTGCGGTGTCAGCGCAGCGACATGGCCGATCGGTGTTGCGGCGGGATCACACCGTGGATCGGCGCTGTACAGTGCATCGACATCGGAGGCGATCAACAGCAGGTCGGCATCGACCAGCGCGGCGACAATCGCGGCGAGGTTGTCGTTGTCGCCGAGCTTCAGCTCGTCCACCGCCACCGTGTCGTTCTCGTTCACCACCGGCAGCACATCCAGCGTCAGCAGCTCACGCAGGGTGGCGCGGGCATTGAGATAGCGGCGGCGATTGCGCAGGTCGTCGTGGGTCAGCAGCACCTGCGCCACCGGCCGCGCCGACAGCGATTGCCATAGCGCGATCATCGGCGCCTGGCCCAAGGCGGCCAGCGCCTGCTTCGCGACCAGTGCGTCGCCGGCGGACTGACGCTCGCGCAGCAACGCACGACCCGCCGCCACGGCGCCGGAGGACACCAGCACCACCTGGCGGCCATCGGCGTGACTGGCAGCGATGAACGCGGCCAGCGCCTCGGCGTAACGCGGCGTAAGCCCACCACCGTCGGCGGCGAGCAGGTTGCTTCCCACCTTCAGCACGGCGCGGCGCCAGCGTGGCAGCACCTGTTCGGAAAGCCCGGCGGGGAGGCTCATGTGGTCTCCTCCGTCAGCGGAGCCGGCGTGCGATCACCGTGACTCTTCGGCGCGGAGATCACCAGGAAACGCACGTCGCTCAGGCTCTCGTTGTGCATCTGATGTGCCGCGCCAGGTGGCACATGCAGGCCATCGCCGCGCTGCAGCCGATGCCGCGTGCCGTCCAGCTCCAGCATGGCCTCGCCCTGCAGCACGTAGAAGAACTGGCGCGACCGCGCATGCCGATGACGCTGCTCTACCGTGCCAGGCGGCATACGCTCCTCGATCACGCTCAAGTCATCGCCGGCGAGCAGATGCCAGCCATCGCAGCTCTCGCCCCAGCGGTAGTGTTCGGCGTTCCCCGTGCTGATCGCGGCCATGCCGTCTCCCGTCTAGCCTTCCAGTTGATCAAGCCGCTTCTGCAGCAGATCCAGTCGCAAATCATGGCCTGCACCCGGCGACACGCGTGCCGCGAGGCTGCCCTCGGGCGTACGCCCCTGCCCGGCCGCACTGGCTGCCTCCGCCGCCGCGCGATAGGCATCGCGAAACGGCACGCCGGCGGCGGCCTGCTCGATGGCCACGTCGGTGGCGTACATCGCCGGCTCGATCGATGCCCGCATCGACGCCTCGTTCCACTGCATGCGTGCCAGCAGGTCAGGCACCAGTTCCAGCGCAGCAAGACCATGGCGGCATCCGTGGAACAGCGAGCCCTTGGAGAACTGCAGGTCGCGCTGGTAGCCGGACGGCAGCGACAGCAGCTGCTCGATCTCGGTGCGCGCAGCGGCGACGCTGGCGTAACTGGCGCGCAGCAGTTCCACCACGTCGGGGTTGCGCTTGTTCGGCATGATCGAGCTGCCGGTGGTGTACTCCGCCGGCAGCTTCACGAAATCGAACTCGGCCGTAGTGAACAGCGACAGGTCCCACGCCAGCCGGCGCAGGTCGAGCAGTGCGCTGGCGATCGCCTCGAGCACCGCCATCTCGAACTTGCCGCGCGACAGCTGCGCGTAGATCGGACTGACCTGCATGCGCGCAAAGCCCAGCGCCTGGGTGGTATGTTCGCGATCGAGCTTCAGGTTCACGCCGTAACCGGCGGCGGTGCCGAGCGGGTTCGCATCGATCCAGCCGGCGGTTTGCCTTGCACGCCAGGCGTTGTCGATGAACCCTTCGGCAAAACCGGCAAACCACATCGCCGTGGACGACACCACCGCGCGCTGCAGATGGGTATAGCCCGGCAACGGCAGCGCAGGTTGTGCCGCACGCTCGAGGCAGACTTTCGCGATGTCGCGGCAGTGCACTTCAAGCGCGGCGAGCTTGTCCTTCAGCCACAGCCGGGTGGCGACCAGGATCTGGTCGTTGCGGCTGCGCCCGGTGTGCACCCGGCGCCCGGCATCGCCGAGTCGCTCGGTGAGCCGGGCCTCGATCGCCGAATGGCCGTCTTCGTAACGCTCGTCCAGCACAAAGGCACCGGACCGGAAATCGCCAGCCAGCGCATCCAGCTCGCGCTTGAGCGCGACGGCCTCATCGGTGCTTACCACGCCGATGTTGGCCAGCCCTTCCACATGCGCCTTGCTGGCCGTGATGTCGTGCAGGAAAAACTCGCGATCCAGCAACACGTCGTCGCCGGCGAGAAACTGCATGATGCGCGCGTCGATCTTGATGTTCGATTTCTGCCAGAGTGGTTGCGTCATGATCGTCTTCTTGAGGGTCGTCTTTCCGGGATTGCTTCAAGCGGGAATGCTTCAGGCCGATGCCAGCCTGTCCAGAACGGCATCGATGGGTAACAGCTCGCGTGCACCGGTCGCGCGACGCTTCAGCTCCACCTTCCCGTCCTTCAGGCCACGGGGACCGACGATCACCTGCCACGGCAGGCCGATCAGGTCCATGTTCTTGAACTTGCCGCCGGCGCGTTCACCGGTATCGTCGTAAAGCACATCGAGGCCGGCGGCACCGAGTTGCGCATGCAGTGTCTCGCATGCGGCATCGCTCGTGGCGTCACCGACCTGCAGATTGATCAGGCCGACCTGAAATGGCGCCACCGCATCGGGCCAGACGATGCCATGTTCGTCGTGGCTGGCCTCGATGATGGCTCCGACCAGGCGCGACACCCCCACGCCGTAGCAGCCACCGTGGATCGGCCGCTCCACGCCATCTCCGCCGGTGATCCGCGCCTTCATCGGCTCGGCATATTTGGTGCCGAAATAGAAAATCTGCCCCACCTCGATGCCGCGCGTACGCACACGCCGTTCGTCCGGCACCTCGCGTTCGAAACGCGCCGCGTCGTGCACATCCCCGGTCGCCGCGTAGGGCGTGGTCCAGGGCTGGATCAACGCATCGAGATCGCCGCTGTAGTCCACGTCGTCCCCTGGCGTCGGCAGCGTCAGCAGATCGCGGTCGCAATACACCGCCGACTCACCCGTCTCGGCCAATACCAGGAACTCATGCGACAGGTCGCCACCGATCGGCCCGGTCTCGGCACGCATCGGAATCGCGGTAATGCCCATGCGGGCGAACATGCGCAGATATGTGACGAACATGCGCTGGTAAGCACGCCGCGCGCCGGCCTCATCCAGGTCGAAGGAATAGCCGTCCTTCATCAGGAACTCGCGACCGCGCAGCACACCGAAACGCGGGCGCTGCTCGTCGCGAAACTTCCACTGCACCTGATAGAGGGTCATCGGCAGGTCACGGTACGAACGCACATGGGTGCGGAAGATGTCGGTGACCATCTCCTCGTTGGTCGGTCCATACAGCAGCTCACGCTCATGCCGGTCGCGCAGGCGCAGCATCTCCGTCCCGTACGCATCGTAGCGGCCGCTCTCGCGCCACAGCTCGGCCAGCTGCAGGGTCGGCATCAGCAGTTCCAGCGCGCCGGCACGATCCATCTCCTCGCGCACGATGCCCTCGATCTTGCGCAGCACGCGCAGCCCCATCGGCAGCCAGGCGTAGATGCCGGCGGCTTCCTGCTGGATCAGCCCGGCCCGCAGCATCAGGCGATGCGAGGCGATCTGCGCCTCAGCGGGATTTTCCCTGAGGGTGGGAAGCAGGTAGCGGGACAGATGCATGGCGAAGGTTCCTGACGAGTGAGTGGGCAGACCGGTGGCGACGCGCACAGGCGCATCACGGTCGCGGAATGCCCGCCATCTCGTCACAACCGATCGCGCGGTTGATGTTCTGCATCGCCTGCGTCGCCGCGCCCTTCAGCAGGTTGTCCAGCGTCGCCACGATCACCACGCGTTTGCCATCGGCCGACAAGGCGAAACCGCCGATCTCGGCGTGGTGCTGGTGCGCGATACGGCTCACCCAGGGCGCCTCGTCCAGCACGGCCACCAGTTTTTCATGATCGTAGGCCGCATGAAAACGGGCCAGCACGTCCTCGCGCTTCAACGGCCGCGACAGATACAGGTTGGTGGTGACGGTGAGTCCACGGAAATGCGGCGCCACGTGCGGCATGAACTCCACCGGTACGCCGAGACGGAACGACGCCTCCTTCTCGTGCATGTGGCCGGTAAGCGCGTACGGCATCAGGTTGTCGCGCAGCTTGTCCGGATCGTTCTTGTCCGACGGCGTGGTGCCCGCACCGGAATAGCCGGAGACGCCGAAGCACACCGGCGGTGCGGCCAGCAGATCCTTCAGCGGTGCGATCGAAAGCTGCATCGCGGTGGCGTAGCAGCCCGGATTGCTGATCCGCCTCTCACCGCGCCACTTGTCGCGGGTCAGCTCCGGCAAGCCGTAATACCAGGCCGGATCGAAACGATAATCGGCAGACAGGTCGACGATCATCGGATCGATGCCGGCTTCGTCAAACGCCGCCACGCAGGCAGCAGCCTTGCCATTGGGCAAGGCAAGAATCACCACGTCGGCACCCAGCCTTGGCAGGTCTTCATGTGCCGGTGCGCTGTAACGCAGTTCGCCGTGGTACTCCGGCACGTGTGCGTCCACCCGCTGCCCGTCCAGCTCGCGCGAAGAGACGAAGGCCAGCTCCAGCGCCGGATGCGCCGCGATCAGGCGGATCAGTTCTGCGCCGGTATGCCCGCGCGCGCCGACGATGCCGATGCTTTTCCTGTTCGTGCTCATGACTCAATCCGTCAGTGTCGGCTGCCGCTGTGCGCAATGCGCGACGCAGCGGGCAATCGTGTCGAAATCGTGGATGCCGTACCAGAACACCTTCCAATTCGGCTGCTTGAGGCAACCATCCGATTCGGCATAGTAGAAAGGGTTGACCGGGTTGCCGTGGCGCGAGCGCCAGAACAGCTGCGGGTTTTCCTCACGCATCACTTGCCACACGGCACGTCCGAGACCCTCGCCCTGTGCGTCGTCGAGTACGGCGAACTTGTCCAGATACGGCAAGCCGCCTTCTTCGGTGAGGATCATCGCGGTGCGGTAGTTCTCGCTCACGTAGACGCGCAGTGGCCGCGTGCGTTCGAAATAATCCGGCACCAGGATGCGACCGAAGCTCGATTCGATCAGCGTGCGCATCCGTGCCTGGTCGATACCTTCCCATGAGTCGAAGGTCAGCACCCGCTCGCCTTGCCGCACCAGCGTGCCCGAACCCTTGTGGGTGAACAGCTCCTTGGCCAGTTCGGACGGCCGGGTGATCGACACCGACGAGGTCAGCGGCAGGCCGGACAACAGGTCGGCAATCTGCTCCAGCTTCAGGCGCATGCCACCATTGATCCACGGCTGCTCCATCAGGTGCTCGTACTCGGTGGACAGGTTGATCGAATCGATCAGCCTGCCTTCGCCATCGAGCAGACCACCGGTGCCGGTGAGGAACACGATCTTGTACGGCTGCAGCACGCGCACCAGTTCGTTGGCGGCGAAGTCGGCATTGATGTTGAGGATCTGTCCTTCGTCGGTCTCGCCGAGGCTGGCGATCACCGGGATGGAACCCGCACGCAGACTGGCCTCGATCGGCGCCAGATTGATGCTTTCCACCTTGCCGACCTGGCCGTAGGTATCGCGATCGAGATAGCTGGCCATGAACACACCTGTCGCTACCGAGGTGGCGCGCGTGTCCATCGACTGCAACGCCTCGACCAGCTTCAGGTTCTGCTGCTGGAACACGCGCCGCACGATGCCGAGCGCCTTGGGCGACGTGACGCGCAAACCGCCTACGGTGTGCTTCTCGATACCAGCTGCGGACAGTTCCTCATCCAGCTGTGGACCTGCGCCATGCAGCACGATCGGAGTGAGCCCGACCTGCTGCAGGAAGGTCAGCGACGAGGCGAGATCGGCCAGTTCGTCGCGCAGCACGGCCCCACCCACCTTCACCACCGCGAAGCGCTTGGCATCGAGTTCGGAGAAGCGCTTGAGATACTGCTGGATCTCCTTCGCGCTACCCATGCTCGAGAGCAGGCGCACGATGGTCTTTCTTGTGTGCTTATGCGTTTCCACTGTCAACGATCCGGTAGATGGTTTCTGCGTACTGCTGCAACTGGTCGAGCGCGACCCATTCGTCGGCGCTGTGCGCCTGGGCGATGTCACCGGGACCGTAGACGAAGGCGATGTAGCCGGCGGCGGAGAACAGTGCCGCCTCGGTCCAGAAGTCCACCGCGTTGCCGATCGGCAACTCCAGTTCGTCGGCGATGTCGCGTGCGGCCAGCCGGCGTTCCTCGGCGCGAGCGGTATCGCCGGCCGGCAAGGAGGCGCCACGAAAGGTTTCGCTGAACTCCACCGGCGGCGGTTCCACCAGTGCCTGGAAGCGCTGCAAAAGCTGATCCGGGTCCATCGTCGGCAGCGGACGGAAGCCGAAGCGCACCTCCGCCGTCGGCGCAATCATGTTCACCTTGATGCCGCCCTCGATGCGGCCGATGTTGAAGCGCAGACCGGTGAGACCGCCAAAGCGCTCGTGCGATTGCGCGGCCACGAAATCCAGCGCGGCATCGCCCCAGCGCACCGTCTGGTGCAACGCGCTGTCGCTGGGTTTCTGTTCGCCCGACGCGTGGCCTGCATGACCAACGAAGCGCATCAGCACCGACTGGATGCCCCGATGTGCGAGTACGGCTTCCGCCCTGGTCGGCTCGGCCACGACGACTGCCTGGTACTCATGCGGTTCACTGAGAAAACCGGCAATGCAGCGCGGATCATTCGCTTCCTCATCGGTGGAAAGCAGCAGCGCCAGCGGGCCGTCGGTGGCATTCGCCACCGCGAGCAAGGCTGCCGCCGCGCCCTTGATGTCGCAGGCACCGAGGCCGATCGCACTGTCCGCGGTCACGCGCAGCTCGTGCGGATTCGCCGTCCAGTGCGGCGAATCCGGCACCGTGTCCATATGCACGTTGAACAGGTACTTCGGCTCGCCGCGCACGGCATGCAAGGTCACCGCGCCAGCGCCGTAGTCGGTCACCTTCACCTTGAAACCGGGCAGTTGCGCACGCAGGTAATCGAACATGCCGCCGGTGCCGATCGCACGCGGCGGATTGCGCGTGTCGAAGCCGACCAGCGCCTTCAGATGTTCCAGTGTGGATTGGAGTAGCGGGTTCATGGCCTGCCTGGCGCTCTTGTGTAGACGTCCGGATCGAGTTTTTCCATCAAGGTCTGCGGCTGTGCCGGTGCGGCGAAACCGAAGGCGGCATACAGCCCGTGCGCGTCGCTGGTGGCCAAGCTGAAACGGCGCAACCCCTGCAGTTGCGGGTGTGCCATGACAGCCGCCGTCAGTGCCCTGGCATAGCCTTGTCCGCGATGTTCCGGCAGCACGAACACATCCGCCAGATAGCCGAAGGTGGCGCCATCGGTAACCACCCGCGCGAACGCCACCTGACGCCCGTCGAGGTGGCCGCCGAAGCACAGCGAGCCGGCAATTGCCCGTTCCACCGTCGCGCGCGGGATGCCGCTGCTCCAGTAGGCCTCGGTGGAGAGGAAACGATGGATCAGCCCGATATCGAGCCGCTCCTTGTCCGTGGTTATCTGCAAAGCGCCCATGCGGTCAATCGCCCTTGCCCGCAGGGCGATTGACCTCGGCCCACAGCGTGCTGCTCATGCCGAACAGCTTGATGAAGCCCTCGGCCTCCTCCACGCCCCAGTCGGCCGACTGCGCGTAGGTGGCCCCCTTGGCGTTGAGGATATGCCTGGACTCGACCGCGACGGCGTTGACGATGCCGCCGCCGGTTTCCAGCATCACTTCACCGTTGACGGTGGACTGGCTCGACGCAAGGAAGGCTTCCAGGTCGGTCTTCAGCGGATCGTGGAAGAAACCCTCGTACACGATTTCCACCCACTTGCGTGCCACCTCGGGCTTGAAGCGGTTCTGCTGCTTGGACAGCACCGCCTCTTCCAGCGCGCGATGCGCGGCAAGCAGCACGGTCAGGCCCGGCGCCTCGAAGATGATGCGGCCCTTCAGGCCGATCGTGGTGTCGCCGGTGTAGATGCCGCGGCCGACGCCATACTGGGCGAACAGGCCGTTCAACTTGGCCAGCATGACGTGACCGGCGATCTTCTCGCCGTCCAGCGTCACCGCCTCGCCCCTGACGAAGCCGATCTTCACGCGCAGCGATTTGGACGGCCATTCGGCGCGCGGCTTGCACCAGCCCACCGCACCCTCGCCCGGCGCCTGCCACTTGTCGATCTCGCCGCCGGACATGGTCAGGCCGAGCAGGTTCTCGTTGATGGTGTAGGCCTGCTGCTTGGCGCGCACGCCGAAGCCGCGGTCTTCCAGGTACTTCTGTTCGTAGGCGCGGGTCTGCGTGTGCTCCTTCTGGATCTCGCGGATCGGTGCCACGATCTCGTAGTCGCCCAGCGCCTTCACCGTGAGGTCGAAGCGCACCTGGTCGTTGCCCATGCCGGTGCAGCCATGCGCAATGGCGCGGGTGCCCAGCTCGGCAGCGCGCTTGATCGCTGCATCGACGATCAGGTAACGATCGGAAACCAGCAACGGGTACTGGCCCTGGTAGCCCTCGCCCGCCTGCACAAACGGCTTCACGAAGCCCTCCCAGATCGCAGGGCCACCGTCGACAGTGACATGACTGGCTACACCCAACTCCTTGGCGCGCTGCTCGATATAGGCGCGCTCATCGGCATCCACGCCACCGGTATCGGCGAACACCGTGTGCACGGCCCAGCCGCGCTCTTTCAGGTAAGGCACGCAGAAACTGGTGTCGAGACCACCGGAAAACGCGAGAACGATGTCTTTGCTCATGGCTTGCAGATCCTGGAAAGAGAATTGATCAGACAGATGCGATCACGATGCGCGGTTCGCAGCGCACCGGGAAATTCATGGAATTGGCGATGAAACAGGCATGGTGCGCATCGTCATGTGCGGCCGCAGCCTTGGCCGGGTCGCTGGCCGCACTGATGGTCACCGTGGGATGCAGCACCACCTCGACGAAGCGACCACCATCGCCTTCGGTCGCCATCGTGCCTTCGGCAGCATCGCTATAGGCCGTCACCACCACGCCCGCCACCGTGGCCATGTGCAAGTACGACAGCATGTGGCAGGTGGACAGCGCGGTTACCAGCATGTCTTCCGGGTTGTGCCGGGCAGCGTCACCGCGGAACGTGGGATCGGATGAACCGGCCAACGTCGGCTTGCCGACGATGCGGATCTCGTGGTCGCGGCTGTAATTGCGATAACCGTCCGTGCCGCTGCCGAGATTGCCGGTCCATGCCACGTCGACGCGATAGTGGTGCCGATGTCCGCTGCTCACGAGTGGGAACCCTCTTGTTCGGCCATGAGATCGGCCAGTTCCGCGTCGCCATCCCCATCACGCAACCGCAAACCGCCGATCACGCCGAGGCGATTGGCTTCGGGATGGTTCTGGCTCAGCTTGAACTTGCCCTCGATGCGGTCGATCGCGATCTCCAGACCGACGATGCCGCGCAACGACTTCTCGATGTGATCTGCGGGCGCATCCGACACCTTCCATGGCGCCGGCAATCCCGACTCATGCCGATCGGTCAACGTCTCCAGCAGCTTGCGCAGCCAGACCGCATCCTCGACCACGCGCAGCCGGCCATGCACATGCACTACCGCATAGTTCCAGGTCGGCACCTCGCGGCCGGTCTCGTGCTTGCTCGGATACCAGTTCGGACTGATATAGCCGTCCGGTCCGCGGAAGATCAGCAACACCTCGGCGCCATCCGCCTGCCGCAGTTCATTGCCGCGCGCGACGTGTCCATGCAGCAGGTCGTCGCCGACCAGCTCGAACGGCAGGTGGTTGGCTACCAGCCCGGCATCCGTATGGATCACCACCGTGGCGAACGGAAAATCACGCATCAGCCCGTGCAGGGCTTCGATTCGCGCTTCCTTGAAATAGCTGGGTGTGTACATGGAGCTTCCCTAAAGAAAGAATCTCAACGACCGGCCATCAACGACGCCATCACCGCCTTCTGCACGTGCAGGCGGTTCTCGGCCTCGTCGATGGCGATGCAGGCGGGCGAATCCATCACGGCGTCGGTAGCCTTGATGTTCCGGCGCAACGGCAGGCAGTGACTGAACAGGCCGTGGTTGGTCAGCGCCATCTTCGCCTCGTCGACGATGAAGTGCTTGTGCGCGTCGCGGATCGGCTTCTCCTGCTCCCAGCGGCCGAAGAACGGCAGCGCACCCCAGCTCTTGGCGTAGACCACATCAGCATCAGTGTAGGCTTCCTCGATGTTGTGGCTGACCTTGAGCGAGCCCCCGTTCTGTTCTGCGTTCAGACGTCCGAACTCCATGTAGCGCTCGTCCAGCACGTAGTCCGGCGTGGGGCACAACAGGGTCACGTCCATGCCCATCTTCGTCGCGATCAACAGCGCCGAATTCGCCACCGCGGTGTTCAGCGGCTTCGGATGGTAGGTCCAGGTCAGCACGTACTTCTTGTTCTGCAGGCTGCCGAGGTGTTCCTTCATCGCCAGCGCGTGGGCCAGTTCCTGGCAGGGGTGGGTGATCGTCTCCATGTTGATCACCGGCACGGTGGCGTACTGCGCGAACGCCTTGATCACCTTGTCCTCGCGATCCACTGCCCAGTCCTGGAACTTCGGGAAGGCGCGCACCGCGATCAGGTCGACGTAACGCGACAGCACCCGCGCCACTTCGGCGATGTGCTCTTCCGTATCACCGTCCATCACGCTGCCCACCTCGAACTCGATCGGCCACGCGTCCTTGCCCGGCGACAGCACGATCGCATGGCCACCCAGGTGGAACGCGCCCAGCTCGAAGCTGGTGCGCGTACGCATCGACGGATTGAAGAACATCAGCGCGACGGATTTGCCGGCCAGCTGCTGGCCGCGCGGCGAGCGCTTGAACGCGGCGGCCTGCTCCAGCAGCGCATCGATCTCGGCGCGGCTGTAATCCTGGGTGGTGAGGAAGTGGCGAATGGTCATCGATCTTTTCCCTGCGGCTCCCGCCGCGTGAAATCAAAATCCGAAAACAAAAAACCCGGCACACAGGCCGGGTTTTATCGTCGATACACATGAAACGCGCGCGACAGCCTACCCGGCCGAATGTCGATACAACGGTCGGCGCGCACGCGACGTCATGCCAGCAGCCGCGCGGGCGCTGGTAAGTACGGTGGCGGTATAGACGGCTGCGGACATGCAGGGTTCCAGATGGTTGACACACATGATGGCGGCAATTTCGCTGCCATGCAACAAAATCTTGAACCCCCTGACGACATCACCGCCCGAAGGCGGCGATGTGAGTGGTGGATCAGTCAGCCGGATCGACCTGCACCCGCACGCGCAGGCGCTCGCCCGGATCGTAGTTCAGCCGCGACGTATACACCTCGCCACGATAACGGTATTCCACGTCATAGCCGATGATCCGGCGCTGTTCGCTCACCGTATTGACCTGGCTGCAGGTGGTCTGGGTGGTCTGGTAATCGCCCCCCTGATCCGACACGCGGTTGCCTACCGCACCTCCGACCACGGCGCCTCCCACGGTGGCCGCCGTGCGACCGTCGCCCTTGCCGATCGTGTGTCCCAGCACACCACCGATCACGGCACCGAGTACCGTACCGGCCGCGCTGTTGCCCGGGTTGTGTTGCACGACCTGCTGGTCATAGCACTGCTGTTGCGGGACATTCGTACGCGTGACGCCCTGCACAGGATCCGCGCGCAGTACGTCAGCCCATCCATAGTGGGCATTGTCATCGCTGCCCGGGGGCGGACCGGGTGGCGGGTAACGTGCATCCTGCGCATATGCACTGGAAGCCATCAAGGCCAGAACCAGTGCGGAGAGCCATAACTTGGTCATTGCGACCTCCCATCAGAAACGCCAAACGTGCCTGTGCACGCACTGAACACATTTCAGCAAATTCACGCTGAATACAGGCTTAGAGTTAACCTTACGCAACCATTCTGCTTACACCTTGTTAATATGCCGGGCCGATCGCGCCCCGCAAGCGCGCGGCCCACGCTGCGGACTTCCCCTCCATGCCGATTTCTCTCTACAACAGCCGGACACGCCGTACCGAAGCTTTCGAACCGCTCGATCCGGCACGAGTGACGATGTATCTGTGCGGCCCCACGGTCTACAACTACGTGCATATCGGCAACGCGCGCGGCCCGGTGGTGTTCGACGTGCTGGCGCGGCTGCTGCGTCGGCATTACCCGCAGGTGCTGTACGCCCGCAACATCACCGACGTGGACGACAAGATCAACGCTGCCGCGCTGGAACAAGGTGTCGAGATCGGCACGATCACCGGCAAGTTCGCCCAGGCCTACCGCGAGGACATGGCTGGCCTCGGCATCGCGCCACCCGACATCGAGCCACACGCAACCGCCCATATCGGGCAGATCATCACGATGATCGAAAACCTGATCGCCGGCGGCCATGCCTACGCGGCGGAAGGCCATGTGCTGTTCGACGTCGGAACCTATCCGGACTATGGCGCGTTGTCCGGCCGCGATACCGAGGAGCTGATTGCCGGCGCCCGCGTCGAGGTGGCTCCCTACAAGAAGCATCCCGCCGACTTCGTGCTGTGGAAACCCTCGACGCCTGAACTGCCGGGCTGGGACAGTCCGTGGGGCATCGGCCGCCCGGGCTGGCATATCGAATGCTCGGCGATGAGCGCAGCGCATCTGGGCGAAACCATCGACATCCATGCGGGCGGTGTCGACCTGCTGTTCCCGCATCACGAGAACGAAGTCGCCCAGTCCACCTGTGCGCACGGCGGCAAGCTGTTCGCACGCTGGTGGATGCACAACGGCATGCTCACCTTCGACGGCCGCAAGATGTCGAAGTCGCTGGGCAATGTGCTGCTGGTACATGAACTGCTGAAACTTCACGCGCCGGAGGCGCTGCGCCTGCTGCTGCTGCGCGGCCACTACCGGCAGCCGCTGGACTGGTCCGAGAGTGCCATCGCGCAGGCCGTGAGCACCCTGGACGGCTGGTATCGCGTGCTGCGCGATCTGGCCGATATCGAGTTGCCCGCCGGGACGCTGCCGGTGCCCACGGGGGTGGAAGCGGCACTGTGCGATGACCTCAACACGCCGCAGGCACTGGCCGAGCTGGCTGTGCTTGCCGATGCCGCACGCCAGACCGGCACGGCCGAGGCAAAGGCCGCCTTGCTCGGTGGTGGAGCCCTGCTGGGCCTGCTGCAGCAGGACGCGGAAGCGTGGTTCAAGCGCGGCGGCGAGCAGCCGGTGGATGCCGCGCGGATCGAAGCCTTGCTGGAGGAGCGCCGCAGTGCCCGTGCCGCGCGCGACTTCAAGCGTGCCGATGCGATCCGCGACGAACTGGCCGCCATGAGCATCGTGATCGAGGATGGCGCGCAGGGCACCCGGTGGAGCGTGCAGAAAAGCTGAGACTGCGCATCCGTCATTCCGGCCCCGACTGGAATGACGGATGCGCAACCATTTCACGGGTTCATGCGCGCTGCGCGATAATGCCCCCATGAACGTCATCGCCACCTCCAGCGCCGCCCAGGCACAACTCGACATCGCCGAGGAATTCGCCTTCTTCGGCGACTGGACCGAGCGCTACCAGTACCTGATCGACCTCGGCAAGCAATTGCCGGCGTTTCCCGAAACCGGGAAGACCGAGCAGTACCGCGTGCACGGCTGCCAGTCGATGGTCTGGCTGGTGCCCAGCGGCGATGCCTCGAAGATGCACTTCGAGGCGATCAGTGACTCGGCCATCGTGTCCGGCCTGATCGCCTTGGTACTGCGCGTCTATTCGGATCGCAGCGCAAAGGAAATCGTTGCCACCGAACCGGAATTCATCGCCACGATCGGGCTGGCCAAGCACCTCTCGCCAACCCGCTCGAACGGCCTCGCTGCCATGCTGGCGAAACTGAGGGGGTACGCGGCGCAGGCATTGGCGCCTGACCCGGCACCGTAACCTCGCCTGCTACACACCCGGGCCATGAAAAGCAAAAACCCCGCACGATGCGGGGTTTTTGCTTCATCCGTATCCGTGTGAATCGACCGGTTCGATTCAGTCGCCCATCTGCTTCTGCAGGTGTTCGCGGCGCTCCTGCGCGTCCAGCGACAGCGTGGCGATCGGGCGCGCATCGAGACGATCGATGCCGATCTCCTCGTCGGTTTCCTCGCAGAAACCGTAGCTGCCTTCCTCGATACGGCGCAGCGCCTTGTCGATCTTGGAGATCAGCTTGCGATAGCGGTCGCGCGTGCGCAGCTCCAGCGAGTTCTCGGTCTCGCGGGTGGCGCGCTCGGCCTCATCGCCGACATCACGCACTTCATCACGCAGGTTTTCCATGGTCTGGCGCGACTCCTCCACCAGCTGATCGCGCCAGTCGCGCAGCTTGTTGCGGAAGTAGGCCAGATGCATCGGGTTCATGTACTCCTCTTTGCTCGAAGGGTGATAGCCCTTGGGCAAGGTGATCGTACTGGTGGACGGCAGCGCGTAACGCCCATCCTCCCGGGTGATGCCGTTGTCGAGGTTTTTTGCAGCAAGTTTATTCATTGAGGACGACGAGTTTTTCTGATTTTTGTGAGAGGAGGCATGACTCGCGGCAGCCGGAGCTGCTCGCGGTGTCACCATGGCGGTGGCACTCGCCACCTTGCCCTTGAAGAGGGTGCTGGCGGGTGACGGGGATACGCTTTTGACGACCGGTACCGGGGCGGGAGCAGCCTTGGCTGCCGGTTTGGCAACAGGCTTGGCTGCAACATGAACTGGCTTGGCCGGTTTCGCGACATGCTTCACCGCCGGCTTGGCGGGCGCCGCGGTTTTCTTGGCTACTGGCTTGGTGACGGGTTTCGCAGTCGATTTCTTGAGGACGCCGCTCTTGACCTTGGTGCCCTTGACAGCAGCCTTCTTCAGCACCGGCTTTTTGACGGCAATCTTCTTGACGGCAAGCTTTTTTGCCACGACCTTCTTGGCGACGACTTTCTTGCCCGGAGCGGCTTTTTTCGGTTGTACCTTGGCCACGACCTTTTTGGGCGCCGGCTTGGCGACCGGTTTCGCCGGTTTGGCCGCGACTTTCTTCGCTGCCGCCTTGGCGACTGGTTTGCTCACGGTTTTCTTTGCGGGTGTCTTGGCGCTCTTCACGGTCCGCCCCTTTGTGGCAGCTGCTTTCGGCTTACCGGCCTTGGTAGCCGGAGTCTTCCCTTTCTGCGCCTTGGTGGCAGTCGAATTACGTGTCGTTTTCGCCATATCCCTTCACCGTTTTTGGCCGTGGCGGCCGGGTGTTATAGCCCATGTGTTCTACACCGGCAAGCATGCTTCTGGAATACTTGTACCACTTACATGCTTCAAGCCGTTCCGGCAACATGAATTTCCTGACCCGCTTGATACTGTGGTTGCTGCGTTTGTACAAGCGCTGGCTCAGCCCATTGCTCGGACAACGCTGCCGATTCCACCCCAGTTGCTCCGATTATGCACGGATTGCGGTCGCGCGCTTCGGCCCATGGCGCGGCAGCCTGCTGGCCGGCTGGCGGCTGCTACGCTGCCAGCCACTGTGCACCGGTGGTGAGGACCCGGTACCCGAACACTTCCATTATCCCCGCTGTCGCTGCCAGGGAGATTCTCCCGATATCCATTGACTGGCGATCAAGAACGCCGAACTCGTCAACCAAGACCCGCTCCCATGTCGAGCTGCGCGTGAAGCAGGGCGACATCGAGGCCATTGCTGGCGATCTCGATGGCCGCCCCCCGGCCAGCAGGTGATTGGCGACAATGTGTGTGGCTGGCGGTCGACCACCGAGTAGCAAGGTGGTCACTACCAACCGAGCTTGTCGCACCATCATGGAATCAAAAGCCGGCGGCCCATGCCTGCTTTGTGCAACGGGCGATTATGGCGTCGAGCCGTAACCGCCCTCGATCCCCTTGCTCGCATACGCCACGGCGTCATGCGGATGCAGGCTTTCCTGATGCTCGACGCGGATGTGGAAATCGCTGAGCGCGGCGTCGGCATCAAGCGCCTTCTGGATGCGCCGGGCGGCGTCCTCGCAGAACATCAGATTGCCGCCGTTGGCGAGCGCGAAGGCTTGTTCGTCTTCGCGCTTCACTGCCGTCTGCACCGGCGTGCCGAGTGCGTGTTCGACGCGGTCGATCAGGTCGATCAGATGGAAACCGGCGCCGGCCACGGGGCGAATGCGCAGGCGCGCCACGCTGCGCTGCGCGTGCGGGGTGGCGACGATGCCGTGCTCGCTGCCGAGCCAGGCCAGCACGGCCGCGTGGTCGATCGGCCTGGCGGCATCGAAGTCGCTGGCGAACTGGTCCTGGATCAGCTGGCGCGACAGTGCGGCCGAGGCCGGACAGGTGGAGGAATAAACCACTTCGGTGCCGAATTCGAGCAGAAAATCGTCACCGGTGAGGCTGGCTTCGATGCAGACGGGATACGCACGCCAGCCGCTGTTTTCGCTGCGCAAGGCAGGGCGGCGCACCAGATGCTCGAAATGGATGCTGAGGCAGGCGCGATCGGACAGATCCTTGTGCGAATCCAGGAAACCGCGCAGCAACGCGTGCAGCGAATCGGCGGTGAGGGTCTGCGTACTCAGCGCCTGCTCGACCTGCAGGTACAGCCGCGACATGTGGATGCCGCGCTTGTCCGGCCGCTTCAGGTTGACGAAGGCACCGACCTTCGCGCTGGCGCGCTGCACATCGCCGTCACCGGCATCGAAACGTACCGGCACCTGGATATCGGCCATGCCGACCCAGTCCAACGCGCCGGCGAGATGCGGCTGCGCATGGACGGCAACGTCGGGGAGCAGGCGGGCGGTATTTTCCTGGTTCGGCATGGGGAAATCCTGGCATCGACGATGTAGGTCGCCGTGAAGTTCATCAAGTTTGGGGCAGGCAGTCCGCTGCACAATAGTGGCGCGGCGGAAACACTGCGTCTTGCATGAGTCAGGGCAACTGCCGGTGCCACGCCCGCGCGGCCTGCCATGCCTGCAACGCGGTGGCCAGACCGGCATGCGGCTGTCCCGCCTGCAAGGTGGCCAGAGCATCTCCCGTATGGACGGCACGCTGCGCCAGCTTGCTGCCGTGACGCGACTCCAGTGCGCGAAACACGCTGAGCGGCCCGGCCAGAGCTGCTGATCCGCGCCAGCTGGCCAGCAAATCGTCCAGTTGCGCCTTGACCGCCTGCTGCCGCGCCTCACCGGGTGCACGCAGTTGCGCGCGACTCAGGCCGTGCCGCGCCAGCCGTGCCATCGGCAGTGGCAGGCGGTCGCGATCGGCGTCCTGCTCCAGTCGCAGCAGCGCGTAGAGCAGGTGATTGAGTGTGGCGACCCGTGCCGCGCGCGCCGGCAACGCCGCGCTGCCGTACCACCAGGCGGTTTCCAGTGCAGCCAGCGCACCGTGCAGCGGCATCGCGGCATCGAGCTGGGCAGGAAAGTCCGCGGCGGTGCCCTGCTCCAGCTGGGCCATCGCGGCCAGCACCGGCGCCAGCCAGAGATCGCTGGCGATGGCGTGCGCACGTTCGTCATCGAACAGCACCTGGGTCAGCGGATGCCGTCCGCCGCTGGCAGCAGCACCGCTCAGCTCCTCGGCCCACCAGTTGAGCTTGGCCACCGCCACCTGGGGTTCGCGGATGCCGTAGGCGGCGCCGAGCAGCTCCTGCTCCAGCGCGGCCAGCGCGACGTGGCCGGGATAGCGACGGCCATCGACAAACGCCAGCGCCACGCGCTGCTGTGGCTGCACTGCCAGCCACTTGTCGATGAAGCCCTGCAGTAAGAGCGTGCTCATGATCTCCCCGCAGCTCGCGTTGCCGTTGAGTGGCCGTCAGGTGGTGGTGCGTGGCGCAGCGCCTGACTGGCCGTCAGGTCAAGCCGCGCGCCGCCGCATGGCGGCCACTCAACGGCAACCCTTCGGGCCGGGTCTGTTTGCCCGCATGCCGGCGTCATCATTCGGTCGTGTACCGACGTACACTCCCTCGTTCTTCCTTGGCCTGCGCGCAAACAGCTCCCGGCGCGGGCTACGGGGAGATCATGAGCACGCTCTAGGGCATTTTGTTCGACCAGCTCGATCATGCGGCGACCGGTTGCAATTGCAGCAGATCGGCCAGCTCGGCCGGATGATCCAGCACCGCGTCGGCACCCCAGGTGTGCGGATCGCCACCGTCCAGATAGCCCCAGCTCACCGCGACCGTGTAAAGGCCTGCAGCCGTGCCAGCCTGGATGTCGCGGCGATCGTCGCCGACGAACAGGCAATGCGACGGCTCCACGCCGGCGCGCTCGCAGGCCAGCAGCACTGGCGCCGGATCGGGCTTCTTCACCGGCAGCGTATCGCCGGACACCACCGAGCTGGCGCGGCTGGCCCAGCCGATACGGTTGACCAGCTCGTCGGTGAGGAAGGCCGCCTTGTTGGTGACGATGCCCCAGCGCAGACCCTGCGCTTCGATCCGCGCGAGCAGGTCGTCGATGCCTTCGAACGCGCTGGTCTGCTGTGCCATCACCTGCTGGTACAACTCGAGATAACGCGGCACCAGTTCAGCAAGCGCAGGCTCGCCCCGATCGGCGAAGGCACAACGCAGGACAGCACGTGCACCACGCGAAACCACTTCACGCACCGGCGCATACGGCGGCGGCGGCACGCCCTCTTCCACACACTGCGCGACCAGTGCGGCATACAGATCGGGCGCGCTGTCGAGCAAGGTGCCGTCCAGATCGAACAACACGCCCTGGATGTTTTCCGGTAGCGATTTCATGCTGGCTTGTGAGCGCTGAGCAAGTAGTTGACCGCGGTGAGACGGCTGAGCCACGCCTTGCGCTGCAACGGGTTGTAGCCCAGTCCCGAGACATCCTCCAACTCCAGGCCGGCCCGTCGCAACAGCCGGGCAAGTTCGGACGGTTTCAGGAATTGCGCGTAGTGATGGGTGCCACGCGGCAGCATGCGCATGATGTATTCGGCGCCGAGGATGGCTGCGCCAAATGCGGCCGGCGTGCGATTCAGGGTGGACATGAACAGCCGACCGCCGGGCTTCAGCATCGTCGCCAGATCATGCACCAGTGCCGCCGGATCAGGCACGTGCTCGATCAGTTCCATGCAGCATACGGCGTCGAAACTGGCTGGTTCCGTCGCGGCCAGCTCGGCCGAGGATTGCACGCGGTAATCGACGTCGAGGTTCGACTCGTGCAGATGCAACCGGGCAACGTCGATCACCTTCTGCCCCAGGTCGATACCGGTGATCTTCGCACCGGCGCGCGCCAGCGCCTCGCTCAGCAGGCCGCCGCCGCAACCGACATCGGCCACGCGGGCACCACGCAGATCGGCGCGTGCCGCGATATAGGCCGCGCGCACCGGGTTGAGGTCGTGCAGCGGACGCGATTCGCCGTCCGGATCCCACCAGCGTGCAGCCAGCTGGTCGAAACGGGCGATTTCCTCGGGACTGACATTGGCGGTCTGTGACATGGTCGTGTGCTCAAGAAGTACGGGCAGCCTAGCTGGCCTGCCATTCATGGACGGTGATCTCCCAACCGCCACTGGTGTGCGCCGGATCACGCTGCACGATGGCCATGGCTTCGTCCAGATCGTTCGCGCGCAGTAGATACGCACCGCCGGACCCGTCACCGAACGGGCCGTTCATTTCATTGCGGCCCTGGGCGCGCAGTTCGGCGAGAAAGTCACGATGCGCCGATACCATGGCTGGGTCGACATGCGGCTTGCGCAGCAGGATGACGAGATAGCGGTTCACGGATTTCCTCCGGCTCAACCAGCGATGATGCGTTCGCGCCAGGCGCGGGTACGGGCGAGGATGGCGTCGGTGTCCATGTCGATCAGCACGCGGTTGGCCAGCTTGCGCTTGCCGGCGATCCACACGTCACTGACCTGGTGACGACCCGTGGCGTAGACTAGTTGCGAGGCAACGTGGAACAGCGGTTGGGTTTCCAGGTCACTCAGTCGTACAGCCGTGAGGTCGGCCTGCTTGCCGATTTCGATCGAACCGATCTTTGCTTCCTGACCAATCGCCCTGGCGCTGTTGAGGGTGGCGGCACGCAACGCGTAGGCCGCGTCGAACGCGGACGCGTCCCCGGCGACGGCCTTGGCCAGCAGCGCGGCGGTACGCATCTCGCCGAACATGTCCAGGTCGTTGTTCGACGCGCAGCCGTCAGTGCCCAGCGCCACGTTGACACCGGCCTGACGCAGCTTTTCCGCCGGGCAGAAACCGGAGGCCAGCTTGAGGTTGGATTCCGGGCAATGCACCACCGACACGCCGGCTTCGGCACAGGCGGCGATCTCGCCGTCGGTCAGCTGGGTCATGTGCACCGCAATCAGGCGATCGTTGACCAGGCCGAGTTTCTGCAGGCGCTGGAACGGACGCAGACCACTCTTCTTTTTTTCTTCCTCGACCTCGTGCGCGGTCTCGTGCGTATGCAGGTGCACCGGAATGTCGAGCTGGTCGGCCAGCATGCGGATCCGCTCGAAGCTTTCGTCCGACACCGTATACGGTGCATGCGGCGCGAAGGCTGTGCCGATCAGGGCATCGCCGCGGAAGCTGTCATGCACTTCACCGGCGCGCTCGAAGTATTCGTCCTGGCTCCTTGCCCATGCCGTGGGGAAGTCGATCACCGGCAAACCCACCACCGCACGGAAACCGAGCTTGCGGTAGGTGGCGCCGATCACATCAGGGAAGAAGTAGTTCTCGTTGGCGCAGGTCGTGCCGCCACGCAGCATCTCGGCCACCGCCAGTTCCACACCGTCACGCACGAACTCCGGCCCGATCACCTTCGCCTCGGCCGGCCAGATGTGCTGCTGCAGCCATGCCATCAGCGGCAGGTCATCGGCCAGGCCACGCAGCAGGGTCATCGGGTTGTGCGTATGGGCATTGACCAGACCCGGGATCAGTGCGTGCTCGCCAAGCTCCACCCGTTCGCGCGGCGCATAGGCGGCATGGGCCTCGGCAATCGGTAGCAGCGCGACAATGCGGTCGTCTTGCACCGCCACTGCATGGTTCTCCAGCACCACGGCGTGCGGCTCGACCGGCACCACCCAGCGGGCCTCGATCAGCAGGTCGATGGGTTGCGGTGCGATCTGGTTCATCATGGACTCGCTCTATCTCGATTCGGATACGACAAGGGGCGGTACCTCGCGGTGGCCGCCCCATGCTTGTTCGTCGCTAGCCTTTGATCGTCATTCCGGCAAAGGCCTCAATCCAGTGACTGCGAGGCTTTGTGTGCTTCGCACGAGTGTCTTACTGGATCCCTGCCTGCGCAGGGATGACGAACTGGCAGAGGCGCGAGCAGAGGTTTGTCACTTGCCGACGCGGCTGTCGTATTCGCCGGTACGGGTATCCACCTTGATGACTTCGTCCTGGTTGACAAACAGCGGCACGCGAACGACGGCGCCGGTCTCCAGCGTGGCCGGCTTGCCACCGCCACCCGAGGTATCGCCGCGGACGCCCGGGTCGGTCTCGGTGATCTTCAGCTCGACGAACTTCGGTGCCTGCACGGCGATGATGCCGCCGTTGAAAAGCGTGATCACACACTCCTCCTCGCCCTTGAGCCATTTCCACGCGTCGCCCATGGCCGCCAGGGATGCCGGCACCATCTCGAAGGTCTCCATGTTCATGAAGTGCCACACCCGGTCCTTGCCGATGCCGTCGATAAACGAAAGCTGCATGTCGGTGTCGGTGGCGTCCGCCTCCTCGAAGGAGTCGCTGGACTTCAGCGTCTGCTCGGTGGTGCGGCCGTCCTTCAGGTTGCGGATACGGATACGGGTGAACGCCTGGCCCTTGCCCGGCTTGATGAAGTCCGCTTCGGTGATGATCCACGGATCACCGTTGTGAAGGATCTTCTTGCCCGTTTTGACATCATTGAGGCCAAGGGTCGCCATGCGCTGTCTGCTCCAAAGGTAAAACCACCCCGCTGGGCGGTTAAAATGGGTATCTGTCACGGGCACCACGGCCCGCTCAAGGCCCGCCATGATAACCGCAAGCCCCAGTGCCCGCCTATCTTCACCCGCCACCGACTGGCGCGAACTGTGGCGGGACGCCATCACTGACGCTGGCGAGCTGCTGCGGACCGTGGGTCTGGGCGACCGCATCGACCTCCTGCCCGCCGACGATGCCGGCTTTGCCTTGCGCGTGCCACGTGGATTTGCCGCGAGGATGCGTCACGGCGATCCCGCCGATCCGCTGCTGCTGCAGGTGCTGCCGCAGCGGATTGAGCATGATCGCGCCGAAGGTTTCACCACGGATGCCGTGGGTGACATGGCCTCCAAGGCTGCGCACGGCCTGCTGCACAAGTACGACGGTCGCGCGCTGCTGATCGCCAGCGGCAGCTGTGCGGTGAATTGCCGTTACTGCTTTCGACGGCACTTTCCCTATGGTGAGGAGATCGCGGCAGCCGGGCAGTGGCGCGAGGCGCTGACCCGCGTACGCGAGGATCACTCGATCCGCGAACTGATCCTGTCCGGCGGCGACCCCCTGGCACTGGCCACCAGCAAGCTGGAGGAACTGAGCCAGGGCCTGGCCGAACTGCCGCATGTCATCCGCCTGCGCATCCACACCCGCCTGCCGGTGGTGCTGCCCGAACGGATCGACGAACCCTTCCTGGCCTGGCTTGATGCCGTACCACTTCAGAAAGTGGTCGTACTGCATACCAACCACGCTCATGAGCTGGACACCGATGTCGATGCGGCCTGCGCCCGGTTGCGTGATGCCGGCGCCACCCTGCTGAATCAGTCGGTGCTGCTGCGTGGCATCAATGACCATGCGGACACCCTGGTGAACCTGTCGGAGCGCCTGTTCGCCGCCGGCGTGCTGCCGTACTACCTGCATCAACTCGACCGCGTGCAGGGGGCCGCCCATTTCGAGGTCAACGATACCCACGCACTGGCGTTGATGGATGCATTGCGCGCGCGGCTGCCGGGTTATCTGGTGCCGAAACTGGTTCGTGAGGTGAGTGGTGACGCCTCCAAGCGACCGCTGTAAATCCGGGGCATGGCCACCGATGTGCGGTTTTTCGCTGGCGGCCATTGACGGAATCCGTTACAAACAACGAAGGCGAACTCCCCTGCAGGCCACTTCGCCCAGCCCGCGGTGATCAACGGACAGCTCAACGCCCCATGAAAAAAGACTACGTCATCAAGATCCTCTTCATCGAGAACTCGCTTGAGGAGGCGGAGCAGATCATCAGCCTGCTGCGCAACACCGGCATCGCCGTGCGGCCGGCTCGCGCCACCAACGTCGAGCAGTTGCAGTCCGCGGTGAACGAGCTGGAGCCGGACGTGGTGATGTTCGACCCGGCGGTCACCGGCCTTGGCCTGGCCGAGGCAGTGAAAGTGCTCGATGCGTATGGGCGCGACTATTCGTTGCTTGGTCTGGTCAACAACTTCGAAAACCAGGTCATCGCGGACATGTTTGTGCATGGTGTCCGCGGTGTAGCCTCACGCAACCAGCCAAAACAGCTGATTGCGGTGCTGCAGCGCGAATTCGAGTCACTTCAGACACGCCGCCAGGTGCGCCGGCTGGAAACCTCGCTGCGTGAATCCGAGCGCCGCTGCGATGCGCTGCTGGATTCCTCCACCGATGCGATCGCCTACGTGCACGAAGGCATGCATGTGCGTGCCAACCACGCCTATCTGGAAACCTTTGGCTACGACAGTTTCGACGATCTGCTCGGGCTGCCGGTGCTGGACATGATCGACTCGGCCAACGCGGACGAGTTCAAGGCGCTGCTGCGGGGGCATGCGCGACAGGAAAAGCTGCCCTCGCAGCTCGCCCTGCACGCACGCCGGGCCGATGGCAGCGCGTTCGACGCCACCGTGGAATTTGCGCCCGCCACGTTCGAGGGCGAGCCCTGTCTGCAGATCGTGTTCCGCCGCCAGCTGGTCGATCAGGCCGTGCTGGAACAGCTGCAGCGCGATCCGGTCACCGGCCTGTTCAACCGCGCCCGCATGCTGACCAGCATCGACGACGCCGTTACCGCGGCTGCCAAGGGCAAGAAGGGCCAGGCGCTGCTGCTGGTCGAACCGGACAACTGGGCCGCGATCGTGGCCGGCATCGGCTTGGGCAAGGCCGATGAGTTGCTGGCCGGCTTTGCCGACCGCATCCGCATGCTGCTGGGTAGCGATGATGTCGCCGGCATGCTCGCCGAGCACACATTGGGCGTAGTGCTGGACTCGCGCTCTGACGAGCTGATCCGGGAATGGATCGCCAAGCTGCAGCACAGCGTCAGCAACGAGATTTTCGATGCCGGTACGCGTTCGATCACGGTCACCGCCAGCATCGGCGGCAGCCTGCTTGGCGAGAAAAACGCCAACACCGAGCTGCTGCTCAACCAGGCCAGCCAAGCCCTGCGCACAGCGCAGAGCCTCGGCGGCAGCAAGGTGGAGCTGCACGACCCGGCCGCACGCGAAAAGGCCGACGAGGAGCGCGACCGCTACTGGCTGGATCTGCTGCAGAAGGCCCTGACCCAGGACGACCTGGTGCTCTACCACCAGCAGACCATCAGCCTGCAGGATGCCGAAGGCGACTATTCCGAAATCCTGCTGCGCATGAACGGCCCGCAAGGTGAGGTATTGCCCGGCTTCTTCATGCCGATTGCCGAAAAGCACAATCTCACCGGCGCGATCGACCGCTGGGTACTCAACCGCGCCATCACTGCGCTGCAGGCACGCGAGAACCAGGGCCAGCAGACCACGTTCTTCATCAAGCTCACTGCTGCTTCGCTGGAAGACAACACGCTGCTGCCCTGGCTGGACGAGCGGCTGCGCAAGGCGGCGCTGAAGCGCGGGCAGCTCGTGCTGGAGATGACCGAGAGCAAGGTGATGACCCTGCTGCGCCCGGCCCAGGAGTTCGTCAATGGCTGGAAGAAGCTGGGCGGCCGTTTTGCCCTGGAACAATTCGGTTCGGGCCTGAACTCGTTCCAGATACTCAACCACATCGATGCCGACTATCTGAAGATCGACCGCAGCTACATGGCCGAACTGCCGCAGCACTCGGAAAACCAGAAGAAGATCGCCGAGATCTGCCAGCAGGCGCGCGAACTGAAGCGCCAGACGATTGCCGAATGGGTCGAGGACGCCACCAGCACATCGCTGCTGTTCGCTTGCGGCGTGGATTTCGTGCAGGGCAACTTCCTGCAGCAGCCGCAACGACTGGACTGATAGCGAACGCCCTGCCCGAGACGGCTGCAGCAAAAAGCCCGCGGATCGCTCCGCGGGCTTTTCAATACCGGAACAACCGCAGCGAGGATTACTCGGCGGCAGCGGCAGCCTTTGCGCTGGCCTTGGCGGCAGCAGCAGCAGCGACATCTTCCTTGATGCGGGCAGCCTTGCCTTCCAGACCACGCAGGTAATACAGCTTGGCGCCGCGCACCTTGCCCTTGCGCTTCACCGTGAGCGAATCGATCGCCTGGCTGTGCGCCTGGAACACGCGCTCCACGCCGGTGCCGTGCGAAATCTTGCGTACCGTGAAGGCCGAATGCAGGCCACGGCTGCGCTTGGCGATGACGATGCCCTCGAACGCCTGCACGCGCTCGCGGTTGCCTTCCTTCACCTTCACGTTGACCACCACGGTGTCGCCGGGGCTGAATTCCGGCAACTGGCGGGTGATCTGCTCGGATTCGAACTGTTCAATGATCTTGTTCATGGCGCACCTGTTCGGTTCACGTTTGCTATATCAATGTTGCGGCCGTCACTCGGTCGCATCGTCTTGTCGTGTCTGCTCTTGCGAAGCATGTTCACGACGGAATTCATCCAGCAAGGCCCTGGATGCAGCATCCAGTCCACGCTGCGACAACAACTCCGGTCGGCGCAGCCAGGTCCGTCCCAGTGCTTGCTTCAGGCGCCAACGGGCAATCGCCGCATGGTCACCGGACAACAGCACCTCCGGCACGGAACCCAGCGCATCGTGCACCGGTTTCGCATAGTGCGGGCAATCCAGCAGGCCATCCGAAAATGAATCCTGCTCGGCCGACTGCGCGTCGTTCAACGCGCCGTCCTGCAACCGACCCACTGCGTCGATGATCACCGCAGCAGCCAGCTCGCCGCCGGACAGCACATAATCGCCGATCGACAGCTCCTCGTCGACCTCGTGCGCCAGCAAACGCTCGTCCACACCTTCATAACGCCCACAAAGCAAGGCGATGCGCGGCCGCTTTGCCAACGCCTCCACCCTGCCCTGCGTCAGTCGCGCTCCCTGCGGACTAAGATAAATCAGATGCACCGGTTCCGGTACAGCCTCGCGCATGGCTGCCAGGGTCGTGCGCAACGGCTCGATCATCATCACCATCCCGGGGCCGCCGCCATACGAGCTGGCGTCAACGGTGCGGTGCTTGTCGGTGGCGTAGTCGCGCGGGTTCCAGGTTTCCACCTGCAGCAACTCGCGTTGCTGAGCGCGGCCCACCACACCGACGGCGGCACACTGGCGCACGAAGTCGGGAAACAAGGTGACGACGTCGATGCGCATGAATCCTCAAGCCCTTGTCGCGATGCGATGCAACGTCAGAATTCGGGATCCCAGTCCACCACCATGCGCCCTGCGGACAAGTCCACCGAACGCACGTACGAACCCTGGATGAAAGGAATGAGCCGCTCGCGCTCGCCATCCCTCACTACCACGACATCGTTGGCACCGGTGGCGAACAGGTGACTGACCCGCCCCAGCTTCACGTCTTGCGTGGTGACGACCTCAAGCCCTTCGAGATCGACCCAGTAATACTCATCCTTCGCAGGAGGGGGCAACTGTTCGCGGGCGACATAGATGTCGGTACCGACCAACGCTGCCGCCTGTTCCCGATCGTCCACTCCGGGCAGCTGGGCCACCATGCCCTTGCCCTGCGCACGACCCATTGCTCCCGTGATCTCCTTCTCCGCGCCAGGCGCTGCACCGAGCAGCCATGGCTGGTAATCGAAGATCCGCATGCGCGGCTCAGCCCAGGATTCGATCTTGAGCCAGCCCTGCACACCGTACAGCCCGACGATGCGTCCGATCAGCACGCGCCGACCAGCTGCCGCACCACTCATACGTACCGTACTCAGGCAGCCTGCTGCTTGCCGGCTTCCTTCACCAGCGCGGCGACCTTGTCGGTCAGCTGGGCGCCCTTGCCCACCCACTCCTTGACACGCTCGACGTTCAGCTCAAGGCGCTTGTCCTTGCCCGACGCGACCGGGTTGTAATAGCCGATGTTCTCGATGTTGCGGCCGTCGCGCTTGCTGCGCTGATCGGTCACAACGACGTGGTAGAACGGGCGGCCCTTGGCGCCACCGCGCGAAAGACGAATCTTGACCATAGTAGAACTCCAGAATTGCCGAATGAGCGGCAGGCGCACGAGAGACGTGCGCGGTAAACGGGGCATTTTAGCGGTTTTTCGGGAAAAGGGAATAGGGAATGGGGTTCGAGGGCCATGGCAACCTCTTCTCGAGGCATGCTTTCCCGATTTTCAGGCCATCCTGCCCGGACTGATCAGCGCGGTGGCGGCAAACCACCCATGCCGCCCATCCCACCCATGCCCTTCATGGCACCGCGCATCTGGCGCATCAGGCCCTTGCTGCCACCCTTGGACAGCTTGGACATCATCTTTTCCATCTGCATGTACTGCTTGAGCAGGCGGTTGACGTCGGCTGGCTGGGTGCCCGAGCCTCGTGCCACGCGGGCGCGGCGCGAGCCGTTCAGCAGATCGGGATGGCGGCGTTCCTTCTTGGTCATCGAGTTGATGATCGCGACCATCCGGTTCATCTCGCCATCGTTGACCTTGGACTTGACGCTGTCCGGCAGGCCGGCCACGCCAGGCAGCTTGTCCATCAGGCCGGCCAGGCCGCCCATGTTGCCCATCTGCTCCAGCTGGTCCTTCATGTCGTTCAGGTCGAAACGCTTGCCCTTCATCACCTTCTGGGCCAGCTTCTGTGCCTTGTCCTGGTCGACCTTGCGTTCGACCTCCTCGACCAGCGACAGCACGTCGCCCATGCCGAGGATGCGCTGGGCCAGACGATCCGGATGAAACGGCTCCAGCGCATCGCTCTTCTCACCGGCGCCGAGGAACTTGATCGGCTTGCCGGTGACATAGCGCACCGACAACGCGGCACCGCCGCGCGCATCGCCGTCGGTCTTGGTCAGGACCACACCGGTCAATGGCAACGCCTCGTTGAACGCCTTGGCGGTGTTGGCGGCGTCCTGGCCCGTCATCGAGTCGACCACGAACAGCGTCTCGATCGGCGTGATCGCGGCGTGCAACGCCTTGATCTCGGCCATCATCGCCTCGTCCACGTGCAGGCGGCCGGCGGTATCGACGATCAGCACGTCGACCACCTCACGCCGGGCTGCAGCCACGGCGGCCTTGGCGATGGCGACCGGATCCTGACCGGCCTCGGACGGGAAGAACTTCACCCCGACCTGTTCGGCCAGCGTACGCAATTGCTCGATCGCCGCCGGACGATAGACGTCGCAGCTGACCACCATCACCTTTTTCTTCTTGCGCTCGGTCAGCAGACGCGCCAGCTTGGCCACCGTGGTGGTCTTGCCGGCGCCCTGCAGACCCGCCATCAGCACGACCGCCGGTGGCTGCTGGGCCAGGTTCAGCTCGGTGTTGGCGGTGCCCATCACCACGGTCAGCTCGTCGCTGACCACCTTTACCAGCGCCTGGCCCGGCGACAGGCTCTTCAACACATCCTGGCCGACCGCACGTACCTTGATGCGCTGGATCAGCGCCTGCACTACCGGCAACGCCACGTCCGCTTCAAGCAACGCGATACGCACCTCGCGCAGCGATTCGCGGATGTTTTCCTCGGTCAGCCGGCCGCGGCCGCGCAGACGATTGACGGTGATGGAAAGACGTTGGCTGAGCGACTCGAACATGACGGAACCGGCAAACAGGAAAGCGGCAATTATAGCGGACGCAGTGACCGCCTTCGCATGCATGCCGACAGGCCCCTGTGCGACACTTGCCCGCCATGCTGATCGTCCTGACCTCCATCCTTGCCATCGTGCTGTATATCGGCGCTGCCAGCTTGCTGGCAGCGCCGATGACCGGCTGTCCGCGGACGCCGCAACGCCTCGGCCTGGGCACCGCCACCCTGGCGGTACTGCTGCACGCCGGCGTACTGCTGGGTGCGCATGGCGGTCGGATCGACCTGCATTTTTTCGCGGCGCTGTCGCTGGTTGCTTGCGTGGTGGCGGCATTGACCCTGCTGGTGAACCTGGCGCGACCGGTTGCCGGCCTCGGCGTGATCGTGTTTCCGCTGGCCGCCCTGTTGCTGGCACTGGATGTCTTCCTGGCACCGCCGACCACGCCCACGCCGATCGACTGGCAGATCAAGCTGCACGTGGTGATCGCCTTGCTCGCCTACAGCCTGTTGTCGATCGCGGCGGTGCTGGCGATCCTGCTGGCGGTGCAGGAACGCGCGCTGCGCTCGCACCGCCCGGGACGACTGATCCGCGCACTGCCGCCGCTGATCCAGACCGAGTCCCTGCTGTTCCGCCTGATCGGCGCCGGCTTTGCCCTGCTCACGTTGACCCTGTTGAGTGGCCTGCTGTTCATCGACGACATCCGCGCCCAGCACCTGGTGCATACCACCGTGCTGACCATCGTCGCGTGGCTGATCTTCGGCGCCCTGCTGTGGGGTCGCTGGCGTTACGGCTGGCGCGGGCGCAGCGCAGTCAACCTCACCCTGATCGGCATGGCGATGCTGGTGCTGGCATTCTTCGGCTCGAAGTTCGTGCTCGAAGTGATCTTGCATCGCACGATGGGCTGAACCCGCTCAGCGGCAGGCATCGATTGCCTCGCTCAACCGCTCCACCCCGACCACTTCCATCTCGCCCACCTTGCCCTTCTTGGGTGCGTTCGCCTTCGGCACGATGGCGCGGCGGAAGCCGTGGTGGGCAGCCTCCTTCAGGCGTTCCTCGCCGTTCGGCACCGGGCGGATTTCACCGGACAGGCCGACTTCGCCGAACGTGATGGTGTGCTCCGGCAATGGCCGGTCGCGCAGCGACGACAGCACCGCCAGCAGCACCGGCAAGTCGGCAGCCGTCTCCTGCACGCGGATGCCGCCGACCACGTTGACGAACACGTCCTGATCGTACGCCGCCACGCCACCGTGCCGATGCAGCACGGCCAGCAGCATGGCCAGCCGGTTCTGCTCCAGCCCCAGGGTGACGCGGCGCGGGTTGCCCAGCGAGGACTGATCGACCAGCGCCTGCACCTCGACCAGCAGCGGCCGCGTGCCTTCGCGCGTGACCATCACCGCGCTGCCCGAGGTCGGCCCGCTGTGCGAGGACAGGAAGATCGCCGACGGATTCGGCACCTCGCGCAGTCCCTTGTCGGACATGGCGAACACGCCCAGCTCGTTCACGGCACCGAAGCGGTTCTTGAATGCGCGCAGCACACGGAAACGCGACCCCGCCTCGCCCTCGAAATACAGCACGGCATCGACCATGTGCTCGAGCACGCGCGGGCCGGCGATGCCGCCCTCCTTGGTGACATGCCCCACCAGGAATACCGAGGTGCCGGTTTCCTTGGCAAAGCGCGTGAGCTTCGCTGCCGATTCGCGTACCTGGCTGACCGAACCGGGCGCGGCAGGCAGCAGTTCGGTCCAGATCGTCTGGATCGAATCGATCACCAGTACTCGCGGCCGCGTCGCCACTGCCTGCTCCAGGATGCGCTCGATGCAGGTTTCGGCCAGCGCCCGCAACGGCTCCAGCGAGAGGCCCAGGCGCTGGGCACGCGAGGCCACCTGCGACAGCGACTCCTCACCGGTGACGTAGACGCTGGACAGATGCGCGCCCAGTGTGCCGAGCATCTGCAGCAGCAAGGTGGATTTGCCGATGCCAGGATCGCCGCCGACCAACACCACCGAGCCCTGCACCAGGCCGCCGCCGAGCACGCGATCCAGCTCGCCGATACCTGTCAGCGTGCGCGCCTCGGTGGTCAATGCCACCGCGGTCAGTGGCGTGATCTGCGGTGCGCCTGCCGCGTTGCCGGCATAACTGGAACGCTGCGCACCGACCGATGATGCCGCCGATGCCGGCGCCAGCACCACCGCGCTGAGCGTATTCCACACGCCGCACTCGACGCACTGCCCCTGCCACTTGCTGTGCTCGGCGCCGCACTCGGTGCAGACATAGGCGGTCTTGGCTTTGGCCATGCGGATTCCAACGGGAAGATGGTGATGGTCGAGAGCTTAGCCTGCCGTCATCGCACACCGCGAGACACATCGACGCATGGCGCTGTCGGCGATCGTCCCCGACCGCGCCGATCAGTCTTCGTCTTCGACGAACAACACGCGGCGGGTCATGCCGCAGGTGAGATCGTAGGAGATCGTGCCTGCTTGCGCGGCGATCAGCTCGACCGGAAGCTCCGGCCCCCATAACACCACGCGATCACCGATTCTCGCCCCGGCGGCTTCGCGCAGATCCAGCGTGATCAGGTCCATCGAGACGCGGCCAATCAGCGGCACGCGCCGCTCGCCGACCAGCACCGGCGTGCCGGCCACTGCACTGCGTGGGTAACCATCACCGTAACCCACCGCAGCCACACCGACCGGCATGTCCTCCGGGCAGGTCCAGGTACCGTTGTAGCCGATGCGTTCGCCCTTGCCGATCCGGTTGACCGCGATCAGGCGGGTACTCAGCGTCATCGCCGGACGAAAGCCGAAATCCGCGCCGTCCTTGCCATCGACCACCGACAACCCATACAGCAGGCCGCCGGTGCGTACCCAGTCGCCGCGTGCATCGGGCCAGCCGAGCACGGCTGCGGAGTTGGACAACGAGCGCGGCCCGTCGAGCGCCCTTGTCGCCTCGACGAAGCGGGCGATCTGCGCCGCCGTCTGCGTGCCATCGAACACTTCGGATTCGGAAAAGTGCGTGAGCAGCCCGATCTCGGGATCGATGCCAGGCATCGCGGCGAGTTGCGCATGCACGTCGGCGACACGCTCCGGCGCAAAGCCGAGCCGATGCATGCCGCTGTCGACCTTCAGCCAGACGCGCAGGCGCCCCCGCGCCGGCGAGGCCTGCGCCAGCCATTGCAGCTGCGCGTCGTGATGGATCGCTGCATCCAGCCGCAGCCGCTGCATCTCGGCAAGGTCACTGGCGTTGTCCGGACCGGACAGCACCACGATGCGCTGCCGATGTCCGGCCGCCCGCAGACGCAGGCCATCGCCCAGTGCCGCCACCGCAAAGGCTTCGGCCTCACCATCCAGCGCGCGGGCAACCCGCTCCAGTCCGTGACCGTAGGCATCGGCCTTGACCACCGCCATCACTTTCGCCGGTGCAGCCAGCGCCTTCAGCCGCGCCAGGTTGTGGCGCAGCGCGCCGAGATGGATGGTGGCGACGGTGGTACGACTCATCGTGAACGGGAACCCGGCATCACTCGAACGACCCGACGAAGGAATCCGGCGCGTAGTTCTCGAACTTGGTGTAATGGCCGAGGAAGGTCAGCTTGCAGGTGTCGGTGGGGCCGTTGCGCTGCTTGCCGATGATGATCTCGGCCATGCCCTTGTCCGGCGACTCCTTGTTGTAGTAATCGTCGCGGTAGATGAACATGATCACGTCGGCGTCCTGCTCGATCGCGCCGGATTCGCGCAGATCGGACATCATCGGGCGCTTGTCGGCACGCTGTTCCAGCGAGCGGTTCAACTGCGACAGGGCGATCACCGGCACGTTCAACTCCTTGGCGAGGCCCTTGAGTGAACGCGAAATTTCTGAAATTTCGGTGGCGCGATTCTCCTTGTTGCCGGGCACCTGCATCAGCTGCAGGTAATCGATCACGATCAGACCCAGGCCACCATGTTCGCGGTGCAGCCGGCGCGAACGCGAGCGCAGTTCCACCGGCGACAGGCTGGGCGTGTCGTCGATGAAGATCTTCGCCTCGGAAAGGATCGAGATGGCGTTGGAGACGCGCGGCCAGTCCTCCTCCTGCAGGTCGCCGTTGCGCAGGTGCTGCTGGTGGATGCGGCCGACCGAGGAAATCAGGCGGAACGCCAGCTGCGAGGCGGACATTTCCATCGAGAACACCACCACCGCCTTCTTGCTGCGGATCGCGGCGGTCTCGGCGATGTTCAGCGCGAACGCGGTCTTGCCCATCGACGGGCGCGCCGCGACGATGATCAGGTCCGACGGTTGCAGGCCGGAGGTGAGGTTGTCCAGGTCGGTGAAACCGGTGGTGATGCCGGTGAGCTGGCCACGATTCTGGTAGCGCTCGTGCAGCAGGCGGAAGGCATCCTTCACCGCCTCGCGCATCGAGACAGAATCCTTCTTGCCGCGCGCGCCGGACTCGGCGATGTGGAATACGCGCTGCTCGGCGCTTTCCAGCACTTCCTGCACGCTCTTGCCTTCGGGCCGGTAACCATCCTCGGTGATCGAGGTACCGGCATCGATCAGCTGGCGCATCACCGACTTCTCGCGCACGATCTCGGCATACGCGGCGATGTTCGCGGCACTCGGCGTGCTGTTGGCCAGCTCGATCAGGTAGCCGGCACCGCCGACCATCTCGGCCAGGCCGTTGCTCTCGAACCAGTCACCCAGGGTCACCGCGTCGCACGGCATGCCCTTGTTCGCCAGCTCGTTGATTGCACGCCAGATCAGGCGGTGATCCTTGCGGTAGAAGTCGTCTTCGGCCAGCCGGTCGGCCACCTTGTCCAGCGCGTCCGGCGCCAGCATCAAGCCGCCGAGCACCGCCTGCTCGGCGTCGATGGAATGCGGCGGCACCCGCAGCGCCTCGATGGCCGAGGACGAGGATTTGCGTTCGGGCACGAAGGACATCGACTTACCTCAGGAGAATGACCCACGACCGGCACGCGATGCACCGACATCCCGCGGGTGGTCACGCCGACCATCATGCGCGGCGGCGTCTCACCCGTCGAGACAATAAGTCTGTGGATAAGCTGTGCGTTGATGGGGATAAGACTGGCAGCCGCAGGTGGCCTGGCGCCTGTTTCGCGTTCCTGCCGCCCAAAGCAAACGGGCGCCTCGCGGCGCCCGTCGGCTTCCATCGTGTGATGGTGTCGCTTACTTGTCCTTGTCGCCGACCACGATCACCTTGACGGTGGTGTGCACGTCGGCGTGCAGGTGCACCGCAACGTCGAACTCGCCGGTGTGGCGCAGCGGGCCTTCGCCCAGGATCACTTCGCCCTTGTGGACGGTGTGACCGGCAGCAGCCAGAGCCTCGGCGATATCACGCGGACCGACCGAACCGAACAGCTTGCCTTCCGCACTGGCGTGCGCCGAGATCGTCACCGACACATCGGCCAGCTTGGCCTTGCGCGATTCGGCATCGGCCAGCAGGGTGTTGGCCTTGGCTTCGTATTCGGCACGACGCTGTTCGAACGCGGCCAGGTTGGCGGCATTGACGCGTACGGCCTTGCCCTGCGGCAGGAGGAAATTACGGCCGTAACCCGGCTTCACGTTGACCTTGTCGCCAAGGTTGCCGAGGTTGCGGACTTTCTGCAGGAGAATGAGTTCCATGATGCTTCCTTTTCGTTAGCGCCGGTGTGGCCCGACGCAGCCAGAGGACGGTTGTCCGAAGGGTGCCTGAAGTCGCACCCGGTCGAAGCCGGGCGAAACAGCCGGCCGCAGCACGAGGCTGCGGCCGGTCACGATCAGACGTCGTGGTTGTCGGTGTACGGCAGCAGCGAGAGGAAGCGGGCGCGCTTGATCGCGGTGGCCAGCTGGCGCTGGTAGCGCGCCTTGGTACCGGTGATGCGGCTCGGCACGATCTTGCCGTTCTCGGTGACGTACTGACGCAGGGTGTTGAGATCCTTGTAGTCGATCTCCTTCACGTCTTCGGCAGTGAAGCGGCAGAATTTGCGGCGGCGGAAAAACTTGGACATGGTCTGGGTTCCTATCAGTCGTCGCTGTCGCGATCGTTGTCGCGGTCATCGCGGTCACGGCCGCGGCCTTCGCCATCACCCTCGTCGTCACGGCGACGGGTGGACTTGGCGTCATCCTTTTCCTTCGACTTCAGGATGAAGGACGGCTCGATATCGGCCTCGTCGCGACGGATCACGAGATGACGCAACACGGCGTCGTTGAAGCGGAAACCCGACTCCAGCTCGTTCAGTGCGTTCTGGCTGACTTCGATGTTGAGCAGCACGTAATGTGCCTTGGCCAGGTTCACGATCGGATAGGCCAGCTGACGACGGCCCCAATCTTCCAGACGATGGATCTTGCCGCCGTCGGTCTCGATCAGCGCCTTGTAGCGCTCGAGCATGGCCGGAACCTGCTCGCTCTGGTCAGGGTGGACCATGAACACAACTTCGTAATGACGCAGGGTCATTGTGGTTTGACTCCTTGTGGATGCGGCCTTGCGGCCTCGCAGCCTCCCGCCGATGCGGTGAGGCAAGTGTCCCGTCCATGGCCTTGCGGGCATGGACAGAAGCGGAATTGTAGAATGCCGCAGGTACTTGGCGCAAGCGATTGAAAGCTAAGACTCAACCGACCGTGAAACTCTCGCCGCAGCCACATTCACCGGTAGCGTTGGGATTGTGGAACACGAAGCTGGCATTGAGGCCCTGACGCTGGAAGTCGATCACCGTGCCTTCAACCAGGGCCACGCTCTTTTCGTTGATGACCAGCGGCACGCCGTCCACCTCGACCAGCTGATCGCCCTCGCCGACCGACTCGGCCAGGTCCACCACGTAGGCGAACCCGGAACAACCAGTGCGCTTGACGCCGAACCGTACCCCGGCCGCAGCCGGCGTGGCTGCCAGGAAAAGGCGCATGCGTTCATTGGCGGCGGGGGTGATGCTGATGCTCATGATCGGGTGTATCCAGCCTCGTATTCATTGGCCCGGAAAGTCGCAGCCCGGACAACAGCTACATTATCATGGCGGTCTTGTGTGCGCGCTTGTAATGCACGCATGCCGTCCCGACCATTCAGTGCACCGATATGCGGTGCTCCAGCAGGAGTTTCAATTCATGGCAGTGGTGAGCGTCAAGCAGGCTTTATCCGGCAAGCTCGAAGCCGGCAGCACGGTGACCGTGCGCGGCTGGGTGCGCACGCGGCGCGACTCCAAGGCCGGCCTGTCGTTCGTCAATGTCACCGATGGCTCCTGCTTCGACCCGATCCAGGCGGTGGTGCCGGCCACGCTGGACAACTATGAGAGTGAGGTGAAGCACCTCACTGCCGGCGCCGGCGTGATCGTCTCGGGCACCCTCGTGCCGTCGCAGGGCAAGGGCCAGGGCTTCGAACTGCAGGTCGACGAGGTGATCGTCACCGGCTTCGTCGATGATCCGGAAACCTACCCGATCCAGCCCAAGCAGCACTCGATGGAGTTCCTGCGCGAAGTCGCCCACCTGCGCCCGCGTACCAACCTGTTCGGCGCGGTGACCCGCGTGCGCCACACGATGATGATGGCGATCCACCGCCACCTCACCGAGCAGGGCTTCTTCTGGATCAACACGCCGATCATCACCACCTCGGATGCCGAGGGTGCCGGCGACATGTTCCGCCTGTCCACGCTGGACCTGGCCAACCTGCCGCGCACTCCGGATGGCAAGATCGACTTCCGCAAGGATTTCTTCGGCCGCGAGGCGTTCCTCACCGTGTCCGGCCAGCTCAACGTCGAGGCGTACTGCCTGGCGATGAGCAAGGTCTATACGTTCGGCCCCACCTTCCGCGCCGAGAACTCCAACACGCCGCGCCACCTGGCCGAGTTCTGGATGGTCGAGCCGGAGATCGCGTTCGCCGACCTCACTGCCAATGCCGACTGCGCCGAGGCTTTCCTCAAGGCCATCTTCAAGGCGGTGCTGGACGAGCGCGCGGACGACATGGCGTTCTTCGCCGAACGCGTACAACCCGACGCGATCAGCCGCCTGGAGGCTTTCATCGCGCAGCCGTTCGAACGCATCGACTACACCGACGCGATCACGATCCTGCAGAAGTCCGGACAGAAGTTCGACTACCCGGTGGCCTGGGGCATCGATCTGCAGACCGAACACGAACGTTATCTGGCCGAGAAACATATCGGCCGTCCCGTGGTCGTAATGAACTACCCCGAGGCGATCAAGGCGTTCTACATGCGCTTGAACGATGACGAGAAAACCGTGGCGGCGATGGACGTGCTCGCGCCGGGCATCGGCGAGATCATCGGCGGTGCGCAACGCGAGGAACGGCTGGACTACCTCGACCGCCGCATGGCCCAGTTCGGTCTCGATCCCGTGACTTATGGCTGGTACCGCGACCTGCGCCGTTATGGCACGGTGCCGCATGCCGGCTTCGGCCTCGGTTTCGAGCGACTGCTGGTCTACGTCTGCGGCCTGGCCAATATCCGCGACGCCATCCCCTATCCCCGCGCGGCCGGAACGGCCGAATTCTGAGTACCGTGCCCGCCATGTCGTATCGCTTTACCGCCGCCCTGATCTTCGCCGTACTGCTGGCTGGCTGCCATAGCGCCAAGGTCTTGATTCCGCCGAATCTGCGAGCTCCGACGGAAGATTCTGCCGACGCACTGAAAATAGCCAAGCAACAGTTGCAGCAGGCTTCGCCATGCTGCAGCAGTTTCGCCGATTTCTCCTACAGCAGCATGCTGCCGTGGCAGCCGCAGAAGTTCACGCTGGGCAGCGGCAGCATGGTCGCCAACCTCAATGGCACGCACAGCTATTTCATCGCCTTTCGCCTGCCGGCCGACGTCAAGCTGCCCTATCGGGTGGCGCTGAAATCGGAATTGAACGGCCGCTGGCTGCATGCCAGCTATCTGTTCGCACCCACGGTCGTCTTGCTGGATGAAGGCTTCCAGCCGATCCACACGGATGACATCGAGTTGTGCGAGCACATGGGCTGGAGCGACGAAACCACCGGCGCCTTCGGCAGCGCCAAGATCGACAGCGACAAGGCGCGTTACATGCTGGTCTACAGTTCCGCCACGCAGCAGTCGGGCAAGACTTACTGGGAGCAGTCACCCGCGTCAGTCGCCAACACGACCGCCGCGACGCTGCAGATGAATTCCACGGGCAGCTTCAGCATTCCGCACGGCCCGGACGGTACGCTGTGGATCGGCATGATGAACAAGACCTATGCCAAGGCCATCGACAGCGCGATCTGCAAGAAGGCACCGCAAGGCGATGGGCTGCTCAATGACCTGCGAACGGCATTGCCATTGCCCTGGATCAACGGCAACGCCAACAACACCACCAACAACAACGATACGAACAGCAAAAACAGCAACAGCCATGCCAGTGGCAGCCCCCAGTGATCACCCTGTATCTCGCGCTGCTGACCAGCGGCATCGGTCTGTTCGTGTTGTCCTTTGTGGCTCAGTTCCGGCTTGCCGCCCTGCTGCGCCAACGACACCCGCAGCAATGGAAGATCATTGCCGAACCGGAGCATGGTCAGGCCACGGCATTTCGCATCTGGATCCGGATGCAGCATGCATTGCGTTCACCGGCATTGCCCGCACTGGAAGATGCCGGCATCAATCGCTGGCAGCGGGTATGGCGCTACAGCCCGTGGCTTGGTTGGCTATGCTGGCTCGCCGCCCTGGCAATGCGTCTGGAATTGCGCTGAAACCCGACGGGAGAGTCCCATGCAACTGGATCTGAGTGGGCGCCATGCGCTGGTCTGTGGTGCCTCGCAGGGCATCGGCCGTGCCAGCGCGATCGAACTGGCGGAGCTGGGTGCCAATGTCACCCTGCTCGCGCGCTCGACCGATGCCCTGAAGACGGTCGCCGGAAATCTGCCGCGGACTCATGCGGACCAGCGGCACGACTGGCACGGCGTCGACATGCTGGATACCGCCAACCTGCAGACCGTCGCCGGCGACATCGTCGCAGACCAGCCGGTGCACATCCTGATCAACAATACCGGCGGGCCGCCCGGCGGCCCCGCGAACACGGCGGCGCCTGCCGCGTTCGAGACGGCATTCCGCCAGCATCTGATCGCCGGTCAAATCCTGCTGCAGGCGCTGCTGCCCGGCATGCGTGCCAGTGGCTACGGCCGCATCGTCAACGTGATCTCCACGTCGGTGAAGGAGCCGATCGCCGGGCTCGGTGTTTCCAATACCGTGCGTGCCGCCGTGGCAGGCTGGGCCAAGACGCTGTCCGCTGAACTCGCCGCCGATGGCATCACCGTCAACAACGTGTTGCCGGGATTCACCCGTACCCAGCGCCTCGACGGCCTGCTGGCGGCGCAAGTCGCCGCCAGCGGACGCAGTGAGGACGAAATTGCCCAAGGCATGTTGGCCACGGTACCGGCTCGCCGGTTTGGCGAGGCGAGCGAAATCGCCGCGGTCATCGCCTTCCTGTGCACGCCGGCAGCAGCCTATGTCAACGGAGTCAGCATCGCGGTGGACGGTGGACGGACACGGGCACTGAGTTGAACGCCAAAAGCGCGTTCCGGTGCGGCGCATACGCCGGCGTCCGGTGCAATTGCGGCACGCTGGTTTTAAGCTTGTGCAGATGTCCATTCAGCGTCTAGCCAATCTGATCGACGGCGGTCTGCAGGCCCCGCAGCACGACGCGTGGCTCGACGTGCATGAGCCGGCCACCGGCACGGTGTTTGCGCATTGCCCCGATTCCGCCGCGATCGATGTCGAGCGCGCCGTCGCTGCGGCGAGCCGTGCCGCCGCAGGCTGGGCGAACACACCGATCGAGCAGCGTGCACAACTGCTGCAGCGGCTGGCCGATCTGATCGAGGCGCGGCTGGAAGAATTCGCCACACTGGAATCGCGCGACAGCGGCAAGCCGCTGGCCCTTGCGCGTCGGCTCGACATCCCGCGCGCCATCAGCAACCTGCGTCATTTCGCGGCCGCAATCATGACCTGGGGCAGCGAGTCGCACGCAATGGCCACCGGCACACCGGAGACCGGCGCGATCAACTACACGCTGCGGCAGCCGCTCGGCGTGGTCGGCTGCATCAGTCCGTGGAACCTGCCGCTATACCTGTTCACATGGAAGATCGCGCCGGCGCTGGCCTCCGGCAACACGGTAGTGGCCAAGCCGTCGGAGGTGACGCCGTGCACGGCAGCGCTGCTTGGCGACTTGAGCATTACCGCCGGCTTTCCGCCCGGCGTGCTGAACATCGTGCACGGTCGCGGCCCGGCGGTTGGCCAGGCAATCGTGGAGCATCCACGGGTAAAGGCGATTTCCTTCACCGGCAGCACCGCCACCGGTGCGCAGATCGCCGGCGCCGGCGCCGCGCAATTCAAGAAAGTATCGCTGGAGATGGGCGGCAAGAATCCGGCGATCGTGTTCGCCGATGCCGACCTTTCGGATGCGAACCTGGACAGCATCGTGCGTTCGGGTTTCGCCAATCAGGGCGAGATCTGCCTGTGCGGTTCGCGCCTGCTGGTGCAGCGATCGATCTACGAAGCTTTCCGCGAACGCTACCTCGCCAAGGTACGTGCGCTGCAAGTCGGCGATCCGGATGATGCGGCCAGCGACCTCGGCGCCATGGTTTCGAGGGCGCATTTCGACAAGGTGATCGGCTGCATCGAGCAGGCACGCGTCGATGGCGGGCGCGTGCTGTGCGGTGGCCACGCGATCAGCGTGCCCGGTCGCTGCGCCGACGGCTGGTTCATCGCGCCCACGGTGATCGAGGGTCTGCCCTCGACGGCGCAGACCAACCAGCAGGAAATCTTCGGCCCGGTGGTCAGCCTGATTCCGTTCGAGGACGAAGCCGAGGCACTGGCGGTCGCCAACGACAGCCGTTACGGACTGGCCGCTTCGCTATGGACACAGGATCTCTCCCGCGCCCACCGGCTCGCCGGCCAGCTCGAGTTCGGCATCGTCTGGATCAACTGCTGGCTGCTGCGCGATCTGCGCACGCCATTCGGCGGTGCCAAGCAGTCCGGGCTCGGCCGCGAGGGCGGCAGTGATGCGCTGCATTTCTTCACGGAACCCAAGAACATCTGCATCCGCTTTTGACCAGACGCCATTGATCAACCCCGCGACGCAAGCCGCATCGATGTGAGTACCCTACCTTGACCAGTCCCCTGCAAGTCCTGCTCGACGGCAACCGCCGCTGGTCCGCTGCCAGGCATGCGGAAGATCCGCATTTCTTCGAACACCTGGCGAAGCAGCAGTCGCCGAAATACCTGTGGATCGGCTGCTCCGATTCGCGCGTGCCGGCCACCCAGATCGTCGACCTGCCGCCGGGCGAGATCTTCGTGCAACGCAACGTGGCGAACGTGGTCTCGCACAGCGATCTCAACTGCCTCAGCGCGATCCAGTTCGCGGTGGACATCCTCAAGGTTGAACACATCATCGTCGTCGGCCACTACGGCTGCGGCGGCATCCAGGCGGTGCTGGACGAGCGCCGGCTCGGCCTGGTCGACAACTGGCTGCGCCATGTCGGCGACGTGGCGCAGAAGCATTCGCGGATGCTCACCACACTCGATCTGATGTCGCTGCGCAATACCCGGCTGTGCGAGCTCAACGCGATCGAGCAGGTCGTCAATACCTGCCATACCACGATGGTGATGGACGCCTGGGAACGCGGCCAGAAATTGTCGGTACATGCGTGGTGCTACAGCCTCGACAACGGTCATATGCACGACCTGAACATGCATGTGGACTCGCGCACCGCGCTGCGACCAGCCTACGACATGGCGATACAGCGGCTGACCCGGGCTCCGGCCGTGCAACCATGAGCGGAATCATCCGCACCGACACGGCACCTGCGCCGGTCGGTGCCTACCCGCACGCACGCCGTGTCGGCGATCTGCTGTTCCTGTCCGGTGTCGGCCCACGCCAGCCCGGCAGCAACGCGATTCCCGGGAATGTCTGCGACGACCACGGCCAGTTGATCGCCTATGACTTCGAAGCGCAATGCCGCCAGGTATTTGCCAATGTGCGCGCGGTGCTGGAAGCCAGCGGAGCCGCGTGGGACGACCTGGTCGACATCACCGTGTTCCTGACTGACATGTCACGGGATTTCGCGACCTACAACCGGCTGTATGCGGAATATTTCGCAGGTGTCGACGCCTGCCGCACCACCCTGGGTATAAGCGCATTGCCGACCCCCATCGCGATCGAGCTGAAATGCATTGCGGCGCTGCCGCCATCGGCGCGCTGAATCAGCACGGACGTCCACTGCAGCGACCATGAAAAAAGCCCCGCCGTTTGCATCGGCGGGGCCTTGATTCATAACAGCCGGATCGAGCTATCAGCCCGCCGTGCTGGCGGCAGCCGGAGCGGCAGCCTTCTTGTGGCTCTTGTGCTTCTTGTGGTGAGTCGTGGTCGTGGCGGCCTTCGGCGCATCTGCAGCCGGGGCGGCGGCCGGGGCGGCGGCAGGAGCAGCCTGCTCGGCTGTCGCGGCGGCCTTCGGCGCAGCAGTCTGGGCCAGCACAGAACCGGAAAGAGCCACGCCAGCCACGAGCAGGGAAGCGATCGCAAGTTTACGCATCATATGTTCAGCCTCGGAGAATTTAGGTATCGCGAACCCGGCCGGACCCCGGCAACTCGGGTGGCGCGACAAATCCACAATAACAGCAGGAAGAGCGTACGAGGCATGAACAGGACACGGGATATTCACATTGGCCGGGATGCGGGTCCTTGACATTCATTCGCACCGATTTCACACGCAACAATTTGCGCTCATGCCAGGCTGATCTGCAGCAACCGGCTTATCAATTCCTGTACGCCGACCGCCCGACCCTCGTCGTAGTCGAAGCTCTCTTCATTCATGTAATTGAGCTGCGCAAGTTCCAGTTGCACCGCCTGAACGCCCGCCGCGGGGTTGCCGTAATGACGGGTGATGTAGCCCCCCTTGAAACGCCTGTTCACGGCAAAACTGTAGCGTGACTGGGACTCCAGGCAGTCCTGCAAGCGCGCCTGCAATGGCGCACTGCAACTCGCCCCCGATGCCGTGCCGAGGTTGAAATCCGGCAACTGCCCGTCGAACAGCATCGGCACCCGACTGCGGATGGAGTGGCCTTCCCACAGCACGGCCCGGCCGTGCTCGGCACGCAATCTCGCAAGTTCATGCGTTATGGCCTGGTGGTAAGGCACCCAATAGTCATTCACCCGCTGTTGAACTTCAGCGGCATCGGGCAAACCATCGTCCCGGTACAAAGGCTCGCCATCGAAGCCGATGGTCGATACCAGGCCGGTCTCGCGCTGCCCCGGGTACAGCGCATGACCATCGGCAGGCCGGTTCAGATCGATCACATAACGCGAGGCCAACGGCCGCAGCACGCTGGCGCCCAGTGCCTTGGCCAGCGGTTCGTACAACCGACCGACATGCCAGTCGGTGTCCGGCGAACGCCGCGCCGCCGGGCGCATGCGTGCGGCAATGTCATCGGGAATGAAGCTGCCGTCGTGCGGCAGGCTGATCAACAGCGGCACGCGGCCGCGCTGCAGGGTGAAATTGGCCATGCTCGCCATTCTACCGGCGATGGCCTGCGTTCAATCCAGCAACACCAGCTCTTCCGCCGACGTCGGATGAATCGCCACGGTGGCCTCCAGGTCGCGCCTGCACAGGCCGAGCTTCAGCGCCACCGCAAAACCCTGCAGCATTTCATCGACGCCAGGGCCCAGCGCATGGATGCCGACCACCTGCTCCTCGGCGCCCACGCAGACCAGCTTCATCACGCTTTGTTCCTGCCTGCCGGCGAGAGCCCACTGCATCGGCGTGAACCGGCTGCCATGAATCCTCACCGCATCGCCGTACCGGTTGCGGGCCTGCTCTTCGGTCAACCCGACCATGCCGAGTGGCGGTTCGGCAAACACCACACTGGGAATATGTTCGTAGTCCAGTCGCGCATCCGGCTGACCGCCGAACAACCGGTCCGCCAGCCGTCGACCGGAGGCAACTGCTACCGGCGTCAACGCCTTGCGTGCAGTCACATCCCCGACTGCATGGATTCCCGCCACATTGGTGTTCTGCCACCCATCGACCAGCACGTGACCGTTCTCGTCGATACGCACATCCACGGCATCGAGCCCCAGGGCCTCGGTATTGGGCACACGCCCCACCGCCCACAGCAAGGCGTCGTAGGGGCCGCGTGTACCAGCCGATACATCCTCCAGCACGATGCCGTCAGGTGTACGGCGCGCAGCCCGGATCGCACTGTGGTGGTCGACGCGAATGCCCTGCGCTCCCATCTGCTGCACCAAGGCCCGGACCAGTTCCTCATCGAAACCTTGCAGCAGCCGGCCGTGCGCCAGCACGTCTATCTCGCTGCCCAACGCCCGCAACAAACCGGCAAATTCCACCGCCACGTAGCCACCGCCCACGATGGCGATGCGCCGCGGCAACGCATGCAGTGCAAACATGTCGTCGGAGACCATACCCTGCTCGAAACCCGGCAGCGCAAGCTGACGTGGCCGTGCTCCCGTGGCGATCACGATCTGCGACGCCTGCAACCGATGACCATCCGACAGCTCGATAGTATCGGTGGCGACAAAGCGCCCGGCCTGACGCAGCAACTCCACGCCAGCTTCCTGCAAGCGCTGTGCGTAGCGTTGATCGATCGCATCGATATAACGCTGTCGCAGTCCACGAAAGCGCTCCCAGTCAAGCGGCCCCGGTTGCAAGGCAAAACCGAACTCGAGCGCGAGCTGTTGTGCCTGCGCCAGCTGCGCAGCAAACCACAACGCCTTCTTGGGCACGCAACCGCGGTGCACGCAGGTTCCGCCCAGGGCGCCAGGGTCGAGCAGCGTCACGCGGGCACCATGCTGTGCGGCGCGAAAAGCGGTAGCCAGGCCAGCGGAGCCGGCACCCAGCACGATCAGGTCATGGCTTGCGGTCATCGCTGTGCCCTCGGTGATTCGGGCGAAGCTAGCAGCTAACCGCTGAAGTCGTCGTCAAACGATCACCCGGGTATGCGCCATCGCCTGCAAGATAGGTCTACAAGCCAAAGCGTGCCGGTGCATAAGGTGTCGCGTCGATGGGTGAGGCCGAGCCGGCCAGCATCGCGGCGACCAGTTCGCCGGTGGCTGCCGACATGCTGACACCGAGCATGCCGTGGGCGGTCGCCAGCAGCAGGTTCGACCAGCGCGTGCTGGGGCCGATGATCGGCACCTCGTCGACGCTCATCGGCCGCCAACCCCACCACTCCTCCAGCAACTCCGGACCTTCCGGTTCGCGCAGGCCGCTGGCAGCGCCGCGCCGCAGCGCGTCGAGCCGGGTGCGATTGAGCCCCTCGGCATAGCCGGAAAACTCCATCGTGCTACCCAATCGGTAACCGCTGCTCCAGGTGGTGACGCAAATCGACGGTTCACGCAGCACCAGTGCGCGGCGCGGCGCGCGCTCAGGACGCGAATAGGTCAGCGAATAACCCTTGCCCGGCTGCATCGGCAGGCGCAGATCCAGCGTCTTGGCCAGCAGCGGCGACCACGCGCCGAGCGCCATGACCACCCGGTCGCCCTGGAAGGCGCCACGACTGCTCTGCACATCGCTGATACGGTTACTGTCCGTGCCGAAGCGTTCGATCCGTGCGCCGGTCTCGATCACTCCACCCAGCTCGACCACCCGCCGCGCCAGTTCGGCCGCATAGCGGTCCGGCCGCAGCCGCGCATCGCCGGGATGCAGCAGGCCACCGACCACGCCAGGCTTCAACGCAGGTTCCATCGCTTCGACCTGCTCTCCACGCAGACGCTGCACCTCGATGCCGAGACCTTCCAGCACGGCGACGTGGTCGCGCGCGTCCGCTGCCTGCTTCTGTGCCGTGCGATAGATGTACAGATCGCCCTCCTCGACAAATTCGCAGTCCAGCGATTCATCGCGCACGAGCTCCGCCAGTAACCGGCGCGAGCGCTGCAGGATCGCCGCTCGCGCGGTAGTGGCGCGGGCAAAGTCACGCCAGTTGCAGTGCCGCGCGAAGCCCAGCAGCCAGCGCAGGCGCGGCCCGTCGAAACGCGGATTGAGGTACAGCGGTGCATCCGCATTCAGCATCGAACGCAGCGCGACGCCGATCATGCCAGGCATCGCCAGCGGCGCTGCATGGCTCGGCGTGATCGTGCCGCAGTTGCCATGCGAGCTGCCGCAGCCGGGTGTGCCCTGTTCAAGCACCCGCACGCTGGCGCCCGCCTTGAGCAGGTACAGCGCACACGCCAGCCCGATGACACCGCCGCCAAGAATCAACACGTCACTGCGCGAATCATTCATCTGCCGATTGTAGCGGTCCGGGTCAGCGGCGCCGCCGGTGATGCTGCCATGAACTGGCAGTTCATTCCCCCTTGGCGAACGGTAGGCCAATCGGAATCCCGGCGCAGCGGTTATCGATGGATTTCAGCCAGCATGAGTCCATCGGCACGGTCATCGGAAAGCAAGTTAAGAAACTTACTTCAAATAAGACTGAAATTCATTGAATTGCATATGAATTATTGAATTGATAACCTCGGCACGCCACACGCCGAGGTTAGCCATATGCATCGAGATCAAGCCGAGCTACCTGCGGATACGCGACCGCTGCGGCAACTGCTGCGTCTGACGATGCTTGGTGCAGGCATCGCACTGCTCGCCGCCTGCGCCAGTACACCGCACCGGCACGAAGCCACCTTCAAGTCGTCGCATTCCGCACTTGCCGATCTGCCGCCGCAGGCACCCTCGGCGGCAAGTGCGCAGGTGGCCAACGACGTGCTGTTCCGTGCGATGGCCTTGGTCGGTACGCCCTACAAGTGGGGTGGCAACACGCCGGAAAGCGGCTTCGACTGCAGCGGGTTGGTCGACTACATCTACCAGCATGCGGCCGACATCCTGCTGCCGCACAGCTCACGCGCGATGGCCGACATGCAGGGCCGCAAGATCCGCCGCATGACCGAACTGGCCAGCGGCGATCTGGTGTTCTTCGGCAACCACAGCGGCATCGACCATGTGGGCGTCTACGTCGGCCAGGGGCGCTTCGTGCATGCACCGAACAGCGGCGGCACGGTGCGGCTGGACGATATCGACGGACCATACTGGGTGGATCATTTCGAGTACGGCAAGCGACTGCTGGATTGAGACCCTTCCGGGGACGATGGGACGAACGAGCAACGGCGCCCCAGGGCGCCGTTGCCGTTTCACTCGATGGAAGCCGGGATTTAGTGTGCTGCGCCGCCCGGCGGGTGGGCGTGGCCGTGCTGCAACTCTTCCTCGGTGGCATCACGCACGTCGCCGATGGCCACGTCGAAAAGCAGCGTCTTGCCGGCCATCGGGTGGTTCAGGTCCACGTCGATCGCACTCATGCCGACCTTGTGCACCGTCACCGCTCGCTGGCCACCATCCTTCAGCTTCAGCACGGTGACCATGCCGGGCTTGAGACGGTTCGCCTGCGGGAAGTACTTCTTCGACATGCGCTGGATCTGGTCTTCCTGGCGCTCGCCGTAACCATCGGCAGCTGCCACCTCGACCTGCAGCGTCTCGCCAGCCTCACGGTCTTCCAGCGCCTTTTCCAGGCCCGGAATCAGCTGGCCATGGCCAAGCAGGATCCACAACTGTTCGTCGCGATCGTGCGAGCTTTCAACCTTCTCGCCGTCCACCGTCAAGGTGTAGTGGATCGCGATGACCTTGTCCTTGCCAGCCTTCATTGCCTGTCTCTCGAAGAAATAAAGTGGACAATTCTATCAGCGTGCTTCTGTCGGCGCGCTCCTGTCGGCGTGTCCCAATCACGGTTGCGCCTTGTCGAAATCCAGTCCGCGCGCCTCCGGCCCCAGCCAGACCAGCAGGGCCAGCAGCAGTGCCACCACCGCGATCCACAACGACATCGCGAAGGCATAGTCGCCTCCGCGCCAGTTGGCGATCCAGGTCTGCGCCGTGGCGGTACCCGCCGCCAGCAGGTTGCCCATCTGGTAGGCAAAGCCCGGCAGCGTGGCACGCGTGGCGGTGGGTGAGAGTTCGTTGAGATGGGTCGGAACCACGCCCCACGCACCCTGCACCATCACCTGGATCAGGAACGCCCCGAGCCCGAGCAGCAGCAACGAACCGCCATAGGCCCATAACGGGATCACCGGGATCGCGAGCAGTGCAGCGATGATCATCGCCTTGCGCCGGCCGATGCGTTCCGACAGCGAACCGAAGAACAGTCCACCTGCCAGCGCACCGAGATTGAGCAGCGCCACCAGCAGGAAGGCTGCGCCCGAGCTGGTATCCAGGTGCAGGTTGACCTCCTCGAAGGTGTGATACATGTCCTGCGAGCCGTGGCTGAACATGTTGAACGCCGCCATCAGCAGCATCAGGTAGATCGCCAGCTTCCAGTGGCCGCGCATGGATTCGAGCACGCCGGTCCTGGCATGCCGTGCGTGGTCGCGTTGCCACACCGGCGACTCCGGCACGCTGCGGCGGATGTACAGCACCAGCAGCGCCGGGACGGCACCAACGATGAACAGTCCACGCCAGCCGATGTGGTCGACCAGCAGCCAGTTCGCCAGCGCGGCAAGAAAGAACCCGCACGGATAGCCGCTCTGCAGCAAACCGGAGATCAGCCCTCGCGACTTGGTGGGTATCGATTCCATTGCCAGCGAGGCACCGATGCCCCACTCGCCACCCATCGCGATGCCAAACAGGAAGCGCAGCACCAGCAGCATGGTGAGCGATGTCGAGAACGCGGTGGCCAGTTCGAACAGCGAAAACAGGATCACGTCCAGCATCAGGATCGGGCGCCGGCCGAAGCGATCGGCCAGCCGACCGAACAGCAGCGCGCCGATCGGCCGTGCCGCGAGCGTCAGAAACAGGCCGTAGGTAACCTGGGCCTTGCTGGCATCAAACTCCTTCGCCACCGCCAGGATCACGAAAGTCAGCAGGAAGTAATCGAACGCATCCAGCGTCCAGCCGAGGAAACTGGCAAGCACGGTGTGGCGTTGTTCGCGATTGAGTTCACGTAACGGCGACAGGATCGACATCGACAGGCTCCGGCAGAACTGGCGTGAAAACTAGCACGCCGACGGCAATCACCGCGCCTGGACTGGAGCCGGCAGCTCATCGGCACGGCTTCATTTGCGTCAGTGCGGGTTTGCCGCAACCATCGCATCAGGGCGTCGCTGCCGGCGCACCGGGGATGTGGCATGCAGGTGCTCGATCGCGCAACGCGCAACGCCATTGCCAGTCATTACAGCCACCGCAGTCACCGCCTGCATGCGCGCTGGAAACTGGCCAACGATCCGGCCTATGCCGCCACCGCGGATCTGCTGCGCCCTTGCGCCCTGCCGCTGCTGGATATCGGCTGCGGCATCGGCCTGCTCGGTCAATACCTGCATGCCGTCGGCGCCCTTGCGCACTACGTCGGCGTGGATCATGACGCCCACAAGATCGAGTCCGCGCAGGAAGCGACAAGGCATGGCGGCTTCGAACAAACCATGCAACTGAGTTGCACCGACATCGCCACGCTGCCGCCGATCCATGGTCACGTTGCCCTCATCGACGTGCTGCACTACCTGCCTGCCGATCGCCAGCTCCCGCTGCTGCAGGCCGCAACGACACATCTGGCACCCCATGGCATGCTGGTGATCCGCAATGTCCTGTGCGAACCGAACTGGCGCTTCCACGCTACCCGGCTGGAAGAATTCTTCCTGTATGCGTCCGGCTGGATCTCCGGTGGCGCACAACATTACCCGACCATCGACGAACTGCGCATGCCGCTGGAAGCAGCCGGGCTCGAGGTGCGCATCACCACCCTGTACGGCCACACGCCCTACAACAGTTACCTGGTCGTGGCGCGACAGCATCACTGAGAAAGCGCAAGAGCAAGTACCCCCGCGCACGGGCTGGCTGTTGCCCATGCATACGTCGGCTCGATTTATCCGCTATACTTGCCGGCGCAATCGCTCTGATTGCTGCGGCACACTGCCGCCCCTTCCCCAAGTCTGCAACACGGTATGAACACTCCGGGTTGCTCAGGAGTGTTACATGTCCTTCGATTCGCTGGGCCTAGCGCCCGCGTTGCTGCGTGCGCTTGCCGATTACGGCTACACCCAGCCCACCCCGATCCAGGCCGCCGCGATTCCCGCCGCGCTGGAAGGTCACGACCTGCTCGCCGCCGCCCAGACCGGCACCGGCAAGACCGCTGCATTCGCATTGCCGCTGCTGCAGAAGCTTTCAACCAGCGGCCAGACCATGACACGCCGCCCGCGCGCGCTGGTGCTCACCCCGACCCGAGAGCTGGCTGCCCAGGTGCACGAGAACCTGCGTGACTACGGCAAGCAGATGCAGGTCAGCGCCACCACCATCTTCGGCGGCGTCAGCATGGGCCCGCAAATCAACGCGCTGCGCCGCGGCGTGGACATCGTCATCGCCACCCCGGGCCGCCTGCTGGATCACATGCAGCAGCGCACGCTGGACCTGTCCGCGGTGGAAACGCTGGTGCTGGACGAAGCCGACCGCATGCTCGACATGGGCTTCCTGCCCGCGTTGAAGCGGATCCTCGTGGCGCTGCCGAAGAAGCGCCAGACGCTGCTGTTCTCGGCCACCTTCGCGCCGGCGATCAAGGCGCTGGCGATGGATTTCATGCGCAATCCGCGCGAGATCTCGGTCTCCGCGCCAAACACCGTCACCACCCTGGTCAGCCACCAGGTACATCCGGTCGACGCATCGCGCAAGCGCGACCTGCTGCTGCACCTGCTGTCGACCGACAGCCGCCGGCAGTCACTGGTGTTCAGCCGCACCAAGCATGGCGCCGACAAGCTGGTGACCTTCCTCAATGCCTCGGGCCTGCGCACCGCCGCGATCCACGGCAACAAGAGCCAGAACGCGCGCACCCGTGCGCTCAGCGACTTCAAGAGCGGTCGCGTCACCGTGCTGGTCGCCACCGACATCGCTGCGCGTGGCATCGACATCGAACAGTTGCCGATCGTGATCAACTTCGACCTGCCGATGGTCGCCGAGGACTACGTGCACCGCATCGGCCGTACCGGTCGTGCCGGCATGGAAGGCCTGGCCGTGTCACTGGTCAGTCACGACGAGTCCGGTTTGCTGCGTGACATCCGCAAGCTGCTGAACCAGGACATCGCGATCAACAACGTGACCGGCTACGAGCCGTCGGCACCGCTGCGGCTGGATGCCGGCGCGCCGCGTCCGAAGCAGGGTGGCCAGGGTCAGCGTCAACCGCGACAGGGCAAGCCCGCCAGCTCGGCACGGCCGAACGGCTATGCCGCGCAGGGACGCAGCGACCATGCCGCCGGCAACCAGCGGCGTCGCTCGAACCATCGGCCAGCTGCCAAGGCCTGAGTGGATTGACGACATGGCGGCCTGAAGGCCGCCATGTCGCATGGTTCAGCGCGACGCCAGTGCAGCGGCGTGATGGCGCAGGTGATCGTCGATGAAGCTGCTGATGAACCAGTAGCTGTGGTCGTAGCCGGCATGCCGGCGCAGCCGCAGCGATTGCCCTGCCTCGGCACAGGCCTGCTCGAACAGCTCGGGCTTCAACTGCGCATCGAGAAACTGGTCCGCCTCGCCCTGATCGATCAGGATCGTGCCGGGAAAGACCTGTTGGCGTACCAGTTCGCAAGCGTCGTAGGCAGCCCAGGCAGTCGGATCGGCACCAAGATAACGTGGCAGCGCCTTGCGTCCCCATGGCACCTGGCTCGGTGCCACGATCGGCGCGAACGCCGACACCGAGCGGTAGCGCGATGGATGCTTCAGGGCGATGGTCAACGCCCCGTGACCGCCCATCGAATGGCCGCAGATGCCGCTGCGCGAGGCATCCACCGGAAAGTGGGCGGCGATCCACGCCGGCAGCTCCTCGGCCACATGGCTGTGCATGCGAAAGCGTGACGACCACGGCGCCTCGGTGGCGTCGACGTAGAAGCCGGCGCCCTCGCCGAACTCCCAGTCGCCGGTAGCACCATCGATACCGGTGCTGCGAGGACTGGTATCGGGCATCACCAGCACCAAACCCAGCTCGGCGGCCAGTCGCTGCGCACCGGCCTTGATCGTGGCGGTTTCCTCGCTGCAGGTCAGTCCGGCCAGGAAATACAGCACCGGACAGGGCTGTCGCGTCGCCTGCGGCGGCTGGTACACGGCAAAGCGCATCGGCCCGCCACAGGCGTCCGAATGGTGCCGGTAAAAGCCCTGCACACCGCCATGCAGCCGCTGTTCGGAAATCGTTTCAAGCACGTCCATCGTTCCTACCTTCACCATCCCATTCCAACCATGCACCGGCCACATCACGTTCAGCCAATACCGCAACGCGCAAGACCGCAGACTGATAGAATGCACGACTTGCGCGCCGCATTCCCGGTGCCGCTCCCTGTTTCGAGGTTCCCATGTCATCCCCCGCTTCCGACAACGCCCCGGTTTCGTCCGGCTTCGGCGCACTCGCGCTGCACCCCGACGTTCTGCGTGTCCTGACCGACGTCGGCTACGAATCCCCCTCGCCGATCCAGGCCGCCACCATCCCGCCGCTGCTGGAAGGCCGCGACGTGCTCGGCCAGGCGCAGACCGGCACCGGCAAGACCGCGGCGTTCGCGCTGCCGATCCTGTCGCGCATCAACCTCAAGCCCGGCAAGCCGCAGGCGCTGGTGCTGGCGCCTACGCGCGAATTGGCCATCCAGGTGGCCGAAGCCTTCCAGCGTTACGCCACGCATCTGCCCGGCCTGCAGGTGTTGCCGATCTACGGCGGTCAGAGCTACGGCCCGCAGCTGCATTCGTTGAAGCGTGGCGTGCACGTGGTGGTCGGCACACCCGGTCGCGTGATCGACCATCTGGACAAGGGCACGCTGGACCTGTCCGAGCTGAAGTATCTGGTGCTCGACGAAGCCGACGAGATGCTGCGCATGGGCTTCATCGACGACGTCGAGAAGGTGCTGCAGGCGACCCCGCCGGAACGCCAGGTCGCGCTGTTCTCGGCGACCATGCCCAGCGTCATCCGCAAGATCGCGCAGCGCCATCTGAAGGACCCGGTCGAAGTCACGATCAAGTCATCCACCACCACCGCGGCGAACATCCGCCAGCGCTACTGGTTCGTCAGCGGCATGCACAAGCTCGATGCGATGACGCGCATCCTCGAAGCCGAACCGTTCGACGCGATGATCATCTTCGCGCGCACCAAGCAGGCCACCGAGGAGCTGGCCGGCAAGCTGCAGGCACGCGGCCTGGCGGCCGCCGCGATCAACGGCGACATCGCGCAACCACAGCGCGAGCGGGTGATCCAGCAGCTGAAGGACGGCAAGCTCGACATCCTGGTGGCCACCGACGTCGCCGCGCGCGGCCTCGACGTGGAACGCATCAGCCACGTGATGAACTACGACATTCCGTACGACACCGAGAGCTACGTGCACCGTATCGGCCGCACCGGCCGCGCCGGCCGCAGCGGCGAGGCGATCCTGTTCGTCAGCCCCCGCGAGCGCGGCATGCTGAACGCGATCGAGCGTGCCACCCGGCAGCCGATCGAGCAGATGCAGCTGCCGTCGGTCGACGTGGTCAACGACGTGCGCATCGGCAAGTTCAAGCAACGCATCAGCGACATGCTGGCTGTCGGCGATCTGGGCGAATTCCAGAAACTGATCGAGCAGTACGAGCAGGAACACAACGTGCCGGCGATCGAAATCGCTGCTGCCCTGGCGCGCATCGCGCAAGGCGACCAGCCGCTGCTGCTGGCGCCACCGCCGAAGCGTGAGAAATACGAACCTGCCTCGCGTGAGCGTGGCTCATCCGACCGTGCGCCACGCGAACGCGCCGGCAACGAGCGCCGTCCGTCGTTCGAGCGCGAAGCGGGCGCCAGCCGTCCACCGCGTGAGCACAAGCCGCGCGAACACGGCGCGCACGAACATGTCCCATCGCGCGAATTCGGCCATCGGCCGGTGCGCGCGCATGCCACCGAGGAAGGCAAGCGCACCTACCGCATCGAGGTCGGCCACGAGCACGGCGTGAAGCCGGGCAACATCGTCGGTGCGATCGCCAACGAGGCAGGGCTGGAAAGCCAGTTCATCGGCCGCCTCAGCATCCGCGACCATTACAGCCTGATCGACCTGCCCGATGGCATGCCGAAGGAGGTGTTCGAGCACCTGAAGAAAGTGTGGGTGGTGCAGCAACAGCTGCGCATCCACGAATGGGACGGCAAGGACACCGACGCCGGCAGCGCGGCACCGTCGCACAAGCCGGGTGGCTTCAGGAAACCTGGCGGGTCCAAGCCTGGCGGTTTCAAGTCTGGTGACGGCAAGCCACGCCATGGCGGCGGCAAACCGCCCCACCGCAAGTAGGCCGCAACGGCATCGCCCGATTGTTTCGATTGGGCGACGCAACGTTTCCGGCTGGCGCCGCTGGAAAATTCGCGAGCGCCCATACTTCGTGGGCCATACTCGCCAGCGAATGACGCCATGACCGCCCTGCCCAGCCTGTACATCTCGCACGGTTCGCCGATGACCGCGCTGCAACCCGGCCTGACCGGCGAACGACTGGCCGAACTGGCTGCCGTGCTGCCGCGGCCGAAAGCGATCGTGATGGCCAGCGCCCACTGGCTGTCCCGGCGGCCACAGGTCGGCAGTGTGACCACACCCGAGACTATCCACGATTTCGGCGGTTTTCCCGCAGCGCTGTATCAGCTGCGTTATCCGGCGCCGGGTGATCCTGCCTTGGCCGACCGCGTCATGCAGCTGCTGGATCATGCGGGCCTGACGCCAATCGCCGATCCCGTGCGCGGACTGGATCACGGCGCCTGGGTGCCACTTCGCCTGCTGTATCCGGCGGCGGACATTCCGGTGGTACCAGTCTCGATCCAGCCGGAACTCGGTCCCGCGCACCAGTACGCGCTGGGTCAGGCGCTGGCGCCGCTGCGCGACGAAGGCGTGCTGGTGATCGGCTCGGGCAGCATCACCCACAACCTGCACGATCTCCGCGCCGGCTACAGCGACGAACGGCAGGCGCCGTACGTGAAGCCGTTCATCGACTGGATCGAGCAGAAGCTCGCTGCCGGCGACATCGACGCCCTGCTCGACTATCGCCGGCAGGCACCGTTCGCCGAACGCGCGCATCCCACCGACGAGCACCTGCTGCCGCTGTTCGTGGCGCTGGGCGCCGCCGGCGCGAAAGCTCATGCGCAACGGATCGACGCGGGCATCGACATGGGCCTGCTGGCGATGGACATCTACCGCTTCGACGGCCCGACCTTCGACGACTTGCGCACCCCGCTCACTGCACGATGATCGTACCGACCATCATCGGGTGGATCGAGCAGTAATAGGCATAAGTGCCCGGTTTGGAAAACGTCACGGCGTAGGAGTCGCTGGTATCCAGCCCCTTCGAGGAAGCGAACAACGAGCCGGCACTGGTGATCACGTGCGGTTCCTCGTCCTGGTTGGTCCACACCACGCGGGTACCTGCCGGCACCGTCAACGTCGCGGGCACGAAGGCGAAGTTGCGTATCTCGATCTGCTGCGTATGCACCTTCCTGGAAGCAGAGACACTCGCTGCCATGGCGGCAGGCCATGCCACGATGACGCAGCACAGCGCGCCCATCACCAGCAGCGCGCCCGGATGCCAACGCGACGCGTGCGGTCGTGCAAATCCACGGGCAATCGCTTTCACGACAGCACCTCCTCGGTCACGGCGAGTGCCTGCCTGCCCTGCACGTGGCGTACATCGCGAATGCCGAGATAGCGATGCAGCGCACCGGGCGCCACCTCCTTCATGGGTCCCGGCCCGGGTCCGACACCCGGCGCCGACTGCGGATAGGCAGTCGAGCGCGCCGTGTAGAAGGTGATATTGCCTTCCACCTTCTGCTGGATCTGGTGGATGTGGCCATTGAGCACGCTGACCGAGCCGAACCGCCGCAGGTACGACATCGCCTCGGCGCTGTCGTCCGTGCCCCAGCCCCACGGCGGGTACAGCGGCCACAGCGGCATGTGGGCGAACACCACCAAGGGCGTTTCGGCGGACAGCCCGGCAAGATCCTTTTTCAGCCAGGCCAGCTGCTCTGCACCCAGCGAACCCAGCCCACCGGCCTTGAGGTCGAGCACGTTGATCAGTCCAACGAAGTGCACGCCGCGATGGTCGAAGCTGTACCAGCCGCCGGCGTGCTGGCGTTCGCCGAAACGCCGAAAGAATTCGGCGCCGTTGTCGCCGATCACGTCGTGCTCGCCCGGCACGTAGAACACCTTGCGCGCGTGCGATTCCTGCATCACGCCGGCCAGCGTGTCGAACTCCTCGGACTTGGAGAGATGCGTGAGATCGCCGGTGTGCAGCAGAAAATCCGGGCGCGCGGCCTGCGCACTGACCAGCGCCACCGACGCGCGCAGCGTGCCCACCACGTCCATGTTCGGCGCCTTGTGGAAACCGATGTGGGAATCGCTGATCTGCGCAAAGCTGAAGCTGGCGTCCACCGTGGATGCCGTCGCCGTGCCATCACCCAGTGGCTGGGCGCGCAGCACGCCACCCTTCATCAGCCAGAGCGTGCCGGCTCCGGCCCAGGCCATGCATTTGAGGAACTGGCGTCGGCCGCCGGCTTCGTTGTCGTGATTGTCTTGCATGATGAACTCTCCGCAGGGGGTGAATGGTGGAACGGCCACGGCCAGGAATCGGGTGGCCGTAGATGTCTGGGCTTCCCTCTTCCTGCATTACCGATCGCCTGGCTCGCCTATTCCCGCTTTTGCGCGGCGGGAATAAAGTCGAGTCAGCCGAGGTAATCCCTTTCATGCCCGCCGATTTGCACGTCATCCCGCCAAGCCCGGACAGTGTCCGCAGCGCGCGCTTCGAGGCGCTCGTGCTGCCGTGCCTCGACGCGGCCTACAACCTCGCGCGCTGGCTCGCGCGCAACGATGCGGATGCGCAGGACGTGGTGCAGGAAGCGATGCTGCGGGCGCTGCGCTATTTCGACAGCTTCCACGGCAACGACGCGCGGGTCTGGTTGCTCGCCATCGTGCGGAACACCTACTACACGCTGCACATGAAGACCCCGCCCGACAACCTGCGCGAATCACTGGACGAGGATGCCCACCCGCTGGTCGATCAGGGTCCTTCACCGGAAGCCCTGACCCTGCTGGCGGTGGACATCGGCACGCTGCAGCTCGCGCTGGAACGACTGCCGCCTCCGCTGCGTGAAGTGCTCGTGCTGCGCGAACTGGAAGAGTGTTCCTACAAGGAAATCGCTGCGATCACCGAACAGAAAATCGGCACCGTCATGTCCCGGCTCGCCCGTGCGCGCGAACGTCTGAAGACCGAGCTGACCTGCCGTCCCAAGGAGGTACGTCGTCATGACCTGTGATGACACCAGGCTGCTGATGCACGCCTATCTCGATGACGAGCTGGATGCTGCGCAGAGCGCGACCATGGCCCGGCACCTGCAGGACTGCGCCGCATGCGCAGCCAGCTATGGCCTCCATGGCCGGCTGCGCAAGGCACTGGCGCAACCCGGGCTGTACCATCGTGCGCCGGACGCATTGCGCGAACGCTGGAGCCCCGCGCCATCCGCGGCGCAGGCCGCCCTGCCGGCGTCTTCCCGACCCCGCCGCGCACCGCTCGCCTACGCCATGGCCGCCGGTTTTGCCGGCGCACTGCTACTCACCAGTCCGGCCTGGATCACTGCCTTGCAGCAGCGTGGCACGGACAGCAATCCGGTCGTGGCCGAAGCCATCTCCAGCCATATCCGCTCGCTGCAGGCGCAACACCTGATGGACGTGGTGTCGACCGACCAGCACACGGTGAAGCCATGGTTCGAGGGCAAGCTCGACTTCTCGCCGCGCGTGAAGGATCTGGCCAGTGAAGGGTTCCCGCTGATCGGTGGCCGTCTCGATGCAATCGACGGGCGCAGTGTCGCCGCCCTGATCTACAAGCGGCACCTGCACGTGATCAACCTCTACCAGTGGCCGGCGGATTCGGCGGCGACGGCGCAACCGGAAGTGCAGCGCCACGGTTACACCGTCATTCGCTGGACCGCCGAAGGCATGCGCTATATCGCCGTCTCCGACGTCAGCGCGGGCGATCTGAAGCAGTTCGTGCTCGCCTTCCAGAACGATGCCGGCACACCGGTCGCGAACCCGTCGCGATAACAGTCAGGCGATCTGCGGCAACGGCGGCGTGTCGGTATCGAATGGTTCGAGCCAGTCCTGCGGCATCAGCACCGGCAGTCCGTGCGCAAGGCGCGCCTTGTCGCATTGCAGGCTGATCGTGCCGAACTCCCACGATGGCTGCACCTCGCGGCATACCGACGGCCGCCGCGCATAGATGCCGCAATGCGCCGCCACGCCCAGCGTGCCCTGCAGGGCCACGCAACGTGGCTGCGCGGCATCGGTGCCGAGCATCGCCAATCGGTGCGGATCAAGTTTCTCGGTGAGCTCCGGCGGCACGCATCCACCCAGCGATGCATCCGCCTCCGACCAGTGGAATGACACACGGAAGAAGGCGCAGCAGACACCGCAACGCAGACAGGGATGTTTCATCAAGCTGACCATGGCGCACCCCGAGGCGCGCAGCCTGCGAAGTCTAGAGCGTAAAAGGCCTGCCGTGCGGCAGGCCTTTCCTCACGAACGTCGAACTTTCCTACGGTTCGCCGGCAAACGTGTTGCACTGGTCCATGTCACCGCTGCTGAAGCCGGTCTTGAACCACTTCACGCGCTGCGCCGAAGTGCCATGGGTGAACGTGTCCGGCCGCACGCGCCCCTGTGCCTGCTGCTGCAAGGTGTCGTCGCCGATGTGGCTGGCCGCATTGAGTGCCGACTCGATGTCGCCCGGCTGCAGCCAGTTCAGATCCTTCTGGCTGTGGTTCGCCCACACGCCGGCATAGCAATCCGCCTGCAGTTCCTGCCGCACGGACAAGCCGTCCGCACCATCCATCGGCTGCCCCTGCCGCTGCAACTGTTGCACCTTGTCGAACACGCCGGTCAGTTTCTGCACGTGATGCCCGACTTCGTGTGCGATCACATAGGCACGGGCGAAATCGCCGGAGGAATGCAGCTCATCCTGCAATTGCTGGAAGAACGCCACATCGAGGTACACCTTCTGGTCACCCGGGCAGTAGAACGGCCCCACCGCGGTCGTGGCACCGCCGCATGCCGTGTTCACGCCACCGCTGAACAAGTGCAGCTTGGGGTCGACGTAGGTCATACCCCTGGCCTGGAAGATCTCGCCCCAGGTCTGCTCGGTCGAATGCAGGATCGCGCTGACAAACGCTTTCTGCTGTGGATCGATCTGCACCGGCGTGCTCTGTGCGGGCACGTTCGATTGGGCGCCACCCTGATCCAGCAATGCCAGCGGATTCTTGAAGAAGATCCAGCCCAGGATGGCCAGCACGATCAACCCGCCCAAGCCCATGCGGCCACCGCCGAAACCGCCCCCTCCGCCGCCACCGTTGCCGCTATCGACTTCGACGTTGTCGCTGCTGCCGCCTTTCTGCCAGTCCATACGCCCCTCGCTGTCTTGATGCACCGCCCCCGGCACGCCGGGTGACGATAGCGCCTTGCCCGGCATCACGCCATGCGCGCCTTCCCGTTACAGTGGGCGACCTTTCAGCGAGAGCCCATCATGACCCACCTGCCCGCCCTGGTTACCCTGCTCACCGTCTTGCTGCTGTTAGGCACCATGTGGGCGGTGGGCCGCGCCCGCGACAAATACGGCATCAAGGCGCCTGCGATCAGTGGCGATCCGGCATTCGAGCGTGCCTACCGGGTGCAGATGAATACGCTGGAAAGCACTCTCATGTTTCTGCCCACGCTATGGCTGGCGGCAACTTACGGCTTCAGCGGATGGGCCGGCATCGCCGGACTGGTCTGGCTGATCGGTCGAGTGTGGTATGCGCTGTCGTATCTGAAGGATGCCGGCAAGCGTGGCCCGGGCTTCATGGTCGGCATGTTCGGCTGGGCCGCTGTGCTGGTGATGGCCTCGATCGGTGTCGTCCGCGCCATGCTGCTGGGCTGAGGCGACAACCTCAAGCCAGCAGGCCTGGCGCGACTGCGCTCAACACCCACACACGATGTGGCACCGCCATGGGCTCCGCCGCATGGCGGGCTGTCAGCATCGCTGCCAGTTCGTTGTCGAAGCGCTCCACCCTGGCCTTGTCCAGGACCGCGCCGATGCCGGCACTGGCGCGGATGCGGCCACGCCAGTCCGCGTGGCTGTAAGGCACGTCGATATCGAACGAGTATGTGCGCAGGTCGGTGAAACCGGCCTCGGCGACATCCTTGAGCCACGCCGGGTACAGGCCGCTGCCGCTATGCATGGTCCAGCCGGGATTGCAGGCCAGGATCAGCCGTTCGGTGTCCTGCACCATGTTGCCGTTCAGCGGCAGCCAGTCGAAGTGCGCAATCACCAGGCGACCACCCGACTTCAGCCAGCCGCGTGACTGCGCCGCCGTGCGTGGCCGGTCGAACCAGTGCCAGCACTGGCCAGCGGTGATCACGTCGAACGACGCCGGCGGAAACTCGGCGTTCTCGACTCGTGCACGCACCTGCTTCACCTGCACGCCGGCAGCACGATCGAGCTCCGCTGCCTCCGCCAGCAAGGGTGCGGAATGATCCAGACCGGTGACCTCGCAGCCGCGTACGGCCAGCCCGCGGGCGACGGTTCCGGTACCGGTACCGAGATCCAGCACCTGATTGCCCTTCTGTACGGTGCCGTCGGCAAACAGCCGCTCGAAGAACGCCTCGGGAAACCCGGCACGGTGGCGCGCGTAGTCACTGGCAGTCCTGCCAAAATCGATAGTCATCGATGTTCCCCTGACCCGATCGGTACCCCTGATGTTACCGGGATGACCCGCTGCTGCAAGCTGCGGGGAGACCATCGCAGTCCATCACCACGACCATGCCGATCGACCGATTGCGCCTGCCGCCGGCAGGTGGCTAGCTTGGACGTGTTGAACGTCGCACCGTACACGCGGTCACTGGCCTGCCCGACTGCGGAATCGACGCCACCATGGATGCCATGCCTACCGACACCTTCCTGACGCCGCCCGCGATACCGCCGGCTCAGCCCATCGCAACGCCTGTCGCGCGAGCGCCGGACCTGCGGGCCGCGCTGGGCCTGGTCGCGCTGTACTTCGTGCTGCAGGCTGTCGGCAGCAGCCTGATCGCGCTGGTGCTGGGCGTGGCGATGGGCTTCGTGCACCCGTGGCAGGGCGTGGCTGATGCCGGCGATGGCATCCGCAACATGCTGGATCAACCCGGCATGCCGGCGCTGCTGGTGATACTCACCCTGAGTCTGGCCGCGGTCCTGATCCTGCTGCTGACACGACGGCGCTGGCCGCACCTGTGGTCACTGGCGCAGCCGCCGGGTTTCGGTTTCGTGCGCACGACCCGCCCCCGGTTCCTCGCACTGGCTGTCGTGCTCGGACTGGCTGCTCCACTGTTCGGCGGATGGCTGACCCAGTTGCTGGCGCACGGGCATGCCGTGACCCAGAACATCCAGCAGCTTGGCGCGGATACCCCACCGGCATGGCGCATCGTGCTGGTGGTGGTCGTGGTGGGCGTGGGACCGCTGGTGGAGGAACTGCTGTTCCGTGGCGTGCTGCTGTCGGCGCTATGGCAACGCTGGCAGACCGGCCGGGCGGTGACGCTCAGTTCGCTGACGTTCGCCCTGGTGCACCTGCCCGGCCTGCAATGGCAATGGTTCGCGCTGCCCGACCTGTTGCTGCTGGCATTGGCACTGGCCTGGCTGCGGCTGCGTTCGGGCTCGATCTGGCCGGGGGTGCTGGCACACGGCGTCAACAACCTGCTGGCGGTAGCCGCATGGTTCGTGGCGATCAATCTGCCCGGTTGAAGCTCAGGTCACGGCCGCCCAGAAGCGACGCAACAGGCGCGCCGTCTCGAACAACGGCAGACCCATCACGCCGGAATAGCTGCCCTGCATGTGCTCGATCAAGGCCGCGCCGCGCCCCTGGATCGCATACGCACCCGCCTTGCCGAACGACTCGCCGGTGGCGATATAGGCGGCAATCGTCGCTTCGTCCAGGGTGGCGAAGCGCACCTGCGATATGCAGGCATCGCCCTGTTCGAACGTGGTGCCAACCAGCCACACCGCCGAAATGACCTCATGCGTGCGCCCCGAAAGCCGGCGCAGCATCACCGCGGCATCGCCGGCATCACGCGGTTTGCCGAACACATCGCCATCCAGCACCACCTCGGTATCCGCGCCAAGCACGATGGCAACGTCACGATCGCCCGTGGCGAGCAGAGCCAGGCCTGCGCGCGCCTTGTCGCGCGCAACGCGATGGACGTAGTCCTGCGGCAATTCGTCGGCAGCTCGCTGTTCCGGCACATCCACATCAAGCACAGAAAATGTCGCGCCGAGCTGCTTCAGCAGATCGCGACGACGTGGCGACTGCGAAGCCAGATAAAGCATGGGTTGTTCCCGGGACCGTACGAAACACAAGGATAGCGGCTGGCGGCCGTATCAGGCGCAGGCACGTACGCTACTGCCATGTTGCAAGTTGGGCCGGGTGCAGCGATGCCCAACGATGGGAGTCAGCGCCAGCGTCGGGGTTCGCATTCGCTCACCCCAACCTGCGCGCTAAAGCACGAGGCCGTACTCGCAAAACCCCTGATCGCGCTGCCAGCCCAGCGACTCGTAGAGCGCCTGCGCCGGTGCATTGTCGAGTGCCGTGGACAGCGACAGGCTGGCGACACCCAGGCTGCGGGCATGATCGGCGGCGACAATCAGCAAGGCCTTTGCCACACCCTGACGGCGCGTCTCGGCGGCAACGAACAGATCATTGAGCAGGTAGGTGCGCACGGCGCGCACCGACGAGAACAGCGGATAGAGCTGGGTGAAACCCAGGCCAACGCCAGAATCGTCGAGAGCCAGCAGGATCTGCGACTCCTGTTTCGCCATGCGCTCGGCCAGGAAGGCACGCGCACGCGCGGGATCCGATGCCTGCCTGTAGAACTGGCGGTAGCCATCGAACAACGGCACCAGTATGTCGAGATCGTCGATGCTGGCCTGGCGGATCTGGAAGCTCATGGCGACTCCTGTGCAATGCAGTGACCTAGATTCGCGCCGCACGCTTTCGCGAGCCTGACATCAGGCGCGATGGTAAGGGTGTCCGGCCATGATGGTGGTGGCGCGATACAGCTGCTCGGCCAGCACCAGTCGCACCAGCATGTGCGGCAGGGTCAGCGGGCCGAGCGACCAGCGCTGGTCGGCGCGTGCCAGCACGTCGGGGGCGTGGCCATCGGGACCGCCGATCAGGAAGGCCAGGTCGCGTCCGGCCATGCGCCAGCGTGCGAGCTGTCCGGCGAGGTCTTCGCTGGACCACGTCTTGCCGCGGCCATCGAGCGCAACCACGTGGATATCGTGCGGCAAGGAAGCGAGTATCGCCGCGCCTTCGTCCTGGATGGCCCGTGCATCGTCGCGACCCTTGCCGCGGTTGCCGGGTTTCAATTCGATCAGTTCGAGCGGCAGCTCGTGCGAGAGCCGCTTGCGGTATTCGGCAAAACCCTCGGCCACCCAGCCGGGCATGCGTTCGCCAACCGCGATGAGGCGCGCGCGCATGCCGCAGATTCGGCTCAGCCGGCTTGCACAGCGTCGGCTTCGTGCCCGTGGTCACCGACCGTCCACAGGCGCTCCAGCCCGTAGAACTCGCGGATGCGCGGCAGCATCACATGGACGATCACGTCACCGAGGTCGACCAGCACCCACTCGCCTTCCAGCTCGCCTTCCACGCCCAACGGCATCACGCCCGCCTTCTTGGCGAACTTGGACACTTCGTCGGCGATGGATTTGACGTGGCGTGCGGAGGTGCCGGAGGCGATGACCAGCAGGTCGGCAATCGAGGTTTTGCCGCGGACGTCGATCTCCCGGATGTCCTTGGCTTTCAGCTCTTCCAGCGCGTCGATGACGGACTTGCGCAGGGTGGCCGTGGTGACGGACTTGTTCGTGCGGGCAGTACTCAAGAGGATGGGCCTCGATGCGGGATCGCAGCGCAAAATGGCGCGGACGCAGTATACCTGCCCTGCCGGCAGGCCGTGTTCCGGGCCTTGATCAGGAAGCCAGCGCCCGTCTGGCCAGCCGGTACTCGTGGGTCAGGCGCGCCACCAGTTCGGCTGCCGGTTGCGGGCGTGCCAGACTGGCGGCCTGCCCGCACCATTCGGACAGCAGATCACCGCGTCCGGCTGCCGCGGCGGCACGGCGCAACGGCGCGGTGAGCGCGTTCAGCACGGGATAGGGCAATCCCTGCGCCGCCTCCGGCATGGCCTCGACAAAGCGGTTGCGCAGGCCACGGGCGGCGCGCCCGGAGAAACCCGTGATGGTGGCGACCTGGTGGTCCTGGGCCTGCAGCAGATCGTGCTTCCATGCCTCGGCAGCCGAACATTCCGGACAGGTGAGAAAGGCGGTGCCGAGCTGGCTGGCTGACGCGCCAAGAACTTCCGCCGCAAGCATGCCAGAGCCGTCCATGATGCCGCCGGCGGCGATGACCGGAATATTCCCCGCCAGTGCGCGCACGGTGAGCGGCAGCAGCGCAAACAGGCCGATCATCGCGTCCTCGGCCCGGTGCAGGAAGGTGCCGCGATGACCGCCGGCTTCGGCGCCCTGCACGCAGACGGCATCCGCGCCCGCTTCGACCCATGCGCGCGCCTCGGTCACCGTGGTGGCGGTGCCGATCACGTAGATATCGCGCTGACGCAGCTCGCGCAACTGCGCCGGGCTGATCACGCCAAACGCGAAACTGGCCACCGCCGGGCGCGCTTCGCATAGCGCCGCGAACTGATCGGAAAAACGCGGTGCCCAGCGTGCGGGCAGGCTGGTGCGGACACCGAGGCCCTCCTGCGCCATCAGTGCATCGAGTTGTTCGCGCGCCTTCGCCACGGCCGCCATGTCGGCCTCGAATTCGTCCGGCAGCACGAACAGGCCGATCGCATACGGGCGATCGCCGAGTGCACGGATCTGCGCGGCCTGATCGAGGATCGCCTGCGGCTCCAGGTAACCGGCACCGAGCGAACCGAGGCCACCGGCGTTCGACACGGCAGCCACCAGAACCGGTGGCGTCGAGCCGGACATCGGTGCCTGGATCAGCGGATGCTCGATGCCGAGACGGTTGGCGAATGGCGAGTTCATGCGGATGGCCTAGCCGCCCTGTCCGGCCACGATGTTGACCGTGATCGCGATGATGAACACGTTGAAGAAGAACGCGATCACGCTGTGCAGCAAGGCCACGCGGCGCAGGTAACGGCTGGTGATCTGCACGTCGGAAACCTGGAAGGTCATCCCGATCACGATCGCGAAATAGGCGAAGTCCCAGTAGTCGGGTTGCGGTGTATCCGGGAACTCCAGCCCTGCATGCTTCTCGCCGAGATCGCCGTAGAAGCCATGCGCGTAATGGATCGCGAACATGATGTTGAGGAACAGCCAGCTCAGCACCACGCTGAGCGCCCCCACCCCCAATCCCAGCAGACCGCCACCCTTGGCCGCATGCAGCTCACTGCTCAATGCCACCAGTACCACCGTCGACAGCACGATGCCACTCCACAGGATGCCCCAGCGCCCCGTGTCCTGCGCGCGTGCCTGGCTGCGCATGTGCGCTGCGGAAGCCCGGTTGAACATGCGGGCGATGATGCCGAGGAACACCAGCGCCGCCAGATCGAACGCCAGCAGGACCGCCGTGGCCGGTCGCAGTTTCATTGCCATCAGCACGGCGCAGACGACGATGAAGATCATCAGGGCAATGAACGTCCGCGGTCGCGCCCTCACGTAATGCAGCGGCCGCCAGCGGCGCTTCTTCGTGACGCTGGCTGCGCCTGCATTGTCGTTACCCATGCGAACCTCCGGATCGGCGCCCCGCCGGCGCCGGCAATGCCGCGATCATAGCGGGAGCACCGGTACCTGTTCACGATCCCCGGGCAATCAGATCCCGATACTCCGGGTGCCGCTGCAACCACGCGGCGGCATACGAACATGCCGGCATCACCTTCCAGCCTTCGCTGCGTGCCGTCGCAAACGCCTCCTGTACCAGCGCCGCCGCGATGCCGCGGCCACCCACCGCAGGCGGCACTCCCGTGTGGGTGATCGTCATCACACCCGCAGCGAGGGTGTAGTCGAGCTCGCAATCGGCACCGTCCACCTGCGTGCTGAAACGGTGCGCGCTGCGATCGTGCTGGATGACGGGTGGCATGGGGAACCCTGCTGGGGAAGTCGACTACCAAGCTTACGATCAGTGCGGCGATGCCGATGTGATGCCGATGTATCGATCCGTTCGCGCCACCTGTACATGTCGCCCGTCATGGTTGGCGCTTGTCCGCTATCGTCCCGCAGGAGAATCCCATGAAGAAATCCGCATCCGCCCACTGGTCCGGCGGCATCAAGGACGGCCAGGGCTCGCTCTCGACGGAATCCGGCGTGCTGCGCGAGTCGCCCTACGGCTTCCGCTCGCGCTTCGAGGACGGCCCCGGCACAAACCCGGAGGAATTGATCGCGGCAGCCCATGCCGGCTGCTATTCGATGGCGCTGTCGCTCGGGCTCGGCAATGCGGGACTCACCGCCGACAGCATCGACACCAAGGCGGTGGTGACTCTGGACAAGGACGGCGATGGCTTTTCGATCACGGCAGTACACCTTGTTTGCAAGGCCAAGGTGCCTGGTGCCGATGCGCCTACCTTCGCGAAGATCGCCCTGGCCACCAAGGAGGGCTGCCCGGTCTCCAAGGTATTGAAGGCCACCATCACGCTGGATGCCGCGCTGGACGGCTGAGCTGTTGCGCTGACCGACGACGGCACGGATACGACACACATGCCGCTAGACTGGCGGCATGCCCTCGCCGCCGCATTTCCTCACCCGTGCCGCCCGCGAACCGGTTCGCGCTGCGATCCGGCACTGGGTGCTGAGTGCGTTCCCGCGTGCCGAGAGCGGCAGCGGTGGCATCGACTACGACCATCCGCACGGCGATCCCGGCCTGTTCGGGCCGGACAGCGCCACCTGGCGCGTGCACTCGGATTTCCCCGGCATGCTCGCGGGTGGCCTCGCTGCGTTGACCCTGCAGACACTGCATCCGCTGGCGCTGGCCGGGGTGTGGGATCACTCCAATTTCCGCGGCGACCTGGTCGGCCGCCTGCGTCGCACCACCACGTTTGTGGGTGGCACCACCTACGCACCTCGTGCGCAATCCGAGGCATTGATCGAACACGTCAGGCAGATCCACACGCATATCACCGGGCATGGCGAGGACGGACGCCCCTATGCGGCGAACGATCCGGCCCTGCTGACCTGGGTGCATGTCACCGAGGCGTACAGCTTCCTGCAGGGTTACCGTCGCTACAGCCATGTGGCCATGCCGGCCAGCGCGGCCGATAGCTATTACGACGAAGTGCGGCGCATTGCCGAAGCGCTCGGCGCCCGCGAGGTGCCGGCATCCGAACACGCTGTGGTCGAATATTTCCAGCGCATCCTGCCCGAACTGGCTTGTACCGAACGCTCGCGCGTGGTGCTGGAGCTGCTGTCGCAGGTACGCCTGCCGGTACCGGCTGCCGGCCTGTCGCGCGACCTGTTCCTGCTGGCCGGCAGTGCGTTGCTGCCGGACTGGGCGGTCACCCTGCTGGGGCGCACATCGCGTCAGCAACGACAGGCGCGGCTGGCGGCCCACGCGCTGCGCTCGATTGCGCCGGTGTTCCGTGCCGCCCTGAAAGACGGCATCGCCAGCCGCGCCTGCCGGCGTGTAGATGTGGCACCCGAGCAGCTGCAGCACTGGGAATGATGACCCGCATTTCCTGTCGGATATCCCGCGCCACACCGCCCGTCCGAGATTGACAGCTTCGCCCGATCCGCTAACGTCCCTCGATACGCGTCATCCAGGGGCTCCAGTGGCGACACTCATTCCGACCCGCAACAGTTGCCTGCCACGCATGACCGGTGGCGAGAAACGCGTTTCCGAGCGACTGGAGCAGAAGCTCGAGGACGACTACCTGCTCTGGTACGACGTACCGGTCAGCGTGAAGCAGCGCCATCCGGACTTCGTGGTGTTCCACCCGCGCCGCGGGCTGCTGGTGCTGGAGGTGAAGGACTGGAAGGCCGACACCATCCGCCATGCCGACAGCACCCAGTTCACCCTGATCACCGAGCGCGGCCTGGTCAAGGAGAACAACCCGCTGCTGCAGGCACGCGCCTATGCGCTGGAGATCGGCGTAGTGCTGGAGCGCGATCCGGCACTACGTCATCCGCAAGGTTCCCGTCATGCCGGCAAGCTGATCATGCCGTGGGCCTGGGGCGTGGTGCTGGCCAACATCACCCGCAGGCAGTTCGACGAAGGCGGCCTGGGCGAAGTGCTGCCCGAGCATCTGGTGATCTGCCGCGACGAGTTGTACGAGACGGTCGACGCCGAGGCGTTCCAGGAGCGCCTGTGGGCGATGTTCCCGCAGGTGTTCCCGGTGGCGCTGACCCTGCCGCAGATCGACCGCGTGCGCTGGCACCTGTTTCCCGAGCTGCGGGTCGAAGCCGGCAGCGGCCAGTTCGGCCTGTTCGGTCCCACCGACGCGGCGGTGCGTCCGCTGGAGATTCCCGACCTGGTCAAGGTGATGGACTCGCAGCAGGAGCAGCTGGCGCGTTCGCTCGGCAGCGAGCACCGGATCATCCACGGCGTCGCCGGCTCCGGCAAGACGATGATCCTGGGCTTCCGCGCGATGCAGCTCGCGCGCGAACTCGGCAAACCCATCCTGGTGCTGTGCTACAACAAGACGCTGGCCGCGCGGCTCGAACAGCTGATCGGCGAACGCGGCCTCAGCGAGAAGGTGCAGGTCTACAACTTCCACAAGTGGTGTCGCAAGATGCTGGTGGCCTACCACGTGCCGCTGCCGACCGGCAAAGACAAGGCGTTCTTCGAAGCGCTGCCGCCGGCGGTGATCGCCGGCGTGGACCGCGGCCAGATTCCGCGCTTCCAGTACGGCGCCGTGCTGATCGACGAAGGCCACGACTTCGAGCCGGACTGGTACAAGCTGATCGTGCAGATGATCGACCCGGCCACCAACTCGCTGCTGGTGCTGTACGACGACGCGCAGAACATCTATGGCAACGCCGACCGCCGCAAGATCAGCTGGAAGAGTCTGGGCGTGCAGGCGCAGGGCCGCACCACCATTCTCAAGCTCAATTACCGCAACACGCTGGAAATCCTCTCGGTCGCACGTGGCTTCGCCCAGGAACTGCTCGAATCGCGCGGCGAGGACGACGACGGCGTACCGCTGATCGCGCCGGAAAGTGCCGGCCGCCGTGGCGCGGTGCCCGAACTGGTGCGCACCGACACCGCCGCCGCCCAGCTCGACGTGCTGATCGCGCGGCTGCGCGACGAGCACGCGCACGGCCGGCCGTATTCCGACATGGCCGTGCTGTTCCGCAACCAGTGGGAAGGCGAGAAGCTGCACGAGGCACTACAACGTGTCGGCATCCCCAGCCGGCTCGCCGACAGCACCGGCAAGCACACCCTGTTCGTGGTCGAGGACAGCGTGAAGCTGGTAACCATGCATTCCAGCAAGGGTCTGGAGTTTCCGTTCGTGATCATCCCCGGCCTCGGCTCGCTGCCGAAGCCCGGCCAGAGCGAAGCCGACGAAGCGCGCCTGCTCTACGTCGCCATGACCCGCGCCACCGAACACCTGCTGCTGATCCACCACGACGACTCGGTCTTCAGCAAGCGCATCCGCGATTCGATCAACGAAGTGCAGAGGCAGTTGAGCGGCCACCATTAGCAGGGCTCGTGGTCAACGCCGGTACGGTGCAAGCAAGGTCGTGTCGTCGAACAGTCCTGCCGGCAACAAGTAGCGCGGATCGCGCCCAGCCGCGAGCAGTTCGCGAACGCGGGTGGCGGAAATCACCAATGGTGTAACTGCCAGTTCGATCAGCTTGCCGGCAGGCAGGTGGCGAATGGTGGAAGTCGCACCCACCCAGCGGTCAGTGGTTTCCTGCTGCAGCTCTTCGGGCAGTACAGCATCGACATCCGGTCGACTCAGCACACCGATATGCGCCACCTCGAACAGCTCGCGCCAGCGATGCCAGCTGGACAGACCGGCAAATGCATCGGCGCCGATGAGCAATACCAGCGGCCGATCACCTTGCTCGGCACGCAACTCGTGCAAGGTGTCGATGGTGTACGACGGACCGCTGCGCTCCAGCTCGCGGGTATCCAGGCCCAACCGCGATTGCCCCTGCAATGCCGCACGCAACATGGCGACGCGCTGTTCGGCACTGGCAATCGGTGGCGGTCGATGCGGCGGCACGCTGGCCGGCAGCAGACGTACCTCGGCGTCGAGCAGTTCCGAAGCCTCCCACGCCACGCTGAGATGGCCCAGGTGCACCGGGTCGAAGGTGCCGCCGAAGAGCGCAAGCGGTTGGATCGATGTCTGTGGCAAGAGCCTTACCCTCCCCGGCCCTCCCCTGCAAGCAGGGAAGGGGGAATGTCATGCGAGTGCCTTGGCCGCGTGTGGTTCGGCGATCGCGGCGATCAACCGTTCGGCCTCCTGCCAGGGATTGCCGGTCTCGCGGCCCTTGACCATGCGGTCGATGCGCGAGGCGCGCGCGAGGCATTGCAGCCAGTGCTCACGCGGCGCACGGCGCAACGCCTGGCGGAACAGGGTCTCACGCGCCTGCCACAGGTGCTCGGCACGGAACTGGGCGGCGAGATCATGCGCGTTGGCGAGGCGCAGAGCCAGTTGCAGCTGATTGACCAGCCAGCCCATCAGCGCCAGCAGCTCGTCTCCCTCGGAGCGCAGTCCGGCGAGAATGCGCAACGCGCGTGCGCCGTCGCCGACAAACGCGGCATCGGTAAGCTTGAACACGTCGTAGCGGGCACTGTCGGCCACCAGGTTTTCCATCTCGGCAGTGTCGATGCGGTCTTGCCCGTGCAACACGGCGAGCTTGTCGACTTCCTGTGCGGCGGCCAGCAGATTGCCCTCGACGCGCTCGGCCAGCAAGGCCGTGGCATCCGGCGTGGCGGACAGCCCGCGCGAGGCGAGCCGTGCACCGATCCATGCGCTCCACTCGTTCGGCCGCGGCGCATTGAACACCACCATCGTGCCGCCGGCGTCGAGCTTCTTGCTCCACGCACCATCATGCTTGCTGCTCCACTCCATCGCCGTGATCAGCAGGGTGACATCCGGTGGCGGGTCGGCGCAGAACGCGTTGATCGCCTTGGCACCCTCGATGCCGGGACGGCCGGTGGGCAGGCGCAGATCGATCAGGCGACGGGTCGCGAACAGCGACATGCCGGCGGCGGAACGCGCCAGCTCGTCCCAGTCGAAATGCTGACCGACATCGAGCACGTCGCGTTCGCTGTAACCGAGTTTCTTCGCCTGCGCGCGCAGCGCATCGGCCGCTTCCAGCACCAGCAATTCTTCGCCGGCAAGCAGGTATATCGGGGCCAGGCGGTCGGCCGCCAGCGCCTTCTGCCACTGACCCGGACTGAGCGGCATCAGCGCGTGCTGGCTGCGCTCGCCGGTACGGCCAGCCCGTGCTTGCCGGCGGCCTGCAGGCGGAACAGGATCGCCTGCACCATGTCGTCGTTGAGGCTGTGCTGGATCTCCTGCACCTGCGAGGCGTTGCCGACGGTATTGGTGGCGTCGTAGCTGTATTCGCGCGACATGTTGATGTGCTGCAGCGGTATCAGCACGTTGCCATCGGGACCAGCCACGTCGAACTGCACCTGGTAGTGCACCGAGTATTCGGTGATCCGCACATAACCGCCGTTGGTCAGCGAGTCGGTACCGAATGCCGCCACCGGCACGCGCAGTTCGGCAATGCCGGCGCCACCGTTGTCCTCGACAGTGACACCGGAAGTCTCGAGTGCACGGGTAAGCATGCGCTGGAATTCACCGCCTCCACTGACGTTGAGATGGATGCGCTGCAGTGATGGCGGCAACGCCGCGTTCTCGCGCAGATGGAAGCCACAAGCGGCCAGTGCGAGCGCCGATATCAGCAGCAGTGTAACTTGGAACAGGCGACCCGCTTTCATGAAGCTCATGGATTTCATCCTGCGACGATGTTGACGATCTTGCCGGGAACCACGATGACCTTGCGCACGCTCATCCCTTCCAGGAAATGCATCACCTGCGGCTGTGCACGTGCCGCAGCCTCGGCCTCTTCCTTCGAGGCAGTTGCGGCCAGCTCGATGGTAGCGCGCAACTTGCCGTTGATCTGCACCGCCAGGGTAACCGTGTCGCGTACCAGTGCGGACGGATCGGCCTTGGGCCATGGCTGATCCTCCAGCACGGTTTCGGCATGGCCGAGCACCTGCCACAACGCGTGGCTGATGTGCGGCACCACCGGATTGAGCAGCAGCACCATGGCTTCCAGCGCCTCGTGACGCACCGCACGACCCTGATCGCTCTGGTCGGCGAACTTGTTCAGTGCGTTCAGCAGCTCCATCAACGCGGCAATGGCCGTGTTGAATGCATGGCGCCGGCCGAAGTCGTCACCTACTTTCTGGATCGTCTGGTGCAGCTGGCGACGCAATGCCTTCTGACCGGCATCCAGCGCGGATGGATCGGTGACCGGATGATCCGGGTTCGCCGCATGCGTGGTGACTTCACGCCACAGCCGCTTCAGGAAGCGCGCCATGCCCTCGACACCGGCCTCGCTCCACTCCAGCGATTGCTCCGGCGGTGCGGCAAACATCGAGAACAGGCGCACGGTGTCGGCGCCGTACTTGTCCACCATGGTTTGGGGGTCGATGCCGTTGTTCTTCGACTTGGACATCTTCTCGGTGCCACCGATCTGCACCGGCTGACCATCCGCTCGCAGCAGCGCGCCGGTGACCCGGCCACGCTCGTCACGTTGCACGTCGACCGCGGCAGGGTTGATCCAGTCCTTCGAGCCGTCGGCGTTGTCGCGGTAGAACGTCTCGGCGATCACCATGCCCTGGCACAGCAGGTTCTGTGCCGGCTCGTCCGAATGCACCATGCCCGCGTCGCGCAGCAGCTTGTGATAGAAGCGGAAGTACAGCAGATGCATGATCGCGTGTTCGATGCCGCCGATGTACTGGTCGACCGGCAGCCAGTAGTTCGCACGCTCGTCGATCTGCGCATTCGCACCGGGACTGGTGTAGCGCGCGTAGTACCAGCTCGACTCCATGAAGGTGTCGAACGTATCGGTCTCGCGCTCGGCCGGGCCGCCACATTGCGGACAGACGCACTTGCGCCACTCCGGATCGGCCTTGATCGGCGACTGCACACCGCTGAACGCGACGTCCTCGGGCAGCACCACAGGCAGCTGGTCTTCCGGCACCGGCACGGCCTCGCACTTCGGACAGTAGATCACCGGAATCGGGCAGCCCCAGTAGCGCTGGCGGCTGACACCCCAGTCGCGCAGGCGCCAATTGACCCGGCGCAGGCCCTTGTTCTCGCCTTCCAGCTTGGTTGCCAGGAAATCGAACGCCTCGCGGTAGCTCTTGCCATCCAGTTCACCGGAATGGACTACGCGCATATCCGTGCGCGTCTTGTCCGAATACCACTCTTTCCACTGGTTCGGATCGTAGTCGGAACCTTCGCCGGCCACGGCGATGACCTGCTTGATGGGCAGGCCATATTTGTGCGCGAATTCGAAATCGCGCTGGTCGTGGCCGGGCACGGCCATCACCGCGCCGGTGCCGTAACCCATCAGCACGAAATTGGCGACATAGACCGGAATGGTCTCGCCGCTGAGCGGATGAATCGCGCGCAGGCCGGTATCCATGCCGCGCTTTTCCTGCGTCTCCAGCTCGGCTTCGGAGACACCGCCGTGCTTCAGTTCATCGAGGAAAGCGGCAAGTTTCGCATTGCCCTGCGCTGCCTTGATCGCCAGCGGATGTTCACCGGCGATCGAGACGAAGGTGACGCCCATCAACGTGTCAGGACGCGTGGTGAACACCGTCAGCGGCTCGGCCTCACCTGCCACCGCGAAGTGGATTTCCAGCCCTTCGCTGCGCCCCAGCCAGTTGCGCTGCATGGTCTTGACGGCGTCGGGCCAGCCCGGCAGCGTGTCCAGTCCGTCCAACAACTCCTGCGCATAGTCGGTGATACGCAGGAACCATTGCGGGATCTCGCGCTTTTCCACGATCGCGCCGGAGCGCCAGCCACGGCCGTCGACGACCTGCTCGTTGGCCAGCACGGTCTGGTCGATCGGATCCCAATTCACCACCGCATTCTTGCGGTACGCCATGCCTTTCTTCAGCAGGCGGGTGAACATCAGCTGCTCCCAGCGGTAATAGTCGGGACGGCAGGTGGCGAACTCGCGGCTCCAGTCGATCGCGTAGCCGAGCGACTTCAGCTGGCTGCGCATGTGGTCGATGTTGGCGTAGGTCCATTTGGCCGGAGCCGTGTTGTTCTTGATCGCGGCATTCTCGGCCGGCAGGCCGAACGCATCCCATCCCATAGGCTGCAGCACGTTCCTGCCCTGCATCCGCTGGTAGCGACTGATCACGTCGCCGATGGTGTAGTTGCGCACATGGCCCATGTGCAGCGCGCCGGATGGGTACGGCAGCATCGACAGGCAGAAGAACTTCGGCCGGGAGGCATCCTCCTTCACCTCGTACGCGCGTTGCGCGGTCCAGTAGCTCTGCGCGGCGGCTTCCACCGCCTGCGGTCCATAGCCCTGCTCGGGTGTGCCGCCCTGCTCGGGAGAGCCTGTGTCTTGAATGTCCTGCATGATTCCTGGCGCCATGATGCGATTATCGCAGCCGGGCAACCGCCGGCCGCAGTGAACTGGTCAGACTAGCCCAGCGCGGGCCGGGCGCCAAGCCTGAAGCGGTTTACCCGGCCGGACATGCCACCGTTTGCCCATCACCCAGCGAGCGCGCCGCGGTGGCGATCTGCGCCGCCAGTTGGCCGATGGCGCGCTGGTGTCCCTGCACCAGCGCCGCATAACCCGGCCCTACCGCTTCGCTGATGCGGCTGGTACAGGCCAGCACCCCGCCGCCATGGGCATCATGCAGCACACGTATGCTCCAGCTCCCCTCGATCAAGGCGTAGCTGCCCGGCAGCGAGTCGAAACGATGCAGGTCCAGCTTGATCCGCAACAGCGGCTTGTCGTTGCCGGGCAGGCCGCTGACGTCCTGGCTATGCAGTTCGCGCGCGAGATCGCCCGACAGCGCACTGCGCACTTCGTCACCCAGTGGCGCGATCCAGCGCTCGCTGTTGAGCATGGCCACCGCCTGGCCACCCTCGCGCACCACCAGCTGCGGCTGGTCGACCTGCGACGGGACGCCGACCGGCAGCAACTCGAACGGCAGCGAAGGGGTGCCTGAAGTTGCCGCACCATCGGCCGGTTCGCCGGCCGGTGCAACCAATGTGTAGTAATGCAGCGGCGCCGATGCGCAGGCCGTCAGGGCAAGTGCGATTCCGATGCCAAGCAGGCGCATTCCGGTACGGATCATGGCGGGTTCCCTTGCGACGGTGGGGTGGCGGCCTGGGCAGGTGGTGCGGCGGTGGCGGCGGGCGCATCGACTGGTTTGGCATCGGGACGCCGGCCACGGAGCAATGCCTCCGGATGGCCGCTCAGGTAATCGGTCAGCACGCGCAATGAACGCGCCATCCGCTGCACCTGCTCCAGCGTGGCGCCGAGATTCTGCTGCAGCGGCGAGTCGCCGGAGAGCGCGGCATTGGCCGTGCCCATGGTCTTCTGCACGCCCTGCAGGGTGCTCTTGAACTCCGGCAACGTCTGGCCATTGACCTGTTTCAGCGTGGCATTGAGCCCGGCCAGGGTCTGATCGAGATTCTTGCCGATGCTGTCGAACGGGATCTTGTCGAGCTTGTCGACGATCTCGGCCAGCTGCTCCTGCAGCTTGTCGAAACTGCCGGGCACGGTAGGGATCATCAGCGGCTTGGCGTTCGGATCGAACGACACTTTCGGCGCATGCGGCACGAAATCCAGTGCCACATATAACTGGCCGGTCAGCAGGTTGCCGCTGCGTGCCTGCGCGCGCAGACCGTGATCGACCAGGCGCCCCATCAGCTGCGACAGGTCGGGATTCTCGCCACGTGCCTTGGCCAGCGCCTCCAGCTTGTCGTAGGCATTGCCCAGACGCTGCGGGTAGACCACCGCCCCCACGACCACCGGGAAGCGCTGCGCCTTTTCATCGTAATCGAGGTTGACCGACACCACCTTGCCGATATTGATGCCAAGGAACTCCACCGGCGAATCCACGGCCAACCCACGCACCGACTGCTCGAAGCGCATGCGGAAGTAATGCGGCTCGCCATCGGGTGGCGCCATCGCCGAAGCCTGGTCACCGAACAGCCGGTAGCTGGTCTCCTCCGGCGCGGGCGTGGCGTCATGCGGCCCGCGCGGATCCTGGAACGCCACGCCGCCGGCCAGTACCGTAGCCAGCGATTCCGTATTGAGTTTCAGCCCGTTCGCGCCGATCGACACGTCGACACCGCTGGCGTTCCAGAAGCGCGTGGCGGTGGTGACGAACTTGTCGTTGGGGCCATCCACGAAAATCTGCAGCGAGACGCCCTTGCCGTCGGGGTCCAGCTGGTAGGACACCACCCGGCCCACCTGGATGCGCCGGTAATACACGGGTGAGCCCACATCCAGCGAGCCGAGGTCATCGCTGTGCAACACGAAGCTGCGCCCGGGTGCGCCGTGATTCACCGCCGGCGGTATTTCCAGCCCCTTGAATTCGTCTTCCGGTTCGCTCGAATCGCCGGCGTCGACGCCGATGAACGCACCGGACAGCAGGGTATCGATACCCGACACGCCGCCCAGACCGATCCGCGGCCGCACCACCCAATAACGGGTGCCCTTGGTGGCGAAACTCTCGGCACTCTTTTCCAGTGCCACCTTGACCAGCACATGGCTGCGGTCACCGCTGAGGTGGATCTTGTTGACCCGGCCGATCACCACATTCTTGTATTTCACCGGCGTCTTGCCGGCATCCAGCCCCTCGGCACTCTGGAAGCTGATGGTGATCTGCGGACCGGCCTGCAGCCAGCTGTTGACCACCAGCGAAAGCCCGACCAGTGCGGCCAGCGCAGGTACCAGCCAGACCAGCGAGGCATTGAAACGACGATGCTTCACCACCGGTCGCGGCAAGTCGCCGCCGTCCCGGCCACCCGGTGCAATGTGGCTGTCGTCAGTCATCAGTATCCCTGCCATCCCAGATCAACCGGGGGTCAAAACTCATCGAGGCCAGCATGGTCAGCACCACGGTCAGGCCGAAAAAGATCACACCCGGCAACGGCTCGACCAGGCTCAGCAAATTGAAGCGCACCAGGGCCGTCAGCAACGCCACCACGAACACGTCCAGCATCGACCAGTAGCCGATGAATTCGACCAGCCGATACAGCTTGGCGCGCTGCAACCGGGCCCAGCCACTGCCGCGCTGGCTGCTCACCAGCAGCGTGCCCAGCGAAAGGAACTTCAGCATCGGCACCACGATGCTGGCGGTGAACACGATGATCGCCAGGTCCGGCGAGCCCTTCACCCACAACTCCACCACACCGCTGATGATGGTGTTGTCGTCGATGTCGTTCAAGCTGGCCGTACGCATGATCGGCAACACGTTGGCCGGGATATACAGGATGAACGCGGCAATCAGCAGCGCCCAGGTGCGCGCATAGCTGGCTGGCTTGCGCCGATGCAGCGTCGCGCCGCAACGCGGACACGCCATGCTGTCGCCGGCCCCGGCCCCGGCATCTTCGTCAGCAGAGCCGTGTCGACATACCTGACCGCACACATGGCAGCCGATCAGGCCGAGTTCGGCAGCGCGCGGCAACGCGCTGCTCATGCCGGATCCTCCGGCACGAGCTCCCACAGCTGACGCAGGTCGACGCCTGCAAAGATCGTGATCAACAGGGTCAACGCGGCGTACGCATAGATGCCCGGATCCGCCACCACGTCGAAATAGTTGTGCGCCTTGACGATCGCCACCAATGCGCCGAGCACGAACACCTCACTCATCGTCCACGGCCCGAGATAATGCAACGCCACCATCAACCGTACGAAACCCGGCGCCCGTCGGCCACGACGGGCAAACCACAGCAGCCAGCCTAGCGTCAGCATCTTGGCCAGCGGAAAGAAGAACAGTGTGAACGCAGCCAGCACCGAAACGACCTGGGCCTGTTGCTGCCACATCGTGATGATCATGCCCCACAGGGTGGTACCACTGTACTGGCCGTTCAGACCCAGCGTTACGATCGGCCACATGTTCGCCTGCACGAACACGATCATCGCCGTCAGCACGAGCGCCAGCATGGCACCAAGGCTCAGGCCGTGATAGCGCTCCAGCTCCGCGTAACAACATGCGCAGCGGGCCACATCGCCGCGTGCCAGCGTGCGGCGACGATAAACCGTGTCGCAGTGCTCGCAGATCAGCAGCGCTTCTGGTGAGGCCGTGTCCATGCACCCGATACCTTCGTTCCTGTTCGCTTCGGCGGCGTGACGATCTGCGGATTCTCGCAAATCTGTCGTAAACGCGCTGAACCATCTCCGACTGCTTGATATGCTGGGCAATGCCCTGATCTGTAGCGGCATCTGCCGAACTGGAGTTTCCCGTGACTGATGCTGCTGCCACCGCCCATGTCTTCGACGTGGAACAGCAAAGCTTCGAAGCCGATGTGCTGCAGGCCTCGCTGGCCACCCCGGTGCTGGTGGATTTCTGGGCAACCTGGTGCGAGCCGTGCAAGACGCTGGGGCCGATGCTGGAAAAACTGGCCGCCGAGTACCACGGCGCATTCCGGCTGGGCAAGGTCGACGTGGACAAGCAGCAGGAACTGGCTGGCATGTTCGGCATCCGCAGCGTGCCCACCGTGGTGCTGGTGAAGGATGGCCAGGTACTCGATGGTTTCGCCGGTGCCCTGCCGGAAGGCCAGTTGCGCGAATTCCTGTCGCGCCATGTGCAGCCGCTGGAGGCACTGCCAGAGGTCGACACCATCGATGAACCCGTGGCCGAAACGCCCGGGCAGGCGATCGAGCGACTGCACCGGGCGATTGCCGCCGAACCCGCCAAGGCCGAACTGAAACTCGAACTGGCACTGGCACTGATGCGCGAAGGCCAGACCGACGACGCCGAAGCTGAACTGGCCGCGTTGCCGGCCAACCTCGCCACCGATGCCCGCGCCGTGCGCTTGCGCAGCAAATTGGATCTGGTGCATTCACTGAAAGATGCGCCCACGCTGGCCGAATTGCAGCAGCGTGTGCAGGCCGATGCCACCGACTGGGCCGCACACGACCTGCTCGGCGTGCGATTGCTGCTGGAAGGCGACGCCGAGACCGGACTGGAGCAGTTCCTGACGATCCTGCAGAAGGCCCGTGACTGGAACGACGGCCAGGCGAAGAAACGCCTGCTCGCCGCGTTCGCCACACTGGACGATGCCGAGCTGGTGGGCCGTTATCGCCGCAGGATGGCTTCCCTGCTGTTCTGAAGCCATCGCCGGCATGCAACGTGTGGGAGTGGTTTCGGTCTCCATGCCATCCCGGCAATCAATCAACAGCATCGCGACCGAAGCCGTTTCCACAAGACCGGACTCAAAAATCCATGCGCGCCTCCACCTTTCGTCGCCTGCTCAATCTCTGGCCGCCGTTCCTGGTCAACGCGATCCGCCTGCAGTCGCTCAGCGACGACTACACCGAGGCGAAGGTGGTGCTACGCCTGCGGCCATGGAACCGCAACTACGTGCGCAGCCAGTTCGGCGGCAACCTGTTCGCGATGGTCGATCCGTTCTGGATGCTGCTGGCGATGCATCAGCTCGGCAGTGACTACTACGTGTGGGACAAGGCCGGCGCGATCGATTTCGTCGCACCCGGTCGCGAAGACGTCTATGCCCATTTCAGGCTGGCGCCGGCCGTGGTCGATGAGCTGAAGGCTGCGGCAGCCGGTGGCGAGAAGGTGCTGCGATGGTTCGAGACCGACGTGGTCACAGCCTCGGGCGAAGTCATTGCCCGCGTGCGCAAGCAGCTCTACGTGCGATTGAAACCGAAGGCGCGATGAGCGCATCTGCACGATCCTTCCCCACCGTCATTCCGGCGAAGGCCGGAATCCATGTTGCTGGCGCGAAAGACCATATGGATGGCCGGCTTCCCTGTTGTGAAGCGATTCCGGTCTTCGCCGGAATGACGTCATCGGAATGTTTCGAGGTGGCCTGAAGAGCAATCCCCGTCACTCCTGTGCAAAGCGCGCAATGTCGGCCAGCATGGCTTCGGCCTTCTGTACGCTGCGTCCGGCCGCATTGTCCTCGATCTTGCGCGCCATGCCGGCCCGACGCATCAGCCACACCACCAGTACGACTGCGGCAAGCCCTACGAGACTGCTGGGTATGGCCCAGAGCATGAACCCCGGCGACCACAGATCGATGCCATACCAGGCGAGATTCATCCACAGCACCGGAATCCAGATGAAGCAGCCGAGCACCGCGTTCACCGGCGACTCGACCCGCACGCGCCATGCGCGCAGATCCGCCAGCTGTCGCTGGATCGCCAGTACGGGAGCCGCATAGTCGATGCGCCGGACCAGATACAGCACACGCGCGGCAAATACGATCAACAGTATCCCGTACAGGTACACCAGCAGACCGCAAACCAGCAGGTGCACGACATGCCAGCGTGTCGTCAGGAATGCGACGGCCCAAAAGGTGATCAGCACGCCGATGGTCAGCTGGGTCACCTGCCCCCAAACCAGCGGTCGCAGTCCGTGACGTGCCTTGTCCAGCTTGCCGTCCCGAAGCAACTGAAAATTCAGCGCGTGCTGCTGCACCAGCCGCTGATCCAGTGTCTGCCACGCCAGTTTCATCTCGTCGAGTTCCATCGTCACGCTCCGGTGGGCGCGGTCATCTGCCCGCGCAGCTTCTGCTTGATGCGACTGATCTTGGTCGCCACGTTGGTTTCGCTGATGCCGAGGATCTCGGCCATCTCGGCGTAATTGCGGTCTTCCAGGTACAGCAGGATCAACGCGCGGTTGAACGGGTCGAGCTGGCCGATGAATGTGTACAGCGCGATCAATCGCTCGTCCGGTTCGATGATCATCTCGCCACCGTCCACCGTCTCCAGATGATGCATTTCCAGCGGCTCGAAACGATCGGATTCCGACCGGCGCTCACGCCGCACCTGCGAGATCGCCACGTTCAGCGCAATGCGGTACAGCCAGGTGGAGAACTTCGCGCGCGTCTCGTCATAGCGGGCGAATGCGCGCCACGACTGCACGGCGATCTCCTGCATCAAGTCGTCGCGATCGGCAACACGGCGGCTGTACAGGCCCGCCACCTTGAACACGATACGGCGATGTTCCTGCAGCAGTGCCTCGAAGCGTTGCTGTTGCTGTCTGTCCGTCATGGCCGCCCATAGTCCCCGTCGTTCTTCCCATGATTCGCACGGCCGGCGGAAAAATCACAGTGGCTTGGCACGGCCCGGGCGAATAATGGTGGCGTCCACCGCCGCACCACGGAGACTGCGATGACGCTCGTCGATTACCTGTGGTCCCGCGTCCGCCACCTCGACCCGGGCTGCTTTGCCCTGGTCATGGCCACCGGCATCGTCTCCATCGACGTCGGCCAGCACGGCATGCCGGACCTGGCGCGGGTGCTGTTCGGCCTGAACCTGCTCGCCTACGCAGCACTGCTCGTGCTGACCGTGCTGCGGCTGCTGCGCTTTTACCGCGAGCTGATCGCCGATTTCAGGGACCCGGGCCGCGGCGCCGGTTTCCTCACGCTTGCCGCAGCCACCTGCGTACTTGGCAGCCAGTGTCTGCTGGTGGTGCCACTTCCGGTACTGGCCAACATGCTGGCCGTAGCTGGCGCATTGTTCTGGGCTGCGCTGATCTATCTGTTCTTCGCCGCCACCATCACCGCGCGGATCAAGCCCGGCTTCACCCGCAGCATCAACGGTGGCTGGCTGGTGGCGGTGGTCGCCACGCAGGCACTGGCGGTGTTGCTGGTACTGCTGGTCGCCGACGCCCCGTCCCTGGACGTCGTGTGGCTGTTCGCCGCGTTATGTCTCTACCTGCTGGGCGACGCGTTGTACTTGCTGATCATCACGCTGGTGGTCTATCGCATGGTGTTCTTTCCGCTGCGTGCGCGCGAATTCACGCCGCCATACTGGATCGACATGGGTGCGTTGGCGATCACCACGCTGGCTGGCAGCCTGATCGTGCTGCATACGCCGACGCCCGGGCCGTTGAGCGAGCTGATGCCGTTCGTGAAAGGCTTCACACTGTTTTTCTGGGCCACCGCAACGTGGTGGATCCCGTTGCTGGTGATCCTGGAGCTGTGGCGCTACGCATGGCGGCATGTGCCACTGCGTTACGAGGTGGACGACTGGGACATTGTGTTTCCGCTGGGCATGTACACCGTCGGCACCTACGAACTGGCACATGCGCTGCAACTGGATTTCCTGCGGGTCATACCCATCGTCGGCGTCTACGTCAGCCTGCTGGCGTGGCTGCTGGTGATGGCCGCGGGCCTGGTGCGCTGGTATCGCGGCGTGGTCACGGTACGTCATGGCCGTCATCTACAATGAGCGTTCCCCGTCATCGACAAGAATCGCCATGCGATCGTTGCGCCTCAAACGCTACCTGCTGACTGGTCTGCTCACCTTCATTCCGCTGTGGGTGACCTGGGCCGTATTCAAACTGGTGCTGGGCACGCTGGCAGATATCGGTGCACCGCTGGTCAATGCATTCCTCGGCGCGCTGGCCCTGGTGGCGCCTCGTGCCGCAGCCACGCTCGGCACGCAATGGCTGACCTTCATCGTCGCGCTGCTGATCACGCTCGGCGCGCTGTACCTGCTCGGCTGGGTGGCCAATCGCGTGATCGGCCAGCGTTTCATCAATGCCTTCGATGGCCTGCTGGCACGCATCCCGGTGGTGCAGACGATCTACGGCGGCACCAAGAAACTGATGGCGGTGCTGCAGAACAAACCCTCCGGCGTGCAGCGGGTGGTGCTGGTGGAATTCCCGCGCCGCGGCATGAAGACGGTCGGTTTCGTCACCCGGGTGATGAGCGAGGACGACACCGGCCGCGAGATGGCGGCAGTGTTCGTCCCGACCACACCGAACCCCACTGGCGGCTATCTGGTCGTGGTGCCGCTGGACGAACTGACGCCGACCGACTGGACGATGGATCAGGCGATGGCCTTCATCATTTCCGGTGGTGCCGTGGCACCCGATACCCTGCCCGCCTCACCCGCAACGCTGCGACACGACAGTCCCGAGGATCATGCATGAGCATTCGCGACACCCTGCTCTCCGTCGCGCCTGGAGTTGTCGCCATGACCGCATACGCCACCGGCTCGCCGGAAGGGTCACCCCCTGACCTTTGACACTGTCTCACCCATGACGTTTGACCTAGCGTGAAAAGGCATGGCTGCGTTTTGGGGAAGATCCGACAGTACGTAGCCAGTGAGCAACCACCGTACCCGCCCGACGGGCGATATAACTCACAGAGGGATATCCATGACCAAGCAGTATCTGAAGCCGCTGGCACTGGCATTGGCCGTAAGCCTGGCGCTTACCGCCTGCGGCAAGCAGGAACCGACGGCAGAGCAGCAGCCCGCCCCGGCCAAGAGTGCCCCAGCCGCAGCCGCCACTACGGCCTCTAGCGCAGCGGCCGCACCGAAAAGCGTGTTCGACGTCAGCGAGCTGGATCCGAACATCAACGCCTGCCAGGACTTCAACGGCTTCGTCAATGCGAAGTGGGTCGCCGCCAATCCGATCCCGCAGGATCGCACCCGCTGGGGCGCCTTCGACCAGCTGGCCGAGGCCAGCCTGAACACCCAGCACGAGATTGTCGATGCGGCCGCCAAAGACGCTGCCAGCGCCAAGGCCGGTTCGATCGAGCAGAAGATCGGCCTGCTGTATCAGTCGGGCATGAACGAGGATGCCATCGAGAAGGCGGGCTTCGACCCGATCAAGCCGAAGCTCGATGCCATTGCCGCCCTGAAGAGTGGTGCCGACGTGGCCGACTACATCACCAAGGCCTACACCGAAGGTGACGGCCAGGTGTTCCAGTTCGGTTCCGGTGCCGATTTCCAGCACGCCGACATGCAGATCGCCTACGCGAACGAAGCCGGCCTGGGCCTGCCAACCAAGGATTACTACAGCGACGCGAAGTACAAGGACATCCGCGATGCCTACGTCGCCCATATCGCCAAGGCGCTCGAGCTGACCGGTGTGTCCGAGGCCGATGCCAAGAAGCAGGCCGACGACGTGCTGGCGTTCGAGACCAAGCTGGCTGCCGCCTCGCTGTCGCCGGTCGAGGAACGCGACCCGAACAACGAATACCACTTCGTCAGCGTCAAGGACGCCGACAAGGCCACGCCGCACTTCAGCTGGGACAAGTTTTTCACCGCTCAGGGCGTGACCATCGACAAGGGCTTCTCGCTGTCGCAGCCGAAGTTCTTTGCCGAATTCGACAAGCTGCTGGCCAGCGCGCCGATCAGCCAGTGGCAGGCCTACCTGCGCTTCCACACCATCGACGATGCCTCGAACTACCTGAGCAAGAATTTCCAGGACAACAAGTTCGACTTCTACGGCAAGACCCTGGCCGGCCAGCCGCAGCAGAAGCCGCGCTGGAAGCGCGTGCTGGGTGCGGTCAACGGTTCGATGGGCGAGGCGCTGGGCGAGCTGTACGTGGCCAAGGTGTTCACGCCTGAGGCGAAGGCGCGTGCGCAGGAGCTGGTCGACAATGTGCGCAATGCACTGAAGGCCCGCATCCAGAACCTTGACTGGATGAGCGATGCCACCAAGGCCAAGGCGATCGACAAGTGGAACACCTTCCTGCCCAAGATCGGCTATCCGGACAAGTGGCGCGACTGGTCGGGCCTGAACGTCACCGCCGACAACTACTACGCGAACGTCGAAGCCGCCGGCAAGTTCAACTACGACTACGACATCGCCAAGATCGGCAAGCCGACCGACCGCAAGGAATGGGGCATGACCCCGCAGACGGTCAATGCGTATTACAACCCGACCGACAACACGATCAACTTCCCGGCCGCGATCCTGCAGCCGCCGTTCTTCGATGCGAAGGCCGACGACGCCATCAACTACGGTGGCATCGGTGCGGTGATCGGCCACGAGGCCAGCCACGGCTTCGACGACCAGGGCAGCCAGTTCGACGGCGCCGGCAACCAGAAGAATTGGTGGACCAAGGACGACCGCGCCAAGTTCGATGCCCGCACCGACAAGCTCGTACAGCAATTCAATGACTACACACCGATCAAGGACAAGCCGGATGCGCACGTCAACGGCAAGCTGACCCTGGGCGAGAACATCGCCGATCTGGGCGGCCTCAACGTGGCCTACGACGCCTTGCAGGCCGCCATGAAGCAGCACCCTGGCGAAGCCGATAAGAAGATCGACGGCTACACCCCGGACCAGCGCTTCTTCCTGAACTGGGCCCGTGTGTGGCGTGGCAACGTGCGCGAGAAGCAGGCTCTGTTGTACCTCAACGTCGATCCGCACGCCCCAGCCTCGCTGCGCGCAATCGGCGCACCATCCAACATGCCTGCCTTCGCCACTGCGTTCCAGTGCAAGACCGGCGATGCGATGGTGCGAGCGGACGACAAGCAGGTGAAGATCTGGTAAGTCGTCACTGCTGGATGCCGCAAATCACTGCGGCATGAAAACCGGGGCCCCGCATGCAAGTGCGGGGCCCTTTTCGTTGTATGGCGTGGCCATGCATGGCTCTTTGCGGCCCAGCGGCACACATCCGCCTAACAAATGTATTGCAAATCATTCTCATTAAAAATATCGTATGCATCTGCTCTGACAGGAAGCACTTCGGCGACGCCGAGGTATCTCGCCTGATCAGATCACCGTTTCACCGTTCACTGCGGTTTGCACGGCCACGCAGCCACCTGCTGCACGTGCCACTACAGACCTGAATACCTGCCATCCAGCCATTGCGAAAACCCGCATTCGCCAGACCCGCCAGGCCCTGTCGACACGCGACGCTGTATCCACCACGGAATCCCCATGGCCTTCATCAAAAGCCGCAAGCACGCCACTGCCCGAGCCAAGTCACCATCAACCAGCAGCATGGCGACGGCCGCCACCTTGCTCACCGGCCTGGCGCTGGCGCTGCCCGTTGCTGCTGCCGACATGCCGGCAACCAGCCCCGCCACCGACGCACAGGTCGCCAACGCAAAGACCCTGCCGGGCGTCAAGGTGGAAGCCACCCCCAACGACTACAAGATCGACAAGGTCTCCTCGCCCAAATTCACCCAGCCGATCCTCGACACCACGCAGACGGTCAGCGTGATCAGCAAGGAGCTGATCCAGCAACAAGGTGCCACCACGCTGACCGAGGCACTGCGCAACAGCCCCGGCGTCGGCACCTTCTACGCTGGCGAGAACGGCACGACCAGCACCGGCGATGCGATCTACATGCGCGGCTTCGATACCTCCGGCAGCATCTTCGTCGATGGCGTGCGCGACCTCGGCACGATCTCGCGCGACGTGTTCAACATCGAGCAGATCGAGGTGACCAAGGGGCCGGACGGCACCGAGTACGGGCGCACAGCGCCCACCGGGGCGATCAACATGGTCAGCAAGCAGCCGCAGCTGGGCAACAGCGTTTCCGGCTCGGTCAGCTATGGCAGTGCCGACCAGAAACGCAGCACTGCCGACTGGAACCAGGCGATCGGCGCGAACGCCGCGTTCCGGCTCAACGTCATGGGTCAGAACAGCGGCGTGCCCGGGCGCAACGACGTGGAGAACAACCGCTGGGGCGTGGCGCCGTCCCTGGCTTTCGGGCTGGGTACGCCGACCCGTGTCTACCTGGATTTCCTGCATATCAAGCAGAACAACATTCCCGACGGCGGCGTCTCGACCATCGGCCTGCCCGGTTACAGCAGCCCTGATCCGTCACGCCCCTTCCTCGCCGACGCACCGGCGGTTGACCCAAGCAATTTCTACGGCACCAGCCAGGATCATGACCGCGACCAGCAGGACATGTTCACCGCGATCATCGAGCACGACTTCTCGGACAACTTCGCGCTGCACGACACATTGCGCTGGGGCCGCACGCGGCAGGACTATCTGCTGACCTCGTTCATGGCAACCGCGGCCAACCTGCTGACGCCGGATCCGGCCGACCCGTCGACCTGGACCGTGGCGCGCAGCAATCTGAACTTCAAGCATCAGAACAACCGCATCGCCACCAACCAGACCAACCTGACTGCCAATTTCGAGACGGGTGCCGTCACGCACAACCTCAGCGCAGGCATCGAGCTGACCCAGGAAAAGGCCACCGCGCTGGGTATCGTCGCGCTGAATGGCAGCACTTGGCCGGCAGCCAACCTCTACGATCCCGACGCCAATGTCGGCGGACTGATCTACGGCCCGAACGGCACCTTCACCAGCGGCAAGACCACTACCGAAGCGGCCTACCTGTTCGACACCATGAAGTTCGGCGAGCAGTGGCAGATCAATGCCGGCGCACGGCTGGACCACTACAGCACCGATTTCACCAGCACGGTGGTCTGCGGCAGCAAGACCACGCCCGCGTGCGGCACGTTGCCGGCCGGCAGTGTCGTGCCGGGCATCGACACCCGCGTCTCCGGCAACCTGCCAAACTACAAGCTCGGGGTGTTGTACAAACCGACCGCCAATGGGAGCATCTACGTCAATTTCGCCATGTCGCAGGAGCCGCCGGGCGGCAATACGCTCACCTTCAGCAGTTCGGCCAACAGCCTGGACAATCCCGACCTCGAACCGCAGAAGGCGCACACGGCCGAGATCGGCACGAAATGGGACCTGCTCGACGACCGTTTGCTGCTGACCGGCGCGCTGTACCGCACCACGGTCACCAACCAGCTGGTGCAGGATCCGACCAATTCCGCCGTGTACGACCAGATCGGCAAGCAGCGCGTGCAAGGCATCGAGATCAACGCCGTCGGCAAGCTCACCGACAACTGGTCGCTCAGCACCGGCTACACGATCATGAATACCAAGGTGATCAATGGCAATTCGGTGACCTCCGTCGGTTCCAGCGCGCTGGCCTATACCCCGAAGAGCGCCTTCACCGCATGGACCACTTACCGCCTCCCGTTCAACCTGACCATCGGCGGTGGCGCGCGTTACTCCGGCGAGCTGCAGCGCGGTACCGACAGTGCCATCGGCACGCCTGCGTATACGCAGGCCTACTGGGTGTTCGACGCGGTGACCAGCTACACGGTCAACAAACATTTCGATCTGCAATTGAACGTGTACAACCTGTTCGACAAGGATTACGTCGCGGCGATCAACAAGAGCGGTTACCGCTATATTCCGGGGGTCACCCGCTCGGCCATGCTGACAGCCAACTTCCACTTCTGATCCCTGGCTGCAGAGCCCACCGTTCCGGAGGATGCGCAGGACAGGGATTCGATGCGGGGACTGAGTGCCACCCTCGCTCGAACGCTGCCCGCTCTCCGAGCCACGTGCTGACTCGAGAGCAGGAACCCAACGCCGGAATCCATCATGCTGCTGCATATTCCCGAAGTCCTCAGCCGCGACCAGGTCACGCAGTTGCGCAGCGCACTGGATACCGCCGACTGGACGGACGGCCGCGAGACCGTCGGTGCGCAGGGCGCAAAGGTAAAGCACAACCAGCAACTGCCGGATGCTTCGCCACTGCGGCAGCGACTGGGCCAATTGGTGCTGCACGCCTTGGCGCAACATCCGGTCTATCACGCAGCGACCCTGCCACTGCGCACGCTGCCCCCGCGCTTCAACCGCTACGAAGGCGGTGGCCAGTACGGATTCCACGTCGACGGCGCGGTCATGGCACTCCCGGCCGAGGCCGGACAACTGCGCAGCGACATCTCCTGCACCCTGTTCCTGAGCGAACCGGATGAGTACGACGGCGGCGAGCTGATCGTCAGCGACACCTACGGGGAGCACGACGTGAAACTGCCCGCCGGCGACCTGATTGTGTATCCGTCCAGCAGCCTGCATCGGGTCGCACCAGTCACGCGTGGCGCGCGCGTCGCCTCGTTCTTCTGGGTACAGAGTCTGATCCGTGACGACAGCCGCCGCCGCCTGCTGTTCGAACTGGACAGCTCGATCCAGACCCTGACCCAGTCCGGCGCCGATGCCGATGCGCTGCTGCAACTGACCGGCATCTACCACAACCTGCTGCGGCAGTGGGCCGAGACCTGAGCAGGAACGGCTGCAACGCCTAATACACCGGCAGCACGAAAATGGATTTCGATGCAACGAAGAGGTCTTTTCGTTTCCGGACAACGTGAATCAGATCAGCCCGGTCGCCGCATGCACCGGGACACCGCGCCGGCATCGCCGCCAGCAGCAACGATAAGCAGTCGACGTGACGAATCGCAAGAACTTGCGATAACTTGTTGATCCACATCAAGTTCAAGCCGACGAACGGTGGATTTTCCCCGATGGGCGGCAGTTCAAATCGACGTCCATTTGGATCAAGCTATTTCTGCCATTCGGCCATCCTGGCAGGTCAAATCCGCATGTCCGCGCCCGGCACAGCAGCGCGTTCCAGCAGATTGAAACCTTTACCTGGATCGTCCGGATGGATGACAGGGGTACCAGCAACAGGGGCGCCAGGGGACTCATCGCACACGGCCCGATGAAACGACATCCGGGCATTCGACGCCATACAGGGGGCGATTCATGAATACGATGCACCCGCACCGCAAGCCAGTGGCCGGTTTCACACTGGTCGAACTGTTCGTGGTGATTGCCATCGTCGCCATCATGCTGGCCCTGGGCATTCCCTCCTACAAGAGCGTCACCGTGCAGGACCGAATGGCCAGCGAGATCGGTGACTTCACGACTGATATAGAACTGGCGCGCTCGGCCGCCGTCAAACAAGGCGTGCCCGTCACGATCTGTGCCTCGGCAACCCCGAGCGCTGCTGCTCCGGCTTGCGACGGTACGGACTGGAGTACCGGCTGGATCGTCTTCACCGACGTCGCCAGTCCCGCCGACCAGACCTATAGCGCAACAGGCGGAGATACCTTGCTGCGCGTTCATTCCGCACTGCAGGGAGGCGACACGCTGGCGGGCAGCACTGGGGCCCTCGGCGCATATGGCGGAACGCTCAACGTGCTGGAGTTCAACCGCATGGGCGGCACGCAAATCGCTGGTGGCAGCACCGAATTCGATGTGTTCAGTCTGCACGACAAGGCCAACACCGTAGCTTGGCGCCGCTGCCTGCTGGTGGCTGGAGTGGGCACGAGCCAACTGTCCACGCAATATCAGAACCCGGGAGATGATTGCCCATGAACCGCCTCTCGTGCGCCCGCACCAAGGGCTTCACCCTGATGGAAGTACTGGTTGCGCTGGTCATCATCTCGATCGGTCTGCTCGGCATCGCAGCGATGCAGGCAACTGCCATTGCCAGCACGCATACCTCGCAAACGGAATCGCTGGCAGCCATCGAGGCGCGCAGTCTGGCCGACGCCATGCAGGCCAACCCCGACTATTGGGCCAGTGGGAACATGCCTGCCACCATCAGCGTAACCGGTACGGCAGCGGCGCCGGTACTGAGTGACACCACCCTAAATTCGCAGGCCACCGACTGCTCCACGACACCGTGCCTCAAAACGGCTACCGACCTGGGTAACGTTGCGATGGCCGGCTACGACCTGCAGCAATGGGCGAAGCAATTGTTTACCCAGATCCCCGGCTCCAATGCAACCATCACCTGTCAGATAGGTTCGCCCTCCATCTGCAGCATCACGGTGACCTGGACGCAGAAAGCAACGGCTGCCGTCAACAATGGTACGCAGAGCAAGGCTACCTTGGCGAACAACATGAGCTATACGCTCGTCAACCAATTCTGAGCATTATGCGCACGAATCCCGCCAATCAACGTGGTATCGGCCTCATCTCACTGATGATTGCGCTCACCATCGGTACGTTCCTGCTGGCCGGTCTGTTCGATATCTGGTTCCAGACACGCCAGACGTTCAAGGCGCAGGCGGAGCTGGCCCAGTTGCAGGACAACCAGCGCATGGCGCTGACCATCATGGCCAACACCGTGCAGACCGGTGGTTACTATCCGTACGCTCTCAATTACCCCGTCGCACCGAGTCCACCCTATTCGGTGATCACGGCGTTTCCGGCAACCACGCCCTTTACCGTCACGCCCGTGGTCAACGGCTCGCAGATGGCCTATCAGGCTTTTTATGGCACGTCGGCGGCCACCGCGACGGCAAGCGATACCCTGTGGGTTCGCTATCAGTCCGATGGCATCAACACGCTCGACTGCCAGGGGCAGCTCGATCCCGTGGGTACGATCGTCGTCAACACCTATCAAATCGACGCCAACGGTGACTTGCAGTGTTCGCTCAATGCCGGCTCCGCCACACCGACGTGGCAGACCGTCATCACCGGCATCGCGAAACTCACCATTCTTTACGGCGTCGATACCCAGAACGATTTCTCGGTGCATCAATACATGGATGCCGCCACCGTCACTGCCGATAACGACTGGCCATCCGTTCGGTCCGTCAACATACAACTGACGTTCAACAATCCGTTGTACGGACAGCCCGGACAGACCCAGCAGACATTGCCTGTGATCAGTCGAGTTGTCTCGGTGACGCAAACGACTCCGTCCATCTGACCCATGTCTATTTCACGCCAGAAACCATCACCGACAAAGCCTATGAATTTCGCAAAAACATCGAGGGCTCGGGCCGAAAGCGGATTCGTGCTTATCACCAGCCTGCTGATCCTGATCATCCTGACGGTGCTGGCTGTGGGCATGTATCACAGCTTCAGTGTGCAGGAAAACATGGCGGCGAACACCAAGGAAAAGGGACGCGCCTTCCAGATCGCTCAGAGCGCACTGCAATACGCCGAGTACCAATTGACGACCAACCTGTCGTTGCTCGCGCAAAGCGGCAACTGCAACGCGGCTCTCGCTGTAATAACGGTTTGCACCAACGACGTTTCCATCGTTCAGAACCCATCCAGCAGTGCGGTGATGATCATCGGCAACGGCACGAAATATACAACCATGGTACCCGCCATCACGATTTCATCCACCGGCGGCAGTGGTACGTACTACGACTACCCGCAGTTCTATATTCGATACCTTGGCCTGTCACCCAGCGGGCTTGACCAGATCTACCAGATCACTGCCCTGGGCTATGGCGGCAACGCCAACGCGACCGCCGTTGTACAGAGCGTTTTCCAGTTGACGACCAATGTCAAAAATCTCGGGGGGCTGTGATGAAAACGATTCGGACCTTTGCCGCAGGGATCGTCCTCGCATGCCTCATGGCCCATCTGCCCGTGGCGGACGCGCAAACGGCAAATGTCATCCAGGACGGCTTCACCGGGACCACCGCCCAACTGCCCTGGCAGGCGTTCAATGGCGCCTGCCTTACCGCCGGTACACAGGGAATGCCTGCTGCCGGTGCTACGGGGATACCCGCCTGCTACCTGAATACCTACTATGGAACCCAAACCCAGACCGGATTAACCACCAATAACGGGAATCCCAACACGGATCCCGCGGGTTCAGGCGCTCTACGCCTGACCAATGGCTGTGCCCCGGTAACAACGACAAAAAACGGCACAACCACCACTACAAATACGTGTTACTACGACCAGAATGGCGCCATTATCGACACGCAATCGTATCCGTCGAATAACGGCATCCAGGTCACCTTCACCACATACACCTATGGTGGTGATAACTCGGGCGGTCATGGTGCGGATGGTATCGGCTTCTACCTGCTGGATGCCACAAAGGCGACCCCCAATATCGGCGCCTGGGGCGGCAGCCTCGGTTACAGCTGCTCGAACACCAACAACCCATACAATGGCATGGCCAATGCCTATTTGGGCCTGGGCATGGACGAGTTCGGAAATTTCCTCAATAACAGCGACAACACTGGATCAGGCGATCAGGCCACCAGCAGCAATGGCGGCAATGGCCAGGAATATCAGCCCGGTCGAATCGGCCTGCGTGCCTATGGCAATATCAATCTGGCATCTCTCCAGGCTGTCAATCCTTCTGCCACCACAAGTGATGTTCAAGCGACCTGCAAAAACGGGGGCACCTACAGTTACAGTGGGGCCACCACGTATTCCTATGCCTATACCTATCGGGCGAGCGGGTATTACACCAACCAAGTCACTACCAGTGTGACCTATAGCGCTCCGAGCGGCGCCAGCAATTCGCAGAAAAAAGCTTGCGATCCCAGCCAAAATAACTCGCTGAATCCGACGAGCACCACTACCGGCGGCGCCGGCACCCCCACAGGGTCGCCTCTGAACTATTCAGGCACGCTCTATCAGCAATCGAGCTCCACAAACTCGGCCAAGGCTGTGACCGGCACGCAGAACGTGACCTACAAAGGCACTGCCTATACCTGCAAAACGAGCACCGTTGTCACCACGACAGCTTATTCATACAGCGGCACTACCCCTACGGCGAGCGCAACGGTTTCGACACCGACCACGACCAACAATGACGGCTGGAACGGCACAGGCATGATGTTCGGGCAGGGTTCGGACGGTAACTATTACCCGATCACCGAAACAACCACATCGAATACGCCCACCCTTACGCAGACATTCCCTGATTACGCCGCGATACCCGGCGCCTTCGTCAACCTTCCTTCGAGTACTCCCATCGCCAATGAAGCAGCCACCTCGAGGGCTGGCACCAGTACGAAGGCTGGCGCCACACCAATTTCCTACAAGCTGCAGATCACCAGCGACAACAAGCTGAGCCTCTGGTACAGCTGGAATGGCGGCACTTACAATCCTGTGCTCACCAATCAGCTCATCACCGCGTCCAATGCCGCGCAACCCAGCTCGTACCTGTTCGGCTTCGGCGGTTCCACCGGTGGCAGTGACAACGTCCACGAGATCACCTGCTTCCAGGTCACCCCGGCGGATGTGTCGGCCAGTTCGGCCGGACTGAACGTGCAGCAGTCGGGTGAGGTCCGGACCGGAACCCAGGTCTACCTGGCCTATTACCATCCCAACAACTGGTGGGGTGAACTGGACGCGCAGAATCTTGATTTCAACGCTACTACGGGTGTGGTGTCGATCGATGCAACGGCCAACTGGGATGCATCCTGCGTCCTGACCGGCGGAGCTTGCACCGCCACCGGCGCCACCAGCGGGACAGCACAGACGCCACGCACCCTGCTCACCTGGGACGGCGTCGATGGCAATGGCGCAGTCAACTTCTCCAATACCGGCGGCTTCTCCGCCACGAGTGACACGGCCGCCTTCAACACGCTCGGCACGATCGAACAAGGTTGGCTCAACGACGACAACGCGGGCGCAAATCGTCTTGCCTTTCTGAGCGGCGACCGCAGCAATGAAGTCCCCACCGGCACGGCAAGCGCCACGCAGATTTTCCGGAATCGCAACAGTGTGCTGGCCGACATCATCAACTCCAGCCCGACCTGGGTCGGCCCTCCCTCGGCGCCTTACCCGGCAACCTGGAAGGATAATTTGCACCCCACAGACACCGTTCCGGAGAACGGCTCTGGCGCGCAAACTTACCCAACGTTTGCGGGTAGTGGCACTACGGGCATGGCCACCCGACTGAATGTCGTCTACGACGGTTCGAATGACGGCTTCATGCACGGCTTTGAAACCGGCTCGTATGCCGCCGACGGCACCACCTACAACTCCACCGGCAATGATGGCAAGGAACTGGTGGCCTACATGCCGCAGGCCATCCTGCAAACCATCCACAACAGCACCACGCCGACGCTGGATTACTCATCACCGCAGTACTCGCATAATTACTATGTGGATGCGACACCGGGGACCGGCGATCTCTTCTACGGGAGTGCCTGGCATACCTGGCTGGTCAGTGGCCTGGGTGCAGGTGGCAACGCGATCTTCGCCCTGGACATCACCAACCCCAGCACGACCAGCTTTACCGCCAGCAGCGTGATCGGTGAATGGAATGCCGCGGCACTGAGCGCGTTGTGCGGCACCCGTTCAACGTGCGGAAACAATCTGGGCCAGACCTACGGCACGCCACAGATCCGCCGCCTGCACAATGGCCTGTGGGGCATCATCTTCGGCAATGGCCTCAACAGCACGACAGGTCATGCCGGCATCTATGTCATGACGATCTCGGCCAGCGGTGCACCTTCCGCGGTGTATTTCCTGGATACCGGCGTGGGCAGCTCAACCAATCCCGACGGCATCGCGTATGTAACCCCAGCGGATCTCGATGGCGATCACATCACCGACTATGTCTACGCGGGCGACGTCTATGGCAACGTATGGCGGTTCGATCTGACCAGCGACACTGCAAGCAGCTGGGCGGTGTCCACTTACGGCCATACCGGCGCGACGCCCTTGTTCACGACGCCCAGCACGACTACCTGCACGGTGACGACATCGCCGTGCCCGGCCGCCTCGCAGGTGACCACGACCCAGCCGATCACGACGGCCGTGGTGGCACTCTCGGTAGCACCCACAGCGGTCGGGCAACCACGCGTCATGATCGAGTTCGGTACCGGCTCCGTGACGCCGCAGTCGACGGTCTCTTCGATCCAGTACTCGCCTGGCCAGCAGGCGCTCTATGGCATCTGGGACTGGTACATGGGGCAGTCAGGAACCGCCGGATCCAGCTATGCCGGCTTGATCGGATCGTCCAGTGCCCCGACGACGGCTGCACCGATCTCAATCAGCACCCTGCAAGTGCAGACGGTGACCAGCACGGGCGCCATTAGTACCGGACAGGGCGTAGAAACCGTCAGCAATACGACGCTCTGTTTCGCCGGAACCACCTGTGCCAACGGAACCAGCACACCCACCACGGGAACCGATTTCGGCTGGTACATGAACCTGCCGAACTATGCTGGCGTCACCGGTGTAAATGGCGGCTCCGGAGTCACCGGCAACAATCAGACCGAACAGGTCGTCTACAGTCCGATCGAAACCGATGGTGCGTTCATCGTGAACACCACGGTACCGGCGAACAACACCCCGCTCACCTGCAACGTGGCGGGCGCCCAGGGCTGGACCATGGCGCTCAATCCGGGAACGGGTGGTGCCTTCCAGGAGTCGTTCTTCTCGACCGGCAATGGCAATTTCGCCAACGTCAATGGCCAGCCGGTCAGCGCCATCGCGCTCAATGCGACAGGTAGCCCATCCGTCGTGACGGCGGACAACCATCCCTACCTGGTCAACCAGACCACGACGGGAGCCGGCACGGTCAACCAGATCAATCCCCCGGGTGGATCGTACGGTGGGCGGTTGACCTGGATCGAACTGCATTGAGTGAGGTGAACAGCCATGCACACGACATTCACCATGCGACATCTCACCACCCAGGATTCAACAGCCATGCCAGAAGCCAGCGGTACACAACTGCTTCGATCAGGATCAAACAATCCGGCACCGCGGAAGCTCGCCGGCTTCACCCTGATCGAGCTGATGATCGTGGCGGCGATCGTGGCCATCCTCGCGGCCATTGCCATTCCGTCTTATCAAAAGCAGATCATGAAGTCACGGCGGGCCTCGGCAAAAACCGCCCTGCTCGATCTGGCCAGCCGGGAAGAAAAGTACTACGCCACCAACAACAACTACCCCGCCACCCTGGGGTCCGTCGGCTATGCGAATGTGGATGGCAATGGTGCCATCCAGGTCCCGAACAACACCAACGAGGACTATTACAGCGTGACGATCACCTTGGGCACGCCGACCGCTACCGGCTACACGGCAACGGCGGCACCCGTAGGCAACCAGACCAACGACAGTTGCGGCAGTTATTCAATCACGGACCTCGGGGTACAAAATGCCACCGGCACCAGCAGCGGTGGTACCGGCTGCTGGTGATCCATCGGTGTGGTGATGCTGGCTCCACCCCGAACGACCGTGCGTTTGAAGGCATGGTCAGCCACAGCCGTTGAGCGGATAATCGGCAACCCTCGACGCTAAGCGGCTGCGCAATGTTCGTACCTGGTCAACGCTGGATCTCCTCTGCCGAACCCGAGCTGGGCCTCGGCACCGTATTGCGCGTCGAAGGACGCGGCGTGCAGGTGCTGTTTGCCAAGGCCGGGGTGCTGCGCCCGTACGCGGTCGACTCGGCACCGCTGCTGCGTGCCGAATTCCGCGCCGGCCAGCGAGTGGCCGGCAAGGGCATCGCGTTCCTGGTGGAGCGCGTGGAGATCCGCGAGGAGCTGCTGATCTATCGCGGCGAGGGTCGCGAACTGCACGAGGGCCAGCTCGACGACGAGCAGAGCGTGAGCCAGGCCGATGATCGCCTGATCGGTGGCCGCACCGACCCGGTGGCGCAGTTCGAGCTGCGCATGGAAGGCCTCAAGCGCCGTGCCGAGGCTCGCCGCTCGGCGGCCTGGGGCCTGGGCGCAGCGAGGATCGGGCTGGTGCCGCACCAACTGCGCGTGGCCGGCATCGCCTCGGCGCGCCGGCCTCCGCGGGTTCTGCTGGCGGACGAGGTCGGCCTGGGCAAGACCATCGAGGCCGGCATGATCATCGCGCGCCAGCTCGCCACCGGCCGCGCCTCGCGCGTGCTGCTGTTGTTGCCCGATACCCTCGTCTACCAGTGGTTCGTCGAGCTGTTGCGCCGCTTCAATCTCAGCTTCGCGATCTATGACGAGGAGCGCTGCGAGGCACTGACTCAATCCGACGAGCAGCCATCCGGCGACGGCGGCAACCCATTCGAGGACGAGCAGCTGGTGATCGCCGATTTCGGCTTTCTCGAGAACTCGCCGAAGTACGCGCAGCAATTGCTGGACGCGCCGTGGGATCTGCTGGTGGTCGACGAGGCGCACCATCTGGCGTGGTCGCCGGAAGCCGCCAGCCCGCGCTACGCGATGGTGGAGAAACTGTCTGCCGCGATCCCCGGTGTGATCCTGCTCACTGCCACGCCGGAACAACTCGGTCGCAGCGGTCACTTCGCCCGCCTGCGCCTGCTCGATCCGCAGCGTTATCACGATCTGGACGGCTATCTGGCCGAGGCCGACAGCTATCAGGCGCTGTCGCGGATTGCCGACCGGTTGCTGGATGGCGTCGCGCTCGACGATGCCCAGCGTGACACCCTGGCCAAGGCCTTCCACGGCGATCAGACGCTCACCGCGCAGCTGGCCGAATCGACCAAGCCGGCGAACGCGCGTGAACTGCTCGCCGCACTGATCGACCGCCACGGCACCGGCCGCGTGATGTTCCGCAACAACCGCGCCGGCGTGGGCGGCTTTCCCAAGCGCTTGCCCGAGTGGCATCTGCTCGACGCCGGCACGCTGGAGGAAAGCGCGCGCCAGTCCCTGCTGGCCGAATTCCATGCCGACATCCAGCAACCGCCGGCCCTGATCGAGGTCGACTACAACACCGATCCACGCGTCGACGCGCTGATCACCCTGCTCGACCAGCACCCGCAGGACAAGTTCCTGCTGATCTGCCGCAGCCAGGCCAAGGTGCTGGCGCTGGAGGAAGCGCTGCGCACTCGCAGCGGCGTCGGTGTGGCGCGCTTCCACGAAGGCCTCGGCATCATCCAGCGCGACCGCAACGCGGCGTATTTCGCCCAGCCCGACGGCGCGCGCCTGCTGCTGTGTTCGGAGATCGGCTCGGAAGGGCGCAACTTCCAGTTCGCGCACCGGCTGGTCCTGTGGGACCTGCCGCTCGATCCGGACCTGCTCGAACAGCGCATCGGCCGGCTCGACCGCATCGGCCAGAAACACGACATCAACATCCACATCCTTGCCGTCGCCGACAGCGCGCAGCATGTGCTGGCGCGCTGGTACGACGAAGGCATCGACGCGTTCCGCCTGAGCCCGGCCGACGGCCGCGAGCTGCTGCGCCGCTATGGCGAACCGCTGGCACGGCTGGCCGATGAACATGCACGTGGCGACGACAATCGCGATCAGGAGATGGATGTACTGCTCGCCGAGACGCGTGCCAGCCACGAACAAATGGCTGAACTGATCCGTGCCGGTCGCGACCACCTTCTTGAACTGGCGTCCAGCCGCGACCTGCACGCCGACGAACTGCAACAGGCGTTTGCCCGCGAAGATCGTGATCCCGGCCGCGATGCCTTCGTGCAACGCCTGCTGGAAGCCTTCGGCATCCATGCCGAAGAACTCGGCGGCCAGGTGCTGCTGCTCGATCCGCAATACCTGTCCACCGATGCCCTGCCCGGTTTCACTGAAGGCCCGCAGTCGGTGACGTTCGCCCGCGAGGTGGCGCTGGCACGCGAAGACCTGCCGTTGTTGCGGCTGGATCACCCGCTGGTGGCCGGTGCGCTGGATCTGGCGCTGTCAGGTGAACAGGGCAACGCCGCCTTCATGGTCGACGATGAATTGTCGCCGCGCACGGCCCTGCTGCAGGCCGTGTTCCTGCTCGAATGCGTCGCCGATCGACAACTCGACGCCGAGCGCTTCCTGCCGACCCTGCCGATCACCGTCACGGTCGACACCCGGCTGGCCGAACGCGTCGATTTCTCACCCAGCGACATCGCCTTGCGCAAGGCCGGCGACCGCAATATCGAAGTGGCGCGCTACCGCAAGTTCCTCGGCAAGCTGGTGCCCCCGATGCTGGAACGTGCCGAGACACTCGCCGGTACGCGCGGACGGGCCAGCATCGACGAGGCCGTGGCGCTGGCCACGACCACGCTGGATGCGGAGCTGTCGCGCCTGCTCGCGCTGCGTGCGGTGAATCCGTCAGTCAGCGAAACCGAAATCACCGCCGTCGCCGATGAGCGTTCCGCCCTGCTGGCGGCGCTGCCGCAATCCCGCCTGCGGCTGGACGCGGTGCGCTTCGTGGTCAGCCCGGACTTCCTCGCGCTGCGTTGAGCAGCGCGCTCCCCTTGTTCACTTCCCGTCTGATCAAGCGGCGGGTTGATACCCGGTTGCCCGCAGGCGACGGTCTATGCCAAACACCTTGTAGGCCACCGTCAGCAACAGCACCCAAGCCACGCCCACATAGAGTGCCACCCGGGTATCCGCGCTGTAGCCGAGCATCACCAGCACGAAGGCGAGAAATGCCAGGCACACCACGCTGCTCAATGGCCACCAGCGCAAGCGGAAGGCCAGCGCGGCTGTCTGTTGCCGACGGAAGCGCCAGTGCGCGATCAGCACCATGCCCCAGGTCCATACGGTGTTGAAGGCGAGGATCGACATCATCATGCCAAAGATGCGCCCGGGCACCAGGTAGTTCATCAGCACGCCGAACAACAGGAACACGATGGTCACCAGCACACCGCGTACCGGTACGCCGTGCGCGTTCACCCGCCCCATCGCCGTCGGCGCCTGCCCCTTGCCGGCAAGGCTGTGCAGCATGCGGCTGCCACTGAAGGTGGTGGAGTTGAAGCTGGAGAGTGCCGCGGTGATCACCACGAAGTTGATCAGTCCTGCCGCCTGCGGAATGCCGAGCTTCGCGAACGTGCCGACGAATGGACTGCTGTTGGCATCCAGCGCGTTCCACGGATAGATCGCCATGATCACGAACAGCGCACCGATATAGAAGATCAGGATGCGCCAGATCACCGAGTTCACCGCGCGCGGAATGGTGCGCTCCGGCTGCGCCGCCTCGGCCGCCGCCATGCCTATCGTCTCGATGCCGCCGAACGAGAACACCAGCACCGGCAACGCCAGCACCATGCCGGTGATGCCGTTCGGGAACCAGCCGCCATGCGTCCACAGGTTGGACAGGCCGACCGGATGTCCGCCATTGCCCCAGCCCAGCCAGATGATCGCGGCGCCGCCAAGGATCATCAGTACCACGGTCAGCACCTTGATCAGCGCGAACCAGAACTCCAGCTCGCCGTACACCTTCACCGCCATCAGGTTCAGGCCGCCGATCATCGCCACGCTGCCGAACGCCCAGATCCACTGCGGCAGTTCGGGAAACCACGCCTTCATGTAGATGCCCACCGCAGTGCTCTCGGCAATGCCCACGCCCATCATCAGGATCCAGTAGTTCCAGCCGGTGAGATAGCCGGCGAATGGTCCCAGGTACTTGTGCGCGTAGGCGCTGAAGGAACCGGCGATCGGCTCGTGCGCGGCCATCTCGCCCAGCGCGCGCATGATGATGAAGATCATCACGCCGCCGAACAGGTAGGCGAACAGCACCGACGGCCCGGCCAGCCGGATCGTGCTGGCCGAACCGAGGAACAGGCCGGCGCCGATGCACATGCCCAGCGCCATGAAGGTGATGTGGCGCGGGGTCAGCCGGCGTTGCAGGGATTCGGACATGGTTTTCTCATGGATGGATATCGGTCAGCGCATCAGGCGCCGCTTCGGCTTGAGCGGTAGCCGCCCGCGCCAGTACTGGATCAGCACAATGCCGCCCAGCATGCCACCAAGGTGGGCGAAATGCGCAACACCCGGCTCGAAGCCGGTCACGCCCATGGTCAGTTCGACGACGGCATACCCCGTCACGAACAGCCATGCCGGCATCGGGATCGGCAGGAACATCAGCATCACTTTCTCGTGCGGATACATCATGCCGAACGCCAGCAGCAGGCCGAAGATCGCACCGGACGCACCGAGCGTGGGACCGTATTCCGTCGGCGGAAAGAACCACAGCACCGCCAGCTGCAGCAATGAGGCGACGATCGCGCAGACGAAGTAGTAGATGGTGAATTCGCGCGCACCCAGCGTACGCTCGATCGCTCCGCCGAACATGTACAGCGCAAACATGTTGAACAGGATATGGGTAAGGCCGCCATGCAGGAATGCGCTGGTGATGATCTGCCAGACGCCGAACAGGCCACTGCCAAGCGGCCAGAGCGCGAAATACTGCACGATGACGTCGCCCATCACCTGCTGCAGCAGGAATACGGCGATATTGGCGATGAGCAGGTTGCGTGTGACGGGCGGCAGATCAAACGGCATCAGAAGGTTCCCGGTGGATCAACGGCAGCAAGGCAAGCGCTGCACAGGCATCGGTGCGACACCGACATGGGTACGCTGACCGGCATTGCACAAGATCGTTCATCCAGGACATTACTGGCTTGGCGCGAGGAACGAAAAAGCCGCCTCGCGGCGGCTTTCGGCAGCGACGACAGCAAGCATCGGATCAACCGTTGTGCGCGACCTGCACGATCGCCTCCGGACGCTTGGCGCCGGCAAAGCGCTTGGCCCAGTAGGCATCGTTGAGGCTGGAAATCTCCACCGACTTGCCGGTGGCAGGCGAATGAATGAAGCGACCCTCGGAAATGTAGATGCCTACATGCGAGATATTCCGCTTGCCATGGGTACGGAAGAACACCAGATCACCGGGCTTCATGTCGGCGCGGTTGACCTTGAGCCCGGCCAGGAACTGCGAGGCCGAATTGGTCGGCAACTGCAGGCCGATCGCATGGGCAAATACGTAACGGACAAAGCCGCTGCAGTCGAAACCGGTCGAGGGATCGCGGCCGCCACGCACATAGCGGATATCACGCAGATTCATCGCCATCGTGATCAGCGCCTTGCGCAGATCGGTGACGTTCTCGGCACCGGCTGTGTCCGGCGTCTGACCCGACTTGCCGATTGCCACGGTATTCCCGACCACGGCGCTCCGATCACCGGCGGTCAACGCACCGAAATAAGTCGGCTTGGTGGACTGCACCAGCATCTGGGCCGGATTGAATACCGGCGCCTGGTTCAGCCAGGTCGGCGTGGCGTCAATACTGACCGGAGCTGCGGTCGCCGCGAAGGCATTGGCTTGGAGCAGATGGGCTGCCGGCAGTGTCGATGTCGCCTCGACGGTATCTGTCGTATCGGCGATGGCGGTGTCTGCAAGGGTTGTGCTGGATTTCGCCGAATGGGTGTGGAGTGTCTTGTGCGCCGCGCTTGCCAGCTTGTTGTGCGTCGGCTTGTGATGGGCCGACTTGCTGCTCGCCTGCTTGTGCTGCACGTGCTTCGCATGGACCGGCTTGCTGTGCGTCTTGCTGGTGTTGGCCTGCACGGGTGCGACAACGAGCAAGGCTGCAGCGAGCACGGAGAAGGCGGTCAATCGGTTGATTGGCATGCGGGAAAAATCCCCTGGAGTACATCAGGATTGGCCGCCTGCGAAGCTGACGACGTGACTGGAACGTGAAGTTAGCAAGAAGACATAGGCCATTTGTTCTATCGAGGTTAATTGAACTCCATCGTTTCAAAAAACCGTGACCTGCTGCACGCTAGCATAACTAATTGATTTTAAATAATTAAAATCCACGCCACGATCTTTCCCGGTAATTTCAGAGCCTGATCAGACTTTCATGCCGTTAATCCGGGGTCGGGTAGGGTCGGCCACCGAAGATCGCCGTGCCAATACGCACCTCGGTGGCGCCTTCGGCGATGGCCAGCGGAAAGTCGCCGCTCATTCCCATCGAAAGTCTTGGCAGATCATGACCTTGCGCCATCGACTGGTCGCGCAGCTGATGCAACAGACGGAAGCAGCCGCGCACTTCGTCGGCTACGTCGGAATGGATCGCCAGCGTCATCAGGCCCCGCACCCGCAGGGTGTCATAACCGCGCAGGGTATCCAGGAAAGTGGGCAGCTGGGCCGGCAGCAGTCCGTACTTGCTTGGCTCGGGCGAGGTCTTGACCTGTACCAGCACGTCCATCGACCGACCTGCCTGCTGCAGTTGCCGATGCAGCGCCGCCGCCAGTTCCAGCCGATCCAGCGACTGCACCTCGCTGGCCAGTCGCGCCACCTCTTTGGCCTTGTTGGTCTGCAGGTGACCGATCACCACCCAGTCGATGCCGCAATCGGCCAGCGTGGCTGCCTTGTCGCGAATCTCCTGCACCCTGTTCTCACCAAAGCGGCGCAGGCCCAGCGCAACCGCTGCCCGGACCACGTCCGGACCGAAGGTCTTGCTGACCGGCAGGATGCCTACCGTGGCTGGATCACGTCCGGCCTCGCGGCAGGCGTCGTCGACCCGTCGGCGGATCTGCGCCAAGTTGGCAGCCACATAGGTGGTATCCGTGCTCATGCGCCGGTGATCGGGCTCAGGCCTTCGCACCCTGCTGGTGGTGCCGCGCCACCACTTCAGCCACCACCATGCTCACTTTCTTGCCGGTAGGGATGTGCAGGAACTCGTTCGGACCATGTGCGTTGGAATGCGGGCCGAGCACACCGGTGATCAGGAATTGTGCCTTGGGGAATTTCTCGCCCAGCATGCCCATGAAGGGGATGCTGCCACCCTCACCCATATAGGTCGCCGGCGCGCCGAAGTGGTGCTGCGAGGCTTCGGCCACCGCCTGCTCCAGCCACGGCGAAAGCGCCGGCGCATTCCAGCCGCTGCCGTCCTTTTCCAGCGCAAAGGTGACCTTGGCCCCATACGGGGGATCCTTTTCCAGCAGTTGCTTGAGGAACTCGCCTGCCTTGGCGCCATTGAGCGTCGGCGGCACGCGCAGGCTGAGCTTCACCGACGTCTGCGGACGCAACACGTTGCCGGCGCTGTCCAGCGGCGGCATGCCGCCGACGCCGGTGACGGCCAGCTGCGGACGCCAGGTGCGGTTGAGCACCAGTTCGGCCAGATCATGGGTCACCGGCCGCATGCCTTCGACCCACGGGAACTTGCTGTAGATATCGTCGCCAAGCACCTCGGCCGAGAGCCTGGCCTGTTCGATCCGTTGTGCCGGAATCTCGACGTACAGCTCTTTCGGCTTGATCTGGCCGGTGGCCGGATCCTCCAGCCGCGACAGCAATTCGCGCAGGATGCGGAAACTCGACGGCACCACGCCGGAGGCATCGCCCGAGTGCACGCCCTCCTCCAGCACCTGCACGGTGAGATTGCCGCCGGTCATGCCGCGCAGCGAGGTGGTCAGCCAAAGCTGATCGTAGTTGCCGCAGCCCGAATCCAGGCAGACCACCAGCGATGGGCTGCCGATGCGCGCGGCCAGATGATCGACGTAATACGGCAGGTCGTAGCTGCCGGATTCCTCGCAGGCCTCGATCATCACCACGCAACGCGCGTGCGGGATGCCCTGCTCGTGCAACGCCAGCAGTGCGGCCAGCGAACCGAAGATGGCGTAGCCATCGTCGGCGCCACCGCGGCCATACAGCTTGTCGCCCTTGATCACCGGCGTCCACGGACCAAGGCCCTCGGCCCAACCGGTCATTTCCGGCTGCTTGTCCAGATGGCCGTACAGCATCACGGTGTCGTCGCCTTGACCGGGCACTTCGATATAGATGAGCGGCGTGCGCCCTTCCAGCCGTACCACCTCCAGCGTGGCACCGGGCAACGCCGCCAGCTTGGAGCGCGCCCAGGTTTCCATCAGCTTCACCGCAGCGTCCATGTAGCCGTGTGCGGCCCAGTCCTTGTCGAACATCGGCGACTTGTTGGGAATGCGGATGTACTCGACCAGTTGCGGCACGATTTCGTCGTCCCACAAACCGCTGACGTAACGGGAAAGACGGGCAGTATCCATGGTCAAGCTCCGGCGAAGATCAGTCCGGCATTGTAACAGCGCCCCCAGGAATGCTCTGGTTCATTCGGCGCATTACGTTACCGGCAACGCGCCGACATGGCATCAGGGGATGCCCACATCAGACTGCAACGCTGGCGCACAGTCTCGCCATGGCGTTGCCGACTGCATGGCCACCCGCCGCCAGCCACAGTGACGGCGCGGTACCCGGATACCGCCATCACACCAGGGAGAAAGGCCATGTTCCACAAACTTGCTTCGTTTGCCCTTGCATTGATCCTCGCGCTGCCCGCCCTGTCGTTCGCCGCGACGCCCGTCAACATCAACAAGGCCGATGCCGCCACCATCGCCAGTTCGCTCGATGGCATCGGCGAGTCCAAGGCGCAGGCGATCGTCGCCTGGCGCGACGCGCACGGCCCCTTCAAGAGCGCGGACGACCTGGCCCAGGTCAAGGGCATCGGTCAGGCGACGCTGGAACGCAACCGGGCAGCCATCCTGCTCGCCGACACCGCCGCCGAAACCACGACCGCAGCCAAGGCGGACAAGCCTGTCAAGAGTCGACGCCGGAGCAAGAAAGCCGCCGTCGAGGATGCCGCGACGGGCGAATAATCGGCGAGCCCTTTCCATGGATCGGAGTCCGGCGGCGCGATCCATCGTGGGTCGCGCCGCTTGCGTTACACTCGCGCGCCCTTTCCTGCCGCTATATCCGCCATGATCCTGCCGCGCTATCACATTGCCGCCTCCGCCATCCACGGCGCCGGCAAGGGCCTGTTCCTGGATGAAACCGTGGCAGCCGGACGCATCATCACCGCGCCCGACGGCATCAATCACACCTACCGCCACGCCGACATCACCGCCTCGCCGGAGCTCAGCGCACAGTTCCACGCCAGCGCGCGCTGGTTCGAGGATCGTTACACGCTGTCGCCCGACTGGCCGGACGAGTGCTACATCAACCACAGCTTCACGCCCAACGGACTGTGGCATCTCGGCTTCGTGTTCGCGCTGGCCGAGTTGCCGCCCGGCACCGAGATCACGGTGGACTATCGGCACCTGCTCCCGCCCGGTGAGAACGAAGATTTTGTCGATTCGGTCACAGGTGAGACAATCACCGGATTGTCCTGGCATGAAAGCCTCGCCAGCAGCACCCGTGCGCTGGCCGGATTGCTGGACGCCACCCACCGCTGATTGTGATGTTTGATATTCCAACTCTTGAAACGGCGCGCCTGCGCCTGACCGCGCTGACCGAACAGCACTTCAATGACTACGCCGCGATGCTGGCCGACCCGGACAGCACGCGCTGGATCGGCGACGGACAGCCGCTGGACCGCACCAATGCCTGGCGCTCGCTGGCCATGCTGCTGGGCCACTGGCAGCTGCGCGGCTGCGGCATGTGGGCGCTGGAGCTGAAGTCCAGCGGTGAATTCATCGGCCGCGCCGGCCTGATGTATCCCGATGGCTGGCCGGATCTGGAGCTGGGCTGGATGCTGAAACCGGAACACCGCCACCACGGCTATGCCACCGAAGCGGGCGACGTGGTGCTCGACTTTGCCTGGAACCAGCTGCATGCCCAGCGCGTGATCAGCCTGGTGCGGATCGGCAACGAAGCCTCCGATCGGGTGGCCGAGCGGCTTGGCGGCGAGCACATCGAGGACATGGATTTCTACGGCAGCAACAGCCACGTGTTCGCCTACTATCCGCCGCACCGCGAACACCGGCGCGCATACGCCTCGGCATGACCTTCACACGCGGCAGCAACCCGCCAGGGTGGCTTCCGGCTTCGATCCTGCCTGACCGTCCCCCGAACGCCGCTGCCGCGAGCGGGAACTGCAGCGGACATGGCTTGTCTGCAAGGACGCAACGCCGGAGAATCCGACAACACGCCGTGCCCGCCATGGGCAGCAGGCTGACATCGGGTCGTACCACGCCTCATGGTTGTTGATCCGCGGCCCACCTCCCCGGGAGTCCCTCATGCGCATCCTGCTGGCCGAGGATGATTCATCCATCGCCGAAGGCATTTGCGCGTCGCTGCGACACGGCGGCCATGCCGTGGATCACGTTGCCAACGGCAGCCTCGCCGATACGGCGCTGCGCGACCACGAATATGACCTGCTGGTGCTGGACCTGGGTCTGCCGTCGCTCGACGGCAGTGAGGTATTGCGTCGTCTGCGTGGTCGCGGCACGGGGTTGCCCGTGCTGGTGGTGACGGCGCGTGACGGCCTGCCAGAACGCATTCGCGTGCTCGATCTGGGTGCCGACGACTACCTCGTGAAACCCTTTGCGCTGACCGAGTTCGAGGCGCGCGTGCGTGCGTTGCTGCGCCGGGCCAGCAGCCAGGGCAAACCGGAGCTGCAACTGGGCCGGTTGCGGCTGGATCTGCCCGGGCATCGCGCCTGGATTGACCAGGTGCCGCTGGAGCTGACTGCACGCGAGTTCGGCCTGCTGGAAGCGCTGGCCCTGCGTGCCGACCGCGTCACCAGCCGCGCACAGCTGATCGAGGCGTTGTGCGACTGGGACCAGGAACTGACCGACAACGGGCTGGATATCGCGATCCATCGCCTGCGCCGCAAATTGCAGGGTAGCGGCACCGGCGTGCGCACGATCCGCGGGCTGGGCTATCTGCTGGAAGAAGCCGAGGAATCCGGGAACGATCCGGCATGAGCCCGCAGCCCATCCGCCGTCGCCGCCCCAGTCTGCGCCGCCGCCTGCTGATTTTCCTGCTGATTCCGATGGCTGCGTTGTTGCTGCTGGACGCATTGCTGACTTACAGCGTGGCCCTGGGCTACGCCAACAAGGTGCATGACCGCGATCTCAGCGACGATGCGTTGACGCTGGCGAAGATGCTCGGCAACGACCAGCTCGGCGGCACGCTGTCGCCACAGGCGCGATTCCTGCTCGAATACGATCCGGCCGGCCACAGCTATTTCAGCGTCATCAGCACCCGGCACGGACTGCTGGCGGGCAATGGACGCCTGCCGCAACTTTCGCAGGCACCCGTGCTGGGCGATGCACCGGCGCTATATGACACGCAGTTGGACAAGCATGCGTTGCGCGCTGCCAGCGTGCACACCAACACCAGTCATGATGCCGGGGACAGCCTGATCATCACGGTGGCCGAAACCCTGCGCGACCGCCACGAACAGGCGCGGGAAATCCTGCTGCTGGCAACTTTGATGCAGACCTTGCTGATCGTCTGCGTGCTGTCGCTGGTCTGGTTCGGCGTCAGTCGCGGCCTGCGCGTGCTCGATCCGTTGACAGCCCGGCTGGCCGCACGCACGCATGAACTGACGCCGATCAACGGCCCCGATGTACCGCAGGAAATCCAGCCGCTGACACGCACCATCGACGCGCTGTTCGGCCGCCTGCGCGGGATGCTGGCCCTGCATGACCGCTTCATCGCCGATGCGGCTCACCAGCTGCGCACACCGCTGGCCGGATTGAGCCTGCATGTCGACCGCGCGCTGGCCGACCCGCAGCCGGAGACCGTGACCGACGCGCTCATGCACATCCAGCGGCTGACCCATCGTGCTGCACGGACCACCTCGCAACTGCTGTCGCTGGCGCGCGCGCAAGCCTCACCGGACGACAACGAGGAGTGCAGGCTGCTCGATCTTGCCCGCTTGATTCCCGAAGCTGTTTCGTTGCGTGTGCACGATGCCCTGGTCGCCGGCGTGGATCTGGGCTATCAAGGGCCGGCTGCCAAGCAAGCGCTGTGCATCCTCGGCGATGCTGCCAGCGTGCAGGATCTGCTGGACAACCTGATCGACAACAGCGTGCGCTATGGTGGCCGCGGCAGCACAGTCACCGTCGCGCTGCATGCACGGACCGACGGTGGCGCCAGCCTCCGTGTCGAGGACGACGGCCCCGGTGTGGCCCCCGAACTGCTGCCGCGTCTGAGCGAGCGTTTCTTCCGCGCCGCCGCCAATGGCGAGGAAGGCAGCGGACTGGGCCTGGCGATCGTCCAGCGCATCGCTGAACGACATCAGGCCGAAGTGACCTATCGGTCGGGCGAGGAACGTGGCCTGTGCGTCGAAGTGCACTTCCCGCCGGTGGCCTGAGATGAGGTCCGGCCACCCAGTTCAGTGCACCGTGCCTGTACGTCCGGTCGCTCCCCTATTGCGATCCCGTGCTTCGCCTTCACAATAGTCGATGACACCACCGCGGCAACGACCAACGATGACCATCACGGATATCCATTGAACGCAGCAACGCCGGATCATCGCCATGGAACCATGCATATCGTGCCATCCCGAACCTTGAGCAAGGCAACCGCCGCCGGCCTGCTTCGCGGCTGCCTGATCGGCGCCCTGCTCGGCGGCCTCGCCGGCTGCGCTGCCCCCATGCCCAGGCTGACCCCGCCGGTGCCTGCGCAATGGCAACATGCGATCGCCTCGGATCCGGCCAAGCCGAGCGACCTGCACGGCTGGTGGCATGCCTTCGGTGATTCCGGGCTCGATGCACTGGTCGACCGTGCACTGGCCAACAATCTTGATGTGGCGCAGGCCGTCGAGCGCCTGCGTGCCGTGCGTGCGTTGCACGATAGTGCCCAGGCACGTTACCTGCCGTCGTTGCGTGCGAGCACCAACGATGTGGTCGAACCGAGCGCAAACGCCTCCTACCAACTGGTCGGCTTCGATGCCAGCTGGGAGTTTGGCCTGTTCGGCCGGGCCGAGGGCACCCGTCGCGAAGCGCGCGGCGCGCTGGACGCCGGCATCGCCGATCTGCGCACCGCGCAGGTCTCGCTGGTCGCCGAGGTCGTGCGCGAATGGGTCGAATTGCGCACCGCGCAGCAGCAGGAACAACTGCTGTTGCGGATCAATCAGGCCCGCAAGCATGAATGGCAACTGCAGCAGGTGCGCCAGCATCTGCAACTGACGGCATCCAGCGCGGTGGACCAGGCCCAGGCCGCACTCGCGCAGTCCACAGCTGCCCTGGCCGCACCCCGGCAGGCCATCAATGCCAGCGCCCAGCGACTGGCCATGCTACTTGGCCAGAACCAGCCCGATGCCGCGTGGCTGCAAGCGGGCGCGCCGCCCGAACTGGGCGCGTGGAAGCTCGACAGCACCCCGGCCGACCTGGTGCGCACGCGCCCGGAGATTGCCCGTGCCGAAGCGGACGTGTTGCAGGCCGCCGGCGCACTGGCGCTGGCCCATGCCGACCTGTTTCCCAGCATCGGCATCGGCGGCTCGATCGACTGGTCGACCGACATCGACAACAACACCAGGCATTCCACCACTCCCAATTCGATCGTCTCGCTGGGGCCGGAACTCAATATTCCCCTGTTCGACTGGGGCATCCGGCTGGCCGCCAAGCACGCCAAGGATCACGAGCTGAAAGCCAGCGTATTGGCCTATCGGCAAGCCGTGCTGCAAGGCGTGACCGAGGTGGAGACTGCACTGGGCACCGTGCAGCAGCAGCAGCAGCGCGAACAGCAGAGTCTGCTCGCATGGCAGGCGCTGCAGCGCGTCGACCAGGCCGCACAGACCCGGGTGGACCTGCAACTGGGCAGCCCGCTCGATCTTGCCGAGAGCCGGATTGCCGCCGATCAGGCCGCGATCGAACTGGCCGACGCCCGTGCCGGGCACAGCCTGGCCTACGTCGCGTTGTTCAAGGCACTCGGTGGTGCGCCATTGCCAACCGCTGCCGAGACGGATACGCCACCGACAGCCGACGACGAGGCGCACCACTAATGGTGGCCCTCGCGCGCAAGACGCTGATCTACGAATGGCGCCGCTTCCTGCCGGCGATGCTCGCGGTCGGTTTCGCCGGCCTGCTGCAACTGCTGCAGATTGCGCTGGTGCTGGGCATCTTCGGCAGCACCAGTCTCTACATCACCGGCTCGTCGGCGGATGTCTGGGTGGGCTATCCCGGCACCCAGAGCGTGGGTTCGGGCCGAACCATCGATGCCGACGTGGAGTCGCGCATCCTGATGGACCCGGCCGTACGGCGTGTCGAACCCTATATCTGGGTCGATGGGGACTGGCGTGGCCCCACCGAAACCGGCGGTGTCTCGGTGTTTGTTTCCGGCATCGACCCGCGTCCCGATGGTCTGATGTTCTCCAAGGCGCTGGCGCCCGACCTGCGCGCGCGGCTGGCGGAACCGGACGCGGTCGTCGTCGACCGTTCGGTGCTGGACCAACTCGGCGTCGACATCGGCCAGACCGCCACCATCAATGGCCATCAAGTGCGCGTGGTCGGTATCAGCAGCGGCCTGCGCGCACTTGGCGGTGTCAACGTGCTGTGCTCGCTGGATACCGCGCGACGGCTGAATGACGATCCGACCGACAGCGGCCCGACCTACCTGGTCGCCAAGCTGCGCGATCCGGCCCAGGCCGCGGCGGTTGCCACGCGCCTGCGCGGCAGCGCGGCGTTCGGTCCCTACACGACCTGGAGCGCCAAGGATTTTGCCAGGATCTCGGTGCGCTACTGGCTGTTCGATACGGGTGCAGGTGCCGGCGTGCTGTTCCTGGCCGGCATCGTGTTCCTGGTCGGCGCGGTGATCACCAGCCAGACCCTGATCGCCGCGGTCAATGGTTCGATGCGTGAATACGCCACCCTCAATGCGCTGGGCGTGGGCGTGGGCGCACTGCGCCGGGTGGTGCTGGAACAGGCATTCTGGGTGGGGGCACTCGGCCTGCTCGGTGCCGGCGTGCTCGGCATCGTGCTGATGCTGCTGGCACGCAGCCAGGATGTGCCGGTGGTGCTGAACGTGCCGGCGGCGCTCGCCTGCATCGTCCTGGTGATGGGCCTGGCCGCGGTTTCCGGACTGGCCGCGATGCGCAGCATGCGCCGCGCCGACCCTGCCACCCTGTTGAGGTAGCCGCGATGCATCCTGCCGCCACCACCGAACACGCACGCGCGCCCGCCCTGCTGGCCGCAGGGATCAGCAAGGCCTTCGTGTCCGGCCATCAGCGCACCCAGGTGCTGGACAACCTCTCGCTGAGCCTCGATGCCGGCGAACTGACCCTGATCTCGGGTCCCTCCGGCTGCGGCAAGAGCACCCTGCTGGCGATCCTCAGCGGCCTGCAGAAGGTCGACAGCGGGCATGTGCGGGCACTCGGCAGCGAACTCGGCCAGCTCGACATGCGCGCGCTGGAACGCTTCCGCCTGCAGCACACCGGCTTCGTCTTCCAGGGCTTCAACCTGTTTCCCGCGCTGAGCGCGTTCGAGCAGGTCGAGCTGCCGCTGAACCACATGGGCCTGTCGCGCAGCGAGGCCCGCCGCCGTGCACAGCAGTCGCTGGAAGAAGTCGGCCTGGCGCACCGCATGCGCCTGCGGCCATCCGAGCTGTCCGGCGGCGAGAAGCAGCGCGTGGCGATCGCCCGCGCACTCGCCAAGGAGCCGGAGTTGCTGTTCGCCGATGAACCGACCAGTGCGCTGGACGCGGCGAACGGTCAGATGATCATCGACATCCTGCACCGGATCGCCCGCACCCACGGCACCACCGTGCTGTGCGTCAGCCACGATCCGCGCCTGGTCGTCCACGCCGATCGCGTCCTGGCGATGGAAGATGGCCGCATACTCAGCGATCGGCGTCCGTCCGCGCCGACCGCATCAGATCAGGGAATTCCGTCATGAAGCAGCCCATCATCAAGCCGCCCGTACCCTTTTCGTCACGGCACCCGCGGGCCTCGCTGCTGATTCGTTTCGGCTGTCTCGCCATCGCCATCGCCATGCCATACCTGCTCAGCGCGTGTTCCAGATCCGCCGATGCTCCCAACAGCACCACGGCCAAACCCGTTGCTGCGTATGCCGCGGTGGCTCGTGGCAGGATCGATATCGAAGGCGGCCTGCTGAACTTGTCGATGTCGCGCGAAGGCACCCTGGCCACGGTCGCCGTGCATGAAGGCGATCACGTCAAACAGGGACAGCTGCTCGCCGCGCTGGATACCGAGCCGGCCAGACTGGCGGTAGATGCGGCACAGACGCAACTGGAACAGGCTCAGGCGCAACTGAAGCTGCTGGCAGTCAAGCAGACGGCTGCGAAAGAACGCGCCCGCCGGCTCACCGCGGCGGCGGCCGCCGGCGCCGGCGATGGCCAGAGCGCCGACGACGCGCGCGAAGCCGCGGCGCAACTCGATGCCGAGCAGCAGGCCGACCAGGCCGCACGGGACATGGCCAGCCAGAAACTGGACGAAGCCCGCTACGAGCTGAAGCAGCGCAGCCTGCGCGCGCCGTTCGATGGCGAGGTGGTTCACGTGCTGGCCCAGCCCGGTGCCAGCGTGTCGCCGTCGTCCGGCCCGCTGTTCACCCTGCTGCCGCAGAAGCCGCGGATTGTCCGTGCCGAACTCAACGAGAGTTTCGTCGGGGTGATCCAGCCGGGCATGCACGCCGAGGTGGTTGCCGACAGCGGCAGCGACAATGCCCGCTGGAGCGCGCACGTGCTGCGTATCGGCCAGGTTTACGGGCCAGCCACGCTGGAGAACGACCCGCAGGTGCGCGCCAACGCGCGCACGGTGGAATGCGTACTCGCCTTCGACCAGCCCGGCACCGATCAAACCCAGGATCTGCGCATCGGCCAGCGCGTGATCGTGCGCTTCGGCACAGCTCAAAAAGCGGCCCCGGCAGCCCCGAAAGACTGAAGAAACCGCGATCTGCGACCCTGCAATGTATCGAGGACCGCTGTCGATCAAGCGATGGCGGCCCGGCAAACAGGGCTAGCGTGTGATCCAGCAAACTGATTTCTTTTTCGAAGGTGGCCGCAGTGGCGTGCTGCTGATCCACGGCCTGACCGGCACGCCGATGGAAATGCGCCTGCTCGGCAAGGGGCTGAACCGTGCCGGCTTTACCGTGCACGGCATGCAGCTGGCCGGCCACTGCGGCAACGTCGAGGATCTGCTCGCCACCGGTTGGCGCGACTGGTATGCCAGCGTCGAGAAGGCTGCAGACGAGATGCTCGGCAAGGTCGACCACCTGTTCGTCGGCGGCCTGTCGATGGGCGCTCTGCTGGCACTGAAACTGGCCGCGGATCGACCACGGCAGATTTCCGGCGTTGGCGTCTACGGCGCCACCTTCCGCTACGACGGCTGGAGCATTCCGCGCATGGCGCGACTGTCGTTCCTGCTGCCGCTGCTGAAGAAACTCGGCATCGGCCGTGACCGCAGCTTCATGGAACAACCGCCCTACGGCATCCGCGACGAGCGCCTGCGCGCGCAGGTCAGCACGGCGATGCTCAGCGGCGACAGCGCTGCTGCCGGTCTGCCGGGCAATCCGTGGTATTCGCTGGCCGAGATGTACGGGCTGGCCGCCGAAGTGCGCAGCCAGCTGTCGCAGGTGACCGCACCGTGTCTGGTCGCACACGCCAGCGAGGACGACGTCGCCAGCCTGAAGAATGCCGAGCTGGTGATGCGCGAAGTCAGCGCACCGGCCGAGCTGCTGCTGCTCAAGGACAGCTATCACATGATCACCATCGACAAGGAGCGGCGCACCCTGATCGACCGCTCGGCCACTTTCTTCGACAGCATTGCCGCGTCGAACAGCACGCAGCGCGTCGCTGCCTGATGATGCTGGCAGAGGGTTCCATCTCTCCGCTGGTGGCCGGTCTGTGGTTGCTCAACATCGTGCTGGACACCGGCGGCCAGCTGGCCTTCAAAGCCGCCGCCGGCGACGAAGCAGCCGGTGATGGCCTGGCGCGCTGGAAGCACATGGCGTCACGGCCCTGGCTTTGGCTCGGTGTTGGCAGCTACGTGATCGAGTTCCTGGTGTGGATCGCTTTCCTGTCGCTGCTCCCGTTGTCCGAAGGCGTGCTGCTGGGCTCGATCAACATCGTCGCGATCATGGTCGCCGGGCGCTTCCTGTTCGGCGAAAAACTCACCCGGCTGCGGGTCGCCGGCATCCTGCTGGTGACGCTCGGCGTGGTGATCGTGGGAGTCGGCGGATGAAGCGCTTCTACCTGATCGGCTTCCTGTTGCTGATGGGGTTCGACACCCTGGCGCAGATCAGCTTCAAGTACGCCGGCACCCAGGCGCTGCCCGTGGCGGCCAGCCTCGAGTGGGTGCTGCGCGTGTTCGGCCACCCATGGGTCTACGGTGCCGTGATCGGCTATGTCGGCGCGTTCTTCACCTGGATGGCCCTGCTCAAGCACGCGCCGATCGGTCCCGCCTTCGCCGCCTCGCATCTCGAAGTGGTATCGGTGATGCTGCTGTCGATCTGGCTGTTCGACGAGCACCTCAACACGGCCCGCGTCCTCGGTGCGATCGCGATCATCGCCGGCATCGTCTGCCTGGGCATGGCCGAGAGCCGCGAGCACGTGCCGGAACCTGCCGAAACCTGAGCACCGGTGAAGCTGCGCATGCTGCCCCGTCGCCACGAACTGCCACCCACCGCCGGCCTGCCGCTCAGGTTCGCCGACCTGCGTCCGGGTGCCGCGACACTGGCAGACGATATCGCCACTCAGCTCGGCACCCCGCCACTGCAACTGGAATGCTCCGGCACCGCCAGCCTGCTGGTCACGCTGACCGCTCTGCGCGAACTGCAACCCAAGCGTCGCCGCGTCGTGGTGCCCGCATACACCTGTCCGCTGGTCGCGATCGCGGTGCAGCAGGCCGGGCTCGAACTGCAGTTGTGCGATCTGCGCGCCGGTCATTACGACATGGATCCCGCCGCATTGCGCGCGGCCTGCGACGAACGCACGCTCGCGATCATGCCCACCCATCTGGCCGGCCGCGTCGCCGATGTCGATGACGCGCTGGCGGTCGCCAACAACATCGGCGCGTACGTGATCGAGGATGCCGCACAGGCGCTGGGCGCACGACGCGACGGCAGCAGCGTGGGGCTGGCCGGCGACGTGGGATTTTTCAGCCTGGCCGCCGGCAAGGGTTTGTCGATCTACGAGGGCGGCCTGTTGCTGGCGCGCGATCCGGAGCTACGCGAGCGACTGGCCCGCACATCCGCACGCATCGTGCCGCGCAGCCTCGGCTGGGAAGCGAAGCGCAGCATCGAACTGCTCGGCTACGCCACGCTGTACCGGCCGCGCGGCCTGCGGCTGGCATACGGCAGGCCGCTGCGCCGGGCCTTGCGCCGTGGCGATCCGGTGGTCGCCGTGGGCGACGACTTTCCGCTGACGATACCGCTGCACCGCGTCGGTCGCTGGCGCCAGGCCGTGGGTGCGCATGCGGCCACCCGCCTGCCGGCCTTCCGCGATCAGCTGTCCGCGCAGGCGCAACGCCACCTGCCACGGCTGCGCCGTATCGAGGGCATTGAAGTGCTGGGTGACCCGATTGGCACACATGGCACCTGGCCGTTCTTCCTGTTGCTGCTGCCCGACCAGCGACGACGCGATGCCGCGCTGGCACACCTGTGGCAAGCCGGTCTGGGGGTCAGCCGCCTGTTCATCCATGCCCTGCCGGACTACACCTATCTCGCCGGCGTGGTGCCGGCGAAGGATGTGCCACATGCGCGTGATTTCGCCGCGCGCAGCCTGAGCATCGGCAACAGCCCATGGATGACTGACGGGGACTTCGAGGCGATCTGCGGCGTGCTCGAAACCGTACTGCGCTGAACTCAGCCGGACGTCGCTGCAATCGCCTCCAGCAATTGCAGATTCAGCGCATGCTGCTGTGCCTGCCAGTCGGCCAGCATGGCCGGATCGATTGCGGGCTGCTCGTCCATCGCCGACAACCGGCGCTTCCACCAGCTCTGATAGCGATAGTGCGAAACCTCGCCGTTGATGTCGCTGCCGACCAGGCCGTGGCGCAGGCTGCCGATTAAGCTCAATGCATGCCCGGTCAACAGCCGGCCCTGATCCCAGTTGGTGTGCGCCACCTCGGGCGAGAACGCGTCCTTGTCGATCGACAGATAGCTCGGCACCGCCTGTGTGCGCTGCAGGTCGACGAACGCATCGACCATCGCCTCGGGCGTGTCGAAGCCACGGAATGCCTGCGCCAGCCCGAGCCGGCGCGACCAGCCGGTGTCCACGCCGATGCTCCAGTAGCTCAGCTTGCCGCGCCGCAATGGGGTCAGGTAGTTCTCCCACGCGTGGCCGCCGCCGATGTCGGCCGAGGTGATGCCCAGCACATGCACGTGACTGACCTGCGGCAGCATCGCCACCTTGCGTACCCATGAACCGCAATGCACGCCGAACGGAAAACGCATGTTGTCCGGGTGGTTGTCCAGCACGACGACCTGGAACGATGTATCTCGCGGCAGGCGCGCGATCAGCGGCCAGCTCAGGTGGTGGAAATCACCGCTGCCCATGAACACGGTGCCGTACTGGGCCGGCAGCAATTCGTCGAGCATCGTGCCGAATCGCCGCATGGTCGCGAGCGAGCAGCCGAAGCGGATCGACTCCTGCCAATGCTCCAGCGGCAGTACCAGGCGATCAGGCAGTGGCCCGACCGAACGGTCGATATCGAGTACGACGGGCCGGTTTGCGAGATCACTCATCGGTAGCCTCCGTTGCCGCCTGCCAGCTGCGATCGCTTTCAAAATGACTGCCGAGCTTGCGCAGCAAGGCGCGCAGCAACGGATTGCGTGCATATACCGCATGCCGCGTGAAGGTCATGCTGGCACCGAGGAAGGATTTCACCTCGGGATCGGTCCAGCCGGCGACGTAATGGGTCAGCCCGCGCTGCCGCGCGTAGTCGAGGTTGTGCATCCAGCTGACGAAATACAGGTTGTGCTCGCGCGCCTGCGGGTAGGCAAAGCCGACGTACTTGTCGATCAGCTTGCCACCGTGCTCGTAGCAGAGATTCCAGCCGATCATCTGCCCGGCGTGGCGATAGACGAACACCACGCCGTGGCTGCCGGCATCCTGCAACACCTCGCGGAAGAACGCCGCGCTCAGCCGGTCGAAGTGGATCTCGCTTTGTGCGTACACGTTGTCGAACAGCGCATGGAACTCCGCCAGCGTGGCTTCATCATGGAAGCGCGCATCGCCGGTACGCACGACCTCGATCTCGAGATCGGCACGCGAGCGCAGCTTGCGCCGGATATTCTTCCGTCGACCGGACGATAGCCGTGCGAGGTAATCGTCGTTCGACGCGAAATCGATCGGAACCCAGGCCAGCGCCTGCCCTTCCAGCATCACGTAACCTGCAGCCTCACAGGCGCGGGCGAATTCACGCGCATAGGTGTTCTCGCCGTCACTGAGCAGGGGCGAATCCTGTGCAATGTCCTTGACGATCAGCAGCCGGCATTCATGCCCGTACGCGGCCTTCAGCCCCTGCGCAAGATCAGCCGGTGTCACCGCGGATGGCAGCGGCGCATATTCGGACACCGTGGTACCGGCAAAGCGCGTGCGCCAGCGCAGCAGGCGCCCCCACCAGCGATACAGCGGCAAACGAGTGACCCGGCGACGCAGATCATCGTCCGCCGTGGTCAGCAGATCGAACGGCGCCACGAAGCTCGGCATGCCCTGCGGCGACAGCTCCACCGTGAAGCCGATCGGCGGCTGCGCCAGGAAATGCGCGAGCAGGGCATCCGGCTCCAATTGCGATATGAAAGGCATAAGTAAGCAAATTTGCCTAGACTGGTTGATATGTAACATTGTCGTGTGCAGCCAGGAGCCTACTCGTCATGAACGATACGACCCAGCAAGAGCTTTTCGACATCATCGCCAAGCAGGCCAAGATCGATGTGGCCATCATCAAGCCCGAGTCCACCTTGAAAGACCTGGGTATCGCCTCGCTGGAGGCGATCGAACTGATCTTCGACATCGAGGAGCATTTCGACATCACCTTCCCCGACCAGCAAGGCGCCAACTTCGACAGCGACACCGTGCAAAGCCTGATCGACGCCGTACAGAAGGCGCTGGACGAAAAGGCCGCGAAATGACACAGGGCAATCCGATGCGCCGTGTGGTGATCACCGGCATGGGTGCAATCAGCCCGCTCGGTGTCGGCGCCGAAACGCTGTGGCAGGGTCTTCGTGAAGGTCGCAGTGCCATCGGCCCGCTGCAGCATCCCGACGCCGATCGTCTGCGCGTGAAGGTCGCCGCGCAGGTGCCGGCGAGTTTCGATCCGGCGGCGAATATCGACGAACGCACCTTGCCGATGCTCGACCGCACCTCGGAATTCGCGCTGCATGCCGCGCGTGAGGCGATCGCGCAATCCGGACTGGACTTCCGTCAGAACGGGCTCGGTGTGCGCACCGCAGTGGTGGTCGGTACCGGCGTCGGCGGCGAAACCACCCAGGACGAACAGAGTCGACGGCTGTATGCGGAGAATTCGCAGCGTGCACACCCGCTCACCATCGTGCGCCTGATGACCAACGCCTCGGCCAGCCAGATCAGCATCGCCTATGGCCTGCGCGGCCCGACCTATGCGGTGGCCAGCGCCTGCGCTTCGGCGAACCACGCGATCATCCAGGCCGCACAGATGATCCGCTATGGCATGGCTGACGTCGCCATCACCGGTGGCACCGAAGCCTGCCTCACCTATGGCGCACTGCGCGCGTGGGAAGCCATGCGGGTGCTGGCCGACGACACCTGCCGCCCATTCAGTGCGAACCGGCGCGGCCTGGTGCTCGGCGAAGGTGCCGGCATCTTCGTGCTGGAATCGCTGGAACGCGCGCAGGCGCGCGGCGCGATGATCCTTGCCGAGCTCGCCGGCAGCGGCATGACCGCCGATGCCACCGACATCGTGATGCCCAGCGCCGAAGGCTCCTCCGCGGCGATGAGCCAGGCGTTGACCGATGCCGGCCTCGCCCCGCAGGATGTCGACTACATCAACGCCCACGGCACCGGCACGCTTGCCAACGATGCCACCGAGACCAAGGCGATCCGCCTCGCGTTTGGCGCACATGCCGATCGCCTCGCCGTGTCGTCGACCAAGTCGATGCACGGCCATGCGCTGGGCGCCTCCGGTGCGCTGGAACTGGTCGCGGTCATCGGCGCCCTGCGCGACAGCGTGGTGCCGCCCACGGCGAACCTGGACAAGGTCGATCCGGCCTGCGACCTGGACTATGTACCGAACGTCGCCCGACCGATGCCGGTGCGCGCGGCGCTGAGCAACTCGTTCGCGTTCGGCGGACTCAACGCGGTACTCGCGCTCAAGCACGCCCCGTAACCAGGTTTCACCCTGCAACAAACAAAAGAACCCGGCGACAGGTCGCCGGGTTCTTTTTGCGCGTGGGCCACGCGCGGCCGACATCAGCCCTTCTTGGCTTTGGTCAGCAGCTGGTCGAGCAGCGACATCGCCAGATCGATTTCTTCGTGCGTGATGTCGAGCGACGGCGCGAACGTGATCACGTTCTTGTACCAGCCACCCACGTCGAGCACGAGGCCGATCTTCTTGCCGTTGTGCTCGAGGTCGCCGGCCAGACCGATGTCGACCATCTTGTCGAGCAGTGCCTTGTTCGGCGTGAAGCCGTCATCGGTGCAGATCTCGGCGCGCAGCGCGAGGCCCAGGCCGTCGACGTCGCCGATTTCCTTGTGCTTCTTCTGCAGGTCGCGCAGGCCGTCGAGGAAATGCGCGCCCTTCTTCGGCACGGTGGTCTCGTAGTCCAGCTCGTAACCCATCTTGATCACTTCCAGACCCAGCGACGTGCCAAGCGGATTGGAGTTGAAGGTGGAGTGGGTCGAGCCCGGCGGGAACACGGTCGGGTTGATCAGCTCTTCGCGTGCCCACAGGCCGGACAGCGGATTCAGGCCGTTGGTCAGCGCCTTGCCGAACACCACGATGTCCGGCGTCACGCCGAAGTTCTCGATCGACCACAACTTGCCGGTGCGCCAGAAACCCATCTGGATTTCATCGGACACCATCAGGATGCCGTACTTGTCCAGGACCTTCTTCAGGCCCTTGAAGAAATTCATCGGCGGCAACACGTAGCCGCCGGTGCCCTGGATCGGCTCGACGTAGAACGCGGCGTATTCGCACTGGCCGGTCTTGGGATCCCATACGCCGTTGTATTCGGTCTCGAACAGGCGCTCGAACTGGCGCACGCAGCTGTCGGAATACTCTTCCGCCGTCATGCCCTTGGGGCGACGGAACGGATACGGGAACGGCAGGAACATCGCGCGCTCGCCGAAGTGGCCGAAGCGGCGGCGATAGCGGTAGCTGGAGGTGATCGACGAGGCACCCAGCGTACGGCCGTGGTAGCCGCCCTCGAACGCGAACATCAGGCTCTTGCCGTTGCAGGCGTTGCGCACGATCTTCAGCGAATCCTCAATCGCCTGCGCGCCGCCCACGTTGAAGTGCACGCGGCCGTCCAGACCGAACTTCTTCTTTGCGTCCAGCGCGATCGTCTTGGCCAGTTCGATGCGGGTCTGGTGCAGGTACTGGCTGGCGACCTGCGGCAAACGGTCGATCTGATCCTTCAACACATTGTTGAGGCGCTGGTTGCCGTAGCCGAAGTTGACCGCCGAATACCACATCTGCAGATCGAGGAACGGCGTGCCGGCGGTGTCGAACATGTAGCTGCCTTCGCCGTGGCGGAAGATCTTCGGCGGGTCCACGTAATGCACGGTGTCGCCGAAGGAGCTGTACTTCGCCTCGTCGGCGAGCAGCTGCGCGTCGTCGATGAAACCGGCGGCGGTCTTGTCGATTTTCATGGGGAAAGATCCGGAGTGATTCGGGGGATTCAGAGAGAGGAAAATTCAGAAAGAAGCAAGGTGCACCGCGCGATCAGGCCAGCGCGGGCGCATGCTCATGATGCCAATGGCTGGCCAGGCTGCCGTCGAGCAGCTTGGGCAGGAACTCCAGCGCATCCTCGAAGCCGGTGATCGGCACGTAGTCGATGCCGGTGGCGCGACAGTGCTCGATCAGGCGATGCTTGGCAAACACGAAATCGACGCGGTCGGCGGCGCAGAAATCCGAGGCGCCATCGCCGATCAGCAGGGTCTTCGCGCCGGTCTTGCGGGCCTGTTCAACACAGGCGCACTTGCAGGTGCCGCTGCGGCAACCGTCCGCCTGGAACGGCGAGGTCAGCTGCCACTGCTTCGGCGGCTGCGCCGGCGCCAGATGGTTCGCCGCCAGCGGCAGATCATCCAGGCCGTAGCGGCCGAGAATCTTGTGGATCGCGTAATCGAGACCGTCGCTGACCACGCGGATCGGCACGTTCAGTTCGCGCGCCTTCGCCACGAAGCCCGGAAACGCGTGGTCGATCCACAGCCCGGCCAGATGCGTGTCGAGTTCCGCACGGGTCATCTGCAGCAAGTCGACCTGCCCGGACATGCACTCGCGCGAACCGATGCGGCCCGCGCGCCAGTCCTGCTCCAGCACTTCCCAGCCGGGACGGCCGAAACGGTCGAGCAACGAGTCGATCACGTCTTCGACGGAAATGGTGCCGTCGAAATCACACAGGATGGTCCAGCCAGATACGGACATCGGGAACTCGCGCCAATAACGATACTGCACAGGGTAGAAACGCTGCCTTTCGGCGCCCTTTCCCCCTTCCCGAACAAACGCTGAGCGAAACCGGCCTCTACACGGCAAATCGCCGGCACAGCCTCTATGCTGCCGCCGCCATGATCCGCATAACCGCGCCCGCCAAGTCATTGTTCCCTCGTCCCTGGCTGTCGGCATGCCTGCTGACGTGCCTGCTATGGACACAGGCCGGCATGGCCGATACCGACCCGCCCACACTGGCCGGCGGCGTCGGCATCGAGCACCTGCCGCGCTGGCCCGGCGCAAAAACCTCGCAATACCAGCCGATACCCTACGTCGACATCGAGATCCCCAACCGCATCAGTCTTTCCACCCAGGATGGCCTGCAGGTCGACCTGATCGGCGGCTCGGTACTGCACGGCGGCATCTACGGCGACTACCAGTGGGGCCGCGAGAGTAGCGACCTTGGCGTGCTGCGTAACCGGATTGCCCCGTTGTCGCCCCGCCTCACGCTGGGCGGCTACCTGGAATGGCAGCTCGGCAAGAACGTCGATATCGGCACCAATCTCAGCCACGACACCCATGGCGCGGGTGCCTATCTCGACCTCTATGCCGAATGGGACCTGCCGCAGATATGGCTGCTGCAACACTCGGTCGAACTGCACTGGCAGGCGATGAATGCCCATGCCATGAACCGCTTCTTCGGCATCAACCCGAGCCAGGCCAGCGTACTCAATGTACCCGCCTGGCATCCCGCCGCCGGCAGCCAGCTCGCCTCGCTTGAATACGACTTGTTCGTACCTACCAGCAAGCACACCGGCTTCGCACTGGCACTGAGCTATGGGCGATTGCTCGGCCATGCCGGCGACAGCCCGCTGGTGACGCGATTCGGCTCACGCACCCAGCTGTCCGAATCGCTGGCGTTCATGTACCACCTGTGAGGAGATTTCTTCAGGGGGAATTTCGAGAAACTCCCCATGACGTCATCCACACAACCGTGCTCACTCACAACAGGGACGACCAAAAAAAACGGTCATCCGGGCCACCCTGAACATGAAACGCGCCCGCTCAGATGAACGGTCGATGTGTGCCGCATCGCGCAGTCATGACGGTCCAGGCATCGGACGATAGACTCAAGGCTTCGTTCAAGCCCATCAGATGAGGAATCGATATGGCGAAATCGCTCGCCGTGCTGGTCACTGTATTGGCAGTCACCCTGCTGATGCCGGACGCCAGGGCAGACCAGACGATCGTGTTCCTTCGCCACGGAGAAAAGCCGGCACAGGGGCTGGGACAACTCGATTGCCAGGGCTTGAACCGCGCGTTGGCGCTACCGCCGGTACTGCAGGCGAGGTTCGGGACACCCACCGCCATTTATGCACCCAACCCAGGGTTCATGGCGACCGACAAGGGCATCGAATACAACTATGTGCGCCCCCTGGCCACCATCGAGCCGACGGCGATTCGCCTGGGTTTGCCGGTCAACACGTCGTTCGGACTCTGGCAGATTCATCAGCTGGAGCAGGCGTTACTCAATCCAGCCAACAGTTCCGCCACGATCTACGTCGCCTGGGAGCACAACCTGGCTCAGCGTGCCGCGCAACAGCTGATTGCCGCTGTCGGCGGTGATGTGCAACAGGTGCCGACCTGGACTGACGATGACTACGACTCGCTCTACGTCCTTCGCCTGAAATGGCAGAACGGCAAGCCGGTTTCCGTGAATTTCAAGAGAGAGGCCGAGGGGCTGGACCATCAGTCGGTTGAATGTCCTGGGGCACCCTCGTGAGGGAAGCAGGACGAGTCAAAAGCACTCCTGTGCCTTGAAATAACACTGATCGCTTTTCTCGTATCCGCGACCCGTCAGGTCAGCGCGCAGGTTGGGGAGAGCGAATGCGAATCCCGAGGTTGACGATCACTCTCGATAGTTGGGCATTGCTTCACCCAGCCCAACCTACAAAGAGGAATGTTTTCCTCAAGCCCGTATCGGATATTTCAGCACAGACATGCTGCAAACCGATCACTCCCAAAAGTGAGGGATGCAGTGTCTGCCTGACGGGGGAGCTTGCCCAAGAACGGCAGCACTCTTCCTCATCGATCATCCCGCGTCCAGATCGCCCCACCCTCCTCGCGCACCGGAAAGCTCGCGATCGGCTCGTATGCCGGCGGCCTCGTTACTGCGCCAGTGCGCAGATCGAAGCGCGCACCATGCCGTGGACATTCCACCTCGAAGCCATGCACCTCACCACCGGCCAGATCGCCGCCATCATGCGTGCAGGTGTCCTCGACCGCGTACAGCGCGCCGTCGATGTTGTAGACCGCGATCGGCGTGTCGCCGTCCCACACCACCCTGAATTCGCCCGGCAACAGTTCGCTGCGCGTGCCGACCTGTACCCAGCCGTTCATGCCGGCTGTCCCACCAGATCCTTGAGCAGGACCTCGAAGCGCAGATCGTCGCGGCGAGGAATACCGAAGCGTTCGTCGCCATATGGAAAGGGCTGGTATTCGCCGGTGCGGCGATAGCCGCGGCGCTCGTACCAGGCGATCAGTTCGGCGCGCTGCTCGATCACCGTCATGCGCATCGCCCGGCACTGCCACTGCTCGCGTGCGATGCGTTCGGCTTCGGCCAGCACCGCCTTGCCGAGACCACCGCCCTGCTGGTCGGGGTCGACCGCGAACATGCCGAAATAGCCGGACTCGCCCTGCCGCTCCACATGGGCGCTGGCGATCAACCGCCCGTCGCGTTCGGCCAGCAGGATGCAGCTGCCGGGTCGGCTCACCAGTTCGCCGACAGCTTGCACATCGGTGCGCCGGCCATCGAGCAATTCGGATTCGGTGGTCCAGCCGCGCCGGCCCGAATCGCCACGATAGGCGGATTCGACCAGGGCCACGATGGCGGGGATATCGGCAGCCCCGGCTGCACGGAATACGGGGAACGTGGGTTCGCTCATCGGCTGATGATAATGCCCACGCCGTTCGCTCCACCATGATCTGCAGCATGGCCGACCACGGCCACTCGTGACCTTCGACACTGTCTGCCGCACGGCTTCCCTGCCTACGGTGCACGGTCAGGCCTGTGCACCATCGGGCAACACATGCGCGATCGCGCAAACAAGGGAGAATCCATGAAACATCGACTCGTGAAACCGCTGGCCTTCGCCGTAGGCCTTGCCCTGTGCACCGGCGCCCTCGCCGCACCCGCCAGCGTGTTCAACGTGCAGGAGCTCGACAGCAAGATCAGCCCATGCAACGACTTCAATGGCTTCGTCAATGCGAAATGGGTCGCCGCGAACCCGATCCCCGCCGACCGCACGCGCTGGGGCTCGTTCGATGAACTGCGCGAGGCCAGCCTCAACGTGCAGCACAAGATCGTCGAGGACGCCGCCAGTCATGCCACCAAGGCCGCACCCGGATCGATCGAGCAGAAGATCGGCTACCTGTACGCCTCCGGCATGGACGAAGCCGCCATCAACAAGGCCGGCTTCGATCCGATCAAGCCGCGGCTGGCCGACATCGACGCGCTGAAGAATACGACTGATATCGTCCGCTACGTCAGCGACAGCTATGCCCGCGGCGAGCCGGTGCTGTTCCGCTTCGGTGGCAACGCCGATTTCAAGAATTCCAACAACGAGATCGCCTACGCCGGCCAGGGCGGCCTCGGACTGCCGACCACCGACTACTACAGCAAGCCGGAGTTCGAGAAAATCCGCACGGCCTACGTGGCGCATATCGCCAAGCTGCTCGAGCTCACCGGCGCCAGCGCCGCCGATGCACAGCAGCAGGCCAAATCCGTGCTGGCATTCGAGACACGCCTCGCCGCGGCCTCGCTGGCACGGGTGGAGATGCGCAAGCCGGAAAACCGCTACCACTACGTCAGCATCGCCGATGCCGACAAGGTGACGCCGAGCTTCGACTGGGCCGCGTTCTTCAAGGCACAGGGCGCGGACGTGAAGGACGGCTTCTCGCTGTCGCAGCCGAAGTTCTTCGCCGAGGTGCAGAAGATGTTCGGCGACGTGCCGATCACCGAATGGCAGGCCTATTTCCGCTACCACGCGATCGCCGACGCAGCGCCTTACCTGTCCGCGCCATTCCAGCAGGAAGACTTCGCGTTCGAGCAGCAGACCCTGAATGGCCAGAAGGAAATGCAGGCGCGCTGGAAGCGCGTGCTCGAAACCACCAATGACGGCATGGGCATGGCATTGGGCCAGCTGTATGTTGCCCACAACTTCCCGGCTGCCTCCAAGCAGCGCGCCCAGGAACTGGTCGACAACCTGCGTGCCGCCTACAAGACGCGCATCGAGAATCTGCCGTGGATGAGCGACGCGACCAAGAAAAAAGCATTGGAGAAATGGGCCACCTTCGTGCCCAAGATCGGCTACCCCGACAAGTGGCGCGACTGGAGCGGCCTCACGCTGACACCGGACAACTACTACGCCAACGTGCAGGCAGCCGACAAGTTCAACTATGACTACCGCGTCGCCAAGATCGGCAAGCCGGTGGACCGCAGCGAATGGGGCATGACGCCGCAGACGGTGAATGCCTACTACAGCGCGCAGCAGAACGAGATCGTGTTTCCCGCCGCGATCCTGCAGCCGCCGTTCTTCGACGCCAGGGCGGATGACGGCATCAACTACGGCGGCATCGGCGCGGTGATCGGTCACGAGATGGGCCACGGCTACGATGACCAGGGCAGCAAGTTCGACGCCCACGGCAACAACGTCAACTGGTGGACCGATGCCGATCGCAAGGCGTTCGAGGCGCGCACAGCGAAACTCGCCGCGCAGTTCGACAGCTACGAGCCGCTACCCGGCAAGCACGTCAACGGCCAACTCACCATGGGCGAGAACATCGGCGATCTGGGCGGCCTGAATGCGGCCTACACCGCGCTGCAGGTGGCGCTGGCGAAGAATCCGGCCGAGGCAAAGAAAAAGATCGACGGCTATACCGAGGACCAGCGCTTCTTCCTCAACTGGGCTCGCGTGTGGCGCGGCAGCATCACGCCGCAGGCACAGCTCACCCTGCTCAACACCGACCCGCATGCACCGGCGCAGTTCCGCGCGATCGGCGCACCGTCGAACATGCCGGAGTTCGCCCAGGCATTCCAATGCAAGAGCGGCGATGCGATGGTGCGCGACGGCGAGAAGCAGGTGAAGATCTGGTAAGCCGCAACTACTGAGCCACCCTCGAAAAGCCGCGGCCATCGAGCTGCGGCTTTTCTCCATGGGTCAGCTGTGCCGAAAGATGCCCGCTGCCGTCATGCCAATGGCGCACGCGCCCTGCCGGCCTCGTAGACCTTCAGATGTGCATACACCGCCGCCAGCAGTGAGCGTGCGTCGTCTTGTCGGCCGGCGCGCGCCAGCATGTCGCCGATCACGTGATCGGCCTCGATCGCGTGGCCGTGCTGCAAGTCGCGCAGCATCGACGCGGTCAGGCTCGAACCGGCCTCGGTCAGCACACTGCGGGCGCGCTGCATGATCGCGTCGCTCGGTGCATGGCCGGACCGCTCCGCCACCGTCCGGCATTCTTCCAGCAGCGCCAGCGTGGCGACCTTGCCGCCGGGCGCAGCAACGATATCGCCGACCGAGCCACGCATCAGACAGGTGATCCCGGCCAGCGAGGCCAGGAACACCCACTTGTCCCACATGTCCTGCAGAATCGTGGCACTCGGACGCGCGTCGAAACCCGCATCCGCGAAGGTCTGCGTGATCCGCTGCATGCGTTCGGACGCGCTGCCGTTGCGCTCGCCGAACGTGAGGCTGTGCGACTGATTGAGGTGCTGCACGGCGCCTTGCGCATCCAGCGTGGCGGCGATCACGCACTGCCCGCCCAGCACATGTTCGGCGCCGAATCGCGCATCCAGCAGATCCAGCTGGCGCATGCCGTTGAGCAGCGGCAGGATCGCCGTGTGCGGCCCTACCGCGGGTGCGATGTCGGCCATCACCTGTTCAAGGCTGTACGCCTTGCAGCTCAGCAGGATCAGGTCATAGGGCTGGCGCAGATCACGCGCGAGCGCTGTCGGCGCTGCCGGCAGACTGGCATCGCCCGTTGCACTGTGTATCACCAGACCGTGGCGCGCCAATGCTTCCGCACGCGCCTCACGCACGAGGAACGTCACATCGCGCCCGTGCTGCAGCAGGCGTCCGCCAAAATAGCCACCGGTGGCACCGGCGCCGACTACCAGAATGCGCATCGCTCAGGCTCCTGTCGTGATCGCGCTGTTTGATTCAAGCATGCGTCCGATTTGCGCGTCCTTCTCGTTCCATAACGCATTCACCCGCGTCTGGAAGCGCTCGCGGAACGCCGCATCGTTTTCGTAATTGCCGCGCAGTCCGTCGTCGATCGGCAACTCGCGCATGTACACGCGAATATCGCGGATGCGGCCGGCGATCAGATCCATCATGGTGCAGGGACCGTTGGGATAGACGATGGTGACGTCGAGAATCGCGTGCAACGCATCGCCCATGGCGTCGAGCACGAACGCCAGACCGCCCGCTTTGGGGCGCAGCAGGTACCGATAGGGCGAGGACTGCGCATCGTGCTTGATCGGCGTGAAGCGGGTGCCCTCGGCAAAATTCATCACGGACACCGGCATGTGGCGAAACTTTTCGCAGGCACGGCGAGTGGCTTCCATGTCCTTGCCCTGCAGCTCCGGATGCGTGGCAAGCGTCTCCTTCGAATAGCGCTTCATGAAGGGGAAATCCAGCGCCCACCATGCCGGCCCCAGCAGCGGCACCCAGATCAGCTGGCTCTTGAGGAAGAAGCGCAGGAACGGAATCCGGCGATTGAAGATCTTCTGCAACACCGGGATATCCACCCAGCTCTGGTGATTGCACAGCACCAGATAGTTGCCGTCACGGCGCAAACCGCCGAGCCCCTCCACTTGCCAGCGCGTGCGGGTGAAGCCTTCGAACATCCGGCTGTTCACTGCGATCCAGCTCTCGGCGATCGCCACCAATGCATGCGAGCACGCAAGCCGGATCGCGCGAACGGGCAACACTACCTTGACCAGGGTCAGCGCGAACAGCGGAAGCACGTGCAGGACGATGTTGATGACAAGCAACAGCATCGCAAGCGGGATGCGGATCAGGGCAGGCAGCGTGGCGAACATGGGGGCAATCGTGGATGGGGATGGTGCAGGGTAGCGCCGTCGGAGTGGCGGTGTAAGCGTTGAACCGAGACTGGCTTGAAGCAATGCGACGCAATGGTGAAAGAGCACGGGATTGTTCGTCCCATCCATCGGACCCACCCCTCCGCGTTGCGCGCTCCAGGGCCAGCCTGCGGCTGTCCAAATTCGTTCCAGACGAATTTGTCGACTACGGAGGCAGGATGCCGAAGCGAACATCGGCGCAGCCGATGGCCCGGAGGGTGAGGCGCAGGAAGCGCCGAATAACCATTGGGGCACGTCTACCACCGTCTCTCCGCCAGATACGCAAAACGCCCCACGTGGGGGCGTTTTGCGTATCTGGCGGAGAGAGAGGGAGCTGCGTAACGTCCAGCCCCATCAATGCCCGCAGCGCTTGGCTCACCCGTTGGAGTTGCCTCCCAGTGTTGGCCAAGTTTCGGGGAAGACTATCCACCTTATGCCTGGCTAGGCAATCCCGATGGCTAGATCACCCGCCCATAGCGGCTTTGAACTCTCTACTTAGCTCTGGATAGGCACGTCGAAACTGCCCAAACGGGTAGCCGTCAGAATGGCTCCCCTGGCCCCACCACTGTTTGGCACTCCACCCTGCCTCCACCAAATCCGCAAAGGCAAAGACAAACTCCAAGGTTTGCGTGAGAAAAGGGACAAATGGCTCGGCGCGGTCGTATTTGAATCTGTCCCCGCCATGCACAAAATGGTTCCGACATTTCACCGCCTGTTTAAGGACGTAGTCCATATCGGGAAACGCTCCGGGGAGGTCTTTGCTTGCAGTTGCCCATCGGTGGAGCACCTTGTGCGTGAGCGATGGCTTCACCATGCGGCCGATGTCCCCTTTCACTCGATCCCGATCGAGGGACTGCGGTAGCGCCGACAACGATTTAAGCGCCTCATCCCGAAACGCGGCCAACTCTGGCGTCAACTCCACGTCAGCAGGGGATGCATCCGCTGGCAACAGATCGAACATATTTGCCGCGGCCACAATACGGTCAATGTCATATATGTCACCTTTTTCCATACAACCGATAAATCTAAGGCGGGCAACTCTCATAGCCGGCTCTCGAACAAGCCAGTTTCGAATAGTGGTTGAAAACTCTTCCGGTCTTTTGATGGGATCGAGTGGACGAGCCCAAGATGACGGCTCAGGCAGATCACCCTGCGGCCCTTTCGGGGCATCGCTCCAATACACCTTAGAGGGCTCACTCTTGGCAGTGCCGGAGCTCGTCATAATTCGAATGGCTTTAATCTTCTGGGGCCGTCCAGCAACTACTGATAAAAAGCGCCGCAAAACCCTGATATGACCGATTGCTCGTGCAAATGCGATGGGTTCTGATGGAGTAACTGACAGGCGACGAACGTTTTTCACCTTTGGACCTTCCGGCCCCTCCAAGCGTGTGGTGCGCTCAAACCCGACCTCAATTTTGCCGATCAATGTGTCCACACTGATGGCTGCAAGTTGCCCAGTGTAGTAATGGACCTCTGGCCATTCGCCCACTTCAATCGGCCCGTATTTTCGAGGTCCAGCCAGAACCGTATCCATGATCGGCCCAGCGTCGAGGACAACCCCAAAGGCATTGCGGTCAAAGAACAGCTCGTTCAAATCGGTCGTCGAAAACGAAATATTGGTGATCACCTTGGCGGCAGGATCGACATGCTCTGGGCCGACGACAACAAAATGAGGGAACATTTCTATGTATTGCGCATCGCCCCCGCCAGCCATGCCGATAGAGGAGTGGTGGCATTCGATACAGGAGATTTTTCGGCCAGGTCCACAGACTCCAAAAATGTGGTTGCTGTCCTCAGGGGTCAAAAAATATCCACGGTCTTTCAGGGTAAGCGTTGTGGCCTCCCCTTGTATGTGGATATCTCCGAATACCTGGCGCCCTTCGGCCATAGCGAACGAACCATAGAGCTTGGTGCTTTTGCCTTTTGGCATTGGAAGATCATCCCCGTGAGATCTTCCCAATAGTCGCGCATGGCCTAACTATTTTTAAGGGGATGATCAGGTCAGGAAGTCCTGACATCCATGGCGGCCTGCCGTCGCATGAAAGCGGCGCCGGCCGCCATCCCTCGCCAGCAGCGTGAAACGACAAGCCGACTTACTGTTCCGGCCTCTTGGTCCTCATGAGGGCCTTGGCGGGGGTCAAGTCGGCCGCAATCCGGCGGTCCAGTTCCATGATCACGGCGGGCCAGTCCGCGCCGTACAAGTTCACTAGGTCCCGGACCACCAGGAGATCCAGGCCCCTGGCACCGTTCTCCATTTCCGATATCCCGGCCTGGGTGATGCCCACAGCTGCGGCGGCCTGCGCCTGGGTCAGACTGGCTGCCAGTCGCAGCTCCCTGAGCAACTGAGCCACCACCCGGTGCTCCGGTCGGTGAACGGAGGTGGGTTTTGGCTTGGACTTCGGCGTTTTGGGCGGGCTGACCATACCGCCACGCTACGCATCAGGCGTAGATATTCGTTTTTACTATTTTCATTTGTTTTTCGTATATTTGGCGTAACGGACTGCAGGGACGCTGACGGCATCCCTCACCCCGACGCCAAGGCTGGGCAGGTGACGTTTTGGCGCCCCTCTTCTCCACCTGCTTTCAATCACAGGGGACCGACACATGAAGTTCGGATGGATGGCAGCTTTCAGCTTAACCGTGGCTCTGGCTTTGACGGGTTGTGCAACCACGATCGGCAGGGACTATGACCAAAACCGGGTCGGCCAGTTCGTGTCTGGGAAAACGACCCAAGATCAAGTCATCGCCGCGCTTGGCCAGCCCCAGGAGCGCGAGATGGAAAGTGATGGCACCGCGCGCTGGCATTACCAATACATCGTCAGCAAGGGGAGCGTGAGCGACTACGTGCCCTTTGCACCCAAGAGCGCCAACACGGACAGCAAAGACAGCTACATCTACTTTGACAAGTCCGGACGCTTCCTGCGTGCGGAAACCAACCAGGCGGCGATGTGAGGAGCGGACCATGAAAGCCTTGCTCCGCATCATCCTGGCCATCATCGCCGGTTTCAGTGGGGGCTGGCTGCTCTTCATGCCACTCCACATCCGCCTGATGCCGCCCGCTTTGTTCGTGCCGTTCTGCATGGTCTCGGCGTGGTTTCTCCTGCCGCGGTTTTTCCCCGCATTTCGCTCAACGTCCGTCGTCGAGGAGCCAGTCACCCTTCAAGTGGATGGGAAACCTTTTCAGGCCACCCACCGCACGAAAAACCTAGCCGTCAATGCCAATACGGGACAGGTGTGGTGTAGGGATAAAAAGGGGAAGGAGTGGCTCCTTGACTCGCTCGACATTCGCGGCTGGAAGCACGAGTGGACGGATCGCTCGAACGCATACGGCATGATCGCGCACAACGATAACTACTTGGTCCTCGAGACCCGCGACATCAACCACCCCACGCACAGGGTGTGGATGGGCGGCCACTTCAAGCACGAGTTAGCCAGAGAGTGGCACGCCCGATTGAACGCCATGCTGAAATCATGACCGCTAAAGCTTAGGTGACCCGGGAAGTCAGGCGCCCGCGCCGATGCACCGCGAACCTGTGGGCCGTCCCCGATTGAGGCGGCCTTTCTTTTTCCCGCAGTTTTTTGAAACACCGCCACTACTTTTTCTTTCGCTTCTTTCTCTGCTTCTTGGCCTTAACAGCCTTCATCACTTTGACCATTGGATCGCAGGAGATCTTGGCCAGCATGATGTTTCCGTAGCCCAGTTCGGAAAGCCGGGTGTAGACACTCTTTAAAACCACCTTGGCAAAAAATGGCAGGTGGAGATCCGGCTTATCCGACTGGCTGATGATGGCGAAGACGATGATGTATCCCGTTACGTTTCGGGGCATCTTGGCGCCGTTAACGTCGGGTGCGAGCTGGTGAGCCTGGGAAAGCTCCGCATTGGCCAGGTCCACATACCCCGCATGGGATTTCAGCAACTCCCCCGAGACCAGCCCCTGATTGAACAGGTGCCCCAGGACACTGGAACTTCCATAGTGCTTGACGTGGATGAGTTCCCCACCGCCATAGATGTCACAGAACTCCACCTTGTTGTAGACCCCGCCAACGGGGAGCAGCTTTTTGTCCATCAAACACCACTGCCCTTGGCTCCCCGCTACTGCTGCCTTGTTATAGCCATCTTCATCGGCATGAGCCTGCTCATAGATCGGCAGCGGTTTGGCGTATCGGGGGATGCTTTTGAACGTCGTGTCGATGTCGGTCACGAAGTCTTTGTCAATTTCGAACCAGCGCCCCGCGGACAGGATGAAGGACTTGTCACCCTCATCAATCTCGCAATGAATGCAACGGTAGATGGGCCACCGGTCCAGCACCTTCTCTTCGTCATCCACCGGCATCGCGTAGTGTTTCCGAAGGAACCGCAAGGTCGGCTCTTCATTTGGAAACGCCTGCACGAGCCCTGGAAGATGCAAATCGTTGGCAACACCCTCGCCGGCCGATTGGGTGAACTTGAAGCCATCCACCAACGACCAATCAATGACGTCGGGGACGGCGAGCCAACAGCCATCAATCAGCCCGTTCTTGGTCCAAGCAACTTTAAGTTTCTCGACCAGGAGCGCATCCAGACGCGTGGCTTTCTGTCCCTTGGGATTTAGCTGGCAAACCTGATCCACCCAAGGGAAATTCGCCTGATAGTCCTTTGACTGAAACTTTTTCAGATAACGGCGCAACAGCCGGCGGAGATCGGGCACCGCCGCATCGGTGGTGACGGTCAACGCATCCGCACCGGCGAGACGGCGCCCCAGGTTCGCACTGAGCGGCCGTCCCACGATCCCACGGATGAGGTCACGTTCGATGTCCACGCCGAAGCTCAGGGCAGACGAGGCCTGGCTGGTTTGAACGCGGCTGTTTTGGTCGTCAACAAAGGTTCGTTTATCAATGCTGCGCAGAGCATCCGAACCGATGGAATTCAGTGTCACGACCAGGCCAAACCGTTCCTCATAGGCATCGGGATGAAGCAGGAAGCGCCCTTGCCCAAAGGTCAAGGCGAACAGGCGACCATCCACAGGGACAATGAAAGCGGCGGCGGACGACTGCACGCTGCCCAACAGTTTCTTGTCCACGTAGCTTTCAAAGAGATCGGCCCACTTGGGCGGCCTGGGGTGTGTCTGCTTGACGAACAGTTTTCCGTAATCGGAAGACCCTTCGGCAATGATGTGAGGCTTGGCCCCCGTGACGACAGCATCTTCTGCGGTCGCCACGCTCTCGCGCAGCAGGTAAATGGTGAACGTCGCCATCCGTTCCTCCCCCTGAGGATGATGTTCCATCCATGCCGGCAGTCCCACGCCGGCCCCTAAATCATGGATGCAACCGAGTTTGGCTCAAACCGCCACGGAAATCTGTAAGAAAATCCGACCCAGTCGGGGAGTGGTACGAAGGCTGAGGAGTGGGCTGGTCCCGCATGAGTATCCGGAAAAATGCTGCTCGGAAAATCTCAGCGCTGGCAGGGTTTTACTTGAAAATAGGTGGTAACACTATTAGACCCTACCTATTTCCCTGGGGTGGTCGAAGCGGCAAAAAACACGTTTCGAGAGACGACCATGGAGGCCTCCGGGCAGAGGGATCCAACCTCTCAAAAAATGGCGCCCTGTCAATGGCAGATATGGGCTGAAATAGATCGCGTATCGACACAGTGGCCGGGCTGGCACCCAGTTTTCACGGCTTTTTTGACGACGACGGTCAGCAAACCGCACCAGAAACCCGATTCCAAAAATTGGGATTTTTTTGGCAGATCAATGACTTGACAGAAGGCTTCTTGTCACTAGAACAAGGCCCACGTTTGCCGTCCGGTCTCCCCATGCCTCTCACCACTGTCAGCCAGGAACATCATCTCTACGATCTCGTGGCCACCCGCGAAGGGATCCGAGTGTCACCGACATGTGCAGATGGCCATCTCTTGGTCATAGAGCTGATTGAGCGGCTCGGGCTGTTGGACCGGATGGAGCCCCGCGCCGGCCGGTCTGGCTCGGTGGATCGCGGCTTCATGTTGGGGCGTGCATCGAACGCCATTCTGTTGCCCATGCCCGCGGCTGCTCAGACCGACAGCCCCAAGGCTTGGCCTGTGGTCCATGCTGCTCCGCCAGCGCCAGCGCCAACACCGCCGCCAGTGGTACCACCCGCAGCCCCTGGCCCGAATACTGTTCCCTTTTCGGAACCTGGGCCGGTTCTGCTTCCTGCCACACCCGTCTTGCCGCAGAAGGAAGCAAACCCATCCGCAGAACTGGTTGTCCCACCCATCGGCAAACGTCTGAGCGAGATGGTGGCCTTGAACCTCGCCAACCTGGCGCGTGGGCCCAAGAAAGCCACGCCCGCCACACGCGACCGCCGCTACATCCTGGACATGCTGCTGGATGTGGTGGGTGACAAACCGGTGGCTGACATCACGGCAAAGGATGCGACCGCGATGGCGGACGTGCTCGCCTCTTGGCCGCGCTACCGGACCGACCACCCTGAGCTTCTCGACATGCCGGCCCGACAGGTGGCCGCCATCACCAAAAAGAAGAAGCTAACGACGATCCAGCTCAGCACCCAATACAAGCACCTCATGGGCTTGAACGCCTTCTTCAACTGGTGCGTGGAGACCAAGACGATCACGGAGAACCCGTTCCACTACGTGGATAACTCTCGCTACCGGAACGCGATCCGGAAGAAAAAGGACATCTTCTCCGCGCAGGATCTGCAAGCCATCTTTGCGCCCCAGCATATGAGCCGCTACACCGAGCCCAACAAGTATTGGGTGCCCTTGATCGCCCTGTGCACCGGCATGCGGGTCAATGAGATTTCCCAACTCTATGTAGATGACATCCAAAGCGACACTGAGACGGATGAGGAAGGTGTGGAGCACACCATCCTTTATTTCGACATCGCCCCTTTCCGCGACGGACAGAGCATCAAGACGGCCTATTCAGTGCGTCGGATACCCGTGCCGGCGCGCCTGTTGGAAATGGGGTTCGAGCGCTACGTGGCGGACGTCCGAGCATCCGGATCCGAGCACTTGTTCCCCGGCTTGCAGTGGCCGGAGGGTGGCCCAGGTCGCACCACTTCTCGGTGGTTCAATCAACACCATCTGCGCCACACCTGTGGCATCACCAGTGCCAAGAAATCCCTGCACTGTTTCCGGCACACCCTAACCACCCGATGCGACCGTGCTCACGTCCCCAAGAGCGTCATCCAGACGATCAACGGCCACAGCGATGGCCAGGGTGTGGACGCGCGAACGTATGTCGCCCGCGGATCACTGCTGGAATGCAAACGCGCCCTGGATGGCGTGACATATCCACCACTGGACCTGGTGCCGTATGTGTCGGAGCGGTTCGCGGCCTACTTGGCCCAGGCCGCCGCGCAGGCAGCTCATTCGGAGCGGCTGGAGGCAGAAGGGAAATCGGTGGTGAGCCGCAAAGGGCGGCGCCCAAAACACGTCCCGTAGCGGAGTCGTTTTTCGCCTGCGGACAAAGCCAACGGAAGCCGTTCATCATCCGTTTAGGGTCAAAAACCTCCCCCCTTGCATCCCCCCTAGATCACCGGAGAACCCGGATAACGTCGAGGACGCAGAGCACTGGAGCACCGCATAAATGTCCTATATCATTGTAAATAAGAGATTTATTCTCCATTTTTTGCATCAAATCATGCAAATTCGTGCAGTCAAGATTATTGATATTGGCGCCTAAAGCGTCGCTCAAAAAGTGGTTTTGGGTATCCCAGAAGGCGTGGCCTGATGCGCGGTTAAACGGCTGGCGTGGCGAATCGTTCGGTGTGACGATGCTCGCCACCAACTTCACCCAGCCGAGCCCGTCACCACCATGGTTGCCCTCCCGCCCTCCTTGAAACAGTTCCAAGCCAAGCGGGCGGGCATGGCAGAACGTGCCGCGGCCCTCATGGAGATCCACTTCCCGGGCGACTATGGCGTTTGGGTATGGAAGCGAAAGGCCAACTCTGGCTTCACCACCGTCCCGCGCACCCTTCCGATCGCCATGGAGGTGATCGACCACCGCTCCAAGGGGCAACCTTGCGGCCATACGCTGTTTTGCCTATGGGCTCGCGCCCCTGATAGCCCCCTGGTGGTGATCGAAAATCCGGCCACGTTTGCCGCGGAAGCGGGGTTCACGGGGGCACGTGCGGTAGACACCTGGCGCCGCCGGATGAAGGTCCTGCAAAAGAACCTGTTCCTTCTTTCAAAGAAAGGCCCATCGGGCGATTTTCACTACGTGCTGCTGCTCAATCCAAACGCGGCCGTTGACTGGATGCGGCGCAATAACCTGGTCCAGGATGAACTTTATGGGCGCTTTCGTGACCGCTTGATCGAGGTGGGCGGCATGGCGGAGCTCACGGCAATGGACGCCTATTACGCAGCGCAACAAGCCGCGCAACAGGCGCAGGCAGCCCCGCAAGGCCAAGCCGCCCAACCGGACTCAGCGGCAGCCGCGGCGCCACCACCGCCGACGGAGGGAACTGGCAATCAAGATCCGGCACCTGGGAGCTCCACTGGCTCAGGTGAGACCGGGGAAACCCCGCAATGATCAGGAGGAGGCAGCCATGAAGCTCATGACAAGAACGACGGCGTCCGACGACGCTTGCCCGCCGGACGCAACGAAGAAGGCCCCCTATCAGGGTAACTTTGCGGGTTGACTGATAGAGGGCCATGGCAGGCCGTTTGAGACTGCGGCTGTCACGGGTGACCGTGGCAGCCGTATGTTTTATAGCGCTGACAGAGCCCAGTCGCAACGCTCGGCGTGCCCCACAGGTCGCCTGCTCACCTCTCAGGCGGCCCAAATCTCACCTCATGAGCGAAGATGTCTTATAGTCGTCTGAAAGTTCCAGGGGGATGAATGAGACCGACATGGAACCCGTGACGATCTCCCGGGCGGTGTTGGAATGGGCCACGGACAAGGCAGGCCTCACACCCCAGACCTTTGCCGAGGCCATCACCAAGCGCGATGCTGACCGTGCTCGCATTGCCAATGGAAACCTGACTCCGGCCCAAGCGGCAAAGCTGGCCAAGAAGGCTCGGGTGCCCTTTGGATACCTGTTTCTTACAGAGCCGCCCAAGGCCAAACGACCGAGCATTCCAGACCTACGACAGGTGCAAAACCCTGTCCCGCTCAGCAATGATTTTTATGAGGTCCTGGAAGACGTCGTCGCCAAGCAACAGTGGTATGCCGAATACCTGCACGAGGTGGGCGCCCAAGAAGTGCCCGTCGTAGGCCGCTTCAACACCTCGACTTCCCGGAAAGTGGCCCCGATTGTCCAAGACATTCGGAAGGTCCTGAAATTTGATGACCATGACCGAAGCAAAAGTCAGGATGCGGCAGCTTACTTCTCCAAGCTGAGCGCAAAAATCGAAGAGGCCAGAATATTGGTCATCAAGGCGAGCTACGTCAAAGGAGCGACGCGGCGGAGCCTGGATGAGAAAGAGTTCCGCGGCTTTGCGCTCAGCGATCCGATGGCTCCCATTATTTTCGTCAACGGCCGAGATGCTGAGGTCGCCGCCCTCTTTACCTTGATGCACGAGTTGGCCCACATCTGGATGGGTATTTCGGGCGTTTCTGACATCACCACCAAGCCAAACAGCAATACCGAGCGCATCTGCAACGCTGTCGCTGGGGAACTGCTCGTGCCAGAGACCGACTTCAAATCCAGGTGGAACGGGCCAGATGATCTCCTGCATCTTGCAGCCCACTACCGGGTCAGTCGTCTGGTGATTGCAAGGCGTGCACTTGATCTGGGTTTTGTTACGCAAGACTTCTATGACCAGGTGGCAAAAAGTTCTAGGCCCACCCGGGTTTCCGGCCCCATTCCACCCTCGATCATGATCCCGCTGCGGAACAGCAAGCGGTTCACCAAGACCGTGGTTTCGGAGGCGATGAGCGGCCACACCATGTTGCGCGATGCGGCCAGCCTATTGAACGTGCGACCGAACACCGTAGTCGCTTTGGCAAAGGGACGCGTCAAGAATGGCTAAGAAATACATCGTGGATGCCAACGTGTTCATCCAGGGGAAGAACTTCCACTATGACTTCGCTTTTTGCGAGGGCTTCTGGGATTGGATCGCAGCTGGCCACCAGGCGGGTGTGATTTACAGCATCAAGAAAGTTCGGGAAGAACTTTTGAAGGGCAACAAGGGAGACCTTGGGCGAGCCTGGGCCATGAAAATGCCGGCCACTTTTTTCCTTGATGATGTCGGTGACACGGACGTCATGAAGGAATATGCAAACGCCATGAACTGGGCGAACAAAGACACCCACTATTTGGCCGGTGCCAAAAATCGGTTTGCCGAAGCCGACCGTGCCGATGCCTTCCTCTTGGCATACGCGAAAGCGCACGGGCATGAGATTGTCACCCAGGAAAAATCCAACCCGGATAAGCGAAAGGAAATCCCCATCCCTGACGCTGCGATCAAGCTTGGCAACATCAAGACCGTTACGATCTATGAGTTGCTGACCACTCATGCCAAGCCAACATTTGTTTTCAAGCCATGACCGTAAGGCGGTCCCTCTCTTTTCAGTTTATGAACCCCTAAGGCGGTGATGCCGGGCAACCCCTACCGCAAGCCGCAGTTGCGGGGGTGACAGCGCTTCCGGATCAACTATGGGGGACGGAACCGGCTGTGCACTGACCAGCTCGATCTGCGCCTTTTCCTCATCGTTGACCGCCGACATCAGCTTGTCAGCCAGCACTAGGCTTTCCGCCCGGACACGTTCCACGGTCTGGGCCAAACGCTCCTCCCGCTCTGCCCTTTGCTGCTTCAACACCACGGCTTCCTGATCGAAAACGCCCAGGTCCGCCTGGTGCCGCCGACCTGCCCGTTTGATCTCCTGCACACGACGATCTAGCACCGCGGCGTCATGGTGTAGTGCACGCCATTCCGTTGGTTTGCCATCCTCGCTGCCGGCAGCCTTGGCGGCCCACATCCGCAGGGGATGCGCGGCCTCCCACTGTTCAAGCCTCTGGCGAGCGATGGAACGCCGGGCGCGGATTTCATCGAGTTGCCAATCCGTGTCGAGTTTGGCCGCCATCCTGCGGCCCCGGTTTTCTTCGTGGTCCCGGAACCGGTCCCCGAGCTCAGACAAGGCCCGGAGGATCCGCCCAATGACTTGTACCAACCTGGCCACCCTGCTCAACGCCTGGTGGGCCTCCAAGGTTTCCGGAACCGGGGCCACCGCCCGGAACCGCATGAGCAGCGAACCGGGTGCGTCTTCTGGGAGTGGCGGCCAGGGCCTCTCGGGCTCCGAGGACACCGGAGCATGTTCCATGGCAACAGCCGAAGCCTCCGATGCCCCATCGTTGACGGACAAGGGGGCCGGCGTCGCTGTCGGCGGCACCTCGCCGAGCGCGACCGCAGCGTCTAGGGCTTGGTGGCTTCCCGCCTCTCGGGCCACGTCGGCCTGAGCACGCGCCTGCTGCTCCGCCAGCACCACCGCGTGGGTGGCCTCGTATAGGCGAGACGGCAAGATGATGTCACCGCGCAGGGCATCACCGCGGCGGGTGAAAAAGCCTCTGCGCTCCATGGCCACGGCGGCTGCTCCCAACGTGGGTTGCGGGGAGATATCCAACTCCATCCGTTTATAGCTGCGGTGGTCGTAGGCAGCGGCCAAGCCAGCCTCACGGGTGAACCGGTTGGCCAACAAGGCCCAATGAGCATTGAGCTGGTCCACGAAGGCGCTCCCCTCTCGTTTGCTCGCCAGCAAAACCAGCTTCGGCCCAAAGGCCCATTCAGAGGTGCCGTCCTCGCCGACCATCTGTTCCAGTGACCGCGTCGGAAAATACAAATGTGCATGAAACCCGATCTTCTCCTCGGGCTTCACCTCACCGACCGCATCCACAGCATTGTCCCTATGCACGCCGATCGAAACCGGCACGCTGAGCTGTTCGACCAGGTAGCGGGCCATGGCTTCGGCCATGTCGCCCGCTGCCGTGTCGGAAAGCCCCAGAGGGACGGGGATGCGGTAGTCCCTGGCCACCGCCGCGTCTTTTCGCTTCTCGGCGGCCTCTGCCCTGGTCCAGAGTTCGTGCGGGTCCGAGGCCCACGCAGGCGCACCCGGTGGCGCAAGGGTCAGGGCGCGGACGATCTCTTCGCCCACCTTCCGCTTTCGGTAGTCATGCCAGATCCCGGTGCGGCGATCGTAGAGCCGGAGGCCCAACCGATACGCCACACCCGCGATCGCGGAATGTTGTTTGCGGCGGCTGTGAACTTCGAGGTGGGGGCGAGCATGTGGAACCATTCCTCATCCTTGTGGCCTGTGGTCATCCATGACCGGAAACACGCAGTGGCCGCCGACCCTGTCTGCTCGCCCCCACGCGAACATCCAAGCAGACGGCCAAATACTGTCAAGGCTGCCGAGAACACCTATCGGTGCGTTCTGAGATGCGCGTCAAATTGCGATAGCTTGACGATCTTGGTGTTGCTCTTAGCTTGGGAGGCAACGCATAGGCGTTGCCTTTGCTCTCAGCGGCGTATTGGCACAATACATAGACGCGCTCTGTGCCTTCGATTTGGACGTCTATTTGCTTCGGCTTGACAGGTCCGGGACTTCGACTAGGGTGCGCCCAACCGGAGACCCCTATGAACACCTACCCTTACCTGATCACCCCACACGAGCCGACCAAGAAGCAGCTATGGCTGGCTGCGTTCACCTCTTTGCTTTGCCACATGAAACCGGAAGATGCGGTGAGAGAGGCGGACATTGCCCTCAACCTTTGCGATACACGCTGGGAAGAGCCTCACTGGGTTCAATGCTGGCAATATGCACACAACTACCCCGTGGGGCATGGCTTTGGACAAGCCACTCATGGCCAGAAAGAAGACGGCGGGCAGGTGCACGATGGCCTTTTGCCACCATAACTGAAAACAGTTATGGCTTTCTTCGGGGGCGCCTCACGTTTGATCCAGCACCTTGCACAACACTCAGGCGTTGCGCCAGTAGTTGCTCAAGAAGCGATATTTGTTGCGAGATCAACGTCGCCCCATCCGGCCACATATCTCCCAGTTCGCCCAGCACGCCTGTAAGTCTTGGGATATCGGCAGTTGTTGTAGAACTTAGTGCAAGCCTCATAACAAGGAGTGAGGGTGACTTTTGCTGATTGGGCTGACCGCTCCCTGCCGACAACGATGCTTTGGCCTTCCTTACAAGACTTTCAACTTGTTGGATCGTCACTTGCCGCTCCTTGAACTCAATAAGGGCCGAAACCCCCGAAATCACCTCAGTTGATGTTTGATCCCACTTAGATTGAGACCCCAACCCAAACCTGGTGCCACCATTTCGCGCATGTCCCTCGGCCCATACAGTCCTGAATACGTCTCCACGTGCTCTTCGTCGAGGTCATGTCCCACGTAAGCGCACCGCCACTCCAAGGGCACCCTGGCCGTCTTCATCGTCTGGATCGCGGTTTTTCGCAGGCTGTGAAACCCGTGCTTGCCCTTCGCGGGCTTCGTGATGCCCACCGCTTTGATGTGCCGTCCATAGGCCTTTGAAAGCCAGTCCCCCTGACCATTCACCGACCCCAACTTGATCTTGGGGAACAGTCTTTTTTCGCCCTGCTGCCTGAGTCGCTCTACCCGCTCTAACAAGCCCAAGGCGATCAGATCGGGATGGATCGGAATGGTTCGCAGACTGGGCTCATTCTTGACGCTCTGCCCTTCCCCCTCATCCGTGATCGTCAGGCAGGGCACGCCCTCCACCACAGTGAAGTCTGCCAACGCCAACTGCCCCACTTCTGAAACGCGCGCGCCAGTGTAGAGGCCAATGACAGCGCCCCAGCGTGCCCCCTCACTGAGCTGGGCGAGGGCTTCAGGCGCATAGAGCGCCTGGATTTCTTCCACGGTGAACGCTTTGAACCCAAACGCCTTGCGCCGCTTCTTTTCTTGCTTGCGAAAAACGACGTGCCCCATGGCGGGATTTTCATCTCTCGCAAATCGCGGGTAAGCGCCCGCCTGCATCGCCCAGGCGAAAAAGCCACGAAGGTAAGAGCATTTGTTGACGAGCGTGGGCGTCGCCAAGCCACTGCTGCGCAGAGCCTCGATCCACGCGTGCACATCGTCCCGCTGCACCTCGTGCAGCATCTTCTTGATGCCCACGTGCCGGACAAATCCGTTGATCGCCGCGGCCTTGATGATCAGCGTCTTTTTCAACGTGTCCGTTTCGATGCTTTTGAGCCACTGATCCGCCGCCTTGCCGATCGCGCGCGGGCGAGCCGGCGCAGCTGGGCCAGCCGACGCAGCCGACGCGGACAGCGACTGAGCCAGCGAGGCGCCCAGCGTTTCCATCACACCGGCCAACGACTGCATGTCCGGGGCCGGCGCAGGGACGACCAGCGGAGGGAGGGGCGCCTGAGTGAGCCAGGCCGGTGGCTTCTTGGCTTCGCGGATCGCTTCGATCAGCCGCTCGTGATCAGCCTGGTCAGTGGCCTCAAACCGCATGGAGCCATCCGGGTGGATCTCACAGCCGTAATCAACAAGCTCGTTACCAGCGCCCGTTCGCAGGACCACTGGACGTTTCCGGACCGGTTGTTCCGGCGGATCCTTGGCGCGTCGTTCCCTGACCATCGAGATTCCCCCATCCCGTGCCTGAGCGAAGATTTCAGCATAGCGGGCACCCAGGATGTAAGCCCACCAACGTGCCAGCGTGGGATCTCGGGTGCGAAGGGACTTTTTGATGTATCGCAGGCCCAGAATGGGCCTCAGATCCCGCGGTACTGTCACGCGGAAATGCCACATCCCTGAAGGGTGGCGCTGCAAGTGGTGCGCAAGTCGCATGTTGGTATTGCCCCAACAGACTTGGCCAAGCGCCACTTTTTCTCAGACCACAAAAAAGCCCTTAAAAAAGGGCTTTCGTGTGTATCTGGCGGAGAGAGAGGGATTCGAACCCTCGATAAGGCTTTTGACCCTATACTCCCTTAGCAGGGGAGCCCCTTCGGCCACTCGGGCATCTCTCCGGGTACTTTCCCGCATTGCTGCGGAGCCGGCAAGGATACTGACCGGCGAGGTCAAGGTAAAGTCCTCGATGCGTGATCAGTGCTCGGCCGAACCTTCCGGCGAGCTATCGCCTTCGTTTTCGCCCTTGATTCGCTGGTAGATTTCTTCGCGATGGACGGCAACCGTCTTGGGCGCATTGATACCGATACGCACCTGATTGCCCTTCACGCCCAGAACGGTAACGGTCACCTCGTCGCCGATCATCAGGGTCTCACCGACCCTGCGGGTCAGAATCAACATGATTTCCTACTCCATTAATGCTGTTGGTCACAGGCCTGCAGATTGACGGCGCCTCACCCCTGAGCCCATCCATCCGCAGTTCGACGATTGATCCGCCGAAGGCCCTACCGCCTTCCCGGCTCACAGCCAAAACACCTCCTGAGCGTCCTGACTGGCGATGCCACCGCGTACCGGCGGCGTCGACACTCCGTCGATACTAACTGAGCCTGATTACCCCGCGCAATGCGCCTGGGCCGGGACAAATAGCCTATGCAGGCTGCGTTCACTGAGTGGAAATCCAGTCCGGCAATGCCGCCAGTACAGCTGGCAGGTTGGGTGCATCTGAACCACCGCCCTGGGCCATGTCGGGCCGGCCACCGCCCTTGCCGTCGATCTGTGCGGCGACATGCGCCACCACGCTGCCCGCCTTGACCCGGCCCAGCGCATTGCCGTGCACGCCGGCGATCAGCGAGACGCGGCCATCCGCCGCACCGGCCAGCAGGATCACGCAGTTGCCAAGCTGCTGCTTGAGCTGGTCCACGCTGTCGCGCAGCGACTTGGCGTCGAGTCCTTCCAGGCGCGCGGCAACCACCTTGATACCGCCGACATCCTTCGCGCTGCCGGCCAGATCGGCGGTAGCGGAACCGGCCGCCTTGCTGCGCAACGAGTCCAGTTCGCGCTCGAGCTTTTTCTGACGATCGAACAGCTGGCGCAATTTTTCCACCGCATCGTCCCCGCTGCTGGAAAGCAGCTGGGAGAGCTCGCCCAGACGACGTTCTTCATCGGCCACGTACGCAAGCGCGCCTGCGCCGGTGACCGCCTCGATGCGACGCACGCCGGATGCCACGCCGGCTTCGCTGGCGATCTTGAACAGGCCGATGTCGCCGGTACGGTCGACGTGGGTACCGCCACACAATTCCGTGGAAAAATCACCCATTTTCAGCACACGCACTTCGTCGCCGTATTTCTCGCCGAACAACGCCATCGCGCCGAATTCAATCGCCTGGTCGTAACCCATGTTGTGCACTTCGGCGGCCGCATTGCGGCGCACCTCGGCATTGACCCTCGCCTCGACCCGGCTCAACTCGTCGTGACTCATCGGCTTGTGATGCGAGAAATCGAAGCGCAGACGCTCCGGCGCAACCAACGAACCTTTCTGCGTGACGTGATCGCCCAGCACCTCGCGCAATGCCGCGTGCAACAGATGCGTCGCCGAATGATTGAGCACGATCGCCTGGCGCCGTGAAGCATCCACGCGGGCCTCGACGACATCGCCTGTACGCAACGGCTGCGTGCCCTGCCAGCGGCCGGCATGACCGAAGAACACGCCGCCCATTTTCAGCGTATCGGCTACCTCGAAATGACCGGCACCGTTGCACAATTCGCCGGTATCACCGACCTGGCCGCCGGACTCGGCATAGAACGGCGTCCTGTCGAGGATCACCAGCCCTTCCTCGCCTTCCCCAAGCTGATCGATCTGCTTGCCGCCACGCACGATGCCAAGCACCTTGCTGCCCTGGGCCTGCAATGCCTCGTATCCGAGGAAGGCCGTGGGCTTGAGCTGGCTGGCCAGTTCGGCCGGCATCTGGCCCTTCGCTTCGAAACGGCCGGCGGCGCGGGCGCGTTCGCGCTGCCCACTCATCGCCTGCTCGAAGCCGGCCATATCCACCTCGAGACCGCGCTCGCGCGCGATGTCGGCGGTAAGGTCCACCGGAAAGCCGTAGGTGTCGTACAGACGAAACGCATCGATGCCCGGAATGGTCTTGCCCGACTTCGCTGCCACCTCGTCGAACAGCCGCATGCCGTGCTCCAGCGTCTCGCCGAAGCGCTGCTCCTCGGTGCGCAGCGCATCTTCCACGAACGCCTGCTTGGCCGGCAGTTCGGGATAGGCTTCGCCCATTTCCTCGACCAGCGGCTGCACCATTTTCCAGAAGAAGTCGCCGCGCACCCCAAGCATCCAGCCATGCCGCAGGGCACGACGGATGATTCGGCGCAGCACGTAGCCGCGCCCCTCGTTGGACGGCAGCACGCCATCGACGATCAGGAACGCGCAGGCACGGATGTGATCGGCGATCACGCGCAGCGACTTGTTCGCCAGATCCTTCGTGTGGGTGAGCTCGCCGGCCACGCGGATCAGGTGTGCAAACAGGTCGATCTCGTAGTTGGAGTGCACGTGCTGCAACACCGCCGCGAGACGCTCCAGGCCCATGCCAGTGTCCACGCACGGTGCAGGCAGCGGCGACAGCGTGCCATCCGGCGCACGGTCGAACTGCATGAATACCAGGTTCCAGATCTCGATATAGCGGTCGCCGTCCTCGTCCGGGGAGCCGGGTGGACCACCGGCGATCTCGGCCCCGTGGTCGAAGAAGATCTCGGTGCACGGACCGCAAGGGCCGGTATCCGCCATCTGCCAGAAATTGTCGGAGGCGAACGGCGCGCCCTTGTTGTCGCCGATGCGCACGATGCGCTCGGCCGGCACCCCGACTTCCTTGTTCCAGATGTCGAACGCCTCGTCGTCGGTGTGATAGACGGTGACCCACAGCTTGTCGGCCGGCAATTTGAATACGCCAGTCAGCAGTTCCCATGCGTAGATGATCGCGTCGCGCTTGAAGTAATCACCGAACGACCAGTTGCCGAGCATCTCGAAGAACGTGTGATGGCGTGCGGTATAGCCCACCGCATCCAGGTCATTGTGCTTGCCGCCGGCACGCAGGCAGCGCTGCACGTCGGCCGCCCGCACATAGCCCGGCTTCTCGCTGCCGAGGAACACGTTCTTGAACTGCACCATGCCCGAGTTGGTGAACAACAGGGTCGGGTCGCTCGCCGGCACCAGCGAACTGGACGGCACGATGGTGTGGCCCTTGGAGCGGAAATAATCGAGGAAGGTCGAGCGAATTTCGGCCGTTTTCATACGGATAGGTGTCATGCGAATCGTGGCAAAGGGCGACAGAGGCCACGCCATGGGCGCCCCGCGATCATTCCATCCATCATCCCGGGATGATGGATTTCAGGAGCCATCGTCGGCAGCGTCGTCCACTTCGGCGTGGGTAACACTCCGTACTGTGGCGGCCGGAAAGCCGCGGCGCAAGAGGAATTGCGCCCGGCGGTTGCGTTCGGCGTGATCCGCGGTAGCCGCGCTACCGTAGCGGCGACGCAACTGGGCAGCGGCGGCGGCGTCCCAGTCGACCCCGGCGGCATCGAGCAATTCGCGGACGCGGGCATCGGCCAGCCCGTGGCTTTTCAGCTCGACGCGCACACGCATGGGGCCGTAGCCCTGCGCAACCCGGCTGCGCAGCAGTACTTCGGCAAACCGGTCGTCGTCCTGGTAGTGCTGCTCGCCCAGGCGATCCACCGCGGCGCCGGCTTCCTCAGTCTCATAACCGCCCTGGCGAAGCTTGGTCTTCAGTTCGCGCCGTGAATGTTCGCGGCGGGCAAGCAGGCCCAACGCCTTGTCGTAAGCGCTGCGCTTCGGCTTGGCCGGGTCATTTTTGCCGGGTGGGCGTTTCATGGTCATGCAAACGGACATGGCCCGGGCGAGCCGGGCCATGTTTCCTGCAACAGAGCGCTAACGGTCACGAATCACGCTTCCTCGAGCGCCTCTTCCGGTGCTGCCGCAGCAGGCTTGCCGACCTGCACCAGCAGGCGTTCGCGCAACTGCTTGTCGATCTCGTTGGCGATCGCCGGGTTGTCACGCAGGAACTGGCGCACGTTCTCCTTGCCCTGGCCGATGCGGTCGCCGTTGTAGCTGTACCAGGCACCGGACTTGTCGATCAGGTTCTGCGCCACGCCCAGCTCGATGATCTCGCCTTCGCGCGAGGTGCCTTCGCCGTACAGGATCTCGAACTCGCACTGGCGGAACGGCGGCGCCACCTTGTTCTTGACCACCTTGACACGGGTTTCCGAGCCGATGATCTCCTCACCCTTCTTGACCGCGCCGATGCGGCGGATGTCCAGGCGCACCGAGGCATAGAACTTCAGCGCGTTGCCGCCGGTGGTGGTTTCCGGGCTGCCGAACATCACGCCGATCTTCATGCGGATCTGGTTGATGAAGATCACCAGGGTGCCGGACTTCTTGATGTTGGCGGTGAGCTTGCGCAGCGCCTGGCTCATCAGACGGGCATGCAGACCGACGTGGGAGTCGCCCATCTCGCCTTCGATTTCCGCCTTCGGGGTCAGCGCGGCGACCGAGTCGACCACGACCATGTCGACCGCGCCCGAACGCACCAGCATGTCGGCGATTTCCAGCGCCTGCTCGCCCGTATCCGGCTGCGACACCAGCAGGTCATCGACCTTGACGCCCAGTTTTTCCGCATAGGTCGGGTCGAGCGCATGCTCGGCGTCGATGAACGCGGCGGTGCCGCCGGCGCGCTGGCAACTGGCGATCGCCTGCAGGGTCATGGTGGTCTTGCCGGACGATTCCGGACCGTAGATCTCGACCACGCGGCCACGCGGCAGGCCACCGACTCCGAGCGCGATATCCAGCCCGAGCGAGCCGGTGGAGACCGTTTCGATCGCCTCGTTGACGCGATCGCCCATGCGCATGATCGCGCCCTTGCCGAACTGCTTTTCGATCTGGCCGAGGGCGGAAGTAAGTGCCTTGCGCTTGTTGTCATCCATCGTCTTGTATCCGGTTGGGCTGTGAATGGGTTGCATGATGCCCGGATCGGGTCTCACGGGCTGCGATCAAAGGGGATCGGCTGCCATGCGGCCAGTATCCCATACCGGTCAAGCCGGTCTGGCAGACGGTGGCGCCTCACTCGGTCAGGGTTTTCCGCAACCCGATGAGCGCCGCCGCCACCGTCTGCCGCCGCACGGCTTCCCGATCGCCCGGAAAATGGAACATCCGCGCGTGCCCGTAACCGCCGCGACGCTTCCAGCCGACCCACACCGTACCGACCGGCTTGTCCGGCGTACCTCCCGACGGCCCGGCAATGCCGGTTACCGCCACCGCCACGCCGGCGCCAAAACGTGCCAGCGCACCGGAAACCATTTCCAGCACGGTTTCTTCGCTGACCGCACCGGTGTGTTCCAGCGTGCGTGGATTGACCCCGAGCAACGCCTCCTTGGCTTCGTAGCTGTAGGTCACCACACCGGCGTCGAACCAGGCCGAGCTGCCCGGCAGATCGGTCAGCGTCTTGGCCAGCCAGCCCCCTGTGCAGGATTCGGCCGTGACCAGCATCAACCGGCACCGTTGCACCTCGGTCGCGACCTCGGCAGCAAGTGCCAGCAACTCGGCATCGGTAGGAACGGACGACAACTCCATGCGAGACTCCCGGACTTGAATGCACCTTGCGCCCCGCGCAAGGGCACCGTTCTACCTGTTCCGGACAACCACGCCAAGACCTGCATTGCATGAGCCAAGACGATCTCGCACAGCACACGCCGTTCATGCGCCAATACCTTTCGGCCAAAGCCGAGCATCCAGAGGTGTTGCTGTTCTTCCGCATGGGCGACTTCTACGAGTTGTTCTATGACGATGCACGCAAGGCGGCGCGGCTGCTCGACATCACCCTGACCCAGCGCGGGCAGTCGGCCGGCGCGCCGATCCCGATGGCCGGCGTGCCGTATCACGCGGCGGAAAACTACCTTGCGCGACTGGTGCGCTTGGGTGAATCGGTGGCGATCTGCGAACAGATCGGCGATCCGGCACTGGCCAAGGGCATCGTCGAACGCAAGGTGGTGCGCATCGTCACGCCCGGCACGGTGACCGATGCGGCGCTGCTGGAGGAGCGTCGCGACAACCTGCTGCTGGCGATTGCTGCCGCTACGAACGGTGCTTACGGTCTCGCCTGGGTCGACCTGTCCAGCGGCCGCTTTCTGCTCAGCGAAGTGCCGCATGCTGAAGCGCTGGCGGCCGAACTGGCCCGGTTGCAGCCCGCCGAGACCCTGGTCGACGAAAGTGTCGTCTGGCCGAAACTCGTCAGCAGCCTGCCGGGCCTGCGCAAGCGGCCACCGTGGCACTTCGACAGCGACGCGGCGAAGCGTGAGCTCAACCGCTTCTTCGGCACCCGCGACCTCGGCGGCTTCGGCGTGGACAACCTGCCGCTCGCCACCGCCGCGGCCGGCTGCCTGCTTGGCTATGTCGAGGAAACCCAGAAAAGTGCGCTGCCACACCTCACCGGCATGGCGGTGGAAAGCGCCAGCGAGACGATTGCGCTGGACGCCGCGACGCGGCGCAACCTGGAGCTGGACACGCATCCCAGCGGCCGCACCGAACACACCCTGCTCGGCGTGCTCGACGAGACGGTGACACCGATGGGCGCACGCCTGCTGCGCCGCTGGCTGAATCGCCCGCTGCGTTCACGCGAGCTGCTGCGCCAGCGTCATCAGGCGATCGGCACGCTGATCGACAGTCGCCGCTACGACTCGTTGCGCGAACAGCTGCGCGGCATCGGCGACCTGGAGCGCATCCTCGCCCGCGTGGCGCTGCGCTCGGCACGACCGCGTGATCTGTCCACTCTGCGCGACGGCCTCGCCGCGGCGCCGATGTTGCGCGAACAGATCTCCGCGCTGGACAGCCCGTTGCTGCACACCCTGGTCGAGCGCATCGGCGATCACGCCGACAGCGCCGCCCTGCTCGCCGGTGCCATCGTGGTGCAGCCACCGGTGCTGCAGCGCGACGGCGGCGTGGTCGCCGACGGCTACGACGCCGAACTCGACGAGCTGCGCCGCCTGTCCACTCACGCCGACCAGTACCTGGTCGAGCTGGAGGAGCGCGAGAAGGCTGCCAGCGGTATCAGCACGCTCAAGGTGGGTTACAACCGCGTGCACGGTTACTACATCGAGATCACCAAGGCGCAGTCGGACAAGGCACCCACGCACTACACGCGCCGACAAACCACCAAGAACGCCGAGCGCTACATCACCGAGGAATTGAAGACCTTCGAGGACAAGGTGTTGTCGGCGAAGGAGCGCTCCCTGATGCGCGAGCGCGCGCTGTACGAGGCGCTGCTCGACACGCTCACCGAAAAACTCGAACCACTGAAGACAGCCGCCGCCGCGATGGCGGAGCTCGATGTGCTCGCCACCCTGGCCGAGCGCGCCGAGGCGCTGGACTGGACCGCCCCGGAACTCACCGACGAACCCGGCATCGCGATAGAGCGCGGCAGGCATCCGGTGGTGGAGAAAGTGCGCGACGAACCGTTCGAGCCGAACGACCTCGCTCTTGATGACTCACGCCGCATGCTGGTCATCACCGGCCCGAACATGGGCGGCAAGTCCACCTACATGCGGCAGAACGCGCTGATCGTGCTGCTTGCGCATGTCGGCAGTTATGTGCCGGCGAGCCGTGCGGTGATCGGCCCGATCGACCGCATCTTCACCCGCATCGGCGCCGGCGACGATCTTTCACGCGGCCAGTCCACCTTCATGGTGGAGATGAGCGAGACGGCGAACATCCTGCACAACGCGACCGAGCACAGCCTGGTGCTGATGGACGAGGTCGGCCGCGGCACCAGCACCTACGATGGCCTGTCGCTGGCACGCGCCGCCGCCGTGCATCTGGCGCGCAACAGCCGTGCCTATACGTTGTTCGCGACGCACTACTTCGAACTGACCGAGCTGGCTGGCGAGTATCCGACCATCGAAAACGTGCACCTGGACGCTGTGGAATATGGCGAACAACTGGTGTTCATGCATGCGGTGAAGGATGGCCCAGCCAACCGTAGCTTCGGCCTGCAGGTGGCGGCACTGGCCGGCCTGCCGAAGTCGGTGATCGCCGACGCGCGACGCACGCTGGCGGAGCTGGAGCGTGGCATGCACAACCATGCATCGACTGCCAAGACTGCAGCCGAAACCTCTCCGCAGCTTGGTCTGTTCGCACCGGCGCAACCCTCGGCAGTGGAGCACGCACTGGACGCGATCGATCCGGATGCGCTGACTCCGCGCGAAGCACTGGAAGCGCTGTACCGGCTGAAGTCGCTGCCCTGAGTTCACCTGCTGTTTTGGAGTGCTGCTGCCTTCGGCTGGGTAACGACAAGGACAGGCTCCTGGAAGCCCCCTACGACGATGTGGCGTGCCCTGCATCGCTCGGCGCGCCTTTCTCGTGCGCATGGATGAACGCCAGCACGTCGTCCAGCGTCGGCGCGTGCTCGCGCAGCGGTCGCGACATCGAAAACAGCAACCCCATGTGGCCGATGTCGGGATAAAGCTTCAGGCTTACATCCTCGTGCCGGGCCTTCATCGCCAGCGCCAGCGACTTGCTGTTCGACGGTGCGACTTCGTGATCCGCCGTTCCGTGCAACAGCAGCATCGACGGCTCGGCACCATGGACGTACGACACGGGCTGCGCCCGTCGCTGCTCGGCCGGAGTCCTGCCGAACATGCCGATCATGTCCTTTTCCTTCCTGGCGATCGGCACGAAGTCGTAGACGCCCGCCAGCCCGATGAAGCCGGCCAGATCGCCTGACTTCACGCCATCGGCCTTGAGCCATGCGGGATCGGTCGCAAGCAGCGCGGCGATCTGACCGCCCGACGAATGGCCCATGACAAAGATGTCGCGTGCATCGCCACCGATCTGCCTGGCGTGATCGTGCGTCCATGCCACCGCGTGCGCGGCGTCATGCATGAACCCATCCAGCTTCACCCTGGGGTACTTGCGGTAATCCGGGATCACCGCGATCACGCCGTGCGCAGCCAGCGCGGCACCCACGAACCGGTACCACTGGCGCTTGCCGTGGGTCCAGTCCCCACCATAGAAGAAGACCACGATGGGCGCCTCTTCGGCGTTGGCGGGGCGATAGATATCCAGCGCCAGATGATGCGGGGCATCGAACACGATATTGCGTTCGGCCGTGATGCCGCGATGCTCGTCCGTCGTGTTGAGCCCGGCAAAGAGTGCGCCATGGCAACTGCCCAGCAATAACGCCATGCAAAGCACGAGCAAGGAACCGTTTGTCCGAGGTATGCGCAAACAAAACTCCGCCTTGCCGGGGTCGCGTGGTGAACATCCGGAGGGCCTGCATGCGGGACGGCACACCGACTCATTCGAACGCATCAGACCCGGGCATGGATGACACGGCTGCCGCCACATCCATGCGTCGAGCTGATGGAAAGCATTCGGCCACCATAACGAAGAAGCCTCCCCGTGCAAGTACGGAGAGGCTTTCGATCAGCACATGATGCCGCGCACCAGGTGCAACACGCCGATCAATTTGTCCGCTGACGATGGATCCGCTTGCTGTTCTTGTTCTCGGACTTGTTGAGGTTGCGCTGCTCCTGCTTGGTCAGATGGCCGTTGTGCCTGGCCTCGTCGGCGCTTTCGCGCTGCGCGATATGGGAGTCATGCTTCTCGTCGCGTGCTTCCTGCTTGGCGTTGACCTGGCCATCCGCCACGCCCTTCTGGATACGGTTCTGCTGGTTGTCGAGCCGCTGATTGACCTCATTGACCCGGGGATGCCCGGGAACCGTGGTGTCGGTGGCTGCCTGCGCCATGGCGGCGCCGGAAGCGAACACGGCGGAGACCAGCAAACCCATCAAGCTGAAGCGGAACGTCGTCTTTGCATTCATGAGTAACACCCTCGTTCATGTGAATTGGCAGGATTGGACATGCATGGAGAGAACCGTGCCGGCACAGGAGAAATACGGCATCCGCCACCTTGACTGACACTCGCATGCTGAATCGTTCGCGATCGAACAGCGAGAACCCCTTCCCCCGCGCAGGTCAGACCATCGAACCGTCCGGCCAGCACGGAACAGGGAACGGCACGGCCGTGAATCGCGTTGACCAACCCTTGTGCGGCCCGGGTCTTTGTTCAGCCACGGTTGGTGCAGTCGTCGCCGTTGAGCGGGCGATCGCCATGCAGGCGCCGAACTGCCAATAGCCCATGGCTATCGAAAGCATCCACACAATCGAATTCCCTCGATGCAGCCCTGGGCGTAGCCTGCACGAGTCCCCACCGAGCAGGAACCCGCCATGAGCCACGATCGCAAGACCCTGACCACCGACGCCGGTGCGCCACTGGCCGACAACCAGAACAGCCTCACCGCGGGCCCGCGCGGCCCGCTGCTGGTGCAGGATCATCAGCTGTTCGAGAAGCACGCGCATTTCAATCGCGAGCGCATCCCCGAGCGCGTCGTGCATGCCAAGGCCTCGGCAGCGTTCGGCACCTTGACGATCACCCACGACATCACGAAGTACACCCGCGCCAAGGTATTCAAGCTGGGCACGCAGACGCCGATGCTGGCGCGCTTCTCCACCGTGGCTGGTGAACGTGGCGCGGCGGATGCCGAACGCGACGTGCGCGGCTTCGCGCTGAAGTTCTATACCGCGGAAGGCAACTGGGATCTGGTCGGCAACAACACGCCGGTATTCTTCATCCGCGACCCGTACAAGTTTCCCGATTTCATCCACACGCAGAAGCGCGATCCACGCACCAACATGCGCAACGCCACCGCGATGTGGGACTACTGGTCACTGTCGCCCGAGTCGCTGCACCAGGTCACCACCTTGATGAGCGACCGCGGGATTCCCGCGAGCCTGCGTCACATGCACGGCTTCGGCAGCCATACGTACAGCTTCTGGAATGACAAGGGCGAGCGCTACTGGGTGAAGTTCCACTTCAAGACCCAGCAAGGCATCAGGAACATCACCAACGCCGAGTCGGCCAAGCTGATCGGCGAGGATCGCGAATCACACCAGCGCGACCTGTACGAGGCGATCGAGCGCAAGGACTTCCCGAAGTGGACGCTGTACGTACAGATCATGCCGGAAGCCGACGCGGAGAAAACCTCATACAACCCGTTTGACTTGACCAAGGTGTGGCCGCACAAGGACTACCCGTTGATTGAGGTCGGCGTGATGGAACTGAACCAGAATCCGGACAATTACTTCGCCCAGGTCGAACAGTCCAGCTTCTCGCCGGCAAACGTGGTGCCCGGCATCGGCTTCTCGCCGGACAAGGTGCTGCAGTTCCGCATCTTCTCCTACGCCGATGCAGCACGTTACCGGCTCGGTGCGAATCACGATCAGCTGCCGGTGAACCAGCCGCGCTGCCCGGTGCACAACTACGCGCGTGACGGATCGATGCGCTTCGGCGACAACGGCGGCGGCCAGGTGAACTACGAGCCGAATTCGTTCGGCGGTCCGGTCGAGGATCCGTCCGTGAAAGAGCCGCCGCTGAGAATCTCCGGCGACGCCGACCGCTATGACCATCGCATCGGCAACGATGACTACACCCAACCGGGCGATCTGTTCCGCTTGATGAGCGACAGCCAGAAACAGCAGCTGTTCGACAACATCGCTGCAGCCATGCAGGGCGTGCCGGAGGAGATCGTGCGGCGCCAGCTTGGCCACTTCGGCAAGGCCGATCCGGCCTACGCGGCCGGTGTGGCGAAAGCACTGGGCATCAAGGCCTGAACCACGCGCTTGTGTGGAATACGCCGACGGTCCCGGGCGGATCGTCGGCTAAACGTCCATCGTTCAGGTGGCCAGGCTCGCCATGTTGCCCGGCTCGGTATCGTGCGACATGGCCTGTGCAAGCATCCGTTCGAACGCGACATCGCGGGCGGCCAGGCGGCCCGAGCGGACCAGTTGGTCGATGCTGGCAGCCACATCGGAGCGGCCGAACGGCTTCCTGATGAAATCATCGGCACCGAAGCGCTGGGCGTAGAACTGCTCGGTCGCCTGCGGGTTGCCGCTGATCATCACGATCGGGATGTGCCGGGTCAGTTCGTCGTGGCGCAGTGCGCGCAACACCGCGAAACCGTTGATGCCGGGCAGCACGATGTCCAGGAAGATCAGCGACGGCAGCTCCCTGCGCGCCAGCTCGATCGCGCTCTCGCCGTCCAGCGCCTTGCTCACCGCATAGCCATCCTGGCCCAGCATCTTGCCGAGCACCGCGCAGATGGTGGGCGAATCATCGACCACCAGCATGCGGGATCCCGATGCCGTCTGCAGCCGCGAATCCGCACGCTGCCCGTCGCCACCACCAAGCAGGCGCTTGAAGAAGCCGATGCCGTTTCTCAGTGCGAGTCCGTCCATGCCAGCCTCCGCGCGGTGGGAGGTCGTGCGGTTGCGCGACCTCGTGGATTGGCGCAGATGTTCCTGCAGATCCGGCTGGCTTTCTGGGATGCACTGCTCAGCGTGCGTCTTTCATCCGGCGCAATTGATTGCGTGCGTGCTTGTCCGGGCGCCTGGCCGGACCGCTGGTACCGACCAGCTGGCGCTGCTCTCGTGCCGCCTTCCTGGCTGCCCGGCTGGCTTCGGTTTCGCCGTAAAGTGCCTGCGCGGCACTGGCCGGCCCCCGTTTGCCGGACAAGGCCAGCACATCGACTTCCAGCCGTTCCTCGCCACGGCCGATTTTCAGCCGATCGCCCACACGCAACAGCTTCGCCGGTTTGCAGCCGGCATCGTTGACGTCGATCCTGCCACCGTCGATCGCCTGCTTGGCGAGGCTGCGCGTCTTGAAGAAACGCGCGGCCCACAGCCACACGTCGACACGCAGTTCAGCCGGTTCATGAGGATCATGCATGGATGGCATTATCGCGTTGTCGCATTCCCAAACGGAAACCGGGCGATGCACTGGAACACCATCGGCTCGTTCGCCAGCATCCTTTGCGTGTTCATGGCGGGTTGTCTGCTTGGCCGTGCCGGCGCAACGCAGGCTTCGGTCCGCCATGCCCGCGCCGCATGGAAACCGAATCCCGCCATCAGCGATGCCGACATCGAAGCCGGGATACGTGCCGGACGGAAGATCGAGGCCATCAAGCTCTATCGCCAGCGTGATGGCAGCGGACCGAAGGAAGCCGGGCAGGCTGTCGATGTCATGAGCGCCGGCATCGGAACCATGCGCACCTGAGAACCCGGCGCAATCGATGACTCAGGAAGGCTCGCCGGACGGCATGATCAGGTCATGCGGGTCCGGCATCGCGATATCCGGAATCGCTGCGTGTTCGGCCTCGGTATGCTCGGGCTCGGCCGGCAGCATCTCTTCCGCGGCTCGCTCGCGCACCACCAGCCGGCCGCTTTCCGTCAGGTGCCGGATTCGAGCGAACACCTCGCCGCGGCCGAACGGCTTCTTCATGAAATCGTCGGCACCGAAGCGCTGCACATAGAACTGCTCGGTCGCCTGCAGGTTGCCGCTGATCATCACGATCGGAATGTCGCGGGTCAGCGGGTCGTGGCGCAGTGCGCGCAACACGGCAAAGCCATTCATGCCCGGCAACACGATATCCAGAAAGATCAGGTCAGGCAGCTCCTTGCGGGCCATTTCGATCGCGGTCTCGCCATCCGGCGCCTTGAACACCACATGGCTGTCCTGGTTCAGCATCTTGCCGAGCACGGCGCGGATCGTGGCCGAGTCATCCACCACCAGCACCCGTGCCTCCCTGGGTACTCCGCTGCGCAGCGTGGCGCGGCGTTCGGCAGGATCGCCTCCGAAGATTCGCCTGATCAGTTCAAAACCTGCCATGACAGGCTCCCCTACCCGTTCATGAGATGCCGTTTAGTCTCGGCGCAGTGACGCCCCGGCGCAAGCTGGCAGGGTCCCTATCCCAGCCACAGGTTGCCCAACGGTATCGTCAACAGCGACAGCACGATGCCGCCACCCAGCACGGTATTGGCCAGAGTCGGCTCCAGCTCGTACTCGTCGGCAAGGATCGCCGCCGAGACCATCGGCGCCATCGCCGCCTGCAGCACGCCGACGGTAAGCACCAGGCCATGCACACCGGCCACCATGCCCAGCACCCAGCACAGCAGTGGCGCCAGCAGCAGTTTCCAGCCCAGCCCCCAACCGACCGCGCCCAGCTGGCGGTTGCCGGGATGGAACTTGAACTGCAGTCCGACCGAGAACAGCGCCAGCGGCGTCAGGGTGACGCCGATCGGCGCAAACACGCCATCCAGCGATGCTGGCCAACCGCCCCATGCACCGGCCACGATACCGACGATCAACGCGAGAAAGGCCGGAAACGTCACGATGCGTCGCAGGATCCGTACCGGCTCCGGCGTGCGCCCCGCGTACAGCGAGGCGACCACGATGCCTGCCGAGGCAAGGATCGGAAAGCAGCCGAGCTGATCCGCCACCACCGCCAGCGCCAGCCCCGGCTGGCCATGCAATGCCTGCATCAGCGGATAGCCCATGAACGAGGTATTGCCGAGGCCGCAGACCAGGATCAGCGCGCCCGTACGCTGCCGGGACCAGCCCAGCCGCGGCCCAAGCAGGCCGAACAGCAGCCACGCGCCACCGAAGGTGAGCCATATCGCCGCCACCGGAAACCATAGCTGCGGGTCGAACTTCACCCGGGGGATCAATTCCAGCACCAGCGCCGGCAGCGCCACGTTGATCACCCACCAGTTGATGCCCGGCACGATGCCGGCCGGCGGCTTCGCAAAGCGCGTCACCAGCATGCCCAGGATCAGGCAGACGAACAGCAGCAACATCGCACTCATCAGGCGCCGGCACATCTGCAGGGGGAGACGCCAACCATTAGACGCGATGCCGCTGCTGTCCGAAAGCGGCGGCATGACCCTTTCAGCGATAATCGAAGGCTTGCTGTCAGCCAAGGCGCTCTGCCTGCCCATGAACGACATTCCCCATCTCGCGCACGGATTGGCCGGCGACGAGACCCCGCCGGACTGGCCCGCACTGACGGCTGCCGAGGTCGACACGCTGCTGCGCCGCTATCCGCAACTCGGCCCGCCGATCCGGATCGACTGGCACAGCCCGCGCCCGCTGTCGGCTGCCTGTCTGGTCGAAACTACGCACGAGACCGTCTTCATCAAGCGCCATCACCACAGCGTGCGTTCGGTCGCCACACTTGCCGAGGAGCATCGCCTTATCGCGCACCTGCGCGCCCACGGCCTGCCGGTACCGATGGTGTTGCGGGATGCGCAAGGGCAAACCGCGGTGGCGATCGGCGACTGGAGCTACGAGGTACACGAGCGTGCCGCCGGCATCGACCTGTACCGCGAGGCGATCTCATGGTCGCCGCTGCCGAACCGTGAACACGCGCTCAGCGCAGGGCGCATGCTGGCCACACTGCATGACGCCGCCGAGGACTACCACGCTGCCCAGCGCGATACCCATATCCTGGTCGCCCGCAGCGAGCTGATCACCTCATCCGATCCGATCGCCATGCTGCAGGCGCAACTGCCGCAACGACCGGGCCTTGCCGATTACCTGCGCGATCGCGACTGGCAAACCGAGCTCGCCGAACTGTTCGCGCCCTGGCATGCCGCGCAGCCACGCCTGGCGAAACAGCCACGATTGTGGACACACGGCGACTGGCATGTCTCCAACCTGTGTTGGAGCGACGGCCATGCGGACGCGCGCATCACCGCCGTACTCGACTTCGGCCTGGCCGCCGCCAACTTCGCCCTGTTCGATCTCGCCACCGCTATCGAGCGCAATGCGATCGCCTGGCTCGCCCTGCAAACCGGCGATGCCGCCGTGCACCTCGATATCGCCCATGCGCTGATCGAAGGCTATCGACAGCAGCGCCCGCTGGATGCCGCAGATATCCATCTCCTTGCCGATCTTCTGCCATTGGTGCACCTGGATTTCGCGCTGTCCGAAGTCGAGTATTTCCACAGCATCACCCGCTCGCGCGCGAACGCCGACGTGGCTTACGACATCTTCCTGCTCGGCCATTCGGCATGGTTCACCATGCCACCGGGACAGGCCTTGCTGCAGGTCGTCCGCGATGTCGCCTGATCCGGTCAATGGCCATTCGTGGTTAAATAAGCGTTCTTGAAGCGGGGGTGCCCGGTATTTGCCGGGCTGAGAGAGTCCCTTGGAACCTGATCCGGTCAGTACCGGCGTAGGGAGCTTGCTGATCCAGCACGTCCGTCCGGACGTCCGGGTCGCCGTCGCTTCGTCCGCACTACAGAAGACGATGACGATGGCTTCACTCCGCACTCCCCTCGCCCGCACTCCCCCGATCCTTGCCCTGCTGTCGGTGATGACGCTCGCCCATGCGCAGGACGATGCCGCATCCCGGCAGCAGGCTACACCACTGGCGCCGGTGCACGTGCATGCGGACAGCAGCAAGGGCTATCACACCGACAGCACGGACCTCGGCGGCCTGGGCAACACGTCACTACACGACACGCCAGCCGCGATCACGGTGATCACCCACGACCAGCTCGACGATCGCCAGCCGCGCACGCTGAGCGAACTGGCGCATGCCGACGCCGCACTCGGCGACAACTACGCGCCGGTCGGCTACTACCAGGACATCGCGATCCGCGGCTTCGCGCTGGATCTGGCCAGCGGCTTCCGCTTCAACGATCTCAGCATGGCCGGCGAGCAGTACATGACGCTGGAAGACAAGCAGCAGGTGGAAATCCTCAAGGGTTTGGCCGGCCTGGAAGCCGGTGTGGTCGCTCCCGGCGGCCTCGTCAATTACGTCAGCAAGCGCCCGGCCGATGTGCACACGATCACCGTCGGCACCGATTCGGAAGGTTCACGCTACGAGGCACTCGATGTTGGCGCGTGGCTGACACCTGACTTCGGTGTGCGCGTGAACGCGGCGCACGAAGACATGAACTCCTACGTGCAGCACGCCGATGGCCGACGCAATTTCGTGTCACTGGCAACCGACTGGAAGATCAGCTCCAACGCCACGCTGCAGCTGGATACCGATTACCAGACCAGCGGACAACGCTCGGTCTCCGGTTACCAGTTGCTCGGCGGCACGGTGATTCCACCCGACCCCAGCCGCACCCGCATGCTCGGCTTCGAGCCGTGGCAGCAGCCGGTCGGTATCCACGCCAGCAACAGCACGTTGCGCTTCAACTACCAGTTCGATGACAACTGGCAGGCGCAGGTATCGGCCGGCCACAGTCACGTGGTGATCGATGACAACGTCGCCTTTGCCTACGGCTGCTTCTATTCGCCCGACTGCGCCAGCGGCGCCACGCCGGGCTGGTTCTTCGCGCCGAACGGCGACTACGACGTCTACGACTACCGCAGCCCCGACGACAACCGACAGAACGACGAACTGCGCGCGGTACTCAAGGGCACCTTCGACACCGGTGCACTCACGCATGAGCTCAGCGTCGGCGCCAGCACGTTCCGTCGCACGCTCAACCAGCGCCCGTATGTCTACGACTACGTAGGCACCGCCAATATCGATGAGGTCGATCCACCGTACTTCGCGCCGTCGCCGAACCAGCCCGGTCCGTCGGCACGCCGGCTGGACAGCTGGCAGCGCTCGCTGTTCGCGCTCGATCGCGTGCATCTTGGCTCGCAGTGGCAAGTGCTCGCTGGCGGCCGTTATGTAGAACTCAATGAGAGCGCCTTCGACGACAGCGGCATACTCCAGCGCCACACCGTGGAGAACAAGCTGCTGCCGCAGGCCGCGGTGCTGTGGCAGCCGACTGCCGCGCTGACGGCATATGTCAGCTACAGCGAAAGCCTGTCGCTGGGCGGCGAAGCGCCGTACTGGGCGTCCAACGGCAACGACGTGCTGGCGCCACTGCTGGCGCGCCAGGTCGAAGCCGGTGTCAAGTACGAGTGGAGCGACGCACTGAGCCTGCAGGCCGCGCTGTACCGTATCCATCAGCCGTACCAGTTCGCGCAACCGGACAACACCCCGGAAGGCTTCACCTTCGTGCAGCAGGGCAACGAAGTGCATACCGGGCTGGAACTCAACGCGGCCGGCCAGTTGAGCGACAATCTGCGCCTCACCGCCAGCGCCAACCTGATCCAGGCCCGCGCCGAGGACACCGGCATACCCAGCTACGAAGGCCACCAGATCGTCAACGTGCCGCGCCTGCGCACGTCGGTGTACGTGGATTACCGCCTGCCGTTCGCGGCCAACCTCAGCCTGCTGGGTGGCTGGCGCTACAGCAGCTCCAACCCCGCCACGCCGAACGGGCTGGTGAGCGTGCCGGCCTATAACGTGTTCGATACCGGCCTGCGCTACGTCACCTCGTGGAACGGCCACGCGTTGACCTGGCGCCTCAACATCGACAACGTGTTCAACCATTTCTACTGGCGCGACACCGGCACCTCCGGCGGGGACAGCTATCTGTTCCCAGGTGCGCCGCGACTGGCGCGGCTCTCGCTGACCTACGCGTTCTGACATGAGCCGATCCTGACATGAGCCTGATAGAACTCATCGCCGCGCTGCTCAGCGCCTGGGGCGTCTGGCTCACCGCCAAGCGCCGGCCGTGGTGCTGGCCGGTGGGACTGGTGTCGGTGCTGGTCTACACCTGGGTATTCGTCGACGCCAAGCTGTATTCCGATGCGCTGCTGCAACTGGCCTTCGCCATCCTGATCGTCTACGGCTGGGTGCGCTGGTTGCAGCACATGGGCGGCGACGGCCGCGTGCAGGTGGCGCCCCTGCCGCACCAGCAAGCTGTACTGCATATCGTGCTCGGCACGATCGGCGCGCTCGCGCTGGGTTTCGCCATGCACCGCTGGACCGACGCCGCCCTGCCCTGGCTGGATGCGGCACTCACTGCCTTCAGCCTGGTCGCCCAGTGGTGGCAGGCGCGCCGGCATATCGCCGCGTGGTGGCTGTGGATCGTGGTCGACGTGATCTACGTGGGTGAATACGTCTACAAATCGCTGCTGATCACATCGGTGCTGTATGCCGGCTTCATCGTGCTGGCAGTGATTGGCCTGCGCAGCTGGCAGCGGGCGCAGCGCCTACAGACGACGGGAACCTAGCCGGGTAGCAGAGAGTTTGAACGGATCCGATCCATACAGATCCCAGCCGCTTTTTTATTGCACGGCGTCGGCGCAGAATGACCTTCATGATGAAGGCCACGCCCACCATCAAGCTGTGTGTTGCCGCCCTGCTACTGGCCGCGGCGCACGCTGCCATGGCCCAGAACATCTACAAATGCACGCAGGGCGGGCAACTGGAATACACCGACCACCCCTGCCCCGGCGGCAAGGGCGAGCTGATCCACCAGGCCGACGACAGCGAAGTCATCGACCACTATCTCAACCTGGGCCAGGTCGACGTCGCCAGGCGCTATGCCGATGCCCATCATATCGACGCGCTCTACAAGGAACACCTCGCCGCCTACCAGCAGAAGATGGACGACAAGGCCCAGCAACAGGCAGACGAAGCAGCCGACGCGCAACAGCAGGCGGAAGACGCACGGCAGCAGGCAATTGCCGACCAGACCGCCAACACCAATCGGTTGTTGCAGGCCCAGAACGATGCGCTGCGCCAGCAGAACGACGCATACGCCGATCAGTTGTCCCAACCGGCCTACTACGCTCCGCCGGCCTACTGGGGCGCCGTGGCGCCGCCATACCGCGATCACGATCACGACCATGACCACAAACCGCCCGGACCACCGCCAAAGCCCGTGTTCCATCCCTGCACCTCACTTGCCGGTGGCCGGGTGCAATGCTGAAAGTGGGTCGTGCGTGGACTGACTCGTGTGGTGCGTGCCGTGCCTGGAACCCAGTCCTGATGCGACAGGCCTGCTCAGCGGATCTGGCGTGGAAATATCAGTACGGACCCGTTTCCCGTTGCGTCACGCAGGGGAAACCTCCACATCGCCCTGCCAGGATGCCGGCTCTTCGTACGCCGGATGAAGTGCCGCGGTCACACGGTTACGACCTTCCGTCTTGCTCCGGTAGAGCGCGCTGTCCGCGCGGCTGATCGCGTCATCCAGGCTTTCAGATCCAGCCAGCGTGGCAACTCCCAGGGACAGGGAGAATCTGATCGATTCGCCAGCATGTTCGAGCCTCGTCTCGGCAATGGTCACGCGAACGCGTTCGGCGAATTCCCGCACGGCGTCCTGGCCTGTTGCCGGCAGCAGGAAAAGAAATTCCTCGCCACCCCAGCGGGCCACCGTGTCCTGGGCTCGGCAGATACCCCGGAACAACTGGCTCGCGTGCACCAGCACCTGATCACCGGCATCGTGGCCATGTCCGTCATTGATCAGCTTGAAATCGTCGATATCGACCAGGATGAGCGAGACTTCCTCGATGCTTCGTCGGGCACGGGCGATTTCCTGCTGCGCCAGATCCAGCAGATGGCGCCGGTTGGACAGACCGGTCAGGGCATCCTTCGTCGCCAGCTCGCGCAATTTTCGTTCGGTCTTTCTGACCAGGTCGTAATAGAAGCGCGCCGTGTAACTGGCCATCGCGAAGAAAATCGATACGTTGAATAGGTTCAGAAGCAGCAGAGCCGTGCCATTCAATGGCGCCAGTGCACCTACGAAGTGCGCGGCCACATGTAGCCCGAGGTAGGCCAGAAACAGGAACAGCAGCGGCGCGATCACATTGCGCCAGCCCCCACTGACGACGATGGCCGGGATGAACATCAGCAGGTAGTAATGAAAGCCGCTGTCCCAACCGACCAGCAGGGTTCCGATGACCGCATGTACGGTTACCTCAGTCCAGATCAGGATGATGGCTGGAAGATTCCTGCGCCGGGTCAACAACACGTAGGCGGCGCCGTACATGCTGATGCTGATCAGATTGAGCCACGCAAGCAGTGGCGAACCGACGGCAAGGAAAAAGACCAGGAAGGCCATGTCCACACACGCCGCCAGTACGGTGACGCGTCGCGTCATGATCCAGAAGGCGGAGTGGGCACTGGTCCGGCGGCCACCCTTCTCGACCGTCGGGGAACTGTCCGCCGGGGCGTGATGACCGGATGGAAGGGCCTCGCCGGAAGTGATGTGGGTCACGGACATGTCAAGGACAACACAGATTGGAATCAGCCAGCTTCATCAAGGTTTTACGGTGCCGCCATGCCTCCCGCAGTGTTGCATCCCAGGACCGGATTCGCCACTACCCTTCCGGAAATACCGCCGTTCCATGCGTACATCACTACGCGACCACAGTAATGCGCCCTGCAGCAGAAAGCAGGCAGTCGCATACTATTTATGAAGTTTACCTTTGCAGTTTGACTTCATATATGCCAGACTTCACCGCATGAAGAAGCCCAAGGCCGATCCGGCGACGACACGCACCATGGCGACGGCAGTGGAGCTGCGCGTCCTGGTCGGCAAGTTCAAACGCCGTCTGCGCGAGCAGACCAATCTGGGTGGCCTGGCATGGTCGCAGGTGTCGGTTCTCGGGCATCTGGAACGCGATGGGCCCGCTACCGTGACGGCGCTCGCACACGCCGAGGGCATGCGTCCGCAGTCGATGGGCGCAAATGTCTCCGCGCTGCTGGCGGCGGGCCTGCTGCGTGGTTCCCCGGATCCCGACGATGGGCGACAAACCCTGCTGTCACTCACTCCCGCCTGCCATGAACTGATCAAGGCCAATCGCGCGGCGCGGGAAGACTGGCTGTTCCATGCCATCCAGACGCAGCTGACGTCACAGGAACAGGCGCAGCTTGCCAGTGCCGTCGAACTGCTCAAGCGCCTCCTCGACTCGTAAACACTCCCTTGCCGCCCTGCGCGCAAGGACCGCCATAACTACCACCAGGTAAATCCCCATGACCGTCACCACACTCGACCCGCAAACTGCCCTCGTCGTCATCGACCTGCAAAATGGCATCGTCACCTATCCCGCGGCGCATCCGACCGGCGAGGTGGTGGCTCACGCGCGTGCCCTGCTTGATGCGTTTCGCCAACGCGGTTTGCCGGTCGTCCTGGTCAACGTCACCGGTGGCGCGCCGGGCCGGGCCGAACAGTCCCGCAACATGGGCGAGCTGCCTGCCGGATGGGCGGACTTCGTGCCCGAACTGGACCGGCAGCCGCAGGACCACATCGTCACCAAGCGCACATGGGGCGCGTTCACCAACACCGATCTCGACGCGCATCTGAAAAAGCTGGGCGTCACCCAGATCGTGCTCGCCGGCGTCGCCACCAGCATCGGCGTCGAATCGACCGCCCGCTTCGCGCATGAGCTGGGCTTCAACGTCACCCTCGCGGTCGATGCAATGACCGACATGAATGCCGAAGCCCACGACAACAGCGTCACGCGGATCTTCCCGCGGCTGGGTGAAACCGGCACCACCCGGGAAATCATCGACCTGCTCGATGCCAGCCACGCGTGACGCGGGGTAATCCTCCTGCCGTGACCGGACCAAGGGCGTCCGAAACAGGGCAGGCACAACGATTCACCAGCCACGGGGTACCTTGCAATGAATTGGACTCACTATGTTTCTTACTTCTTCGCAGGTGCCCTGCTGACCAATGCCATTCCGCATTTCGTCAGCGGGGTGATGGGGCGACCGTTCCAGAGTCCGTTCGCCAAGCCGCCTGGTCAGGGGTTTTCGTCGTCGACGCTGAATGTGCTGTGGGGATTCTTCAATCTCGTCATCGGTTATGTGCTGTTGTGCCGCGTTGGAAACTTCGACCTGCGCGCCACCGATCAAGTACTCGCGGCGGGCGCCGGCGTTCTGCTGACTGGCTTGATGTCGGCCCGCATGTTCGGACGTTTCAACGGCGGCAACTCGCCGACGGACACGCGAACGATTCCATGAAAGGCATCTTCCGTTCGCTGAAAGGCTTCAACTACCGGATGTGGGCCGCTGGTGCGCTGGTCTCCAACGTGGGTACCTGGATGCAGCGCATCGCCCAGGACTGGATCGTGCTGACCCAGCTGACCCGTCACAACGCCACGGCGGTGGGTACGGTCACCGCACTGCAGTTCGCGCCACAGGTGCTGCTGCTGCCGCTGACCGGCTTTGCGGCCGATCACCTCGACCGCCGCAAGCTGCTGCTCGCCACCCAGGCGGCCATGGGCCTGCTGGCGCTTGGCCTGGGCATCCTCACCGTCAGCGGACTCGTGCAGTTGTGGCAGGTATACGGGTTTGCGTTCCTGCTCGGCTGCGTCACCGCCTTCGATTCGCCGGCACGCCAGACGTTCGTCTCCGAACTGGTCGGCGAGGCCGACCTGTCCAATGCCGTGGCACTGAATTCCACCTCGTTCAACGCCGCGCGGATGATCGGCCCCGCGGTCGCGGGCGTGCTGATCGCAGGCGTGGGTGCCGGCTGGGTATTCCTGATCAACGCGGCCACCTTCGTTGCCGTACTCGGTTCGCTCAGCCTGCTGCGCGTCGATGAGCTGCATCGGGGAGACCGCGCCGTGCGCACCCGTAGCAGCCTCGCCGACGGCTTTCGCTATGTATGGCAGCGACCCGACCTGAAAGCCGTACTGCTGATGCTTTTCCTGGTCGGCACGTTCGGGCTCAACTTCGCGATCTACATCTCGACCATGGTGGTCAGCGTCTTCCACGCCGGTGCCGACACGTACGGGCTGCTGACGTCCACCATGGCCATCGGATCGATCGCCGGCGCGTTGCTTGCCGCCCAACGGGCAAGACCGCACATCGCGATCCTGCTGATCGGTGCCGGCGTGTTCGGTGCTGCCTGCGCGCTCGCGGCAGTGATGCCCAACGAAGCGCTGTTCGGCATCGCCCTGGTCATCATCGGCGTGTCCGCACAGACCTTTACCACGTCCACCCTCAGCCTGGCGCAGCTCACCACCACGCCGGCCATGCGCGGGCGCGTCATGGCCATCGTGCTTGCCATCGCCATGGGCGGCACACCCATCGGTGCACCGATCGTGGGCTGGGTTTCCGACCGGTTCGGTCCGCGCTGGGCGCTCGGCATCGCCGCCGCCTCGGGCATCGCGGCGGCCATCGTCGCGACGCATTACCTGGTCAGGCACCACCATCTGCGTGTGCGCTTCGACGCCGGGCGCCTGCGCCTCAGCATCGACAGCGTGGCACCGGTATCAGGGTGACAGTACACAGCAAGCCGCAGCACCTGCTCGGCGCCTGAAGAATGCCTCAGCCCACGCCGGCCCGGCTCCCGGCCGGCTTGCGCCTGGCCATGCGCGCCTTTTGCATCAGCTGGACACGGTGCGCATTCATGATGGCTGCGAGCAGGCCCGGAAAGCGCTGCTCGATCTCGCTGCACCGCGTGGTGTTGAGCATTTCCACGCCCTGGCGTTCGCTGCGGATCAGCCCCGCCTCGCGCAAGGTCCGGAAGTGCTGCGAAAGCGTGGACTTCGGAATCGAACGATCGACCACCTGCAGGAAGGTGGAACAGGTCTGGGCACAACCCGCGCCGGCCATGTCGGCATAGATGGCGACACGCACCGGATCGGACAGCGCATGCAGGATGCCCTCCACGGTGATGTTGTCGATGTCCGGATGGATCAGCGGTTTCATGGGAATGATGGTAACAGCTCTTGACTATTAGTTCCATAGTTCATATTTTACGAACTACGGAATTTAAGAACCAATTCATCCACCACTCCCAAAGCACAAAGGACATCGTCATGAGCAAGCTCACAGGTAAAGTCGCCCTCGTCACCGGAGCATCCAAGGGCATCGGTGCGGCCATCGCAAAGTCACTGGCCGCACAAGGTGCATCGGTCGTGGTGAACTACGCATCCAGCAAGTCCGGCGCCGACGCAGTCGTCGCCGCGATTGCCACCGCAGGCGGCAAGGCCGTCGCCATCCAGGGCGACGTGTCGAAGACGGCCGATGCACAGGCCATCGTCGAGGCTTCCGTGAAGCACTTCGGCCGGCTGGATGTACTGGTGAACAATTCGGGCGTCTACGAGTTCGCACCGCTCGAAGCCATCACCGAGGAGCACTTCCATCGGCAGTTCAACGTGAACGTCCTCGGCCTGCTGCTGACCACGCAGGCCGCGGCAAAGCATCTGGGCGAAGGCGCGAGCATCATCAATATCGGTTCACTGGTGTCCCGCATCGTGCCACCCGCCAGCGCGGTCTATACGGCAACCAAGGGTGCGCTGGATGCCATCACCGGCGTGCTCGCGCGCGAGCTCGGTCCGCGCAAGATCCGTGTCAATGCCGTCAATCCGGGCATGGTGGAAACCGAAGGCGCCCATGCCGCCGGCTTCATCGGCTCGGATTTCCAGGCCGAGGCCGTGGCACACACGCCGCTGGGCCGCATCGGCCAGCCGGACGACATCGCCTCGATCGTTACCTTCCTCGCTTCGGACGATTCGTACTGGCTGACCGGCGAGCATCTGTTCGCGGGTGGCGGCATGCGCTGACACGTGCCATGCCGGACGGGAGGCGCGCGAAAAGCGCCTCCCGTCACACGATCCACTGACTCAAGCGTGTCGGGTATCGAAACCCAAATCAGGCGAAGCCGGCAAAGACATCATTCAGTTGCCTTCCGGGCGTTCCGCCGGCCAGGCCCTCGAACGAGCCGGCCTTGATCTGTCCGGCGGCTGTCAGCACGCCGGCCCAGGCAGCCCGCGCCAGCGCACCACCGATGCTGATGCGTCGCACGCCGAGATCGGCCAGTTCGGCAACGCTCCACCCGGTATCCATGACCAGCACATTGAGCGGCTTGGGTGCCACCGCGCGGACCATCGTGGCGATGTGTGACTTGTCGCGCACGCCCGGTGCATACAGACAATCGGCACCTGCAGCGGCGAAGGCGACCAGCTTGTCGATGGCCGGCGTGATGGCGTCGGCATCATGCAGAAGACCCTCGGTACGAGCCACCAGGATGACGTCCTCGCCCGATCGATCGATCGCCGCGCGGGCGGCCCGGATGCGCTCCACGGCAAAGGCCATGTCGTAGAGGCCGAACGGTGCGTCTATATCGCGATCCTCGATGGAAAGACCGGCCACACCCGCCTGCACGGCGAGGCTGACATTGGCTGCCACCCCTTCAGGATCGGAAGCAAAGCCAGACTCGAAATCGGCGTTCACCGGCAGATCCACCGCTGCGCAGAGAGAAGTCAGGTGCTGCAGCACATCCGCGAGCGTCACCGCGTAATCAGGGCGACCGGTCGACCAGGCATGACCGGAACTGGTCGAAGCCAGCGCGGCAAAGCCAAGGTGCTGCAACATCCGCGCACTCCCCACATCCCATGGATTGGGCAGGACGAAACAACCTTCCTGGTGCAAGGCACGAAAGGCGGCGCGTTTGTCGGCAACTGAAACTGTACGAGTCATCGGAGCCTCATCTGATTGATGTGCACGAAGGAACTGGGTTTCGAATCATGGCCGACTTTTCGTTAACGCGCCGGAAGACTGGCGTCAGGTTTGCTTTGAAGCTGCGAGACGGAGATGAAGCTTACTGCGCAATGGCATCGGTACTGGACGTATCCCGACAATGCGCCAACGCAGGACACTTGAGGATACGCATCATGAGAGAGGCACCGGCGCATTCGACGCCGGCACCCTCGACCAGGCTGGCTATAGCGTGGCCGAACCGATCAGCTCGACCACGCCACCCATCCTCCCTCAGTGCCAGTGACCGCGATCACCGCCTTCGTCGGGCGTGAACGACACGCCACGCAGCACTTCACCGAATTTCGCCGTACGCAGGGTCACGAACGACTCCTTCGCGGCGCCGGCTGCCGTGGTGTTCTTCAAGTCGTCGCGGATCACCACGAGCCGATTCGGGTCGGCACCGATGTCGCCATTGCCGCTCACCGTGGAGGTCACCGCCCAGAGCGTGACCTTGCCATCGCGATCGACGCGGCCGGTGAAGTTGCGCAGACCATCGGTGGCCGGCGACCACGGCAGGTTGGTGGCCGGATTGGCGCCAACCGGATAATCGCGCACCGAGTAGGGCTGACCCATGGCAAGCCCAGCCTGCAGTGTGTAGGCCAGCGTCCAGCGCTGCGTCGTCGCATCGAATACCCACTTCTGCAGTCCCGCCGTGGTCTGCGCCGCGGCGTGCGTATACAGGTCGTTGCCGCCGGTATAACCATCGCCTTCGTCTGCCACATAAACGGTGTCGGCGTCGGCAAACCAGATATCAAACGGATAGGCGAGCGTCGTCGCCGACTTGTTGGGCGTCGAGGGGAACCCAGCCAACACGCACATGTTGGTCGGCAGCCCCGTCGTGGCCAGCGTGCTCGCGTTGTAGGACAGTGGTGCGGAAGGCAGCGTGGCGCCGGGCGCAGGCAGGCCCACGCCATTGGGGCACGCCTTGCCCGTGGTGTCCACGAAGTAGACGGTGTTGATGCCGTTGCTGCCGCTGCCCTTGGTGTAATAGAGCACGTTGTTGAACACGGTCATGCCGCGGAAGTTGTCGTCCTTGCCGATCTTGTCGGCCTTCTGCCCCAGTGCGGTCAGCGAGAAGCTGCTCACCGGCGTGCTCACACCTGGAGTCTGCGCCACCTCCGGCAGCGGTACGGACGTGATGAACTGCGCACCGGCGCCCAGCACGATGCCGGCCGGCTGCGGGTTGCTGCCGTTGCCTGCATTGCCGGCCGTGTAGAAATAATCGGCATTGCCACGATCATCGAGGATCGCGGCGCGGCCATTGTTGCCACTGTAGGCATTGGTTTCGACAAAGCCGAAACGACCGTGGCGATCCACCGTCGCCACCGCTCGATAGAAATTCTGGCCATCCGGGTTGGTGGTATCGATCGCGCCGGGAGTGTTCGAGTTGGACACGTCGATCATGTTGACCGGCGCCACATAGCCCATGAACGTCAGGTACTTGCGATCCAGCGACAGATGCAGGGCCAGCTCGGACTTCGAACTGAAGCTGGTCACCAGCTCGCCCGCCATCGCAGTGGGCTGGGAGCTGTTGGGCACCTCCAGTGAATTGACCAGCCATCCGTTCGGCGTCATCTGATCCAGGAAGATGCGCGCGGTGATGCCGAAGCTGCCGTCATAGAGGTCATTGTTCCAGACATAGGGATACGTGCCGTCATAGGGTGCACCGGTGGCATCGCCACAACCGCCGGTGGTGCTCGCACAGTTCGGCGGCAGGATCGTACCGACGACAACGTTGCTGCTCTTGTTGTCGTAAACGCTGCGACTGACCACCAGATTGCCGGGCAGAAACTGGAAACCATGACCGTGTGAATAATCGTCGGCATTGGCCATGCCGCAGGCCGTGAGTGCACCGATCACCAGCGCAGCCACAACGCGCCGGCGGATGGAATGACCGAGCAGAAGCTTCGTCATAGGGAATCTCCTTGGGTAGGGGTCGAACACGCACCGGACAGGGGTCGGGGCGCGTCAACGCTACGCGCGGGCAATGAACGATTCTTGACAAAACGCCACGCAAGAAACTGCGTCAGGAATGAGTGCACCGCGTCCATGCAGCGAGTGCGCCGGAAACCAACGACGGCAGCAAGAATCACCCGCGCGAGCAAGCACCAGCAAACAGGTCAGGACCTCTTGCGGGAATCGAACCGCGCCGTCCGCATGCCGCTATGCTCGCGGACTGGTAGATGACGGGATGGCGACGCAGCCAGCATCGGGCGCGCGTATCATCCGGCCACACGGCGAACGGGAGAATGCACATGGTCGAAGCCAGCTGCCATTGCGGCGCCGTCCGTCTGGCCATCGCGCAGGCGCCGAGCGAGGTGACCGATTGCAATTGCAGCCTGTGCCGGCGCTACGGCACGCGCTGGGCCTACTACCCGCTGGCACAGGTGCAGGTGCATGCCGACGTGCCCACCGACACCTACCAATGGGGCAACAAGGGCATCACGTTTCACCACTGCCATGTCTGCGGCTGCATCACCCACTGGTCGAGCACGGACCCTGCGCGCGACCGAACCGGCATCAATGCCCGCCTGTTGCCGCCCGAGGTGCTGGCGCAGGCAAGGGTGCGATGGCTCGACGGGGCCGATACCTGGACGTATCGAGACGAGGCGCCGGCGCAAGAGCGCTGAAGCTCCCGCCGAGAGATTGCCGGATGGATCAAGCGGTGTGCCTTATCGGCAATCGCCGAGGAGATCGGCTGAGCACTGGCACGCAAGGCCAGATCGAGTTGTTACCGGAAGCAGCCCTGAGCTTGCCTTCCCCAACGGCCATCCATGGCCGACCCACCGAGGGTACAGTGGGCGGCCATGCCGATGGGCTTACTGCGATCGCTTGCCGCCATGGGCGGGAATGAATTGCGTATCCACCGCCTCGGCCAGTTGATCCGGCGGCAGCAGGCCCTGGGCGATGAGGAAGTCGTTGAACTGCTTCAGGTTGAAGTTGCTACCCAGTTCGATCTGCGTGTGCGCACGCAGCTCCAGCAGGCGCGAGTAGCCGTAGAAATAGGCCGTCGCCTGACCCGGCGAGCGGAAGGTGAAGCGGTCGAGTTCCTCGCGTGCGAACGCTTCGGACAGGCCCACATCGTTGACCAGGATGTCATGCGCACGATCATGCGTGATCAGTCCGAGATTCAGCATCGGATCGAGGAACGCACGTGCCGCGCGCAGCAGGCGCAGCTGCAGGGCGATCATCTGGCCACCCTTCGGTTCATACGGCATCATCATGTATTCGGAATACAGCGCCCAGCCTTCCACGTTGACGCTGTTGAAGGCGAACAGCGAGCGCGCCAGCGACACGCCATGCTCGACCATCGCCGAGAACTGCAGCTCATGGCCCGGCCGGCCTTCATGCGCTGTCAGCGTCCACGCGCAAGCCTTGCAGGTGAAATCGTCGTAGGCCTGGTTGGCACCCTTGCCGTTCGGCGGATTGCCCAGCGGCAGCACGAAGCTGCCGCGCTCGCCGTGGTTGTTGATCAGCGGCGGCGGATCCATGTGCGGCGCCGGCTCGGCCGCGCTCTCGGCTTCCGAGGCCACGCGCATGATCATCTGACGGTTCGGCAACGAGACGATGCCCTGCTGGCGGATGATGTCCTCGATCTTGCCGATGACCTGGTGGTAGTACGGCTCGATCGACTGACGGTCGAGCTGCTGTTTCTTCAGGCCCTTGATCACATCGCGGTAGTCGGTGGCGTTGACCGGGCGGCCTTGGGCCGTGCCCTCGGCCTTCGCCACATCCGGCGCCATCATCTGCATCTGTGCCTGGGTTTCCATGAACTCGAGCTCGGCCTTCTTGATCAGTTCCTCCGGGCTGATGTCGAGGCCAACCCGCTTGAGATTGTTGGCATACACCGCCGGCGGCAGGCGGAAGTCGGTGCGCGCATGCGGCAACACCATGGACTTGACCCAGGCGTCGTACTCATCCAGCTGCTTCTGCAGGGCGTCCAGCGCAGGAGCGGCGCCGTCGATCTTGTACTTGGTGTACAGCTTGCGGATACCGTCGACGTAGCGTGCGGTGTTGGCCAGGTTCTGCTCGACCTCGACCTTGTACGGCCCGATCAGCTTCGGGTTGTCCAGCTTCGCCTGGAACAGCGCCTGCGCTTCCTTCGTCACCGGCGTGCAGCCGGCAGTCATGCCGACGTAACACTGCAGGCGCTTGAGCGCAGAGGGGCGGCGAGCGGCGGCGACCTGGTCCTGCAGCAGCGTGAATTCGCCCTGGAACACGATCTGGCCGATGTCCGTGTACGGCAGCAGGTACTGTTCGTCGACCTGGCTGCCCTCGATATTGCGATCGGCCGCCTTGATCATGATCTGCAGATCCTGGCGCACATTCGGGTCGGTTTCCGCGGCCAGCTTCTTCTGCAAGGTATCGCGCGCCGCCGTCATCGCGGCACGCGAACGCGCCTCCACACCCGGCTTCAGGTCGATCGCCTTGTCGTCGTAGCCCGGAAAGCCGAACTGCGAGGCAAACTCGGGATTGAAGTCGGCCAGCACCTTCAGCAACGGCTGGGCGTCGGCATTGCTCTTGGCCACCCACGCCGGCGCGGCCATGGGAGCGGAAGCGGACGGACTGGCGGGCGCAGCCTGCGCGGCGACAGCGCCGCTCAGTGCCAACGCGATACCTGCGATCAGTGGCTTGAACATGGATGTATCTCCCCGGAAGATACCCGAGCGTAGACCCTGCAGCGCGACACCGGATATGCCGAAGGTCATGCCGGATGCCATCACCATCCACCGGCCGGCAAGGTTCCTCGATCACATGGATCTGCCTGCCGCTTCAGGGTGATCGCTTCACGAAGGTTTCTTCGCGACGGCGGCATCCAGCTGTTCGATCGTTGCCGACGATGGCGGCTCGGTTGCCTGCAGCTGCCGGGCCACGGCAGCGGCTTCGCGCATCACCCGCAGCATGTTCCCGCCGACCACCTTGCCGAGCTCTTCGTCGGTCCAGCCACGTCGCGCAAGCTCCTCCAGCAACGCCGGAAACTTGTCGACGCCGTCGAGGCCCTGCGGCGTGTCGGAAATGCCGTCGAAATCCGAACCGATACCGACGCAATCGATCCCTGCCATCCGGCGGATGTGCTCGATGTGATCGGCGACCATCGCGATCGTAACGACAGGCATCGGATGATGGCGATCCCATTCGGCCAGCGCCGCCTTCGCCCGCTCGGGCTGACCGATGTACAGGCCGGCGTAAGGCGGTGCGTTGAAGCGGGTCTGCTCGGCGGCACGATCGGCTTCCCAGCGGTTGCGCGCGGCCGACACGTAGGACGGCGCAAAGGTCACCATGACGATGCCGTGGTTGCGCGCCACCATCTTCAGCACGTCGTCCGGCACGTCGCGCGGATGATCGTCCAGTGCGCGCGCACCGGAGTGCGAAAAGATCACCGGCGCGACCGAGATCGCCAGTGCCGTACGCATCGTATCCGGGGACACGTGGCTGAGATCGACCAGCATGCCGAGGCGGTTCATCTCGTGCACCACCGCGCGTCCGAACGGCGTCAGCCCATGATGTTTCGGTGTGTCCGTCGCCGAATCGGCCCAGTCGTTGTCCAGCGTGTGGGTCAGCGTCATGTAGCGCGCACCGAGCGCATACATCTGGCGCAGCACCGGCAGCGAGTCGTCGATCTGGTGACCGCCCTCGATACCGATCAGCGATGCCACGTGGCCGGCCTTGAACGCCTGCATGATGTCGTCCGCCGACCAGGCCATCTGCAGATCCTTCGGATAGCGCGCCACCATGGTGCGCACGATATCGATCTGCTCGAGCGTCATCTTCACCGCCGCCGGGCCGGTGACCGTCGGCGGAATCCACACCGACCAGAACTGCGCGCCGACATGGCCCTTGTGCAGACGCGGGATGTCGGTCATCAGCGGCGACGGCATTTCGCCGTCTTCCGGCTTCAGCGGAAGGTTCGCGGTACTGGCGCCGAGATCCACGCCGGCGGCATTGCCGAAACGCTCGCGGATCTCCCACGCCAGATCGTTGTGGCCGTCGATCAACGGCGTCTTCGCGAGTACGCGATCGACGCGCGCAGTCAGTGCCGCATCGTCTGGTCGGGCCGCCTGCGCCAGCGACGTGCACAGCGTGGCCAGGATCGTGGCCACGCCGACCATGGCCTGGGTCGAACGTCTGCTGATCGTCATGCCCTTTCTCCCCTCTTGGTTCCGGATGCGCCAAGGAGCTGCTCCACGGCACGCAGATCAAACACCGCCACACATTCAATCCCGGCCGCTGGCTCGCACGCGAAAATAGCTCCTGGAGCGCGTCGGCGTCGAGGCGCCCCGCGTCCAGGCTGACACTCGCGCAGCAGATGCGTCGGAATGGAATCCCTATTTCCCCGTGGCTACCGGCGTGAAGCGCAGATCCTGGTAGTCCCAGCTGAAATCGGCGGTCGGCGAGATGGCCTTCATCGTCATCCGCTCGATGCCGCCGTCCGGCTTGAGCGCAAAGGTGACGTAGGCATCCTCGACATCGGGCATCGCCCAGTGCGTGCGGAATGTGTCGTACTGCACGTGCTCCAGCGTTCCGTGCAATCCCGGCGTGCGATCGAAGCTGATGTTCAACGCACCCTTGCCGTTTTTGCCCATGCCGTTCTTGCCTTGGCTGATCGTGGCGGTTCCGTACCACGGGTCGCGATAGACACCGGCATAGCCGGACAGCGGCAACGACGGGCCGCGTTCCGGATGCGTGGCGGCGCCATGCGCGCGGAGTGCGGCCACGGCGCTGGCATTGATCCCGTCGAACACCTGCTTGTAGCTGGCGATCCAGTCCGGCGAAGGCAACCCCAGCAAGCTGTCGAGCAGGTGTTCGCGCATCGCGAACAGTGCGCCGACGTCTTCGGAGTTGAGCATGATGGCAAAGGCAGCATGTTTCTCCGGAATGATCACCACCGCCGATATGCCGCCCAATACGCCACCGAGATGGGTGACGATCTTGTGCCCGCGGTAATCCTGCACTTCGAAGCCAAGCGCATAGGCTTCGAACTGGGGCTGCGCCAGCGCGAGTACAGCAGGCGCAGGATCGATCGGAATCAGCGTCTGCGGTGTCCACAAGGCCTGCGAAGCCGCATCACTGAAAATGCGTTTGCCGTCATCCAGGGCACCGTGCCGCAACTGCAAGCGCAGCCAGCGGCCCATGTCGGCGGCGCTGACCTGCAACGCGCCAGCCGGGGCGAACACGCTGCCGGTCATCACCGTGGCAAGCACCTGCTGCTTGCCGACACCGCGTACCGGGGTGGAATTCCTGGCGTGCAGCGACGCCTGGTCGGCGACGCGTGCGTCGATGCTCACCCGGGTATCGTGCATGCCCAGCGGATCGAGGATGTGCTGCTGGACGAAATCCTCCCAGCGCCGGCCGGACACCGCCTCGACCAGTTGCCCGGCGACGATGTACAGCACGTTGTCGTAGTCGTAGTCGGCGCGGAACGAGTGGGCCGGCTTCAGATAGCGGATGTCATGCACCAGCTCGGCCCGGCTGCGGTCGGTGGTGGGGAAGATCATCAGATCGCCCTCGCCCAGCCCCAGCCCGCTGCGGTGAACCAGCAAGTCGGTCACCGTCATCTCGCTCGACGCGTAGGCGTCGTACATGCGAAATCCGGGCAGCTTGTCGACCACGCGGTCGTCCCAGCGCAACTTGCCCTGGTCGACCAGGATCGCCAGCGCGGCGGCGGTGAATGCCTTGGTGTTGGAGCCGATCGGAAAGATGGTGTGTGCGTCCACCCGCGCGGCGGAACCCAGCTTGCGCACGCCATAGCCGTGCGTCGTGATCGTGTCGCCGTCGACGATCACCACCGACATGCCGGGAGGATCAAACGCCTGCGTGACCCTGGCGGCGAACGCATCCAGTGACTGCGGCGCGGCGGAGCGGGACGGCGTTGCGACGGACGAGATCGATGGCAACAGCGTGGCCAGCGCGACCACGGCACCGGCCAGCCAATGGCCCGTCGCACGCTGGCACAGGGTCTTCGCATGAGCTCGATGGAACATCAGTCACTCCCCCGCCCGATGGTGTTGCCCGCTGCTGACGGTCATGCCTTCAGCACGGTGGATGCATGTCAAACCCTGGGCCTGCCGCGGCCCTTGCGTGCGGTCACGCCGCCCTTACCCTTGCCACGGGTCTTGCTCTTCGTGCCGGCACCCGATGCGGGCCTTGCCTCGGGCGGCGCCTCCACGTAACCCACCAGCTTCTGCCGCAGCTGCGTGATGTCGCCGATGCGCTCGAACATGTCGCCCTGCTCGCGACTCACGGCAGCGATCAGCAGGCTGAGCAGGCTGGTCGTCGCGGTGAAGTCGTGCCAGGGGCGATTGAGGTCCACAGGCTGCATTACGACGTTGTCGGTAAACTGACGCGCCCAGTAGCACTGGCTGTCGGTGATGATGACCAACGGAATACCGCGTGCCGCGGTTTCCTCGGCCACGATGCGGAAGTGCCGCGAGTAGCGCCGGAAGTCGATCAGCACCACGCAACTGTTTTCGGTCGAATCGAGCAGCATGTCGGCATACGCGCCATCGTGTCCTTCGACGAATACCGTACGCGGCTTGACACTCTGCAGCAGGCCGGCAAAACCGATCCCGAGGAAGCGGGCCTGGTGAAAGCTGGCGACGGACACGCGGTCGGCGGCCACCAGCAGCTTGACGATGGCTTTCCACTCCGCCGTGCGGGTCAGCGCATGCACCTGGGTCAGGCCGCGTATTTCTGCCTTGAGGGTCTCGGAAACAACATCGGAATGAGTGGCCGGCTCGGGGGTCGCATACAACTGCAGCCATGGCGCGTCGCCGCGCAGCTCTTCTTTCAACTCGTTGAGGCCGGCGTAGCCGAGATTGCGCAGGAACCGCCCCACCGTCATCGGGCTGACACCAACGCGCTTGCCCAGCGATGCCGCCGTCTCGAACGGGATGCCGCTGACGTTGTGCAGCAGATGGGTGGCGATCTTCTGCTCGGCGGTAGTGAACGAGTCCCACCGGCTCTTCAATTTCTTCTGCAGGTCTCGGGTCATGGTGGTCGGCTCAATGGGCGGGCAGCGCGGGCCCGGTCGCGGCCTGCTGATGTTCCACCTTACCCATGCGAAGGCTGAGCGCATACAGCAGCACCGCTGCCACGCCGGATACCGCCCCGATCAGGGCGAAGAACCAGCCATGGGAAAGTACGCTCCACAACGTACCCAGGGCACCGGCGAGCAGGTTGCCGAAGAAACCGGCGAAGAACCACGTGGCGATGCTGGTGGCGCGAAACCCCTCCGGCGCCAGCCGGCCGAACAAGGCCAGTCCGACCGGCAGGATGTAGAGCTCGCCGATGGTGAAGAGCACGAACCAGCCGAACAGCCAGAGCCAGCTCGCTCGCGTACCGTGAGCGTCGTTCCATGCAGCGACGATCCCCAGCGCGATATAGGAAACACCGACGATGACGGCGCCGAACGCCATCTTGCCCAGCAAGGGGGTTTCCACGCCACGCCGCGCCAGACGCGCCCAGCGCGCGACCAGGAAGGGAGTGAACACGAACACCACCAGCGAGTTGATCGACTGGAACCAGGTCATCGGTATCACCCAGCCCGATGCCAGCTGCCGGTCGATGCCGGTGTCGGCCCACAAGGCAATCGTGTTGCCGTTCTGCTCGTAGGCGCCACGGAAGATCACCACGATCGCGGCAATGCCGATCAGAAAAGCAAAGCGATCCCGCGCGGCACGATCCCACGGCGGTGTAGCCGCACGCATGGCGGCACCGGGCGCCGGTTCCGGCGGCAGGTAGCGGCGCCCTGCCAGATAGATCACCAGCGACAGCAGCATGCCGAAGCCCGCCGCGGCGAACCCCCAGTGCCAGCCAAACGATTCGCCCAGCGTGCCGCACACCAGCGGGGCCAGGAAGCCACCCAGGTTGATGCCCATGTAATAGATGTTGTAGGCGCTCTTGCTGCGCACGTCGCCATCGCGATAGAGGCCCTCGATCTGGCTGGCCAGGCTGGGCAGGAACAGGCCATTGCCCAGCGCGATCGTGGCCAGCGCCGGATAGAACAACGCCTCGGAGGACATCATGAAATGGCCCAGCGCCATCGCCGCGCCGCCGATCACCACCGCGTTGCGCTTGCCCAGCCAGCGGTCGGCCACCATGCCGCCGAATACCGGCGTGAAATACACGAAGGCCGCGTAGGCACCGTAGACCAGCGAGGCGTATTCCTGGCCCAGGTCCAGATGCTTGGTCATGTAATAGACCAGCAGCGCACGCATGCCGAAGAAGGAGAACGTCTCCCACATCTCGGTCAGGAACAGCACGCTCAGGCCACGCGGATGGCCAAACCAGTTCTTGCTGCCTGCGGTACTTGGGACCTCGATCATGCGCCTGCCCTGCGTTGTACGTAGGCGCCCACTATGCCGCAACTACCGCCGGCCCGCCCCACAGCTCGTCCGCACACCAGATGTATCCATCCTCGTAGCTGGCAGCCGGCGACCGGTCCGTGGTCAGAAAGGTCGGGCCGTCCAGATCCACCACGCCGCAGCACTGGCCCACCACAAAGGCCGGCGCCATGGCCAGGGACGAGCCGGACATGTTGCCGACCATCAGCTCGAAACCGAGCTTGCGCGCCTCCGTGACGATCGCCAGCGCCTCGGTCAGGCCGCCGCACTTGTCCAGCTTGATGTTGATGATGTCGACACGACCGATCATCTTCTGCAGGTCGCTGCGATCCTGCACGCTTTCGTCCGCGGCGATGCGGATCGGCCGCTCCAGCCCGTCGAGCCACGCCTCCTTGCCGATCGGGAAAGGTTGCTCGACCACATCGACCCGTGCCTCCACCAGGGTCGGCAACAGGCGCGCAAACGACTCGCGCGTGAAACCCTGATTGGCGTCTACCATCAGCCACACGTCGGGGCGTGCCGCGCGCACGGCCAGCACACGTTGTGCGTTGATATCGTCGTCGGTGAGCTTGAGCTTGATCGCGCGGGCGCTGGCGAAGGCGCGGGCGCGCCCGGCCATCACCTGCGGTTCGTCGGCGCCGACCGTGTACGTAGTCATCAGCGCCTTCGGCTTGTCCAGACCGGCCAGCATCCATACGGGCTTGCCGCTGCGCTTGGCCTCCAGATCCCACAACGCACAGTCGAGCGCATTGCGCGCGCCGCCGGCGGGCAGCATCCGCTGCAACTGCTCACGGGTGAGGCCAGCCTCGATCCGGTCACGCAGGGCCTCGATCTGCGCCAGCATCTTTTCCGGTGTGTCGTCCTTGTAATAGACCCCGAGACCTTCGCCCTGACCGATCAGACCGTCCGCTTCCAGGGTGACCTCCACCGCTTCGAACGCGGTGAAGGTATAGCCCGTGATGTGGAAAGGCGCCACGGTCGGTCGCCGCTCGATGCGTGTCTGCATCTGCAGTCGCACTTGTCCGTTGTTGTTCATGAAAACTCCTGTTGATCCGGAAATGCGTGCGCTCGACGGCTTGCCGTCAATAACGTGCGCTGAAGCTGACCAGGCCGAACGCCACGATGAACCACGCCAGGTAGATCGCCGCGAATGCCAGCACGGTTTCACCCGCACGCACCCAACGGCTGCGACGTGGCGCCAGCCAGCTGCGCACTGCATGCACGACCACGGCGACGGCACCCAGCAGGCCGAACAGACCGAGCACGTAGAGCAGATAAAGCCACGGCGTTGCCCGGCCCTGCAGCACGATGTCCTCGCTCACCGACAGCGCAGCGAGCAGGCCCAGCCAGCCAGCCATGTCCACGAACAAGGCCAGCGCACCCAGCCGCGACAGCAGGCGCGAGCGGCGCTGGGAAACCTCGAGCGCCAGCGGACGGCGATAGTGCCGGCGCACCCAGCCGCCAATGAACCAGGTCAGCAAGGCCACGATGACGACGGCGAATGACAGGCTTGCCCACAAACCGACCGTGCCCATTGCTCGGGCACCCGACACCCGCTGGAACACAAACACGGGCGCTTCCACATCGGTGGCCCAGTAACTGATCTTGCCCTGCGCATCGGTGACGAATTTCAGGTGCGCGTCACCATTCACTTCGCGATACGTCAGCGGACCGGTCTCGCGCCAGTAGAGCGGCTTGCCGGCGTAGTTGTTCCAGGCCGAAACGACGATGGTGTCGTCCGGCTGCGCCGCGACGCTGACCTGGCTCAGCATGTAGAGCGCGCGCATGGCGCTTTCATTGCGCCGGCTCGACTCGTACCAGCCGGCGACGCGTGCGGCATCGGCCTTCGCGGTGCTCACGGTCGGCTCCGCCGGCGCTTTCCACGGGAAGTAGCGATCCAGGAACTTGGCGAAGATCGCTTCGCGGATCACATGCGCGCCGCCCTCGTTGCCGGCGCTGTTGAACGACATGAAGATGCCGACGTTCGCATCCAGCAGGAGATGCAGGTCGCTGTGGAACACCATGGTGTCGCCGGCATGGCCGATGATGCGCTGGCCGTGACTGTCCTCCTGGTAGAAGCCCAGATCGAAACCGTTCAAGCCCGGCGCCGCGGTGTACTGGCGGCTGTGCATCAGGTCGGCCGTGGCCTGCTTGAGAATCCGGGTGTCGTCGAAGCGGCCACCCTGCAACTGGGCAATCATGAAGTTCGCCATGTCCATGGCCGAGCTGCTCAACGCGCCGGCCGGCGCCGGATCGACTGCCTCGAACGGCCGCGGCTCGCCCTTCGAAGCGCTCTCGTAACCCTTGGCCATCAACGGGGCCAGCGCAGCCGGCAACGGCTGGGCGAAGCTGGAGTGATGCATGTCCAGCGGCTCGAAGATATGGTGCTGGATGTAATCCTCGAAGCGCTCGCCCGACACGCGCTGGACGATGTAACCGGCGAGGCCGCAGCCGTAATTGGAATAGGCCACGATTTTCCCCGGCGCAAAGATCCGCGCCGGGATGTGCGATTTCAGATACTTCCCGAGATCGATTCCATCCGTCGATGCCGGCAACAAGCCGCGGGCGGTTTCCTCGAAACCCGGCGTATGCGTCATGATGTTGCGCAGGGTGATCGGCTTGCCGTCGCGCGGCGGGATCTTGAAGTCGAGGTACTGATTGATATCCGCGTCCAGATCCAGCTTGCCCTGCTCCACCAGCTGCATCACCGCCGTCCAGGTGAACAGCTTGGAGGTCGAGCCGGGGCGGAACAATGTGGTCTCGGGCGAAGGCGGCGTCCGGGTCTTCAGGTCGGCATAGCCGTAACCTTTGGCGAACAGCACCTTGCCGTCCTTGACCACCGAGATCACGCCGCCGGCGACGTCACCGCGCTCCAGTGCAAACGGCACCAAGCCATCGAGGAAGGTCGAGAGATCGTCTGCGGTCAAGGCATGTGTCACGCCGGCCGGGCTGCTCGCAGCGGATGCCGCAACCATGGGACTGGAAGACATCGGCATGACGGCCGAGCTGGCCGGCGCCGGCTGGATCGGCTGCGCCACCTGGGCCATCGCGATGCTTGCGATGCAGCTGATGACGAACGCTGCACCACGTTTCGCATAGTTGTGCATGGTCGAACTCCGGATACGGATTGGCGAGAGGCTTGCTCAGAAATTCACGGTGGCCGACACACCGACGGTGCGCGGCATCACATAAGTCGCAGCAAACGGGCTGCCCAGCGGATCGGTGGTTTCCGGGCTGACCGAGGTGATACCGCGCCCGTTGGTCACGTTCTTGACGTAGGCCTTGAACGTCCAGTTGGCGTAGTTGACGCCTGCGCGCAGATCGACTTCGTCGTAACTGGGAACCGTGCTGCGCGGCCCCGGAACGACCGCGAAATCGTCCTTGCGCGCACCGATGAAGCGATAGCTTCCGCCCACGAAACCCGACCAGCCATCGGCCAGCGGGAAGTCGTAGTCCGCCCCCAGGTTCACATTCCATGTCGGCACGAACGGCAGGCGGTCGCCCTTGTAGCCGTACAGGCCCGGCGGGGTATCCGCCGCCAGCTTCGCATCCGTCCAGCTGGCATTGGCCGACAGCAGCAGGCCGCGCACCGGCGCGTACTGCCAGTTCGCTTCCAGACCCTGGCTGGTGGCTTTGCCGCCATTGCCCAGGAAGCCGAAACCATCGGCATAAGAAGTCAGCTGGATCTGGCTCCAGTTGATATAGAACGCGTCGACATCGATGGTCATGCGCTTGTCGAGCACCGTCGATTTGAGACCAAGCTCGTAACTCACCAGCTTGTCGGGACCGAAGGTCACCGGTGCGCCCAGGCCGGGTGGCACGCCGACGTTGGGGCCGCCGGGCCGGAAGCCCGAGGCGATACGTGCGTAGGCCATCAGGTCATCGCTGAATTTGAAACTCGGGTTGAACAGGTAGGTGGTCGGGCTGTCCGACTGGCGAATGGTGAAGTCGGTGGGTCCGACCAGGATGCCATCGCCGGTCTGCGTGTAGGAGGTCTTGTCGTTGCTGTAACGCACACCGACCAGCAAACTCAATTGTGACGTGACATGCCAGGTCACGTCGCCGAAGCCGGCCCATTCCTTGAAGATCGCGGGCCCGACGGAAATATGGCCAAGCGTCGGCAGCACGACCGGCACACCGGTGTTTGCATCGAAGCTCAGTATGTCCTGCACATTGCTGCTGTGCTCGCGCGTGTAGAAAGCGCCGACCCGCCACTCCAGCGTCTGGTCCTGCGGCGATTGCAGCCGCAGCTCCTGGGTGAACTTGCCCAACGTGATCGGATTGAGCAACGAGTAGCCGACGCCGGTCAGGCCGAACGCAGGGTTCAATACCGACGCATAGGCGGCGGTGTAGTCCGTGTTGGCGCCCTTGGCCAGCGTGCTGTAGCTGCTCGTGGAGATGAGCGTGGCCCAGCCGAAGTCATCGTTCACGTCGGCGCTGTACAACCGATAGCGCAGATCGAACTCGCCGGTACTGGCCGCACGACTCTGCTGCAGGTCGCCATAAATCGGCTTCAGCGTCACCGGATCCACGTCGACGCCGGCATTCGCCAGGCTGTTGCTGCTCAGATTCTGCGCAAGCGCCGACAACTTGATGGAGAGCTGTTGCGTCGGTGTCCACAGCAATTGCGCACGTGCACCGTGCACCTTGTCGCCGTCGAGATCCTTCTGCCCGGTGAACACGTTGTCGACGTAACCCGGGTCCTTGCGGTCATAAGCATTGATGCGCAGGGCGAGCTTGTCCTGAACGAGCGGCAGGTTGACCGTGACATGCGTGTCGTAACCGCTGCCACCTCCTGCAACGCTGCTGCCGCCGGCCTCGACACGGCCGGAAAACTGCGTGCTGTCAGGCGGCGTGCTGACGAACTTGACCAGTCCACCCAACGTGTTCGAACCGTACAGCGTGCCCTGCGGTCCGCGCAGCACCTCGATGCGCTGCAGATCGTCGGGGTCGATATCCGGCGTCAGCAGGGAGCCGGCCGAGTAAACCGTGCTCGAGCCATACGGGGTGTCGTCGATATAGGTTCCCACCGAGGAATTGGCCTGGCCGTAACCCGAGGTGACACCGCGCAGCACCAGCTGGGTCTGACCCGCGCCGGTTGAAATGACATTGAGCCCCGGCACCTGCGTGGCGTAATCGGCAAAGCTGAAGGCGCTCTGACGCTCGAGCTGCTCGCCCGACAGCGCCGCCACCGCCATCGGCACGGCCTGCAGCCGCTCGGTGCGCTTGTTGGCAGTGACCACGACCGCACCCAGATTGGTCGGCTTGATCGGCGCCGTGCTGCCGGCGGCAGGTGGCGACACGGCCTGTCCCTGGCCGGTGGCAGGAGCAGCTGTCCCATTACTGGCAGCGACCTCCGCTGCGGTATCCGTCCTATTCGCAGTCGACGGTTGCGCCGCGACACCCAGCGGCCCCAGCAAAGCCACGGCAATGGCCAAGCTGATGCTGCGTCGACTGTGCTGCAGATAGCGAAGCTCCATGACGTTCTCCCCCGAGATGGTCGCGTGGACAGCCCACCGACGCAGTGTTATCTAGTTAACATTGAAGTGTCAATGATATTTTTATATCAACGTGGCCGCACGCATCTTCGAAGACGGTCTCGGCACCCCGCCTCTTTCAGCTCCGCCTGGAAAGTGCACCTGGCCGTCCGGATGCTGTCGACACCGCACGGAAATCCTTCATGGCGCCCGTCATGGTCATCGCGACGGACCAGGCCGACTTTACCCCTCTGCCGACACGGTCCGGATTGGACGTCCATTTGCGAAAGTCGGCATGAAATAAAGGCGCGGTGACGGAATGGCGCTGCCGCGGGTCAGAGCCATTCAACTTCAGGGCCACATACCGCTGCATGTGGCGCTGACCCACTTCGCTGGAAACGAGCCGATGCTTAATTTTCGGGGAAAGCCACAACGGCGGAGGGCGCAGGCATTTCCCCTCGTCGGCCACGCGCGGTTTGCGCGGGCAATGCGCGCCACGGCTTGCCCGCGTCGAAATCGTCCAGGTCAGGATAATCGCCGAGCACGTCATAGCGGGCGATGACAAACGGCAGTCCTTCGCCCGCCAGCGGAGCGGCAGCATCGCTGACATGGAAATGCAGGTGCGGGCCGGTGGAGTCGCCGCTGAAACCGAGCGCAGCGATGACCTGGCCGCGGTGCACATGTTCACCGGGATGTGCCCGGATGCTGCCGGGACGCAGATGTTCGTAATGCGCGTAACGGCCATCGCCCAGGTCGAGCGAGACGAAGTTGCCGCTGCCCTCCCCCAACGGATGCCTGGGGTTTTTCAACGTGGGGCTCTCCGGATAATCGTTCCGTGTGGCGACCACGGTGCCATCGGCCACCGCCAGCACGTCTTCGCCGTAACCAAGCCAGTGAGTCACCTCTTGCGTGTCGCCACGCGCGTGATGCCCGCTCGCGTCCAGCTTGAACCAGTCGATCGCGAAACGCGCGGGAATCCGTGCCCGTCCATCCAGCGCGAACATCACCCGGCGATGTCCGCGTGGCACGGACGCGTCATAGATCGCGACCCACGGTCCGCCGCGCAGCGGCGGCGCAAGGCTCACCGGTGCACGCCGATCGACCGTCACCGCGCCGCCCGCCACCTCGCCCGGTTCGCTCGCGTTTGTCGTGGTGGTCTCATACGCCAGCCGGTGCATCAGCTGGCGCGGTACGCGGGCACCGGCAGGCAGCACCACCTCCACATAGATCACCGCCTGCACGCCGGCCGCCAGGCCCTGGGCGTCCGGCGACTTGTCGGTACCGGCGATCGCCATGCGTGCCAGCAGCGCGGAGCCGGCCCACGACGCCAGTGGCTTCCCCTTCGCATCCGCGTCGAGCACATCCAGCTTCGACGGCAGCATGCCGACGCCGGCATAGTTCGTCACGTGCAGTTCGTAGACCAGTTGCCGCTGTCCATCGACCGTCACCACCGCCGGCGCCTGAGGCACCTGCAGGTCGAACGACTGATGCAATGTCGATGCACGGGCAGGCACCGACAAGCACACGAACAGCATCAGCAGAAAAGACCGGATCATCGTTGCCACTCTCTTGGGGAGACGCGCCGATGCGGTGTCCGGCAGCGGCGATGGGGTGCTCCACTATCGCGCGGGAACATCGCTGGACATACCTGCCAGTAGTCACCTCACCCCGCACTGCCTTCGTTGCGCACCCGTGCACCCCGAAGGCTTCAACCAGTCAGCCCTCCGTTCGATGGAACCCCAAGCATCAGCCCTTGCCGATGCTGTCCAACTCGGCCATCACGTCCTCGCCCAGCTGCAATCCCGCTGCCGCCAGGTTCTCGCGCAGATGACCCAGCGACGACGTGCCGGGAATCAGCAGGATGTTGGGCGCACGGGCAAGCAGCCACGCGAGCGCAACCTGCATCGGCGTGACACTAAGACGCGCAGCCACGTCGGAGAGCGTCTGCGATTGCAGCGGGGTGAACCCACCGAGCGGGAAGAACGGCACGTAGGCGATGCCTTGCGTGGCGAGTGCATCGACGAAGGCGTCGTCTTCGCGATGGGCCAGGTTGAACTGGTTCTGCACGCAGACCACGGGGGCGATGCGCCGGGCTTCGGCCACCTGGGTGGCGGTGGCATTGCTCAGTCCGAGATGGCGGATCAAGCCCCTCTGCTGCAGCGTGGCCAGAGCGCTGAACTGCGGCTCGATCGGCCCTTCGGATGGCGCGTGCACGTCGCCCATGATGCGCAGGTTGACCACGTCCAGCACATCGAGTCCGAGGTTGCGCAGGTTGTCGTGAACCGCCCGCTCCAGTTCGGCCGGACTCTGTGCCGGGTTCCACGAGGCATCATCGCCGCGCAACGCGCCGACCTTGGTGACGATCACCAGGTCGTCCGCATACGGGTGCAACGCCTCGCGGATGATCCGGTTGGTGACATGCGGGCCGTAGAAGTCGCTGGTGTCGATGTGGTTGACGCCGGCTTCCAGCGCCGCGCGCAACACCGCCAGCGCGGCGGCGTGATCCTTCGGCGGCCCGAACACGCCGGGGCCGGCGAGCTGCATGGCGCCGTAGCCCATGCGGTTGACGCTGCGGTCGCCGAGCGAAAACGTACCGGCTTGCTTGAGATGGCTCATGTGTTTCTCCTGGGGACGGTCGATCATGGGGATGAACCGACTATAGGCTCGCCCTTTCTGCACGATAATCCGGCACACTCCGCACGGTCTGTACGGAGATCCGGACAATGGCAACCGACATGCAGGACCTTCTCGCCTTTCTGGCGGTGATGCAGGCGGGCGGTTTTCGCGAAGCCGCCCGCGCCGGCAACGGCTCGGCCTCCCAACTGAGCGATGCGGTGAAACGCCTGGAGACACGACTGGGCGTGCGCCTGCTACATCGCACCACTCGCAGCGTGTCGCTCACCGAAGCGGGCGAACGCCTGGCCGAACGACTGACCCCGGCGCTGGCCGAAGTGCAGGCATCACTCGACGTGGTCAACCATTTCCGCGACCGCCCCGCCGGCACGCTGCGACTCAACGTGCCGGCCAACGTCGCGCGCACCGTGCTGCCGCCGATCATCACGCCGTTCCTCAAGCGCTACCCCGAGATCCGGCTGGAAGTGACCGTCGAAGACAGCTTCGTCGACCTGCTGGCCGCCGGTTGCGACGCCGGCATCCGCTACGACGAGCGCCTCGCACAGGACATGATCGCCGTGCCGATCGGTCCGCGCACGCAACGACTGGTGACCGCCGCCGCACCCGCCTATCTGGAAGCGCACGGACGCCCAGAACACCCACGCGACCTGCTGCAACACGCCTGCATGCGCGGCCAGTTTTTCGGTGGCGCGATACCCGCATGGGAATTCGAACGCGATGGCGAGATCGTGCGCATCGATCCGCAAGGCCCCCTGCAACTACGCCCGGGCGCCGCCTTCGACCTCGTCGTGCAGGCCGCCATCGACGGACTCGGCATCATCCATCTGTTCGAGGATTGGCTACGCCCGCATTTCGACAACGGCAGCCTGGTACCCGTCCTCGAACCCTGGTGGCAAAGCTTCAGCGGGCCGTTCCTGTATTACTCAGGACGCCGGCATTTACCCTCGCCGTTGCGGGCGTTTGTCGACTTTATTCGCGAAAGCTGATTTCCGCAGGCCCGCTGGGCCACCCTCCGCTCACCCACTCTTTTTCGGCTAACCTGGTGCGAGGGGGCACGGCATGGCTTATTGGTGGGTCAACCACAAACAGACGCGCGACCACGAAGTTCGTGGTGGCTATCTGTGGTCGCCCTATCGGAACACCAACGGCGCCTTCAACCAGACCTACGAGAACATGAAGCTCGTTCGTCCGGGGGATATCGTGTTCTCGTATGCCCACGGTCGCATCGGCGCCGTGGGTCGTGTTACCGAAGCCGCGTCGCCGAGTCCCAAGCCGATCGAATTCGGTAACGTCGGCGACTACTGGGCGCACGAGGGCTGGCTGGTCGAGGTGGACTTCAAAGAGGCACATCGCCCATTGCTCCCCAAGGAGCACATCGCCTCCATCGGCCCAATGCTCCCCGAGCGCCACTCGCCATTGCAGAAAAACGGCAACGGCAATCAGGGCTGCTACCTGGCAGGAATCTCGGATGCCCTCGGCCATGTGCTGATAGCAATGCTTGATATGCATCAAGTGCGTGAGCTCGATCAGCCGCTTCACTATGTGATCGACCACGAGCCCAACGCCCGGATGCTGGACGATATCCACCGCATCGAGACCGACGCGTCAATCCCGGAAACCCAACGCCTTCAGCTCACCAAGGCCCGCGTCGGTCAAGGCTTCTTCCGCAAGCAGGTGATCCTGCTCGATCCAGTGTGTCGCGTCACTGGCGTCACCGATATCCGGCTACTGATCGCCAGCCATATCAAACCGTGGCGAGAAGCCTCCAACGCGGAGCGCCTCAGTGGTTACAACGGCCTGCTGCTCTCGCCACATGTTGACGCGCTATTCGACGAGCAATTCATTACTTTTGAAGATGACGGCCGGATGCGAGTGCATCCGTCGCTGTCGCGCGACGTGCTTGAACGGTGGTCGATTGATCCAGAGAAGCGGGTTGAGCGATTTCGGCCAGAACAGACGTCGTTCCTCACACACCACCGAGAACTCTTCGCCCGAAAAGCGACATCCGTTTAGCAGCTCGAAAAAAAAGTGCACTCTGACCCCGACTCCCAGAATTATTTCGGCGTGAGGTGGAACAGGCCGCCGGGTTCGGCGTCTTCCAGCATCCAGAGCGAGCCGTCCGGTGCTTCTTCGATATCGCGGATGCGTTTGCCGATGCTCCAGCGCTGGACCGCGGTGGCGCCGCCCTTGCCGTCAAAGGTGACGCGAACGATTGCCTCGCTGACAAGGCCGCTGAGCAAGGCGCTGCCATTCCATTGCGGGAACATGCTGCCTTTGTAGAACATGAGATTGCCCGGCGCGATCACCGGCGTCCAATAGATCACTGGCTTGGCGAGATCGGGCCGCGTATCGGGGCTGGGAATGGGCACGCCGTTATAGTTAACGCCATAGGAGACCAGCGGCCAGCCGTAATTCTTGCCACGCTGGATCAGGTTCAGTTCGTCGCCGCCGCGCGGGCCATGCTCGAGCTCCCACAGTCGACCATCGGGAGCGAAAGCGAGGCCATAAGGTGTTCGGTGGCCGGTGGTCCAGGTTTCGGCCGGCGTCAGGTTGGGTCCGGGGAACGTATAGGTGCTGACTACCGGCGCAGTCTTGGCTTTCTCGGTGTCGGCTGCCGGATCGATCAGCGGAATAGTGCGCGAACCGACCTTTCCTGCCCACGGATTGCCCGGCGCGGGTTTGCCGTCCAGCGTCAGCCGCAGGATCTTGCCTACCGGTTGGTTGGGATCCTGCGCGGGAGTGAAGCGCTGGCGATCGCCCACCGTGAGAAAGAGGTACTTGCCATCCGGTGAAAAGGCGATCTGAGCGCCTGCCTGACCGCCCTTGCCCGTGGGCATCTGGCGCCACAACACCTGGAATCCGTCCAGCCGGGGCTGCTTGCCGTCCAGCACGAGCCGGCCCCGGCCCAGCGCCAGTCCGCCGCCATAGTCACCCGGTGCGACATAGGTGAGATACACATTGTGGTCGATGGCGTAATGAGGCGAGAGGAAGACGCCCAGCATGCCGTCCTGACCTTCGAAATAGCTGGGCGGGACACCCTTGAGTTCGGTCTTGGCGCCCTGCGGGGTGACCAGATCGACGCGGCCGACCTTCTCGGTCACCAGCATGCGGCCATCGGGCAGGAATGCGATGCGCCAAGGCAGATCGAAGCTCGCCACCTTCGTGATGGTGAAGGGAAGGTTCGGATCGGATTTCTGTTCGCCCGCATTGGTCTGCGCATGGGCGGCGCTTGTCAGCAGAGCCACGAGGAGGCCCGCGGTTACCAGCTTCGTCATTTGTATGCTCCCTTGCGTCCGAGTGATACGGAACATCCTAGTGCTCTGAATGCCGTCCCGGTGTGATGGTTCCTTCAATCCGGATCGCATGGATGCCTCGCAAGACCAGACCGATGTGGACTCCTTCGCTGCGCTCGAACCTATCGCAGATGGTTTCCGTAATCACCCGAAGGGCAAGTACTGCGTATCGGCAGAGGCGCTACTGATCGACAAGATGCGGCTGCCGACTCTTCGCTGGGGTGACAGATAGGAGAGATTCCCGCGAGCACCCGCGCCCTCACCCCAGCCCTCTCCCCATTGGAGAGGGGGAACACCGGATGACGCGCGGTAATGTATCGCCAAAAAGAAGGCCGCCAAGCTGGCGGCCTTCTCATCTCGGCAACGAGAGTTGCCAATCACCCCAGCAACACCCGATTCATCCGCTGCACGAACGCCGACGGATCCGGCAACTGCGCACCTGCCGCAATCTCCGCCTGTTCCAGCAGCAGCGTGGCCAGATCCTTCGCCTTCGCCTCGTCGCTTTCCGCCTCGACGCGCTTCAACAACGCGTGCTGTGGATTGATTTCCAGCGTCGGCTTGTTGTCCGGCATGTCGTGGCCGGCTTCGCGCAGCAGGCGGGCCAGGTGCGGGGCCATTTCGTAGTCGCTCAGCGCGAGGCAGGACGGTGAATCGGTGAGACGGGCGGAGACACGCACGTCGCCGACGCGGTCCCCGAGCAGGTCCTTGAGTTTCTTGACCAGCGGTTCGGCTTCCTTCGCGGACTCCTCCTGCTTCTTCCTGTCGGCCTCGTCCAGCGGCAGTTCGCCCTTGGCGACGTTCTGCAGCTTCTTGCCACCGTATTCGTTCAAGGAGCCGAGCATCCACTCGTCGATGCGGTCGGACATCAGCAGCACTTCGATGCCCTTGGCCTTGAACGCTTCCAGCTGCGGGCTGCCCAGTGCGGCAGCGTAGCTGTCGGCGGTGATGAACCAGATGGTGTCCTGGCCCACCGGCATGCGGCCGATGTAGTCGTCGAACGAGACGGTCTGCGCGCTGCCGTCGCCTTTCGTGGAAGCGAAGCGCAGCAGTTTGGCGATGCGCTCGCGGTTGTTGGCGTCTTCGCTGATGCCTTCCTTGAGCGTGTTGCCGAAGGCCTTGTAGAAGGTGGCGAATTTCTCCGGCTCGTCCTTGGCCAGTTTCTCGATCAGATCGAGCACGCGCTTCACGCAGGCGGATTTGATGCGCTCGAGCTGACGGTTCTGCTGCAGGATCTCGCGACTGACGTTGAGCGGCAGGTCGTCCGCATCCACCACGCCACGCACGAAACGCAGATAGTTCGGTAGCAGCTCCTCGGCAGCGTCCATGATGAAGACGCGCTTGATGTAGAGCTTCAGTCCCTTGCGCTCGTCGCGGCCGCCCATCATCAGGTCGAACGGCGGCTGCGAGGGGATGTACAGCAAGGTGGTGAAGCTCTGGCTGCCCTCGACGCGGTTGTGCGTCCACGCCAGCGCGTCGTTGAAGTCGTGGCCGAGCGACTTGTAGAAGCTCTGGTAGTCCGCGTCGCTGATCTCCGACTTCGGCTTGGTCCACAGCGCCGAAGCGGCGTTGATGGTTTCGAACTCGTCGGTTGGCTTGCCGTCCTTCTCGACCGGCATGCGGATCGGGAAGGCGACGTGGTCGGAGTACTTGGTGATCAGTGAGCGCAGCTGCCAGCGCTTGAGGAACTCATCCTCGTCGGCCTTCAGATGCAGGATGACGGACGTGCCGCGCTCGGCCTGTTCTACCTGCTCCAGCGAATACTCGCCCTTGCCGTCGCTCTCCCACTTCACGCCATCGCTCGCCGGCGCATCGGCGCGGCGGGTGATGACGGTGACCTTGTCGGCCACCACGAAGGCGGAATAGAAGCCCACGCCGAACTGGCCGATCAGCCGCGCATCGGCCTTCTGCTCGCCCGACATCGCTTCGAGGAAGCGCTTGGTGCCGGAGCTGGCGATGGTGCCGATGTTCGCCACCACCTCGTCACGGTTCATGCCGACACCGTTGTCGCGGATGGTGACGGTGCGCGCGTCCGGATCCCAGCTCACGTCGATATGCAGCTCGCTGTCGCCGGCCATCAGCTCGGGCTTGGCGATAGCCTCGAAGCGCAGCTTGTCGCAGGCGTCGGAGGCATTGGAGATCAGCTCGCGCAGGAAGATTTCCTTGTGCGAGTACAGCGAATGCGTGACCAGGTGCAGCACCTGGGCGACTTCGGCTTCGAATTTGCGGGTTTCGGCGGGTGCGGTCATGGGTGGATGTTCCGTTTGATGCGTTGATGTTTTTTTAGATCGTCATTCCGGCGAAGGCTGGAGACGCACTTCTTTCTTCGTCATTCCGGCGCAGGCCGGAATTGCTTTTGCTTTGTTTGCCACTGTCCCCAACGACCGGCTTCATTATGGGAAGTGCGATTCCGGCCTTCGCCGGAATGACGACGTGGGGCCGGAATGACGGATTGGGGAGTTTACGGTGCAACCGTGCCTAGGTGGCGTTCTGCAACGCGGCGATGCGCTCTTCCAGCGGCGGATGGCTCATGAACAGTTTCCTGAAGCCGTCCGCCAGCGGGCCGGAAATACCGAACGCGGCGATGGTGTTGGGCAAGGTGCTTTCGCCGTGATTGGCCTGCAGCCGTTGCAGCGCGGAGATCATCGCGCCGCGACCGGCAAACTTGGCGCCTGCGGCATCGGCGCGGAATTCACGCCAGCGCGAGAATGCAGCCACGATCATCGAGGCGAACAGGCCGAACACCACCTGCAGCACCATCACCACCACGAAATAGCCGATGCCACTGCCGCTCCGGTTGTCATCGCGGCCGCCGGACATCCAGCTGTCGACCAGACGACCGACGATGCGTGCAGCGAGGATCACCAGCGTGTTGAGTACGCCCTGAATCAGGGTCAGCGTAACCATGTCGCCGTTCGCCACATGGCCGATCTCGTGGCCGAGCACGGCGGTGATCTGCTCGCGATCCATCTGCTGCAGCAGGCCGGAGCTGACCGCGACCAGCGAGCTGTTTTTCGTCATGCCGGTGGCGAACGCGTTCATTTCCGGCGCGTCGTAAATCGCTACCTCGGGCATGCCGATGCCGGCGTTCTGGGCATGGCGACGCACGGTGTCGACCAGCCAGCGCTCGGTCTCGTTCTGTGGCTGCTCGATCACCCGTGCGCCGGTGGACATCTTGGCCATCCACTTGGAGATGGCCAGCGAGATGAAGGCGCCGCCCATGCCGAACACGGCGGCGTAGGCCAGCAGGCCACCCATGCCGCCGTAGCCGCGGGCGGCAGCCATCTGGTCGATGCCAAACAGGTGGCAGACGATGCTCAGCAGGAGCAGGACGGCGAGGTTGGTACCGATGAACAATGCGATGCGACGCATGGCTGTCTCTCTTAATGGCAGTCATGAAGGGGATGCACGCCTGGGGCGTGGGTGAAAATTCGGGGCGCGGACATGCCGTTTCAAGGGTCCGTGCCGCCTGTTCACAGCGGTGCGTACCCTAAAATGACCGCATGACCTACCGCGGCCGCTTCGCCCCCTCGCCCACCGGACAACTGCATTTCGGCTCGCTGGTGGCTGCCGTGGGCAGCTGGCTGTGCGCACGGCATGCCGGCGGACAATGGCTGCTGCGGATGGAGGACATCGACCCGCCGCGCGAAGTCGCCGGTTCGGCAGCCAGCATCCTCACCGCGCTGCCCGCGTTCGGGCTGGTGGCTGATGCACCGACGCTATTCCAGTCGCGGCGCGTGGCTGCCTACGATGCGGCATTCGAGCAGCTTCGCGCGACGGATCAGGTGTTCCCCTGCTGGTGCAGCCGCAGCGAGCTGGCCGGCGCGGACGGCATGCATCGTGACGGTCTTTGTATCGCGGCACCCGATCCGGATCGCCCACCGGCATGGCGCCTGCGCGTGCCGGACATCGAGGTGGCATTCGACGATGCGTTGCAAGGCCCGCAACGACAGAACCTGCGCGAGAGTGCCGGCGATTTCGTGATCAAGCGGGTCGAGGGCCTCTATGCCTATCAGCTGGCCTGCGTGGTGGACGATGCGTTCCAGCGCATCACCGACGTGGTACGCGGCAGCGACCTGCTCGACTCCACCGCGCGGCAGGTCTGGTTGCAACGCTGCCTGGGTCTGCCAACACCGACATACCGACACCTGCCGCTGGCGCTGGACGCCGAGGGCCGCAAGCTGTCCAAGTCCGACCAGGCGTGCCCGGTCGACCCGGCCAACCCGCTGCCAGCCTTGCGACAGGCCTTGGCCTTCCTGTCTGTGCCGACATCCGGGGGCACGACAAATGTGCAGGATTTGCTGACGCAGGCACTGGCCGATTTCGACCCGGCACTTTTGCCGCATTGCAGCGGTCACTCTGTCGCCTGAAACGCTATAAAGCGAAGGCAAACCGGCTCTCCATGGCATCGAATTGCAGCAATGCGTTGCCATGATGGCGGGATTTCACAGCCCTCGGCTTTACCTCACAGGAGATCAAGGACATGACGCAGCGTACGGCATTGGTCACAGGCGGCACCGGCGGCATCGGCAGCGCGATCATCCGCTACCTCGCCAGCCAGGGGCACCGGGTCGCCACCAATTACCGCGACCAGGCCAAGGCCGAGGCTTGGCATGACGCGATGGCCAAGGATGGAATCAACGTATGCATGGTGCAGGGCGACGTCTGCGATCCGACTGCCTGCGACGCGATGATCCGTGCGATCGAGGAAAAATGCGGGCCGGTGGACATCCTGATCAACAACGCCGGCATCACCCGCGACACCACCTTCCACAAGATGAACTACCAGCAGTGGACGGACGTGATCAACACCAACTTGAACGCCTGCTTCAACGTCACCCGCCCGGTGATCGACGGCATGCGCACACGCAAGTGGGGCCGCATCGTGCAGATCAGCTCGATCAACGGCCAGAAGGGCCAATACGGTCAAGCCAACTACGCCGCCGCCAAGGCCGGCATGCACGGCTTCACCATCTCGCTGGCACAGGAGAACGCGAAGTTCGGCATCACCGTCAACACCGTGTCGCCCGGTTACGTCGGCACCGAGATGGTGATGGCGGTGCCGGAGGAAGTGCGCGAGAAGATCGTGGCGCAGATCCCGGTCGGCCGCCTCGGCCGCCCCGATGAAATCGCCCATGCGGTTGCCTTCTTCACTGGCGACCAGGCCAGCTGGATCACCGGTGCCAACCTGGCGATCAACGGCGGGCATTACATGGGTTGGTAAGTGCGTTATTGGACTGTGTAGGTACCCTCGTAAAACCATCGTCATTCCTGCGAAAGCAGGAATCCAGCGACTGAATCCCAAAGGCACTGGATCCCTGCTTTCGCAGGGATGACGAGCAAAAGCCCGGTTTTTCGAGATTCCATGTGGAACGCAAAGGATGCGCTCCTACCGATCGAGCAGCTTCTCCAGCACTTTGCCCACCGCCGCGAATGCGAATGCCCCGGTGACGTGCGTGGCGGCACCGAGGCCGCCGCCACAGGCGAGATTCAGCGCATCGCCACCCGGCGGACGATTGCCGCACACCGTGCCATCGGGTTGCGGGTACTGCACGTTCTGCAGCGAATAGACGGCCGACACGCCGAAGTAGCGATCCGGGTTGCGCGGAAAGTTGAAATCCGTACGGAGCTTCTTGCGGATCAGGCTGAACATCGCGTCGTGCTCGGTGCGCGACAGGTCGCGCACGCGGATCTGCGTCGAGTCGGTACGCCCACCGGCCGAACCCACGCTGACGATCGGCAGCTTGCGTCGGCGGCACCAGGCAATCGTCTCGAGCTTTACACGGAACGCATCGCACGCATCCAGCACCACGTCGTAGCCGCGGTCGAGCAGCTCGTCCAGCGTGGACGGTGTAAGAAAACGCTCGATCGCCTCGATCCGGATGCCAGGGTTGATCGCCTTCGCACGGGCGGCAATCACACCGACCTTGGACTTGCCGAACTCGCCATCCAATGCATGCAGCTGGCGGTTGGTGTTGGACACGCAGACTTCGTCGGCATCGATCAGGGTGAGTCGGCCCACGCCGCTGCGCGCCAGCGCCTCCGCGGCCCACGAGCCGACGCCGCCGATGCCGATCACGCACACATGCGCCTGCGCCAGCATCGCCACGCTGCCGATGCCGTACAGGCGTTCGACACCGGCGAAGCGCTCGGCCGGAAATGCCACGTCATTCATATCGTGCTGCCAAACATGGAAGTACCTCGAATATGCCGTCTTGTATCGTCATCCCGGCGCGGTCTGGGAAATTCCTGAAATTCCCACGCATCCCATCCTGCCTGCATGACCATTTTATCGCGCATGCATGGATGCAACGCGGCGACGCGGGTTATTCTTGTCGTCTCCCTGGCCTCCTGCGGAACCGAAACGATGCGCGTCGCTCTGTTGATCCTGCTGGGCCTGGTGATTGGTGTGATCGGCACCGTCAACGTCATGAGCACGCTGAATGCGCGTAACCCGATGCCGAAAGCGGTGATGCATACCATGGGCTATCACATGGGTGAACTGGGCCATGCGCTGAAAGCAAAGCAGTGCCAAGCGGCCAACATCCAGCATCACATGCAGCGGCTGCAGTCCACCGCGACCGACATCGTGCCGGTGTTCGGCGTGACCGAAAAGGACTTCACCGACGACGCGAGCCAGTTGCAGGATCGCCTGCAACTGGCGCTGCAGGCCGCACCCGCGAATTGCGCGGCACTGGCCGCCGCGATCAAGCCGATCGACGACACCTGCAAGAGCTGCCACCAGAAGTATCGTTGAAGCTCTTGCTCCTCCCCTTCGGTCGCAAGGGAGGGAGCAAGGGCGCTCAGAAGCTGACTTTCCCACGCAGCATCTGCCCGTACATCACCCAGTCACCCAGCAGGCTGTACAGCGGGTGCTTGAAGGTCGCCGGACGGTTCTTCTCGAACACGTAGTGGCCCACCCAGGCGCAGCCATAACCGGCCACGGGCATCAGCCACAACCAGCCACGCTGGCCGGTCAGCAGCGCCACCAGCAACACCACGATGACCAGGCTGCTGCCGATGAAATGCATGCGGCGGCAGCGCCGGTTGCTGTGTTCGGTCAGGTAATAGGGATAGAACTCGCTGAAATTGCTGAAGCCGGACATGCGGTAACTCTTGACGGATCGACCCGGTCAGCGTGATCCGGGCCGGCCTCCGATGCAACCGGCCACGCCGGTCAGGGCAGCGGGATGAACTCCTCCTCGTCGCCCACCACCGTTCCCATGCGCTGCGCCTTCCAGTCGGCCTTGGCCTGTTCGATCCGCTGCTGGGTCGCCGCCACGAAGTTCCACCACAGATGGCGCTCGCCATCCAGCGGCGCGCCGCCGAACAGCAGCAGCTTGCTGTCCGCGTTCGCGTGCAGCGACGGTGCCGACGGCCCGGCCTGCACGGCCATCTGTGCCGCGCCAAGATCCAGCCCGCCCCAGCGAACCGCACCCTCGACGACGAAGACGCCGCGTTCGAGATGCTCCTGCGGCAACGCCAGTTCCGCGCCGGCAGCCAGTTGCACCTCGAGCAGGAACATAGGCGCGAACACCTTGACCGGCGATTGCTGCCCGTACGCGCTGCCGGCGATCAGCACCGCCTGCATGCCCGGCTGGCGGATCGTCGGCAACACCGCGCGATCATGGTGGTGGAACTCCGGCTCGATCTCGGCATCGGCCTGCGGCAGCGCCACCCAGATCTGCACGCCATGCAGGGCCTGCCCGTCGCGGCGCTCATCCGGCGGCGTGCGCTCCGAGTGCACGATGCCGCGGCCGGCGGTCATCCAGTTCACTTCGCCAGGACGGATGTCGGCCACGCTGCCGATGCTGTCGCGATGACGGATCGCCCCTTCGAACAACCAGCTCACCGTGGCCAGCCCGATATGCGGATGCGGCCGCACGTCCATGCCGCTGCCGGGCGCGAAGGTCGCCGGACCCATGTGGTCGAAGAACACCAGCGGGCCGACATGGCGCGCCTGCAACACCGGCAACATGCGCCGCACGGTGAAGCCGTCACCGAGGTCATGCAGGCGACCTTCGATCAGGGTCGGACTCGCTTCCATCATCGTTCTCCGTTGGTTACCAGGCGCGCTGATACTGCACCGGCGCATCGATCTTCGCACCCAGCTGCCGTGCCGCGCGGCGTGGGAAATACGGGTCGCGCAGGCTCTCCCGGGCAATCAGCACCACGTCGGCAGCGCCATTGGCGACGATCTGGGCGGCCTGTCCGGCATCGGTGATCAGGCCCACAGCACCGGTGGCAATGCCGGCCTCGTGGCGGATCTGCGCCGCGAACGGCACCTGATACCCCGGTTCCAGTGGAATCTTCACGTGCGGCAACAGACCGCCGCTGGAGACATCGATCAGGTCCACACCCAACGCTTTCACCTGGCGCGCCAGCTCGACGCTCTGCGTCACATCCCAACCGCCCTCGTCGGCCCAGTCGGTGGCCGAGATGCGCAACCACAGCGGCAACTCGGCCGGCCACACCTCACGCACGGCGGCGATGACTTCGCGCACCAGCCGGGTGCGATTCTCGAAATTGCCGCCGTAGCGGTCGTCGCGCCGGTTGCTCAGCGGCGACAGGAACTGGTGCAGCAGGTAGCCGTGCGCCGCATGCAGCTCGACCAGCTCGAAGCCGGCTGCCAGCGCACGCAGCGCGGCGGCACGGAAATCCGCGATCACCGCCTGGATGCCGGCCTCGTCCAGCGCCTGCGGCGTGTGCCAGCTGTTGTCGAACGGCAGCGCCGACGGCGCCACGGTGAGCCAGTCGCCTTGTCCAGCCGGTATCGGGCCATGCCCCTCCCACGGGCGCAACGTGCTGGCCTTGCGCCCGGCATGCGCCAGCTGCACGCCAGCGATCGCACCCTGTGCCTTGATGAAGCGGGTGATCGGCTGCCATGCCTCGAGCTGGGCCTGGTTCCACAGGCCGGTGTCCTGCGGCGAAATGCGCCCCTGCGCCGACACCGCCGAGGCCTCGGCGATCACCACCGCCGCCCCGCCTACGGCGCGGCTGCCCAGGTGGACCATATGCCAGTCGTTCGGCACGCCGTCGGTGGCCGAGTATTCGCACATCGGCGAAATCACCATGCGGTTGCGCAAGGTCAGACTGCGCTGGACGAACGGATCGAACAGTTTCATCGGGACATCCTGGGGAGCGGACTTCCCGACATGCTGGCGGATTTCCGCGGAATCAACCCGCGGTGCCGTCGTGCCCGGCGGAAGTGGCGTCCTGTGCGGCAAGCCAGCTGGCGATACGCGTGGCGACCGCCTGCGGCGTCTTCATCCAGCCGAAATGATCGGCCGCCTTGCTGCCCAGATCCTGCGCCGTGATGACTTCCACGCTGCGGCTGGCCCGCGGCATCTTGCCGAGCAGCCAGTCCAGCGAGGCTTTCGGCCCGAGCCAGTCATCGTGCAGGCGCAGTGCCAGGATGGGCAGCGACAACGCGGCCAGCCCCTGCTCGAAATCCTGCGTCATTCCGGCGGCGGCATAGCGGCCGGTGCGGCCGGTGCGCGCCCAGTCGGCAATCACGCCAGGTGCCTCGTTGCCGCCGAAACCGATCTGCCGCCCGGGCAGATAGCCGAACAGGCGCGCCAGCCACGGGGCGAGCACATAGGCCATGCCGATCAATACGCCCCAGCGAAAGCGGCGCCAGTACGGCGCGCCGCTGGCCACCAGCACCAGACCGGCCGGTACTGGATCGGCCTGCCCGAACGGATGAAGGCTGGCATACATCGAGCCCAGCTGTCCTCCCAGGCTGTGCCCGCCCAGCCAACAAGCCGCCTGCGGCCAGCGCACGTGCACGACGGCCCGGGCTGCCGGCAGATCCTGGGTCAGCAACTCACGATAACCCCAGTCGTCATGGTGACCTGCGCGTCGGTTGCTCGAACCGATGCCGCGCCATTCGTGCACGACCACCGCGATGCCCCGCGCGGCCAGCGCCTCGGCCAGCGGCAGGTAATGCCGGGCAGGAATGCCCATCGCCGGCAGCCAATACAGCAACTGGTGCCATGTTCCCGCGGGATGCACGCACAGCAGTTCGAAACGCGAACCGTCCTCCACCGAAACCGGGATGATGGTCTGCTCTATCGGTGCGGCCGTTGCCGCCGGCGTCGGGCTGGGTGTTTTGTTGGAAAGGAAATCGGGCATCCGGGCAGGCTAGCGAATTGCAGCGGCCACGACAAAAGAGGCCGGCTTGCGCCGGCCTCTTCCGGATGCCATCACCCCCATCAAGCCGGTGTGACGTCTTCGGCCTGCAAGCCCTTCTGGCCATCGACGACCTTGAAGCTCACTTTCTGCCCTTCCTGCAGGCTCTTGAATCCCGTGCCGCTGATGGCGCGGAAATGCACAAACACGTCAGGGCCATTCTCCCGGCTGATAAAGCCGAAACCCTTGGCGTCGTTGAACCACTTGACGGTACCCACTTCACGATCCGACATGACTCACTCCGATCCATTCCAGACGCTGAGACAAACCGGCCCCAACGGGCCGACGGTTTACTGGGCATGCAGGGTGATCGGGTGTAACGATAAGGATTCACAGGAAACCCGTACCGGGCACGCACGTGGCCGAGCAAACGCAGTACCCAAAGCATAACGGATTTTCAGTTTGCAAGTGATTTGTCAAGCAGCCTGTCGTGGCCATTATCCGGGCAACAAAAAACCGGGCATCGCTGCCCGGTTTCCCTTGCGCCCGAATGGCAATCAGGCCGGGGTTACTTCATCGGCCTGCAGGCCCTTCTGGCCCTGCACCACCTTGAAGGAAACCTGCTGGCCTTCCTGCAAGCTCTTGAAGCCAGAGCCTGCAATCGCGCGGAAATGCACGAAAACATCCGGACCATTGTCGCGGGCAATGAAACCAAAGCCCTTGGCGTCGTTGAACCATTTGACGGTACCGATCTGACGATCAGACATAGTTAATCACTCCATTGGGTTTGAAGACTCGACCTGCATGCTGCGACAGGACGGCTTACTGGTGTGCAAGGAAACAACCCTGGGGTGAACGATGAGGCAGATCGTGGATCGGCTGCATCGGGTCACAAACTCTGCTGACCCCGGCAAACACAGTAGGCAAATCATAACGGCAGAATTGAGGGGATGCGAGATTGCGCAGTGCGACATGGAATGAAAACGTTTGCACTGATTTTGTCCACAGGATGACAAATTCAGATTTTCTTTACCTCGAACCCGGTCTAGTGTGAGTCCAGCCACCCCACCGATACTGCGGGATAGTTACACCTTCCGCAGAATCATCACCAAGGAGCACCCAGCATGCCCACCCTGCCCCGTCTGACCCTGGCCGGCATGATTGCCATCCTGCTGCTGGCCGGCTGCGCCCATCAAACCACGACCTCGACCACGTCAAAGACTGCAACCTCAGCGGCAACGGCCTCGACCCCATCGGGGGCCGGTACCGGCACACACCATCCGCACCACAACGCGACTCCCAAGGGCCATATCACGGTCGAGGAGGTCAACCTGCCCGACCATACCGGCATCCCCGCCTGTGACGACTATCTGTCCAGCTACATGGCCTGCCACCGCGCTGCAGGCGTCTTCACGCCAAGCCAGCTACCGGAACGCTACCAGGCCATGCGCACCAGCTTGCTGCGGGATTCGGAAAATCCGGATATCCGCCCGCAACTGGCCGCTCGCTGCAATTCGCTGGCCGCCTCATTGCGTGAGGCCCTGCATGGCAAGTCATGTGCGGCGAACCCTGCATCCGCCAGCAGCACGCCATAAGGCCACATAGGAGAGTTGCGCCTATCCTGCAACTCGCCAGGAGGCCCGCAGCACCTTCGCCAGGTCTGCGGGCTGCGTGCGCCCCAGTCGGATTTCGGGTGTGCCATGCCAACGCGCCGTGGTGGCAATCGCTGCGGCCACCGCCTGCACCAGCCCGGGTTCGGGTGTCACCCCTGATTCCAGGAACAGTGCCTTGACTTCGAACACGCCCTCGCCACGATGGGCCTTGGCATCCAGCCGGCCGACCAGCCGGCCGCGATGCAGGATCGGCAGCACGAAGTAGCCATAGCGTCGTCGCGCTGCCGGCGTGTAGCACTCGATGGTGTACTCGAAGTCAAACATCGCCAACGCCCGCGCCCGATCCCATACCAGCGGATCGAACGGCGACAGCACGGTGGTATGGGTGGCACGCAGGCGACCCTGCATCGCCCGGCTCAGCATTTCGGCATGATCACGATGGACGTAGCCCGGCACCTTCCAGCCTTGTACCGGCACGCTCAGCAGGTCGCCACGGGCCAGCAGCGGCGCCAGTTCCCGTTCGGTCACGGCCGGTTTCAACCGATAGTAGTCGGCAATCCAGCCAGCCTGGGTCACACCCAGCGCATGCACGCTGTCGAGAATGAAGCGTTGCCGCAGATCCGCCGCGGAAAGCGCCGCAGCACGGGTATCGAGCGGTGGATCGAGCCGGGCCAGCACGCTTGAAGCCAGGTCGTAGACACGCTGGAAGTTCTCGCGCCGCGCCACCATGAGCTCGCCAAGTGCAAACCACGCTTCCAGCCAGCGCTTCTCCGGTTTCCATTCCCACCAGCCCGTCTTTGCCGCCGTTGCGCCGGCATCCTTGCGGGCAAAGTCCGCAGCGCGCACCGGACCGGTAGCGCGAATGCCATCCAGCAGTGCGTCCATGTGGGTGCGTTGTTCGCGATGCATGCGCTGGGCATGCCGGTGCGCCCAGTGATTCCCGCGCTGACCCAGCCAGCCACGATGCAGGCCGACATCGGTCGCGGCGACGAAACATGCCTCGTGCGCCCAGCATTCGGCGAGTTGTCCCTGCGCCAGCGCTTCGTCCAGCCATGCCATCGGGTAATCGCCGAGACGGGCATGCAACACCAGATACGGGCTGCGTGCGACTACATGGATGGTGTCGATCTGCAGCAGACGCATGCGCTCGATCGTTGCCACCACGTCACTGCGTCGAGGGCGGCGGCGCAACGGCTGCAAGAGACCCTGCGCAGACAGCTGCAGCAAACGCGCCTGCGACAGGGTCAGCATGCGGCCATTGACTGAAGCTGCGCTCAACGACACGGCATCTTCACGGATTCACGACGAGGATATTGAGCGGGCATTTACAAAGGCTCTGCTAGCGTGATCTCGAGTCCGGTAGCCGCGACGAGTGTTCTCCCCGCATTGAACGCTTCCGGGCGCATACGAACTTTCCACTATTCTGGCATGGAGTATCCACGATGAAATTCCGCAAGCCACTGCTATCGACCATCACCATTGGCGCATTCTTTTTCGCCGGCACGTTGCTGGCCCAGGACACCCCGCCTCCACCGCCTCCGCCGCCGCCTGCAACCAGCGCGCCCATGGCGCCGCCTCCTGCCCCCGACCAATCCATGAACAATGCAGCGCCTGCTCCGGCCGCCCAGGCACAGGTCACCGTGCGAAGTGTTCAACCCCCGGCACCGTCGGTCGGGCCGGCACCGTCATTCGAGCAACTGTCGGGTGGCAGCAAATGGATCACCGCCGACCAGGCCAGCGCCTATCCGCCACTGGCCAATGACTTCCTGAATGCCAGCCACAACGGTACTCGTGTCAGCAAATCCCAATACGAGCAGTGGATAAAGCAGCTTCAATAAGGTCTGATGTATGGAGCCGGCCACGAGCATGCTTGTGGCCGGCTTTTTTGTCGGCGACATGCGCGGCCCCATCCCGTCAATCGATCTGTGTCGCCTAAACTCCGAACTCGATTTCTCCGGACCCGATCATCCGATGCGGAGCGCTTGATGAAGCCTCATTCCGTTGCGGTACACCTGGCACTGGCCGCCTGCCTGTTTGCCAGTTCCAGCCATGCGCAGAATCCGGATCCTACCGATATCCGCGCCTGCACCGGGATCGAAAGCGATGCCCAGCGGCTGGCCTGCTATGACAAGGCCACTGGCCGGGTCAATCTGCCCGCCGCGCAAAAGCGGGTCGATCGGCAAGCCGTCACCACGGGGGTTTTCGGTCGTGACAGGAACGGCACATCGACGGTTTCGACGCAAGCCAATAGCGAGGTTGCGCAACCGCTGTCGCTGCTTGACAGCCGCTGGGAGCTCTCGCCCGAGAGCAAGCTCGGCACGTTCAACGTGCGCGGCTACAAACCGGTCTATGTCATGCCGGTGTTTGCCACCAGCAATCAGAACGATGAGCCGCACAGCCCCAACCCGGTCAATACGGTGACCTCACCGCGGCAACTGGACAATGTCGAGTCGAAATTCCAGCTCAGCCTGAAGACCAAGGTATGGCAGGGTGTGTTCGGTGATGCCGGCGACCTCTGGGTGGCTTATACGCAGGACTCGCACTGGCAGGTCTACAACTCGCAGGCCTCGCGCCCCTTCCGCGAAACCAACTACGAACCCGAAGCCATCCTGATGTTCAACACCCACTATGAGGTGTTCGGCTGGGACGGACGACTGCTTGGCATCGGCGTCGATCACCAGTCCAATGGTCAATCCGATCCGCTCTCGCGCAGCTGGAACCGGGTGATGGCCGAGATCGGTTTCGAGCGCGACGGCTGGACCGTGATGCTGCGCCCGTGGTGGCGCATTCCCGAATCACGCGCGGACGACAACAACCCCGACATCAGCAACTACATGGGCCGCGGCGACATGCAGATCATCCACGAATGGCATGGTCAGGAATTCGGCTTGATGCTACGCCACTCGCTGCGTGGCGGCAGCGAAAGCCATGGTGCCGCCCAGTTCACCTGGAGCTTTCCGCTGGTCGGCAATCTGCGCGGTTACATGGAAGCCTTCAAGGGTTATGGCGAAAGCATGATCGACTACAACCACAACGCCACCTATCTCGGCGTCGGCATCTCGCTGCTCGACTGGTATTGAGATCACCAACGCAAGAGCCCGGTGATTCTTCATCACCGGGCCCTTGCGTTGCCGGATCGCGGTCATGTCGCCATAGCGCGTATCAGTGGTGATGACCACCGGCACCGTGCACATGGCCGTGCGCCAGTTCTTCCTCACTGGCCGCGCGCACATCGGTCACCTCGATCGCGAAATGCAGGGTCTTGCCGGCCAGCGGGTGGTTGCCGTCGATGAACACCTTGTCATTCTCGACCTTGGTGACCGTGACGTTGATTTCGCCCTGCGGGCCACGGCCCTGGAACTGCATGCCCGGCTGGATGTCCTCGACGCCCTGGAACGCCTCGCGCGGCACTTCCTGCATCAGCTCGGCGTGGTGCACGCCGTAGCCTTCCTCGGGCGCCACGTCGGCAATGAACTTGTCACCGGCCGCACGGCCTTCCATCTGCTTTTCCAGGCCAGGCACGATGTGTCCGCTGCCGTGCAGATAGGTCAGCGGTTCGCGCCCCTCGGAGCTGTCGATGACCTGGCCCTGGTCATCGGTCAGCGTGTAATGGAAGGCGGCAACGGCGTTCTGGGCAATCTGCATGGGAGTCTCGCGAATAGGTTCAAGTCCGCCGGCCAGATGCCGACACGAACCGGCAAGGTTAGCAGAACCGCGACATGCCGCCCCCTGCAGGCGATGGCGGGATTGGCGATACTGGGGCCATGAGCCTGCCGCCCAGCTGTCACCGACACCGTCTCGCCTCATTCCTGCTGCTGGTTGGCGCATGTTTCACCACGCTGCCGACGGCCGCGTCGACGCCGCAGACAAGTACGATCACGGCCAGCGCATCGCCACTGGCGGCGCGGATCGATGCATACATCGGACAGCCCCGTTTTGCCGCAGCCAGTTGGGGCATTGCCGTGGCCTCACTGGACAGCGGCCGTACACTTTATGCGCACCATGCCGACCAACTGCTGCAGCCGGCCTCCACCGCCAAGCTGTTCACCGCCGGGCTGAGCCTGGCCACGTTCGGTACCGATTACCGTATTCCAACCCGGCTACTGAGCAGCGGGTGCGGTCACGACGGCCGCCTGAATGGCCCGCTGATCCTTTACGGCATGGGCGATCCCACCCTGGGCACGGCCGGCAGCATCGCCTGGGCCGACCAGCTGGCCGATCAGCTGGCTGCTCGCGGCGTGCGCTCGGTGCATGGCGACTTGATCGTCGACGACAGCTATTTCACTGGTCCGACCTTCGGCACCGGCTGGGAAGCCGGCGATCTGCAGAGCTCGTTTGCCGTGCCCTCCTCGGCACTCAGCGTGCAGGAGAACATCGTCGATATCACGGTGACCCCCGGGGGTGCCCCTGGCCTGCCGGCCAGCCTGAGTTTCACGCCGATCGACGCGCGGCCGCACGTGTCCGGCCAGATCACTACCACCCTGCCACGCACAACGGGTGACATAAACCTGTACCGCGCACCGGGTTCCGACACGCTGCATGCCTTCGGCAATGTGCCCGCACAGGCGCCGCCACAACAATTCAAGCTGGCCATGGCGGACCCTGCCCTGCAGGCCGGACGAGAATTGAACAATGCACTGCAGCGCCGCGGCATCCACGTCATCGGTCAACTGCAGGCGTTGCACTGGCCCCAGGATGACACCGGCCTGCTGGCACATACCCAGATGGTCGGCGAGATAGGGTCGCCTCCGCTGCTGGAGATCCTCAAGCGGGGCCTCAAACGCTCGCAGAACCTGTATTTGCAGAACCTGCTGCTGAATGTCGGCGCGCACGAGCAGGCCACTATCTCGAAGCCACCGGCGGGTTTCACCAGCACCGAGAGCTACGGCATCAAGGCACTGCAGCAGTGGCTGGCGCAGATCGGGATTCCACCCTCGACCAGCCTGATCGGCGAAGGCACCGGACTGTCCCGACGCGATCTGGCGACGCCGACTGCGCTGATCCGCCTGCTTGGTTATATGGCCGCCCAGCCCTATGCAGCCGCATTGCGCGACGCACTGCCGATTGCCGGCGTGGACGGCACCCTGATCGGACGCATGCGCGGCACACCTGCCGAAAACAACGTGCATGCGAAGACCGGCAGCATGGCCTACGTGCATTGCCTGGCCGGCTACGTCACCACGGCCACGGGTGAACGGCTGGCGTTCGCGATCATGCTCAACAACTATGAGCCGCCTGTGGACGGCCCCAGCGCCAGCAGCGATCTGGACGCGATCGCCGTGATGCTGGCGGAGTATCGCGGCAGCGATTGAACGCCACCGCCAATCGTCATCAGCCGGCCAGTCGCGCCAGCGTGTCCTTGGCGATCTTCTCCGGCGTATCGGTGGGTGCATAGCGCTTCACCACATGCCCCTGCTCATCGACCAGGAACTTGGTGAAATTCCACTTGATCGATTCGCTGCCGAGGATGCCCTTGCCCTCGCTCTTCAGCCACTGGTAGAGCGGATCGGCATGCTCGCCATTGACTTCGATCTTGGAGAACATCGGAAACGTCACGTCGAAGTGGGTGCTGCAAAAATCCATGATCTCGGCTTCGCTGCCGGGTTCCTGGTGGCCGAACTGGTCGCACGGGAAGCCCAGCACCACCAGCCCGCGATCGCGCTGGTCCTGCCACAGCGTCTCCAGCCCCTTGTACTGCGGCGTAAAACCGCACTTGGACGCGACGTTGACGATCAGCAGCGTCTTGCCGCGCCATTCGGCCAGCGAGCGCGGGTTGCCATCGATATCGCGGACGGTGAAATCGTAGACGCTGGACATGGTCGCGCTCCGGTTGCCTTGGTCAATCCAGCAGTCTACGCCATCACCGGCCATGCCCGTGGCATAGAATGGCGTTTCCGCCCGCAGGTCGAATCCTCCGCCGTGATCCGCTTTGTCGATGTCCACAAGTCCTACCGCGTCGACGGCCGGGACATTCCCGCGCTGCAGTCGTTCAGCCTGGACGTCACCGATGGCGAAGTATTCGGCATCATCGGCCTGTCCGGCGCAGGCAAATCGACGCTTATACGGCTGATCAACCTGCTTGAAAGACCCACCGGCGGCAGCATCTTCGTCGACGACATCGAGATGACCGCATTGGCCGAGCCGGCACTGCGCGCGCAACGCCGCAGGATCGGCATGATCTTCCAGCATTTCAACCTGCTCGCCTCGCAGACGGTGGCGGACAATGTCGCGTTTCCTCTGCGACTGGCCGGTGAACGCGATGCCGGAGTTATCCGTGCACGCGTCGACGAGCTGCTGGCACGCGTCGGGCTCACCGCGCACGCCGACAAGTACCCGTCGCAACTCTCCGGCGGGCAGAAGCAGCGCGTCGGCATCGCCCGCGCGCTGGCCAACCGGCCGTCGATCCTGCTGTGCGACGAGGCGACCAGCGCGCTCGACCCGCAGACCACCGCCTCGGTGCTGGACCTGCTGGCCGAGATCAACCGCGAACTGAAGCTCACCATCGTATTGATCACCCATGAAATGGACGTGGTGCGCCGCGTATGCGATCGCGTGGCGGTGCTGGATGCCGGTGTGATCGTGGAGCGCGGCCCGGTGGCCGATGTATTCCTGCATCCGCAGCACCCGACAACCCGGCGTTTCGTCAACGAGGCCCTGCCCGAGGAGGCGGCCAGCGAACTGGCGCCATTCGCGCAGGTGTCCGGACGCATCCTTCGACTCAGTTTCCGTGGCGACACCACATTGACACCCGCACTGGGCCGCATTGCCCGCGAGACCGGCATCGACTTCAACATCCTCGCCGGGCGCATCGACCGCATCAAGGACCTGCCCTACGGCCAGCTCACCCTCGCCATGCAGGGTGAACAAGTGGACGCTGCGCTGGCCGCGTTGCGCGAAGCGGGCATCGAGATCGAGGAGCTACCCCGATGAACCTCTTGCAAAGGCTGTTCCCGAACATCGACGACTGGAGCGAACTCGGTCGCGCCTGTATCGACACCCTGCTGATGCTCGGCGGCTCGCTGCTGCTCACCGTGCTGATCGGCCTGCCGCTGGGCGTGCTGCTGTACCTCACCGGCAAGGGCCAGTTGCGCCCGATGCCGAAGCTCTACGCCGTCACTTCGCTGCTGGTGAATATCCTGCGCTCGGTGCCGTTCATCATCCTGATGATCGTGCTGATGCCGGTGACGTATTTCCTGGTCGGCACCAAGCTCGGCATCCGCGGCGCCATTCCGCCGCTGGTGATCGGCGCCGCGCCGTTCTTCGCGCGGCTGGTGGAAACCGCGTTGCGCGAGGTGCAGCAGGGCGTGATCGAAGCCAGCCAGGCGATGGGCGCCGGCCTGTGGCAGATCGTGCGCCACGTGTTGCTGCCCGAAGCGCGCGGCGGCATCTTCGCCGGCATCACCGTCACCGCGATCGCCCTTGTCGGCTATACCGCGATGGGTGGCGCGATCGGTTCCGGCGGCCTGGGTGACCTGGCCTACCGCTACGGCTACCTCAGCTACAAGTCCGATTACATGGTAGTCACCGTGGCGCTGCTGGTGGTGCTGGTGCAACTGCTGCAGATGCTCGGCGACCACATCGTGTCGCGTTATAACCGCCGCTGATTTGGTTATTTGTGTTTGGCGGTACGGACGGCCTACTTTCGTTGGCCGCCCATGAGAATCGCCGCCATGAGATTGCTGCTTGCCGCCGTCGCCGCCATCCTGGCCCTGCTCTTGCTGGCTGGCTATGCCACGCCGAAGACGTGACTCGTTAAACCTCACGTTTGTGTTTGGCAGTCTAGACGGCTTATTATTGTGCAACGCACAAGTGAATACTGACCATGAGACTACTGCTTGCCACCCTCGCCACCGCCTTGATCCTGCTGGCAGGCTGCTCCGCGCCCAAAGAGGACGACCACACGCTGACCGTGGCCGCGACTGCGGTACCGCATGCGGAGATCCTCAAGCAGGTTCAGCCCATCCTGGCCAAGGAGGGAGTGAACCTGCAGATCAAGGTGTTCGCGGACTATGTGCAGCCGAACACCCAGGTGGCCGAGAAGAGCATCGACCTCAACTACTTCCAGACCAAGCCATATCTCGATGCATTCAACCGTGAACGCGGCACTCATCTGACGATCATCACCGGGGTGCACATCGAGCCGTTCGGTGCGTACTCGCACAAGTACAAGAGCATCGACCAGCTGCCCGACGGCGCGAGCGTGACCATCCCGAACGATCCCAGCAACAACAGCCGAGCGCTGCTGCTGCTGGCGAAAAACGGACTGATCACGCTGAAGGATCCGACCAACGAGCTGTCCACGGTGAAGGACATCACCGCGAACCCGAAGCATCTGAAGTTCCGCGAACTCGAGGCCGCGATGTTGCCGCGCACGCTGGACGAAGTGGATCTCGCCCTCATCAACACCAACTATGCGCTGGCCGCCGGTCTCAACCCGACCAGGGATGCCTTGCTGATCGAGGACAAGAATTCACCTTATGTGAATTACCTTGTCGGTCGCCCGGACAACCAGAACGATCCGCGCGTGCAGAAGCTGGCGAAGGCGCTGACCAGCCCCGAGGTGAAGGCCTTCATCGAGCAGAAGTACCACGGGGCGGTATTGCCCGCGTTCTGAACGCTCACCCCTGCGTTGCGGGTATCTCGAACACCTGGCGCAGGTAGGCCACATAGGCCGCGTCCTCGCACATGTTCTTGCCGGGCGAATCGCTCAGCTTGGCCACCGGCTGGCCGTTGCAGCGGATCATCTTGATCACGATGTTGAGCGGCGTCGGCCCCGCGTCGTTGGTGAGGTTGGTACCGACACCGAACGCGAGCAGGCAGCGATCGCGGAAATGCGCATAAAGCTGCATCACCTTCGGGATATCCAGCCCGTCGCTGAACACCAGTACCTTGCTGCGCGGATCGACCCGGTTTGCACGGTAATGCGCCAGCACCTTCTCGCCCCATTCGAACGGATCACCGGAGTCATGCCGGGTGCCGTCGAACAGCTTGCAGAAATACATGTCGAAATCGCGCAGGAACGCACTGAGCCCGTAGACATCCGACAGCGCGATGCCGAGATCGCCGCGATATTCCTTCGCCCAGGCCTCCAGCGCCGCCACCTGCGAATCGCGCAGGCGCGGACCCAGCGCCTGATGCGCCTGCAGGTACTCGTGCGCCAGCGTACCCAGCGGGATCAGGTTGAGTTTGCGCGCCAGCCACACATTGCTGGTACCGGCCAGCTGGGTGCCGAGCCCATCGCGCAACGTGGTCACCACCTCTTCCTGCCATACCCGCGAGTAACGCCGGCGCGTGCCGTAGTCGGCAATGCGGCAACCGGCGTAGCCAGGCGTGTCACGCAGCAGCGCGATCTTCGCGCGCAGGCGCTGCCGGCCCTCAGCGAGGTCAAGCCCCGCGCTGGTGTTGCGGAAATACACCTCGTTGACGATCGCCAGCAGCGGTACCTCGAACAGGATCGTATGCAGCCACGGCCCGCGGATGCGTATCTCGATCTCGCCATTGCCTGCTGCTGCAGGCGTGATCTCCACATACTTCTCGTTGAGCTGGAACAGTCCGAGGAAGTCGACGAAATCGCTCTTGATGAAACGCCACGTACGCAGGTAATCGAGCTCGTCCACCGTGAAACGAAGCTGGCACAGCGCAACCAGCTCGCTGCGGATCTCGTCGATATACGGCACCAGGTCGATGCCCGCATTGCGGCACTTGAAGCGGTATTCGACCTGGGCGGCTGGATACTGGTGCAGCACCACCTGCATCATCGAGAACTTGTAAAGGTCGGTATCGAGCAGTGAATCGATGATCATCAGTCGCCCTGACGGGGAAAGGGATGTGCGCGCAGCCATTATCCATGTCGGGGCGCATCTCACGCGAACCACGTTCATCCGCGCAAAAATAAACCCCATCAGCCAGGGGAGGACTGATGGGGTTTGTCAGGCGGCCTCCAGGGGAGGAAAGGCCGGCCCCTCAGTGTCACGATGATCTGTGCCACTTCCTGTCGCCATCACGGCGATACATGGGCTTAGTGTGGCTGCCATGACGTGAGTTCAACGTGCATGCTGAAATTTGTTCAGCTTGCCGACAGGCTGGAAAGCATGAGGCCAGCACACGCCCATCGTGTCCCAGCCGCCACGACTGGCCCTACAATTTCTTTACATCCCTGCCGGAGCCCGCCATGAAGCTGCTGATCCTGTGCCTGCTGGCACTGAGCGTGGCGCTGCCCGCGGCAGCGGCCAAGCTGAAGATCGATCTCGGCGATGGCGTGCACATCTACGGCACCGCGCAACTGCTGGCTCGCACCGACGCGCGCGACATCACGATTCCCGCCGATGTGGCGTTCGGACATGCGATGCATTACCGCGCCGTCCCACTCGCCGCACTGCTCAAGGACATCGGCCCCGGCGACCACCTGCAGTTCGTTGCCGCCGATGGCTTTGCTGCAGAGATTCCAGCGGCAATCATCCTGAACCAGCGCGGCAGCAAAGCGTGGCTGGCGATCGAGGACCCGGCCCATCCATGGCCCGCACTGAGCAAGGACCACGGCCACGCCGGACCGTTCTACGTGGTGTGGACGCAGCCGCAAGCCGCCCATGTCAGCCCGGAACAATGGCCGTACCAATTGGTGATGATCCGCAAGCTGGACAGCGTGGCCGCACGCTTCCCCGCGATCGTGCCCGATCCATCGTTGCCGGCGGACGGCCAAGTGCAACGCGGCTTCGTCGTATTCCAGCGCATCTGCTTCGCCTGCCACACGCTCAACGGCCAGGGCGATGCACGACTCGGGCCGGATCTCAACATTCCGCACAGCCCCACCGAATACCTGCGTGCCGACCTGCTGCGCGCTTTCGTTCGCAACCCGCAGTCACTGCGGCAGTGGCCACAGGCGAAAATGCAGGGCTTCGACACGCAGACGTTGTCCGATGCCGATCTGGATGCGCTACTGGCGTACCTGCATTACATGGCAAACCACAAATCGGCACACTGAGTCAGTTGCGCCTCTCCGTGACGGCTGTATTGATCCGGCTGTCAGCCAGCAACCCCTGCAGCCGCTGCTCCCGCTGCGCCTTGGGCAACTTCGCCAATGCACGCACACTGGCATAGAACGCCGGCCAGCTGCGCCCGGCGCGCGTGAACAGCACCTCAAACGCCGGCGTCCACTGGTCGTACAGACCGAACGGAAGCAGTCGCGCGTTGTTGATCGGCTCTGCCACCCATGCGTCGTAGCGGTGATCGTTCGGCCAGCCGTGGTCGCGCCACTGCGTATAGCGCGTGCGGAATGCCTCGATCTCGCGCTGCTTGCCGGCCTCCATCGCCGACTCATCGACACCGCTGGCGTAGAGGTTCTTCAGACGATCACGCAGGTCCAGCACCAGCCGGGTGAAACCATCGTCCATCGTCTGGTAGCCATCATCCTGGGGTGGCAGTCCCCGCGACTGCCGCCATTCGCGCAAGCCCTCGGTCTGCACGAAGGTGGCGAAGGATTCGTTGAATGCGGTGTCGTCCTTCACGTAGATCAGCTGGTGCGCCAGCTCGTGGAAGATCGTGCTGTCGAGCTCGTCGTCGTCCCAGCTCAACATGCTGCTGAGGATCGGATCGGCGAACCAGCCCAGCGTGGAATAGGCCGGCACGCCGCCGACCCATACATCGTCGCCACGGGCCTGCAGTTTCGCCGCATCGGCCTTCGCGTCGGCCTCGCTGAACCAGCCGCGATAGGCGACGCAGCCGGTGACCGGAAAGCATTGCGGCACCGCGTCGATCGAAAATCGCGGCGTGGCAAACACGTTCCACACGACGTACGGCCGGTGCAGGTCGACGTAGCTGGTGTAACTACGGTTGTCCGGCAAGGCCAGCCGTTGCGAGGCGAACCGGCGTGCCTGCTGCGCCAGTTGCAGGCGGGCGGCAAGTTTCGGGGCGGTCACCGGGTCGCTCACCATCGCGCTCACGGTGTGCCGATGGAAGACCAGCTCGCCCTGACCGTGCACGGCCTGCGTGTAATAGCGCAGGCTGCTGCAACCGCATAACACAAGGCTCACCGCCGTGATGACGATGAGCCCTGGAAAGCAAATGCGTCGCGGCACATACCGGAATCGGAGCATGCCGCGATTGTGCCTGAAGCGTCAGGCTTGCCTAGTGGTGATGGGTGTAGCCGCCACTGTGTCCGCCGCCATTCGAAACGTGGCCGTGCCCAGTAGCGGTAGGCCCATGGCCTCCCTGCCAGTGTCCACCCTGACCATGATAGCCATGGTAATAACCACGGTAGCCATAGCCACCGCGGTAATAACCTGGCCCGCCGTACCAGAGATTCACGCCTGGCGCGTAGCAGCATCCGTAATAACCGTAGTAGCCGCCGTCGTAATAGCCCGGCCCCGCGTAGTAGCCGTCACCATAAACCGCGGTACCCGTGTAGTAGGCACCGCCGTAGCCGGCGCTTCGCACATAGCCCGGGTCGTAATAACAGCCTGACAGTGTCGCCGCAGCGACAATCAGGGCAAGACCGGCGAAAAGGCGTTTCATGATCCGTCTCCTTCTGGAGTGACGACACCATGCTGCGACGTGGTGCTTGAACACGTACTGAGTGTTGATGCGTGACCGGACGGTGTTTACCCGCCAGCCATGTAGTGTGGACAGGCTGCAGGCGTGATCAGTCCTTGCGCCGGCCCTGCTCCCCGCGCTGGGCGGCCAGCACGCGACCATCGCCGTACTCGCCACCTGTTGCAGCCACGGGTGGATGCAACTCTGCACCATTCGCACCTGGCTGCGCCGGATTGGCGCCTGGCCAGCTTGGTCCCTGCCGTACCCGCTCCTGCTTGGCTTCAAGCAGCGCCTGGATATGTGCTACCGCTTCTTCCGGACTGATGTGCTTGATCGGCGCCTCGGCCACCGGGCGTTTGCGCGCGACTGCCTTCCTGACGACTGCCGGTTTGCTCGCCGGCTTGCCCGCAGCCGGCCTGGCAGCGGCCTTGCTGACTGGACTCCTGGCGACCTTTCGGGCGACCGGCTTCTTCGCGACAGCCTTCCTCGCAGCGACCTTGCGGGTACTGACCTTTTTGGCCGCGATTTTCCTGGTACCGACCTTCTTCGCCGCCGGTTTCCTGGCCGCGGCTTTCTTCGCTACCGTTTTCTTTGCAGCAGGCTTTCTGGCGGCGGCTTTCTTCGCCGCCGACTTCTTCAGCGCCCGCTTCTTCGTCGCTGACTTGCTCGCGGCGACCTTCTTCACGGCTGTCTTGCGAGGGGCTGTGCTGCGTCCGGATGTCTTTTTTGCAGACGTTTTTCTGGTGGCCGCCTTTTTGACAGGCGCCTTCTTTGCCGCGGATTTCTTCGCGGCTGACTTGCGGGTCGTGGCCATGCGTGCTTTCTCCTGCGGTGGTCGATGGGGCCAAGCCAGTATGCGCGCCTCGATCGCCGTCGGCACCCATCGCCGCAAATGCCGTTCAGTCTCGGCGCATCGAATGAATGCATCGACTGTCGGTGCACCCGCACATCAGAAACTTGGGCGCATCAGCGCATTGAGAAAATACGGCAACACCCGCGGCTCCATCAGCAAGGTGAAGATCACGCCATAGAGCGCACCCCACAGATGCGCACTATGGTTGACGCTGCCCTGGCCGCGCCGATCCATGTAGATCGAGTAACCGGTGTACAGCACGGCGTAGACGATCGCCGGCATCGGCACCACCAGCACGATGATGCGCGACCACGGCGCCAGCAGAATGTATGCAAACAGCACCGCCGACACCGCACCCGAAGCGCCGAGGCTGCGGTAATTGGGGTTGCCGCGATTCTTCAGATAGGTCGGCAGGATCGATATCACCAGGCCGCCGATATAGAACAACGCGAAACCGAGCATGCCCAGTCGGTCGGCGAAGAACCCCTCCATCGACCGCCCGAAGAAGAACAGCGTGATCATGTTGAACAGCAGATGGTTGAAATCCGCATGCACCAATCCGTAGGTCACCAGCCGGTGGTATTCGCGATGACGGGTGATCGCCGGCGGCCACAGGATCAGGTCGTTCATCAGCCGGGTGTTCTTGAAGGCCATGAACGAGACGATGCAGGTGATGGCGATGATGGCCAGGGTAATCAGCATGAACAGTTCCGCAGCAAGTGAACAAACCCCGGCATCTTGGCGCTCCGGCCCGCGCTTGTCGACTTTCCGCACACGTCGCCCCGCTCGACCAGTTCTTATGTCCCATGACCCGCGCCGATATTCCGAAAGGTCACTGCCCTGAACGCGGCGGCACGGCTATCATCCGCCGTTTCACGCAGCTTCCTGCTGCGTCACGGAACCACGACCTTGCTTCGTTACCTGCATCTGGACGTCTTTGCTGCGACTCTCGGCGGCGGCAATCATCTTGGCGTGGTCATCGGCGCTGAAGACTGGAGCGACGAGGCCATGCAGCGTTTCGCGCGCTGGACCGCCCTGGTCGAAACCACCTTCCTGCTGCCGCCGACCGATCCGAAAGCCAGCTACCGCGTGCGCATCTTCACCCCGCACAAGGAAATCCCGTTCGCCGGCCATCCCAGCATCGGCAGTGCACATGCGGCGCTTGAATGCAGGCTGGCCGAACCACGCGATGGCCTGCTGTGGCAGGAATGCGGTGCCGGCGTGCTGCCGATCCGGGTGGAAGGTAGCGGTGCCAGCCGTGAGCTGCTGCTGAAGTCGCCCGGCGAGCGCGTACTGGACACCGGCCGCACGGCGCACCCGCTGCTGCCAGCAGCGTTGACCGGCATCGAAACCGGCGTACTGCCGCCGGCACTGGTCGACGGAGGCCGTCGCTGGTGGCTGGCCGAAGTCGCCGACGAGGCCAGCCTGCGTGCATGGCAACCCGATCATGCGGCGATCGCTGCATTGGCGCAGGCCAGCGACAGCATGGGCCTGTGTGCATTCGCCCGAACTCGTGATGCGGACTACCAGCTCGTCGTGCGCGCCTTCCCGGCCGGCGTCGGTATCGTCGAGGATCCTGCCTCCGGCGCCGCCAACGGCCTGATCGCCGCCTACATCGCCCACGCCGAACCGCAGGGCACGCTGGCGCGCGGTTACCACGTCAGCCAGGGCCGCGAGATCGGCCACGATGCGCGCCTGGTCGTGCAGATCGATGGCAGCGCGACCTGGGTCGGCGGGCGCAGTCACACCGTGGTGGACGGATCGCTCGACTGGCTGCCGCACGAGTGATCCCGCCTCGTCATCCCGGCGCAGGCCGGGATGACGAACTCGTACAGTCAGCCTTGTTTGCGCTCGTCCAGATGGGCGCGTCGCGCCGCCACCAGAGCCAGTGCCGACCAGTCCAGTTCCGCATCGCCGGCAGCCAGAGCTTCCAGCAGGCTGTCGCGCAGCACGCCGGCGAACGGCAACGGGACGCGTGCCGCCGAACCTGCCGTCAGTGCCAGCTCGACATCCTTCAGGCCAAGCGGCAGCGCAAACCCCGCCGGCTTGAAGTGCTGTTCGGCAATCAGCTTGCCGTAGCCCTGATAGGCCGGCGCGGCGAACAGGGTATTCGTCATCACTTCGAGGAAATCCGCTGCGCTGATGCCGTGCGCGCGGGTCAGCGCCGTTGCCTCGGCCATGCCCTCGATCGCCGCAGCCAGCATGAAGTTGCCGGCAATCTTCGCCACGTTGGCCCGCTCGGGCGCCTCACCCAGCGGCCACACTTTGCTGCCCATCGCCTCCAGCAGTGGCCGCACGCGCTCGATGGCCACGGGCGGGCCGGCAGCGAGGATATTCAGCTTCGCCGCGGCCGCCATGTCCGGACGCCCGAACACCGGCGCGGCGACATATTGCAGCCCACGTTTCGCGTGTTCCTCGACGAGCTGCTTGGCCAGCGCCACCGAGATGGTTGCGTGATTCACATGCACCATGCCGCGATCCATCGCATCGAGCAGGTCGCCGTCGAGGAATACCTCGCGCACTGCCTGATCGTTCGCCAGCATGCTGCACAGCACCTCACCCTGCGCGGCACGGTCAGCCGTGCGGGCCACCTTCGCACCGAGTGACGCCAGCGGCTCCGTGGCTGCTTCGGAACGGTTCCACACCGTCACCGCGTGGCCGGCAGCGACCAGGTTGCTGGCCATCGCGCTGCCCATGGCGCCCAGGCCGATAAATCCGACTTTCATGAAGGCTTCCTCATCGTCAACGATGGCGCAGTGGAACATCCCGTGCGTTCAGGGCACGCGAAACGTCCACCTGCAACGAAAACACGGACCGCTAAACCACTTCGCCCGCGGCCTGCCCCGAGGCCCACGCCCACTGGAAGTTGTAACCGCCGAGCCAGCCGGTGACATCGACCACCTCACCGATGAAATACAGGCCAGGTACCAGCCTCGACTGCATCGTGCTGGAGGACAGGCCATCGGTATCGACGCCACCCAGGGTGACTTCGGCGGTGCGATAGCCCTCGCTGCCGCTGGCAGTGATCGGCCACGCGTTGAGTTGCGTGCCGATCTGCATCAGCTCCGCTTCGCGATACTGACGCATCGGCCGATTCTCGAACCATTGTTCGCACAGGCGTTGCGTCAGCCGTTTCGGTAGCGCGTCGCCGAGTATGGTCTTCAGCTCGGCGAGTGGCCGTGCGGCGCGCTGCTCGATCAGCCACGCACTCACATCCTGATCGGGCAGCAAGTCGATGCGCAGGTCATCGCCCGGTTGCCAATAGGAAGAAATCTGCAGGATCGACGGCCCGCTGATGCCGCGGTGGGTGAACAGCAGGCCGGCGCGGAAGCTCTGCTTGCCAATGCGTGCTTCCACCGCAGGCAGCGCCACGCCGGCCAGATCCTGGTAATGCTCCTGATGCTTGCCGCTCAAGGTCAACGGCACCAGGCCCGCGCGCGTCGGCAGTACGTTGTGACCAAACTGACGCGCCAGTTCGTAGCCGAAACCGCTGGCACCCATGCTGGGTATCGACAGACCGCCGCTGGCGACCACCAGCGATTCGGCATGCACTTCGCCGCGCGCGGTGAACACGCTGAAACCTTCTGGCGTCTTGCGCACGCGCCGCACACCACAGTTTGCTTCCACCGTGACGCCAGCCGCGGCGCATTCGTCGAGCAGCATGCGCACGATCTGCTTGGATGAGTCATCGCAGAACAGCTGGCCAAGCTCTTTTTCGTGGTACGCGATACGGTGTTTCTCGACCAGCGCAATGAAATCAGCCGGGGTGTAGCGCGCCAGTGCGGACTTGGCGAAATGCGGGTTGGCCGACAGGTAGTTCGCCGGCGTCGCGCCGGTATTGGTGAAATTGCAGCGGCCACCACCGGACATCAGGATCTTCTTGCCGACCTTGTTGGCGTGGTCGACCGCCAATACGCGGCGCCCGCGCTGGCCCGCGGCGATCGCGCACATCAGCCCGGCGGCGCCGGCGCCGATGATCAACACGTCTGTTCTCAAGATTTCACCATGTTGTCGACACCGTGCCCGGGTGGTCATTCCGGCTTCCGCCAGGAAGACGAGCGTGGAAATCCGGCATTATCCACCAGGGGTATCGCTTACACTCCCCACTTCGCTTTCCATCGAGCTGACGCCATGCCCTCCTTTGACGTGATCTCCGAAGTCGACAAGCACGAGCTGACCAATGCGGTCGACCAGGCCAACCGTGAATTGACGACGCGTTTCGACTTCAAGGGGGTGGACGCAAAGTACGCCCTGGATGACTTCGTCATCACGCAAAGCGCACCGAGCGACTTCCAGTTGCAGCAGATGCTGGACATCCTGCGCGGCCGGCTGGTGGCGCGGAAGATCGACATCCGTGCCCTGGACGCCGGCGAACCCGAGGTGAATCTGGGCGGTGCGCGTCAGAAGATCACCATCAAGCAGGGCATCGAACAGCCGGTGGCGAAGAAACTGGTTGCCTCGCTGAAGGAAGCCAAGCTCAAGGTCGAGGCGCAGATCAACGGTGACAAGCTGCGTGTCAGCGGCAAGAAGCGCGACGACCTGCAGCTGGCGATGGCGGTGTTGCGCAAGGCTGATGTCGAGCTGCCGTTGCAGTTCGACAACTTCCGCGACTGAACTGTCAGGCTTTCGAAAGCAGCCGGCCACCCATCGCCGCATTCACCGCGATCACGATGACTACCGCCAGCGCGTGCGTCAGCAGGTCGGTCGCGGCGGCATCGTAGGCATGGCAGATTTCCAGCAGGCTGGCTGAAGCCGCTGCACTGGCCAGACCGATCATCACGGCCGTAAGCACCGGTCGCAGCGGGAAGGCGCGACGCAGCAGCACGATCAGCAGTGCCGACAGCGGGATCGAGAAGCTGATGATGAAGATCAGGCAATCGGCTGACTGATGCATGCTGGCGACATGGGTTCCCGGCACGATCCACTCGCGCAGGCAACCGAGGCCGCTGGCACCGATCCACAGCAGGGCACTCGGCAACGGCAGCCATGCCCATGCGGCGCGATGCCCCGGTACGCCCAACGCAAACGCAGCCCAGGCGGCGCAGATCGTGGTGAGCACCGCACCGATGCCCGCCCAGGCCAGATCCGGCGCAGCGGCCCAGCGTTGCAGCATGCCGCTCGCGCCGTAATGCCTCAGCAACACGGCGGCAATGACCGCGACTGCCAGCAGCCAGCCGGCTGTGCGCAGCCACGGGGGCAACAGACGACGCACCGGCACCAGTTCGGTACCAAGGCGGTCTATCAGTGCCTCATGCAGTCGTGGGTCGGACATGGTACTCAGGGTTCTCCGTGGAAACGGTCGCGCAGCGCCTTCAGCGCGCGATGCAGGTTGACTTTCAATGCGCCGGTGTTGCGTCCGGTGAGTTCGGCCGCCTCGCTCAGCGAGCGCTCGTGCAGACCCAGTTGCTCCACCGCCTCGCGCTGGCCCGGCGGCAGCTCGGCGATCGCTTCGCGCAATCGTTGCGCGCGCTGCTGGCCCTCGGTGGCGGTACTGGCATCGTCAGCATCGGGGTGGCTGTCGATCGCGAATTCATCGTGGATCTCGCGCCGATCACGCCGACCGCTGCTACGCAGGGAGTCGATCGCGCGGCGACTGGCGATCGCGGTGAGCCACGCATCGTAGGAGCGCGCCGGGTCATAGGTGTGGCGCACGCGATGCACGGTGATCAGGGTTTCCTGCACCACGTCATCCAGCTGATCAAGTGCCACGCCCTGCCGCCGTGCGGCTGCGCGGATCAATCCCAGCGAATCGGCCAGCAGTCTTTCATAGGCGCGCCGGTCGCCCCCTTGGGCAGCCGCCATCCACGCCGCCCGACGCTGCTCGGGCGATTCGCTGTCGTTGGCAGCGGTGGATTCGACGGTCACGGTCTGATGGACACTTGCCCAACGGGAAAGTCCACTATCTAGACCCATGAAGCCGGTGGCGGTCAAGGCTTGCGACATGCTTGCTCCCGGGCAGGCTCCTCAACAGGTCTTCGCTGCGTCCGCCGACAGGGTTACCTCGTACAAGCATGTAACTGCCGGCGGCCGGCCGGCGAATACCAGACAAACCCCCAGTGGATGCAACCCATGCTCGTGTTGATCCTCGCCTACCTCGGCGGCGTCCTGACCATCCTCAGTCCCTGCATCCTGCCGGTGCTGCCATTCGTGTTTGCCCGCTCGGATCGGCCGTTCATGCGCAATGGCTTCCCCATGCTGCTGGGCATGGCGATCACCTTTGCCGCCGTGGCCACGCTGGCCGCGCTCGGCGGTGGCTGGGCGGTGCATGCGAACCAGTACGGCCGCTACGTGGCGATGGTGGTGCTGGCCTTCCTGGGCCTGACCCTGCTGTCGACGCATCTGGCCGAATGGATCAGCCGCCCGTTCGTGGCGCTGGGCAACCGGCTGTCGCAGCGTTCGGCCGGCGATGGCGATTCGATCTGGGGCGCCGCCGGTCTCGGCGTCGCCACCGGCCTGCTGTGGGCCCCATGCGCGGGGCCGATCCTCGGACTGTTGCTGACCGGTGCCGCCCTGAACGGCGCCAGCGTGCAGACCACCCTGCTGCTGCTCACCTATGCCGGCGGCGCGGCGACCTCGCTCGGCCTCGCCCTGCTGATCGGCGGCAAGGTGTTCGGCTTGATGAAACGCTCGCTGGGTGCCGGCGAGTGGGTGCGCCGCGTGCTTGGCGTGCTGGTGCTGGCCGGGGTCGCATGCATCGCGCTTGGACTGGATACCGGGCTGCTCACCCGCGTCTCGCTGGCCAGCACGGGCGGTATCGAGCAGAAGCTGATCAACGCGGTGCGTCCGGCACCAGCACCTGATCCGGTGGTGAAAGCCGGGGAACCGTTGCCGGTGGAAGGCGAGATGCCGTCACTGGCCGGCGCCACCCAGTGGCTGAACAGTCCACCGCTGACGACCGAATCGCTGCGCGGCAAGGTGGTGCTGGTCGACTTCTGGACCTACTCCTGCATCAACTGCATCCGCTCGCTGCCGTACGTGCGCGGCTGGGCCGACAAGTACAAGGACCACGGCCTGGTGGTGATCGGTGTGCACTCGCCGGAGTTTGCCTTCGAGAAGGATCCGGCCAACGTCGCCAAGGCGGTCAAGGATCTGGGCGTCGACTACCCGGTCGCGCTGGATGACAACTACGCGATCTGGCAGGGCTTCCACAACGAGTATTGGCCGGCGCATTACTTCATTGACGCGCGGGGACAGATCCGCCACCACCATTTCGGCGAAGGCGGCTACCAGGCAAGCGAAGACGTGATCCGCCAGCTGCTGACCGAGGCCGGCCAGAAAAACCTGCCCGGCGGCTATGTCAGCGACGACCATCATGGCGTCGAAGCCGCCGCATCGAACGACCCCACCCGCTCGCCGGAAACCTATGTCGGTTATGCCCGCGCAATGAACTTCGCCGGCGGCAAGGTGGCACATGACGACACCTGGGACTACCACGCTCCAAGCGCGCTGACCGCCGATCAGTGGTCGCTCGACGGACACTGGACCGTGCACGGCGAAAGTGCACAGCTCGACACCGCTGGCGGCGGCATCATCTACCGGTTCCGCGGGCGTGACCTGCACCTGGTGCTCGGTCCGGGCAGCGACGGCAAACCGATCCGCTTCCGCGTCACCATCGACGGCAAGGCACCCGGTGCCGACCACGGCATGGATACGGATGCCGATGGCAACGGCAGCGTCGACAGCCAGCGCCTGTACCAGCTTGTGCGCCAGGCCAGCGGCAGCGGCGAGCGGTTGTTCGAGATCACCTTCCTCGACCCCGGTGTGCAGGCATACGCCTTCACGTTCGGCTGATTCGGATGTCCGTTGCGGGAGCGACTTCAGTCGCGACGCTTCCGCATCATTCAAGAAAGAGCGATCGCGGCTGAAGTCGTCACCACAAAAAATGCATTTCAACGGAGGCTGCCATGTCACGTCTTGATGAAACCCTCGCGATGGATCGCCGCCGCTTCCTGCGCGCGGCGGCAGCCGGCGGTGCGCTGCTGGCGGTCGGCGGCAGTCTGGTCGTGCCGCGCCTGTTTGCCGCCGACGCCACGTCGGTCGGCAAGCCCGGTAACGTGCTGCTGGAAATCTTTTCCGACGACGGCCGCGATCTCGGTCCACGCCAGGTAGCGAAGCTGGTGCTGACCGATGCGCAATGGCGGCAGCGATTGTCGCCGGCGGCGTTCGACGTGATGCGCCGCGACGGCACCGAACGGGCCTTCAGCGGCGAGCATGAGAAACCCGCCCATGCCGGCCTGTTCCGCTGCGCCGCCTGCGCCACGGCGCTGTACGACGCGGCCACCGAATTCGATTCCGGCACCGGCTGGCCCAGCTTCTGGCAGCCGATCGCGGCACGCAACCTGATCCAGAATCGCGACAACAGTTTCGGCATGGATCGCACCGCGATCAGCTGCGCCGGCTGCGACAGCCATCTCGGCCACGTCTTCGACGACGGTCCGCGGCCGACCGGCCTGCGCTACTGCATGAACTCGGTGGCGTTGCGCTTCGTGGCACTAACGGCAGGCTGAGCTGTACAGTCGATATACCGGTGATGTACCGGATATAACCCGCCGCCGGGCAGCCCTCGACATCGGCATGCTGGCGCGCGCATATACTGCAGACGACATCCACCCGCGGGAGATCGCGCGCATGAATCGGCTGACACGTCTTGCTCTTGCGTCACTGTCATTGGCTTCACTTTCGCTGGCCTTCCCCGCGCTCGCACAGGCAGCAGATGGCTATGTCACCGGCAACGTCAATCTGCGTGCCGGCCCCGACCCAAGCTATCCGCTGGTTGACCAGCTTCCCGCCGGCACCGAAGTCGACGTGCAAGGTTGTACCGATGGCTGGGAGTGGTGCGATGTGATCAACGCCAACGACGGCAGTCGCGGCTGGATCGCCGGCAATTTCATCCAGTACGAATACCAGGACCAGCCCGTGCTGCTGCCCGAGTACGGCGCGCAGATCGGCATTCCGATTGTCGCCTTCACGATCGGTGCGTACTGGGACAACTACTATCGCGGCCGGCCGTTCTATCGCGAACGCGAAAGCTGGTACCACCGCGACATTCCGCGCCGACCGCCACCGCCGCGGAATGAGCTGTACCGCGGACCGGTACGCGGCGGCCCGGGCAATCACTACAACCCTTCGTACCGCGGATCACAGCCGGGTCATCCAGGGCCGGTCAGAGCGGAACACGCGGTTCAGCCGACCGAGAATGGGCGGCCGCAGTCGTACGGCAATCGTCCGCCGGAGGCCAATCGTACCCAGCCGGTCCAGAACAGCCGGCCGCAGCAATATGGCAACCGCCAGCCGGAAGCCAATCATGCCCAGCCGGTCCAGAATGCCAGGCCGCAATTCAGCGGGAACCATCCGCCAGCCGCCAACCATGGCCAGCCGGCCCGGCCAGCCAATGACAAGGCCAGGCCGGCCGAGCGCAAGGACGACCACGACACTCACTGATCGCTGGATCACGTGATGATGGTGCGGCGGGGTGAACCTGTTCATCCCGCCGCACTCGTTCTCGTAGCGCCCTTCCCGTGGCGCGCGCGGCGGTCGATACTGCGGCATCGCATCCGACCGGCGTGTGGCCATGACTGACCTGCTTTCTCCCGACCTGTTCTCAGCGGACGTACTCGCTGCGCAGCCGCTGGATCATGCACTGGCGCTGCCGGCACGCTACTACACCGACCCACGCATGCCGGCGCTGGATGCCACGGCGGTGTTCGCGCAGAGCTGGCAGCTGGTCTGCCATCAGTCGCAGCTGAGCGGTGTAGGCGACCATGTGGTGACGGCGATTGCCGGCCTGCCGTTGCTGATCGTGCGCAGCGATGCCACCACGATTCGCGCCTTCCACAACGTCTGCCGCCATCGCGCCGGGCCGATCGCCAGTTGCGATGGCCGCGGCGCCACCGCGTTGCGCTGCCGCTACCACGGATGGACCTACGGACTGGACGGTGTGCTGCGCGGCGCGCCGGAGATGGGCCGCACACCGGACTTCGACCCGGCCACGATCCGCCTGCCTGAAGTGCGCGTGCAGGTCTGGCAGGGACTGGTCTTTGTCGCCACCGGCGAGGCTCCGCCGTTCGACGAATTCGTCGCCGGCATCGACGCGCGGCTCGGCCCGGAACGCTCGCTGGCCGGTTTCGAATTCCATCACCGCGCCAGCTGGGAAGTCGCCTGCAACTGGAAGGTCTACGTGGACAACTACCTGGAGGGCTATCACGTGCCGCACATCCATCCGGGCCTCAACAGCGTGCTCGACTACCGCAGCTACATCACCGAGACGGCGCAATGGTATTCGTTCCAGTTCAGCCCGCTGGACAGCGGCGACGACCTGTACGGCAGCGGCGAGGCGCTGTACTACTTCCTGTATCCCAACGCGATGCTCAACATCCTGCCCGGCCGCCTGCAGACCAACCGGGTGCTGCCGCTGGGCGTCGATCGCTGCCGCGTCGAATTCGATTTCTACTACGCTCCGGCGGCCAGCCCCGAAGCGCTGGCGCGGCGCGCGAAGGACATCGCGTTCAGCGACGAAGTGCAGGACGAGGACGTGACGATCTGCGAGGACGTGCAGCGCGGCCTCGCCTCCGGCTCCTACGAAGCCGGCCGGTTGAATCCGCTGCGCGAGAACGCCGTGCACCACTTCCACGAACTGCTGCGCCGTACCTACCGCACCGCACGCGCACCCACATGAGTCGCGACACGCGCGTACTCGGCCTGTGGACGCTGATCGCGCTGGTGGTCGGCAACATGATCGGCTCCGGCGTGTTCCTGTTGCCGGCTGCGTTGGCACCGTACGGTGCGGCAAGCGTGCTCGGCTGGGCATTCACCCTGGGTGGTGCCTTGTTGCTGGCACTGGTCTACGCATGGCTGGCGCAGGCGATGCGCAACCATGGTGGCGGTTACGGCTATGCGCGCAAGGCGTTCGGCGACGGCATGGGTTTCGTGGCGGCGTGGAGCTACTGGGTCAGCGTATGGACGGCCAACGCGGCGATCGCCGTGGCGTTTGCCGGCAGTCTCGGCGCGGTGTGGCCGCAGGCCACCGCAACACCATGGCGTGGTGCCGCCTGCGCGCTGGGAGCGCTGTGGTTCTGCACCGTGGTGAACCTGGCCGGCATACGCGAGGCCGCGCGCATGCAGTTCGTCGCCACCGTGCTCAAGCTGGTGCCGTTGCTGTTGTTCGGCGTGATCGGGCTGGGCTGGGTCCATCTCGATGCCTATCGACCGTTCAACCCCAGCGGCCAGCCTCTGCTCCAAGTCACCACCGCCGTGGCGGCATTGACGCTGTGGGCATTGCTCGGGCTGGAGTCGGCGACGGTTCCGACCGGCGTGGTGCGCGATCCCGAACGCACGGTGCCGCGCGCCACCGTGATCGGCATGCTGATTGCCGGCATCACCACCATGCTCGCCTGCACCGTGGTGATCGGCCTGTTGCCGATCGACGTGCTGCGCAATTCAGCGGCGCCGATGGCCGATGCAGCGAGCCAGTTGTGGGGGCCGCTGGCCGGCGTCGGCGTCGGCGTGGTCGCCACGGTCTCCTGCTTCGGTGCACTCAACGGCTGGGTGTTGCTGCAGGCGCAGACACCGCTGGCGGCGGCACAGGACCGGGTGTTTCCTGCAGCGTTCGCGCGAGTGGATCGTCACGGCACGCCACGTTTCGGCCTGCTGCTCAGCAGCGTGCTGGCCAGCGCACTGATTGCTGCCAACTACAGTCGCAGCCTGGTCGCGCTGTTCACCTTCTCGATCCTGCTGTCCACCGCCACCTGCCTGCTGCCGTATGTGATCAGCGTGCTGGCATGGTGGCGCATCGATGTCTCCGCGCAGGGGTGGCGCAAGCTGATTGCCTCGGGCGCCTTGCTGTACAGCCTGTGGGCACTGGTCGGCACGGGCGCGGAGTCCCTGTGGTGGGGACTGGTGCTGCTGATCGCCGGATTGCCGATCCATGTCTGGCAGCGCATCAACGCCAGGCCTCACAAGAAGATCCAGCCAGGCTGACCAGGCGCTTGCGCCGTCACTGCATCCGGTCCAGAGTAACCAGGCCCTTCGGCACCTGATGGAACGCGAACCCGGCAACGATCGTTGCCGGGCGGCTACACGGGAGATGTCCTCGATGAAACGTCTTGCCTGGTTGGTTCTTGCTTCCCTTGCACTGGCCGTACCCGCCCTGGCGCAGGCTGCCGATGGCTACGTCACCGGCAACCTCAATCTTCGCGCCGGCCCGGATGCCAGCTACCCGCTCATCACCACGGTTCCCGCCGGCACTGCGGTCAATATCCAGGGCTGCACCACCGGCTGGGAGTGGTGCGATGTGATCACCATGGGCACGCGCGGCTGGGTGGCCGGCACCTACATCCAGTACCAGTATCAAAACCAGCCGGTGATCGTGCAGGAGTACGGCGCAAACATCGGCATACCGATCGTGAGCTTCGTGATCGGCACGTACTGGAGCAACTACTACAGCAATCGTCCGTTCTATCGTCAGCGCAATGACTGGTACCGCCGTCCAATCATCAGTCGTCCGCCACCGCGGCCGATTCATCGCCCACCGCCGCGCCCACAGCCGGGTCATGGAAACAGGCCGCCACCGCGCCCACAACCAGGCAATGGGAACAGGCCGCCGCCTCGCCCGCAGCCGGGCAACGGGAACAGGCCGCGGCCGGGTACCGGGAACCCGGGCCAGGGACAGAGACCGCCACCGGCCCAGGGCAATCGTCCTCAACCAGGACAGGGCAATCGCCCACCGCCGACGCAAGGCAAGCCCGGCCAAGGCAATCGTCCCAAGCCACAGACCCGACCAGCGCCTGCCGACAAGAGCAAGAACGGCAACTGACTGCGCTTGTCCAGCACCTTCGCCAGACGCCGCGGCCAACCCGCGGCGTTTTGCAATCGGAGCTTCGTCGCGATCGGCGCAAGCGCGGCATCAGGCGGTCAATCGTGGCTGCCCCATGGGCACCAACCCCGCCCGCTCTGCGCATAGCGATCCGCTGCATGTTCAAACGGATTGCGTGCACTGACGCCGCCGCACAGCAGGTACAACGGCAGGAAAAGCGGCCCGAACAGCATGTACTGATGCACATGCGCGCGCTCATGATCGGCCAGCGACACCGGTGGCTCGATGCCATGGCCGGCGCGATGCGCATAGGTGAAGCAGAGCGTGTCCAGCCGTTCGCCGGTATGCAGGATCACATTACCGAGCGTCAATGCGCCGCCGGATCCCCATGGCCATGGCCAGCGGCACACCACTACAGCCAGCACACCCGCCTGCCAGTGCATGCGCGCACCGAATGCGCAGCCGATGATTCCGGCCAGCAACCCGAGCAGGCTGTTCGGCAAGGTCCAGCACATGCCGAGTGCCACCAGCCCACGCAACAGCAGCCGTGGCATCGACTCGCCGGTGTCATGCAAAGGTCTTTTCATGCTCATCCGCCTCGGCACCTGTCGCCGGCTTGGGTTTGCCCAAGGCTGCCGCCATTTTGCCGGTATCGCGCGAAATACCCCGTCCCATGCCGGAGTCTGCCATGAGCACGCCACTGACGATCCCCTGCCCGCATTGCGGCGCGCTCAATCGCGTGCCCGCTGCGCGCGTGGGCGAGCAACCGAATTGCGGTCGATGCAGGCAGGCCCTGTTTGACGGGCACCCGGTCGAACTGACGACCGCGAACTTCGACGCCATTGCCGGACGCGGCGACCTGCCGGTACTGGTGGATTTCTGGGCACCCTGGTGCGGGCCATGCGTCGGTTTTGCGCCGGTGTTCGCGCAGGCCGCACGCCGGTTCGAGCCTCGCCTGCGACTGGCCAAGCTCGACACCGAGGCACAGCCGCAGCTGGCCCAGCGATTCGGCATCCGCAGCATCCCCACCCTGATCCTGTTCCGTCAGGGCCACGAGGTTGCGCGGCAGTCCGGCGCGCTGAATGCGGCACAACTGCAGCAATTCGTCCAGACGGCGCTTGCACGGCCCTGAGCCGCCCGCACCCATGCCTTTGTGCACACTCCGGCCGCGTCGCGGGCCGCTACGCTTGGACCTTTAACCCACGAGGAAATATCCGTGCGCAAGTCCCTGCAAACGGCCCTGCTGGCAGCCATGGTGCTGGCCGGATTCAATACATCGGCGCTGGCGGCCGACTCCCACAAGCCGCCGGCGACCCAAGATGCAGCCAGCAGCAATGGCTTCCATCTGCCGCCGTTTCCGGCCGACGCGCACGTGACGCAGTCCACCACGGTGGATGGCAGGACGCTCAAGTACACCGTCACCGTGGGCTCGCTGCCGGTGCGCAACGAGAAAGGCGACATCACCGGCGAAGTGGTGTTCACCGCCTACACCATGGCCGGCAAGGATCGCCCGGTGACGTTCGCGCTAAACGGCGGTCCGGGTGCCTCGTCGGTGTATCTGAACCTCGGTGCGATCGGCCCGAAGAAGGTGAACTTCGGCGTCGAGGGCGACAACCCGTCCGACCCCGCGACCCTGCACGACAATCCCGGTACCTGGCTGGGCTTCACCGACCTGGTGTTCATCGATCCGGTCGGCACCGGCTTCAGCCGCGCGCTGGTGGACGACAAGGAAGCGACCAAGCAGTTCTACAGCACCGACACGGACATCAAGTATCTGTCGCGCATCGTCTACGACTGGCTGGTGAAGAACGGCCGCATGACCTCGCGCAAATACCTGGTCGGCGAAAGCTACGGCGGCTTCCGCGGCCCGCGCATCACCGACTACCTGCAGACCCAGCTCGGCGTGGCGATGAACGGCGTGGTGCTGTTGTCGCCCTATCTTGATCCCGCCGCATCCGACGACGAAAACGTGTCGCCGCTGCCGTGGATGCAGACCCTGCCTTCGATCGCCGCCGCGCACCTGGAGCGCGAGCACAAGCTCACCGCCGAGGCGATGGCGCCGGTCATCGAATACACCCGCGGCGAATACGCCAGCGACCTGATGCGCGGACGTTCCGATCCGCAGGCCACCGAACGCGTGGTGAAGAAGGTCACCGAACTGACCGGACTCGATCCGCTGTTCGTGAAACGCTCGGGCGGCCGACTGGAAACCCAGGCCTACCTGCGTGAGGTCTACCGTGCCGAAGGCCGCCTGGGCAGCCGCTACGATTCCAACGTCACCGCATGGGATCCGTTCCCGTACGCACCCCATCAGCAGACCGGCGACCCGATCCTCAACGGCATCATCGCGCCGACCACCAGCGCCATGGTCAACTTCGTCACCCAGACCGTGGGCTGGAAATACGAGGGCCGCTACAACGCGCTCAGCTACGAGGTGAACAAGCTTTGGCACGAGGACGACGACGCCAACAAGGGTTCGGTCTCGCAACTGCGCGAAGCCGTCGCGAACGATCCAGGCTTGCGCGTGCTGATCGCCCACGGCTGGGACGACCTGTCCTGCCCGTTCATGGCCTCGGTGCTGATCGTCGACCAGATGCCGGCGATGGGTGATCCGACCCGCGTGCAGGTGAAGGAATATCCCGGCGGCCATATGTTCTACGCGCGCCAGGACAGCCAGGCAGCGCTGACCGCCGACGTGCGGGCCTTGTACGGCGTGAAGTAACCGGTCGTGCCGGGGTATGCGATGCATGCCCCGGCAGATGGATGCACGAAGAAGCTCAGCGCGCCACGGTGCTGGCGCGCACCAGATATTGCAGGCTGAACATCTGCGCCGGGTCGGTCCATGTGCGCAACACGGCCAACCCGGCCCTGGCGGCCAGCGCAGCGAAGTCGGCCATCGAATACTTGCAGCTGTATTCGACCTGCATCGCCTCGTCTTCGCGGAACGCCACGTTCACGCGCCCGACTTTCACCTGTTGTTCCCGCCGACTGACGATATGCGTCTCGATGCGCCCGGCCATCGGGTTGTAATGCGCCCGATGGGCAAACGCCGACAGCTCGAAGTTGCAGCCGATCTCGCGGTTCAGCCGGGTCAGCATGTTGAGGGTGAATGCTGCAGTGACGCCGGCATGATCGTTGTAGGCAGCTTCGATCAGCGCCTGATCCTTCTTCAGGTCCACCCCGATCAGGATGCCGCCAGCATCGCCCATCTCGTTGCGCATCTTGCGCAGCAAGACCGCTGCCTCCCGGTTCTCGAAATTGCCGATGGTCGAGCCCGGGAAGTACACCACCGTGCGCCGCGGAGCGCGCGGCGGTATCGGCAGGCGCAGTGGCTTGCTGAAGTCGGCGCACAGCGGCTGCAATGACAGTTGCGGAAATTCCCCGGCCAGCCGCGCGACACTCTGGCGCAACGGCTCGGGCGAGATTTCCACCGGCACATAGACGACCGGCGCATGCAGATGCTGCAGCAGCATGTGGGTCTTGCGTGCATTGCCGCTGCCGTATTCGACCAGGCGTACTTCGCTGCCGAGGGTATCGGCGATGTTTTCCGCGTGTTCGGCCATCAGCTCGATTTCGCAGCGCGTGAGGTAGTACTCCGGCTGCTCGCAGATCTGCTCGAACAGGGCGGAGCCGCGCTCGTCGTAGAACAGCCACGAAGGCAGCCGCTTGGGCTTGAGCGCGAGGCCGCGCTGGGCGACTTCCAGCAAATCGTTTACCGGCGGGCGACGATCGTCGTCGCTGACGCCACAAGGTTGCACACTGCTCATCGGTTCTGTCCCAGTCGTAGCCCGGCAAACTGCCAGCGGGCATGAGGCGGAAAGAAATTGCGGTAACTGGCGCGGATATGGCTGCGTGGCGTGACGCAGGAGCCACCGCGCAACACCCACTGCCCGCACATGAATTTGCCGTTGTATTCGCCCAGCGAACCGGGCAACGGGCGAAAGCCCGGATAGCTGACGTACGGCGAGGCGGTCCACTCCCACACATCGCCATACAGCTGCTGCAAACCGTCGCCGGCTGTCGCCGCACTTGGCTGGAAGCGCTGGTCGTCCTGCAGATTGCCGATGATCCCGACACCCTGCGCCGCCGATTCCCACTCGGCCTCGGTCGGTAGCCGCGCGCCCGCCCAACGGGCAAACGCCTCGGCCTCGTAATAGCTCAGATGGCACACCGGCTCATGCGGATCGAGCGCACGCACGCCGGCCAGGGTGAACTCGCTGACCAGGTCGGCCTGCCAGTAGATCGGATGCTGCCAGCCCTCGCGCTGCACCGTCGCCCAGCCGTCGGAAAGCCACAGGCCAGGTTCGCGGTAGCCCCCCTCGCGCACAAAAGCCAGGTATTCGGCATTGGTCACCAGCCGGTTGGCCAGTGCATGCGGTTGCAGCAGGGTGCGATGGCGTGGCGTTTCATTGTCGAACGCGAAGTTCCCGCCACGATGGCCGATTTCGACGATGCCGTCGCGACCATCGACAAAGCGCAACGGCAGCGCTTTCGTGTTCGTCGCGCCGGCAAGAGGAGCCCGATACGCCGGCTGCAATGGATTGCACCAGAACGCATGCTTGATGTCGGTCAACAGCAGTTCCTGATGCTGTTGCTCGTGCTGCATACCCAGCTCCACCAGCGTGGCCAGTTCCGCATCCTCACTGCGGGCCAGCAACCTGCTCACCGCATCGTCGATGTCATGCCGGTACCCATGCACTTCGTCCAGCGACGGCCGCGACAGCAGGCCACGCTGGGGGCGCGCATGCATCGGGCCGACCGATTGGTAGTAGGAGTTGAACAGGTAATGCCACGCCGGGTCGCGCGGCCGCCAGGTCGGATCGCGCGCCAGCACGAACTGCTCGAAGAACCAGCTGGTATGCGCCAGATGCCACTTGCCCGGGCTGGCGTCCGGCATCGACTGCACCAGCAGATCCTCGGCGCTGAGGCTGGCGCACAGATCGAGGGTCCGTTGCCGTACCTGCCGGAATCGCGCGGCGATCCCCACCGGCCCGGACAGCTGCGTACTCGCCATCAGCCCTCCCACCGAGCAGCTGTCAGCAGAGTTGAAGCACGGGGTACCTTGCGGCGTGAGTGGCTCAAAAACATGCCCGCCAGCATGCCGTGCGCATCGTTCAAATCGTGTGATACGCAGATGACGTTTCATCGCAGCCATGGACAAGGGCAGCGCGCAGGCAGCACCTTCCGTCCGGCATGTTGCACAACATCAAAAACAAAAGAGCCCGGCTTTCGCCGGGCTCTTCAATCGCTTCTAAAACATACTGGCTTAGTTGCTGTAGCCGTCATCGCGGACGTAACTGCCCGGCGGTGGATTGTTGTAGATCACCGTACGGCTCACCACCGGCGGACCGTCCTGGTAGACCACGCCAGGCTGTGCATAGACCACACCCGGCTGCGCGTAAACCACCGGAGGGCCGTAATACACCGGCGGCGGGCTCAGGGCATTCGCCACCAGTCCGACCACGGCACCGGTGACGATCGCGCCTGCAATCCAGCGACCGCCGCTCCAGTAACCGCCACGCCCATGCCCATAGTAGCCACCATGGTAACCATGGTAGCCGCCGTGATAACCGCCCCAGCCACGGGCTGATGCGGAGAGCGGCATCGCCGCAGTTGCCGCGATCGCCAGGCCCAGGACTGCCAGCTTGCCCAGATTACCGAAACGTTTGGTCATGACACTTCTCCGTTGAGACGCTGCCTATGCTCGTCTCGCTGCGCTTAATGTGGACTGAAGGGTTCATTTTTTGATACGGGCGCTATCCCAGGGGTTAATCCCGGCCTCAGGTTTGCGCCGCCGCAGCAGCCAGCAGCCGTGGATATCGGCGCGGCGGGCGAAGTCGAACGGGATACTGGGGGCACTCCAGTCCTCGATCTCGAAGCGCTGTTCCAGCTCCGCGCGATCAAGCTTGAAGCGTCGGAAATTGTTGGAAAACACGATCACGCCATCGCGGGTCAGCCGCTCGTCGCATGCATGCAGCAGTTTGACGTGATCGCGCTGCACGTCGAAATCCTCGGCCCGCTTGGAATTGGAGAATGTCGGCGGATCGACAAAGATCAGCCCGTAATGGCCGCGGTCGCGCTGAAGGAAGTCCAGCGCATCGAACTGCATCAACCGGTGACGCGCACCGCTGAAACCGTTCAGCGCCAGATTGCGCGAAGCCCATTCCAGGTAGGTTGCAGACAGATCCACGCTGGTGGTTTCCACCGCGCCGCCGGCCGCTGCGTGCACGCTGGCGGTGGCGGTATAGGCGAACAGGTTGAGGAAGCACTTGCCGTCTGCCAGCTCGCGCACTTTCGCGCGCACCAGTCGATGATCGAGGAACAGGCCTGTATCAAGATAGTCGGTAAGGTTGACCAGGAACTTCAGGCCACCCTCCTCCACCTCGATGAACTCGTTGCGCTGGTCGAGCTGGCCGTACTTGGAACCGCCCTTGCCACGCTCGCGCGTCTTCAGTGCGATGCGCTCACGCGGCACGCCCAGCACTTCGCCGGCGACACGGGCGATCTCACGCATCCGCAGACGGGCGACATCGGCAGGCACGTCGGCCGGTGCACGGTATTCCTGGATGTGCAGGTGATCGTCGCCGTTCGTGTCGCCGTAGACGTCGATCGCCGCCGCGTATTCGGGCAGATCCTGGTCGTAGGCACGCCAGCAATGGATGCCTTCGCGAGTCAGCCGCTTGCGCAGGTGCTTGAGATTCTTCTCCAGCCGGTTCTTCAGCATCTGCGCGCCGGTCGACAACGGCTTCGGTTCGCGCGGCGCCTCTTCGCGCCTGGCCAGGTCGAACGTCAGCAGCACGGTTTCCAGCGCACCGTTGTACAAGGCATAACGCTTGTCAGCGTGCAGTTGCATGGCACGACCCAATTCCACATCCCCAGCCAGCACGGCCGCGCGCCAGCCGGTGAAGCGCGCCCGCAAGGTGTCACCCAGCGCGCGGTACAGCTTCGGCATCTCGGCACGTTCGCCCAGGCGCTCGCCGTACGGCGGGTTGGTGATGACCAGACCGTAATCGATGCCCGGGGGTGGTGCGGCGTGCGCCATGTCCTGCCGGTCCAGCGTAAAGAAGCCGGCTACGCCCGCTTCCTGTGCATTGCGCTTGGCTGTCTGCACCATGCGCGGGTCGGCATCGCTGCCGAAGAACGCGCTGCGCAATCCGCGCAGGCCGGTTTCGGCACGCTGCCTCGCCTCATCCAGCAGGCCTCGCCACAACGCGATGTCGTGCTGCTGCCAACCGAGGAAGCCGAAATATTCGCGGCGCAGGCCGGGGGCCACGTCAGCCGCCATCAACGCGCCTTCGATCAGCAGCGTGCCGGAACCACACATCGGATCGAGCAAGGCGCCGCCCGCGGCATACACCTCCGGCCAGCGTGCACGCAGCAACATCGCGGCGGCGAGGTTTTCCTTCAGCGGCGCCTCGCCCTGCACTTCGCGCCAGCCGCGTCGATGCAGTGGGGAACCGGCGAGATCGAGCGACACGGTCGCGCGGTCGCGGCGCAGGCGCACGTTGATGCGGATGTCCGGCTCGTCGGTGTCGATGCCGGGCCGCGTGCCATCGCGCTGACGGAACTGGTCGACCACCGCATCCTTCACGCGCAGGCCGATGAACTGGCTGTGGGTGAGCTTGCTCATCGCGGTACCGGCATCCACCGCGAAGGTGGCGTGTGCGGCCAGATGCTGGCTCCAGTCGAGCTCCTGCACACCGCGGTACAACGCGTCGTCATCGGCCGCATCGAATTCGGCGAGCGGCAGCAGGATGCGACTGGCCAGGCGCGACCACAGGCAGGCGCGATACGCGGTTTCCAGCGCACCCGAGAAATGCGCGCCGGCCAGCGCCTCGCGCACGTCCGTGGCGCCCATCGCGATCAGCTCATCGCGCAGCAGATATTCCAGCCCTTTCGGACAGGTGGCGAAGTAGTGGCTCATGCGGCGGCCAGCCGATCGAGCATCTGGCGGAACTGCGCAGCGATCACGTCCATGCTGGCACCCAGCCGGTGGTCATCGTCCAGCACCAGCAATGGCAGCCGATGCTGTGCCGCGAACGCATGGATGCCCGCCAGTGGGCAGACCTCGTCACGCCAGCCATGGATCAACATGGCCGGCACTTCGCGGCGCAGGTCGAACGCGCGCGGATAGCCGGGGATTGCACTGGGCGTGGCCAGCAGCAGCAAACCAGCCACCGGCACATCCAGCGATGCCAGACCGGACACGAACGCGCCCATGCTGGAGCCGACCAGCAGCGGCGGCGCATCCAGCGCCTCGATGGTGGCGCGCAGGCGGGCGATCCGCGGCGCCACCGAGCCCGCATGGCCACGCGCATCGTCGGCGCGGTAATCCGGCCGCTGCGTGCGCCAGCCCAGTGAGTCGGCCAGTGCAGCCAGCGCGCTGACCTTGGTGGCGTCCGGGCCGGAATCCGAGCCGTGCGAGAGAATGATCTGGCCGCGCATGGCGGTCTCCGTGAAAACTTCGAAAAGCAAGACGTGCATGGTAACAGGCGGCCTTGTCCGATCGGCCTTGTGCGCCCTGCCTTGCCACGTGCGAGACTTGAGCGATGCCACTGATCATCCATGACCAGCCACTGCCCTACGTCGCCCACCTGCCCGAGCGCCCCGCCGGCGCCGTCGAGCTGGTGGTGATCCACTGCACCGAGCTGCCGGACCTGGCCACAGCCCGCAGCTACGGCGAGAAGGCGCTGTACGACAACGGCAGCGGCAACAGTGGTCACTACTACATCGACCGCGACGGCGCGGTATATCGCTACGTGCCCGGCACCCGTGTTGCGAATCATGTGCGCGGGCACAACCCGAACTCGATCGGCATCGAACTGGTGAATCTCGGCCGCTACCCACACTGGTGGGATTCGCATCACCAGCAGATGACCGAGTCATACACCGCCGCCCAGATCGATGCGCTGCGTGCCCTGCTGGCCCAGCTGCGCCAGGACTTTCCCGGCCTGCGCCAGATTGCCGGCCACGAGCACCTGGATACCGCGCTGATGCCGGCCAGCGACGATCCGGCGAAGGAAATTCACCGCAAACTCGATCCCGGCCCGCTGTTTCCCTGGTCCGCGGTGCTGGAAGGTAGCGGCCTGACACGAATCGCTGCGCACTAGCCACACGGCATGGATCCGGGCCGGCAGCCTCTATAATCGCGCCTTCGTCGTTGCCACGAGTTGCCTCCATGTCACCCAACCACGTCACCGAACTGGTCGAGCTGCTGCAGCTTGAACGGCTGGAGGACAACCTGTTCCGCGGCCAGAGCCGCGACATCGGCACCCGTTTCGTGTTCGGCGGCCAGGTGCTCGGGCAGGCGCTGGCGGCGGCGCAGGAAACGGTGGACCCGGTGCGCGAGGCGCATTCGCTGCACGCCTATTTCCTGCGCGCCGGCGATATCGAGGCACCGATCGTGTACAGCGTGGAGCGCACCCGTGACGGCGGCACGTTCTCCTCGCGGCGGGTGGTGGCGATCCAGCACGGCCAGCCGATCCTGAATGGCTCGATCTCGTTCCAGGTGCCCGAGCGTGGCGTCGAGCACCAGACATCGATGCCGGAAGTACCGGCGCCGGAAGACATCGAGCCGCTGCATCCGCTGCCACCGGACGAACTGGCACGGTTGCCGGTGAAGCTGCAGCGCTGGCTGGGCATCGACGGTCCGTTCGAGTTCCGCCAGGTGTGGCCACGCGACGAGCGTCATCCGGCCAAGCGTCCACCGATCCAGCACATCTGGTTCAAGCTGACTTCGCCGATCAGCGATTCGGCGATCCTGCATCGCGCGCTGCTGGCCTATGCCTCGGACTTCCACCTGATCGGCACCGCGACGTTGCCGCACGGCATTTCCTACCTGACCCACAACGTGCAGATGGCCAGCCTCGATCATGCGCTGTGGTTCCATCGCCCGTTCCGCGTCGACGAATGGCTGCTGTATTCGTTCGACAGCCCGACGGCACAGGGCGGCCGTGGGCTCGCGCGCGGGCAGATCTTCAGCCGCGACGGCCGGCTGGCGGCCTCCACCGCGCAGGAAGGGCTGATCCGGGTACGTGGCGATTGAGAGCCTGCCCAGGTCCGATCGCGTAAACTGCGCGCATGCGCCAGATCTATACCTCACCCCGGCCGGAAAACATCGATCGTGTGGTCGCCCTGATGGCCGAACACGGCATCGAGGCCAGCGTGGCCAACCGATCCAACTACAACCGACAGAGCTGGCAGCGTTTCAGCTACCAGCAGCGGCAGGGCGACCGCGACAGCTGGGCGCAGGTGTGGATCACCCATGCCGACGACTACACCAAAGCGCGTGAACTGCTGCGCGAGATCGGCATCGAGCCGGTGATCCGCCACGGCGAGGAACTCGCCGCCGCCCGCAACCCCACACCGGAAATGCGCCGCGAGCGCACCGTGGCCCGTGTACGCCGCATCGTGATGCTGGTGGTGCTCGCTGCGTGCGCGATGGTGGTGCTGCGCTACATGCACGTGGTCTAGTCCGGAAGACTTCGGGCAAGTCCCTCCTGGACCTGCCTGAGGGTGCCGGATCCGGCACAGCCGTGCTCGATTCGCGCGAGCGATCTCTGGCCCGAAAACAGCGCCGTGCGTGTTGCGACAGTCAAGCATAGAATCGGGGCCATGCGACGCTCCGACCCTGTCCGCCTGTTCCAGACGCTGCCTCATGCCTGCGGCTACTACGCCGAGCGCACGGCGCAGAACCTGGTGCTTGATCCGGCAGCACCCCATCTCGACCGGCTGTACGGCGCAGCGCTGGAGCGCGGCTTCCGGCGAGCAGGCGGTCACCTGTATTTCCCGCATTGCCCGCAGTGTCGCGCCTGCACGCCCTGCCGCATCGACGTGGCGAACTTTCAGCCGGACCGCGCGCAACGCCGCTGCCTGAAGCGCAATGCCGACCTCGTCGTCAGCGAGTCGGTCCCCGGCTACAACCGCGAGCGCCACGGCCTGTACGAACGCTACCTGCACAGCCGCCATGCCGGCGGCGGCATGGACGATGCCGAAGCCAGCGATTTCCGCCGCTTCCTCACCGCACCGTGGAGTCCCACGCTGTTCCTGGAACTGCGTCGGCGCGAGCACCTGCTCGCCGTGGCCGTCACCGACGTCTGCACCAACGGGGTTTCAGCCGTCTATACGTTCTACGACCCCGACGAAACCGCGCGCAGCCTCGGCACCTACGCGATCCTTCAGCAGCTGGCACTGGCCCGGCGCCGCGGCATGCCGTGGCTGTATCTGGGCTTCTGGATCGACGGCCATCCGAAGATGGATTACAAGCGACGCTTCAAACCGCTGCAGATCCGCACGGCCGAGGGCTGGGTGGAGATGGCGTAGGTTGATGACGAGCACAGCGAATCACGACTTCTCCGCGCCCGCCTCTGGGGTTCGCCCTCGCTGATCCTGACCTCCACTTCCGTCATGCGGCTTCGGTCGGCTTCGCCACCTGCGGATACGGATACAGCTTCTCCAGCGGTATCGACAATCCGTCATCGCCCACCACGCGGCAATGGCTGCGGTTGAGCTCACGCGGCTCGCTGACACCGCAGCTGTGCGCAATGATGCCGACTTCCTTCATCACGTTGGTGGCGTAGTGGTAGACGCGCTCGCTCTTGTCGGTGACGACGAGGCCACGCTGCAGTTTCGGGTTCTGCGTGGTGATGCCGGTGGGGCAGGTGTTGCGGTTGCACTGCAGTGACTGGATGCAGCCCAGCGCCAGCATGAAGCCACGCGCGGAGTTGACGAAATCCGCGCCAAGCGACAGTGCCCACGCAACGTCGTAAGCGGTGATGCACTTGCCCGAGCAGACCACCTTGATGCGCTCGCGCAGGCCCTTGACGATCAGCATGTCGAGCAGGGCCGGCAGCGCCTCGTGCAGCGGCAGGCCGACGCCTTCCATCAGCGTCTGTGGTGCCGCGCCGGTGCCGCCTTCGGAGCCATCGACGATGATGAAGTCCGGGGCGCTCTCGATGCCGCGCCGATGCACTTCGTCGCACAGTTCGCCGATCCACTCCACGCCGCCGAGTACCGCCTTGAAGCCCACCGGCTTGCCGGTGAGCTCGCGGATATGGTGGATGCTGTCCATCAATTGCGAGACGTTGCCGATGTCGAGGTGGCGGTTCGGACTCTGCGAATCCTCGCCGACCGGAATGCCGCGGATTGCCGCGATCTCCGCGGTGACCTTGGCGCCGGGCAGCAGGCCGCCCATGCCCGGCTTGGCGCCCTGCCCCAGCTTGATGCTGACCATCTTGACCTGCGGATGCGCGCAGATCGCCAGCAGCTTGCCGTCGTCGAGCTTGCCGTCGGGCGTGCGCACGCCGTATTTGGCTGTGCCGATCTCGAAGATGATGTCGCAGCCACCCTCGAGGTGATACGGCGCCAGGCCGCCTTCGCCGGTATCCATCCAGATCCCGGCCTTGGCCGCGCCGCGCGACAGCGCACGCACCGCCGGCGCCGACAGCGCACCGAAGCTCATCGCCGAGATATTGAAGAACGGCGCGTGACTGTAAGGCTCGCGTGCATACGGGCCAATCATCACCGGCACCGGTTTCACATGGTCCATGCCCAGGTCCGGAAACGGCGCGTTGACGAAGAACGGCACGCCCTCGGCGCGCAGGTCGCGGCTGGAGCCGAACGCGTTGGTGTTGTCCACGTCCTTCGCGGCGCGATACACCCAGGTGCGCTGCGCACGGTTGAACGGCATCTCCTCGCGGTCGCTGGAATACAGGTACTGGCGGAAGAATTCGCCCAGATGCAGGAACCAGTAGCGGAAGTGGCCGATCACCGGGAAGTTGCGCAGCACCGCATTGCCGGTCTGGTTGCGGTCGGCGACCCAGGTCGCCAGCACGATCACCACCGCCAGTGCGAGCAAAAGCAGCGCGAGTGCCGTGCAGAGTTCCACCACCACGACCAGCCAGTGTGCAAATCCCGTCGATTCCATGCTGTTTCCTCTCTAGCGGTTCAATCGCCTTGCGGCAGTCAGGCTAGCGCATCGTACCGAGATCCATGCTGGTGCTCACAGCTCGATGCGCAGGCATTTTGCAGCACTCACCGCCTTGGTCACCGCAGCTTCCAGCGTATCGGCGCGCGCCAGTGTCACCGCCATGCGGCGACGCCCCTTGACTGCCGGCTTGCCGAAGATGCGCAACTGGGTATCCGGTTCGGCCAGTGCCTCCGCCACACCGTGATAGCGCGGTCCGCTGCCGTCACCCTCGACCAGCACGGCGCACGAGGCTGATGGTCCGTATTGATGGATCACCGGAATCGGCAGGCCGAGGATGGCGCGCGCGTGCAGCGCAAATTCCGAGAACTCCTGCGAGATCAGCGTGACCAGGCCGGTGTCATGCGGCCGCGGACTGACCTCGGAGAAGATCACCGCGTCGCCCTTGACGAAGAACTCCACACCGAACACGCCCCAGCCACCGAGCGCACCGGTCACCGCCGCGGCCTGCCGCTGCGCCTCGGCCAATGCAACCGCACTCATCGGCTGCGGCTGCCACGACTCGCGATAGTCGCCGTCCTCCTGGCGATGGCCGATCGGCGCGCAGAAGCTGACGCCGCTGGCGTGCCGTACCGTCAGCATGGTGATCTCGTAATCGAAATCCACGAAACCCTCGACGATCACCCGTCCCTTGCCGGCGCGGCCGCCGGACTGCGCGTAATCCCACGCATGCTGCAATTCATCCGCGCTGCGCACCACGCTCTGGCCCTTGCCGGATGAACTCATCACCGGCTTGATCACGAACGGGTAGCCGATCACGGCCGCCGCCTCGCGATATTGCGTCTCGTCGTCGCAGAAGCGGTAGGGTGAGGTCGGCAGTTTCAGTTCCTCCGCGGCCAGCTTGCGGATGCCTTCACGATCCATCGTCAGCCATGCCGCGCGGGCGGTCGGGATCACCCGCTGCCCCTCTTTCTCCAGCTCGATCAGGGTGGGCGTGTGGATCGCCTCGATCTCCGGCACCACCAGGTCGGGCTTTTCCAGCTCGATCACCGCGCGCAATGCCTTGCCATCGAGCATGTCGATCACGTGGCTGCGATGGGCGATCTGCATCGCCGGGGCGTTGGCGTAGCGGTCCACCGCGATCACCTCCACCGCGTAGCGCTGCAACTCGATCGCCACCTCCTTGCCCAGTTCGCCGGCACCCAGCAACAGGACGCGCAGGGCGTGATCGGAATGGGGCGTACCAAACGGCTTCATCGGGTTCTCCGGCGCAGGCAAAACGGCATTGTATGCGGCTCGCATGCCGATCAGGCCACCATGAGCCGCCTGATCAGGCAGCTCATGGGAGGCACTTGCATATGATATCTTTTTGATATCTACTTTGCGCATCTCAGGGAGACAGCACCATGAACGAACGCAATGGTTTTTCCTTCGCAGGCATTCCCGTCATTGGTTTCTGCATTGTCTTGGCCGGCATCGGCATCGTGCTGCTGCTCTCACCCGACTCGGGTGCGCCCGCGGGACGTGTGCTTGGCGCCGTCGCCTCGCTGTTCATCGAGGCCTTCATGCTCAAGGGCTTTTTCCAGGTGGCGCCGAATGAAGGTCAGGTGTTGCAGCTGTTCGGCAAGTACGTCGGTACCGTGCGCGAGGCGGGTCTGCGCTGGACCAACCCGTTCTACAGCAAGCAACGGCTTTCGCTGCGCGTGCGCAACTTCGAGAGCAGCAAGCTGAAGGTCAACGACAGCGACGGCAACCCGATCGAGATCGCCGCGGTGGTGGTGTGGCAGGTGGTGGATACCGCCGAGGCCGTGTTCTGCGTGGACGACTACGAGAACTATGTGCACATCCAGAGCGAGTCGGCACTGCGACAGATGGCGCAGAGCTATCCCTACGACTCGCACGACGACAGCATCCCGTCGCTGCGCAGCCACGGCGACGTGATCAACACGCATCTGCGCGACGAGATCCAGACCCGTCTCGGCAAGGCCGGCGTAGAAGTCATCGAGGCACGCATCAGCCATCTCGCCTACGCCCAGGAAATCGCCCAGGCCATGCTGCAACGCCAGCAGGCCGGCGCCATCATCGCCGCGCGCACCAAGATCGTCGAAGGTGCGGTGAGCATGGTCGAGATGGCACTCGATCAGCTCAGCCAGCGTGGCGTGGTGCAGCTGGACGAAGAGCGCAAGGCAGCGATGGTCAGCAACCTGCTGGTGGTGCTGTGCGGCGAACGCGGCAGCCAGCCGGTGCTGAATACCGGCACGCTGTACAGCGGTTGATGGACGCCATCAGCCACGCCGCCAGCCAACCACGGCAATACTGAGACCGCATGGCTGCCGAGAAAAAAGCCTATCCGCTGCGCATCAGCGCTGCCGTGCTCGACGCGATGCAGCGCTGGTCCGACGACGAGCTGCGCAGCGTGAATGCACAGATCGAATACGTGCTGCGCGAAGCGTTGCGCAAGAGCGGACGCCTGAAGCCCGAAAAGACCGCACCACCCATCGATGACGACAACCACTGAATCGATCCTGGGAGAAAATCCAATGGCTGCAACATGGGAATACAAGGTCGTGACGCTGAAACACGGTGGTGGCGGCCTCAAGCTCAGCCTGACGCCGACCGACGACGAGGCCATCGCGGCACTCAACCGTGAGGGCGCGCTGGGCTGGGAGCTGGTCAACGCCGTCTGCGTCGGGCCATCCCAACCGACGGTGCTGTACCTCAAGCGCCCGCGCTGAACAGCCATATCCAGGAGGAATCGCCATGCTGAAACTTGCCTGCGCCATCTGTATCGCACTTGGTCTCGGAGTCGGCCTGACACACGCTGCAGGCACTGACTGCCAAGCCACATCTACCAGGATGCTCGATCATCTGGACCAAGGCGACTACGCAGGCGCCACTGCCGACTTCGATGACAGCATGAAAGTCGACCTCGGCGCCGACCGCCTAGCCAGAATCTGGCCGGCCGTTTCGCAACAGTTCGGCACGCGCGGCGCACGCGAACGGCCGCAGCTCAGTCAGAAAGACGGCCGTACCCTGGTGGTCACTCCGCTGCATTACGGCCAGCGCCTGATCGATGTGCGGGTGTCCTGCGATGCAGACGGCAGGATCGGCGGGTTCTACATCAAGCCGCATCACGGAACGATGCCATGACACAACATGAGCAGCCGGTACGCGGCCATCATCTAAAACTGGCACTGCTGCTTGGTGTCGCCGGGATATTGGCAACGCTGGCGTTAAGTCCCTATCTCGTCGCCTTGATGCCACTGAAGTTGGCCGAATCGCCCTTGCCGTTGTGGATGCTGCTGCCGGCTCAAGCGCTGCAGACCGGCGTGCTGTGCCTGCTGCTCGGCTGGCTGGGTCTGTTTCTCGGCGCACGCCATGGTCTCGATGCACCGTGGCTGCGGGCGTGGGTCTATCGCCGACCGCGCGATCCCACCCGGCAGGTACGCTGGTGGCTGGCCGCCCTGCTCGGTGTGCTGGCAGCGCTGCTGGTGATCGGCATCCAGCGGGTCGGCTCACCTTGGCATGCCATCGGCACGGATACCGCCCTTGGCTCGGCGTGGCGCGGTGCGCTGGCCTCGTTCTACGGCGGCATCGTCGAAGAAACCGAATGCCGCCTGTTGCTGGTCAGCCTGTTCGTGTGGCTGCTGGCGTGGCTCAACCGGCGACAGGCGCGCTCATGGATGTTCGTCGTGGCGATAGTGCTGGCGGCGCTGTTGTTCGGTGCCGGCCACTTGCCGACCGCGTTTGCGATGGGCATGGCGCATGCGCCACTCGTGATCGCCCGCATCGTGCTGCTCAATGCACTGGTCGGACTGGTGACTGGCACGCTGTTCTGGAAATACGGGTTGGAGCACGCGATGCTGGCGCACTTCTGCGCGGACCTGGTACTGCACGTGGCATTGCCACTGGCGGCCAGCCTCTGAGCGTCATGCCTCAGGGATTGCTGGAAGCGACCCTTTGCAGTTGCGGCAACTTGAGTTCATTGCGCGCACCGTCATCGTCGATAATGAACAGATGGCCATCACGCTGCGCCAGCGTCGCGACATCGCCCACGGCTCCTGCTCCGAATCGATGCAACGGCCGTCCATCGGTGGCGTCGTAGACGGTCAGCTGATTGGCCTGGTCATCGGCAACCAGCAGCCAGTCGTGGCTTGCGTCGTGCCAGCGCATCAGCGAGCCGGAACCCGGCAGTGGGCGAACCAGACCGAAACCGTTCAGCACAATCACGAACAGCCCCGCCAGCATGCCGGCGGCGGCCAACCACGGATGGGTGCGCAGGATCGTGGCGAGATTCATGCCGGCATGCTGACGCAGCGGCATGACAGGCGAATGACGAATTCGCCGTGGTCAATCCGTGTGTGTACGCAGCGACAGGCCCAGCGCGATCCAGCCACTGATGAAAGCCACGCCGCCAAACGGAGTGATGATGCCGACCCAACGCGGTGCATCCAGCGCAAGTGCGTACAGGCTGCCGCTGAACAGCACGATGCCGATCGCGAACGCAGCGATCGCCACGCGCCCGCTTCGGCCCTGACCCATACCTGCCGCCAGCACCAGCGCCAGTGCATGCAAGGCGTGGTAATTCACGGCGGTATGCCACAGCTCGCTGCCGCGTGCGTCGAGTACACCACGCAAGGCATGTGCACCGAATGCGCCCAGCAGCACCGCACTGGCACCCGCCAAACCGATCAGCAGACCGGCCATTGTCGACATGCCCCGGGTACTGACAGGTTGTCGCAGCATGGGTGAATTCTCCGGTTGTCGAACCCGGCATTGCAGCCGCTGTCGTATGCTTGACGGGTTGAAGAGCCCGGATTCTCGCATGAAGTTCCATCACCCGCCGCGCGTCGCCCTGCTGTTACTGCTGTTCGCCTTCGGCCTTCTGCTGGGCGGCTGCCAGCGCAGCGAGCCGCTTCCGCTGCGGCTGACCGATGTCAGCGGTCACATGCCCGATCTCGATTTCAAACTCACCGACGACCACGGCAAGACAGTTACCGGCGCCGACTATCGCGGCAAGGTGGTGGTGCTGTATTTCGGCTACACCCATTGTCCGGATGTCTGCCCGCTGACCCTGGCGCACCTGCACGTGGTGATGCAGCGACTCGGGCCACTGGCCGATGGCGCACGCATCCTGTTCGTCAGCGTCGATCCGGCCCGCGACACGCCGGACGTGATGCGTACCTATGTCAATGCGTTCGACCCGCGCGCAGTCGGCCTCACCGGCGACCCGCGCATGGTGGAGGCGCTGGTCAAGCGCTATCGCTCGTCATTCACCCGCGAGCCGGCCAGCACCGGCGGCAACTACGAGGTCAGCCACGGCTCGGCCATCTATCTGTTCGACCGTGACGGCCACGCGCGCGCACTGGCCACCCCTGCAGCCTCGCAGGATGACATCGTTCATGACCTGCATCTGCTGCTCGACACCGGAGCCGCGCCATGAGACCACACCCCTTGTCGTTTCTGTTCGCCGGCCTGTTGCTGACCGGCGGTGCGCATGCCGGCGTTGCCGAACACGTCCATGCCAGCCACGCCTGGATCCGCGTGCTGCCTGGCAACCTGCCTGCGGGCGCCTATGTCACGCTGGCAAACGATGGCGACAAGGCGGCCACGCTGAGCGGCGCGAGCAGTGCGGCATACGGTGACGTGATGCTGCACCAGAGTTCCAGCGAAGGCGGCATGAGCCGCATGGCGATGGTCGACTCGCTGGGCATTCCGGCCCATGGTTCGGCCGTGCTGGCACCGGCCGGCTACCACCTGATGCTGATGGAGCCGACGCGGCCGGTGAAGCCCGGCGACTCGATCAGGCTGATCCTCCAGTTCACCGACGGCAGCACCGTGGCCACCGACTTTCTCGCGCGCCCGGCCAATGCCGTGGACGACAGCCACTGAAAAACACCGCGGCCTTGCTTCATTCCGCGAATGGGCTGGTGGTCGCCGACGAGCGCAGCGCCGGTCGGCACAATGGGCGGCGCGGCAGACGCCCATTGCGCGACAACCGCAGCCACTGGCGCAGCGCCAGCAGTCCGCCGATCGACTCGATCAGGGCTGCCGGCACCCAGGTGATCACGCCACCGATCAGCTGCCCGGTCAGCACGTTGAAGGTAAACGCGCGACCGCAGATCTCGAAGATCGGGTAAAGATCGGTCTTGGAAAACGTGACGATGGCGCCGGCGAGGATCTGCGGCGTCATGGTGACCGCAGGCGACAGCACGCGCAGGCCGGCTGTCATCCGTCCCGGCGGATGTGGCCGGTGATCGAGCACCAGCGACCAGTAAGCGAAGCCGCTGATCAGCATCGTCCAGTTCATGAAGCGATAGATGCGCCAGTCCAGCATCGCCAGCGTCTGCAAGGCGGGAATCAGCCAGATCAACACGAACACGACGAACAGCAGCGTGGCGACCAACGGATTCAGGACCACCCCGCTGACCAGTCGCCACGGCCACGAGCGCTGCAGCGGCCGCAGCACGCGCACTCGCCACCCTAGCGGCAGACCGGCCCGCAGCACTGAAGCCGGATACGTGGCCACGATCAACAGCGGCGCCATGTGATGCAGCAGCAACTGCTGGATGCGGTGCATGAAGAATTCATGCTCGGCGTAATAGTCCAGATAGGTCTGCAGCGACAGGTAGATGATCGCCATGCCGGTCCAGAACGCCAGCCTGCGACCGAAACTCACCGACAATCGGCGACTGCCGCGCAGGTACAGCACGCAGGTCGCGAGGAAGATCGCGAGAAACACCCACGAAAATTCCCACGGCACGATCCATTTCAACAGCATTGCCATCACTTCAATGCACCGGCGACCCGATTCGACCCGAAACCTGTCCGCGACCATCCAGCACTTCGCGACCACCCAGCATAATGCCGCACATGCCGCCTGCCTTGCGGCAGATTGCCGCTCGCGGGTTCAGGCGGTATCCGCCCCCTGCCGCAATCACCTACTCTGACGGCTGCGCCGGCTGCGGCGCCAGCCGTAGAGCAGCCCGATCAGAACCACCAGCGCCGGCACCAGCACGATATTGATGAACTTCACGCGCAGCCCGAGCGCGTCAATCTCGGCGTTGAGCTGGTGCTGCACCTCGCGCAGCTCCTTGTTGATCGCCAGCTGTCGCTGACGGAACTGCTCGATTTCCTGCCGTTGCTCGGTCGTGATGGTACTGCCGTGGCTGCCCTTGGACGGCTGCAGCTCATCGAGCCGGCGCCGGGTCTCGGCCAGCTCCTGCTCCAGCTCGTGCTCCTTCTGCAGAAATTTCTGGTCGGCCACATTGCGCAGCGCTTCCACCCGCGTGAACGGACGCTGCGAGGTGGAACGTCCGCGGATGGAAAGCAGCGCCGAGGAACCACTGAGGTTGTCGACCAGATTGGTGACGAAATCGCCGTTGTTGGCGAAGGCCTGCATCATCGTCTGGCCGAGCATGGTCTGCGGCTCCACCCACAGGCGGTCGCTGAGCAGGTCGGTATCGGCAACCAGGATCACCTCGGCATTCGGCGCGGAATGGGCCAGATATCCCGGCTGACCGGCGCGTTCCGGAAATGCGCTGTCGAGCGTGCCGCGCAGGCGCGCCGCCAGCACGTAATGGTTGTTGTCCTGCTTGTATCCCTGCAGCAACGCAGTAGGGTCACCTGAAGCATCCAGCACCCGCTGGGTCGGTACCACCTCGGCATCCGCACTGCTCTGCAGCAAGGGGATCAGCCGCGTGCGTGCATCGTGTGCCAGATCGAAATAGCCGATGGTGGAGACGTTGATGCGCTGCAGGCTGGCCGTGATCGCGTCATCGCGGTTGAGCTCCTGCGCACCGAGGCCGAGCATCGCCGGATGATTGAAGCCGTTGCCGGCCAGCTCGATCTGCAAGGCACGGGAGCGGTCAAGCACCACCTTGCGCGGATCGTAGAGCACGCCCCACGCCGCGAACAGATGCGGCAAATCCGAGCTGTGGTCGGGGAACGTGGGGCTGTCGGCAGCGTAGGGGGTGGTATCGAGCTCCGCATCCGGATCGACGAACACCGCCAGATGACCGCCATGCAGCACGTACTGCTCGACCGCATACTGCGCATCAGGCGGCAGTTGCCTGGGATGGATCAGCAGCAGCACCTTGATGCTCTCATCAACGTGCTTCAGCGTGGTCGCGTCCAGCATCTTCACGTCGAACAACTGATCGAGCTGCTGCATCACCGTCCACGCCGGCTGGCCGAGCAGAGGGTTGCCGGCGACCGGCAGCGAGCTGATCACGCCAATCGGCGGCTTGCTGGTCTGATTCAGCTCGTACAGCAGCTTGGCGATGTCGTATTCGACAAACGACTCGCGCGCCGGGTCGAAGAACGCGATCGCCAGCGTCTTCTCGGCCACGCGATCCTCTACGGCATCCCCGTCGGCACCCGCTCCCATGGCACTGCCGACCAGGCCGAAGAACACCCGCTCGCCGTTGCTGCCGCCATTGGCGGCAGTAAGGCCGCCACCTTCGGCACTCGCTTCGTCGTCGGAGTACGGCACCGGATCGATCACCTGCAGGCGGATGCGGCCGTGCGAACGCGCCACCATCTCCTGCAGCATCTCGCGCACGCGCTGCTCGTAACTGCGCAGCTGCGGCAGGTCGCGGGTGGCATGCTCGGAGAAGTACAGGGTCAGCCGCAGCGGTCGTTTCAGCGTGTCGACGATCTGCAGCGTGCCAGGCGTCAGCGTGTACAGCTTGTCGGTGGTGAGATCGATGCGCGATGCATGCAACCAGCGGCTGCTGGCCACGATCAGCGGCACGAAGACCAGCACCAGCAATATCAGCCCCGCATACAGCACGCCGCGCCGGGTCAGTCGCAGCGGGGTGGAAAGGACGCGCGGCAGATGGAAGCTCGGCATGGCTCAGCGCGTCCGCTTCAGGTCGAGCAGCAACACGCCGGCGAGCAGCCAGCCGATCGTGCTGAGCAGGAAATACAACAAGTCGCGCACGTCCAGCACACCACGCGCGATGGCCTCGAAATGCCGCAGCATCGACAGATGCGCCATGCCATTGACCAGCTTGCGCGGCAACGTGCCCTGGATGAAATCCAGCACCTGTGGCTGCCCGGCCAGGATCAGCAGCACGCATACCAGCGCGGTCAGGATGAACGCCACCACCTGGCTGCGGGTCAATGCCGACAGGCAGGCGCCGATCGCGATGAAGGTGCCGGCCATCAGCCAGCTGCCCAGATAGCCGGCCAGGATGATGCCGTTGTCGGGTGAACCCAGGTAGTTGACCGTGATCCAGATCGGAAACGTCAGTGCCAGCGCGAGCCCGATGAACAGCCATGCCGCCAGGAACTTGCCCAGCATCGCCTGCCACAGGGTCACCGGCAGGGTCAGCAGCAGCTCCAGCGTGCCGCCTCTGGTTTCCTCGGCCCACATGCGCATGGTGAGCGCCGGCACCAGGATCAGGTACAGCCACGGATGCATCACGAAGAAGGGCTGCAGGTCGGCCTGCCCGCGCTCGTAGAAATCGCCGGTATAGAACGTGAGGATGCCGGCCAGTACCAGGAAGATGACCAGGAACACATAGGCCACCGGCGTGACGAAATAACTGCGCAACTCGCGCCGCATCACCGCGCCAGCCAAGGTCATGCCCTTCCCCCGTTCGCCGTGCTGTCGCGGCTGCCGGCGCCCTGGGTGGTGATCTGCCGGAACACCTCGTCCAACCGGCCGCGTTCCAGCTGGATCTCCGACACCTCCAGTCCCTGTTCGCGCAGCAGGCGCTCGACCGGTTCGAGGATGCGCTCGCCGGGCTTCGGGAATGCCGTGATGCGGCCGTCCAGCGGATCGACCTCGATCGACGCCACCTGCGGCAACCGGCCCAGCATTTCCTGCGACATGCCGCTGCCCGGCGCACTGAACGACACTGCGCCGTGATAGCGCGAACGCTGTTCCAGTTCAGCCGGCGTGGCATCCGCCATGAGCTTGCCGTTGGCGATGATCACCACGCGGTTGCACAGCGCATGCACCTCTTCCAGCAGGTGAGTGGAAATCAGGATCGTGCGCTCGCGCGCCATCATGTCGATCAGCTGGCGCACCGCATGCTTCTGGTTCGGATCAAGGCCGTCGGTGGGTTCGTCCAGCATCAGCACCGGCGGATCGTGCAGGATCGCCTGGGCCAACCCGACGCGTCGGCGCAGACCTTTCGACAAGGTGTCGATGCACACCCCCAGCACGTCCTCAAGCTGCAACCGGTGCACCACTTCGTCGAAGCGACGGTAGCCGGCATCCGGCTTGAGTTGACGCATGCGCACGATGAACTGCAGGAATTCCCGCACGGTCAATTCGCCGTAGCTGGGAGCACCTTCCGGCAGATAGCCCAGGGCACGTTTCGCCTTGATCGGTTCGCGCACGACGTCGTAGCCACAGACCCGCGCCGTGCCCGAAGTGGGTATCAGGAACCCGGCGATCATCCGCATCGCGGTGGACTTGCCCGCGCCGTTGGGACCCAGCAGGCCAAGCACCTGGCCGGGCTCGACGCGCATGCTCAGCGCATCCACCGCAGTCAGGTTGCCATAGCATCGGGTGAGCTGGTCGGTCTCGATCATGTCCGCTGGAAAATTGTGTGGAACGCGTCGTCGACGGCTGTCGCACTGCAGCCGTCGACATCACAGGTCGTTCCGCAATGTACCGCAAGACACTCCTGGAGTTCGCCCGGTCGCAGCCAGCGGCTCGGCCGCTGGCTGCGGTGGATTAGAGAAGCAGCCGATAAAGAAAAGGCCCCTCCGACAGGAAGGGCCTTTATATTTTGCAACCCGGCTCGTACTTACTGAGCGGCGCTGGCAGCTGCGGCCGGTGCTGCACCCGTGCTCGCCGGTGCCGGTGCAGTACTCGCCGGTGCTGGCGCCGTGCCGGAAGCAGCCGGTGCACCCGTATCCGGTGCCGGCGGCTGGATCCCTGCCTCCTGCTCCGGCGTCTGAGTCGGCGCATTGGTGATCGGCAGGAACACGTTGTACTTGGCGTAGGCGGTGATGTTGCCGCCGGCGTCCTTCACTTCCGGCGTGACGATGATGTCGTACGGACGATTGACCACGTCATCGAACGTATAGCCGTGGGTCTGCGCATAGGCCTTGAGCATGTCGCGGGTCAGCGGCACACCGGCAAACGTGCCGTTCCACACACCCTTCAGGACCGCGCCGCCGAACGCCAGCGTGGCGCGCACATTGCTGTCCACCACCAGCCGGCCGAAGCGGTCATGGCTGCCTGTTGCGAGCGGGGCACTGGCGGCGCCGGCGGTAGTGCTGGCATCGGCCGGGGCGGACGTGTCCAGCGGCGCGGCAGTCGGCGCGGTCAGCTGCTCGCTCTGGCCGTTGACGGTCAGCGTGCTGGAATCGATCGGCAGCGCCACATCGAAGCTGTAGGTCTGGTCACCGTAGTTGGTGGTGAACAGGATGCGCGGGCCGGTCACGTTCACGCCAAGCTTCTTGGCTGCCGCCTGCAGTTCACCGATGGCCTTGTTGGTGGCATCGTCCAGCCCTTCCAGGCCGTCCTTGCGCGCAATCGAGGTGGACACCAGCAGCACCGGCGTCGGCTGGGTCTGCTCGATGTAGGGGATCAGCGCGCTGTAGTCGACGTTGGCGATGCCGGCCAGCACGTTCTGCAGGTTGTTCAGACTGAACTGGACGAACGCATCGGGATCGCCATGGATGTACATGCTGGAAAACCGGTTGACCAGGTTCCAGCCGTAGGCCACGTCATACGACCAGGTGACCTGGGTCAGCTGGCCACGGCTGCCCTGGCGTTCCAGGTCCAGCGTGAAATGCTTGTCCATGCCGCGCCAGTCGTTGTCCAGATTCCAGACGATGCTGGCGCTCTTGGTCGTGGGCGAGATCTTGTCGAAATCCGGCGTGGCGCTGGCGATGGTCAGACCACCGTTGCCGACCTTGGGATCGGTGCTGGTCCAGCTGACTTCGGCACCCGGACCGAAGGCCTTGCCGGAATAGCTGAACTGCACGTTGCGATCGTAGCTGCGCAGCACGGCGTAGTCGGGCAACCGGCGGTAATTGTCGAGTACATCGTAAACCTGGCGAAGATCCTTGCCGATCACCAGCTGGCGTTCCACATGACCGCTACCGGGCATGACCACAGCCGCCAGGACACCGAGTACAGCAACGATGACCAGGGCAACAAGAAATTCAAGGACACGCATCATTCCAGAGTTCTCCGAAGCGTCTTTACGCCATACCTAAAGATGTCGCCCCAGCCGCCGCACGGGTCTGCCTGAGGGTTCCCGAGGGCCGTGGCAGGGGGTCGGCAAACGCCGAAGCTACGGATGTTACTTGCTCGCGCGCTGGAACGCTATCCGCCGCTGCGCACGCGTCTGGAAGGCCAAAAAACGGGGCACGACAGGCATCACGTGCCGCATGCGGCATCCGCAGCGCCGGCCTGCCGAGCTGCCTCCGGCCGGCGTGGCTCAGACGATGCCCATCTCCAGCGCTTTCAGCACGGCACGGGTGCGGTCGCGTACACCCAGCTTGGAGAGGATGTTGGAAACGTGGTTTTTCACCGTCCCCTCCGCCACTTTCAGCGAGTTGGCGATTTCCTTGTTGCTGTAGCCGCCGGACAACAGCCGCAGAATCTCGGTTTCACGTTCGGTCAGCGGATCGGGCTGCTCAAGGCTGGTGAAATGGTTCTGCATCCGCGAGACACCCGCCATCAGGCGCTGGGTGACCATGGGCGCCACCAACGAGCCGCCGGCGGCGACCGTGCGCACCGCCTCCACCAATTGCTCCAGTGAGACATCCTTCAGCAGATAGCCGCGTGCGCCGGCCTTGAGGCCCTGCAGCACCAGTTGGTCATCGTCGAAGGTGGTGAGGATGATGGTTGGCGGCAGCTCGTTGCGCGCCGACAGCGCCTGCAGTACTTCCAGCCCGCTCATGTTCGGCATGCGCAGATCCAGCAGCACCACATCGGGCTTGATCCGCGGGATGTCCTGCACCGCCTGCGCACCATCGGCGCATTCGGCCACCACGCGGATATCTTCCGCCAGATCCAGCAGCGAGCGGACCCCTTGGCGCACCAGATTCTGGTCGTCGACGAGACAAACGGAGATCATCGCGAATCCTCGGAGAAACGTGACTCAGGGACGGCCCGGAAACCGGCCTGCCATCGAAGGCGCATTCTGCCATGCCCACGCCCGGGCGAACCGCCAACATTACGACACATTCAGCGCGGGCGGTTCAAATCGTGACGGCGCATGCGCCAGCGCGGTGTGCTCACCCAGCGGCAGGCGCACGGTCAGTGCAAAGCCCTGACTCAGGCCGGTGTCCAAAGTCAGGCTGCCGCCAAACTCAGCCAGCCGCTCGCGCATGCCGGACAGACCGTTGCCCGGCTCGACCTGTTCGGCACCACGGCCATCATCACGCGCATGCAGGCCGAGCAGGCTCTCACCGGCATAGGCAAAATTCAGCCACAGGTTGCGCGCGCCGGCATGCCTGGCGGTGTTGGTGATGATTTCCTGCGCACAGCGCAGCAACACCTGGGCGCGGCGCGGGTCTTCCACGCTGAAACGCGGCGGCATGACCACATGCACGTTCAGGCCGGGCACGCCCTCGGTCAGGCTGCGCAGCGCCTGGGTCAGGTCGATCGCATCGTCCTGGCGCAACTCGCTGACCACCTCGCGCACATCAGCAAGCAGGAGTCTCGCCGTACTCTGCGCCTTGCGTACATGTGCACCGGCAGCCTCGTTGGTGAGGTGGCTGGCCACCTCCAGGTTCAGGCTCAACGCAGTCAGGTGATGGCCAATCAGGTCATGCAGGTCGCGTGCAATGCGCATGCGCTCGGCGATGCGGCTGGACTCTGCCAGCAGCGCGCGGGTGGCGCGCAGTTCGGAGTTCAGCCGGCGCTGCGCCTCGCGCTGATCGGCCTGCTGGCTGGCCACCGTCGAGGTCACGAACACCAGCACCGAGATGCCCAGGTAGATGCTGGCCTGCAGGAAGCCCAAAGCGATGCTGTGATCGTATTCGGGAAAGGTGACAAAGATCGCGACCAGGCTCAGATGCTGCAGCACCAGCCAGAAGGCAGCGAGCCAGAACGGCAGCAGCCACGGCAACACCAGCGAGGCGACCACCATCAGCATCGCCGACAGGCCGCTGTGGCTGTACCAGCCCACCGCCACCGCCGCCGCCGTCATCAGGGCCAGCCCCAGCAGTTTCAGCCCCGGGTAACGGCGCGAACCCAGGTTGCTGGTCAGCATCCAGTACATCAGGCCGAAGATCAGGTAGCACAGCGTCCACAGCAGCAGCGAGAAATTCGGGCGCTGCAACTGGTTGAGCCGTTCGGTGGCCCAGTTGGTGATCAGCGGCGTACCCACCGACAGGTAGGTGAAGAAACCCGCATAGCGAAGCAGGCGGATGTGATTGAAGAAGGGCCAGCGCATGCCACGCATCATTGGGCGTGCGCCGTTTTCACGCAATGCGCGAGAAGTCATGGATGGCTGCTGCCGCTGACGGACGGACGGCCGCTTTACGAAGCCTTTACATGTGCCCTTGCGAGATGTACCGGCACCGGCCGCATGCCATAATGCGCCCATTGTGAGGTCGATCCGTCGGCCTTGGTTCCCGTATCTATTTCATTTATCCATTTCATTGCGGAGCAACGAATGGCCCTTGCCATCCGCGACGTGCGCGAGCACGACCTGGATGCCGTGCTGGCGCTCAACAACGCCGCCGGCCGCTCCATCCTCGCCCTCGACGCCACCCGGCTGCATTATTTCTATGAACACGCCGACTATTTCCGCGTGGCCGAGATCGACGGCCACCTGGCCGGGTTCCTGATCGCGCTGCGCGAAGGTGGCGATTACGAAAGCCCCAACTATCGCTGGTTCGCCGGGCATTACCCGCAGTTCGTCTACATCGACCGCATCGTGATCGCGAATGCCTACCGCCGGCATGGGCTGGGCCGCATCTTCTACTGCGACGTGCACAGCTACGCCGAGGTGCGCGTGCCGCTGCTCACCTGCGAGGTGTTCCTGGAGCCGCGCGACGACGTGGTGGTGCTGTTCCACGGCACTTATGGATTCCAGGAAGTCGGCCAACAGCGCATGGGCGAAGATGGCCCGCAGGTCAGCTTGCTGGCCCGCGATCTGCCCAGCTACGCCTATGTGCGCGACACCTGGCTCGATCACGGTGGTCTGCCCGACGTACCCTGGCTGGCCGAGCGCGAGCGCCCTTCCCTGCATGACTCCACCCCACGCCGCCTTGCCGGAGAGCGGCGTCCATGAATGCAAAAATGGATACTTCCGACGCCTGCGACCTGCGTTTCGGCCAGGTCGGCATCGCCTGTGTGCGTGTGCGCCGGGTCGATGCCGCCGCCCTGTGCGATGAACTGGAACGGCGCGTCCGCGCCGCTCCGCAGATGTTTTCCCGCGCAGCCGTGGTACTGGACCTGAGCCACCTGCTCAACCTGCCGGATGACGGCGCCGTCGACGCGCTGCTCGAGGCCGTGCGCAGCGCCGGCATGTTGCCGGTAGGCCTGGCCTACGGAACCAGCGAGACCGAGGCACTCGCCAAGCGCATGGGCTTGCCGCTGATTGCGAAGTTCCGTGCTGCCTACGAGCCGGTCAATGGTGGGCAGAGTCAGATCGCTACCGAGCCGTCCCCGCGTGCCGAGCCAGCCCCACCGGTCCAGCGCGAACCGATCCTGTCCGCACCGGCATCAGGCAGCATGCAAGGTGCCCAGCACCATGCCGGCTCGGTCCGCTCAGGCCAGCAGATCTATGCACGCGACCGCGACCTGATCGTCACCGGCACCATCGCCAACGGTGCCGAAGTGATTGCCGATGGCAACATCCACATCTACGGCGGCCTGCGCGGCCGCGCCATGGCCGGTGCGCAGGGCGACGAGAAGGCACGCATCTTCGTTTCCGATTTCCGCGCCGAGCTGGTGGCCATTGCCGGCCACTATCGCGTGTTCGAACAAATTCCTGACGACCTCGAAGGCCAGTCCGTGCAATGCTGGCTCGAAGGCGAAAAATTGCTGATCGCCAGGCTGTGATCAGCGACAACAACAACGACAACAAGAACTACACCGGGAGATGCACCCTTGACTGCTGAGATTATCGTTGTCACCTCCGGCAAAGGCGGCGTCGGCAAGACGACGACCAGCGCCTCACTCGCCACCGGCCTGGCGATGGCCGGCAAGAAAGTCGCCGTGATCGACTTCGACGTGGGCCTGCGCAACCTCGACCTGATCATGGGCTGCGAGCGGCGCGTGGTGTACGACTTCGTCAACGTCGTGCATGGCGAGGCCACGTTGAAGCAGTCGCTGATCAAGGACAAGCGCCACGAGAACCTCTACGTACTGGCCGCCAGCCAGACCCGCGACAAGGACGCGCTGACCCAGGAAGGTGTCGAGAAGGTGCTCGACGGTCTCTCCGAGGATGGCTTCGACTACGTCGTATGCGATTCGCCGGCCGGCATCGAGAAAGGCGCGCATCTGGCGATGTACTTCGCCGATCACGCGGTCGTCGTGGTCAACCCGGAAGTGTCTTCGGTACGTGACTCCGACCGTATCCTCGGCCTGCTCGCCAGCAAGACCCGGCGCGCCGAACGCGGCGAAGGCCCGGTCATCCAGCACCTGCTGCTGACCCGCTACAACCCGGCTCGCGTCGCCATCGGCGAAATGCTCAGCGTGAAGGATGTCGAGGAAATCCTCGGCATCGAGGTGGTCGGCGTGATCCCCGAATCGGAGAACGTGCTGACCGCGTCCAACAACGGCATCCCGGTGATCGTCGACGCCAATTCACAGGCCGGTCAGGCGTACAGCGACACTGTGGCCCGCATCCTCGGCGAAGAGCGTCCGTTGCGCTTCATCGACGTGCCCAAGAAGGGCTTTCTCCAGCGCGTGTTCGGAGGTTGATCACGATGGGCATTCTTGATTTCCTGAAGCGCAAGCCGGAGGCCACCGCCACCGTCGCCCGCGAACGCCTGCGCATCATCGTGGCGCAGGAGCGTTCCAGCCGCGGCGCACCGGACTACCTGCCGATGATGCGCAACGAATTGCTCGAAGTGATCAAGAAGTACGTCCACGTCGATCTCGATGCGATCAACATCAACTTCGAGCGCGACAGTGGCCACGAAGTACTGGAGCTCTCGGTGACCCTGCCGGACGGCAAGGCCACCGCCACGACCGCGTAAGTTCCCGGCGGTCACTGCCACCAGTCAGCCGGGCGATCGAACGTCGCCCGGCGTCATTCCCGCCCCGTCGATCTGCGCTGTCCGCGCACGCGCATGCACTCCGAAACCAGCCTCCACCCTGAATCCAGCGATCCGGCCAGCGCCGTCATGCGCATGCATCAGATCGGTTTCGCCGTGGCCGCCACCCTGCTCGCCCGTTTCGACCTGCAACTGCGACATGTGCCGCCGGGTGAGCCGATTCCCGGCAGCTTCTGGGGTGACGAGGAAGCGGGCATCATCGGCAACACCGTCCATGCCCGCGACGACACCCCGGTGCACTCGCTGCTGCACGAAGCCTGCCATCTGATCGTCCTGACTCCGGAAAGACGTCTGGGCGTCCATACCGATGCGACCGATTCGATCGAGGAAGAGGACGCCACCTGCTATCTGCAGATCGTGCTGGCCGACGAACTCCCCGGCGTGGGTCGCGACCGGCTGATGTCCGACATGGATGCGTGGGGCTACTCGTTCCGGCTCGGCTCGACCCATGCCTGGTTCGAGCAGGATGCCGCCGAGGCCAGGGCATTCCTGCAGGCACGCAACCTGATCTGAGCCAGCGCACCAGGCAGTAACACTCCGCAGCTTTACCTGGCGTGCCAGTCACCATCGTCGCCCTTGCTGTATTTCTTCCTGACTGCCGACCAGGCCACCTTGTGCGCGACCTCCTCGCGCGATTCGCTGCCGCGCCGATCGCTCTTGTCGCTGTATTCGTCCCACGCACTGTTGAACGCCTCCTTGTAGATTTCCTGGGCATGTTTCGGCACATGATCGCGCACGCTGTCGGGCAGATCACTGATGGCTTTGTATGGCATGACAGAAGGCTCCGTTGCATGGATCATGCACGGCACACCGTGCACCCCGTGCGATCAAGCCATCGTCAACTTCATGTTGGCGCAGCGGGAAGCATCACGCCCCGTTCAGCGACGCGATACGTGCCGATCGCCCGGCACATACCAGCGCCAGGGCTGGTCGATCGCGCGGGTGATGCCCACGCGCGTCGTCACCACGGGGGCTGCAGGCGGTGGCGTGCCGTCGTCGATGATGCTGAAACCGGTGGTGCCCTCGACCAGATCGATGCCGTCCTGCGCACCATCGATGCCCATCGCCTGACACAACCGTGCCGGCCCGCGACACAGGTCGCGATCGCTTCGGCAGGACGGCCGTACCGCACGCATGGCCGCGAGGCCACTGAGCGGCGCCAGCGCCCGCAGCAACACCGCGGTACCTTCGCCGCATACCGGGTTGCAACACCAGTGCATGCCATAGGTGAAGTACACGTAGAGCAGGCCCGGCTCACCGAACATGGTCGCATTGCGCGCACTTTTACCGCGCCATGAATGCGCCGCCGGATCCAGTACGCCACAGTACGCCTCGGTTTCCACGATGCGCCCGCTGCGACCGTCGGCATTCACAAGGACCTTGTTCAACAGATCGACCGCGACCTCGCGTGGGTCGCGCCGGTAAAACGCGCGACCAAGCACGCTATGCCCGTCGGACATGGCAGCTGAGCCCACCATCCTTATGTCAATCCGAAGAGTCGCTGTGCAACCGGACGGCTAAAACCGGATGCCCGTGATACCCGCTCGCCATCGGCGTGACCAAGCGACCAGGCCACGCCGCCACTGGTGGCAGCCATCGCTGCGAACGCGCGCAGTGCAGGCAGCCGCACGCCATCCGCACACCACGCATTCAGCAGCAGAGCCGACGAGCGGCCGTGCATCTTGCAGAGTGCCTTCGCCCCGTCGATCTGCGCCTGCATGTCCATCGTTTTCCAGCTTCAGCGACGGTGACCAGCCCGCAGATTACGCCGCCTGCGCTTCGCGCGGAACAGCCGAAGAATGATCACCTGACCATGGCTGTCTTCACCCGCCTATCGAACCGCGACACTGGCTGGCGTGCCGCCACCGTCCTAGAGTTCCTCCAGGCAACCCTTGACCGCGTCACGCTGGAGGGCGTCATGGCCACCCGCAGGCTTGTGCTGCTGTTCGACGGCACCTGGAACAAGCCCGAGTCGAACACCAATGTGGAACGCATGCGCCGCCTTATCGCATCGCGCGATGCCGCCGGCATCGAGCAGCTCGTCAACTACATTCCGGGTGTCGGCGTGAGGCCCGGACTGACCCATCTGCTCGGCGGTGCCTTCGGTTTCGGCCTGTCGGACAGCGTGCTCGATGGCTATCGCTGGCTGTGCGCCAACTGGCAGCCTGGCGACGAGCTCTATCTTTTCGGTTTCAGCCGTGGCGCCTACGCCGCGCGCAGCCTCTGTGGCCTGATCCGCAAGTGCGGCCTGCTCCGACGCCATGCCGATGGCAACGTGACGAAGGCCGATGTTTCCAATGCCTACGACTTCTACCGTGACATCAGCAACAAGCCCAACGACGCGGCGGCGGTGGCTTTCCGCGCCAGTCACTCGGTCGAGATCGGGGTCCATTTCATTGGCGTGTGGGATACGGTCGGCTCGCTCGGCATACCGGATACCGCCTCGTGGTTTCCATTCGCCCGCGCACGCTATCAATTCCACGACACCGAGCTCAGCAAGATCGTCAAATACGCTTATCAGGCGCTGGCACTGGATGAGCATCGCGCCGACTTCAAGCCAGCAGTATGGACACGCAACCCGAACACGCTGAAGTCCGGCGAAACCCTGACTTCCAAAAAGCAGGAGCAGATCGAGATCGAGCAGCGCTGGTTCATCGGCGCGCATGCCGATGTCGGCGGCAGCAACGACCGTGACGGCGCGGGACACAAACCTGATCCATTGTCCGACCCGCCCCTGGCGTGGCTGCAGGGCAAGGCGATCGCGGCCGGATTGGCCTGCAGCGAAATCCTGCTCCTTCCCGTCGACGCCTGCAGTGGCGTGCCACGCGATTCCTATGCGGAATTCATGTGCGGCCTGTACAAGGAATTCAAGCCGCCGTTCGATCGTGTGCTCGGTACCGGCGTCAACGAAAAGGTCGACGATTCGGTATGGCAGCGCTGGCTTGCCGATGCCAGCTACCGGTCGCCGTCGCTGGCGCAGGCACTGACCCGCGCGGTGGTGCTGATGTCGGTCGAGGCTGTGGTGGCGTTGGATACGCCGACTGTCGACAGCCAGCCACAGGCCCCGGCATAGCCCCCGATTCCCGGCATCTGCCCGGCGCATCACCATCAGCGCGGTTCGGCAATCTCCGCTTGCAGCACGGTCGTCGCATCGGTGCCTGCCAGCGCCTGATCCGGCGCACGCCGGGCAATTGCGCGATACCAACCCCATGCCAGCGTGCCGATCACCGTCAGCATCGACGCCCCCAGCGCAAGGTGCAGCATGCTGACCGACAACAGCGGCGACAGCACCCCGGCGACCACACTGCTGAGCAGCAGGCTGGCGAATGCCTGTACCGATGAAATGCCGCCACGCTGCTGCGGAAAGCGATCAAGCAACAGCAGCGTCAGCGTGGGAAACGCCAGCTGCACACCGATACCGTGCAGGACCAGCGGCAGCATCGACCACGGCAATCGCGGCGCCGGGAATACCAGTGCCAGCAACAGATGCAATGCACAGGCCAGCAGCATCACCGCGTAACCCAGGTTCACCGTGAAACCTGCACTGCGCCGTTCGGCCATCCGCCCGGACAACCACGCACCACCGATCAATCCGGTCACCACCGGCAGGAACAGCCACGGGAAGCCGGCCGCCGACAGGTGCAGCAGCTCGCGCACGATGCGCGGCGCCGAGGCGATATACAGGAACAATCCGGCAAAGTTGACCGAACTGGAAATCAGCAATGGCCAGAACGGCCGATCACGGCCGAACGACAGGTAGCTGGCCAATAGCGGTCGCGGCGCAAACGGTGTGCGCTGCGCCCGCGAATGACTTTCCTCCAGCAGTAGCGCCAAGGCCAGCGCCAGCGACGTGGTGAAGCCGGCCAGCACCCAGAAGATGCCGTGCCAGCCGCCCAGCGGCAGCAGCAGCGCGCCGACCATCGGCGCGATCACCGGCGCCACGCCGAAAATCATCATCACGTGCGACATCAGCCGCTGTGCGGCAGCGCCCTCCAGGGTGTCGCGGATCACCGCACGCCCCACCACCAGACCCGCGCCGGCGCACACGCCCTGCAGGCCGCGACAAGCCAACAGCATGGCAAATGAGGTCGACAGCGCCGCACCCACCGAAGCCAGTGCATACACCAGCATGCCGGCGATCATGACCGGCTTGCGCCCGATGGCATCGGAAATCGCCCCGTGAAACAGGCTCATCGCCGCATAGGTGATCAGGTACACGCTGATCAGCTGCTGTAGCGCCGCGTCGTCGACCGCGAAGCGTGCGCCGATCAGCGGAAACGACGGAAACACCGCATCGATCGAGAACGGCCCGATCATCGACAACCCGGCCAGCAACCACGGCAGGCTGCGGCGCACGGTACGGGGAACTGGATTCACGGCGGGGCAACCACGTCGGCGGGTCGCGCAGTATAGAACCGCTGCTCCGATCCATTGCGCTTGACGACCGGGCAGTCAGATCGACTAGGATGACTGCTCGGGAGATGGCATGCCTCCCGTTTCGCGGAGGCTTTCGGGATCGCGAGACAAACTGCCTCTCGCCATGCGTTGAGGTTGATGATGCCTGCACCACCGGCTTCCGGCGGCGCAGGCGTGCCTGCCGCCGCGGCAACCGGACACTTTCACTGTCAGGAGGCGCGCACGTGGGCTTGAACGGATTTGTAGCGGTTGGCATCGGCGGCGTTTTGGGCTGCTGGTTGCGTTGGGGATTGGGCGTGATGCTCAACCCGTTGTTTCCCACCCTCCCGTTGGGCACGCTGGCCGCCAACCTGGCCGGCGGCCTGATGATGGGTTGCGTGATGGGCCTGTTCGATCATTTCCAGACCCTGTCGCCGGAGCTGCGGCTGTTCGTCTTCACCGGCTTTCTGGGCGGCCTGACCACGTTCTCCACCTTCTCGGCCGAATCCACCACGCTGCTGCTGCGTCAGCAGTACCTGTGGTTCAGTGGCCACGTGGTGGCGCACGTCGTTGGCTCGCTGGCGATGACCGTACTCGGCATCACCCTCACCCGCAGCCTGCTGCGTCACTGATCCGGAGAGCCCGCATGAACCAGGAAACCCTGCAACACGGCGTGCACCTGACCTTTTACTGCCATCTGCGCGCGAAGCACGACGGCATGCTGCTGTCCGAATGGCTGCTGGAGCAGGCGAAGGAACACGGTCTCGGTGGTGGCTCGGTATTTCGCGCGATCGCCGGCTTCGGCCGGCATGGCGTGCTGCACGAGGAACAGTTCTTCGAGCTGGCGGATGACCTGCCGGTCAAGATCGAGTTCCTGCTGCGCGAGGACCAGGCCGATATCCTGCTGCAGCTGGTACGCGTGGCCGGCGTCGACGCGACGTATGCACGCTGGCCGGCAAGCTTTGCCCTGCTCGGCAAGCGCTGACCACCACAAACTTCCCCTGCTGCGAGACTAGGCATGAGCCAGGACGACCTGAAGAACCGCGCCAGCGAACTGCTTGAACAGGCCGGTATCCACATCGATGGCGATGCGCCGATCGACCTGCGCGTGCATGATGCGCGGCTGTATGCGCGGGTGTTCGCGCACGGTTCGCTGGGACTGGGCGAGGCCTACATGGATGGCTGGTGGGATGCCGACGACCTGCCGGGCTTGTGCACCCGGTTGCTCACCGCCGGGCTGGACCAGGAACTGAAGACGCTCGACACCCTGCTCGCGCACCTGAAAGCCCGCTTCATCAACCTGCAGCGCGGCGAACGCGCGTTCGAGATCGGCAAGGCCCACTACGACCTCGGCAACGACCTGTTCCACGCCATGCTCGGTGCACGGCTGGTGTATTCCTGCGGTTACTGGGCGCGGGCCGACAATCTCGACGATGCGCAGGCGGCCAAGCTCGACCTGGTCTGCCGCAAGCTGCAATTGCAGACCGGCCAGCGCGTGCTGGACATCGGCTGCGGCTGGGGCGAGGCACTGAAGTACGCGGCCGAGCACTACGGCATCGAAGGCGTCGGCATCACGGTGTCGCAGGAGCAGGCCGACTACGCACGCGAGCTGTGCACCGGACTGCCGGTCGAGATCCGCCTGCAGGATTACCGCGAGATCGACGAACGGTTCGACGCCGTGTATTCGATCGGCATGTTCGAGCATGTCGGCGGCAAGAACTACCGTACCTACTTCGAGGCCGTGCGGCGTTGCCTGAAGGACGACGGCCTGTCGTTGCTGCACTGCATCGGCAGCAACAGCGCGCCGGCACAGACCGATCCGTGGATCGAGAAATACATCTTCCCCAACTCGATGATTCCCGCCGCCAGCCAGGTCGCGGCGGCGCTGGAAGACTTGTTCGTGGTCGAGGACTGGCACAACTTCGGCACCGATTACGACCGCACCCTGACAGCCTGGAGCGCCAACTTCGAAGCGGCATGGCCAACGCTGTCGTCCCGTTACGACGAACGCTTCCGGCGCATGTGGCGCTACTACCTGGCCGTGTCCACCGCGGTGTTCCGCAGCCGCCGCGACCAGCTGTGGCAGATCACCCTGAGCCCGCGCGGCGTGCCCGGCGGCTACCGCGTGCCGCGCTGAGTCTGTCGCCAGCGTACCGGCGTCGTGCCACCATCGGCGGTGCCACCGCCACTGCAAGGAAGATTCATGCGACTGTCCTGCTGCGCCCACCGCTGCGCAGTCATTGCGCTGCTCAGTCTGTTGCTGGTCACCCAGGCCTTTGCCCAACCGGCGCTGTGGGTCGTGCGCAATGCACACGCCACCGTCTACCTGTTCGGCACCGTGCATCTGCTTCCGGACGATGCCGACTGGCACTACCCGGTGCTGGACAAGGCACTTGCTGCCAGCGACTCGCTGACGATCGAGCTGACCGACGACGACAGCACGACCATGCAGGCGCTGGTGTTGCAATACGGGCTGGATCCCAGCCATCCGCTGTCGGACAAACTCACCGCCGCCGAAAATGCCAGCCTGACCCAGGCGGCACAGGTCGCCGGCTTGCCTGGCGGCGCCCAGACCTTGCAGATCATGCGGCCGTGGCTGGCCGCCGTGACGCTGGCCGTGGCGCCCCTGGTGAAGGCCGGCCTGGATCCGGCACATGGCGTGGACAAGCTCCTGAAGGCGCAGATGCTGCAGGCCGGCAAGCCGGTCAACGGGCTGGAAACCTCCGAGCAGCAGATCCGTTTCCTCGCCGACCTGCCGCCCGCCGTCGAGCTGAGCTTCCTGCGCTCGACCCTGCATGACATCGACAAGGGGCCTGCCGAACTCACCGAACTGATCAGTGCGTGGAAGAACGGCGACACCGCCACCATCGCGCGGATCGAGGACGAGGACGTGCGCACGCAGGCACCCGATCTTTACCAACGCCTGCTGGTGCAACGCAACCAGGCCTGGGCCGGCAAGATCGCCGCCATGCTGCAGCAGCCCGGCACCACCTTCGTCGCGGTCGGCGCCGGGCATCTGGCCGGCCCGGACAGCGTGCAGGAACAGTTGCACAAGCTGGGCATCGAGACGGTTCGCCAATAGCGGGAGATCTCGGGCAACTTCTCCCGAACGATCAGATCCAGCGCATCACCGCTTCTGCCGTGTCGGCCGGCGTGGAATTGAAGCAGATCTTCGCGCCGGGCGCGCGCTCGTGAACCAGGTTGATGAGTTTCTCGAACAGCAGCAACAACAACGGCGAACGCAGCCCGGCGCCGATCATCACGCAGTCGAAGCTCCCTCGCTGGAGATGCTGTGCGGCAACCGCTTCGGCGGTTTCGCCCGCATCGACGAGACAGCTTTCCACCGCATAACCCAAGGCACGCAATCGCTCCAGCTGGGCATCGATGAACGCCCTGACGAGATCGGGGGTGAGCCCGGGAAACTCCGAGAGATCGGCGAAGTCCGGATCCAGTCCGAGGGCAAGCACGCTTTTCGGCATGTTTCGACTCCGATGCATGGATTTGATCAGTCGATGCCGGCGACTGCATGCGGCAGGTAAGGCGCCTCAAGCGCCTCGATCTCGGCATCCTGCAATCTGACCGCCAGTGATGCTACGGCTTCTTCCAGATGGTGCGGTTTGGTCGCGCCAATGATCGGCGCGGTGACCGCGGACTTGTGCAGCAGCCACGCCAGCGCCACCTGCGCGCGCGGCACGCCGAGCCGCACGGCGACCTCGCCGACGCGATCCACCACGGCCTTGTCCGCCGCCTTGCTCGCGGCATACACGCCATCACCCCACGGATCGGAGCCGCCACGCACTGTGCTCGGCTTATCCTCCCACGCCCGTGCCAGCCGACCGCGCGCCAGCGGACTCCACGGCACCACGCCGATGCCCTGGTCGGTGCACAGCCCCAGCATCTCGCGCTCCTCCTCGCGGTACAGCAGGTTGTAGTGCGGCTGCATCGAGACGAAGCGCGTCCAGCCGTGCAGGTCGGCGGTATGCAGCGCCTTGGCGAACTGCCACGCCATCATCGACGAGGCGCCGAGGTAACGCGCCTTGCCCGCCTTCACCACATCATGCAGCGCCTCCATCGTCTCCTCGATCGGCGTTGTGTCGTCCCAGCGATGGATCTGGTAAAGGTCGACGTAATCGGTATCGAGCCGGCGCAGGCTGGCATCGATCTCGGTCATGATTGCCTTGCGCGACAGGCCGCCGCCATTCGCGTCACCGCGCATCGGATAGAACACCTTCGTCGCAATGACGACTTCCTCGCGCCGGGCGAAGTCGCGCAGCGCACGCCCCAGCACCAGCTCGCTGTCGCCCTTGGAGTACATGTTTGCCGTATCGAAATAATTGATGCCCTGCTCAAGCGCGCGCCGGATGAACGGCCGGCTGTGCTCCTCGTCCAGAGTCCATGGCCTCTCTTTGGTGGGTGTTACCGAATAGCTCATGCATCCGAGGCAGATGCGCGAGACCTTGAGGCCCGACTTGCCCAGATTGATGTAGTCCATCGCGAATCCTCCTGGTGGTTTCTCAGTTATGTACGGCACTCACCGGCGGCTGACCCGGTGCAGTTTGACCCCGACGATGACCAGAGCGATGCCTGTCATCTCGACCGGACTCGGCATCTGATGCAGCACCACGATGCCGATCACGCTCGCCGTGGCGGGCAACAGCGCAAGCAGCAGCGCGAAGGTGGCACGCGGCAGTCGCGCCATCGCGAGCTGGTCGCAGACATAGGGAATCACCGACGACGAAATGCCGATGCCGATGCCGGCCGCGAGCAGCGCGGGGCTGACCAGTGCCACCGCCGCATCGTGCAGGCCGAATGGCATCACCAGCAGCAAGGCCACCAGCATCGCCCCGGCGAGACGATCGATACCCTCGCCGCCACCATCCTTCGCGGCGTGATGCCCGAGCACGATGTACAGCATGAATAGTGTGCAATTGGCGAAGGCGTAGACAAAACCCATTGGCGCACCGGCGAAACGCACATGGATCAGCATCCACACGCCGGCCACCGCGACGGCCAGCGCCACCACGTTGCGCCGGGTGCGCGTGCCGGCCAGTGCCAGCGCGATCGGCCCGAGAAACTCGATCGCGCCGACCGTACCCAGCGGCAAGCGGTCGATCGCCAGATAGAAACAGATGTTCATGCAGCCGAGCACCACGCCCAGACCCACGATGTTCCAGCGCGCCGCGACATCCTGCTGCAGGAAATAGCACCATGGCCGTCGCCACGCGGCGAAGATCAACGCGGCGCTGGCGATCCGCAGCCAGGCGACGCCGAGTGGTTCGACGCGCGCAAACAGCAAGACGGCGAAGGCAGGGCCGAGGTAATGAAAGACCGCGCTGACAATGAAATACACGTGCGGCGGCAGCCGGTCGCCGAGTGCGACCTGTATTGACGTCAGCCGGTGGATCGCCGGGATATTCCGTTCGTCGTTCATGGCTGCACTTTTACAAAGTATTGGCGCATGATCCATGCCAAAAGAAAGGATTGAGCGATCAATATTTCGTATATTGCAGGTGGAGTGACCCATATGCCTCAGATTCCGAATCTCATGACCGATCCCCGCAATGTCGCCCTGTTGCAGGCGCTGCAGGAGGACCCACGCCAGCCCGTCACCAAGCTGGCCGCCAGCGTCGGCATGTCCGCGCCGGCAGTAAAGGAACGCCTGAGCCGGCTGGAGGAAACCGGCGTGATCCGCGGCTACCGGGTCGATCTGGATCCGAAGGCGCTGGGCTGGCCGATCACGGCGTATGTGCGCGTGCGCCCGGTACCCGGACAGCTGCCGAAGGTCGCCGAGCTCGCACAGAAGATGCCGCAGGTCGTCGAGTGCCACCGCGTCACCGGCGAAGACTGCTTCATCATGAAAGTGCATCTGGATGCGCTGGAGAACCTCGACCTGATCCTCGACCGCTTCCTGCGCTACGGCCAGACCACCACCTCGATCGTGCAATCCACGCCGGTCCCGCTGCGCGCGCCGCCACTGCCCGCCGCCAACGGCGACAGCCGATGAGCCACCACGGGCGTTGCGGCACAACGGCGGCGCCCCCGCAAGCTGTCCCGGGCCGGCACGTTCTGGCACCATCGACCGGCTATCCGCGCTCCGCGCGCAACCCATCAGACGTCTCCGCATGAACCTGCAAGCCAATTACGAACAGATCCCGCTCAAGGAATACGCCGAGCGGGCCTATCTCGACTACTCGATGTACGTGGTGCTGGACCGCGCCCTGCCCTTCGTCGGCGACGGCCTGAAGCCGGTGCAGCGGCGCATCATCTACGCGATGAGCGAGCTGGGGCTGGCCGCCACCGCGAAGCCGAAGAAATCCGCGCGCACGATCGGCGACGTGATCGGCAAGTTCCATCCGCACGGCGACAGCTCCTGCTACGAAGCGATGGTGCTGATGGCACAGCCGTTCTCGTACCGCTATCCGCTGGTCGACGGCCAGGGCAACTTCGGCTCGCCGGACGATCCGAAGAGCTTCGCGGCGATGCGCTACACCGAGAGCAAGCTCAGCCCGATCGCCGAGGCGCTGCTCGGCGAACTCGGCCAGGGCACGGTCGACTGGGTACCGAACTTCGACGGCACGCTGGAGGAACCGAGCTGGCTGCCGGCGCGCGTACCGCACGTGCTGCTGAACGGCTCGATGGGCATCGCGGTGGGCATGGCCACCGACATCCCGCCGCACAACCTGCGCGAGCTGGCCAGCGCCTGCATCCGCCTGCTGGACGATCCGGACGCCACCGTCGCCGACCTGTTCGAGCATGTGCGCGGCCCGGATTACCCGACCGAGGCGGAGATCATCACCCCGCGCAACGAGCTGCTGGCGATGTACCAGAGCGGCGGCGGTTCGGTACGTGCCCGCGCGGTGTACCAGCGCGAGGAAGGCAACATCGTGATCACCGCGCTGCCGCACCAGGTCAGCCCGTCGAAGATCCTCGAACAGATCGCCGCGCAGATGCGCGCGAAGAAACTGCCGATGATCGAGGACCTGCGCGACGAGTCCGACCACGAAAACCCGATCCGCCTGGTGATCGTGCCGCGCTCGAACCGCGTCGATGCCGACGAGACCATGCAGCACCTGTTCGCGACGACGGATCTCGAGAAGAGCTTCCGCGTCAACCTCAACATGATCGGCCTGGACGGCCGGCCGCAGGTGAAGGATCTCAAGCGCATCCTCTCCGAGTGGCTGACGTTCCGCACCAGTACGGTCACGCGCCGGCTCAACCACCGCCTGGCCAAGGTCGAGCGCCGCCTGCATCTGCTGGAAGGCCTGCGCATCGCCTACCTGAATCTCGATGAAGTCATCCGCATCGTGCGCAGCGAGGACGAGCCCAAGCCCGTGCTGATGGCACGCTTCAAGCTGAGCGAGGAACAGACCGACTACATCCTCGAAACGAAGCTGCGCCAGCTGGCCCGTCTCGAGGAAATGAAGATCAATGCCGAGCGCGACCAGTTGGAAGAGGAACGTGCCCGCATCAACGTGCTGCTGAAGTCCCCGGCCAAGCTGAAGGGCCTGATCAAGGATGAGCTGCGCGCCGACGCCGCCAAGTTCGGCGACGACCGCCGCTCGCCGCTGGTGCAGCGCGAAGCCGCGCAGGCGCTGGATGAGAGCGCGCTGGTCGCCAGTGAACCGGTCACTGTGGTGCTGAGCCAGAAGGGCTGGGCGCGCGCGGCAAAGGGCCACGACATCGACGCCGAAGGCCTGAACTACCGCGAGGGCGACGGCCTGCTCGCCGCGGTGAAGGCACGCACCACCCAGCAGGTGGCGTTCATCGACTCCACCGGGCGCAGCTATTCCACGCCGGCGCATACCCTGCCCTCGGCGCGTGGCAACGGCGAGCCGTTGACTGGCCGCTTCAGTCCCGCGGCGGGCGCCAGCTTCGACGCGGTGATCGCCGGCGACAACGACACCCGGCTGATCCTCGCCACCGACTTCGGCTACGGCTTCGTCACCCGCTTCGAGGCACTCACCGGCCGCAACAAGGCCGGCAAGCAGATCATCAGCCTCAGCGATGGCGCGCATGTCCTTGCGCCGCAGGTCAGCGCCGATCCAGCCCGGGATCGCATCGTGGTGGTCACCACCGAGGGCCATCTGCTGATGTTCTCGGTGGCCGAACTGCCGGAGCTGGACAAGGGCAAGGGCAACAAGCTGATCGAGGTGCCGAAGGCCAAACTGGCCAGTGGCGACGAGCGCGTCGCCGGCGTGGCCGTGGTCAGCGAAGGCAGGGGCGAGGTCACCCTGTACGCCGGTCAGCGTAAACTCACCCTGAAATGGTCGGATCTGGTGGAATATGGTGGCAGCCGCGCTACCCGCGGTGGCCTGCTGCCACGCGGACTGCGCCGGGTGGAGCGGATCGAGACGACGGCCTGACGCAGGGGTGGCAGGAACTTCCCGCCATCCCGCGTTTCAAATGTGGATGTGCACGCCAGCACGACCTTGTGCGTTGAACACGTCATATCCCCGGAGCACGCATGAACATGAAACGTCTGATCATTGCCTTGGCAAGCACCCTGCTGGTCAGTTCAGTGTGGGCGCAAACAGCCACCAAACCACTGAACCTCAAGCTGCCTCCTGGCGACATGCCGGCCTCCAGCTCGACCACCGCGCAGCCGGCCAGCCCCAGCTCCACCGCAGCAGCAGCCAAGCCGGCACCGGGTGTGTATTACGGTGACACCAGTGGACGCATGAGCGATGACCGAACCGCCGATGCACAAACCTGTGACGACTCCAAGTACAACGACGCCCAGGTACATGGCAGCGTAGGCATGGGTGTGGTTGGCGGCAACCATGTGAGTGGCAGCTACCAGACCGGCGAGGTCAGCGTCACCAAGGCGCTCGGCGATTGCGAGCACCCCAGCGGCGGGATCGGCTTCTCGGTCAGCGTAGGCCAGGGCAATTTCCATGGTGGTCACGGCTACTGACCGGCAGATACAGCTGTCTGATTGATCCGGGGAATACGGTCGATGCACGGCGAGTACAAGATACCCGGCGGCAAGCTGGTCGTGATCGACCTCGACGTGCGAGACGGGCATCTCGCGAATGTGCAGCTGAGCGGCGATTTCTTCCTTGAGCCGGACAGTGCGCTGTACATGATCAATGCCGCCCTGGATGGACAGCCCGCGGATGCCGACGAAACCATGCTCGCCGCCAGCTTGCTCGATGCGCTGCCGGCCGGCGTGATGATGTATGGCGTATCGCCGGAAGCCATCGCGGTCGCCGTGGGCCGTGCCCTGCAGCGGGATTCCCGCGCATGATGCGTACCGACTGGCGCGACCACGACTGGCAACTGATCCACACCATTCCGCAATCGCCCACGCTGCACATGGCGCTGGACGACGTGCTGACCCACGAGGTCGGCGCCGGTCGCCGCGCACCGACGCTGCGCATCTGGGAATGGGCCGCGCCGGCGGTAGTGATCGGCCGCTTCCAGTCGCTACGCAACGAAGTCGACGCAGCAGCGGCACAACGCCACGGCATCCAGGTGGTGCGGCGGGTCAGTGGCGGCGGCGCGATGTTCATCGAGCCCGGCAACACGATCACCTATTCGATCTACGCACCGCTTTCGCTGATCAAGGGCATGTCGTTTCAGGAGGCGTATGCCTTCCTCGATGCATGGGTGCTGCAGGCACTCGGCGAACTGGGCATCAAGGCCTGGTACCAGCCGCTCAACGACATCACGTCAGAAGGGGGCAAGATCGCCGGCGCCGCGCAGACGCATCGCGGCGGCGCCGTGTTGCATCACGTGACGATGGCCTACGACATCGACGCCATCAAGATGCTGGACGTGCTGCGCATCGGACGCGAAAAGCTGTCCGACAAGGGCACGACCAGCGCAGCCAAGCGGGTCGACCCGCTGCGCAGCCAGACCGGACTGTCTCGCGAAGCCGTGATCGGGCAGATGATCGCCACCTTCCGCCGCCTGCATGGGCTGACCGGCGATGTACTGAAACCCGACGAGCTTGGTCGTGCCGAGGTACTGGCGCAGGACAAGTTCAGCAGCGCCGCGTGGCTGGCCGACGTGGCGTGAGTTCGCTCCCACGGGATCAACGGGCTACAGCCGCGTATACGACCACGACTGCATGCGCCCGTCGCGATACGGCATCACGCCATGGAACGGACGCGGATCGTCGTCGAACACCAGCGGCAGGAAATGGCGGTCGCCTTCCCACATCGGCAGCTCCATCAGCCTGTTGCGCGGCACCCACTCCAGCGTGCCTTCCGCATTGGCAGCCAGCGGCTCGCCACGGTAGGTATCGATCACGAAGATGAAGCCGAGCCAGTCCTCGCCCTGCTTGCCGAAACCGGGCCAGTTCAGCGTGCCGCGCAGGCGCATCGACTCGCACACGATGCCGGCCTCCTCGAGGATCTCGCGCTGCATGCAGGCGGCGATGTCCTCGCCCGGCTCCATCTTGCCACCGAGGCCGTTGTACTTGCCCAGGTGCTGGTCATCCGCGCGCGCATTGCGGTGGATCATCAGCACCTTGCTGCGATCGGGCGACAGCACATAGCCGAGCGTGGCCGTGATCGGGGTGTACGGCATGAATGGGCCCTGCGACAAAAGACAAAGTCTAGCTGCAGTTGCGCGACTGCACTGGTCCTGGCCGCACATCGGACATGACCGGACTTGCACCGGCACGGCCGGGCGGCGACCATCGACAGATGCGCCCCCATGCTCCGATATCTTTTCATCGGCCTCCCGGCCACCATCCCTTGCGCTGCCTGCTGGCGCTGGCACTGCTGACCCAGCTGTTCGGCTGCACGCCTGCGTCGAAGGCCATGGACAGCAGCGAACTGGCGTTCGAGGGCCAGAATTACCGCGTCGTCCATCTGGACCTGAAGCGCGAGCAGCTCGGCCTGCACTGGCGCGATCCGCAGAGCGGCCAGCCATTCGGCAGCATCGAGTCATTGCGCCAGTGGGGCGAGGCGCACGGCCAGCGACTGCTGTTTGCGACCAATGCCGGCATCTACGATCACAAGTTCGCCCCGCTCGGCCTGTACGTCGAAAACGGCAAGACCGTGGTGCCGCTGAACCTCGCCCACGGCAATCCCGCCTCCGGCAATTTCTCGCTGCTGCCGAACGGCGTGTTTGCGATCTATCCGGACGGCCACGCCGCGGTACGCACCAGCGCCGCGTTCAAGGCCGAGGGCAAGCCGGCGCAGTGGGCCACCCAGTCCGGCCCGATGCTGCTGATCGACGGCAAGCTCAACGAGCAGTTCGTCGATGATTCGTCCAGCCTGAAATGGCGCAGCGGTGTCTGCGTGAAAACTTCCCACGAAGTGGTCTTTGCCGTGAGCGAGGCGCCGGTGAATTTCCATACGTTTGGACGTCTGTTCCGCGACCGGCTCGGCTGCCGCGACGCGCTGTACCTGGATGGCAGCATCTCGCAGCTGTACGTCGACGGCGACGGCTACACCGGCGCACCGGCCTTCATGGTGAAGCCCTATGCCGGCATCTTCGCCGTGTTCGCGAAGCCATGATCACCCGACGCTGGCGCATCCTGCGCGCGCTGCTGATCGCCCTGCTGGCGCTGCTGCTGATCGCATTTGCGACTGGCGGGTACCTGCTTGCCGGCAGCCGCGCCCAGCTCGACGGCGTGCGCCGGATAGCGAGTATCTCGGCCCCGGTCAGCATCAGCCGCGATGCGCTGGGCACGGTCACCATCGAGGGCAAAAACCGCACCGGCATCAGCTATGCGCTCGGCTACGTGCATGCGCAGGAGCGCTTCTTCGCCATGGACCTGATGCGCCGCGCGGCCGCTGGCGAGTTGTCCGCCCTGGTCGGGCCGGCCGCGCTCAAGGTTGACCTGAACCATCGGCGCCATCGCCTGCGCGCCGTCGTCGAGGCCGCCTATGCGCAGCTGCCGCCGGCGCAGAAACTCCAGCTCGACCGCTACCGCGACGGCGTCAACGCCGGCTTGGCCGATCTGCGCGTGCAGCCGTGGGAATACCTGCTGCTCGACCGCAAGCCGCAACCATGGCGTTCGGAAGACAGCGCGCTGGTGATCGCCGCGATGTACCTGGACCTGAACAGCGACGGCCGCAACGAGCGCGAGCTGCGCATCGCCCAGATGCGCGCCGTGCTGCCTGGTTCGCTGGTGGATTTCCTGCTGGCGCCCGATCCCGATTGGGAAGCGCCCCTGAGCGGACCGTTGTCGCCTTCCCCGGTGATTCCCGGCGCCGACGTATTCGATCTGCGCCACCTCGTGCCAGCCAGCGTGTCCATCGGATCGTCCGCGAGCCTGGCTGCCGCCCTCGCGCCGGCACTCGATGCGCCACGCCCCGGCAGCAACAGTTTCGCAGTCGCCGGCGCGCTTGGTGGCAATGGCGCGGCGATCCTCGCCAACGACATGCATCTGGGCCTGCGGGTGCCGAACATCTGGTTCCGCACCCGCCTGCGCTATCCCGACCCGACCGCACCGAACGGCCTGCGCGACGTCAACGGCGTCAGCCTGCCCGGCACGCCGGCGATGATCGTCGGCTCCAACGGCCAGATCGCCTGGGGCTTCACCAACAGCTACGGCGACTGGCAGGACTGGGTACGGATATTGCGCGATCCATCCAGCACCGGCCGCTACAAGGTGCCGGAAGGCTGGGCCAGCATCGAAACCCATGCCGAGCACATCCAGGTCAAGGGCAAACCGGACACCATCCTCACCGTCGAAGACACCCGCTGGGGTCCGATCATGGGCAAGGATGCCGATGGCACGCCACTGGCACTGGCGTGGATCGGCGGCCGGCCACGCGGCTACAACATCGAGCTGATGCAGCTGGAACATATGCCGGACGTGCGCAGCGCGCTGGACCTGGCACCGCAACTGGGCATACCACCGCAGAACCTGCTGGTCGCCGACAGCAGCGGGCAGATCGGCTGGACGATTGCCGGCAACAGCATCCCGCTGCGTGCAGGTATCGATCCGGTGCTGCCGTCCGACTGGTCCGAACCAGGTTCTGGCTGGCAGGGTTGGGCCACACCGGCGCAATACCCGCGTATCGAGCATCCCGCCGAGGGTCGTTTGTGGACCGCCAACAACCGCACGGTCGGCGGCGATGAACTGGCCCTGCTCGGCAATGGTGGCCACGATCTGGGCGCGCGGGCGCAGCAGATCCGCGATGACCTGCATGCACGCGCCGGCTTCACCCCTGCCGACCTGCTCGACATCCAGCTGGACAACCGCGCCGTGCTGCTGAGCCGCTGGCAGCAACTGCTGCTGCAGACGCTGGCCGATACCCGTGACCCGGCGTTGCAACAGCTGCGTCAGCTCACTGCATCCTGGCAGCGCCGCGCCGCTGTCGACAGCGTCGACTACCGGCTGGTGCGTGCGTTCCGCAGCCGGGTCAGCGAGAACGTGCTGGCCCCGTTCGCCGCGCAAGTGAAGCATCGCTACGACGATTTCAGCTGGCCCGGCGAGAACAGTGCCGAGGCGGCGGTATGGGCGATGATCCAGGCGCAACCGGCGCAGCTGCTCGACCCGAAATACCGCGACTGGCACGCCCTGCTCATCGACGCCGCCACGCAGGTAGCCACCGAGCTCGGCCGGCAACCCGGCGGCCTCGCCGCACGCAGCTGGGGCGAGCACAACCGCAGCGGGATCAACCACCCGCTGGCCGCCGCGCTGCCGCACTGGCTCGGCCGCCTCATCGACATGCCCGATCAGCCGCTGCCCGGCGACAACAACATGCCGCGCGTCGCCGCACCCGGCTTCGGCGCATCCGAACGCCTCGACGTGGCGCCGGGCCACGAGGCCGAGGGCATCCTCGAGATGCCTGGCGGGCAGAGCGACAACCCGCTGTCACCGTACTTCGGCGCGGGACACGAGGACTGGGTCAAGGGGCGACCCACGCCGTTGCTGCCGGGGCCGGATCAGCACACGCTGACGCTGGAACCTGCCACCTCGTGAGTCCTGCTGATACTCAAGGACGCATGCCGGCTGATGGGTGACCAGGTCACGCCTCGCCTTTCCGCGCGAGGAAGGTCAGGAATTCATCGTCCTGGGCACGGGCAATCGGCCACATCAAGCAGAGCCGCATCAGCGGCGGCAGACGGTGCGGTTCCGATCCGTCGGGCGACTTCCCCAGCTGCATCCGCAGGCTGGCCAGGTACATGGATCGTCTGACGGCGGTGCGGCGTTTCGTCTGGATATCCTCGAACCCGGCAGCCTTCAAAAGCCCGACCAAGCCTGGCTGACTGAAAAGCACCAGGTGCCGGGGCGTTTCCAGACCGCGCCAGTTCCTGCCCCAGCGCCGTGCCCCGCGGCTTTCGATATTTGGGGTGTCGACAAAGATCACGCCACCGGGTTTCAGCAGGCGATGGACGGCACGGATGAATTGCCTTGGATCGTGCAGATGCTCCAGCACATGGCTCAAGGTAATGGCATCAAAACCATCCGATTCGCCTGCAAACAGATCGATGCCGCCCACTCTGACGTCAAGGCCACGCTGTTTCGCGACGGCCACCGCCTTGGGATCGGTATCGATCCCCACCACATCCCAGCCCGCATCACGCGCATTGGCCAGAAAGTCGCCGTTGCCGCAACCGATATCCAGCAGTCGCTGGCCGGGTCCGGGCTTCGGCAGATAGCGAAATTCGGCATCGCGCTTCTGTCGTCGCAGCGGCAGGATCTTCGCCACCCAGACACCTAGCCCGCTGGCCGGTTGACGCCGGGTCCCGTAACGCGAATTCAGATAGCCGTTCGTCAGCGCCATCTTCAGATGTCTTACGGCACCTCGCTGGCTTCGCGTATCCCGCACCCCGTCGGCGGTATGGGTGTAGTAGACCCCATAGGCCCTGCCGATGCTTGCCTCGCTCGGCCTTGGATCCAGATAAGCGCTGCGGCAATGCATGCAGCGGTAAAGAGTCCAGCAGCCCGGCGCAACGAAGAATGCGTTGTCGACCAGGTTTCCAAGCAGCAGTTCGCGCGTCGAGCCGCTGCATAGCGGGCACACGGGCACGCGTTCCAGTTCGTCGACAGGCCACGTTGGCGTGGATGCCGACGCCTTGTCTTCAATGCTTTCCGACATGCCCCGATCCATGCTTCCGGCTCAATCAGCAGAAGGAGCGGACAGTGCCACACGGATGCGGAGCATGCCTATCGCAAGTCCTCACGCTGCAGCAAGCGTTCACAAATCGTCCGGTATATCGCCGGCAATCGCTCAAGCTCATCCACCGCGACACATTCGTCCACCTTGTGGATCGTCGCGTTGACCGGACCGATCTCTACGACCTCGACACCCATCGGCGCGATGAAGCGGCCGTCTGAAGTGCCGCCGCCGGTGCTTTGCTCGGGATCGAGGCCACATAGCTCGCGGCAGACCGTCACCACGGTTTCGCGCAGCAGACCATCCGGAGGAGTGAGGAACGGTTCGCCTGACAGGTTCCAGTCAAGCGCGAAGTCCAGGCCATGCCGGTGCAGGATCGACTCGGTGCGCGCTCGCAGATCTTCGGCACGACTGGCGGTGCAATAGCGGAAATTGATCAGTGCTTTCAGCTCGCCCGGAATCACGTTGGTGGCGCCGGTGCCCGCATTGAGGTTGGAGACCTGGAACGACGTCGGCGGGAAATCGCTGTTGCCCTCGTCCCAGCGTTCGGCCGCCAGTTCGGCCAGTGCCGGCGCGAACGCATGGATCGGGTTCAGCGCCTTATCCGGATACGCCACATGCCCCTGCACACCACGCACACTGAGCGTGCCTGACAACGAGCCACGACGACCTACGCGGATCAGGTCGCCGAGCCGCTCCTTCGCCGATGGCTCGCCAACCACGCACCAGTCGATGCGCTCGCTGATGGCACGGAAATGCTCGACCACCTTGCGCACGCCATCGAGATTGGTCGGCCCCTCCTCGTCGCTGGTCAGCAACAGGCCGACCCGGCCGCGATGATCGGGATGCGCCGCCACGAACTGCTCCAGCGCCACCACCATCGCCGCCACCGAGCCCTTCATGTCGGCGGCGCCGCGGCCGTACAGACGGCCATCACGAATCGTCGGTTCGAACGGCGGGCTCCGCCACGACGCTTCGGGGCCGCTGGGCACCACGTCGGTATGGCCGAGAAAGGCCAGCGTGGGTCCGTCCGTGCCGTGCGTTGCCCACAGATTGTCCACTTCACCGTAGCGCAGATGCTCCACGCGGAACCCGGCACGTTGCAGGCACCCGCCAATCAAAGGCAGGCAACCGGCATCTTCCGGCGTCACCGAGCGGCGACGGATCAGGTCACAGGTGAGATCGAGAACTTCGGACATGGGCACTCGCCAGACGCAACGAATCAACAGCCTCGCAGCATAGCAAGGGCGCCCGAAAGGAGCGCCCTCGCGATGATCAATGTCCCTGCTTGGCGCTGACCCCACCTTCGATGCCCAACCGCCCCACCACGCCGAGCAATTCCAGCGGCGCGATGCCATCGCCATGCGTGATGACGCCACCCTCGATGTCGATCTCGCGGGCAGAGCCGCCGGGTTTTACGCTGAGCGCGATCGCCGAGAGCTTCAACACCACGCCCTTCACCAGCGAATCGCCGGTGCCACCGAAGGTTTCGAGGCCGCGGCGCACGCTGAGATAACCGATCGGCTGGCTGATCTGGATACCGACGGCCCCGTCGGCATGCGTGGTGATGCGATTGAACACCGCGCGATTGACGGTACCGGCGTAGACATTGAAACCGCGCGCGCCCTGTCCGAATGTCTCGATCGGCGCCTCGACTTCCAGTTCGTTGACCAGGCCGAAGTTGACGAAGCCGATGCCGCTGGGACCGTACGAGGTGATTTTTTCCTCGGCGATCCAGCGGCCCACCGAGCCCCAGTTGTCGAGCACCATGTCGTTCTGCCCGTAGGTCACCACCGGGCCGAGGTTGCGCACGGTATCGACGAAGGCGTTGAACACGGTGAACACGCCGCCGGTAATCACGTCGGGCGTGCCCGGCGCGATGCGGCCATCGCTGTGGATTTCACCGGTTTCCAGCAGCGACACGCTGAGCCGGCCACCCTCGAAGCCGGCGCCGCTGACGAAGATGCCGCTGCCGAGTACCGGCGCCGCCGCACGTCCGGCGGACAGGCCGACCAGCCGCGCGCTGATCACCACCGTGGCATCGGCCTGCATGTTCCACAGCGTGAAGGCGCCCTGCAGCACGTGCACGCCGAAACCCTGCGGCCGGTCGGCCTGCGCACGCGCATCGGCGCTGACCACATCCAGCCCGGCGACCTCGACGTGACCGCTGCGCACCTTGTCACACGCGAGGATCTGCACCTGTCCGATCGTGGTCACTTCACCCAGCACCAGCCGGCCGAGGCTTTCCACCTGGGTGTCGTTGTAGATCGCGCGCCGGTCCGCTGAAGCGACCAGATGCAGGCCGTGGACCTCGTTGTCCGAGGTCAGCTGCAGGCCGTCGATGCCGGCGGCGAAGATCAGCGCCGCGTCATCACCCTGCCCCAGCAGCACCTGTCCGGGCGACAGCCTGAGCGCCGGCACCTCGGTGAGCTCACCATCGACCACGATCTGCCGTATGCCGGGATCCTGAGCAGCACGAACCAGTTCGGCAACGCTGCCGACGACGATCGAGGAAGCGCTCATACGTTTCTCCTGGGTTGAGGGAATGGACCACGCTACGACATTGCTGGTTGCCTCAAACGGTCATTTGCATGACGACGCATTGACAACAATTTTTTGCGGAACCTCACTTCAACCCGCTATCGCCGCACCCAGCAAGTGACCCACTGCATACGTGATCGCTGCAGCGCCCACGGTGATGCCTAGCTGGCGCGCGATCGAGAACAGCATGCTGCGCCCGGTGAACAGCGAGGTGCCGATGCCGATCAGCATCAGCCCGACGGCAGTGGAACATGCGCTGGCCAACAGCGCCGTGGAGCCGCCGAGAAAGAAGTACGGCGCCACCGGAAACAGCGCACCGCAGGCGAACAGGCAGAACGACGAGATCGCCGCACCATATGCCGAACCACCGAGCTCACCCGGATCGATACCCAGGTCCTCACGCACCAGCATGTCCAGCGCCGCCCGCGGCGTCTCGGCGACATGCTCGGCCAGATGTTCGGCCGCGGCCGGCTCCACCCCCTTTTCGCGATAGATGCCCGCGATGTGCTGCAGGCCGTCTTCCGGCGACACGGCGAGGCGTTCGGCCCGTTCGGTGATCTGTGCCTGATAGAACTCGCGCGAACTGTTCACCGACAGCCATTCGCCCAGCGCCATCGAGCACGCACCGGCGACCAGACCGGCCAGGCCGGCCAGCAACACCGCGCGATCACCCGAAGCGGCACCAGCCATGCCCATCACCAGACTGACGTTGGACACCAGGCCGTCATTGGCACCGAGCACCGCCGCGCGCAGCGTATTGCCGCTCTGCGTGCGGTGCCGGTGGCCATGGCCGCCAGGCTCGTTCGCCGGAATGAAATGGTCGCGATGGCCGCTGCGATCGACCGGCGTCACGCCGTGATCGGCATGCTCCAGCCGCACCACGGTCGGCATCACGAACTCGGTGCCGAAACGCTGGGCGAACCAGCTCAATGCACGCACGCGCAGACCGATGCGCGTCGGCGGAACGACTGCGCCGAGTTCGCGCAGGCGTGCTTCCCAGAACTGCGCATTGCCCTGCTCGCCTTCGGCGATGCGCTGATAGGCACGGCTCAGACGTGCGTCCGTCGCCAATCCGGCTAACTGCGCGTACAACGCCGCATTGTCACGCTCAATGCGCAGATTATTCTGGAATCGCCGCGCGCGGTGATTGCTCATGTCGGCGGCCCGGTATCAATCATCGAGTTCATCGTCATGCTGGCCGAGGTAACTCAGGGCAAGCAGCAACACGACCACATAGCGGAATGCGCTGGCCAGACCGTTCCATTGCGTGGACATCCACATGCCGAACCATTCGCCGCCGATCGCCATGAAACCACCCAGCCAAAGCAGTAAGCCGGCCGTGAGGCCGGCCACGGCAAATCGCCTGGCGCGACGAAATGCTGCCGCCGGCATGCTGCGTGCGCACCACATCTGCCAGGTACCTGCTCCACACAACACGGCGGCCAGCACCTCGACAGCAATGATCGACAGATAGGCGATATGTTGCAGCCATGCCGAATGGATCGCCCGGTAATGAATGCCGGCACCGGGAAAGATCGAATCCATCGCCAGCACATGCTGCACGAACAGCCAGTTGCTGCCGTAGTCCGTGATATTGCCGAACGCGACCAGCGCCAGCCATAGCGTGATCGACGCCAGCAGGAAAATCTTGGACAGGCGCACGATCATTGCGGCAGCGCTCCTTCAGCGTCCGAACATTTTCTTGAAGCCATTATCGGTAAAGCCCACGCTGACGATGCCATCGGGCTGCGCAACCACCGGGCGACGGATCAGTGCGGGATATTCCTTCAGCAGCAAGGTCCATTCCGGATCGCTGCCGGGGTTCTTGCGTTGCGGCAGCAGATTGCGCCAGGTGGTCGAGGACTTGTTGACCAGCTTCTCCCAACCACCGAGCTGCCGTGCCCAGTCCTTCAGCGTCGCTGCCGGCACCGGGTTCGCGCGGTAATCGACGAAGATGTGCTCCACCCCGAAACGGGCGAGCCAGTTGCGTGCCTTCTTGCAGGTGTCGCAGTTGGGAAGTCCATACAGAACCGGATTCATTCGGCGCTCCGCAGCAATTCGTTGATGCCGGTCTTGCTGCGGGTCTTCTCGTCGACCTGCTTGACGATGATCGCGGCGTACAGGCTGTGGCTGCCATCCTTCGCCGGCAGGCTGCCGGACACCACCACGCTGCCGGCCGGCACCCGACCGTAGCTGATCTCGCCGGTGGCGCGGTTGTAGATGCGGGTGGACTGGCCGAGGAACACGCCCATGCCGATCACGCTGCCCTTTTCCACCACCACACCTTCGACCACTTCCGAACGCGCGCCGATGAAGCAGTGGTCCTCGATGATGGTGGGATTCGCCTGCAGCGGCTCCAGCACGCCGCCGATGCCGACGCCGCCTGACAGGTGCACGCCGGCACCGATCTGCGCGCAGGAACCGACCGTGGCCCAGGTGTCGACCATCGTGCCGGCACCGACCCAGGCTCCGATATTGACGTAGCTCGGCATCAGTACCGCGTCCTTTGCGATGTGCGCGCCCCGGCGCACCAGCGCACCGGGCACCACGCGCGCGCCAAGCTGCTGCAGTTCGGCGTCGTTGCCGTGGGCGAAACGCAGCGGCACCTTGTCGAACGCCTGCGCCGAGCCACCATCGACCACGCGGTTGTCATTGATGCGGAAGTACAGCAGCACCGCCTTCTTGATCCACTGGTTCACTGTCCAGCTGCCGTGGCTGTCCGGTTCGGCAACACGGCGCTCGCCGGATTCGAGCAGGTCGATGACCTGGCCGATCGCGGGCCGCAGATGGGTCTCGATCTCGGCGTGGGTAAGTTCGTTGCGGCGCTCGAAGGCGTCGTTGATCAGGGTTTCAATGGCTTGCATGGGGCGGGTTCACTTGTGATGGAGCAGCAAGGTAGACAGACGGCACGGGGCTGGTCGCAAAGAGTACATGCTGCGGCGACCGATACGGGCCCGTCTGGCATGCGGGCTTCCATCAAGCTGCGCCGCCGGCCGCGACTTCATCTGCCTTTAACCCGCCCCGGCAGTACATTGCACAGTCAGCTGCAACAGAACAGCCTCCCACTCGACAAGTCGATTCGTTCTTTCCATGCCATAGCAAGGAATACCGGAAATGAGCCAGCTGAGGATCGCCGTTTTCGTCGGAAGCCTGCGGGCGGATTCGTTCAACCGCCGGCTCGCGCAAGCCGTGGAGCGGCTTGCGCCGACCGGGTTCACGTTCCGGCATGTCCCGATCGGCGGCCTGCCGTTGTATTCGCAGGATTTCGACGCCGACTACCCCGTTCCCGCCAGCCAGCTGAAGAAGGAAGTCGAAGCGGCCGACGGACTGCTGTTTGTCACACCCGAATACAACCGCTCGATCCCCGGCGTGCTGAAGAACGCGATCGACATCGCCTCGCGCCCGTGGGGCACCAATTCGTTTGCAGGCAAGCCCGGCGCCGTGATCGGCACCTCGATCGGCTCCACCGGCACCGCGCTGGCACAGCAACACCTGCGCAACATACTGGCCTACCTCGACGTGCCGTTGCTGGCCCAGCCGGAAGTGTTCATCCACTTCAAGGACGACCTCATCGCCGACGACGGCACCATCCACAGCGATGGCACCCGGAATTTCCTGCAGGGTTTCGTGGACAGTTATGTCGCGTGGGTCAGGCGGTTCGCGCATTGAGGACATGCCGGCGGGCGACACCTTGTCGTCGTTTGCGCAGCAGGAGAATCAAGCCATGCACAAACAGATCAGCGAGGGCTTCATGGTCTTCCTCTCCGATGGTGACGAGGGGATCGGCTCGGTTCGCGAGGTCCGTCACGGCCTGCCGGAGCTGGTGATCTATATCGAGAATGCCGGCGACTTCGTGGTGCCGGTGTCGGCAGTCAGTGCGGTCCACTCCGGCAAGGTGATCCTGGCCTGGGACAGGCTGGATCTTCGCCTGCGCAACGCGATCGCCCATGCCCGCGACTCGGAAGATCCCGACTATGTCGCGCCGGACTCGAGCGAGGACGAATAGCGAGGTCCCCGACCTTGGTTTTCACGACCATCGGCAGGCGACGCGGCGGCCTGACAGCGGTGACCCGTGGTTGATCGATTCCGAATGGGCGGGCCGTACCGGTCTGCCTCGACAACTGGCCATACGTGGCGCAGCGAAAGTGGCCCTGTAAACATGCCGTGTCGTTGCATAGTCTGCACTTGGTGTGTCGACCTTGAGAGATCCTGGCGCGAAGCACCCCAGGTATCGAGATCGCATTCGGCCGTAAATACCCCGGATTGCAATATGACGTGACACATGGCCCCTGCTTGGTTCCTCGCCCGTGGACAACGATCTTCTCCCATGACTGCGCCCCCCGATTTCGTTGTCCACGGCATTTTTCACAAAGCAGCAAAAGCCCGGCAATGAAAAAGTTCATACCGGCTCCGTGGAACGCTGGCGACATGCATGCGTCGGACGTGCCGGAGCTGCTTCGAATTCCCGTGGGTTGAGCGCTCGTCAATCGCCAGGGGAGCTCGAATAGCCCCAGTGTCGAAGCATGCGCTCGAGCGTGGGGAGCACCCGCTCGAACTCCTGCTGGTACCGTGTCCAGCGATTCACGCCTTTCCTGTTGACTGGCTCGATGACCTGGTCGTAACTCGGCGTTGCGATATATCCCTTGTCGCGGGCGTGCTGGTCGAATCGCAGCATCGGCGTCGAATCGTTCAGCCCGAGAAATTGGGCAATGCGTGCCGTATGTCCTGCGAAATCTGCCACCAGATCCTCATAACGTGACACCAACACGTCCGGCTGGAAGATATCCACTAGCCGCAGCCAGTAATCCATCGCTCCCACATACGCTGACGCCAGGCGCGGCAGGTCAGCGCAGGCGGCACCCAGGATGCTGGAACGGAAGTTCTGCATGTAGCAGCTCAGAATCACGTCGCACGGGTGGCGAACCGCGAGAATGAACTTCGCGCGGGGAAACAGCCGGTAAATCAGCGGCAGCCACAGCATGTTCAGCGGGTTCTTGTCGACAAGTTGCGCATTCCAGCGCCTCGGGATCTTCTCGGAAACCATGATCAGGTAGAGCTTGCGCAGCTCGTCGCAATCGCGCTGCTGGAGCTTTTCCAGCTTGTCCATGATGCCTGCGTCATGATTCTTCAGCTTATCGGCGAGCCGGTTGAAGAACGGGTTCTCGTCCATCGACTGCAGGCCCGGATGTGCGTCCAGCATCTGTTCGAGCAGGGTCGTACCTGAACGAGGAAAGCCTACAATGAAGACCGGCGAATCCCGCGAGTCGGGTGCGCTTGTTGTTGGCCAGCGACGATAGGTTTCGGGAGTCACGTGGGGAAGTGCCGCCGGCAATGCAGCGCAGTCCGGCACGAAAAACTCCGGCGAAGCGATTCGCAGCTCCTGCACCTGCCATTCGTGAGCCGTTCGCAAGGCCTGCATCGCCGGCCCCGACTCGCCCAGTTTGTCGTATGTGTCCGCCAGCTCGAAATAATGCGAGTAATCGCTGGCGTGTCGTGGCCCGCATTGCTCCAATACGGACCGTGCATGGGCGATGTCGCCCTTTCTCAGGGCAAGTGTGGCAAAAAGGTGCCTGACGTCACTTCGCGCCTCATCGGTCGAGACAATGGTGTCCGCAAGAAGTGCCCGCACCATCACCTCGCTCCGGGCCAGTTCGTTCAATCTTTCGTAGACCTTGGCCAGCAGCAATCTGGCTTCCAGGCATGAGGGATTGCGGGCAACAAGATCTTCCAGAAGTACGGCGGTCGACGGCGTATCGCCCATCAGCTGCAGCAACTTGGCGAGCTCCAGCTGGAGCAGTTCGCTGTCGAGCGGCAACCACGTCCGCCACGGCTTCAGCAGGTCGGCAGCGCCATGAAAATCCTGGCACAAGCAGCACGCGTGCGCCGCGTGGATGCGTGTCAGCGGCGCACTCTTGTCGAGGTCGAACGCATCAAGCAAGGTCTCGCGCGCGGCCAGGTAATCCTTGCGTTCAAGCAGCAACAAGCCCATCTGGACCTTGGGCATGAGATTACCCTGATCCAGCCTGATCGCAGTCGCGTAGGCGTGCTCCGCTTCCGATGTCGCGCGGCTTTCCAGCAACGCGGTTCCATAGTTGCACCAATAGGCGCTGCACCCGGGGGTCAACTCGGTCAAACGGAAGTAAGCGGCCGTGGCTTCAGGAAGACGGCGCTGATAGTGCAGGCTCATGGCGAGCAACTGCAGTACTTGCTCGTCATTGGGGTTGTCGGCCAATTGCGCACGACAGAGTCGCTCTGCATCGGCTGGTCTTGCTGCCTGCAGGGCTTCGAAGATCAGAATGGCCGGTTCGGTAGTCATGCCATCAATAAAGAGGACCGCGTGATTCGATCACGCGGCCCACCAAGGTTAACGCACTCGCTTGACGCTTAAAACTTGACCGTCACACGGGCCCAGAAGTAACGACCCATCAGGTCGAAATCGCTGGGATCGGTGTTGGCGTTGAGCGTGTTGTTCGCGTACAGCATCGGCGGTTGCTTGTCGAAGACATTGTTCACGCCGAAATCGATGCGCGTGTTCAGCGGTTCGATGTTGTAGCCGAACGACAGATCGTTGTAGACGGTGGCGCCGTACTTGTATACCGCCCCGGTGATGTTGCACCGATAAACACCGCCCGCCGGATTCGGCTTGCCCTGGTAATAGCACGTACCGTCCGGCAACACATCCTGCGACGGGTTCTTCGAACCCATCTGGAAGCGACCGATGTAACGCATGCGCCAGGAGGCAGACCAATTACCCAGCTGCCAGTTCACGAAACCCTGGGCACGCCAGCGCGGGAACAGGCAGGTACCTATGCCCGGGCAGGCCGCCTCCTGCGGCGAGCCAAAGGGCAGAAAATGGCCCGCATCGGTATAGGTCGTGTTGCTCGCCGTACCCGGGGCGGTCTGCAGGTTGTAATACTTCAGGTACGTGGCATTGATGCCGGCCATGAATTGACCGAAGGAGAATTGCGGCAATTTGTACGCCAGCGACAAATCGACGCCACCGGTGTTCAGCGTACCCAGATTGGCGGTCGGCTCGCCGATGGTCAGGATCTGGCCCTGGTTGGGTCCGACGACCGGATTGCGGTGAATCAGGGGGCAGAATGCCAGGTTGCCGGCGGCGCACACGTTGAGGACGCTTTGCGCATTCACCGTAGTGATGGTGTTGTTGAGATACACATGCCAGAAATCAACCGTGGTCGACAAGCCGGGGGCCCACGACGGACTGTAGATCGCGCCGAAGTCAAACGATTTGCCTTGCTCAGGCTTGAGCTGGATACCGGCGAATCGAGCGCCCGACAGAATGCCGGTGATCTGGTTGTTGGCGGCAACGGCCTGGTTGATGAACGTGCCATTCGTCGGCACATTCACGCAGGCGGGATTGACCGGTGCACCGGTATAGCCTGTACAGGGATCGTTTGACAGCTTCGGTGCGTCGGCCGCCGCACCGTTGTATTCCTCCGCGAGGTTCGGTGCGCGAAACACCTGCGCCATGGTGCCACGCAGCAGCAGGTCGTCGATCGGCTTGTACTCCACGGCGAACTTGAAGTCATTGGTGCTGCCGTAGCCATCGTTGTAACGCGAGTAGCGATCGCCGATGGTTACATTCAGCGACTTCACCAGCGGGAGTTCACTCAGGACAGGAATGAATGCCTCTGCATAGAGCTCCTTCACGTTGTAGCCGCCCTGCGTGGCCGAGACGCACTGACTGCCCAGCACACAGGTACCCGCGACCGGGTCGAAATTCAGGAGCGGATCCACGTACGAGTTGACATTTTCCTGGCGATAGTCGGCACCAGCCGCCAATTGCACCGTGCCTGCGGGCAGGTTGAGCACGCCCCCATTGATGCCCGCGTGCCACTCCTTGAGGCTCGCATATTGATTGGTGATGGCCGGTGACGCAGCTGCCTTCAGCGCGGCGATCGAACCCGGAGCGTACAAGTCGAACGGATTGAACTCCAAAGCCGTCGAAGTGATACCGGCCGGACAGGCCGTGGGGGCTGCCGCCGTGCCGCACGCCAAACCGGTGGCCGACATGTAGGAGGGCCCTGTGTACAGCTTGCCCCCATCTGGCAGATTCAAGGTTGTGGTGACCGCGCCCGAATGGCCATAGTCAAGGCCGACGTCCCAGTTCCAGTCCTGGTCGAACAGCGAGAAGCTGCCCTTCAAGCCGACATTGACTTGTTCGGTGTTGGCACCGAACGTCGCCACACGGTTGCCGAGGGAAGACAGGCGGGAGTTGATGGTCGGGCCGGCGCTGCTGAACGTGGCACCGAAGTGGTTGAAGTAATTGTTGACATCGATGATCGCGTTGCCGGCCACATAAGGGTTGTCGCCGTAGATGCCGGGAGCCAGCTGGAAATCAGACGAGGTCTTGTTGTAGTAGGCATTCATGTAGGCCGAAACGTTGTCGGACAGGCGGTACGTGCCCATCACGAACGCGTTGGTACGTTCCTGCGGCGTCAGGATCAGGTTGATCGCCGCGTAGTTGTACTTGTCGCTGTTCGCGCCGTTGTTCTGGTAGCAGTGATAATTGGAGGTGTTGACCAGTTGACTGTTGCCACCCGGGTTGAGCGCCACAAAACTGCAACCAAAGAGCGGCTGCACGGGTGTGCCGGTGATCTGGATATGGCCGTAAGGCGAGGACGACGAGCCGCCGATGTTGGCGGTCGCCGGCTGCGGCGCGCTCGGGCCAGTGCCATTCGTGCCATAGATCGACACCGCATTCTTCGAGAAACTGCGGCTGCTCGCTTCAACACCATCCTGCTTGTTGTACTCGATGCCACCCATGATGCTTCCCTTGTCGGACGTCTGCCCGAAAGTGAAGCTGTAGCCGGACTGGTCACCATCGTTGTGGTCGGACTCGCCGACGTTGGCGGTAAACTGGGCGCCCTGATAATCCTTTTTCAGGATGAAGTTGACCACGCCGCCGATCGCATCGGAGCCGTACGTCGCCGATGCGCCGTCGGTCAATACTTCGATGCGTTCGATCATGGCCGCCGGGATGGCGTTTACATCCGGTGATGTACCTTCAGTTGAAATATAAGTGCCGATGGCGTCAATCACACGCTGACCGTCGACCAGGATCAGGGTGCGCTTGTTGCCAAGACCACGCAGGTTGATGGTGGAAGCACCGGTACCGCCGCCGTTGTTGAGCTGTGGATTCGTGTTGCCGCCTGTCATCGCCGGCAGATCCTGTACCAGGTCGCCCAGCGTCATCTTGCCGGTGGCTTCGATCTGCGCGCGGTCGATGGTGACCACCGGATTCGAGGTTTCCAGATCCACACGACGGACCAGCGAGCCGGTGACCACCACCGTCTGCAGGGACTTTGCCTTGTGCTGGTCCGGCGGAGGGTTGCTGGTTGTGGACTGGTTGCTGGTGTCCTGGGCAAATGCCGTGCCCGACGCGCCAACCGCAATGACAGCGCCCAGCGAAAACGCGAGGCGAACTGCTGCAGATAGTTTTGTGACCTCGAGTTTCATTACAGACACCCTCCGATGATTTTCATGAACCAGGAATAGCCAACATCCTGATTGTTTCTCGGCTTCTTCATAGAAACCGCATATCAGTCAGGTAAATGCAGCTGTGACCGTCATCAAAACCAGGTTGCTTCAACCTGAGCAGCCATCATTGATAATGGCAAGCCAGACAGGTGATACAGGTCGGCACCAACGATCCGTCAACCAAACTTGGCAAGCAATCGGGCCGCCAGACTGACTAAAGCATCGCGCTCGACGGCCACCTCATGAAGTTCCACCTTCAGGCGGTTAACTTCGGCACCAGGCAATGGCCTCTTGCTGAAACGAAACCTCCTCACCCATACTCGAACCGCATCAGTCCGAACATTAAGTCTCGAGGCAACCACGGTTGCGGGAAGATGACGTTCCACAACCAGTTTTATGGCTTCAGCCTTCAGTTCTTCGGGATAATATGTCGGACGCATTCACGCACCCTTCCTTATCAACCGGTAGCAAACAACTATTCGACAACGCCTTCCATGGAGTTAATGAATCGAATTCATGACACACCGGCTTGAATTCGCGCCTCGATCATGACCATCGACGTCGAATACAAACAAGCCTGATCACGATATAATGATTCACTTGAAATGCATTGCTTTCGTTGTTACCGCACATTTACGATATCTAAACCAAGAGTGACTTCATATATCCACTCCGGTTAAGTCTGGATATGACCAGTCATCATTATGCAAGGGCGCCCGGAACGACGCCTGGAAAAGTTCGATATAGCCACTCTCCCTTGATTTCGTTATGACCACTATCAGACATGCGAATACCACGATGTACGACTCATCGATTTGCTGTCCGAGTATTGGCTTTCAAACGAAACACCGATGAGCGACGCGATGGACGAAGAGATCCAGCCCTGGACGGCGCGGCGCATATCAGCGCCGGTGTCGGACATGATTCCGGGTGGCTCGCCAGTGGACTCGAGACATATCCCCAACGCATGCGGCAGGATGTGTTCCTGGCCGAGATGGGCGATGTGGTGCCGGGGGCCGAGTTGAGTGCGGTGATTGAACCGTTCTATCGCCAAGGCGAGTGCCACGCCCGGTGGGTCTGGAACGGATGCTGCCCATCGACTTCCTGCAGCAGAGGGATGCACTGAGCGATTGACGTTCGAGTGTCGTCTGCGGGTCTTCCCTGGAACGAAAACGCGTCGTCGCCAGGACGTCGCAGATGCGCTCGTTGAAGCGCCTTCATTCCCTTTCCGGGACGACCATGCCGTTGGCCTGCGGGTGCCGTGGCTTGATCAGCCGGTGCTCGATACCCGGCAACACGCACTGGCCTGCGTTACCGAGCGGTGCACTGGCAGACTAGCCGGTGTTGGGCGACTTCAGCAGCGCCTTGAAACGTGGATCGTCGCGCAGCGTATCCCAGGCCGGGTCGAGCCGGAGCAACGCGCTCGACAGGGGACTGCCATTAGGTATGGACAGCACGCGCCCGATCAGGGCGATGGCCTGGTCGGGCTGGCCGACCCGCACATACAGCTGTGCTTGCGACGCAAGCATATCCGGTCCGGTGAGGGCATCCTTGCTGACCGGCATCAAGGCGACGGCACGCTCGCCTTCAGCGACGGCCTCGGGTTTTCGCCCGAGCCCGGCATACGCAAATCCCAGAGCCAGATGCAGGTCCGCGTCGTCCGGCCGCTCGACGAGAGTGGCGCGCATGCGCGCTGCAACCTCGGCATACGTCGCCGTCGCCTTGGCCGTGTCTCCCGCCGCCTGCAAGGCCCACGCCAGATACAGGCGTCGGGGCAGGACAATGTTGTTCGGATCGGCCCAGTCTTCGGCCTTGTCCGCCTCGACTACCTTGACCGCGCCGGCATAATCACGCGCCAACCAGTGCTCGAAATACATTGTCATGATATTGCTGGCATAGGCCTCGCTGCCCGGCGCGAGCGCGGCCAGCGCGGCGCGCAGCGGTGCCGGATCGCCCTTCCACATCAGCTGATTGAAGGCCTGTGCCACACGATTGCCGGCGGGATCCCGGCTCACCGCGATGGCGCCGGCATAGGCCAGGTCGGCATCTGCGTAGCGATGCATGCTCTGATAAGTCACGGCGAGTTGGCCGAATGCAAATTCACTATGTGGATCAAGCACGGTGGCCGTGTGAAACAACGCCACCGCCTCATCCCAGTGACCCTGGCGCCGGGCGATCGAGGCGATGATGAGTTCCACGGTGGCACTGTTGGGCAATGCACGCCGGGCCAGCTCCAGTTGGGTGGTGGCGCTGGCGTAGTCCCGATGCCCCCAGTAGTCATACAAGCCCAGCGCGTAATGTCCCTGGCCCAGATTCGGCTGAAGCGCCAGGGCGCGATCGGCAGCGGTCTTCGCCGCAGCCAGTCGCGCGTTCGTGCGATCAGGCGCAAAGAAATACATCTGCATGTGGGCGCGCGCCAGCGCGGCCGCAGCCAGCGCGAAGTCCGGATCCCTGGCCAGTGCCTGTTGATACAGCGCGATCGCCAAGGGCAACTCGGACTGTGACAGCTCGGGATCATCGAATGCGCGGTTGGCATGCACACCGGCTTGCAGGTACAGATCGTAGGCTGCGGCGTTCCAGGTCGGCATTCTCTCGATGCGCGCGGCCTCGGCGGAAGTCAGCTGCACCTTCAGCGCCTCCGCGACGTTCTGCGCGACCTCGCCTTCCACATTGAAAATGTTGTCCAGCGTGCGCGTGTAGGCTTTCGCCCAGAGATGGTTGCCGCTGTTCGCATCGATCAACTGCACATTGATCAGCACCTGATTGCCGGCCTTCTGCACCGTGCCCTCGAGCAGCGTCGCCACGCCCAATTGTCGCGCTATGGTTTTCACGTCTTCCGGATGGCTCGGGTATTTCTCTGTCGAGGTGCGGGCGATCACCTTGAGTCCGCCGATACCCACCAACTGGGTCAGGATCATGTCTTGCATGCCGCTGGCGAAATACGCGTTGTTCTGCTCTGTACTGAGACTCTCGAACGGCAGCACCGCGATGGACTTGAGATCGACCGCCGCCACCGTGTCCGCAGGGTGACGTGCGAATTGGTACCACCCGAACAGCGCGACCGCCGCCACGAGCAGACCCGTGACCACGGCAACGAGTCGCCCATCGAGCCGGCGTGTCTTGTCAGCCTGCAAGGGCATTGCCGGACTCATTGCCGTCGCGGCCGGTGGCGCGGTGACCTCGCTGGGGAGGGCTGCCGGCAAGGATGCAGGTTCCGCGGTCGCTGACGCCCTGTCCGCAATCAACTCCCCACGCGACGCGGCGGATCGCACCTGGGCATCGAGGCGGAAGCCGATGCCATGCACGGTATGCAGATAGTGGCTTTCTTCGCCGCTCTCGCCGAGCGCATGGCGCAACACCGCGATGATGCGGCTGAGTACGGCAGGCGTGACATGGGTATGCCCCCACACCACGTCGAGAATCTCGTCGCGGCTCAACACGCGGCCGGGTTCGCGCGCCAACAGCACGAGTACGGCGAATGCCTTGCGCTCGAGCGCGACCTCCTCGCCATCGACAAACAGGCGATGGCCCAGGGTGTCGATCTCGACCCTGCCGAACGCAATCCACGCAGCAGGGGCGGACTCTACAGCCATTTGCTCGACCTCCATTCCCGCTCCTGCTCCCGTTCAGGTTACACCAAGTCTGACACGAGCCCCGGTATGGCCCATACGTGGATTTCGTTGTTTCCTGAACAGCATTCCGGCGCCATCTGAACCAGGTACCGGTGTTGCCCACCTTTACAGCGACTCTGCGAGCATCGGCCATGTCCGTCATGGGTAAAAACGGGCATTTCCAACGGGTCGCCGGGCGCGACTGTGTACGTCTGACCCAACAAAACCGTACCTCTGAACGACGAACGAGGGATTGGCAAATCGACATCCACCCCTGCTGTACCGACGTCACATTGGGGCGGTTGAGGTGCGTGTCTGACGCGACAGCGCAAGACGAAACGCGGCCGGGAAACCCCTGCCCGATGAGGCCGCACACGCGCCCCGACCACCCCCGCCAACGAATCGTGCCCGTTTCCCTGGATGCCTCGCTGGCATGCTGCCATGGCCGATCCACGCATTCCTGACGGCAGCCGCAGATCCCGCAAATAACCTAGCAAACGCCTCATGATTTTAGCGATATTTCCTCAAGCAACGCCTGCGACGGCTGCCTAGGATCCTGCGTACGGGCATCCCGCCCGTCGGGAGAACATCATGAAACGTCTGATGATTGGTGCAACCCTCGCTGTCGGTCTGACCTGTATCGGCACTGCGGCCGTCGCCCATACGGACGAGCAAATTGTCGAACTCGACAACGGCTTCGCGGTGATGGCCATTGTCGCCCACTCGCCGGCTGAGTTCGCGAAGGCACAACACGAAGCCCAAATGATGGAGGCGCAGCGCAAGGTGGGCCTGGGGCCACAGACCATCGTCGCACGGGCGATCGACGAGTCACCCCACATCGTTGCCACACCCGCAATCAGTGCGGGCGTCGTGGCGGTCGTGCAGGGTCGATAAGGATCACGGGCGTCACGCCGGGTACACCGACAGCATTGACGGTGAATTTCGCCGTCTGCAGGCGCCGCGTGCGCGAATGGCTGCCGGCCCGTCATCGCGGGACGCATGGATGGATATCGATCGAGGACGCTGCGTATGCATCGTGCTGATCCGGACTGCCGCATGAACGGTACAACCATTTGTTGAGGTTTCCATGTTCCTCGAATTCGATGGTCAAGGGCCGGCTTACGCACAACTTACCCGTGCCTTGAAAGCTTCCATTCTCAACGGACGATTGAAAGCCCATACGCGCCTTCCTTCCACCCGCGCACTTGCCCTGGAAGTTGGCATGTCGCGCATCACCGTATTGGCGGCTTACGAGCAACTCCGTGCCGAAGGCTTCGTCTATGTCCGGATTGGCGCCGGCAGCTATGTCAGCCACTTGCAAACCCCTCCACCACTCCGCCTGCTGAAAGCGGAGCCCATCGCGGCACCGTCGCGCTACGCAAAGCGTGCGAGAACACAGAGAGATCCATTGATTACGCGCCGCCACCACGGGCTGCGTCTGAATATGCAATATGGCGAACCGATGACCCAGCCGGCGTTGAGTACCCTCTGGGCCCGTGAACTCGCTCGCGCTGCGCTCTACACCCCGCTTGAACGAGGAGACCCACAAGGACTGCTTGCCTTGCGCGAGCAGATTTGTCGCTACCTGGCACTTCGGCGCGGTGTTGATGCGCATGCCAACCAGGTGCTCATCATCAATGGCTCACAACAAGCCTACGCCTTGACCGCGCGTGTCCTGCTGAACGAGGGAGACGCCACTGTCATGGAGGAGCCGCATTACTTCGGCATGTGGCAGTCATTCGCCGCGCACGGGGCCAGCCTGCTCCCCGTGCGCACGGATCGCGAGGGCCTGGTATGCGCCGAGTTGCCAGCGCAGGCACCCCGCCTGATCTGTGTAACGCCTTCACACCAGTTCCCTTCCGGCGCAACCATGTCGTTGTCACGACGCCTGGAGCTGTTGCGTTATGCCGAAGCAAGGCAAAGCTGGATTCTGGAGGACGACTACGACAGCGAGTTTCGCTTCGACTCCCAGCCTCTGGCAGCATTGCGTTCGCTCGACGAGGGCGACCGCGTGATCTACGTGGGTACGTTTTCCAAGACGCTGTTCGGCTCGATGCGCCTGGGCTACATGGTGTTGCCCGCCGCGCTGCGCCAGGATTTCATCAACGCCAAATATCTGGCCGATATTTGCAATCCGGTGATTGAACAGGCCGCCCTGGCGCACTTCATGGAGAGCGGCGGCTTTGAGCGACACCTGCGGCAAATGGGAAGAACGCTCAAGGCACGCCGCGAAGTGCTGATCGACGGGCTGCGACGTTATGCCGGTGAACGCATCCAGATTGCGGATTCGCATGCCGGCATGCACGTGGTTGTCTGGTTGCGCGACTACGATCACGCACAACTGGAGGCTCTGATCGATCATGCGCATGAACGCGGGCTCGGGCTGTACCCGATAGCGCCGCACTACCATGCAAGGCCCGCCATGCCCGGCCTTCTTCTCGGCTATTGCGGACTGTCCAGTTTGGAGCTGCAGGAGGCGGCCCAATTGTTCGGCACATGCCTGGATGCGATGGATGCACGAATGATCCGTACGTCCATGGAATCGCTGCCCTTGAGGCGACACTCCGGATGATGGTCTGGCCTGATGGAGGAACCGCGACCACGGACTTAAGAGTCGCCCGGAAAGTACGACCCGAACTACTTGAGCCAAGCCCAGTTGGCGCCCGATGCGAGGCTTGCCGAGCCGGCGGCGAGGGTACCTCAGCTCCGCAAGGACAGTCCGGGGTCAATGCTGAAGCAATCGCCCGGAAACAGCAGCGGCGCGAACCCGAAAGGCCGCGCCGCTGCTGGATTTCAATTGGTGGGCGGTACAAGGATCGAACTTGTGACCCCTACCATGTCAAGGTAGTGCTCTACCGCTGAGCTAACCGCCCGTCTCGCCTCGGATGACCGCGCGAGCCGCGCAGTATACGGCAGCGGCTGGCGCTCGACAATATCCCGCGCCGCTGGCCAATCAGCGCAAGGCCTGTTCGCGCAATTGATGGATCTGGTCGCGTAGCCGGGCGGCGTCCTCGAACTCCAGGTTCTGCGCGTGCTTGTACATCTGCGCCTCGAGTTTCTTCAGCATGGCCGCCGCCTGCTGCGTGTTGAGCCCGACATAATCGGCAGCCTGCTCGGCCACGGCGGTACGACCGCGCGACGATTTGCTGCCACGGCGGTTGCCCGCCTCGCTGCGTGCGCCTTCCATGATGTCGGCGATGCGTCGCACGATGGTGGTCGGCACGATGCCCTGCTGTTCGTTCCAGGCCATCTGCTTCTCGCGGCGGCGGGCGGTCTCGTCCATCGCCGCCTGCATCGAGCGGGTGACCGTGTCGGCGTACAGGATCGCCTTGCCGCGCACGTTGCGGGCGGCACGACCGATGGTCTGGATCAGCGAGCCGGTGGAACGCAGGAAGCCCTCCTTGTCGGCGTCGAGGATCGCCACCAGCGACACCTCGGGCATGTCCAGGCCCTCGCGCAGCAGGTTGATGCCGACCAGCACGTCGAACTCACCCAGGCGCAGGTCGCGGATGATCTCGCTGCGCTCGACCGTCTCGATGTCCGAATGCAGGTAGCGCACCTTCACATCGTGCTCGGCCAGATACTCGGTGAGATTCTCTGCCATGCGCTTAGTCAGCGTGGTGACCAGCACGCGATCGCCGATCGCCACGCGCTTGTGCACTTCGCCGAGCAGGTCATCGACCTGGGTACGCACCGGGCGCACTTCCACTTCAGGATCGACCAGACCGGTGGGGCGCACCACCAGCTCGACCACCGCCTCACCCGATTTATCCAGCTCGTACGCGCGTGGAGTGGCGGAGACATAGATCGCACGCGGCACGCGCTCTTCCCACTCCTCGAAGCGCAACGGCCGGTTGTCCATCGCCGATGGCAGCCGGAAACCGAACTCCACCAGGGTCTCCTTGCGTGAACGATCGCCCTTGTACATCGCACCGAGCTGCGGCACGGTGACGTGCGACTCGTCCACCACCAGCAGGCCGTCGGCCGGCAGGTAATCGAACAAGGTGGGCGGCGGCTCGCCGGGGGCGCGCCGGGTCAAATGGCGCGAGTAATTCTCGATGCCCTGGCAATAGCCGACCTCGGCCATCATCTCGATGTCGAAACGGGTGCGCTGGTCCAGCCGTTGCGCCTCGACCAGTTTGTTGTCCTTGTACAGCTGCTCCAGCCGCTCCTTCAGCTCGACCTTGATCGTCTCGATCGCGTTCAGCACGCTTTCGCGCGTGCTGGCGTAGTGCGTGCGCGGATAGACCGTATAGCGCTGTACCTTGCGAATGGTTTCGCCGGTGAGCGGGTCGAACAGTGCCATGTTCTCGACCTCGCCATCGAACAGCTCGATGCGCAACGCCTCGGTTTCCGATTCGGCGGGAAACACGTCGATGATCTCGCCGCGCACGCGATAGGTGCCGCGACGCAGTTCCATCTCGTTGCGGGTGTATTGCAGTTCGGTCAGCTGATGGATCAGCTTGCGCTGGTCGATGCGCTCGCCCTTGGCCAGGATCAGCCGCAGCGACAGGTAATCCTCCGGATTGCCCAGGCCGTAGATCGCCGACACGGTGGCGACGATGATCGAATCCCGTCGCGACAGCAGCGCCTTGGTCGCCGACAGCCGCATCTGCTCGATGTGCTCGTTGATCGAGGCATCCTTCTCGATGAAGGTGTCCGAGGCTACCACGTAGGCCTCCGGCTGGTAGTAGTCGTAGTAGCTGACGAAATACTCCACCGCGTTGTTCGGGAAGAACTCCTTGAACTCGCCGTACAACTGCGCGGCGAGCGTCTTGTTCGGCGCCATCACGATGGTCGGCCGCTGCACCCGCTCGATCATGTTGGCGATAGTGTAGGTCTTGCCTGAACCGGTCACGCCGAGCAGCGTCTGTGCCGCCAGGCCTGCCTCGAAGCCATCGGCCAGACGCTGGATCGCCTGCGGCTGGTCGCCGGCAGGCTGGTAGGGAGCAACAAGCTGGAAGCGGTCAGTCATCGGCTACAGATGTGGGCGGGGCAAGTCATTTTAAATCGGACCTGCTGACAGGATGCGTCAGCAGAGTCTGACACCCTGGCGCCTGTTCGGCTGGTGGCCGCACTCCCGTGCCGCCCTAGCATGAAGTCCTGGCTGTGCAGGGATGGCGCCATGCGGATTCACAGGAACTCCGGATCATCGGGCAAACAACTCGGCGTGACCTTGATCGAGCAGATCATGGTGCTCGCCATCGTGGCCGTACTGACCAGCATCGCCGCACCGCCCTTGCTGCAGTTACTGAGCCGCAACCAGTTGCAGGTCGCGCAGACCGATTTCATCGCAGCGTTGCAGCACGCCCGCGGCACCGCCATCACCACCGGCAAACGTACCCTGTTCTGCCCGAGCCGCAACGGCCGCAGCTGCAGCGATGAATCGCGCTGGGATGGCGGCTGGCTGATCGGTCACGATGCCGATCGCGACAACCAGCCCGACAACGGCCCGCTGCGCACCGGGCACGGCTACGAGAAAATCAACATCCTCGGCGACAGCGGGCGCCGCCTCGTTCGCTTCCAGAGCAATGGCAGCGCCAGCGGCACCACCAACACCTGGAGATTCTGCCGCCAGGGCCAGTCCGATCAGGCGTTGATCGTGGTGGTCTCCAATTCCGGCCGCATCCGTGGCGCGCTCGCCAGCGCCGCGCAAACGGCGAATTGCGTGCAGGCAAAGTAAGGCCGCCTCAATAAGCGACTGATCGTCGTGATGACGAGACCCGCAGGACCCTCGACGATGGTCGATGACGGCGTGCCGACCAACCAGCCGGAAACAGCCTGCCGGAGAAGCGATTGCAAGCGGGGCAACGGGAAATCCGGGCAATGCGAAACCCTCACGGTCCAAGTATCGAACCGCTACGGAAATACCACCATTGATGATTGACATGCCGCTATCAAACACCTCTAATCGATGATCTTCGTATGGACGTTTTTACGTCCATAGACAATCTCACGGATACATGGCAAATGATGCCCATTCATCGCCGTCTCCTGCGCGCATCCCTTGCCTTTACCCTGAGCCTTGGCGGCACGGCCGCCGCACAGAACTTCACTGACGTGAAGCCGTCGCCGCAGCAGACACACTGGCAGGATCTCGAGTTCGGCGTCATCGTCCACTTCGGCACGAATACCTTTCTCGACCGCGAATGGGGCGATGGCACCGCCAATCCCGGCGTGTTCAATCCCGATCACGTTGATCCCGACCAGTGGGTGCGCGCCGCCAAATCCGCCGGCGCCAGATACCTGGTGCTGGTGGCCAAGCACCATGATGGCTTTGCGCTCTGGCCGACCGGCCAGAGCGACTATTCGGTCAGGAACAGCCCGTGGATGCATGGCAAGGGCGACCTGGTAAAGCTCACCGAACAGGCCGTGCGCAAGCAGGGGCTGGAATTCGGCATCTATCTGTCGCCATGGGATCGCCATGAGCCGCGCTATGCCGATGCAACGGCGTACGACAAATACTATCTGGCGCAACTGGATGAGCTGGCGCAGAACTACGGTCCGCTGGCCGAGTGGTGGCTCGACGGTGCGGGAAGCGCCGGTCACGTTTACGATTTCCGGAAATATGTCGAGGAACTGCGTACCTACCAACCCAACACGCAGGTATTTGCCGACGTCTCGCTGTTCGGCTACGGCGACATTCGCTGGGTTGGCCAGGAAGATGGCCATATCCGTGGCCAGAACTGGAATGTCATCGATCGCCACGGCGAACTGCGCTGGCGGCCAGTGGAAGTGGATACTCCTCTGCACACGCTGCAATGGTTCTGGCATCCGGACAGCGACCGGACGCTGAAGAGCGTCGACGAGCTGATCGATATCTGGGAGAACAGCGTCGGCCTTGGTGGTCAGCTGATGCTGGGCATCGCACCGAACCGTCACGGCATCCTGCCGGAAGCCGATGTTGCCCGCCTGAAGGCTTTCGGCGAGGCGCTGAAGAAACGCTACGGCCTGGACAGCGATCTGGCGCGCCAGCACACCACCGCTGATGCGAATGTTGCCGCAGCGCTGGACGGCAACGAAGACACGTTCTGGTCGGCGCCGCCGGGTTCGCATCACGCCGTGCTGGAGGTCGATTTCGCGCAGCCGGTGACCATCGATCACGCGCTCACCATGGAGTGGCTGAACGTCGGCCAGCATGTGCAGAAATATGCCATCGAGGTGTGGACGAACGGCGGCTGGACCACCGTGGCCAGCGCCGAGGCCATCGGTCACATGAAGATCGACCACTTCATGCCGGTAAGCACCAGCAAGGTGCGTCTGAACATCCTGTCCAGCGCAGGTACGGCGCGTATCCGCGAATTCCAGTTGTTCAATGTCGCCGGCAGTCGCTGATCCGACAGGCAAGGCCGCATATTCCACCTGACGTCTTCGGCGCTTCATGCCATGCCGGTGGGAAGAACGGGCAGGACCGATCACAAATCGCCTCCCTCAGCGCGGCAGCGCGGCATGGCCGGCGATGGTGAACCCGGCGGTGAGGCCGGCGGCATCGCCAGGCTGGCCGCCACCGATGAACAGGCGATAGTGCCCCGCTTCGACGGCACGCTGGCCACTGGCGTCGACCATGCCAAGCTGACGTGGCGACAGCTCGAAACGAATGCGGCGGCCTTCACCAGCAGCGAGGTGCACGCGGCGAAAACCCACCAGCGCATGACGTGGCGCCGCAGGCGAGTCCGGGCTGTCCAGATACACCTGGATCACCTCGTCGCCGGCACGCTTGCCGTCGTTGCGCACATTGGCGCTGATCGTCAGCGGTGTGCCGGCCTGAAGTCGTGTCGTCGACAATGCCGCGTCGGCATAGGCGAAGTGCGTATAGCTAAGACCGTGGCCAAACGGGTACAGCGGCGTGCCGGTGAAGTAGCGATAGGTACGCTCCTTCATCGCATAGCTGACATACGGCGGCAGATCCCGCGTCGAACGATAGAACGTCACCGGCAGACGGCCGCCGGGGTTGTAGTCGCCGGCCAGCGTCTGCGCGATCGCACGGCCGCCCTCCTCGCCCGGATACCATGCGGCGAGAATGGCGTCGGCATGCTGCTGCGCCCAGTTAAGCGCCACCGCGCTGCCCGACATCAACACCACGATCAGCGGCTTGCCGCTGGCGGCGACGTGTTCGAGCAATGCACGCTGCGCGGCTGGCAAGGCGATGTCGGTGCGATCGCCACCGTCGAAGCCGGGTATGTCGATCTGCAGCTCCTCGCCCTCGACATCCGGCGAAAGGCCGACGAAGGCGACGACGGCATCGGCATGCCGCACCACTTCATCAACCCTGGCCAGCTGCGCTTCGGCCGGAGCCAGCCATTGCAGGCGCACACCCTGGTCCTGCCCGCTGTGCACCAGCTCCAGGCGTATCGCATGCGGTCGGCTATCGGCGAAATGCACGAGAGCCGCGGCATGTCTGCCATCGCCGTCATCGTCGATCACCTGCTTGCCATCGACGTAGAGCCGGACCGGATCGTGCCCGGAACAATCGAAACAGCGGTCGACATGCACGACCAGGGTGTAGTCGCCGACGCCGGGCGGAATCAGCTGGCCGCTCCAGCGCACGGCATAGCGGTCATCGGACAGGCCTTCGATCGGAGCAACATGATCCCAGTCGAAGTCGATCACGCGATCCGAGCGGGTGGCCAGCGGCGCACCGCTGAAATCGGGCGCCGCGTAATACTCGCCGGTCAGGCCGACCCTGCTTCCGGAGCGCAACGCGGTTTCGGGAATCGGCACCGGCACGCCGGCGGCGATCGGCGCACCTTGCGCATAGCCCACGTGGCCCGCACCGAAACGCTCGCGCAGCCCTTGCAGTGGCGTGACAGGCGCACGCGCGGTGCCGTGATAATTGGCTTCGAGTGTTTCCAGCGTGTCGGCGTTCGGGCCGACCACCGCCAGTCTGGAACCGGGCCGAAGCGGCAACGTCGCATGCGCGTTCTTCAACAGCACCATCGATTCCAGCGCAGCCTTCAGGGCCAGCAGGCGATGTGTCGGGCTGTCGATCTGCTCGTTACCGATACTTGCATATCGATCGTCGCCCTTCGCTCCCATTTCGCCGAGACCGTAGCGGGCAGCGAACAGGCGCATGAGGGCGGTGTCGAGCACCGATTCCTGCACATGACCCTGGCGCACCGCTTCGAGCAGGTCGGCGTAGGCATGGCCGCAGTCAAGGTCGGTTCCGGCATTCATCGCCGCGGCGGACGACTGCGCATTATCCGGCTTGAAATAATGGAACCGGGTCATGTCATCGACGGCATCGCAGTCGGACACGACATAGCCCTTGAAGCCCCAGTCCTTGCGCAGCAACGTGGTCAACAGCCAGCTGTCGGCACACACTGGCGTGCCGTGCAGCGCGTTATAGGCGCACATCACCGAGCCGGCATGGCCTTCTGTGATCGCAGCCCGGAAGGCCGGCAGATAGGTGGCTTCCAGATCGTGCGGCGACACATCGATATCGAAACCGTGGCGACCGGATTCCGGCCCGCTGTGTACGGCCAGATGCTTGGGCGTGGCAATTGCGCGCGGATGTGCCGGGTCGTCACCCTGGATACCGCGAATGAAACCGACCGCGAGCCGGCCGGTCAGGTAGGGATCCTCGCCGTAGGTTTCCTGGCCACGGCCCCAGCGCGGATCGCGGAAGATGTTGATATTGGGCGACCAGATGGTCAGCCCCTGGTAGCGGACATGGTCGTGGCCACTGCCGACGGCATTGAACTTGGCCCGCGCCTCGATGGAAACCGTGGTGCCGACCTGCTGCAGCAGGTCCGGATTCCAGCTGGCCGCCAGGCCGATGGCTTGTGGAAATACCGTGGCATATCCATTGCGGGCATTGCCATGCAGGCCTTCGCTCCACCAGTCATATGCAGGCACGTCGAGCCGCGGAATGGATGCAGCGCCGCTCTGCACCTGCGCAACCTTTTCCGGCAGTGTCATCTTTGCCACCAGCGCTGCGGCACGCGTCTGGTCATCGGTTGTCGCGGCGACATGCGTGGTGAAACAGGCGCAGGCACACGCGAGCAGGATACCGACTGTGCCGATGCCCGACCTCACACGGTAAGCGCCCGCGAAATATCCTCCACTGCCACACGCAACCGCTCCACCGCGCGCTTGACGGTGACTCTGGCCGGATGACTCTCGACGAACGGGATCGTCAGCGCGCCGGCCGCTTCGCCATGACGGAGGATCGGCGCCGACAGATCGATCACGCCATCGACCGCCTCGCTGGCCAGGCTCGCATAGCCCTGTGCGCGCACGGCGTCCGCATGCTCGATGAAGCGCTTGCGCTTGTAGGTGGCTCCCTTCGCATCCAGGATCGCAAGCCAGCGTGCACGCATTGCGTCGCCCTGGAAGGCGAAAAGAACCAAACCTGAAGTCGCATGTGCGAGTGGCCTGCGATGCCCTACCCGCACAACGAAACCGTAGTCGCTGGGCGAATCGACACGCGCAATGACCACGATCTGTTCTTCCGATGCGACCACCAGGTGGCAGGGCAGCAGAACTTCATCGACAAGCCGGTGCATCACGGGCAGCGCCGCCTCGACCAGGGTCTTGGTGTTTGGCCGCTCCATGCCCAGCATGAACAGCCGATTGGTCAGCGCATAAGTCGAATCGCTTTCGCGGGCGATGTAGCTGCGCCCTTCCAGCACCTGCAACATGCGGAAGATCTCGCCTTTCGAGTAACCGACGCCACTCGCAATCTCGGTCATGCTGAGAGGCGCCTGCGCACGCGCAAGCAGCTCGAGAATATCCAGCCCCTTGTCGAGGGCCGGGGCACGATACTTGGAAGCATTCGTCATATTTCGCGACTCTTTCCAGCGGCTCGATGCAACGACTAGGCGTCTCGAAAAACCTTCCGACGGCGTCATTCCCGCGAAGGCGGGGAATGACGGGGAAGAACGGATTCTCCAAAGTGCCCGGCAGATGCAAATTAAGTATCACATGCAAAATTATATTTCATATTTACAACACAACAAAATGCAAGTTAGTATCTTCCAGCCTTCTGCGTCGAACAAGCGGGATGGGAAAATCTTGAAGATCGAGACAGGCCATCGGGGTGGTGTGACGGTTGGCAAACGATCCGCCATCAACGTGCCGGACCAGCAGCGCGTCCTTCCGGGCTGAAGCTCAAGCGGACCTGCAACCCATCGGGGGGCGAGCATGCAGTACGCCGACGAAACGACGATGCGCAACAGCGATGCGTACTCCATGACCAAGACCGCGACCTCGACGCTGGTCCTGATCGTCAGCCTGTTTTTCCTCTGGGGCATGGCGAACAACCTCAATGACATCCTGATCAAGCAATTCAAGGGTGCGTTCGAGCTTTCCGATTTCCAGGCCGGCCTCGTGCAGAGCGCGTTTTATCTCGGCTACTTCCTGCTGGCGATCCCGGCCGGCCTGTGCATGCGCCGCTTCGGCTTCAAGGGCGCGCTGTTGATCGGCCTCGGTCTCTACGCACTGGGCGCGTTGCTGTTCTATCCCGCGGCAGCCACCCATACCTATGCGCTGTTCCTGGGCGCGCTGTTCGTGATCGCGAGCGGCCTCGCGTTCCTCGAGACCTCGGCGAATCCGCTGGTCACCGTGCTCGGGCCACCCGAAGGCGCTGCGCGACGGCTCAACTTCGCGCAATCGTTCAACCCGCTCGGCTCGATCACCGGTGTGCTGGTCGGTCGCTACTTCATCTTTTCCGGCGTTGAACATACGCCCACCGAGCTGGCGACCATGGCGCCGGCGGCTCGTCAGGCCTATTTCAGCGCGGAATCGGCGGCGGTGCAGACCCCGTACCTGGTGATCGGCCTGGTCGTCATCGTGTTTGCGCTGCTGATCGCGCTCGCGCGCTTCCCCGCCACTACCGAGCATGCCGCCGACAGCAAGAGCGGCACCGCCCATATCAAGCGCCTGCTGCGCAACACGCATTACCTTTTCGCCGTCATCGCGCAATTCTTCTACGTCGGCGCGCAGGTCGGCGTGTGGAGTTATCTGATCCGCTATACCCAGGGAACACTTCCCGGCATGCCGGAAAAGAACGCCGCCGATTTTCTGACGGCTTCGCTGGTGGCATTCATGCTGGGGCGTTTCGTCGGCACCGCCCTGATGCGTTTTTTCGCGCCACGCAAACTGCTGGCGCTGTTCGCCATGATCAACATCCTGCTGTGCGGCATGGCCGTTGCCATGCCCGGACACATCGGCGTCTATGCGCTGGTCGCCGCGAGCTTCTTCATGTCCGTGATGTATCCGACGATTTTCGTGCTCGGTCTCGGCGGCCTCGACGACGACGACCGCAAGCTTGGCTCCTCGCTGCTGGTGATGGCGATCATCGGCGGCGCGATGCTGACGGCGCTGATGGGAGCGGTTTCCGACATGGCCGGCATTCCCAGGGCGATGGTCGTGCCTTTGGCATGCTTTGCGGTGATCTTCGGATTCGCCCTGCACTCCCGCAACGCACGCAGCGCTTGAGGCATCGACATGCCGCATCTCTATTACGCCCTCGACCTGCGCGACGATCCCGCACTGATCGCCGAATACGAAGACTGGCACCGGCCGGAACGGATCTGGCCGGACATCGTCGATTCGATTCGAGCTGCCGGCATACGCGAGCTTGAAATCCTGCGTGCCGGCAACCGCCTCGTGATGGTCATGGATGTGCCGGATGACTTCTCTGCGGACAGCAAGGCGGCAGTCGATGCGGGCAATCCACGCGTGCAGGCGTGGGAACACTTGATGTGGAAATTCCAGCAGCCGCTACCGTTCGCCGGACCCGGTGAAAAGTGGGTTCGCATGGTATCGATGTTCTCGCTGCGGCAAGCCCTCTCGGCGCGAATCCGTCCGTCGTAGCGCGCCGGTCATCCTTTCCAGATGGTATCGGCCGAAATATGCCGCACATCGGTCTGCCCGGTCAGTGCCATGCTGGTGCTCAGCTCGCGACGGATGATCTCGATGACCTGCGTGACGCCATGCTCGCCCATCGCGCCCAGTCCGTACAGAAAGGCCTTGCCGATCAGCCCGGCGCGCGCACCGCAGGCCAGCGCCTTGAGCAGATCCTGGCCGCTGGTGATGCCGCCGTCGAACGACACCTCCAGGCGATCACCCACGGCTTGCACCACGGCCGGCAGCGTTTCGATACAGGCTGGCGCACCGTCGAGCTGACGCCCGCCATGATTGGAAACGACGATCGCATCCACCGCGTGTTCGGCGGCGATCAATGCGTCGCGCGGATCGGTGATGCCCTTGATGATCAGCTTGCCGGGCCAGACCTCGCGGATCCACTCGAGATCCTTCCAGCTCAGGGTGGGATCGAACTGGCTGGCGATCCATTGCGCCAGCGTGGTGAGACTGTCGCCGCCGATGCGGCCCTGCAGATTGCCGAACGAGCGACTCGGCGCACGCAACACGTTCCACGCCCAGCGCGGCTTGCTGACGATATCGAGCGCATTGCGCCAGGTGAGGCGGGGCGGCACGGCCAGGCCGTTCTTGATCTCGCGATGACGCTGACCCTGCACGGTCAGGTCGGCGGTAAGCATCAGCGCCGGGCAGCCGGCTGCACGCGCACGCTGGATCAGCTCGCGGGTAAAGCCGCGATCGCGCATCACGTAGACCTGGAACCAGAACGGTTTGTCAGTGGCGGCGCGCACCTGCTCGATCGAACAGATCGACATGGTACTGAGACAGAACGGAATGCCCGCCTTCGCCGCCGCGCGCGCACCATGAATTTCGCCGCTGCCATGTTGCAGTCCGGTCAGGCCGGTGGGCGCAATCGCCAGCGGCAGCGAGGCTGGCTGGCCGATGATGTCGGTCGCCAGCGAGCGCCGGTCGACGTCGACCATCACCCGCTGACGCAGCTTGATGCGATCCAGTGCGCGGGCGTTCTCGTGCAAGGTCAGCTCGTCGTAGGAACCGCGATCGGCGTATTCGAAAAACGTACGCGGCACGCGGCGCCTGGCGAGCTCGCGCAAATCCATGACGTTGGTGATGATGGGAGCAGCCATGGCAGTCAGACCTCCACGACGTCGGCGGTGGTCCGCCATACCGGGCCATCCGGAAAGAGATGGGAAGCCACCGAACCGGGATGCATCTGTGCGGAGAACCCCGGCGCCTGCGGCGCGATGTAGCGTCCACGGCGGATCGTCACCGGATCGACGAAGTGCTCATGCAGGTGGTCGACGAATTCGATGGCACGATCCTCCTTGCTGCCGCTGATGGCAATGAAGTCGGCCATCGCCAGGTGCTGCACCAGCTCGCACAACCCGACGCCTCCCGCGTGCGGGAATACACGTACACCGAATTTTGCGGCCAGCAGCAGGATCGCCAGGTTCTCGTTGACACCACCCACGCGGGCCGCATCGATCTGCACCAGATCCACCGCACCAGCCTGAAACAGCTGCTTGAACATCACCCGGTTCTGCGTGTGCTCGCCGGTGGATACCGGGATCGGCGCCACGCCACGGCGGATCGCTGCATGCCCGAGCACATCGTCCGGACTGGTCGGCTCCTCGATCCAGGCCAGGTCGAATTCGGTGAGCTGCTGCAACCACGCGATCGCCAGCGGCACATCCCAGCGCTGGTTGGCGTCGATCGCGATGCCGACCTCGGCACCCACCGCCTCGCGCGCCAGCCGGCATCGGCGCACGTCGTCCTCGACGCGCAGGCCGACCTTGAGCTTGATCGTGCGAAAACCATCGGCGACAGCCTCGCGTGCCAGCCGTTGCAGCTTTTCATCGCTGTAACCGAGCCAGCCCGGCGACGTCGTATAAGCCGGATAGCCCTCGGCGATGAGCTGCGCCATGCGCGCCGGCTTGTGCGGTTCCGCCGCTCGCAGCATCGCCAGTGCCTCGTCGCGGGTCAGTGCATCGCTGAGGTAGCGGAAGTCGATCGCATCGACAATGGATTCCGGTGACATCTCCGCGATGAACCGCCACAGCGGCTGACCGGCACGCCTTGCCGCCATGTCCCACGCCGCGTTGACCACCGCGCCGATCGCCATATGCATGACGCCCTTTTCCGGGCCCAGCCAACGCAGTTGCGAATCGCCGATCAAGCGGCTGGCGAAGCCGCCGAGATCATCGAGCACGGCCGCCAGATCGAGGCCGACCACCAGCGGTCGCAAGGTGTCGATGGCCGCGACCTGCACTTCGTTGCCGCGGCCGATGGTGAACGCAAGCCCGTAACCGGCCAGCGCATCCGGCGTATCCGTGCGCAATATCAGGTAGGCCGCCGAATAGTCGGGATCCGGATTCATCGCGTCCGAACCGTCGAGATCACGCGAGGTCGGAAATCTCACGTCATGGGTTTCCAGCGCGGTGATCTTTGCCATGGTCGATCGGCCTCCCGTGGCCGGGCAGTTCAAGAGAGTCAATGGGCAGGCGCGAGATCCGCAGGATGCGCACGAACCTGTTGCCGCTGTGAACCGAGCTTGTCGATGCCCAGTTCGATCACGTCACCGGGGCGAAGATAGGTCGGCGGATGCAGACCCAGACCGACGCCGGCCGGCGTGCCGGTGCTGATCACATCACCGGGCATCAGCGTCATGTAGCGGCTGATGTAGCTGACCAGCTGCGCCACGCCGAACACCATGTTGCGGGTATTGCTGGTCTGGTAGCGATGGCCGTTGACCTCCAGCCACAGGCCGAGGTTCTGCGGGTCGCCCACCTCGTCGGCCGTGACCAGCCACGGTCCGAGCGGACCGAAGGTATCGCAGCTCTTGCCTTTCACCCACTGGCCGCCATGCTCCAGCTGGAACGCGCGCTCGGACAGGTCGTTGATCACCATGTAGCCGGCGACGTGGGCGAGCGCTTGTTCCACCGGCACGTCACGGCTGACCTCGCCGATCACCACCCCCAGCTCCACTTCCCAGTCGGTCTTGATCGAGCCGCGCGGAATGACCACATCGTCGAATGCACCGCCGATCGCCGTGGTCGATTTCATGAAAAGCACGGGTTGCTCGGGCAGCGGTGCGCCCGTTTCCGCGCAGTGATCGGCGTAGTTCATGCCGACACAGATCATCTTGCCGACACCGCCAACCGGCGCCCCCAGGCGCGGCCTGCCCGGCACGACCGGCAGCGCGGCCGTATCGATGGCGCCCAACTGGCGCAGCTGTTCGCGGCTGAGCACCTGTTGCGCGATATCAGCAACGATATCGGACAGATCGCGCAACACGCCGTCGCGATCGATCAGGCCCGGTTTCTCGGCACCGGACTGGCCATGGCGTACAAGTTTCATCCGTTGCTCCTCGTCAATTCGACCAGCCGCCATCGATCACGTGCACCGTGCCCGTGGTGAACGCCGATTCGTCGGAAGCGAGATAGACGGCCAGGGCCGCGATTTCCTCAGGCGCACCCAGACGGCCCATCGGCTGCCGGTCGGCAAAACTGCGCCATGCGGCGGCCTCGTCGCCGCCCATCGCACGCACGCGATCGCCAAGCGACGGTGTCTTCACCGTGCCCGGGCAGATTGCGTTGCAACGAATGCCGCGCGAGACGAAATCCGCCGCCACCGAACGCGTCAGCCCGATCACCGCGGCCTTGGTGGCGCCGTAGGCGAAGCGGTTCGGCACGCCCTTGATGCTGGACGCGACCGAGGACATGTTGATGATGCTGCCGCGGCCTCGCTCGAGCATGCCAGGCAACACCGCGCGACAGAGGTGGAACATGCTGTCGACATTGATCGAGAACGAGCGTCTCCAGTCGGCTTCGTCGGTATCCAGGATCGTGCCGGCATGCACGTAGCCGGCACAATTGAACAGCACGTCGAATGCCTGCTGGCCGGCAAGCGCGGCAACGGCCGCAGGGTCGGTCACATCCAGCCGCTTCGTGCGGATATCGGGATGCTCGCTGGCCAGCGATTCCAGTGCACGGGCATCCAGATCGGTGGCAAGCACCTCGGCACCGGCATCGGCGAAGGCGATCGCCGTGGCACGACCGATGCCGGCGCCAGCAGCGGTCAGCAACGCGCGCTTGCCGGCCAGGCGACCGCTTGCGCGGCGTGATTCGAGGGTTTCGGTAATGGTCATGCTGATTGTCCGTGGGTTGCAGGATCAGGTTGCGAGGTGCGATCCAGTCGATAGAAGCGCCGAGCGTTGCCGCCAAAAACATGCTCTTCAAAAGCAGGGGCAAGCGCTCGTGTATACGTCTGGGCGAGTGCGAGCCAATGCCCATAGTCGCCACGCAACGTGACGACCGGCCAGTCACTTCCCCACAGCAATCTCTCGGCACCGAAACGGGCGAACAGGTGGCCGACATAGTCGTCGATGGCGTTGTCCGGCAGCTTCGCTTCCAGTTGAGTCAGCAGGCCGGAAAGCTTGCAATGCAGCCGGCCGTCACCGGCGAGCCGGTCGATCTGTCTCGCCCATTCGTGAAAGCGGCCATTGGCGATATCGGGCTTGCCTGCGTGATCAAGCACGACGCGCAGCAGCGGCTCGCGCGCCAGTCGCGTATCCAGCGCGCGCAATTGCGCAGGGACGACCAGCGCGTCGAACGCCAAGTCATGTTGTTGCATGGCATCGAAGGCAGCGTCGAGCGATGGTCTCGCCAGCCATTGCGGATCGGCCATGTCCTGCGCCATCGGCCGCAAGCCCACCAGCAGCCCGTTGCCATCGCGTACCAGGGCCGCGATACGCGCAGCCACATCATCGGCCTCGAAATCGACCCAGCCGACGACACCGGCGACATGCTCATCCGCGCGCGCCAGCCCGAACAGATAACGGGTTTCCGCCTCACTGGGTGCAGCCTGGATCAGCACGCACTGGCTGACGCCCGCAGATATCCGCTCGCCACGGATATCTGCGGGAAGAAAATCCCGCTGCAGAATCGCAGGTGCCTGTTCGAGCCAGCCATAGTCGCCGCGGTCCAGCAGCCAGTAATGCTGGTGTGCGTCAAGGATCATGCAGGCACCCGGGTTTGCGCACCGAGCAATTCCGCGTTGCGCAATTGTTGCCAGGTGTCCGCGGGTATCCGCTGCTCCAGGCGCTGCACGGATACGGCAACTTCATCGGCGGAGCGCAGGCCGCAGACCACCGTCACCACCGCCGGATGCACAAGCGGAAACTGCAGCGCCGCCGCACCCATGTCGACACCAGTGGCCGCGCAAATGTCGTAGAACCGCTGCGCCCTCGCCCGTACCGATTTGCTGGCCGGCACGTAATCGTAGGTATGCCCGGGCGCACCCGGCGCACCGAGCAGACCGGAGTTGTACGGGCCGGCGGCAAGGATCGCCACGTGCTGCTGCTGAGCCATCGCCATCACCCGTTCGCTGCGCGCCTGCTCGAACAAGGTATAGCGTCCGGCAAGCATGATCGCGTCGAGTCGGAAGCACGGCATCACCTGCAGGCACACTGCCTCTTCATTGACACCAATCCCGATGGCACGGCAGACGCCTTGCGTGCGCAGTTCGGCCATCGTCGGCAAAGCTTCGGCCAGAGCCTGCTGCAGGATCGCCGGATGCCGCTCGCCATGAGTCAGTTCACCGATATCGTGCAGCAGCAGGATGTCGATGCGATCGGTCCGCAGCCGCTTGAGGCTGGCTTCGACCGAACGCAGGATGCCATCACGGCTGTAATCGAATATCGCTCGCTTGCCGTCCACGGCAAAACCGTCGTGACCGGTGCTGCCGGAGGCATCCTCGATAAGTCGGCCAACCTTGGTGGACAGGGTGAAACTGTCACGCGGAAAGCCCGACAGCACATGGCCAAGCCGCACCTCGCTCAGGCCATAACCATAGTAGGGCGCGGTATCAAAATGTCGCACCTTCAGCTGCCAGGCTCGCTCCACCGCCTCTGCCGCAACCGCTTCATCGACACCTTGATAGAGATTGCCGATCGGTGCGCCACCAAACGACAGCGTGGAAAGCTTCAGCGGGCCGCCCGGCAAGCCGCCAATCGACCTCTCTCCGCTTGTGCTGGCGACCGGCTCGACCATGATGCTGCCTGTATGGATGGATCAGGTGAACTGGCACGCTTCCCTTTCACCGACATGCAGTCCTTGCCTGTCGCCAATAACCCGGCACAAGAATGCTTCCAACTGCGCCAGTCCGGCACTTGGCCGAATCGACCGCGAGCGCCCTGACCAGAGTCTGCAGGTGCCTATCCAACTGGCGGAATGTCTCCTGCGCGCGGGATATGCGACGCTCGATCGTGTCATCAATTCGTATTTGAATTTTAAATGTATATATGAACTAAACAAATTGCAACGTGAAACGACAATGGCCCGTGCAACCAGGCGATACATGCGCACTATCCCGCTGACCGCAGCCGACCGTCAGTGGATTCAAGGCAGGAAGAAAGAAAACTGCACGCTCACGAATTCGACACCGGCAGGCCGCGACCCTGCCGCGCCCGAAGCGCGTTTCGACCCTGGCATCGGCTTCGCGGCATGCCGCTGCTTCCCGTTCTCGATGGTGCTGCCCGCACATCGAGCGGGTTTCGGGCATCGTGACGAGCCGTGAAAGTGCACGCCGGGCTGCCGGATGTTCGCTGCCACGATCTGCGCGAAAATCCGGCCTCAATGCGGGTGACGACGCGCACGCCCGGGCCCATCGGGCCGCTGCGAAGGCAAAACACTCGCAAGCATTGCCGGGTGAAATTGGGGGCCACAGGGCAGGATGAGCCGCTCAGGCGTAGACAAAAGGTCAAACGCCAGGCAAAAGAAAGGGCTGCGAATCACTCGCAGCCCTTTCCGTATATGGCGCCCGAAGCTGGACTCGAACCAGCGACCCCCTGATTAACAGTCAAGTGCTCTAACCAGCTGAGCTATTCGGGCGTGAGCTGCGTAGTTTGTCGGGGCTACGGCCAGCTGTCAAGCCATTGTGGGCGAACAAGCGGGCGAGTTATCAGCGCGTGAGTACTCGATAACATGGCACGTAAGCCGCACCGCCGGGAAGCTTCATGCGGTGCTGATCGACGAACGCCTGCAGCAGCTTGTCCAGTGCGCGCATGATGTCCGCATCGCCGTCGATATCGAACGGACCGGACTGCTCGATCGCCTGCACGCCCTCCTCCTTCACGTTGCCCGCGACGATGCCGGAGAAGGCCCGGCGAAGATCCGCCGCCAGCTCATGCAGCGGCCGGCCATGGCGGATCTGCAACGCACGCATCGCTTCATGAGTGGGACGGAACGGGGTCTGGAACACCAGCGGAATCTGCAATGCCCAGTTGAAGAAGAACGCATCCTTGGTGTCCAGCCGGTGATTGCGCACCTTGTCGATGCCCTTGATCATCGAACGCGCGACGGCCGCCGGATCATCCACGATGATCTGGTAGTGCTTGGCCACTTCGTCGCCAAGAGCCAGACGCAGGAAACGGTCGATCTGCTCGAAATATGCCGCCGACTGCCTCGGCCCGGTGAAGATCAGCGGGAATGGCGTGCCGGCGTTGTCCGGGTGCAGCAGGATGCCCAGCAGGTAGAGGATTTCCTCGGCCGTGCCGACGCCTCCCGGGAACACGATGATGCCGTGTCCCATGCGCACGAACGCCTCGAGCCGCTTCTCGATGTCCGGCATGATCACCAGGTGGTTGACGATCGGGTTCGGCGACTCGGCCGCGATGATGCCCGGCTCGGTGATGCCGATGTAGCGGTTGTGTCGGCGCCGCTGCTTGGCATGCGCGATGGTCGCGCCCTTCATCGGCCCTTTCATCGCGCCGGGTCCGCAGCCGGTGCAGATATCCAGCCCGCGCAGGCCGAGCTGGTAGCCGACCGACTTGGTGTAGTCGTATTCCTCGCGCGAGATCGAATGACCACCCCAGCACACCACGAGGTTGGGATCGATGTGCGGCTTCAGGATGCGCGCATTGCGCAGGATCTCGAACACGCCCTGGGTCAGTCCGGCCGAGCCATCCAGATCGAAGCCGATCTGCTCCAGCTGGGTCGACACATAGACGATGTCGCGCACCACCGCCACCAGCAGCTCGTTGATGCCGCGGATGATCTGGCCATCCACGAAGGCCTGTGCCGGGGCGTGGCTGAGCTCGATCTTGATGCCGCGATCCTGCTGCTGTACCTGGATGTCGAAATCCGGGTATTGCTCGAGAATCGCGCGCGGATCGTCGCTGATACTGCCCGAGGTGAGCACCGCCAACGCGCAACGGCGCAGCAAGGCATGCAGGCCCGAGTCACTCGCGCCGCGCAGCCGCGCCACCTCGTTGCGGGAAAGAATGTCCAGCCCGCCGACCGGCGAGATGCGCGCGCTGACCGTGGCTGACTTGTCGCGCGCGGCGGTGTTTGTATCGTTCATCCGGATCCTTCTCCTGACCGCTCGTCCGCGGCATGCATTCCGCCATCAATCGTTGGCGGACCGGTTAGCTTCACGCGCCGTCTCCCTATCGTCAAGCGCGCACAAAAAAGCCGGCGCCCATAAGGGCGCCGGCCACCGTATCAGCCAACCGATGGATCAGAAGGCGTACTTCACCGTCAACTGCACGGCCCAGCGCTGGGCCAGGTCGTCGCCATTGTTGATGTAGGTTGGCACCGTCAACGGGCTGTAATGACCGTTCTGGCTGTAGTTGGTGCAGGTGGCCGGAGCCTTGCCCGTACCGCTGCCGCAGTCGATGTTGTAGATGTACTTGCCGGTCGTCGGATCGACACCGTAGAAATCGGCCAGCGCACGACCACCCGGGAACGCCACACGCTTCTCGATGCCCCAGTTCTTGTTCAGCAGGTTGGTGAAGTTGTAGACGTCCAGCCTGACCAGGCCCTTGTTGCCCTTGAACAGGCCCGGGATTTCCTGACTGAAGCTCAGGTCGAGCTGGTTGATCCAGCCCGCGCGATCGCCATTGCGCTTGGCGATCTGGCCCTGATGATCCTTCAGATAATCGTTGTGCTGGATGTAGTCGTAGAACTGCTGGATCAAGGCCGGATCGGTGCCGGGACGGAACTCCACCTGGCCCGGCTTCGGGATGAAGACCAGATCGTTGGTGAAGGTGTCGCCATTGGCGTCGTTGCCGAACGACCAGCTGTACGGGTATGCCGAGTGGCCATCGAAGAACGCGCTGGCGCTGGTCACATAGTCGCCGAAGAAGTGGTGCTGCCAGTTCAACGAGGCGATCACCCGCTTTGGCACCGAGTAGTTCGACACGCTGGCGACATTCTCGTTCGAGTTGGCGACGTAGTTGTACTTGTAGTTCGACGACGCCACGCTCGACGTGCCCGGGTTCACCTCGGTGGCGCGACTCCACGTGAAGCCGATCATGCCGGCCCACTCGTCGCTGAACGACTTCTTCAACTGCAAGGTCAGGCTGTCGGCCTTGCCGCGGTTGCTGTCGGCCAGGTTGATCGTGTTGGCGCTGAACGCCGGGTTGGAGTTGTAGACCGACTGCTGACCGCTGGCCTTGGGATCACCGTTGACCAGCTTGTAGTAGGTATTGCGGCCATCCGGCAACTGCCCGGTGGGTGCGCCCAGGTTGATCGCCTGATACCAGATCGCATCGCGCTGGATGATGTGCTGGTAGTCGGCAGTCGCCACCAGGCCCCACCACGGCAGTTCCTTGTCGAAGCCCAGGCTGAGCTTCCACGCGCTGGGAATCTGGAACCCCGGCGAAACCGTGTTGACCGTCATTGCGCCAGAACCGATCGGACCGTCATTCTGCGCATATGGATTCGGGCTGAATACCGGCAGGTTGGCGTTGCACGGGGCCTTCTGGGTCGGACCGCAGTTGAACTGCGTCTGGGTGATGCCGGAGTTAGAGAAGATGTTGCCGATCCACACGCCCGGCGGGTTGGACACGAACAGGCCGGCGCCGCCACGCAGCTGGGTCATGCGCTCGGTATCAAAGGCGTAGTTGAACGAAACACGCGGCTGCACCACCCGGTTGCCGTTGATGTTGGTCTGGTTGGTGCGGCCGAAGCCGCCAGTGGCCTGGTTCCTGTTGGCGCCAGTGCCACCGACGACACCTGGTGCGGCGGCAAACGCGGCGTTGTACAGCGGCCGGTCGCTCATCAGCGGGATGTCGACGCGCACGCCGTACTGCACCGACAACTGCTTGTTGACCTGCCAGGTGTCCTGCAGGAACACGCCATACTGCTTCAGGCCGTAGCCGGCCGCGGTCTGTGCCAGGTCCAGTCCATTCGCCGGACGGTTGTAGTAGTACTGGTAGTAGTTGCCGGCCAGGAAATTCTGCAAGCCATTCATCGCCGGCGTACTGCCGCTGGCCTTGGAATCCTCGAAGGTGTAGCTGCCGAACAGGTTCTGCACGAACAGGTTGTAGTAGGTGTCCTTCTCGAAGTCGACGCCACCCTTCAGTGTGTGGTCGCCGAGGAACAGCGTACCGGCCCACGCCGCATTCAGGGTCTTCACCTTGAGCACGTTGGCCTGGCTGGAATACTCGGTACCGAACTCCACCGACGGACCACCGTAGGCCACCGGATAGATCCTGATGTCGGGCATCGGCGTGCCGTTGTACGGGCCGCGGTTCTGCACGAAGTTGGAGAACGACACCGTGGTGTCGCTTGAGAAGATGTCCGACCAGTCGTCATAGAAATGCAGCGCATAGTTCTTGTTGTCGACCGAGGTCTTGTACCAGCCGCTGGAGAGCACCAGGTTGGTCGTGCTGCCGGTGATGATCGGCTTGTTTTCCTTGGTCTCGGTGTAGGTGAAGCTGGCGCGGTGATCGTTGCTGATGTTCCAGTCGATCTTGGCCAGGTAGCGCTTGTCGAGCAGGTTCGAATTGCCACCGCCGACCGTGCCGATGTCGGTCAGGCCGTAGGTCGCCGCGGCGTCACGGATCTGCTGGACCTGCGCGGAGGTCAGGCCGGCGATCGGCGATGCCGCGCCGGAGTCGGCCGGGCCGTACGGGCTGCCGGGACCGATCTGCGTGCTTTTTTCATACGAGGCGAAGAAGAACAGCTTGTCCTTGACGATCGGGCCGCCGACGGTGGCGCCACCCGTCCAGGCACGCGAAAAGCCGGTGTACGGCTTGTCGTTCTGGTTGTCGCCGATCATGTTGTCGTTCTGGAACACGTAGTAGACGGAACCGTGGAAATCGTTGGTGCCGCTCTTGGTCACCGCATTCACCGTGGCGCCCAGACCGCGGCGGTTGGCCACGTCGTAGTTCGCGGTGGAGATGTTGTATTCCTGGATCGTGTCCTGCGAAATCGGCGTGGCCAGCGTGGGCAGGCCGTTCGCGTTCAGGCCGAACGGATCGTTGGCGCTGATCGAGTCGACGGTGATGTTGTTGTAGCGGCTGTTCTGGCCGTTGGCCGAGATCTCGCCACGGGCGCGGTCGGTGATGACCACACGCGGATCCATGCGCACGATGTTCTGGATCGAGCGCCCCGGAGTCGGCTGGGCGTCCAGCTCGGCACGCGAAACATTCGTGCTGATGCCCTTGTTGTCCGACGAGAACGTCTGCGCCAATGCATTCGCCGATACGGTCACGCCCGCCAGATTTTTGGCGTCCTTCGCCTCCGCGCCGCCAGCCATCATCAGGTTGACCGGGGTTTCCTGGGCCAGCTGCAGATACACGTTGTCCTGCTCGACCTTGGTCACGCCGTCCTTGGACACGGTCACATCGAACGGTCCACCCACGCGCAGACCCTGTGCGGCATAGCGGCCATCCGCGTCAGTCGTCGTGACCTTGGTGGTGCCGGACGGCTCGTGCACGATCTGCACGGTGGCGCCTGCCAGCGGCTGGCCACTGGCATCCAGCACGCGGCCGGAGATGGCGGAAGAAGTGTCCTGCGCCAGGAGTGGCGAGGAGGCAAGCAGCGCGGCGATGGCCACCGGCAGCAGTTTTGCGCGAATAGTGCTTTTCATCGAACATCGACCCCATGGTGGTTCGCAATAAATGACGAATCAGGGCAACAAGCGAAACCTCTCGCCACCAGGGGTGTTCCCGGCAAGACAATGGTTTTTCTCTTTTTTCCCTGAAGGAACTGACCGAGCGAAGTGCTTGGCGTGGTCAGACCGCGCTAAAGTTACGAGAAGAATATTACAATTTCGTAACTATTTGCCATATTCGAAATTTTTTGCTGACTTGCCAAGGAGTTGCCGGCAACAAAAAAGCCGGCACCCGAAGGTGCCGGCCTGGCGGACCACGCAATGCCTGCCGTGGTGCGTGACTTACGTTTTAGAAGAACGAGGCACCGAAGGTCACCATGACCGTACGACCTTCAAGCAGGGAGTAGTAAGGCTCCGACGCATACAGGGTCGTGCCATTCTGGTCCTTGATGTTGGTCGGATTGGCGGCGAGGAACGCGCCGATATTGTTGGCGTTGGTAAGCGCCTGACGATCGGCAAGATTGAACATGTTGAGCTTGATGTACGGCTTGGTGAACCACGACGAGAAGTCCTGGAACTTCCAACCCGCGCTGAGGTTGAGCGTGGCATAGCCGCCCACCTTCTGCGTGTTGGACCAGTCGCCCCAGATCGGGCCACGGTACTTCTCGTCCAGGCTGGCCCAGAACGGCCCCTGGTCGTAGCTCAACCGCACGAAGCCGATGTTCTTCGGCGTATTCAGCAGGGTCTTGCCCTGGGTGGCGTAGATGCCGTCACCTGACGAATTGAGGTCATCCTCCAAAGTCGCCTTGGTGTACGCATAAGAACCATACAGCGTCCAGCTTGGCGTGATCTTGTAGCTGGCCTCGGTGTTCACACCACGCATGTGCACCTTGGGCAGCGACAGATACACCGTTGCAAAGCTCACCTCATCGAAGCCGGATATCTGCTTGTTGTTGAGATTGGATGCATAGGCGTCGACGCTGGCCGAGAACGTGTCGTTGTAGAAACGCCAGCCCAGATCGGCCGTGCTCGCCGTCTCAGGCTTGTTGAGGAAGCTGCCCGTCGGCGCCGTCTGACCCGGGTAACTTGCCGAGGCACCATTTTGCAGGACGGCGCCGTTGATGGGTGCACGGAACGTCTTGCCCCAGCCGAAGTAGAACTGGTTCTGGTCATTCAGCTGATACTTGACGCCAGCGGTCGGGCTCACCTTGTGGAAGGTCGAGCTGACACCGGAAATGCCGTATTGCGCGTCGTAGCCCTTTACCGAACCCGGGTACTCATAGTCCCAGCCAGTGCGCTCGACCCACAGGTAGGAGGCACCTGCCGTGATGGTCCACTGGTCATTCGGCGTCCAGGTGTCCGTGGCGAATACCTTGCGCGTCTCGGTGTTCGTGTATTCGTTGTAGGTCCTCTGGATCGTGCCATCCGGATAGCGGATCAGGTCGGTCCGGGCCCAGTTGTCGGAAGGAACTCCCGTAGCCGGGTCGACCGGCGTGAAGACCTGGCTCTGTTCCTGGCGTGGACGTTCCCACCACACGCCGTACTCGAGGCTGTTGTTCTCGCCGAAGTCCTGGTTCAGCTTGGCAATCACGCCAGGGCGCATCGTGTAGGAGGTGCTCAGCGAATACGCCAGGGCCTTGTTGTTCTTGCCGCCGATGATGCCGTCGCCGTTGAGGTCCTGGTTGGCATACTGATACTCGTTGACCGTGGAGGTCGACTCGGTGAACACGGCGCCGCCGCCGCCACCACCGAAGCCATACTGGAAGTAAGGCACGACCGAGAGACGCAGGTTGTCGCTCAGCTTGAACTCGCCATCCATGCTGACCAGCCAGCTGCGGAACGGATTGGTGTGCAGCAGGTAGAAATTCTTGTCGGTGGTCGTGTTGCCCGTCAGCGTCGGGTTGTAGCTCTGGTTGTAATCCTGCTGAGCCTGCGCCTTGGTCAGGCTCTGGTATTCGTCAGTGAACTCGCGGTTGTACTGGAAGGATGCCGAGATGGAGTTGTTGTCGTCGATGGTCCACAGCGACTTGCCGTCCACCTTGGTCACGTTCTGCTCACCGGGACCACGCCACAGGTCGGCGCTGTTGTTGGAGTAGGACAACCACGAACGCACCGGACCCGTATCGCCGGTATTCAGACGAAAGAAGGTGCGGCTGTAATCATTGCTGCCGAACGTCTGGCTGAAGTCCACGCCGGCCGTATGTGACGGGTCGATGGTGACCCAGGCAATCGACCCGCCAGCTGCGCCGCCGATCGGCGTGTCCACGTCCGGATAGCCCTGCAGCACGGTGATGTCGCCATAGTTCTCGGCGTCGCCGTACTCGGTCGAATAGACCTTGTAGTTGCCGCTGTCGTTGATCGGGGCACCGTTGACGGTGGTGCCGATCTCGTCGCTGGTGAAGCCGCGGACGCTGTAGTTGCCGTTGGCGAGACCGGTGTAATCGTCGGTGGAGGCGTTGACGCCCGGAATGCTGTCGATCATCTGCACGAAGGTGCCGCCCGGCGCCGCCTTGACGATCGCATCGCGGGTGATCGTGGAAACCGCCTTGGGCGCGGTCTGCACCGACATCAGGCCACCACCCAGCGACAGCGATTGTGCCGTGACCTGCACCGAGCTCAGCTGCTGCACGCGCTTGGTGTCATTCGAGGTCGTCGTGTTGGACGTGCTCGACGCACTGGCTCGCTGTGCGGGCGTGGGCGTGGCAACCTGGCCGGCATTGGTCTGATCCGCCGTGCTCTGTGCCAGCGCCATCGATGACGCCATGCCAAAAACCAGCGCGATTGATACGGATAGATAGGTTCGTTTCATTATGGATTCCATCTCGCAAGTTCAAACAAATGAATGACCGGTTCGGCAGCCGATCGCATGGCAACCTTTCCGTGGCCGTCCGGATCGCTGAACTCCCCGCCCAGCGATGTCGGGAACTTCCGGAACGCGCCGTGTTCCCAGTGGACGCGTTAGCCAGCGGCAGATCTTTTCAGGCGACGCAAAATCGCAGGTTATGGCGACAAACGCCTCTCCGAACCGAAAGAAAAAACGTAAAACTCGGGCACAAAAAAACCCGACATGCCAGTCGGGCAGAAAAACGCCTGCTTTTCGAATTTATTTGCGATCAGCTCTTGCTAATCGTGACTGGTAGCTGCTGAAGGCACTCCGCTATCGTCCCTGATTTACCTTACAACAATTTTACAACATTTCCAGCCATTGGCACCTTGGCCAAACGGCCGTGCCATCCACACTCGCTGGTCGCGCCGGCACACCATGTTTGGCACGCTGACATCAGCATGCTGCGCCATGCATTGCGGTCTCATTGCCGGTGATGCTTCCAGGCCTGTTCTCTGCACGTGGGCGACACGATCATGACGCGAGGCGCGCACCCTGCGGAAAGCACCGCTATCAGGCCGCCCTGCCGAGATAGCGCGCCCGCTTGGCCGGTTTGAGCGCGGCAAGGTCCAGCATCACCAGCCCATCCACGCAGCCGGAAAAACCCGGATCCTCGCCGAAGTCGAGGAACTGCACACCTTCCGGTTCGACCAGATCGACATATTGGCGATACAGCACCGGCAGGCTGACACCCAGCGCATCCAGATGATGCTTGAGCTTGCCGAGGCCAGCAGGCGCATCGAGCCCTTCCACCGCCTGCTGCACGCCACGGACGACCTCGGCCGAGATCACGAACGGCTGTCTGGCTGAAGCCAGCCCCGGTGCGCCGAAATAATACTGGTGTGCCGCGGCGATCCATTCCCGGGCCTCTCGCGGCAGGCTGACCGACATGCTGACCGGGCCAAACAGATAACGCAGTTCCGGGTGGCGCTGAAGATACAGACCGATGCCCTGCCACAGCTGATCCAGTGCGCGCGAGCGCCAGTACGCCGGAGCGATGAAACTGCGCCCCAGTTCCAGCCCCTGCGCCAGTCGCGATTCCAGCGCTGGCGAATAATTGAACAGACTGGAGGTATACAGCCCGGCCAGGCCACGCTCGGCGATCAACCGGCCGCCATGACCGAGACGGTAGGAGCCGACAATCCGCAAGGCCTTTGGATCCCACAAAAGCAAATGCTCGTAGTGCGGATCGCAGGCGTCCAGATCGCGTCGTGCGCTGGTGCCTTCGCCGACCTTGCGGAAGGTCAGCTCGCGCAGTCGACCGATCTCGCGCAGTACAACGCTGTCGACACTCCCCTTGAGCAACAACACCTGCTTGCCATCGTTGAGTTCGGCCAGCTTTTCCGCCTGCACCAGTTCGGCTGCGACCTGTTCGGCCGGCTCCGGATGCGCCAGTGGCGCCTGCCCGCCGAAGATCAGGCCACGATGTCGGCCGACCCGGTAGACATGCCGGCGCATGAGCATGGCCGCCTGTTTCGACGAACCGCCACTGCGCTGTTCGAGCTCACTGGCCGCGACCAGCGCACCGATGCTGAAACCGATGCGCCGGCTGCCGGACGCCACCGCTTCGCGGGGCAGCATCGCCGTACTCAATGGCTTGGCCAGCATCGACATGCCGTAGAACATCGTCGAATTGCGTGCCGCGATATGCACCGGCAAAACCGGCACCTTGCGGCGCAATGACAGTCGAGCAAAACCGTCCGACCAGCGCCCGTCACGGACACCGTCGGCACGCATACGCGATACCTCGCCAGCAGGAAACACGATGAGCGCCTCACCGTTGTCGAGCGCGCGATAGATGCCGCGCAGCTGCGATGCAGCACCCTTGCCGAATACATCCACCGGCAACAGCAGCTTGCCCAGCTGTGGCACCGTCGCCAACCAGTCGTTGCCGAGGATGCGCACATCCGTGCGCACCGAACCGATCAGCTGCAACAGAGCCAGCGCATCCTGCATGCCCAACGGATGATTGGCCACCACAAGCAAGGGGCCATCCAGCGGAATGTGTTCGCGCTCGCGCAGATTGATGTGATAACTGGTGCCGAGCACATCCAGCACCTGCTCGACAAAGTCGAAACCCTCGACCGCCCCGACCAGGTCCAGCACGCGATTGAAACCGTCTTGATCGGCCAATCGCCCGAGCATGCCAGCCACGGGGCGACGGATGGCGGGGTACTGCGCCAGCCAGGGCAGGCGCTCGACCAGAGACTGTTCGATGCTCAGCATGACCGTATCCTCGAATCGACTGCCTCCATCCTGAAGGTCGATTGTGACAACCGGTCGATGATGTGAAGCGCCTGCCGCGCTCCGCGCGATACCACCGCGGCTTCGGGCGCCTCCGTTCAGATGGCCAGATGCAGGAATGACGCCACGCCGGCCATGAACATCTGCACCGACAACGCAATCAGCAGCATGCCCATCACGCGTTCCAGCGCGGTCAGCACGCTCTCGCCGAGCCAGCGGAACAGATAGGTGGCGCTGAGCAGGATCACCGATGTGGCCAGCCAGGCCAGCAACAGGGCGATCATCCAGTCAGCGGTACGGCCCGGCTGGGTATTGGTCAGCAGCAGCAGTGCCGCCATCGCCGACGGACCGGCAACGCCGGGAATCGCCATCGGCACAATGAAGGGCTCACCTTCGCCGGGCTTGCCGAAGATGCCGCCGCCGTCGGCTGGTGGAAACACCATGCGGATGCCGATCAGGAACAGTACGATGCCGCCGGCAATGCTGATCGAATCCGGCTTCAGCTGCAGCAGCTGCAAAATGTGCTGGCCACCGAACAAAAACGCCAGCAGCACGCCCAGGGCGATCAGCAACTCGCGCACCATCACCCGGCGTCGGCGCTTCGGCGGCACGTCCTTGAGCAGACTGAGGAAGAACGGAATATTGCCCAGCGGATCCATGATAAGAAACAACATGATTCCCGCGGACAACGTGGTCATCTGCGTTTCCATCTCGACTCCATCCTCGCCAGTCCATGACCGCGCCGGCGGCGCGGCACCTTCATTCAGTCGATACGCAGATCCAGCACGGCACCACGCGCCGGCAGTGCCTGCGCGCTCAGCAAGTAGATCGCGGCGACGGCGGTGGCATCGGGCAACGGACGCTGCATGATGTCCTCGCCGAAATATGCCTGCCGCCGCAGCGCCGTGCGCATCGGTGCCGGCAGCATGGCGTGGACACGCAGCGGGCCGCTGTCGTTTTCCTCGTGCAGGATCGCCACGAACCGCTCCAGTGCCGCCTTCGATACACCGTAGGCGCCCCAGTGCGCGCGCTGCAGCAAGTCCGGATTATCCAGCACGAACACCGCTGCACTGTCGCTGGACTGATTCAACAACGGCAGACAGGCCTGGGTCAGCGCGAACGGTGCCGAGACATTCACGTGCAGTGCGCGCAGCCAGTCGTCCGGCTTGTGCATCGCCAGCGGAGTAAGTCCGGTGAAGCTGGCAGCGCAGTGCACGATGCCGTCGAGCCGGCCGAGATCGCGCTCCAGCCCTTCGGCCAGTGCTGTGTATTCGCGCGGAGTGGCGACCTCCATGTCGAGCGGATGGATCACCGGCTCGGACAGACCTTCGGCAAGCATGGCGTCATAGAGCTGTTCCAGCTGGCGCTTGCGCTTGCCGGTAATCACCACGGTGGCGCCGGCACGCGCCGCCGCACGCGCCACGGCAGCACCCAGACCGCCATAGGCACCGGTCACCAGCACCACGCGATCGGCCAGCGTATCGACGGCCGGCATCCAGGCCTCCGGCGATCGGACAACAGGCAGGCTCATCAATGTGCCGCTCCGGTCACGTCACTGGCCATGCGCGCCAGCTCACCGGCGGAGTTCAGATCCTCGATGATGTCGCAGCCGCCGATCAGCTCGCCCTGGATGAACAGCTGCGGGAAGGTGGGCCAGTTCGCGAAATGCGGCAGCGCGGCGCGCACCTGCGGGTCCGCCAGCACGTTCACCGCATGGAACACGGCGCCGGCTTCGGACAGCGCCCGCGCGGCGCGGCTGGAAAAGCCGCACATGGGAAACTCCGGCGTGCCTTTCATGAAAAGCACGATGGGGTACTCGGCCAGGGTGGCCCGGATTTGCTCGTTGATGTCCATAGTTCGGTGTTTCATCTTTACAATGCAGACAGACCGATATTGTATCAGTCAGCCGTCGGCTGCCGCCCGCTGCGCCGACCCACCTCCCCAGCCACCGTCAAGGAGCCACTCATGGCGATCGAACTCCCCCCGCTGCCGTACGAGAAGAATGCACTGGAGCCGCATATTTCCGCCGAAACGCTGGAGTATCACTACGGCAAGCACCACCAGGCCTACGTGACCAACCTCAACAAGCTGATCGAAGGCACCGAGTTTGCTGGTGCCGCGCTTGAAGAGATCATCAAGAAATCGTCCGGTGGCGTGTTCAACAACGCCGCGCAGATCTGGAACCACACGTTCTACTGGAACTCGATGAGCCCCAGCGCTCCTCAGGGCCGGGGCGGCGGCGCACCGGGCGGCAAGCTGGCCGACGCGATCAACAAGGCGTTTGGCTCGTTCGACAAGTTCAAGGAAGAATTCACCAAGTCGGCAACCGGCAACTTCGGTTCCGGCTGGACCTGGCTGGTGCAGCGCCCGGACGGTTCGCTCGGCATCGTCAACACCTCGAACGCCGCCACACCGATCACCGGCAGCGACAAGCCGCTGTTCACCACGGACGTGTGGGAACACGCCTATTACATCGACTACCGCAACGCCCGTCCGAAGTACCTGGAGGCGTTCTGGAACCTGGTGAACTGGGATTTCGCTGCCAGCAATCTGGCCTGATCCCGTCGTCTGCGCGATCTGAAAAAGCGGAGCCAGCAACGGCTCCGCTTTTTTGCAGGAACACACACTGCCCCAGCTTCACGGGGTGTAAGCGCGCCAGCCTTCGATTATTTGCTGCTGGGGATCCGTCCGTTCGCGATGCCCGCCATGCGCTGTGCGTCGGCGAGGATACCGTGCAGCACGCGCAGTTCGCGCTCGTCCGGCTGCGCCCGCTGGAACAGCTTGCGCAGGCGCAGCATGATCGTGGTCGGCTCGCGCCCCTTGTGGAATTCGATGTCATCCAGCGTCTGCGCCAGATGGCGGTAGAACTGCTCCATCTGCGTGGCATCGGCCGGCGGTTCGTCATGTACCGGCGGCAACGGTGCCGGTGCTTCGCCGAGCATCGCCACGCGCAGCTCGTAAGCCATCACCTGCACCGCCTGTGACAGGTTGAGCGAACTGAAATCGTCCACGCTGGGGATCCGCACCATCGCGTGGCAGCGCGCCAGTTCGTCGTTCTCCAGTCCGGTGCGCTCGTTGCCGAATACCAGCGCCACCTGCTCGCCACGGGCCGCCGCGGCCAGCGCCTGCTGCGCCGCCTCGCGCGGCGAGATCTCGGGGAGGTTCACGCCGCGCCGGCGCGCCGACAGTCCCAGTGCAAGGCTGCTGCCGGCGAGGCTGTCGACCAGGCCGGCATGGATGCCGGCACCGGCCAGTACATCGTCCGCACCGGCGGCCAGCGCATTCGCCTCGACGTCCGGAAAACGATGCGGTGCCACCAGTTCCATCCGCCCGAAACCCATCGTGCGGATCGCCCGCGCCGCGCTGCCGATATTGCCCGGATGCGAGGTGCGCACCAGCACGAAACGAAGCTGGGAAGCGAGGTCGGTGGCGGTAGTCATGCGCGGCTGGCTGGGTATGAAGTGATCGGCAAGGATAGTGGATCAACCGGCGAAAGGCCCCGTTGTCCAGGCATCCCCCGCAATGGCAATCAAGCCCGGAGGCCCCGCCTCTGCTAGAATCGCCGGCCGCAACCCTGCTCTTTTCCCAAAGTCGAAGCCATGCCCAGACCCCACGTTACGATCGCGGCGCGTGCCGCGCGCTCTGCAGGCAACGTGATCCTGCGCTACATGAACCGCATCGACGGCCTCAATATCGTCGAGAAGCAGCAACTGGACTTCGTCTCCGAGGTCGACAAGCTGGCCGAGGCGGAGATCATCAAGGAACTGCGCCGCGCCTATCCCGACCACGCGATCCTCGCCGAGGAAAGCGGTGCGATCGGCAAGGGTCCGCTGACCTGGGTGATCGACCCGCTCGACGGCACCCACAACTACCTGCGCGGCATCCCGCACTTCAGCGTTTCGATCGCGCTGCTGGAAAAGGGCGTTCCGGTTCATGCCGTAGTGTTCGATCCGCTGCGCGACGAGCTGTACACCGCCAGCAAGGGCGATGGCGCCTATATCAACGACCGTCGCATGCGCGTCAGCAAGCGCGAGAATCTCGGCGGCGCGATGATCGCCACCGGCTTCCCGTTCCGCCAGCGCGAACACCTGGGTCCGCAACTCGACATGACGCGCGCCATCCTCGGCCAGGCCGAAGACATCCGCCGCTCCGGCTCCGCCGCACTCGATCTGGCCTACGTCGCCGCCGGCCGCTACGACGGCTATTTCGAGATCGGCCTGAAGCCGTGGGACATGGCTGCAGGCGTACTGCTGGTGCACGAAGCCGGTGGTCGCTACTGCGATTTCGCCGGCCGCGACGGCATTCCCGCCAGCGGCAACATCATTGCCGGCAACCTCAACGTGGCGAAGGCCATGGTCGATGCAATCGGGCAGCAGGCGACGCCGGCGTTGCTCAAGACCTGAGCGTTCTCAACGCGGCTGCACGAGCAAAGGCGCCCATGGCGCCTTTGCTGTTTCAGGGTGCGGCTTCGCGCAGAAAGCCACGCAGGAACGGGATCGTGATGCGCCGTTGCGCTGCCAGCGACGCCACATCCAGCTTGTCCAGCAGATCGAGCAACGCACCCAGATCACGCGCATAACGCGCGAACAGCCAGTCCAGTACGCCGTCGTCCAGTTCGATGCCACGCGAGGCCGCCTGTGCTTTCAGCACAGTACGGCGTTCGTCGTCGTCGAGTGGCTTGAGTGCGAACTGGGTGCAAGCACCGAGACGCGAGCGCAAGTCGGGCAGACCGATACCCAACCGGGCCGGCGTGGTATCGGCAGCGAACAGCAGTGCGCTGCCTTCGGCACGGGCGCGATTGTAGAGGTCGAACAATGCGTGTTCCGCTTCGCGGTTGCCGGCGATCGCGCCTAGATCGTCCAGCGCCAGCAGTTCGCTGCCGGCGACACCGCGCAACGCCGCTGCATGATCGTCAAGCGTTGCCAGTGGCAGGTATTGCACGCGTCTTCCCATGGCGGCGGCCGCCTGGCACGCCGCCATCAACAGATGACTGCGACCGCTGCCATTGGCGCCGTGCAGATAGATCCACGGCGCGCCAGGCTCGAGTGCGAGTGCCTGCACCGCGGCCAGCGCAGCAGCATTGGCACCGGCGTGGAAATGTTCGAAGCGCTGGCGGCGCGGCCAGCGCAGGGCCAGCGGCAACTGCGGAATCATGGTTTGGCCTGGTCGTCCTGCACTGGCTCGACCACGGTGCTGGTTTCGACCTCGCCGTCGCGATGCACCGTGACGTCCACCTCGGCGATGACCGGATCGTCCGGTCCCTCCTCGGTATACAGCTCGCTCATCCGGTAGCGTTCCATCAGGTAACGCAGCAGCACCATGATCACCGACGCCGCCGGCAACGCCAGCAGCACGCCGAGGAAGCCGAACAGTTCGCCACCCGCCAGCACCGCGAAGATCACCGCCACCGGATGCAGGCCGATCTTTTCACCGACCAGCCTGGGCACCAGCACGTAGCCTTCCAGCAGCTGGCCGACGACGAACACGCCGCACACGATCAGCACGTGCGTCCAGTCGCCGTACTGCACCAGCGCGGCGATGATCGCGCCGGCGAAACCCACGATGAAGCCCAGGTACGGCACGAAGCTGAGCAGGCCGGCGACCATGCCTATCAGCGGACCCACGCTCAGTCCCGCCAGCGTCAGGCCGGTACCGTAGAACACACCCAGCGCCAGCATCACCAGCAGTTGGCCGCGCACGAACGCGCCCAGCACCTTGTCCGACTCGTGCGCCAGATGGGCGATGGTGGGCTGGATCGAACGCGGCAGCATGCGGTCGATGGTGGCGACCAGCCGGTCCCAGTCGCGCAGCAGGTAGAACGCCACCACCGGGATCAGCACCAGATTGGTCAGCCATAGCACGATGCCCAACCCGGATCGCGACACCTTGCCCAGCACCGTCGAGGCGACGCCGCCGATCGAGCCGATGTGCGCCTTGATCGCAGCCAGCAGGCTGTCGCTGTCGAACATGTGCGGATCCAGATGCAGGCGCGCCTGCAGCCACGGCCACGCGACGTTCTGGGCCCACGCACCGTAGTGCGGCAGGTTCTCGATCAGGTTCTCGATCTGCCGCGCGATCAACGGAATCAGCAGCAACAGCACGCCGCCCACCGCGATCAGCAGCACCATGAACACGATGGTGGCCGCCCACGAACGGTTCAGTCCGAGCCGCTCCAGCCGGTCGGCCAGCGGATCGCCCAGATAGGCCAGCATGGCGGCGACCGCGAACGGCATCAGCATCGGCGCCAGCAGCCAGAGCAGATAGACGATGACCGCCACGATGGCGAGCATCTGCCAGCGTCGTGAATTATCAGGATTCACACAAATGCCTCGGAAAGAAACGGGTTTTCCTGAAGAGCCCACCCACGGGTGGGCGGTTTTCGCGAGGGATCCGCATACAGATCAATGCATCCAGCGCAGGTTGGCGTCGGCGCCCGGATGCGGTTCGCTCTGCAACAGCAGGCGGCCACCGGCGGCAAGGTTCGCCGCCAGTCCGCTCAGTGGCAGGGATGCCTTGACGTACAGCAGCACGCTGTCGTCCTGCGCACCCAGTGTCGTCACCTGGCGCACCGACGGATCGGCGCGCAAGACGGCCAGCAGGTTCGCGTAGTCCATCGCCGAATGCAGCCCGCTCACCCACAGCTTGCCCTCGCTGGTGCCGGCACCGACGACATTGAGCTGCCTGCCGATGCGATCGACCATGCTGTTGCCGGCTGCCCCGAGCACGGCGTCCTCGGTGGCGCCCTGGCTGCTCCAGTGCTGCGCCTGGCCACCGGAAATCAGTGTCCAGTCGGCGCTACCGTCGTGCAGCTTGCCGAGCAGCACCAGACCAGTGTGGTACTGCTGGTCGATCGCTGCCAACGCGGCGGGGTCGGCCGTGGCAACCTTGGCCGTATCCAGGGTGTTGCCCGCCACGGGATACACCACATTGGTGCCGCGTGCGGTAGCCGCTGCAGCGAGGCTGGCCAGCGCGGACTGATCCAGCAGGTTTCCATCGGTGCCATCCACCAGCAGCAGCACCGGTGGCTTGATGCCTGCGCTGGCCACACCCAATTGCGATACCAGCCGGCGCACCGAACCCGGCTCGAAATCCACGGCCAGGGCCAGCCCGGTCGCAGCACGCTGGTACTGGAATTTCTGCACCATCGAGCCGGCCTTGCCCAGCGCATCGGCGTAACCGGCGTTGCTGCGCAGATCCTGACCACCGGCAACCCGCGTCAGCACCTGCCCGAGGGCGGTGGCAAATGCCTGGTCACGCTGGGCGGCGCTGGTATCGACCACCGGCACGGTGACCGAATACGGCGAGCCGGCCGTTTGCGCGCGCAACGCCGGCAGCGTGGCAAAACCCAGCAGCAGGGTGACGATCAACAGGCGGGACAGGCGCATGGAGGCGGTATCTTCGGAGGAAAGCTGTCGGAAGTCTGCCCAATCACGCCCCCAGCGTCCATCGGAGCCGTCACCGAACCGGTGATTGCTGGTCAGCAGCGGTGTCACAAGCTGCTAAACTTGGCCGTTTCATCCACGCCGGTTTCCGCCATGTCTGACGCCCTCACCTACCGCGCCGCCGGCGTCGATATCGATGCCGGCAATGCCGTGGTCGAACGCATCAAGCCGCTGGTCAAGCGCACCTTCCGCCCCGAGGTGATGGGCGGACTGGGCGGCTTCGGCGGCCTGTTCGATCTGAGCGGGCGCTACAGGGAGCCGGTGCTGGTCTCCGGTACCGATGGCGTCGGCACCAAGCTGAAGCTGGCGCAGATCCTCGGTCGTCACGACACCATCGGCATCGACCTCGTCGGCATGTGCGTCAACGACGTACTGGTGCAGGGCGCCGAACCGCTGTTCTTCCTCGACTACTTCGCCACCGGCAAGCTGGACGTGGACACCACCGTGGCCGTGGTTGGCGGCATCGCCAAAGGCTGCGAACTGGCTGGCTGCGCACTGATCGGTGGCGAGACCGCCGAAATGCCGGACATGTATCCACCGGGCGAATACGACCTGGCCGGCTTTACCGTGGGTGCGGTGGAGAAATCGCAGATGCTCAGCGGCGAGGCGATCGTCGCCGGCGACGTGATTCTCGGCGTGGCCTCGTCCGGCCCGCACTCGAACGGCTATTCGCTGATCCGCCGCATTCTCGAGCGTGCAGGCAACCCTCTAGATCTGGATCTCGGCGGCGTGAAGCTGGCCGACGCGCTGATGGCACCGACCACGATCTACGTCAAGTCGATGCTGGAGCTGATCAAGGCGGGCGGAGTCCATGGCATGGCCCACATCACCGGCGGTGGCCTGAAGGAAAACATCATCCGGGTGGTGCCGGACGGTCTCGGCATCGCGCTGGACGCCTCGGCCATCGTTCTGCCGCCGGTATTCGACTGGCTGATGCGCGAAGGCAACGTGGCGCGCGAGGAAATGTGGCGCACGTTCAACTGCGGCATCGGCTTCACCGTGATCCTGCCCCACGACGCGGTGGCCGCGGCCTCTGCCCTGCTGGCGAAGCATGGCCTGGCCAGCTCGGTGATCGGCAGCATCGTGCCGGCACAGGGCGACGAGCGCGTGAGGATCGGCTGACCACGCCCGCAGCGCTGTCGATGACCACGTCACTGCCACGTGTCGCCGTGCTCGCTTCCGGGCGCGGCAGCAACCTTGCCGCCCTCCTCGCCGCGCGTGAACGAGGCGAATTGCCGGTGGATTTCGTGCTGGTCGGCAGCGACAAGGCTGCCGCCGGCGCACTGCGGCTGGCCGAAGTCGCCGGCATCACCACGCTGGCGCTTGATCCGCGCAGCTACCCGGACCGACGCGCATTCGATCTCGATCTGTTCGCCCGCATCGCCGCCAGTGGCGCCGAGTTGCTGGTGCTGGCCGGCTACATGCGCATCCTCGATGGCGAGGCGCTACGCCCGTGGGTCGGCCGGATGATCAACATCCACCCCTCGCTGCTGCCAAAATACCGCGGCCTGCATACGCATCGCCGTGCACTGGACGCGGGCGACTGCGAACATGGTGCCAGCGTGCATTTCGTCACTGCCGAGCTGGATGGCGGCCCGGTGATCGCGCAGGCACGCCTTGCGATCGAGCCCGGTGACGACGAACACCGGCTGGCGCAACGGCTGCTTCCGCTGGAACACCAGCTGTTGCCAGCCGTACTGCGCCTGCTGGCCAGCCATCGACTGCAATGGGATGGCCACGCACCTCGGCTCGACGGTCAACCGCTGCTGGCGCCGCTGGTACTGGACGATCAGGGATGTCTGTCCGCGGAGTGATCCACGGTTCAGCCCGGAGCCGGCAGACTCGGCGCATGACTATCCGCTCGCTGTTTGCCCCCCTCCTCGGCCTTGGCCTGCTGCTCGGTGCGCATGCCACCACTGCCGCCACGCCCACCGGCTTCACCGCCACCTACAACGTGCTGCAAGGCGGTGAGCCGATCGGCGTCGCCACCGTGAGCCTGCGCGCTGGCGGTCATGGTGAATGGACCTATCGCAAGGACGTCAAGGGCACCGGCGGCCTGGCGGCCATGCTCGGCGCCAACGTCACGGAAACCTCGCGCTTCCGCTGGAACGGCGATGTCCCCGAGGCCATCAGCTACGACTACCAGCTGGTCGCGTCGATCAAGAACAAGCAGCGGCATATGGCGGTCGACTGGGCCACGCATCAGGTGACGGTCGACGAGGGCAAGGGTCCGCAGACCTACCCGGCCCGGCCCGGCATGGTGGAGCGCAACACCACGCCGCTGGCACTCGGCCTGGCGCTGCGTGACGGCAAGCAGCAGGTCACGTTGCCGGTGGCGGTGCGTCAGGACGTGCAGACGCAGAACTTCAAGGTCACTGGCCGCGAACCGGTCAAGGTCCCGGCTGGCAGTTTCAATGCCATGCGTATCGATCGCACAGACGCCGACCGTGGGTTCAGCGCGTGGTACGTGCCGGGCCGCTATCCGCTGCCGGTGAAGCTGTCGCAGCATGATGGCGGCGACACCGTGATGGAGCTGGTGAGCTACCACCCGTCCTGAACACGATTATCCGAGCACGGATTATCCGAGTCCGCTCGCCACCCGGCACGATTACTGCTGCGTGTCCCTGACCGCAGCTTCGGGTAGCGGCTGCGGAAAGCGGATGCGGGCGCTGTTTCCTTGTCCCGAACGCCTCTGCAGCTCCAGCGGCCAGCCGAAGCGATCGCTGATGCGCTGCGCGATTGCCAGTTCAAAACCGTGCCGATCGGCGCCATGCACGCGCAACGGGGCGCCGGGCACGGGCGTGTCGACAGGACCACTCACACTGACCACGCCAGGCAGGACGGTGACCACCACGCGACCCTGCTCGATCTGCTGGCAGGCATTGCGTATCAGCTGCCAGCACAGCACCGCGAAGGCCCGCGACGAACCCTGCAGCGCAAAGTGCGCGGGCTCCTCCAGCTGCAACTCGATCGGCCGCCCGGCCAGCACTTCACGGGCAGACTCCAGCTCCTGCCGCAACACGTCATTGACGATGAAGCACTCGCGATCGAGGCCGGCGTCCGATTCACGCGCAAGGATCAGCAGCGCCTCGACCAGTGCCTCCATCTCCAGCGTGGCGCGTTTGATCCGCCGCACCGAACGGGAGCCGAATTCACTGATGTGCTCTTCGTCGGCGAGCATGTCGACCGACATCTTGATGACCGTGAGCGGGCTGCGCAGTTCGTGGCTGGCGTCGCGGGTGAAGTTGCGCTCGCGCTGGTTGTAGCCGGCGATGCGATTGGCGAAGCCTTGCAGTCCACGCGCCAGCGAGGCGACATCGGCATCGCTGTGGGCAGACAGCTGATCCAGCCGCAGCGACTCGGGTCCGGGTTGCTGACCATCCCAGCGGTTGACCAGCCGGGCCAGCGCCCGCACCGGCCGCCACTCGCGGCGGGTCGCGATCCAGGCAAGCACCGTGGTGATCACGATCGCGGCAATCACCGCCGGCGCCGGGGCGACGCCGTAGATGCCCATGACGCAGATGATCACCACGGCCACGAACTGCAGCCCGAATACCCACGCGATACGCCGGCGGAAGGCCCCAACCTGAAAATGGAGTGCTTTGACCCTGCTGTCCATGACCCTCTTTCGCCGCATCGGTTTCACGCCGTCTGGGCGGTCGACGCCACCTCCGATTCAAGGTCGGCGAGGCGATAACCGGCCGAATGGATGGTGTGTAACAGGGGCCGCGCGAAGGGTTTGTCGATAACCCGGCGCAGGTTGTACAGATGCGAGCGCAAGGTGTCCGAATCTGGCAGCGTGTCGCCCCAGATCTCGCGTTCGATATCGCGGCGGCTGACCACCCGCGGCGACTCGCGCATCAGGATCGCCAGCAGCTTCAGGCCGATCGGCGAAACCACCAGCTCCTGGCCTTCGCGGGTCAGCCGCAAGGTGGCGGTGTCCAGCGTCATGTCGCCCACGGTAAGCACCTCGGTGGACACCTGGCGGCGATCGCGGCGGATCAGCGCACGCAGACGCGCTTCCAGTTCACGCACCTCGAAGGGCTTCACCAGATAGTCATCGGCGCCTGCCTCGAGGCCTGCCAGCTTGTCCTCCAGCGTATCGCGCGCGGTCAGCATCAGCACCGGCGTGGATTTCTTGGCCTCCCGGCGCAGCTTGCGACAGACCTCCAGCCCGTCGAGACCGGGCAGCATCAGGTCCAGCACGATCACGTCGTAGCTGTTCGACACGGCCAGGTGCAGGCCGCTGACGCCATCGGCGGCATAGTCGACCGAGTAGCCACGCCGCTCCAGGAACTCGCCGACCATTTCGGCTATCTGGCGATTGTCCTCGACCAGAAGAATCAGTCCCGCTTGCTCGTCATGCATCGTCATGTCGTCCCACCTCCATTCACTTCACATATGTGAAGAGATAAACGGTTGCGGAGTGATGGTCGCGTGAAATCAGCCACCGGTGGTTCAGAACAGGTTCGGGTTGGCGCTCAATGCAGCAGCGGCCGCAACTGTCGCCAGACCGTGTCGAACACCTTCGGCTCCGCACTGGCCACCGGATGCAGGCCATCGTCCTGCATCATCGCGGGGTCGAGCGCGATGCCATCGAGCAGGAACGGCACCAGGGCGACGTGCCGGGTACGCGCCAGCTCTGCATAGACCGCCCGCAGGCCGTCGCGATACTGCGGGCCGTAGTTCACCGGCAGCTCGATGCCCAGCAGCAGCACGCGCACCTTCGCCTGCTGCGCCATGTCCAGCATGGCCGCCAGGTTGTCGCGCAGGGCCGGCAGCGGCAGCCCCTGCAGGCCGTCGTTGGCACCCAGCTCCAGCACCAGCACCGCCGGGTGGTACTTCGCGAGCAATGCCGGCAGGCGGTGGCGCCCGCTCAGCGACGTCTCACCGCTGATGCTGGCATTGACCACGGTCCACTTCGGCACCATGTTGCCCACACGCGCATCCAGCAGATGCACCCAGCCGGACTCGATCGGGATGTTGTGCGCGGCGGACAGCGAATCACCCAGCACCAGTACGGTCTTGTCCAGCATGGTTTTCGGCGTCGCCGCCTGCGCGCTGCCGATGCCGAACAGAAGTACCCACAACCAAAGGCATCGACGCATGAGTGATTCTTCCAGTCCACTTCTCGAGGCCTGCGATGTTAGCAAGTCGGTCAGCGGTCCCGAGGGTAGGCTCGACATCCTGCGCAACGTCAGCCTGCAGATCCGCACCGGCGAGAGCTTCGCCATCGTCGGCGCCTCCGGCTCCGGCAAGACCACCCTGCTCGGCCTGTTGGCCGGACTGGACACGCCGAGCGGCGGCGGCATCCAGCTGGATGGTCATGCACTGGAGCAGCTGGACGAGGAGGCGCGGGCGGACCTGCGCCGGCGGCTGGTCGGCTTCGTGTTCCAGTCGTTCCACCTGCTGCCGGCCCTCACCGCCGAGGAAAACGTGATGCTGCCGCTGGAGCTGGAAGGCAGCAGTGCGGCCCGGCAACGCGCACGCGAAGCGCTGGAAGCGGTCGGGCTGACCCCGCGGCGGCGGCACTACCCGGCCCAGTTGTCCGGTGGCGAACAACAGCGCGTGGCGATCGCTCGCGCTTTCGTGCACGGCCCGCGCGTGCTGTTCGCGGATGAGCCCACCGGCAATCTCGACCAGCGCACCGGCCACCACATCTGCGACCTGCTGTTTGCGCTGAACCGCGATCACCGCACCACCCTGGTACTGGTGACCCACGACGCGACGCTGGCCGCACGCTGCGATCGGCGGATCGAGCTGGAGGAAGGCTGCACCGTGCTGTCCGGCACGAGCGCACACGCATGAGACTTCTCCTGCTTGCCCTGCGCAGCCTGCGCCGTGAATGGCACCTGCCGGAACTGCGCACGCTGGCCACCTCGCTGGTGCTGGCGGTGGTCGCGCTCGGCGTGGTCGCCACCCTGGCGACGCGGATCGAGCGCGGCATGCTGGCCAGCGCCGCCGAACTGATCGGCGGCGACATCGGCGTGTCGTCGCCACAGACCGTACCGGAAGCCTTTCTTGTCGAGGCCCGTCGGCGCGGCCTGCAGAGCACGCGCACGGCGAGCTTCCCCAGCGTGGCGTTCGCCCATCAGCAGAGCCAGTTGCTCGACGTGCAGGCCAGTGATCCGCGCTATCCGCTGCGCGGCACGCTGGAGCTGGCCGATGCAGCAGGACACTCCTACAACGGTCACGCGCCGACCATTGGCCAGGTCTATCTCGACCATCGCGCGCTGGTCGCGCTGAATCTCAAGGTCGGTCAGCCGTTGCAGCTGGGCGGCCGTGAACTGACGATTGCCGCCGAGCTGCTGCGCCAGCCCGACGGCGGCGAACTGCTTGCGCTGGCACCACGCGCGCTGATGAGCCTGGTCGATGCCGAACAGGCCGGGCTGCTCGGCGTCGGCAGCCGTGCCCGCCACCGCCTGCTGCTGGCGGGCGAGCCAACGGCGGTGCAGAGCTGGCGCGACTGGGCGCAGTCGACCACCCTGCCGCAGGGGGCCGAACTGATCACCCCGGAGCAGACCCAGGAGCGCATGCGCAGCGCATTCGATCGCGCTGGCGCGTTCCTGCGCCTTACCGCACTGCTGTCGGCATTGCTGGCCGGTGTGGCCATCGCGCTCTCCGCACAGCGCTACGCGCGGCGCAAGACAGCTGAAGTCGCCCTGCTGCGCGCGCTCGGCACGTCACGCCGACGCGTGCTGGGACTGCTGCTCGGTACGCTCGGCGCGCTCGCCCTGCCCGCTGCCGCTCTCGGCCTGTTGTTGGCGCTTGGGCTGTCACAGCTGGCGTGGCTGTTCGCCAGCCAGCTGTTCAGCAGTGTGCCGACCGTGCTGCCGCTGGCACCGTCATTCGCCGCCGCCGCGATGGGTATCGCCGTACTCGCCGGCTTTGCATTGCCGCCGCTGGTGCGCCTGGCGGACGTGCCGCCGGTGGCAGTGTTCCGCCAGAGCATGGCGGCGCGCGCGCGGCGCTTCGACGCGCTGTACCTGATTCCGGTACTGGTCGCGCTGGGCCTCATCTGGAGCCAGAGCGATTCGCTCAAGCTGGCCGGCATCCTCGCCGCGAGCCTGTCCGGCGTGGCGGTGGTGGCCGCACTGCTGGCCGCGCTGCTGCTGTGGCTGGCACGCCGCATCGCACCCGGCGCGCATCCAGCGCTGCGACTCGGGCTTGCCGCGCTGGCGCGGCGACGCACGCTGAGCCTGATCCAGGCCACTGCGCTCAGCCTGGGGCTGTGCGCCCTGCTGCTGCTCGCGATCGTTGCACCCGCGCTGTTGCAGGGCTGGCGGCAGGAGCTGCCGGCGGATACACCGAACTGGTTCGCGCTGAACCTTCAGGACGACCAGCGCGCCGGTTTCGAGCAGACCCTGGCCCGCATCGGTGGCGACAAACTCAACATGATGCCGCTGGCCGTCGGCAAGCTCACCGCGATCAACGGTCGGCCGATCGACAAACTGCGCTTTGCCGATGAACGGGCCAAGGACTGGACCGATCGCCAGCTGCGATTGTCATGGTCCGATGAATTGCCGCCCTCGAATCAGCTGGTCGCCGGGCAATGGGGCGGAGCACACCCGGCGCAGGCCGAGGTCTCGATCGACACGATGTGGCGCGACATGCTTGCGCTGAAGGTAGGCGACACGCTGAGCTTCAACGTCGGCGAAGGCAGCCTCGATGCCCGCGTCGGCAGCATTCGCAAGGTCGACTGGAGTTCGTTCCGAGTCAACTTCTTCCTGCTGCTCGATCCGGCGCATGCCAGCAGCCTGCCGCATACCTGGCTGGCCAGTTTCCATCTGCCGCGTGGCCATGCCGTGCAACTGGCGCAGTTGTCACGCGACTACAGCAACCTCAGCCTGGTCGATGTCGACTCACTGCTCGACCGCGTGCGTGAAATCGTTGATCGCGTCGGCAACGCCGTGCGCTGGATCCTCGGCTTCAGCCTGCTCGCCGGCGCCCTGGTGCTGGCCGCCGCACTCGCCGCCAGCGCGGCCGAGCGACGGCATGAAGCCGCCTTGCTGCGCACGCTCGGTGCACGCCGCAATCAATTGCGCATCGCCGCCGCCTGCGAATTCGCCCTGCTCGGCCTGATCGCCGGTCTGACCGCCGCGTTCGGTGCCGCCGGCGCAGGACTGTGGCTGGGCCATGCGGTATTTCACATCGATGGCTTCGTGCCACCGCTGTGGCCGCTTGCGTCCGCCGCCCTTGGCGCCGCGTTCATCGTCATGCTGCTGGGACTGGCCGGGACACGGAAGGTGACGCGGACTTCGCCGATGCGTTTGTTGCGCGAAGGCTGAGCGGCAGCCAAGATCACGGCATCCTGCACACTGACGGAGCCTCCATGTATACGCTCTACTACTCCCCCGGCACCGCGAGCATGGTGGTGCATCTGGCACTGCTGGAGATCGGTGCGCCGCATGAATTGCGACTGGTCGATGTCGATAGCGGTGCGCAGCGCGACCCGGCCTATCTGAAGCTCAACCCGCGCGGCGTGGTACCGACCCTGGTGATCGACGGCCGACCGTTGTCGGAATCGGCAGCCTTGTTGATGGTGCTGGCCGACCGCCATCCGGAAGCGAAACTGGCACCGGCACCGGGTACGCCCGAACACGCGGCGTGGCAGCAGTGGATCGTCTATCTCAGCAACACGCTGATGTCGATATACCGCTTCTGGTTCTACCCGTCGGAACTGGGTGCGACCGAACATGCCCCGGAAGTGCGTGCCGCCCTGCAACGCAAGATCGAAGGCGTATGGGATTTGCTGGATGCGCAACTCGCTGCGCATGGCCCCTATCTGCTCGGCCAGGAATTCTCGGGTGTCGACCTGCTGTTGACCATGCTGATGCGCTGGTCACGCAACATGCCGCGCACGGCGACCGGGTGGCCCGCGCTGAAGCGGCTGGCCGACCTGGTACGTGCACGGCCAAGCTGGCAGAAGCTGTACGAGATTGAAGGACTCAGCGAGTGGTGATGCGCTTCTCGGCCGGACGCTGACGGATGAGTATGGCGAAGGCCTCGTCTGCAACGCGATCATGGTGGGTGCAAAAACTGCAGGCCGAATGGTTGTTGCTGCTGTTCACCGCACTGACGATCGCACTGGCCGTGTTCGACCCGCAGCCGCTGGTGAAGTACCGGCACTGGTTGCAGTTGCCGACCTTGGCCGGCCTGATGGGACTGCTGATCGCCATCCAGGGCATCCGCGATAGCGGACTGGTGCAGCATGCCTCGGCCGCGGTTGTGGCACGGGCGCATTCACTGCGCAGCCTTGGCCTGCTGCTGGTAACGGCGACGGCGATGCTGTCGATGGTGCTGACCAACGACGTGAGCTTGTTCCTGATCGTTCCGCTGACACTGGCGATCGGCGGCATATCGAATCTGCCGGTGCGACGCATGGTGGTGCTGGAGGCACTGGCGGTGAACGCAGGCTCCACGCTGAGCCCGATCGGCAACCCGCAGAACCTGTTGTTGTGGCAACACTCGTCTATGCCGTTCCTGCATTTCACCGTGGCCATGTTACCGGCCGCCACCGTGATGTTTGCCCTGCTGGCAGCCTTCACCCTGCTGTGGCTGCCACGCGACCGGATCGAATTGACGCCGGATCGGATCGACGGCCAGGTGACTTCGGGACGGCTCGGTGCGTGCTCGATCGCGGCACTGGCAGGGATGGTGGTGCTGATGGAATACCGCCACGCACCACTGGGTGCCGCTCTGCTGCTGGTGTTGTTCGCGCTGCTGGCGCGCTCGAGCCTGGCGCGGATCGACTGGCTGCTGTTGCTGACATTCGCCGCGATCTTCCTGGGACTCGGACATTTCGCCGAGCTGCCGCTGGTGCACCTCACACTGGACCGGCTCGATTTCAGCCAGCCGCTGACCTTGTATCTCAGCGGCATCCTCGCCTCGCAGCTGATCAGCAATGTACCGTCAACGGTATTGCTGCTCGACCGGACTCCCGACGCGATCGCGCTGGCAGTCGCGGTGAACGTGGGTGGCTTCGGCCTGGCCATCGGCTCACTGGCAAACCTGATCGCGCTGCGCCTGGCAAAACAGCCACAAGGATTGCGGCTGTTTCACCTCGTATCGGTGCCCTTCCTGCTGGTGAGTGCACCGCTGGTCTATCTGGCCTGGCGCTGGCTGGGCTGAACCGCCTGCCTCAATCGTCGTCCTTCGGCACGCTGACCTTGCCCTTGACGCCGCTGTGGCTGACGTCGCCGCTGCCCTTCGCGCCGAGGCTGAAATCGCCAGCGACATCGCTCACGGTAAGGTCGCCGGAACCCAGCGTATCTGCACGCACACTGCCATTGATCTTGCGCAACACCACATCGCCCGAACCGATGCTGCCGACCTTGGCGTCGCCGGCGATACCGGTGGCCTTGAAGTCACCCGAACCGACCGAACCCAGTTCCAGGCTACCGATATCGGTGGCATCGACATCGCCGGAACCCACGCTGGTGGCGAATCTGCCGGATACCTTGCGGACGTGCAGATCACCCGAGCCGACGGTGCTTTGCAACTGCTGCAGGCCGCTGACATCGGCGTCGCCCGAACCTACGCTGACCGTCACCGGCAGGCCGGTCGGCAGTTGCACGGTGACATCGAGGTTCGCGTAGGAGCTGCCGAACAGGTTGAAACTGATGTGATTCTCGCCACCAATGTCGAGCAGCAGCTGATCGCCTTCGCGCCGCTGGGTGATCTGCAACCCATCCAGCAACGTCTTGTCCGAGGCGCAGGCGCGGCCTGTCAGGGCCAGGCCTTTGATACTGTCGCTGCCCGTCAGGTGCAGGTTCTGGTTGTGCACCCCGATCTGAACAGCACGAACCCCGGTCAGGTCGAGCTGGAGATTGCGCGGCGCCTCGTATTTGCACGAGGTCGCGGCGAACGCAGCGAACGGGGTCAGCAACAGGGCTGCGGTAAAAAGACGACGCATGGTGACTCTCCTGAGGATGGGCAACAGGCATGGGATGCGGCCGACGGCAAAAGGGTTGCAAGCATGACGAAGGTCGCTCCGCTGCGAGCCGCGCGATGGTCGGGGCCACCCCTCCGTGTCAAGGCTCGCGCTCGAATGCCTTGGCACGCTGCCACAGCTGCTCCTGTTCGGAGAGCGTACGCTCTCCGAACGCGCTGCCTTCATCGGCCGCCAACTGTTCCATCTGGCGAAAACGCCGCTCGAATTTCGCGTTGGCATGACGCAGGGCACGCGAGAAATCGACCCTGGCATGGCGTGCCAGATTCACCATCACGAACAGCACGTCGCCGATTTCATCTTCCAGTCGTGCCGGGTCCGCGCCATTCGCGAACTCGGCACGCACCTCGTCCACTTCCTCGGCCAGCTTGGCCAGCACCGGCTGTGGATCGGACCAGTCGAAACCCGTGCTGGCTGCACGCTGCTGCAGCTTCAACGCACGCTTCCATTCCGGCAATCCCGATGAAATGCCGGCCAGTGCGCTGGTATCGGCCGGCTCGCCCTTGCTGCTGCGTTCGGCCGTCTTGATGTCTTCCCACGCCTGTTTCTGTGCCTCGACATCGGCATAGCGCACGTCGCCAAACACATGCGGATGGCGCCGTCGCATCTTGCGGCTGATTGCATCGGCGACATCGGCAAAGTCGAACAGCCCCGCCTCCTGCGCCATCCGTGCGTGGAACACCACCTGCAGCAGCAGATCGCCCAGCTCATCGCGCAGATCGGGCCAGTCCCGGCGATCGATCGCGTCGGCCACCTCGTAGGCTTCCTCGATGGTGTAGGGCGCGATCGAGGCGAAGTCCTGCTGCACGTCCCACGGGCAACCGTCTTGCGGATCGCGCAGGCGCGCCATGATGGCGAGCAGGTCGTCCAGGCTGTAGCGCTGGTCGTCGGTCACCGGGTCATTCACAGCCGGCAGCGTGCAATCGGGCAGCCCAGTCGACCGAAGGGTCACCCACGGCGATGAATTCGGGATTGAGCAGCGACTCGCCTCGGTTATAGCGGAACGCTCGCCCCTGCAGATCCATCACCGCGCCACCGGCTTCCTGCAGCACGCATTGCGCCGCCGCAGTATCCCACTCGCTGGTGGGACCGAGGCGCAGATAGACGTCCGCTTCGCCACGCGCAATCAGGCAGAATTTCAGCGAGGAGCCGAGCGGTACCAGTTGATGGTCGGCGCCCAGCAGGGCCTGCAGCATGCTGTCCTGCAGGCTGCCATGCGAGCGGCTGCCGGCAAGTACCGGCGGCTGCGCCAGCTCACGGACCTGGATGCGCTGCCAGTCGCCACCCGCATGCTTTTGCAGCCATGCACCACGCCCTTGTTCGGCCACGTACAGTTCGCCGGTCACCGGCGCCAATACCGCGCCCAGCACGGACTGGCAGTCGTCGATCAGCGCGATGTTGACGGTGAACTCGCCGTTGCGCTTCACGAATTCGCGGGTGCCGTCCAGCGGATCGACCAGCCAGTAACGCGACCAGTGCTTGCGTTCCGACCAGGCCAGCGCCTTGGCCTCTTCCGACAACACCGGCAACACCGGATCGAGCGCCGCCAGAGCGGCCATGATGACCTGCTGCGCAGCGAGATCCGCGGCAGTCAGCGGCGAGGCGTCCGCCTTGGTCTGCACCGCGAAATCGCTGTGGTAGATCGCCAGGATCGCTTCGCCGGCGGCACGGGCGATCTCGCCAATCTGGCGGGCAAATGCGGGAACCGTACTCATGCGCGCTGAAAGCGTCCCGCGAGATATTCGCGGGCCATGAACAGCGCGGCGATCGAGCGCCCTTCGGTCACGTCATCGCGAGCGAGCAGGGTATGCAGTTCGGACATCTTCCACGGCACCACATCGAGTTCCTCGGGTTCATCACCGACCAACCGCTCGGGATACAGGTCCTGCGCCAGCACCACATGCGCCATGTGCGTCATGTACGAGGGTGACAGCGACAGGTTGTGCAGGATTTTCAGTCGGCGCGCACCGTAGCCGATCTCTTCCTTCAGCTCGCGCTCGGCGCCCTGCTCGGCGGTCTCGTCCTGGTCCAGCCGGCCCTTCGGCAGGCCGAGTTCATAACGGCCGACGCCGGCGCCGTATTCGCGCACCAGCAGTACGGTCTCGTCATCGAGCATCGGCACGATGATCACCGCGCCCAGGCCGCCGCCCTTCAGCCGCTCGTAAGTGCGGCGTTCGCCGTTGGAAAACTCCAGGTCGAGCTGCTCGACATGCAGGAAGTGGCTGTCGGCGACGTCACGCGTGGCGTGAATGATCGGTGGTTTGCGCATCCGGCCATTCTAGCGCGGCGGCCGGCTCGACGCAGGCACTCAAGGCGCATTGCCGGTGTCTCTGCGTAGCCGTCGCAGCGCCTGTTGGTGGATCGCCGGTGTACCCGCCAGCACGCTGCGCGTGTCCAACGTCAACGGCGCGCCCTCCAGATCGGTGAATACACCGCCAGCCTCGCGCACGATCACCGCCAGTGCAGCGATGTCGAGGATGTTGACGTCCGATTCAATCACCAGATCCAGCGAACCGCGCGCCAGCAGGTGGTAATGACAGAAATCGCCGTAGCCACGGATGCGATTGCTGTCGCGGATCAGCGCGCCCAGTGCGTTCCAGCACGTATCGGCGGTCAGCGTCTTGATATTGCCGGTGGAAACCGATGCCTCATCGATCGCATGGGTATCCGCCACGCGCACGCGCTCGCCATCGAGCCATGCACCGCCAGCCCTGCTGGCCCACATCGTTTCGCCATAGATCGGTGCACTGGATACACCGAGCACCAGTTCGTCGCCATCCATCAAGGCAATCTGGGTGGAAAAGAACGGCGTACGCCGCACGAAGCTCTTGGTGCCGTCGAGCGGATCGACCAGCCACAGCAGGCCCCCACGATCGCCTTCAAGCCCGAATTCCTCGCCATAGATCGCCGCCTGCGGCAACGCCGCCTGCAGGATCTGGCGGATCGCACGTTCGGCCTCGCGGTCGGCGACGGTCACCGGCGTTGCATCCGGCTTTATCTCTACTTCAACGCCGCGGCGCCAGTAGTGGCGGATCACTTCAGCGGCAGCGGCAGCCGCTTCGCGCGCGGCGGTCAATGCCGACACGGCCATCTCGGAATTCATGGTGGTTTCGTGCCCTGGTGGGTGGCAGTCGTACCGGGCAAGGTGCCCGCCAGTCCGCCACTGTGCTGGATATGTATCTTGCCATCGGCGTCCGGCTGCCCCAGCCCGGCCAGCCAATGACGCAATACCGGATCAGTCTGTCGCGCGCGCAACGTGGCGTCCAGTCGCCAGCCGAGCGGACTCAGCTGCAACTGGCCCTCGACCTGCAACGGACCCTGCTCATCATCATGCCATTGCGCCTGTATCACACCATTCTGCGCCTGCGCCTGCCCCCGCAGATCACCCAGGGCAACATTGCCATTTCTCGTGTGCATGACGGCATGCTGCCATTGCATCTGCGCCTGCAATTGCAACGGCCAGCCACCTTGCAAGATGGCATGCTCGACGGTCAGTTGCAGTTCACCGCGCGGCTGCCCCAGCGGCAGATTGACGTGGGCCGGCCATGTCGCAAGTACGGCATGCAGGTTCACTCCGCGCCATTCGACCCGTTGTTCGGGCAACCGCTGCATCTCGCCGGAAAAATCGAGTTGTGGCCCCTGAAAATCCAGTCGGGCCTGCGCCTGTCCGAGCAGCGCCCACCGTGACAGCTTCCATTGCAGCCGCCCCAACGGGCGACCATCCGCAGCCAGCACCTGCCCGGCCCGGCCATCCCACAGCGAGCCCTGCAACTGTTGCAGGCGCAAGCCGTGCAGTTGCGGCTCGATCCACGGCAGCACCCAGCGCACGGGCAGAAACCACAGCAGCAACGCCGCCACAAGCATCAGCACACCAAGGCCAAGCAGGCATTTTCGCAGGCACTTCAAACGTCGATTCCCGGAATGATCCCATGCAGGCTTGAGCGCCCACCGCGGAGCACCGATGATAGCCGGATGACCACCTTCACAAGCAGCAATGCCGCGCTCGCCACGCGCGACCTGAAACATCTGTGGCATCCCTGTACGCAGATGCATGATCACGAAAGCGTGCCGATGGTGCCGATCGTGCGCGGCGAAGGTGCGTGGCTGATCGATGCCGATGGCAGGCGCTATCTGGACGGCATCAGCTCGTGGTGGACCAACCTGTTCGGTCATGCCAATCCGCGCATCGCCGCCGCACTGGCGGACCAGGCACAACGGCTGGAACACGTGATCTTTGCCGGTTTCACCCATGAGCCGGCGATCGAGCTGGCCGAGGAACTGGTGCGCATCACACCGCCCGGGCTGGATCGCGTGTTCTATGCCGACAACGGCTCGGCAGCGATCGAAGTGGCGCTGAAGATGAGCTTCCACTACTGGCTCAATCAGGGTCACGGCGAGAAGACCCGCTTCATCGCGCTCACCGGCAGCTACCACGGCGAGACGCTGGGCGCGCTGTCGGTCAGTGACGTGGCTTTGTACCGCAAGACCTACGCGCCGCTGCTGCTGACGCCCTTCCTGGCGCCCTCGCCAGACGCCTATGAAGGCGAGACTGGCGAGTCACCCGAGCAAACCGCCACACGTCGTCTCGGCGAACTGCGTGCGTTGCTCGAACACCATGCGCACGAGACCTGCGCAGTGATCGTCGAGCCCCTGGTGCAATGTGCCGGCGGCATGCGCATGTATCACCCCGGTTACCTGAGCGGTCTGCGTGCGCTGTGCAACGAGTTCGCCGTGCATTTCATCGCCGACGAGATCGCGGTCGGCTTTGGTCGTACCGGCACGCTGTTCGCCTGCGAGCAGGCTGGCGTGTCACCGGATTTCATGTGCCTGTCGAAGGGACTTACCGGGGGCTTCCTGCCGCTGTCAGCCGTGCTCACCACCAGCCGGATCTACGAAGCGTTCTACGCGGAATACAGTGCAGGCAAGGCCTTCCTGCATTCCCACAGTTACACCGGCAATCCGCTGGCCTGCCGGGTGGCGCTGGAGACGCTGGCGATCTTCCGTGACGAACCGGTGCTTGAACGCAACCGCACGCTCGCCATGCATCTGGCACGCCGCCTGGAACCGTTGCGCGATCGCCCGCATGTTGCCGACATACGCCAGACCGGCCTGATCGCTGCCATCGAACTGGTCGCCGACAAGGCCGGCCGGCGTCCGTTTCCGGCGATGGAGCGACGCGGCCTGCGCGTCTACCTGCATGGACTTCAGCATGGCGTGCTGCTGCGCCCGCTCGGTGATGTGGTGTATTTCATGCCGCCCTATGTCGTCAGCGAGGCCGAGATCGACCTGCTGGTGGACGTGGCGATTGCCGGCATCGAACGTGCGTTGACGGACTGAACCACCGCCTCACTGAAACATTGCTTCAATGAATGGACGGATCGAGCATGCGCAGTGCCTGGGCGTTATTGATCTGGCCGGTGTTCAGCAGATCCTGCCGTGAATAGCTGCGCCCGGACACACCCTGCAGGCATTGCCCTTTCTTCGCCGGAATCAGGCTGCCGGTATTGCGGATGCACTGACGGTCACCCGGCTTGATCACCTGATGATCCTGGGTGGTATTGGCTTGGCTGGAAGGCGTCTCGTCACCCGGGTTGGTCACCCGAGGGGACACGCTCTGGGCGACAGCCAGTGCGCTGACGCCGAGGCTGACGGCCAGTGCGAGCGAAATGACAATTGTCTTGAGCATGGCGTACACCTCGTTGGTACCTGCATGAGTGCCTCCTCATCCTCCCCCGATCACCGCCGGCAAGCAAGCCGGGCCGTGCGGGCATCTCGCCGGCATTCAGCTCGGCGACTGGCCGCTGCGGCTTGAACGCCTGCACCCGGTCGCCTCCGTTATGCTTGTGTTTTTGCATGATCGCGACGCACGCATGCGCACCATCCGCATCCATGTCACCCTCCCGCTTGCCGTCAATGCCGAACTGGCGTTGCCGGCACAGGCCGCCGAGCACGTAGCGCGCGTGCTGCGCCTTGTCGCGGGCGATCCGTTGACCCTGTTCAATGGCGACGGCAGCGATTACCCGGCCACCATCCAGGCCGTCGGCAAGCGCGAAGTCGTGGCGCGGGTGGATGCGCGGCAAATTCTCGCCAACGAATCCCCCCTGCCGCTGACCTTGGCACAGGGCGTCGCCCGCGGCGAGAAAATGGATCTGATCGTGCAGAAGGCCACCGAGCTCGGTGTGGCGCGCATCGTGCCGTTGCTGACCGAGCGTTCGGAGGTGAAGCTGGATGCCGCTCGTGCGGAAAAGCGGCTGGCGCACTGGCGTGCGGTGGCTGCCAGTGCCTGCGAGCAGAGCGGCCGTGCACGATTGCCCGAGATCACGCCAGCGCTGTCGCTGCCGACGTGGCTGGATAGCCTGGCCGAGGATGGTGCACTGCGCCTGGCCCTGCTGCCGGAAGCCACGCGCACATCCCGCGAACTGCGCTTCGCCGCGGCCGGTGGCTTGCTGGTCGTGGGCCCGGAAGGTGGCTTGGGTGAACGCGATATCAGCGTGTTGACGGCTGCCGGTTTCGATGGACTGCGACTGGGCCCGCGCATCCTGCGCACGGAAACCGCCGGATTAGCTGCTCTGGCCGCGCTGCAGGCATTGCACGGCGACGGCTAGGCCTTCGCCGATCCGCTTTCAGCCTTCGCTTTCGGATGACCCGGACGGTTCGCCGGATTCCACCAATTCAGCGGCATCCGCCTTGTCGAGCAGACGGAGCAATTCGGCCTCGATCCATTCCAGATCGGGGATCATCGCAACGTCATCCCGCACGAGCACCTGCGCGCGCACACCCGCCGGCAGCTCGCTGCCGTCATGGGTGGGAATGATCAGCTCGGCGTTCAACGTGGTCAGGCGCGGGAAGCCCTGGGTCAATACGGCGATGAACGGCAGTTTGGGATTGCCGCCGAGCGCTTTCAGCACGGCCACGCGCACGCTCAGTTCGGCATCGCCCTCTTCCGTGCCGGCCAGTTGCGTGAACGATACCAGCGGCACTCGCCAGCCACGCCAGGCGATGCGCCCGAGCAACCAGTGCGGCGCATCGGCCACCGGCTCGGGTTTGCTCTGGGTAATCACCTCGGCAATGGTGGCATTGGGCAGCAGCAGACGCTGGTTGCCTACCGGCACCAGCACGCAGCGAATTTCACGCGGCAGCGGATCACTCATGGAAATACCTCGATCAGGTGCGTCGCCAGCTCAGGCGGCGTACCGGAAAAACTGACCAGTCGTTCGGCGAAGATGCCGCTGACCATATCGGCGAAATGCTCGCCGGACGACGACTCTACCCATACTTGGCCGCCGCGATCATGGATTGCCTGCGAACCGGCAACGGCATCGTTCGCTCGACCCGCGAACACGATCGCTACCGCGTCGCGACCGAACGCATTTGCCGCCATGGTGAAACTGGCGTCGATCGACGGGCCTTGCGGCTGGTCCGAGACGATCGTCTGCAACTCGATCCTGCCGTCCCGGCGCAGCTGCACCTGTTGCCCTGCCGGCACCACCAGCACCTCGCCCTGTGCAGCGCGGGTACCCTGCACGGCCAGCCGCACCGGCAGCGGGCAATGCGCCGTCAGCCGCTCCACCAGCGCCGCGTCCGACTGCTGCTCGGCCAGATGCTGGGTATGCAGGAAGGTCAATCGCGAGCTTGCGGGCAACGCAGCGAGGAAACTGCAGACGGAATCCACACCGCTGATCGCAGCCCCCAGCAGCACGAGCCGGCTCAAGGCGCCCCCCAGTTCATCGAGGACCATCTCATGGTCATGTACATGCACGTACTGTTTCGGGGCGATCGCTTCCTCGATCGACACCAGTTCGAGGCTCATCACCGGCTCGATCTCTGGCGCAACCGACTCGACATCCGGCGCGAGGAAATCGGCAGCACTCAACTTCTCGATGCCGAATGCAGCGGCATCGGGCCTGGCAGACTCGGCGGGCAGCGCGTCGTCATCCAGCAACGCCCAGCTGTCAGGTGCACTGACCACCGCTGCTTCCGTCCCGGCGTGAACGGGTTCATCCGCCAAAGTCGATATCGTCATCACCGGCAGATCGGTCTGCGATACAAGCCGCAAATGATCGACCCGGCTGGCCGCCGGCAGCTCGGCGTATGCTGCGGCAACCGCGGATGACGCGTCGTGGTAGCTCGCAGGCACCTCCGCTGCAGCCATCGGCATGCCGAAATTGCCGTCGTGCAACGGCGGCAGCTCCTCGTCACCGGTGAAGCGCAGGCCGGGACCGGATGCATCCTCGTCACCAGCCGGCAGTTCATCGGAAGCCAGCAAGGCCTCCAGTTCCGCCGCGAGGCTTTCCGACTCGGCACTGGCTACCTTCTCGTGCTGATCATCCAGGCCGGCATGTGGCAGGAAATCCGGCTCAGGCAACGCCGGTTCGTGTTCAGGTCCGGCAACTGGTGCGGATTCTTCAACCTCGGCAGCCCATGGTGCGACCGGCGCTTCCGCCGCAACTTCGACCGGAGCTTCAGCCGGAGCCGTCGTGATGGGAGCCGTCGCAATGAGTGCGGATTCGACCGGCTCGACTTGCGACGGTGTCTCGATGCTGCGGGCATCCTCCGGGCGCGGCGGATCGATGTCGCCTGCCGCCAGCACCTTGACCGCCAGATGCCGCGCCCAGCGTGCGCGATCCCAGCCGACCAGCTTGCGGCTGGCCTGTGCATCGTTGAACACCACCCGCGGCCGGTCACCATCGATCAGCTCATACAGGTGATCGAGTGCATCGTCGGCGCTGTCGTCCAGGTTGACCACCAGTACGTCGGCACCGACCTGATGCAACAGCGTCCGGTCGAGACTGGAAACGCCACCCTCGTGGACAATCCGTGCGCCACGTTCATGCAAGGCTTCACGCAACTGGCCACCCAGTTCGGTATCGTCGAACAGCAGGGCGACCGCCGGCGTCGTATTAGTCATGGACCGGCTCCGCCGCCCGCTGCTCCAGCACCTCGTTGATCTGCACCAGCAGCTCGGCTTCCTGATAAGGCTTGCCGAGATAGCGATCGACGCCGATATCGAACGCCCGCTGGCGATGCTTGTCGCCGCTGCGCGAGGTGATCATGATGATCGGCACGTTGCGCAGCCGCGGATCGGCCTTCATGTGGGTGGCCAGCTCGTAGCCGTCCATGCGCGGCATCTCGATATCGAGCAGCATCAGGTCAGGTACGCGCTCGTGCAGTTTCTCCACTGCATCGACGCCATCCTTCGCCGTACTGACCTCGTATTCGTGACGTTCCAGCACACGGCTGGTGACCTTGCGCATGGTGATCGAATCGTCCACCACCATCACCAGCGGACGTACCCGGACTTCCTCGATCACCGGCGCCTGCACCGCGCTGAGACCGTCGGAAAGACGCTGGATGCGGCGCGTGATGCCATGGCGAACCAGCGGTGCCAGATCCAGAATGATCAGCACCGAACCGTCGCCCATGATCGTGGCGCCGAGCAGGCCGGGCACCGAACTGATCTGCGGACCCACCGACTTGACCACGATTTCACGCGAGCCGAGCACGGCGTCGATGCGGATCGCGGCGCGCAGATCACCGGCTCGGGTGAGCAGCAGCGGCTGCTGCTCACCTTCGGCCGGCAGCCCGGGCGGCAAGCCCAGCAACTCGGCCAGATCGTGGATGCCATAAGCCTCGTTGCCATACTGGAACGACGGCTCCTCCTCGGCCAGCAGCGTCGCCAGATCGTCCGGGTTGACCCGCGCCACGCCCTGTACCGAGGTCATCGGAATCGCGAAGGTCGCTTCGCCGATGCGCACCAGGATGGCCTGGGTCACGGCGAGCGTGAACGGCAGGCGCAGGACGAAGGTGCTGCCCTTGCCTTCTTCCGAATCGATCGATAGCGAACCGCCGAGCTGCTTGATCTCGTTCGCCACCACGTCCATGCCGACGCCGCGGCCGGCCAACTGGGTGACCTTGCTGGCGGTCGAGAAGCCTGGCTGGGTGATCAGCGAGAGCAGCTGGTTGTCGGTCGGCTTGATGTCGGCACGCAGCAGGCCGCGTTCGATGCCGCGCTTGCGGATCGCCTCGCGGTTCAGCCCGCGGCCGTCATCGCTGACCCGGATCACCACCTCGGTGGCCTCGCGGGCGACCTGAATATGCACCGAGCCTTCGGCCGGCTTGCCCGCCTTGCGGCGTTCGGCCGGGGTCTCGATGCCATGCGCAATCGCGTTGCGCAGCATGTGCTCGAACGGCGCCTTGATGCGATCGAGCAGGTTGCGATCCATTTCGCCGTGCGCACCATCCACGTAGAGCTGGGCACTCTTGCCCTGCTCCTGTGCGGCCTGTCGCAGCGTACGGCGCAGGTTCGGCACCATCGTGTCGAACGGCAGCATGCGCGTGCGCAGCAGGCCGTCCTGCAGTTCGGTGCTGACGCGCGACTGCTGGATCAGCAGGGTCTCGGCCTGTCGGGTCAGTTCGTCCAGCATGCTCTGGATCGACACCAGATCGGAGACCGACTCGGCCAGTGCGCGCGAATACTGCTGCAGCTGCGAATAACGGTCGAGCTCGAGCGGATCGAATGCCGCCAGGCCAGCTTCGCGGTGCTCGCGCTGGAAGCGCGCGATGATCTGCGCCTCGGTCTCGATCTCCAGCATGCGCAGCTGGCTGCGCAGACGCGCCACGGTCTGTTCCAGCTCGACCAGGTTGAAGCGGTAGCCCGCCACCTGCTGTTCGAGGCGCGAGCGGTAGATCGCCACTTCGCCTGCGTGGTTGACCAGGTTGTCGAGCAGGTCGGCGCGGACGCGGATCTGTTCCTGCGGAGAACGAACCTCTTCCTCCTCTTCCGGCAACAGCTCGGGCAGTTCCAGGCCTTCCAGCGAGCTCGGCACCACCGGAACCGGTGCAGCCCGCGCTGGCGCCGGCGTCAGGGTGGGCATGACGGTGGTCGCCAGCGCCCCGTCGTCGGCCAGGGCATGCTCGCCGGCCATGCCCAGCAAACGATCGATCGTGGCCTGCGGGTACTCGGGCGTCTGGCCCTGCGATACCTGCTGGGTCAGCGCATGCAGCTGATCGAAACTCGCCTCCAGCGCGGCAATCAGCGGGCCGGTCTTTTCCGCGTCACGAATCGGCTTCTCGAGCAGGGTCTCGATCGCGTGGGTGAGGTCACCCACCGACGACAACCCGGCAATCCGCGCACCGCCCTTGAGCGTATGCAGGTCGCGCTGCAGCTCTGCCACATGAGCCAGCTCGGCCGGTTCGGCATGCCAGTGAGCAAGCACGCCATCGGCGTGATCGAGGATTTCGCGCGCCTCGTCGATGAACACTTCCAGCAGGTCGGCGTCGATCAGGCCGGATCCCGCCAGGGCATAGGCCGACTCTTGCGCCGGCTCGGCACCGGCCTCCACGGCATCGGAACTGTCGGCTGCATGCGCGGCAGCAGCGTGCGCCGCCTGTTCGGCAGCATGTTTCTCGACGGCCAATCGTTCGGCCTTGAGCTTCTCGGCTTCGGCCTTTTCTGCCGCCGCCTGCTCTACCGCTGCTTGTTCGGCAGCATGCTTCTCGGCAGCCAACCGTTCGGCTTCAAGCTTCTCCGCTTCGACCTTTTCTGCCGCCTGTTCAGCAGCATGCTTCTCGGCGGCCAGGCGCTCGGCCTCAAGCTTCTCGCCTTCGATCTTTTCCGCCGCTGCCTGCTCGGCAGCGTGCTTCTCGGCGGCCAACCGTTCCGCCTCGATCTTCTCGGCTGCAGCCTGCTCTGCCGCACGCTTCTCGACTTCTGCCTGCCTGGCTTCTTCCGCCGCCTTCTCAGCGGCAGCGTGTTCGACAGCAGCTACGCCCGGTTCGAACGCGCCCAGGGCGGCGACCAGTTCGGCAGCAAGCTCGGCATGGCGCGCGTCGTCCGGATGAATCTCCGCCGGTCGACCGGCATCCGACGACGTCCCGGTGCTTGCCTCATCCGATGGCTCGGCGACGAGCTTGCCCGTGCTGCCATCCAGCGCGGCTGTCGTTGCCTCCTCGTCCTCGCCGGCATGCGCCGGGGCAGCGATTTCCGCTGATGGCTCCAGCTCGCCCGGATGCGGTTCGAACACCACATGTGCCACCTGCGATTCGGGATAGCGGTCACGCATGGCGATGATCTGTGCCGTCAGCGCATCCACGTTGGGCAGGTGCGGCTCGGCCACATCGAACTGGCCCATCACGTGATCGACCACGTCGACCGACTGGCCGAGCAGGTTCACACCATCGACCGACAGCGGCAGATTGGCCGCACGCAGGCGCTTGAACAACCCTTCCAGCGGTGACAGCAGCTGGGTCAGCAACGGAATGTCGACCATCGCGATGGCACCATGCAACGTATGCACGGCACGCAGCAGTTCTTCGCCGATCGGCAACTCGTTGCCGCCACGCTGGATGGCTGCGCGAATGGTCTGCAGGTATTGCGCGACCTCGCTGCGCAGGATCTCCAGCAGCACCGGATCGACCGGCGGCATCACCGGCAAGGCAATGCCGGACGCCGGCTCGGTGACCGCATGTTCGGCACCGATGCTGTGGGCATCGGTCACGCCCGCTTCCGGCACGGCCTGCACTGCTTCATCGAGACGCGGCACGCGCCGACGCACCACGCGCCGCACCATTTCGGTGGCGGACGAGGTGTAATCCTCCACGCGCGCCGGCTGGCCCGCGGCCACTTGCTCGGCTGCCTTCATGATGGCGCTTAGCGGTGCCGTCGGTGCACCGTCACCCTTGAGCGCTGCCAGCAACTGGGGCAACGCGTCGATGGCATGGCGCACCACGGCCTGCACACCTTCGTGTGGCTGGATCGTGTTGTCCAGCACCCGGTTGAGCATGTCCTCCACTTTCCACGCAAACTCGCCGAGCACACCGGCACCGACCAGCCGGCCGGAGCCCTTGAGCGTATGGAACGAGCGGCGGATGCCGATCAGCGACGAAATCTGGGCCGGATCGGCGAGCCAGGCGCTCTCGGCACTGCGCAGGTTGTCGATCTCCTCCTGCATTTCCTCCAGGAAGATCTCGCGGATATCGTCGTCGATACCTTCCGCGTTCGCGTTGAAGTGGGTGTTGGCTGCCAGCGCATCGCTGACCGGCACCTGTTCGAAAACCTCTTCCTCGATGTCGATCCAGTCGCCATCCTGCCGGTCCGACGCGTCTCCCTCCAGCACGGCTGGCGCGGTCGCCTCGGTCTGTGCCAGTCGCAGTCCGTCCAGATTGTGGACAGGGGCGTCATGCGGCACGGATTGGCCGATGAACAGATGACCCAGATCGTCGCCGGGGAGCAGGCTGACGGATTCGGAGAGTTCCGGATGCTCCTCGTGGCCGAAGGCGTGATCGGTGTCTGCCTTCGCCACAGCTGCGACAACCGTCGCCGCTGCCGGCTCACGCACCGCCGGCAGCGGCCAGTAGCCGAGCAGGCCAAGGCTGTGTTCGGCCACGTCGAGGATGTGTTCCAGGCCGCCGCGATGTTCACGCGCGGCCTCCAGGTAATACTCCAGCGCCGCGAGCGCATCGGCCAGATGATCCATCTGCGCCCCACTGGGCACGCGCCGATCCTCCAGCAATTCGTAGCCGACGAAACGGCCCACGCCTTCCGCCAGTTCTGCCGTGCGCGTGGCGGACAGCATGCGCATGGCACCGGCCACCTCGTCCATCAGGGCCGGTGTGCCGGCCAGACGGTCGTGCTCCCAGCCGGACTCGACAAAGGCAACGATCGCGTCCTTCATCTTGCTGGTATTGCTGATCGCTTCCTGCATCAGGGTCGTGACGACGCCCAATGCTTCACTGCGCGGCAACCCGTGTGCGGCGACACCGGCAGTCGACTCGTCCTCGGAACCCAGGCTCTCGATGTGATCGTCCAGCGACGCCTCGACATACAACAGGGCACCGGCCACATCGAGCAGGGTGTCTTCGTCGGCCGTACGCAAGCGGTTTGCGATCTCGTCGAGCACCCGTCGCTGTTCATTGACCACGCGGCGCGGCACGGCCAGCGCCAGCATGCCCAGCGTGTCACCGACGCGCTCGAGCACCTCGCCCTGCGCCGCGAGCTGTGCCGGATCGCCGTCCTGCTGGCGCAGGAACAGATCCAGCGCTTCCTTGACGCGCAGCAGGTCATCCTTCAGCGCGCGCGATACCGAATCGAGCAAGGCACGGTTGTGCCCGGACATCGAGCCACGCGCGTGCTCCAGTTCACCGGCACCGGGCAGCAGGCTGTCCAGTGCATAGGTCGTGCGCAGCAGTTCCATCTGCGGGCTGCGCTGCTTGGCCTGGGCCACGATGTAGAGCAGCTTGCAGGCCACCTCGTCCGCTTCGCCGCCGCGCAGGCTGTTTTCGCCCTGTTCGATCAGGAGGCGGATGTTGCGGTCGACCTTGCCGATCAACTGGCGTATTTCACCGGACTGACCCTTGAGCGCGCCCTGCTCCAGGCCTTCCAGCACGCCGGCGGCAATCCACCACAGGCGACGGCCATGCACGTGGTGGCAGCGCGCGGTGATCGCCAGCAGGGTCTTGCGCATGCCGACCAGTTGCTGCGCGGCATTCTGTCCGCGGAACCAGCCCAGCAACTGTTGCTGGAAGCGCAGGCGCAGGTCCACCAGTTCGCCACGATGCGCCTCGGCATATGCCTCGCTCATCGCGGCCGGCGCCTGCTCCGGCAGGAACGCGTCGAGATTGGGGTGGAACATCGCCGATTCGGAGAGCGGCTCCTGCTCGCGGCTGGCACGCAGGTCGTTGAGCAGCGGCAGCAGCACCACCGGCACATCGCGATGGCCGCTGGACAGGCGCTCGAGGTAGTCGGGCAGTTGCATCAGGCCACGCATCAGCGCGGCATAGGCTTCCTCGCGATGGGTGACATGCTCCTGGAGCAGCGCGATGGCGAGCGTTTCCATCTCCGCGGTCACCATCGCCGCGCCATACAGTTCGACCATCCGCAAGGTGCCGTGCACCTGATGCAGATGATCCGCGCAGGTGCGCATGAAGTCGCGCTTGCCCGGATTGTCGACGTAGGACTCCAGGGCCTCGCGGGCGTTCGACAAGGTATCGTCGAGCTCCGGCTTGACCCACTGGAGGGTGGTGAAATCGATGTGGTCTTGAAGTCTCATGCGCCTCTCTCAACGGTTGCGCAACGCAGGCATCACGCAACCAACGAGACTGCCCCCCGTCATAAATCCTGATGTCAACCCGGCAGCTTGAAGTGAGCCACCGAGCGCCGCAGATCACTTGCCAGCTGCGCCAACGTACCGATCGAGTCGGCCGTCTGGCTCGCACCTTGCGAGGTCTGCGAAGTAATTTCCTGAATCGCGTTCATCGAATGCGAGATATCGGTCGCCGCCGCGGACTGCTGGCGCGCCGCGCTGGAGATGTTCTGAATCAGCGCCGACAGGTCGTGCGAAACACGCTCGATGTCACCCAGCGCGCTGCCGGCGTCCTCCGCCTTGCGCGCACCGGCCACCACCTCAGCGGTGGTCTGTTCCATCGAGTTCACCGCTTCGTTGGTGTCGGACTGAATCGTCTGCACCAGCGTCTCGATACGCTTGGTCGCGCTGGTCGAGCGTTCGGCCAGTCGCTGCACTTCGTCCGCCACCACCGCGAAACCTCGGCCTGCCTCACCGGCCGAAGCCGCCTGGATCGCCGCGTTCAACGCGAGGATGTTGGTCTGTTCGGCAATGTCGTTGATCAGTTCCACGATCGAGCCGATCTCCTGCGAGGATTCGCCCAGGCGCTTGATGCGCTTGGAGGTTTCCTGGATCTGGTCGCGGATCGAGTCCATCCCGGAGATCGTTTCGCGCACCACCTCGGCGCCGTGCGAGGCGATCTTCACCGAGCGCTCGGCCACGTCGGCCGACTCGGCGGAGTCCTTCGACACGATGTCCATCGAGCTCACGATCTGGTTGATCGCCGAGGTCGCCGAGCTGATCTGCTGCGCCTGCTGCTCCGCCGCGTTGGCCAGATGGCGCGCGGTGGTCTGGGTTTCCTGTGCCGACGACGACACCTGCTCGGAGGTCTCGTTGATGGTGGTCACCAGGGATCGCAGCTCGTCGATCGCGTAGTTCACCGAGTCGGCGATGGCGCCGGTGATGTCCTCGGTGACGGTGGTCTTGACGGTCAGATCGCCTTCGGCCAGCGAGCCCATTTCATCCAGCAGGCGCATGATCGCCTCCTGGTTGCGCTGGTTCAGCTCGGTACTGCTGGCGAACCGGCGGCGCTGGTCGCCCACCAGGGTGATCACCAGCAGCAGGGCGAACGCCACGGCCGCAATCGCGCCGAACAAACCCCACCACACGTTCGGGAACAGCCGGCGCAACGGCAATTTGCCGATCTGCTCGGACAAGTCGTTGGCGCGCAACAGCACGGTCTGCGAATCCAGCGAGGCCTGGTTGCCGGCGTGCTTCACGTCGGCAATGTTGCCCGCCGCCGCCGCCAGCTTGGCCACCGGGTCGGTCAGCTTGGCCCAGCTGGCATCCATGTCGGTGAGGATCTTGCGTGCATTGGCGTCGCCGACCGGCTTCACGCCACTGTCGGGACTGCCTTCGATCAGGCCCTTCAGCACGCTGCCGTACAACTGTGCATCGCGGGACAGGCCATCGGCCGCCGACTGGGCGTTGTCGCCACCCTGCAGCACTTCCTGCACGCGACGGATGATGCGGTCAGCCGACAGCATCTGGCGGGAGGTGCCCAGCATCTGCTCGGAACTGCCGTTGCGCTGCTGCAGGATGTTGACCACCTGTTCCATGCTCGAGTTGAGCAACGGCATCTGCTGCGACAGCGTGTCCGCGCGCTGTCCCGAGTCGAGCACGACCGCCTTGTTGGAGAGGATCTTGCCGATATCGGTGTCGAGCTGCTGCCACGAGGCGTCGAGTGCACTGACGGCACGACCGGCCGGCGTGGCGTTGTTGTCGGCGTAGGCCTGCATGCCGCCCGTCGGATCGCCCTTGTCCAGTCGCTTCACGGCCGAATCGATGGAGTTGCGGGTGCTCTCGAGCTCCTTGAAGGAGTCCGTGTTGCCGCCTGCCGATTCCAGCGCGAACTTGGCCGTCTGCTGTGACAGCACCTGGATCTGCGTGGTCAGCGCGATGGCCTGGCGGTCCTCGTCGTTCTTGATGTTCAGCCGCCAGAAGTCAAACGCCGCAAGACCAATCGCAATCAGCAGCAGGACAATGAGTGCGGTGTAACCCCGTTCCCTGCTGACGCCCCCTGTAGTGCTCATGTTCACCTCATCCGTCTAACTGTACGTTGCCGGCTCCGCATCATCGGGCGGCTGCTGGCCAGGGAAATGTTGTTCCAAGTCTCCGGCCACGATCGGCACCGGCCCTTCAATCACGCGCCGCTCAGGCCGCCGCTTGCCGGAAATCCGGTGCGCGCACCAGCCGGTTCATGCTGAAAACCGCCAGCTGCTGCTCGCCCACCCGGTTGTCGACGAAACGGATCAGCCGCGGATCATCCTCGCGCTCGGCCTCGCGTCGCTGCTGCTCGTCCACGGTGCGCTGGCCGAACACCTCGTCGACCAGCAGCGCCACGTTGCCGCTGCCCTGACGCACCACCAGCAGGCGGGTACGCTCGGAATGCTGCGTGCGGTCGCCAAACAGGAAGCGGCCGAAATCGACCACCGGCACCAGATTGCCGCGCACATTGGCCACCCCGAGCAGCCATGGCTGGGTGCCCGGCACCGGAGTCAGCGTGGGCACGGCCAGCAATTCATTGATCTCGTCGATGCTGCTGACCAGCATGCGGGTACCGACGCGGAAACCGATGCCGCGCCACAATCCGGGCGCCTCCAGCTTGTCCTGCGTGTCGGAAGCGTGCGCCAGCGACAGCCGCTCGTAGCGGGCCAGGATTTCGAACGGGGTGCGATTGACGGACTGGTTCATGTCGCGCTCGGCAGCAGATCGTTGATGCAGGCCAGCAGCTCCTTCTCGTTCACCGGTTTGGTGATGAACGCGCGGGCACCCTGGCGCAGGCCCCATACCCGATCGGTTTCCATCGACTTGGTGGTGATCATCACGATCGGCACGGCCGACGTGACCGGGTCGCGGGTCAATGTCCGTGTCGCCTGGAAGCCGTTCATGCCGGGCATGATCACGTCCATGATGACCAGGTGTGGCAGCTCGGCGCGCGCACGCTCGATGCCCTCCTCGGCGGTTCCGACGGCGGCTACCTGATGACCGGCACGCTCCAGCAGCGTGGTGAACACGCGCACGTCGGTCGGCGAATCGTCGATGATGAGAATATTGGCCACAGGTCCCCCTCAGAATCTGCAGTCAGTGGCTCGATACCGTACTGACGTGGCGATGGATGGCACCGAGCAGTTCGTCCCGGGTGAACGGCTTGGTCAGATACTGTTCGGCACCCACGATGCGCCCGCGGGCCTTGTCGAACAGCCCGTCCTTCGAGCTAAGCATGATCACCGGCGTGGCACGGAAAAGCGGATTGTTCTTGATCAGCGCGCAGGTCTGATAACCATCCAGCCGAGGCATCATGATGTCGACAAAGATGATGGCGGGCTTCTGGTCGGAAATCTTGGCCAGCGCCTCGAAACCATCAACAGCAGTCAGCACGTCACAACCTTCCTTCATCAGCAAGGTTTCCGCCGTGCGACGGATGGTCTTGGAGTCGTCGATCACCATGACCTTGAGACCCGCCAAGCCATTAGCACTCACGTTCAAATTCACTACTCCCCCCTGCGGCCCGGCCCGAGCTCAGGATAGACACCAAGACATGCAACAGCCATGCCGCGCGGTGCGCATGTAAAAAGTTTCGAAACGAATCACCCGATACCCGCTCTGCGGCAGTGTATCCAAGGCTTTGTTGTTTACTGCCTGCCCGCCGAGACTGTCAAGCAATACTTGGGGCTGCTTCACAAAGTGACCCATAGTGGCACCATCGGGCCGCCCGCGACAGCATCGGATCCCGTCCGACAGGTCACCCCGCAAACTCCTCGCCAACCATCGCATTTAGTATAGATGCCTCACGAGGCGCGCCTGCCTGCATGCGCGACCGTACCCGGCCACACACGGAGAACCGCAATGCCCCTTTCGATCGGCGTGCTGATGGATCCCATCGGCGCGATAAAAATCGCCAAGGACACCACCTTCGCGATGCTGCTGGAGGCACAGCGGCGTGGCCACGCGTTGCACTATTTCGAACAGGGTGACCTGGCCCTGCGCGATGGCATCCCCTGGGCACGGACAACTCCGCTCGACGTGCGCGAGGATCCGCGGCAGTGGCATACGCTGGGGCATGCGCAGTGGCGCAAGCTTGGTGAACTCGACGTGGTGTTGATGCGCAAGGACCCGCCGGTCGACGCGCAGTTCATCTACGACACGATGGTGCTGGAAGCGGCCCAGCGCGCCGGCGTCAGCGTGATCAACGATCCGCGCTCGCTGCGCGACTGCAACGAGAAGCTTTACGCGTTGACCTTTCCGCAGTGCATCGCGCCCACCCTGGTCTCGCGCGATGCCGGCGAACTGCGTCGCTTTGCGGCCGAACACGGCGAGGTGGTGCTGAAGCCGCTGGACGGCATGGGCGGGCGCGGCATCTTCCGGGTCAAGGCCGGCGACAGCAACCTCAACTCGATGCTGGAAACCCTGCTCGATGGCGACGCGCACGGCACGGGACGGCAGCTGACGATCGCGCAGAAATACATCCCGGAGATCACCGCCGGCGACAAGCGCATCCTGATCATCGATGGTGAACCGGTGCCGTATGCGTTGGCGCGCATCCCGCAGGGCAACGAATTCCGCGGCAATCTCGCCGCCGGTGGTCGCGGCGTCGGCGTGCCGTTGTCCGAGCGCGACCGCTGGATCGTGGCCCAGGTGGCGCCCGACCTACGCCGCCGCGGCCTGGTGTTTGTCGGGCTGGACGTGATCGGCGACTACCTGACCGAGATCAACGTCACATCCCCGACCTGCGTGCGTGAGCTGGACGCCCAGTTCGGGCTTAACATTGCCGGTCAGCTGTTCGACGTCATCGAGCAGCACGTCATCGGAAAGCGTACCGCGTGAGCACCTCTGCAACTGTCTCCACCGCGCCGGATCCCATCGGCGCCACCCTGCTGTTTTCACTGCTGTTGCATGGCGTGCTGTTGCTGGGCATCACGTTTCATTTCGTGAAGCCCAGTCCCAGCCTGCCGACGCTGGATGTGACCCTGGTCAACGTGGCGAACCAGCAGGCCCCGGACAAGGCGGATTTCCTGGCCCAGGCCAACAACAGCGGTGGCGGCCAGAGTGACCGCGCCGCGCGACCGTCGCAGATATTCTCCGGTGCGCTGCCCAAGCCCGATCCAGGCACGGCGGCGCAGCCGGTCGATGCGGCCACGCCACAGCCGCGGGAGGCCACGCCGACCCGGATGGTCACCACCAGCGGCGCCACCGACTTCAGCGTCACCAGCGATACCGCGCAGACCCAGGTCGATCCCGAGGACCAGACCCCGACCGCGGCCGAACTGAAGCGGCAGCAGGCGATCGCCCAGCTGGCCGCCGAACTGCGTGCGCAGACCGAGGCGCTGGCCAAGCGGCCGAAAAAGAAATTCATCTCGGCCAATACGAAGGAATACGTCTACGCCAGCTACATGCGCGGCTGGTCGGACCGGGTGGAGCGAATCGGCAACCTGAACTACCCCGACGAAGCGCGCCGGCGCAAGCTGTATGGTGACCTGCTGCTTACCGTCGGACTCAACCGCGACGGCGGCATAAAGAACATTACCGTCATCAAGAGTTCCGGCCAGCCCCTGCTGGATGCCGCTGCCGAACGCATCGTGCGGTTGGCCGCCCCTTTCCCGCCGCTGCCGAAAGATGCCCAGGTGGACGAGCTTTACATCACGCGCACCTGGCAGTTCCTGCCGGGCGACGTGCTGCGCAACAAATAACCGCACCGGCATCCGCCGTTCGCACGACTTGCCGCCGGCCGGGCTTACAATGACCGGCATGAGCATCACCGCGCCGAACACACTCACCGGGCATTTCCTGATTGCCATGCCGAGTCTGGCCGAACCACCGTTTTCCCGCGGCGTGGCCCTGCTGTGCCAGCACGATGAGGATGGTGCAGTCGGACTGCTGGTGAACCAGCTGTCCGAGTATCGCTTCGGCGACGTGCTGGCGCAGATGCGGCTCGAATGCACGGACAGCGAACTGGCCGACGCGCCCGTGTTGATCGGCGGCCCGGTGCAGCAGGAGCGCGGTTTCGTGCTGCATCGCGAACCCGGCGACTGGGAATCCAGCTACCGGGTCAATGCCGACTGGTCGGTCACGACTTCACGCGACATCCTGGTGGCGATGGCCGCCGGCGATGGCCCGCGCCAGGCCATCATGGTGCTCGGTTACGCCGGCTGGGATGCCGGCCAGCTGGAGCAGGAGCTGATGGCCAACGCCTGGCTCACCGCCGAAGCCTGCGGCCGGGTGGTATTTGACACACCGCTGGAAGAACGCTGGAGCGCCGCCGCCGGCCTGGTCGGGGTCGATCCACGCCAGTTGTCCGGCTATGCGGGCCACGCATGAGCTGTGTGCTCGGTTTCGATGTCGGCAGCCGCCTGACCGGCGTGGCCATCGGCAATGCCTTCACCGCCAGTGCGCGCGGACTGACCACCGTCGCGGTAAAGGATGGCGAGCCGGACTGGCAGCAGCTCGACGGCCTGCGCAGGGAATGGCTGCCGGATACCCTGATCGTCGGCCTGCCGCTGGCCCTCGATGGTGGCGAGCAGGCCGCCAGTCGCAATGCCCGCCGGTTTGCCGTCCAGCTGCAACAGCGCTATGGCCTGCCTGTCGTGCTGGTCGACGAACGGCACAGCTCGCAGGAGGCCGCCCAACGATTCGCCGCCGCCCGCGCCGCCGGACTCAAGCGGCGGCGCGATGCCGCCACGATCGATGCCGAAGCCGCCGCGATCATCGTGGAACGCTGGCTGGGTGGCGCCGATGCCTTGCCTGCCGACGTCATCACCCCCTGACTCCCACCATCCCTCTCCAGACCTGCCGCCATGAGCCCACGCCTGCGCCACCTGACCACCCTGGAAAATCTTCCGCGCGAGACGATCGAGCGCCTGCTCGATCGTGCCGAAGCGCTGCGCGATGCCTGTGCACACGGCACCCGCAAGCTTGACGTGCTGGCCGGGCGCACCGTGCTGAACCTGTTCTTCGAACCGTCCACGCGTACCCGCACCTCGTTCGAGCTGGCCGCGCGCCGGCTCGGTGCGGATGTGATCAATTTCGACCTCGGTTTCTCTTCCACCAGCAAGGGCGAGGAATTGTTCGACACGCTGCACACGCTGGAGGCCATGCATCTGGACGCGATCGTGGTGCGCCACAAGCAATCGGGCACGCCGGACGAGCTGGTGCGTCACGCGATGAGCGGTGTGTCGGTGATCAACGCTGGCGACGGCAACCGCGCACATCCCACCCAGGGCCTGCTGGATGCCTTGACGATCCGCCAGCACCGGCCGGATTTCGAGAACCTCATTGTGGTGATCTGCGGCGACATCAAACACTCGCGCGTGGCGCGTTCGGATATCCATGCGCTGCACACGCTGGGCGTGCAGCAGATCCGCCTGTGCGGCCCGGCTGCCCTGATGCCGGCCATGGAGGAATTTCCGCATTGCCGGCACTTCGACGATTTCGATGCGGCGATCGAAGGTGCCGATGCAGTGATCATGCTGCGCCTGCAGAAGGAACGCATGGCCGCGATCGACCTGCCGGATGAAGCAGCCTACTTCGCCCACTATGGGCTGGATCAGCGTCGTCTGGCTTGTGCCGCCAAGGGCTGCCTGGTGATGCATCCCGGGCCGATCAACCGGGGCATCGAGATCGCCCCGGACGTGGCCGACGGCGCGCAGTCGCGCATCCTCGAACAGGTCGGCAACGGCGTGTTCGTGCGCATGGCCGTACTGAATGAGGTACTCGCTCGCTGAGTATCCGCCGCCAACGCAGCACTCCCGATCCAGCGGCGCCAGGCCAGGAATGTCGCACCGCGGCAATCCGCCAAAGCGGGCATAATATGCCGCGTGACACTCACCATCTTGGGGATCAACATGCGATCGACGACGCGACTCATCGCGCTGGGCTTTGCCGGCGCCATGCTGGCGGCCTGCGGACACAAGGACAAGGATGCACCACTGGCCTTCGTACCGGCGGACACGCCGTATGTCGTGGCCAATCTGGACGTGCTGGACGACGACACCCGCACGGCCCTGCTCGCCCAGGCCGATGCACAGCTGCCCTCGCAGCTCGCCCAGATCAATGCCTTGGCCGATCGTCTCGCGGCGAAGGACCCTGACGGCGCGCGCCTGCTGCGTGCATTGAGTGCCGAATTCAACGGCAAGACCGTGGAAAGTTTCGCCGACGGTGCCGGCCTCAACATCAAGGGGCTCTCGGCGTTCTACGGGATCGGCCTGGCACCGGTCATGCGTTTCGACCTGAGCGACCCGAAGGCATTTGAAGGCTTCATCGGCCGGCTGGAAACCGCCTACGGCAAGAAGCTCGATGTGGCCAGCATCGGTACGCAGAGCTACCGCAAGTATGTGTTCGCCGCGTCGGGTACCGAGGTGATCCTCGCCACCGTTGGCAAACAGGCGGTAGCCGCGCTGCTGCCGGCCGATGTCTCGCCCGCCATGCTGCGCGAGGCACTTGGCCTGGACCGGCCGCAAAAGAGTCTGCAGGACGATGGCCGTCTGGACACGCTGGCCAAGGCCAGGGGCTACCAGAAGTGGATGGTCGGCGACCTGGACCTGACCCGTGCCCTGCCGCTGGCGATCGGCGGCAAGGATCCGCTGGTCGGCGCGATCCTCAAGGCACGTGCACAGGCCGAATCCGCCAAGACCGGCGAACCGGTCGCCAATCAGTTGCAGACTCCGCCAAGCTGCACGACCGATGCCGCGCGCATCGCCGCACGCGTGCCGGCCGTCAGCTTCGGTTATACCCGGCTCGACACGAAGCACCAGGACGTGCGGTTCGACGTGGCGCTGGCCGGCGACATCAGCAAGGCCTTCACCGGTCTCAAGGTGGACCTGCCCGGACTGGGCAGTGCCGGTACCGCACCGTTTGACCTGAGCCTCGCGCTGCCGGTCGCTCAGTTGCGCTCGTTCTGGTCCGACCAGGCTGACGCCGTGGTCGCCAAACCATTCACCTGTCCTGCCCTGACCGATCTCAACGACAGCTTCGCCAAGCTCGGCCCGGCCATGCAGAAGGCGGCCATCCCGCCGTTCGGCGACATGCTCGGCCTGCGCATCGTGCTGGATACCCTGGTGCCCGGCCAGGGTTCTGCCCTGCCGAGCTTCAGCGGCCGCATCGTGCTGGGCAGCAACAATCCTTCCGGCCTGCTCGCAACCGGCCAGATGATGGTGCCAGCCCTGGCGCAGCTGAAACCCGCCAGCGACGGCAAGCCGCTGCCACTGCCGAAGGACATGCTCACCATCCTGGGCCAGTCGGCGTGGATCGCGATGAGCGACAAGGCACTCGCTCTGGGCATTGGCGCCGGCGAGGATGCCAAACTCGCCGACACACTGAGGGATCCCGCCGGCGATGCCGGTCGCATGACCCGCATGCACCTGAGCGGCGCGATGTACCTGAACTGGCTGCAGTTGATGGAACAGAAGGTCGACAGCCTGGCCGCCGCGACAGCCGCGCTCAACAAGAGCGACGAGCCTTCCATCGACGGCGACAGCTCCGATGAAGCCGCGCAGGCAGCCGCCAACGCAGCCCGGTCGAAGGCACAGTTCGCCGCGATGAAGGCCCAGGCCGAACGCGTCAACAGCATCGATGCCGAAATGCATGTCGACAACGATGGCATGGTGTTCAACACCCAGACTGTCCTGAAGTAAGCCGTTGCCGTGATCAACACCGGAATCGGGGCGCGGCGGCGCCCCGGTTTTTTCATGCGCGATCACCTCATGTCGAACATCTGGCCAACATCCTCATGACCTGTCGTTCGCATTGGTAATCGCCCGCTGAATCGGCCTCGGCCGCAGCCACGCGACATTCACGTTCCGGCTGTTGGGATGGATGAGGAAATCGACAACAGCTGTCGTTGCCGACCGACCTTCACCCAGCAGGAGATTGTCATGCATACCCGTTCGATGATCCGCAACAGCGTGTTTGCCACCGGCCTGATGCTCGCCTTCGCAGCAGCACCGTTTGGTCAGGCTGCCGCTCAGGACACTGGCTCCATGCAGAAGTCGTCCGACAACCAGACCGTGCCGGACAAGGCGGCCGATGCATGGATTACCACCAAGGTGAAATCCGAATTCGGCACCACCAAGGGCATCAAGGCCACCGATATTTCGGTGTCGACCAGCGACGGCGTGGTGACGCTGAGTGGCAACGTCGCCACGGAGAAGGAAAAACTGCATGCCGAACGCGTGGCCAAGCACGTCAAGGGCGTCAAGAACGTCGACGCCAGCGGCCTGACGGTCAGCGCCGCACCGGCACAGTAGATCCCGGTGTCGCCTGAAAAAGGAAAGGAGCCGCAAGGCTCCTTTCCTTTTTGCAACCGGTGACGGACTTCAGCGATTCAGCAGATTGGTGCCACCGCCGAAATTGTGCGCATCGCGGGTCTCTTCCAGTTCCACGCCGTCCAGCCCCTGCGACAGCGTATGTGCATCGCCACCCTGCGCCAGCTTGATGCGCAGACGCACCTCGTTGGAGCTGTCGGCGTAACGCAGCGCGTCCTCGTAACTGATCTCGCCGGCGTGATACAGCTCGACTAGGCTCTGGTCGAACGTCTTCATGCCGAGCAGGGTGGACTCCTTCATCAGTTCCTTGAGCTTGTGGATCTCGCCCTGGCGAATGTAATCCTGCGCCAGCGGCGTACCCAGCAATACTTCCACGGCGACCCGACGCGCCTTGCCGTCGGGCGTAGGGATCAGCATCTGCGCCACGATGCCTTTCAGATTCAAGGACAGATCCATCAGCAGTTGCTGGCGACGGTCTTCCGGGAAGAAGTGCAGGATGCGGTCCATCGCCTGGTTCGCGTTGTTGGCGTGCAGCGTGCACAGCACCAGGTGGCCGGTTTCGGCGAAGGCGATCGCGTGATCCATGCCCTCGCGGGTGCGCACCTCGCCGATCATGATCACGTCCGGCGCCTGGCGCAGGGTGTTCTTCAGTGCGTTGTCCCAGCTGTCGGTGTCGATGCCGACTTCGCGCTGGGTGATGATGCAACCCTCGTGCTTGTGCACGTACTCGATCGGATCCTCGATCGTGATGATGTGGCCGGTCGAGTTCAGGTTGCGGTAGCCCACCATCGCCGCCAGCGAGGTGGACTTGCCCGAACCGGTGGCGCCGACGAAAACGATGATGCCGCGCTTGGTCATCGCCAGCTGCTTGATCACCGGCGGCAGGTTCAGTTCCTCCGGCGTCGGAATCTTCGACTCGATCCGGCGCAGCACCATGCCGACGCAGTTGCGCTGGTAGAAGCACGACACGCGGAAACGGCCCACGCCCTGCGCGGAAATCGCAAACTGGCACTCGTGGGTCTTCTCGAACTCCTCGCGCTGGCCCGGCGTCATCACGTTGAGCACCATGTCGCGCGCCTGCTGCACGCTGAGCGGACTCTGCGTGATCGGCACGATGCGGCCCTGTACCTTCATCGACGGTGCCACGCCGGCGGTGATGAACAGGTCGGAGGCCTTCTTGTGCACCATCAGTTTGAGGAACGAGGTGAAATCAAAATCGCTCATGGCGGGCCTCCTCCGGAGACAGGGAACGGGGTACTGGGAGCGTAGAGCAAAGCGGGGGCGGCGATTGCGTGGTCGGCCCCACTCCGCGCTTCCCGGCGTTACTTGAAGCTGTCCTTGTTCTTGGCGTAACCGGAAGCCTGCTGGCGCGTCACGAGGCCGCGCTTGACCAGGTCCTGCAGGCACTGGTCCAGCGTCTGCATGCCGAACTGCTGGCCGGTCTGGATCGACGAATACATCTGCGCCACCTTGTCCTCGCGGATCAGGTTGCGGATCGCCGGGATGCCGACCATGATTTCATGCGCCGCGATACGGCCGCCGCCCACCTTCTTCAGCAGCGATTGCGAGATCACCGCGCGCAACGACTCGGACAGCATCGAGCGCACCATCGGCTTCTCGCCAGCAGGGAACACGTCGATGATGCGGTCGATCGTCTTCGCCGCCGAACTGGTATGCACGGTGGCAAAGACCAGGTGGCCGGTTTCCGCGGCGGTCAGTGCCAGCCGGATGGTTTCCAGATCGCGCAACTCGCCGACCAGGATGTAATCCGGATCCTCACGCAGCGCCGAGCGCAGTGCCTCGTTGAAACCGTGGGTGTCACGGTGCACTTCGCGCTGATTGACCAGGCACTTCTGCGAGGTGTGCACGAATTCGATCGGGTCCTCGATCGTGAGCATGTGGCCGTATTCGTTCTTGTTGACGTGATCGACCATCGCCGCCAGCGTGGTCGACTTGCCCGAGCCGGTCGGACCGGTCACCAGGATCAGGCCCTGTGGCTGCTCGATCAGCTCCTTGAAGATGCGCGGGCAACCGAGATCCTCCAGGGTCAGCACTTCCGACGGAATGGTACGGAACACCGCACCGGCGCCGCGGTTCTGGTTGAACGCGTTGACGCGGAAGCGCGCCAGCCCGGGAATCTCGAACGAGAAGTCGGTTTCGAAAAATTCCTCATAGTCGCGTCGCTGCTTGTCCGACATGATGTCGTAGATCAGCGAATGCACCTGCTTGTGTTCAAGCGCGGGAATGTTGATGCGGCGCACATCGCCGTCAACGCGGATCATCGGTGGCAGCCCGGCGGACAAGTGCAAGTCCGAGGCCTTGTTCTTCACCGAGAATGCAAGCAGTTCGGCAATGTCCATCTGTCGTTCCCCTCAACCGATCGTCTGGATGGCATGAATTCGGATGCCACAACAGGGACCGATGATATTCGCAGGCATGGTGCGCCGCAGCGCATGGCGCAGGCGCCATGGGACCATCCGAACGAACTACCCGAATCCCCCTGTAGCTGCGTCGATACTACTCGCGCAACCGGCTGTGCGACCAGTCTTTTCCGGCGCCGACATGCAAACTGTCGACCCGGTTTGCGCACACGGTCTAAAAATCGTCACCTGGCCATTACCCTGGCCATCGAACAAATCCCATCCGCAACGGCGGGTACCCATAAAACTGCTTCGCTACGATACCGGCTCCGGTAAGGTACGCGGTCTGGACCAGTGAGGAAGACCTGCATGACACGACTTGCCTTCATCGGCGGCGGCAACATGGCGCGCAGCCTGATCGGCGGCCTGCTGAAAACCGGCGTGGCGGCAGCCACCATCAGCGTGGCCGAACCGCTGGCCGAAGCGCGCGAGACGCTGGGTCGCGAATTTGGGGTCGCCTGCTACGCCGAAAACCGGCTCGCGGTGGCGCAAGCCGAGGTTATCCTGCTTGCGGTCAAGCCGCAGATCATGCCGGCGATCCACACCGAACTGCGCGACACCCTGCTGCGCAACCGGCCGTTGTTGATCTCGATTGCCGCCGGCGTGCGGCTGGACCAGCTGGAACGCTGGTTCGGCACCGGGCTGCCGATCGTGCGCTGCATGCCGAACACGCCGGCGCTGATCGGCGCCGGTGCCACCGGCCTGTGCGCGAACGGACGGGTCAGTCCATCCCAGAAGGCGCAGGCGCAGCACATCCTCGATGCTGCCGGGATCACCCGCTGGATCGACGACGAATCCTTGATGGACACCGTCACCGCCCTGTCCGGCTCTGGCCCGGCATATTTCTTTGCCCTGGTCGAGGCACTGGAAGCCGCCGCCGTCGCACAGGGACTGCCACGCAGCACCGCACGCGCGCTCGCCGCGCAGACCTGCCTCGGCGCCGGCCGCATGCTGGTCGAGAGTGGCGAGGATCCGGCGGTGCTGCGTCAACGCGTCACCTCACCGAACGGCACCACCCAGGCCGCGCTGGAAAGTTTCGGCGCCGATGGCCTGCCGCGCATCGTCGCCCACGCCGTCGCCGCCGCCACCCGGCGTGGCGAGGAACTGGCTGCCCAACTGGATAACCTGTCGTGAGCTACCTGCTGAATGCCGTGTCCTTGCTGATCGTCCTTGCTTTTCAGGCGGTGGTCACGCTGTTGCTGCTGCGTGTACTGGCCGAAGCCTGCCGTGCCGATTTCAACAACCCGCTGAGCCAGTTCATCTACCGCACCACCAACCCGGTACTGGCACCGATCCGGCGCGTGCTGCCGAACTGGCGCCGGATCAACCTGGCCGCCCTGCTGCTGGCGTGGCTGGCCATGCTGTTGATGCGCCTGCTGCTGTTTGTCCTGCTCGGCGTGATGCCACATCCCATCGGCCTGCTGGTACTGGCACTGGCCGAACTGCTCGACTTCGTCCTGCTGTTCTACATCGTGCTGCTGTTTGGCTGGTCGCTGCTGAGCATGTTTGCCGTGGACCGCCGACAACCGCTGCTGCGTCTGGCCGGCACGATTCTCGAACCGCTGCTGCGTCCGCTGCGCGGCAAGCTGATCGCCGGCAACATCGACTTCGCACCGATGGCAGTGATGATCGTGCTGCTGCTTGCGCGCCTGTTGATCGCCGCACCCTTGATGGATCTAGGCTCCCGATTGGCCATGGGCATCTGATTCGCACCGTTGCTGGAGCGGCTTCAGCCGCTCCTACAAAAACATCGCGCAACCACAAAACAGAAAGCCTCAGCGCAGTGCCCACTCCACGATGATCCGGTGGATCGCGTCGAGTCCATCGAACAGCGCCGCCGGTCCCGGCTGCAGGATGATCGGTGACTTGATCTCGTGAAGGTCATCGTTGCGGACGGCCGGGATCGTGTCCCAGCCCGGCCGTGCCGCAACGCGTTCGGGACGGAAGCGCTTGCCGCACCATGAGCCGAGGATGATGTCCGGCGCGCGCCGCACCACTTCGTCGCCATTCGGCAGGATGCGTTGCTTCGCCAGCGGCTCGCGGGCGAGTTCGGGAAAGCAGTCGTCGCCGCCGGCGATGCCGATGATCTCCGCAACCCAGCGGATGCCGGTGATGATCGGCTCGTCCCACTCCTCGAAATACACCCTGGGCCGACGTGGCAGCTTCGCTACAGCCGCGCGCATCTCGGCGATGTGCTGTTCGGCGCGCTGCGCGTACGCCTCGGCCTTTGCATGTGCGCCGACCATCGCGCCCAGCCGCCGGATGTAGGCGAGGATGCCATCCACGCTGCGATGGTTGCTGATCCACACCTCGACGCCGGCCTTGATCAGCTCGCGCGCGATGTCGGCCTGGATGTCGGAGAAACCGATCGCCAGGTCGGGTTCGAGCTTCAGGATCTCGCCGATCTTCGCACTGGTAAAGGCGGAGACTTTGGGCTTTTCCTTGCGCGCCCGCGGTGGCCGCACAGTGAAACCGGAGATGCCGACGATGCGATCCTGCTCGCCAAGCGCGTACAGTACTTCGGTCGGCTCCTCGGTGAGGCAGACGATGCGCTGCGGAAAATGGTCTGGCACGACGACGTGGCCGGTCACGTGCTCAATGTCCCAGCACGGTCACCATGACCTTGCGCTGATGCGGATCGATCCGGTGTTCCCACAGATAGATGGCCTGCCAGGTACCCAGCAGCAGCTTGCCGCCATGCACCGGTACGGTGAGGCTGACGCCGGTGAGGATCGAACGGACGTGTGCCGGCATGTCGTCGGGGCCTTCCGCATCGTGTTGGAAGATCGCGTCGCCATCGGGTACCGCACGGGCGAACCAGCGCTCCAGATCATCGCGCACCGCCGGATCGGCATTCTCACCAAGCAACAGCGAACAACTGGTGTGCGCGGTAAAGATGTTCGCCATTCCCGTCTGTACATGGCTGGCCGCTACCACGTCGCCCACTTGCCGCGTAATGTCGCTGAAGCTGCGACCGCGCGTATGCACGGTGAAACCATCCTGCGCGACGTGCATGGCGGGCACCGGACGTGTCATGGGTAAAGCAGCCGACTGGTCCAGGTCTGGCCGTGGCGATTCCAGCGCACCCGCTCGTGCCAGCGAAATTCGGCGCCGTACCAGAACTCCAGCGTGTCCGGCTCCACCACATAGCCGCCCCAGTGTGGCGGGCGGGGCACCACGTGTCCGTCGAATTCGTGTTCGTAGCGAACCAGTCGCTGTTCGAACGTCTCGCGATCAGGCAGTGTCTGCGACTGCAGCGAGGCCCAGGCACCGATCTGGCTCCCGCGCGGACGACTGGCGAAGTAAGTGTCCGACTCCTCCTCCTGCAGCTTGCGCGCGGCGCCTTCCACCCGAACCTGCACGCCTTCGCGCAACTGTTTCCAGTGGAAGCACAGGGCCACCTGCGCATGCGCCTCCAGCTGGCTGCCCTTGTCGCTCTGATAATTGGTGTAGAAACGGAAGCCGCGTTCGTCGACCCCCTTCAGCAGCACGATGCGTGAGGCGACGCGGCCGGAGCTGTCGACGGTGGCCAGGTTCATCGCCGTCGGTTCACGGTCACCGCTGGCCTTGGCCTCGTCCAGCAGCTTCTGAAAGGTATCCAGGATCTCGGGATTGAGCATGGCGTCTGAAACTTTCCTTTTGCATCGTGGCCGACACGCGCCATCATGGCGCGGATGAACCCGACTGATAATAATGCAATGCCCCACTCATCCTGCATGGTTGCGACGAATTGGTCGACGGCAATATTTGCTGCCGCGGCATGTTCTTGCGCCGCCTGGAGAAAATCCGTTGCAGGGACAGGCCGCCGGCACGGCCCCGCCGTCGCGGGATGGCCTTCGTGCAACACGGTGCGACGCTGATGGCGTCTCTCGCAAGCATGCAGAACGAAGCACTCGCCGGTCACCTGCTCGACCAGTACGCCGGGCGCATTGCCCGCTCGCGACGACCGTACATCCTGGGCCTGTCCGGCCTGCAGGGCAGCGGCAAGAGCACGCTGGCCCGGGTCATGAAAATGCAGGCCGAGACACGTGGCTGGGCCACCGAAGTGCTGTCGCTGGACGATTTCTATTACTCCCGCAGCGATCGTGAGGCGCTGGCGCATCAGATACACCCGCTGCTGCGCACACGCGGCGTGCCCGGCACGCACGAGATCGAACTGATGCTGTCGGTGCTTTCCGCGCTGCCGCAGGCGTCGGACAAGCTGCCGGTGACACATCCGCGTTTCGACAAGGGCCGCGACACGCGCATACCGCCATCCCGCTGGCCACGCGTCACGCGACCGCCGAAGCTGGTCATCGTGGAAGGCTGGGCACTGGGCATCCGGCCGCAGTTGCAGGCAGCGCTGGCCACGCCTGTCAACGCACTGGAGCGTATCGAAGATGCCGACGGCAGCTGGCGGCACTGGGTCAACAAGCAGCTGCGCGGCTACCAGCCGCTATGGCGCAAGTTCGACGCGCTGATCGTGTTGCACGCGCCAAGCTGGGAGATCGTTCGCGAGTGGCGCGGCGAGCAGGAACACGACCTGCTCGCACGGCATGCACCGCTGGCAATGGATGCCACGGCGATGGAACGGTTCCTGGCGCACTTCGAACGCCTGAGCCGGCACGCCCTGGCCACCTTGCCGGCGCTGGCCGACACCTGTGTCGAATACGACGAGCAACGGCATGTGACCGGGCTCAACCACTCCTGAGCAGGGGCACGCTCAACCCCTGGCTGCCCTCCGGATCATGCGCTACGCCGAAGGCTCCACCTGTACTGCCGTGCCGTAGGCGAGCACCTCGGTGACGCCTTCCGCCACGTCGTTGGCGTCGTAACGCATCGCCACCACCGCATTCGCGCCCATCGCCGCCGCGTGCTGCAGCATCAGCTCGAACGCTTCCTCGCGCGCCTTCTCGCACAGTTCGGTATAGATCGAGATATTGCCACCGACCAGGGTCTGCAGAGCCGCGCCGAGGTTGCCGATCACGCTGCGCGAACGCACCGTGATGCCGCGCACGATGCCGAACGAACGCACGATGCGGCAACCGATGATCTCGTTGCCGGTACTGACCTGATGATGCGGAATGGAGTGGGTCATGCGCGCTCTCCGTGAGTTGAGGAATGCTCAGGTATCAAGCAAGGCAGCATAACCGTCGCGCGAGTCCGGCCAGTGCGGCACGAAGCCACTGGCACGCAGTCGCGCATTGCTGAGCCGCTTGCTGCCGATGCCAGCCGGTGCCGGGCCATCGGCGGCTGGCGGCACACCGAGCAAGGCAGACAGGTGGTCGTACAGCACATCGAGCGGCAGCGGCGTGTCATCCACACCAAGATACAGCGGCAGCGGATCGACCAGCGACAGCAAATGCACGATCGCCGCGGCGGCATCGTCGACATGGATGCGGTTGGCCCAGTGCGGGTGGGCGCGCGGTACCTGCAGCTGACCCGCGCGCAGGCGTTCGATCAGCTGAAGCCGACCCGGCCCGTACAAGCCGGCCAGTCGCAAAACGACCGAAGATACCGGCTGCATGGCAAGCTCTTGTTCCGCTTCCAGCAGCACACTGCCGTTGAATCCAGGCGGCGCGGGCGGCGTGTATTCGTCGATCCAGTCGCCCGCGTGCTCGCCATGCACCGCACTGGAGGAAACCAGCAGCACGCGCTGCAATGACGCGTGATCGAGCGCATCGAGCAGGTGCCGCAAGCCGTCCACGAACGTACGGCGATAGGCCGCCGCATCGCGTTGGTCCGGTGTCGGCAGGTAGACCAGTTGGGTGATGCCGGCAGGCAGTTCGCGCAGGGTTTCGGGCCGGGTCAGGTCGCCGCGCAGCCAGCGGATGCCGCTGTCGTCCGCTACCAGCGGCCGGCGCCGCAAGGCCCACACCTCGTTGCCCGCCGCCCGCAGGCGCTGCGCCACACGCAGGCCAAGGTCGCCACAACCCGCCAGCAAGATCCGCTCGCTCACCGCCGATTCCTTCACCACAGCCGTCGAATCCGCCCTGTTAGCATCTACCCATGAATCCGTCGCACAACCTTTTCATCATCGGCCCGACCGGTGCCGGCAAGACGTCCATCGGGCGCCGGCTTGCCGAACATTATGGACTGCCCTTCGTCGATCTCGACCAGGAGATCGAGCGCCATTGCGGCGTGGACGTGAGCACGGTGTTCGAGATCGAGGGCGAGGCGGGTTTCCGCCAGCGTGAAAGCGCCTTGCTGGACGAATGCAGCCGACGCAACGGCGTGCTGCTCGCCACCGGTGCCGGCATCGTGCTGGCCGAACATAACCGCCAGCATCTGCACGAGCGCGGCTATGTGGTGTGGCTGCAAACCAGCATCGAGCAGCAACTGGAGCGACTGGAGCGCGACCATCGCCGCCCGCTGCTCGCCGTGCCCAACCGGCGCGAACGGCTGGAGACGATGGCCCAGATTCGCGAGCCGCTGTACCGTGACCTGGCCGATCTGGCCGTCCCCGGCGAACACGGCAGCGTCATCGCCGCCAGCGAACGCTGTATCGCCTTGATCGATCAGCATTGGCAACACCCACCCAACACTCGGCACCAGCAGACCGCATGAACCAGCCGGCACTCCAGACGCTTACCGTCGCACTCGGTCAACGCAGCTATCCGGTATGGATCGGTCGTGAGCTGCTCGCCGACCACACCCGCTGGCGCGCCATGCTGCGCGGCCGGCATGCGCTGGTCATCAGCAATACCACCGTGGCACCGCTGTATCTGGAGCGCGTGGCGCAGGGACTGGACGGCCTGCACTGGTCATCGTTCCTGCTCGATGACGGCGAAGCGCACAAGAGCTTTGCCAATGTCGGCCGCGCGCTGGAGGCACTGGGCCAACTCGGCGCCACCCGCGACGCCTGCGTGATCGCTCTCGGTGGTGGCGTGGTCGGCGATCTGGCCGGCTTCACCGCCGCCTGCTGGATGCGCGGAATCGACTTCATCCAGATGCCGACCACCCTGCTGGCGATGGTCGACTCCTCCGTGGGCGGCAAGACCGGCGTGAACCTGCCGGTCGGCAAGAACCTTGCCGGCGCATTCCACCAGCCGCGCGCCGTAATCGCCGATATCGACACACTGGACACGCTGCCCGAGCGCGAGTACCGCGCAGGGCTGGCCGAGGTGATCAAGGGCGCGGCGATCGGCGACGAAGCCTTCTTCACCTGGCTGGAGCAGCACGCCGACGCGCTGGCCGCGCGCGATTCCGGCACCGTGCTGGAGGCGATCGCGCGCAAGGTGCGCTACAAGGCCGGCGTGGTCGCCCGCGACGAAACCGAACAAGGCGAGCGCGCCCTGCTCAACCTCGGCCACACCTTCGGCCATGCGCTGGAGACTGCCGGGCACTACACCACTCTGCTGCACGGTGAAGGCGTCGCGATCGGCATGCTGCTGGCCACGCAGCTGTCCGAGCGACTCGGCATGAGTGAGCGCGCCAGTACTTCGCGGCTGCAACACTTGCTCGACAAGCTCGGCCTGCCCACCGCCATCCCGTCCGGCATGGATGCGCAACAGCTGCTTGCGCTGATGCGGCTGGACAAGAAGAACACCGCCGGCGTGCTGCGGCTGATTCTGTGGCGCGACGTCGGCCACGCGGAAATTGTCTCCGGCGTCGCCGAAACCGATGTACTGGCCGTTTTGCAGGCTGCCACCCAGCCATAACCAGGCCCTGCCGGGCCCTGCGTCATCTGCACGCTCGCTACCAAGTCGCCAGCCTTCTAGAATGTCGGGCTGGCGGCATACCTTGCCGCACAAGCCCGCCTGGAACCCATGCGCCTCTACCTGCAAACCGTGCCCGGCACTGCCGACGCACCACGCTACGTCCAGATCACGCTGGAGCAGGATCTGCTCGGCGGCTGGACGCTGTACCGCGAATCCGGCACACAGGGCGGCCGCGCGACCATGAAACGCGAGCAGTACCTGGAGCGCGACGAAGCCGTCAGCGCGTTCGAGAAAGCCCGCGATGCCCAGCTCAAGCGCGGGTTCCGCCTGATGTTTGCCCAAGGCCTCGAAGGCCCGTACGGACGTTGATTTTGATGAATGCCCCGCTGAAGAACGACCGCTTCCTGCGCGCCCTGCGCCGGGAGCCCACCGATACCACGCCGATCTGGGTCATGCGTCAGGCCGGCCGCTACTTGCCGGAGTACCGCGCCACCCGCGAACGTGCCGGCAGCTTCATGGGACTGGCACAGAACCCCGAGTTCGCCTGCGAAGTGACCCTGCAGCCGCTGGAACGCTTCGACCTCGACGCTGCGATCCTGTTCTCCGACATCCTCACCATCCCCGATGCGATGGGTCTCGGCCTGAGCTTCGCGCAGGGTGAAGGCCCGCAGTTCGCGCATCCGGTGCGCACAGCGGCCGACATCGCCAGACTCGCCGTACCCGACATGGACGGCGAACTACGCTACGTGATGGACGCAGTACGCCTGATCCGCCGGGAACTCGATGGCCGCGTGCCGCTGATCGGCTTCTCCGGCAGCCCGTGGACGCTGGCCTGCTACATGGTCGAAGGCCAGGGATCGAGGGATTTCGCCACGCTCAAGGCGATGTGCTGGAACGAGCCGAAGCTCGCCCACCAGTTGCTCGACACGCTGGCGCAAGCCGTCGCCGCCTACCTGATCGCCCAGGCCGCCGCCGGCGCGCAGGCGCTGATGGTGTTCGACACCTGGGGCGGCCTGCTCGGTCCGGCCCCGTTCCGCGAATTCTCGCTGCATTACATGACCCAGGTCGTTACCGCACTGAAAGCGGATCCGGCATCACGCGAACTGCCGGTGATCCTGTTCTCCAAGGGCGCCGGCCAGCACCTTGCCGAGATGGCCGGCACCGGCTGCGCAGCGCTCGGCGTCGACTGGACCATCGACCTCGCCGGCGCACGCAAGGCCGTTGCCGGCAAGATCGCGCTGCAAGGCAACCTCGACCCGGCGATCCTGCGCTCCAGCCCCGACGTGATCCGCCGCGAAGCCCGCGCCGTGCTTGACAGCTACGGCAACCACCCCGGCCATGTGTTCAACCTCGGCCACGGCATTACGCCGGAAGTCGATCCGGAGCATGTGAAGGTGTTGGTGGATGAAGTGCACGCGTACGGGCACACGTTGCGTACCTGACGCTTTCCCGACATCGGGCCGACTGTCGTCACCTTCTCCACAAGGTTTCTCCATGCAGCTCTCCGACATCCCCTTCGGCACCACCGACTGGTCGGACATCGAGCGAACCGAACACGCCGGCACCAGCGGCCGCGCTTACTGGCGCACGCAGCATTTTGGCAGTCTGCGGGTCCGGATGGTGGAATACACCCCGGGCTATCTGGCGGACCACTGGTGCGTCAAGGGCCACATCCTGCTATGCCTCGAAGGCGAACTGCATACCGAACTGGAAGATGGCCGTACGTTCATGCTCACCCCCGGCATGAGCTATCAGGTTGCCGACAACGCCGAGCCACACCGGTCTTCCACCCCCATTGGCGCGAAATTGTTCGTCGTCGACTGAAACCACCTGCGCCCCGGCAAACCCGAAGTTTTCTGTTTACCAGGCCTTGCTTCCTTTCCCGACAAGACCAGCCGGCTCTGCCGGGAAAGGCAAACTGATTCGCTACACCGGGACCCACCATGCCCATGGCCTGGGCTGCCAGCACCGGGGCCGTTTTGGCAGCCCCCGCCCTCACCCGTACAATGGCCGTTCTACACCACCTGCGCGTGCTCTTTGCGGCGCGCCATCGCGAGTCCCCATGGAAAAGAGTTTCGAACCCGCCCAGATCGAGTCGACGTGGTATGCGCGCTGGGAGGCCAGCGGCGCGTTCAAGCCATCGGGCAAGGGCGATCCGTACTGCATCCTGCTGCCGCCGCCGAATGTCACCGGCACGCTGCACATGGGGCATGCGTTCCAGCAGACGGTGATGGACATGCTGGTGCGCTACCAGCGCATGCGCGGCATGAACACGCTGTGGCAGGTCGGTACCGACCACGCCGGCATCGCCACCCAGAAGATCGTCGAGAACCAGCTGGCGGTCGAGGACCAGACCCGGCATGACCTCGGGCGCGACGCCTTCGTCGAGCGCGTGTGGAAGTGGAAGGAGGAGTCCGGCTCCACCATCACCAACCAGATGCGCCGCATTGGCGCCGCCGCCGACTGGTCGCGCGAGCGCTTCACCATGGACGAGGGGCTGTCGGCCGCGGTGCGCAAGGTGTTCATCGACTGGTATCGCGCGGGGTTGATCTACCGCGGCAACCGGCTGGTGAACTGGGACCCGGTGCTGGGCACGGCCGTCTCCGATCTGGAAGTGAACAACGTCGAGCGCGACGGCCACATGTGGTCGATCCGTTATCCAGTCGTGGGCAGCGACGAGAGTGTGGTTGTGGCCACCACCCGTCCGGAGACAATGCTGGGCGACGTCGCCGTTGCCGTGCATCCGGAAGACGAGCGCTACGCGCATCTGGTCGGCAAGATGCTGAAGCTGCCGCTGACCGATCGCGAGATTCCAGTGATTGCCGACGACTACGTCGACAAGGATTTCGGCACCGGTTGCGTGAAGATCACCCCGGCGCACGATTTCAACGACTACGCGATCGGCCAGCGCCACAAGCTGGCGCCGATCACCATCTTCACGCTGGCCGCCAAGGTCAACCAGAACGCACCGGAAAAATATCGCGGGCTGGACCGCTACGACGCGCGTAAGCGCGTACTCGCCGACCTCGAAGCCGCCGGCCTGCTGGTCGAAACCAAGTCGCACAAACTGCAGGTGCCGGTGAGCGATCGTTCGGACGCAGTAATCGAGCCGATGCTGACCGACCAATGGTTCGTCGACCTCACCTCCGATGTGCAGAAAGATGGCCGTCCAGGCGGCCGCAAGGCGATCACCCAGCCGGCGCTGGATGCGGTGCGTTCGGGCGAGATCAAGTTCGTCCCGGAGAACTGGGCGACCACGTATACACAGTGGCTGGACAACATCCAGGACTGGTGCATCAGCCGCCAGCTATGGTGGGGACACCGAATTCCTGCTTGGTACGACAAGCACAAGCACCTCTACGTAGCCGAGTCTGCTTACGACGCTCATGTGCAATGGTTCAATGCCAATGAGAACGGCGAAGTACCTAGAAAAGCAGGGCTTCAGGCTGGCGATACAAATGAAGAAATCGATCAGAAGCTACTGCAGTTTGGTTGGTCCGAACGCTTGCACCAAGATCAAGACGTACTCGACACCTGGTTCAGCTCGGCGCTGTGGCCGTTCTCCACGCTCGGCTGGCCGGCGAATGGCCCGGTGAAGAACGAGCGCGGCGAAGTCGTCGCGAACTGGGAACAGGACAAGATCTTCCTGCCCAGCGCCGTGCTGGTCACCGGCTTCGACATCATCTTCTTCTGGGTCGCCCGCATGGTGATGGCGACCAGGTACTTCACCGGCCAGGTACCGTTCCGCGAGGTCTACATCAACGCCATCGTACGCGATGCGGAAGGCCAGAAGATGTCCAAGTCCAAGGGCAACACGCTGGATCCGCTGGACCTGATCGACGGCATCGAGCTGGAACCACTGGTGGCGAAATCCACCAAGTCTTTGCTGATACCGCAGGTGCGCGAGAAGGTCGAGAAGCGTGTCCGCAAGGATTACCCCGGCGGCATCCCGGCGATCGGTACCGATGCATTGCGTTTCACCTTCGCCGCGCTGGCCAGCTACAGCCGCACGATCAACTTCGACATCAGGCGAGCCGAAGGCTACAAGGCGTTCTGCAACAAGCTGTGGAATGCGGCGCGGTTTGTGCTGATGAACCTGCCGGAAGGCGAGATTGCGGCACCGACCGGCGCGCCTGTGACCGAGGCCGAGCGCTGGATCCTCACACGCCTGAAACAGACCCTAAGCGAAGTCGAGCAGCATTTCGTCAGCTATCGCTTCGACCTGCTAGCGCAGTCGCTGTATGAGTTCGTCTGGAACGAATACTGCGACTGGTTCCTGGAACTGTCGAAGCCTGCGTTGAACGGTGACGACGCAACCGCCGCAGCGTCGACCCGCCACACTCTGCTGGTGGTGCTGGAAAGCGTGCTGCGCGCCCTGCATCCGATCATTCCGTTCATCACCGAGGAAATCTGGCAGGGGGTGGCGCCGAAGCTCAAGCTGACCGACAACAGCCTGATGCAGCGGCCGTGGCCGCGTGCGGACGAGATCGCAGCGGACGACGACGCGACGGCCGAGATCGAGTGGTTCAAGAACGTGCTGAGCGGCATCCGCAAGATCCGCTCGGAAATGAACATCTCGCCCGGCAAGGCGATCCCGCTGCTGCTCGCCGACGGCGACGCCGGAGATCGTGCCCGCGTGGCGAAGTTCGCCGCCCAGATCGCCTTCCTCGCCCGCACCGAAGCGCCACAGTGGATCGAACGCGGCGCCGACGAACCCGCTGCCGCCGCTGCCGTGGTCGGCACGCTGCGCGTGCTGATCCCGCTTGCCGGCCTGATCGACCTCGGCGCCGAGAAGACGCGCCTGGCCAAGGAAATCAGCCGCATCGAAGTCGAGATCAGGAAGTGCGAAGGCAAACTCGGCAATGCCAACTTCGTCGCCAATGCTCCTGCCGACGTGGTCGCACAGGAACGCCAGCGCATTGCCGACTGGAATACCACGCTGACGGCACTGCGCGAGCAGGCGCAGAAGCTGGGGTGACGTTTGGCATCTCGGGGGTTTGCCTGCTGCACGTTCCTCTCTGCTGCCATGAGTGGAAAGTCAACAGCGCCTTTATCTATTTCTCGAGATTGCCTGCGGCAATCTCGAGCGCCATCACGATGGCATCCTCGCGGCCATTGCGAGCCGGGTAATAGCGTGGCCGCCGGCCGATCTCGCTGAAACCCACCGACTCGTACAGCGCCCTGGCCAGCGGATTCGATGGCCGCACTTCCAGGAATACGCGCTCGGCGCCGTTCCAGCGCGCAATGTCCAGCAACCGGCCTAGCAGATGGCGGCCCAGCCCGCGACCGCGATATTCCGGTGCAATGCAGATGTTCAGTACATGTGCCTCGCCTGCTCCCATCGACAGGATGCCGTAACCGGCGATGGTCGAGTCCAGGCTCAACACCCAGCACGGATGGCCGGCTTTCAGGCAGTCATTGAAGATGCCGTGCGACCACGGGTAGTCGTAGGAGGCGGCTTCCATCGCGCTGACCACGTCCAGATCGTCGATGCGCATGGCGCGCACCTGGGCAACAGGCCGGACTACCGCGGCCATGGCTTCAGTGCTCCAGCATGGCCAGCGCACGGCGCACGCTGCGCAGTGCGTTCCACAACCGCCGTTTCGCCGCCGCGCTGGTCAGCACCAGCGCCGGCTCGTCGGCCAGCACGATCTGCGCACGATGCAGCACCGCCGCTGACAGGTTGCGCCCCAGCGCATGAGCCTGCGCTTCGCCAAACACCAGATAGGCCCGCGCCTCCGGTACGTCGGTGGCAAGCTGTCCGGCGTACACCGTAACCCGCGCAGCGCGCGCCAGCGTCGCTCCGCACGCGTTCAGCGCACGTCCCAGCAGGTCGAGTTCACGCGCACTGCAGCCCTCCGGCAGGACCACCGCGCAGGCGACACCCGCCGGCGCGCCGGCTACCGGGCTCTCCGTCCGAACCGGTCCGGCGTGATCAGCCGACACCGTGGACGTGCCGCGGCACACCCATGGCGTCACGCCCAGTGCACGCAGGACGCGTTCGCGACGGTCGGTACTGATGGGTTGGCGCAACGACAGGTTCATGGCATACCGCGCCTTGCACGACGGTGCGTGGCCAGTCCCCAGATCGTCCATACCGGGCCGGACAACAGATAGATCGTGAAGCCGACGAACAACACCCGCGCCGGGTCGAGAATCAGCAAGGCGAGCAGCAGCACCGCACCGACCATCCAGACGAACGGCACGCGCTGGTTGTCACCCATCGGCAGTGACTTGAAACTGAAGTAGCGGAACCGGCTGACCATCAGCAGGCCCACGACCACGGCGATCACCGGAGTGACGAAACAGAGGTCGTCACCGGAAAAACCGGACTTTTCCGCGCTCCACACGAACGACATGCACACGGCCGCGGCAGCCGGGCTGGCCAGCCCCTGGAAATAGCGCTTGTCGGCCACCCCGACCTGGGTGTTGAAGCGCGCCAGCCGCAACGCGGCGCAGGCGGCATAGACGAAGGCGGCGGCCCAGCCCAGCTTGGCCCACAGCGGTCCGAAGTCCTGCAATGACGACAGCGACCACGTATACATAACCAGCGCCGGTGCCAGCCCGAAGCTGACCAGGTCGGACAGCGAGTCGTACTGCACCCCGAATTCGCTCTGCGTACCGGTCATGCGTGCCACCCGGCCATCCAGGCCATCCAGCAACGCAGCAATGAACACCGCTATCGCCGCCTCGGTATAACGCCCGCCAATGCTGGCGATAATCGCGTAGAAACCCGCGAACATCGCAGCGGTGGTAAACAGGTTCGGCAGCAGGTAAATACCCCGGTGACGGGGTGGCCGAACTGGCATGGGCTCGCTCATGAATCAGGACCGTGACGGGATACGCGCAGTGTAAACCATCGGCTGCTTGAGTCCGGGCAGCCGGAGTGATAACAAGGGATACTAGGAAATCGTCCGCCGGCATGACCCCTGATATGGAGAACACCATGCACCGTTCGCTGATCGCTGTGGCGCTGCTTTTGCTGGCCCCGCTGGCCACCGCCCAGGTCTACAAATGGACGGATGCCAGCGGCACCGTGCATTACTCGCAGGATGCGCCACCGCAGGGCACCAAATACAAGCAGGTGACGACCACCGGCACGGTGGACCCCATCGCCGCCCCGGCCACCCCGGCCGCCGCCCAGGCAAACAGCGAAGCCACTGCCACATCAGCCACCGCACCGGTGGCCGATACACCGGAAAACCGCAGCAAATTCTGCGTGTCGTTGAAATCCAATCTCGCTGCTCTGCAGGGCAGCGCTCCGGTGGTCATGCAGGTGAATGGCAAGACCACCGCGCTCGACGACGACCAGCGCAAGCAGCAGGCCGGTACCACACAGGCGCAATACGACCAGTACTGCCAAAGCAAATAACCGATCGCCCGTGTCACGGTGCCGGCGGCTTTCGCCTGCCGGCACCGGGTTGTGGCCAGCGACGGTGGCGGCAGACCGCTACAATGGGCGTCTTTATCACGCCGGAACTGCCCGCATGCGCCTCAGCCAATTCCATCTGGCCACCGTCAAGGAAGTCCCTGCCGACGCCGAAATCGCCAGCCATCGGCTGATGCTGCGCGCCGGCATGATCCGCAAGCTCGCCTCGGGCCTGTACACCTGGTCGCCGCTGGGCTTGCGCGTGTTGCGCAAGGTGGAAGCGATCGTGCGCGAGGAAATGAACCGCGCCGGCGCGATCGAAATGCTGATGCCGTCGATCCAGCCGAAGGAATTGTGGGAGGAAACCGGCCGCTGGCAGAAATTCGGCGGCCAGTTGCTGAAAATCAAGGATCGCAAGCAGCAGGAGTTCTGCTACGGCCCGACCCACGAGGAAGTGATTACCGACTTCGCCCGCAACGAACTGAAAAGCTACAAGCAGCTGCCGGTTTTGTTCTACCAGATCCAGACCAAGTTCCGCGACGAGATCCGTCCGCGTTTCGGCGTGATGCGCGCACGCGAATTCCTGATGAAGGATGCCTATTCCTTCCATCTCACCCAGGAATCGCTGGCGGAAACCTATGCGGCCATGTATCAGGCCTATACCCGCATCTTCACCCGGCTCGGACTGACCTTCCGCGCCGTGCAGGCGGATACCGGCGCGATTGGCGGCAATGCCAGCCACGAATTCCAGGTGCTGGCCGATTCCGGCGAAGACGCCATCGCGTTTTCCGACGGTTCCGATTACGCCGCCAATATCGAAAAGGCGGATGCCCTGGCGCCAACCGTCGAGCGTCCGGCTCCCGCTGCCGCCCTGCAACGCGTCGATACCCCCACCCAGAAGACCATCGACGAAGTCGCCGGCTTCCTCAAGGTATCGCCGCAGCAATGCGTAAAGACCCTGCTGGTGCGTGGCCGCGATGGCCTGGTTGCGCTGTGTCTGCGCGGCGATCACGAGATCAACGAGGTCAAGGCCGGCAAGCTGGCCGAGCTGCCGGACGAATCGGTGCTGGCCAGCGAAGAGGAAATCCTCGCCGCCACCGGCACCCGCCCCGGCTTCATCGGGCCGGTCGGCCTGCCGGACTCCATCCCCGTCATTGTCGACCGCGATGCCGCGGTACTCGCTGATTTTGTCTGCGGCGGCAATGCGGACGGCAGCCATTGCACCGGTGCCAACTGGGACCGCGATGCGCGGGTTGCACGCATCGCCGATCTGCGCAATGTGGTCGAGGGTGACCTGTCGCCCGATGGCAAGGGCGTGCTGCACATCGCTCGCGGCATCGAGGTTGGCCACGTATTCCAGCTCGGCCAGAAATACGCCGAGGCGCTCAAGGCCACGGTGCTGGACGACCAGGGCAAGGCCCAGCTGATGACCATGGGCTGCTACGGCATCGGCGTCAGCCGCATCGTCGCCGCCGCGATCGAGCAGCGTCATGACGAGGCCGGCATCCGCTGGCCCGAGGCGATGGCGCCGTGGCGCGTCGTGGTATGCGTGATCAATCAGCGCAACGTGCCGGCCGTGAACGAAGCAGCCGAAGCGTTGTACCAGCGGCTCAGCCAGCACGGCATCGAGACCGCGCTGGACGATCGCGGCCTGCGTCCGGGCGGCATGTTTGCCGACATGGAGCTGATCGGTGTCCCGCACCGCGTGGTGGTGAGTGAGCGCGGTGTGGCTGCCGGCACGCTGGAATACCGCGCCCGCGACGAAAGCGAAAGCCGTTCGGTCAGCGAAGAGGAATTGTTCGCCCTGCTGGGTTGAACAGTCACCGCATCCGCTTTGTCCCGTGAAACGGCCGCCTCGTGCGGCCGTTTCCGTATTCGGAAATAACAAACGGCATAATCCCGGCACTGTTTATTAAAATCACGGATCGTGATTAATCACATTTAATGCGAAAGTAACTTCGGACCAAGTTCAATGCTTTACAACTATTGCGCAAATCAGCGAGAATCGGGCCCGCTGTACCGCGTCGAGCTCAACTCCCCAGAATAAATAGCGAAATCCGAGCCAGACCACTCAATTCAATTACCGATCCCCCGGGAGTCAATCATGGCCGTCGATATCAAGAACCTCAATCATACCCAGCTCAATGACCTGATCAGCAAGGCGCAGGTTCGCCAGAATGAACTGCGCAAGGAGAAGGTCGTCAAATTGCGCGAGAAAGTACACGCGCTGATCAAGGCCGAGGGTTATACCTTCGAGGACATTTTCGGCAGCACGCGCGGCAAGGCCAAGCGCGGCACCGGTACGGTCGCACCGAAATATCGCAACCCGGCCAACCCGGCGCAGACCTGGTCCGGTCGCGGCAAGCGTCCGCACTGGTTCAGCGACGCGCTGAAAGCCGGCAAGAAAGAAAAGGATCTGGCGATCTGATCGCCGATTCATTCTGCCGATCTACGCAAAACGCCGGCCTCGCGCCGGCGTTTTTTATTTTGGAAAGCCATGGATCGCGCAAGCCTAGAATCCTCACCCCAACCTTTTCCCGCAGGGAGAGGGCAAATGTGCCGGGCGGGTTCGCGACCTGCAGGGCTTTCGCGACAGCAAGGTCGCAGGATTCGATCAGCTGCTTTTCATAAAGAGCGGCGCGGAGAGACCAGCAGGTCGCCAAACATCAGACCGCCAACCAGTGCTACCAGCAAGGTCAGCAGCAGCAATCCGGTATCCATGCCCAGCGACGTATCGCGTTCGAGCATGAAAGACATGCTGCGGAAACCGACGCTGCCCGGCACCAGCAACAGGATGCCCGGTTCGCGCACCACCGCGCCCGGCCGTTGCGCATATCTTGCATAGATATTGGCGAAGGCGCTCAGCAACAATCCGCCGAGGAACACGCCAAACGGCGCTGCCGGCAGCGAACCCGAAATCTCGCCACCCCAGCGTGTGGCCAGATAACCCACGATCACCGCTACGATGACTACCGGCCAGTCGCGTCGGGCCGCGCGGAAAAGGATCGCAAACGCGATCGCCGCCACCAGCAGCGCCGGGTAATCGGTCCATGCCGGGAGTGCCGGCAATGCGAAATCACGCGCATGGATGCCCAGTGCGGCACACAGCTGGGTGGCCGCTATCGTGCCGAAGGTGAGCTTGAGCAGGGTCGACATGGCACCGCCCATGCGCGCCATGCCGGAAACCAGGTGCTGGCTGGAAATCTCGCGCACCGCCGTGGTCAGCGACATGCCCGGAACCAGGATGATCAGGCTGGCCAGCACCACCGACTTGATCGCAAGCGGCACCACGAACGCGCTCACCACGATCGTCACCGCTGTGGCCACCAGCGCGCAGATCGCGTCACTGGCCACCGCCAGCCGTGGCCGGGTACCTGCCAGCAAGGTGATGCCGCCGATGACCAGGCCGATCACGCCGGCGACCACCACATCCACCCACGAACTGTGCAGGAACAGCGCCGCAATGCTGCCGGCAGACAATCCGTAGCTGGCGATCACGCCGATCTTCTCCCGACGCGTATCGGGCCGCCCCAGCGCACGCAGCCGATGAAAGCCCTCGCGCAGATCCAGTTCGCCGGCAATGGCACGGTCGGCGATTTCATCGGCCTCGCACAGCCTCGCCAGGTTCACCTCGCCGGGCGCCAGCCGCATTACCTGGGTGCTCTGCGCCACACCCTCCTCGCCCTGGGCCAGGTCGGCAAAGGAAATGATGATCGCGGTGGGGCTGGACCACACATCAGCGACCAGCCCCATTCGCTGCGCAGCGCGGCCGATCGCCATCTCCAGCCGTGGCGCGGAGGTGCCGTACTGATGCAGCCGACGCGCCAGCTCCAGCAGGAACGCCATGCGGGTATTCAACGCCGTGGTGGCGAACTGCCGTCCGCCGGGGAAATCGCCGGCATTCATGTCGCGGCACGCACCTTCAGCGTGGTGCCATCGACCGCAAGCACTTCCACCGTGGTACCCAGCGGCAGGTCCGGTCCGCTGACCAGCCACTGGCCATCGCCGACGCGGGCCTTGCCGCGGCCGTTGATGATCGGCTCGATCAACTCGTAACGCTGGCCGATCATCTGCTCGCCACGACGGTTCAGGCGTTCGCTGCCCGGCTCGCGACGCTCCAGCTTCGACCGCAGCAGGCGCGCGTAGAGCAGGCAGGCGGCCAGTGCCAGCAGGGCAAACAGCACCGCCTGCGCCAGCAGTCCCAGCGATGGCACGACCCACAGCACCACGCCCATCGCCGCAGCCGCCAGGCCGATCCACAACATGAAATAGCCCGGCAGCAGCACCTCGCCGGCGATCAGCAGCAGCGCGAGGATCCACCACAGGTAATGCGCGGAAAGCTCCCACATGGCGGCCACCTCAACGTAGCGGCGGCTGGACCGCCACCGATTTCTGCTGCTGGCCCAGCGACTCCTTTGCCAGCTCGGCGATGCCGGCCAGCGAGCCCAGGATGCCGGTGGCCTCGACCGGCAGCAGCAGCATCTTCTGGTTCGGCGACTTCGCCATTTCCTTCAGGGCCTCGACGTAGTTGTTGGCGACGAAGTAGTTCAACGCATTGACGTTGCCGCCGGCGATCGCGTTGGACACCATCGTGGTGGCCTTGGCCTCCGCCTCGGCCGAACGTTCGCGTGCCTCGGCGGCGCGGAATGCGGCCTCCTTCTCGCCCTCGGCGGCGAGGATCACCGACTGCTTCTCGCCCTCGGCCTTGAGGATCGCCGCCTGGCGGAAACCCTCGGCATCGAGGATGTTGGCGCGCTTCTCGCGCTCGGCCTTCATCTGCCGCGCCATCGCGTCGACCAGGTCGCGCGGCGGTGCGATGTCCTTGATCTCGATGCGGTTGACCTTGACGCCCCACGGATGGGTCGCCTCGTCGACCACCTTGAGCAGCTTGGCGTTGATCGCATCGCGCTGGCTGAGGGATTCATCCAGGTCCATCGAGCCGAGCACGGTGCGGATATTGGTCATGATCAGCGCCAGCGACGCCTGCTCCAGGTTGGACACCTCGTAGGCGGCCTTGGACGCATCCAGCACCTGGTAGAACACCACGCCATCGACGCGCACCACGGCGTTGTCCTTGGTGATGACGTCCTGGCTGGGCACGTCGAGCACCTGCTCCATCATGTTGATCTTGCGTCCGACCGCCTGGTAGATCGGGATCAGGAAATGCAGCCCCGGGCTGAGCGTGCGGGTGTATTTGCCGAAGGTTTCCACCGTCCACTCGAAGCCCTGCGGCACGATGCGCACCAGCTTGGCGATACCCACGACCACGACGAACACAATGACCAGCGCAAGCAACTGTCCCATGGCTTACTCCATTCCCTGATGAAGACTGGAGTATAGGCGAGCCAGCCGCTATCTCGACGCCCCCTGCGGCAGCAGCAGACTCACCCGCAAGCCGCCACCTTCGCGGTTGGCCAGCAGGATCCGGCCACCATGTGCCTCGGAGATCTCGCGTGCCAGCGCGAGGCCCAGGCCCGTACCCGAACGCTTGGTCGAATAGAACGGCAACAGCGCTTGCGCCAGCACGGTTTCGCTCATGCCGGGGCCACGGTCGGCCACCTCGATGCGCAACTCGCGGCCAAGGTCCGTGATGGACAGCGTCACCTCGTCGTCCGCACCGCCCGATTCGTGCGCGTTCTTGATCAGGTTGATCAGCACCTGCTCGATCTGTACCGCATCGAAATGGCCCGGCTCGGTCGGCACCGGCGTGGCCAGCCGGTACTGGCAATGCAGCGCCAGCCCCTCCAGGAACCGCGCCCACGCCACGGGCACCGGCTGCGGCGTGGGCAGCTTGGCGAAACTGGCATAGCCCGCGATGAATCCATGCAGGTGCAGCGCACGCTCGCCGATGGTGGCGAACACGCCGGGCAGGCGCTCGGTCTGTCCGCGCCGCGCCAGCTCCGCACCGGAATGCGCCAGCGAGGAGATCGGCGCCAGCGAATTGTTGAGCTCGTGGCTGATCACCCGGATCACCCGTTTCCAGGTCGCCACTTCCTGCCGCGACAGTTCACGCGTCATGCGCCGGAACAGGTGCAGCCGATGCGGCCGACCCTGCAACCGGAACGCACGCTGCGACAGATGGAAGGTTTCCTCGCTGCCGTCCATCTCCACGCTGAGCAAGGCATCCTCACCGCTTTCCACCGCCTTGCGCAGTGCCTCGGGTGCGTCGGCGAGCAGCTCGGTGAAATCCAGCCCGTTCAGGCTGCGCCCTTCGTTGAACAGATGCCGCGAGGCAATGTTCGAGTAGGCGACGCGGCCGGCTGCATCGGTCAGTACCAGTGCCACCGGCGTGTTCTGCACCACCGTGTCCAGCAGCAGCTCGCGCTGCACGAGATGCTGGCGCTGGTCACGCAGGGTCTGTCCCAGCGCGTTGTGCATGCGGATCAATCCACCCAGTTCATCGCGCCGGTTCACCCCGATGGAAAAGCTGAAGTCGCCATCGCGATAACTGGCCACTGCACCTTCCAGCGCGCGCAGCAGACGGCTCACCGGCGCCATCACCAGGCCAGCCAGCCAGAACGCCAGCGGCAACAGCAAGAGCACGGTCACCAGCATCCCGCCCAGTACGCTCAACTGATTGAACGCGAGCAGCTTCAGGCCATGGTCGCTGCGCGACCATGCCAGCAATTGCGGCAGCGGCCACTGGGTGACGCCGGCATAGATCAACGCACCGGCCAGCGCCGCCACGCCAAGCAGCAGGGTCAGGCGTACCTTGAGGGTAATCAGCGGTCGCATGGCCACAGCATCCCTGAAAAATTGATCAATGCCTACGCCTCAGGCAGGTGTGGCCAGACCATAGCGCTCCATCCGCCGGTACAGCGCCTGGCGTGACAAGCCCAGGTTCTGCGCGGCGCGACTGACCACGCCATCGGCCTTGTGCAGGGCGATCTCCACCGCTTCACGGCTGGGCTCGTCGAGGTTGCGTGCCACGGCTGCGACATGCTGCGGTAGATTGAGCAGCTCGGGCGTGATCGGACCGTTGCCCGTGAGCAGCGCGGCGCGCTCGATCGCGTTCTTCAGCTCGCGAACGTTGCCCGGCCATGGGTAGCCCAGCAAGGCCTCACGCGCGGCATCGCCGAGCTCGGCACGGCCGTCCAGGAAGAATTCCGCCAGCGGCAGGATGTCGTCGCTGCGCTCGGCCAGCGGCGGCAGGTTCACCTCGATCACGTTGAGCCGGTAGTACAGATCCTCGCGGAACGTGCCGGCGCGGATCATCGCCTTGAGATCGGCATTGGTGGCGGAAAGCACGCGCACCTTGACCTGCCGGGTGCGACCGGAACCCAACCGCTCGAACTGGCCGGTCTCCAGCACCCGCAGCAGTTTCATCTGACCCGGCAGCGGCAGGTTGCCGATCTCGTCGAGGAACAAGGTGCCGCCGTCGGCCAGTTCGAAGCGCCCCTCGCGCGCCTTGTTCGCCCCGGTGTAGGCACCGGCGTCGGCACCGAACAGTTCGGCCTCGATCAGTTCACCTGGCAACGCACCGCAGTTCACCGCGACAAACGCGCCGCGCTTCACCGCCGAGTTCGCATGCACGATCGACGCGATACGCTCCTTGCCGGTGCCGTTCGGGCCGGTGATCAGTACCGGCACATCCGAGCGGGCGATCTGGCAAGCGAGCTCCAGCGTCCGCGCCATCGCCTCGGAGGCGAACACCAGCCCGTCCAGGTCGTACTTCTGCTGCAGCTGTTCGCGTCGCTGGCGGCGCTCGCGCCGGCCGCGCGTCACTTCGCGGGTGGACTCGGACAGCTCCAGCAGGTTTTCCACCGTGGCCAGCAACTTGTGATCGTCCCACGGCTTGCCCAGGTAATCGGCCGCGCCGGCCTTGACCAGCTCCACCGCGGTTTCCAGATGCGTCCAGGCGGTAAGGAGGATCACCGGCAGATCGGCATGCCGTTCACGGATGGCACGGAACAGCGCCACGCCCTCCTCCCCCGACGTGGTGTCGGTGGTGAAGTTCATGTCCTGGATCACCACATCGACCGCTTCGCGCTGCAACAGCGCCAACCCGTCCTCCGGCGTCAACGCGGTAAGCGGGCGGATCTCATGCAGCGACAGCGCCAGCGAGAGCGCCTCGCCCACGGCCGGGTTGTCGTCAATGATCAGTACGGTTCGCATCTTTCTTCTGCACATGCGGACATGGATGCCGCTCCGGCCATAAAGGTTGCCATGACTTGCGGACTATGCAACCTGTCGACCGTGTCGCCGTCGGCATTCCCGGCATGTTGCCGCCCCGCTCCGGACAGCGCCGGAGCGGGGCACATCTCATGACGCCACCGGATGTGCCGGCGCCTTGCCGGCCTTCACCGCGGCAATCCAGTCGTTGACGCGGGTATCCAGCACGTCCAGCGGCAGCGCGCCGCCGCCCAGGATCTCGTCGTGGAACGCACGGATATCGAACTGGTCGCCCAGCTCCTTCTTGGCGCGCGCACGCAGCTCGAGGATCTTCAGCTCGCCGGTCTTGTAGGCCAGCGCCTGACCCGGCCAGGTGATGTAGCGATCGGTCTCGGCCTGCACATCGGGCTCATCCTCGCTGGAATGCGCGTGGAAGAAATCCACCATCTGCTGGCGCGTCCAGTGCTTGTAGTGCACGCCGGTATCGAGCACGAGGCGGTCGGCGCGCAGCAGCTCGTCGGACAGGCGGCCGTAATCGGACAGCGGATCCTTGTAGAAGCCGATGTCCTTGCCCAACTGCTCCGAATACAGCGCCCAGCCCTCGATGTAGGCCGTATAACCGGCCTGCTGGCGGAACGGCGGCAACTTGGGAAGGGTCTGCGCGATCGAGATCTGCAGATGATGGCCCGGCACGCCTTCGTGATACGAGGTCGACTCGATCGTCAGCACGCTGCGATTCGCGAAATCACCGGTATTGACGAAGATCTGCCCGGGCCGCGAACCGTCCGGCGTGCCCTGGTGGTACTCGGCGGCAGCAGCCTCCTTCTCGCGGAACGCCTCCACCGGCACCACTTCGACCTTGGTCTTCGGCAACATGCCGAACAGCTTGGGCAACTCCGGCTGCATCTGCGCCAGATAGCCGCGATAGCGGTTGAGGATGTCCTCGCGCGAAGTGGCGTGGGTCTTCGGGTTGGTCTTCAGCGAGGCGCGGAAGCTGGCCAGATCGGAGAAGCCCTGCGATTTGGCGATCTTGGTCATTTCGCCCTCAATCCGCTTGACCTCGGCCAGGCCCAGCTCATGGATCTGCTGCGGTGTCTCGTCGGTCGTGGTCATCTGCTCCACGTCGAACCGATAGATCGCGTCGCCGTTCGGCAAGTCCCATACGCCAGGTTGGGCGCGTCCATGTGGTGCGTAATCTTTCGCCACGAACCCGCTCAGCTTGCGATAGGCCGGGCGCACGTCCTGGTCGATCGCCGCAAGAATCTCGTCACGCACGCGCTTCTGGTCGGCCGCGGACATCGACTTCGGGAAATGCTTCAGCGGTTCGGCAAACACGCTGTCCATGCCGGCCGGCTTCTCGATGCTGTCGATCTGGGTGACGACCTTCTCCAGCAGGTATTTAGGCGGCATCATCTTGTCGCGCATGCCCTGCTTCGCCACGTCGATCACCTGGTCGAAGGCTTTCGGCACCGCCTTGAGGCGCGCCGCGTAATCCTCGTATTCCTTCGTATTGTCGAACGGGATCGAGCTGACGAAACCCGCCAACTGGATATGCACGCCACTCATCTGGTCCAGCGGCATCTCGTTCAGCTTCAGGTCGTAGCTCTTCAGGCTGTCCTTGAGCTGGCGCACCATCAATTGCTGGTTGAGCTTGTCGGTGTCGGAGAACCCGCTCGTGTCGATCGCCTCGAAACGCTTCAGGAAATCCGCGGTCACCTTGTTCTCGGCCGCCGCGTGCGCCAGCGAGAGGTCACTCCAGCGGTCGTTGTAACGCAGGTCGCCGAGGATCGTCGCGAACTCGGGACTGTTCTGCAGCGTGTGCTGCCACTGCTCGGCCAGCAGCGCATTGAGCGCCTTCACCCGGGTAGCTACATCCGTCTGCGCAGCCTGCGCCGCCGGCGCTGCCTGTACGGATGAAATCACGGTCACCGAGCCCAGCAGGCTCGCGCAGATCAGCAATGGCAAGGTCTTCATCAGGCTCATTCTCCGGGGCGTGTTCATGGACTTATGAACATCATTGTGACTTGCATGAAACTCGATATCCCGTGCCGGATAGCACGGTTCTCACGCCGACCGCGTCGCCACCACCGGCGGCACGGCCGCCGCACGCAGTGCCGGGCCGAGCACGGCAAGCTGGCCCAGCAGCCACAGCGCGACGGCGCTCCCCGGCAGGTAATACCAGGGCATGCGACTCATCTCGTAGTGCTTCATCAGATAGAGGTTGATGCCGAAAGCCAGCACCATGCCAGCCAATACGCCAGCCGTACTGAGCAGGAAATTCTCGGTGCGGAAATAGCTGAGGATATGTCCGCGCGTGGCGCCCACGGCACGGCGGATGCCGATCTGCCGCCGCCGCTGTTGCACCCAGAAGCTGGTCAGGCCGACGATGCCGAACGCGGTCACCGCCAGCATCACCACGCACACCAGCACCAGCATCCACACCATGCTGTTGGTATCGGCAAAATAGTCGGAACGCATGCCGGCGTAGGTCTTCCCTTCCACTACGGCACCCGGCTGCAGCTTGCCCAGCACCTGCACCGCCTCACGCACGACACGCTCGCGATCCTGCGGTGTGCTGCGCAACACGTAGTCGCCCATCACCCCGTCCGGCTGCAGCGGATAGAACACGCTGGAATACATGCCCCCGGCGCCGCTGAACTTGGGATCCTGTGCCAGTACATCGGCGACCACACCTACCACCGTCCAGCTTGCGGCGTTGCTATACAGGGTCTTGCCCAATGCGCTCTGTCGTGGCCATAACCTGTTCGCATCGCTCTGCGTGATCAGCGCGACATGACCGGTGGAACTGAAATTCCTGAAGCCGCTGCCGGCGTATTCATCTGCATTGAACCATCGGCCTTGCAGCAGGCGCAGCCCCATGGCCCGCTCGCCGTCGCTGCCGATGAAATACACCGAGGTGTTCACCGTGGTTTGCGTATCAGGCTTGGTGACGAAGGGTGACAGGGCCGGATTCTGGTCCAGCGGCATGCTGGTTGCCGCGGCCACCGCCGTGACGCCGGCGATGCCGCGCAGGGCGGCAAGATTGCGCGGAATCTCGCTGGCGGCGAGTTTCGGATCGGCGCCATTCACGGTGACCACCGAGATGCCCTGTTCGTCGATCGCATTCGACCAGTGGATGCTGGCCACGCGCTGGCCGATCATGAAGACGGCATTGCAGAGCACCGCGCAGGCCAGCGCGATCTCCAGCACGATCAGCACGGCCGGGATACGGTGCTTGCGCAGGCTGGCGAGTATCGGACGGATTTCCATGTTGCAGTTCCTTGAAAAGTGCGGCCATGGATGGCCGCTTTCACGCGCAGGGAAAGCGCATCAACTAGCTTTCAGTTGCGGAGCAGGCGCGACCGCGCAGGCCCGCCATGCGGGCAAGAGGCCGGCGACCAGGCTGGAAACCAGCGCGACCACGAAGGTGAACAGGAACATCGACAGATTCAGATGCGCAAGGCTGGCGTACTGCGCCGGCTGGTGGCGGATGCCCCACAAGCCCAGCTCGGCGAAGCCCAGACCCAGCACACCGCCGGCCAGGCCGACGATGCCGGCCTCGACCATGAACTGCGCAAAGATCGCGCCACGCGAAGCGCCCAATGCACGACGCACGCCGATCTCGCGCGAGCGGCGCAGACACTTGGCCAACAGCAGGCCCACCGTATTCACCACGCAGATCAACAGGAAGCCGAGTGCCAGTCCAGCCTGCAGACGCACGTCATCGGGCACCACCTGTTCGTTGCGCAGCCATGACATGAGATCCGACAAGGCCACCCTGGATCGCTGGAACCGCCCCAGTGCAACCTGTTGCTGCGCGTAGTTGCCCAGGAACAGTTTGTAGGCCGGGGCTTCGTCGGCACTGGACAATTGCACCCACATGCCCAGCCAGATGCTCTGGGCGGTCTCCAGATGTTGCATGTCGGTATGCTCCGGCCCGTACGACATGACCGTGTTCGGCGTTATGCCGTCTGCACGCGCACCCTGCAACGGCATGAACACCGCGTCGCCCTTGCCGTAATCGCGGCCGCCCAGATGTAGCGCATAGAAGCGCGGCTGCGGCGCCCAGGGCCGCAACACGCCGATGATGCGGAAGTCGTGATCCTCGATGCGGATCGTGCGCCCCACGCTGTTCGTCCCTCCGAACAGTTTGTCGTTGAGGAGACCCGCGATCACCACCACCTGTGCACGGCTTTCGTCATCCGCAGAAGCCCAGCCTGCGCCGTACTGGAACGGTGCGTCGAACATCGGAAAGAAGTCGGATGTGGTTATCACCCCGTCGGCATAAAACGGTTTTCCGTCCTGTGTCTGCGGCGTCACCTTGACCTGCGACAACGCCATCACCGCCTGCCGCTCCGCCTTGCGGGCATGCAGCAGATTCATGGCATCGACATAGCTCATGAGCCACGGCAACCTTTTCCCGCTGCGCGAGAAAGGCTGGTCCCTGGGATAGGGGTCGAGTTGCGGATAGAACAACTGCGTGCTCTTCTGCGGCAACGGATCACCCGACAACAGCTTGAGCACGGTCAGCGTGGTGATCGTGGCACCGATGCCCAGCGCCAGCGCGAGCACCATCAGCGTGGTCAGCACCTTGTTGCGCCTGAGGCTGCGCAGAGCCAGATCGAGGTAGTAGCCGAACATGGTTGATCCTTTGCGTTGTCGTGCAGGCTCCTCCCGGGCCGCCGGGAGGAGCGACATTCAAACTTTCACACCGATCGTGTCGCCACCACCGGCGGCACGGCCGCTGCGCGCAGCGCCGGACCGAGTACGGCCAGCTGGCCCAGTCCCCACAAGATCAATGCGGCGATCGGCAGGTAATACAGCGGTAGCCGCGGCAATTCGTAATGCGTCATCAACAGCAGGTTCAAGGCGAACGCCAGCAGCATGCCCAGCACGATGCCGAACGTGACGATCAGGAAATTCTCGGTCTGGAAGTAATTCAGGATGTCGCCACGGCTGGCGCCCAATGCGCGACGGATGCCGATCTGTCGACGCCGCTGCGCGACCCAGAAGCTGGCGAGGCCGACGATGCCCAGTGCCGTGACCAGCAGCAGCGAGGCGATCACGCCGACAAGGATGCCGGCCATGACACGATCCTGTCGAAAATAGTTTTCACGCAGGCTACCTACGGTCTGGCTGGCCTTGCTGTCGAGCACTGCATCGGGCGCGATGGTGGCGATCGCGGCCCGCGCGTCGCGCAGCACCCGCGGCAATTGCGCGGGATCGGCGCGCAGCAGGTACACGCCCGCAAGCTGAGCGCCCGGCTGGGCTGGCGCGTACACCGACCATTCGATCGTGCTCGGGCCACCTTCGCCGCCGTAGGGACGTGCCAGGTGCGCCACTACCCCGCCCACGCGAAAGTGGAGCTTGCCACTCCAGAAGTCCTTGCCAAGCGGATCGCGGCCCGGCCACAGGTGTTCGGCCAGCGCACGCGTCACCCACACGGTAGCGTTGTCCGGCACGAAGTTCTTGACTGGCTGGTAGTCACCGGCCTGTGGCTCGCTGCCGGCGACCAGTTGCAAGCCAAGCGCCTTGAAGCTGCCCGGGCCGCCGACGTAGAAATCCACCACGCCACCAGAACGCTTGCCATCAGGATCCGTCGTGATGCCGGCGGTACCGGCATGGTCACCGAACGGCACCGCATTGATCACGCTGACCGACTGCACGCCGGGAAGCTTGGCGAGGCCGCTGAGTATGCGCGCGTTGAGATCGACGCCCCTCGTTTCGTCATAACCGGTCAGTTTCAACGCAGCCAATGCGTTCTCGTCGACACCACTATCGACCTGGGTTTGCTGCACGCGGCTGACGATCAGGAAACAGGCATTGCACAGCACCGCGCAAGCCAGCGCGATTTCCAGTGCGATCAGGATGCTGGCCAGGCGATGGCGACGCAGGGCGGCGAGGATGGGCTTGATCTGCATGATGTCTTCCTCAGAGCGTCTTCAGTTGCAGGCTGGGTGCCATGCGGCTGGCACGTAACGCCGGCAGCAAACCGGCCAGCAGGCTGGCGGCGATGGCCAGTGCGAACGTGACCAGGAACATCGTCGTATCCAGATGCACCAGATCGGCATATTCGACCGGCTGGCTGCGTACCAGCCACAGGCCGAGCAAGGTCAGCAGCAGACCGCCAGCGCCGCCAAGCAGACCGATCAGGCCGGCCTCGACCAGGCATTGCGCAAACACCGCCGCACGACTCGCACCCAGCGCACGGCGCACGCCGATCTCGCCGGCACGGCGCAGGAACTTCGCCAGCAACAGGCCCACCGTGTTGAACAGGCAAATCAGCAGGAAGGCAAACGCAAGCCATGTCTGCAGGCGCACATCGCTGGGCACCACCTGGTTGAAGTCGAGCCATCCCATCAGGCTGCGCAACTGCGTGTCGTCGGCGTGCACGAAGCGGCCCAAGGCCTTCTGCTGAGCCGCATAATCGGCCACGAAGCGTCTGTAGCTGCCGACCTTCGCTGCACTGTTCAACTGCACCCACAACGCCACCCACACGCAAGGCGAGGTCTGCAGGTGCACCGTGTCGTCCGGCATGCTCCAGCAGGTGAACGGCTGGAAGCCGCCGGCATTGATTTCCAGCGAACTCTGGAACGGCACGAAGACATCCTCCGGCCGGCTGTAGAAGCCCGCCGTATCGCCGTTGGAGAAGCGCCCACCCGCCACGTCGTAGAACTGTGGCGATGGCCGCCATGGCGCCAGCACGCCGATGATGCGCACATCCGTGTCCTTCAGCCGCAGCGTGCGTCCCACACTGTTGGCACCATTGAACAGCTTGCTGTTGAGATCGGACGAGATCACCGCCACCCGCGCACGCGCGGCATCATCCTGCGCGGTCCAGGCGTTGCCGTAGCGAAAAGGCACGTCGAACATCGGAAAGAAATCCGCCGTGGTCGACAGCATCTGCGCCATCAGCGGCGGCAGGTTCACCTGCGGCGCAGTCAGTCGTAACTGGCTGCTGGTGACCAGCGCCTGCCGGTCGGCGCGATGGGCGCTCCACAGATCGACGGCGGAACGGTAGTCCATCATGTCGTAAGGCTGTTTCTGGCGCGGGCCTGGATCCGGATTGACCTGCGGATAGAACAGCGTACCGCTGCGCGTGGGCACCGGATCACCGGACAGCAGATGCATCACCGTCAACGTGGTCATGCTGGCGCCGATACCGACTGCAATCGCGATCACCATCAGCGCGGTGAGTACCTTGTTGCGCTTCAGGCTGCGCACTGCCAGATCCAGGTAGTAGGCAAACATGTATCAAGCTCCATTCGCTGAATGCATCACACCGACCTTGTCGCCACCACCGGCGGCACCGCCGCCGCACGCAGCGCCGGACCGAGTACGGCGACCTGGCCGATCAGCCACAGCAGTACGGCGCCCACCGGAAAATAGATGCCCGGAAGCCGCGGCAATTCGTAGTGGCTCATCAGGAACAGGTTGATGCCGTAGGCCAGCACCATGCCGAGCGCGATGCCGAACGTGGCCAACACGAAATTCTCGGTCTGGAAGTAGTGCAGGATGTTGCCGCGGGTGGCGCCGAGCGCGCGGCGCACGCCGATGGTGCGGCGACGCTGCGCCACCCAGAAGCTGGCCAGTCCGACGATGCCCAGCGCGGTGACGATCAGCAACGCCGCGATCACGCCGACCAGCATGCCGGCCATCGCGCGGTCGTCCTGGAAGAACTTCCGGCGCACTTCATCGAAGCTGCGTTTGGTGGTTACCACACGCTGCGGATCGGCCTTCTTCAGTGCGGCCAGCGCGGCGGCCAGCACGTTGGCACGGTCTTCCGGCCGGGTGCGGATCAGGTAGCTCTGGTCCTTGCTCGCTCCCATGCGCAGCGGCACGACCATGGTGTACTGCGCCTTGGCCTCGTCGTAGGCATTCGGCCGCGCCAGGCTATCCACCACGCCGACCACCCGCAGACCCACCGTGGGCGTGAGATAGATGATGCGGCCCAGCGGGTTCTGTCCGGGCCACAGCCGCTCGGCGAGAGTCTGAGTGATCAAGGTCACGTGTGGCAGGCTCTTGCTGTCGCCCGTGCTGAGCCCCTTCATCGCGGTCTCCACGTCGACGAAATCATCGGACTGCAGATCGCGCCCGGACACCAGCCGCGTACCCAGCGTCTGCACCAGGTTTTCACCGAAATAGGTGGTGGCGTTGAGCGTGCGATCGGGCTGCGCCGGGTCGAGCCGGATATTGCCGTTCGACGACGAGCTGCCGAACGGCACCTGGTTGGAGGAAGCCACCGAGATCACCCCCGGCACCTGCCTCAACACGGCCACGTCCTCTGCCAGGCGGGCATACGGATTGGACGGTGTCGTCACGTCGGCCACCTGGATCTGCAACAGCTCGTGTTCGGCCACGCCACTGGGCATGTCCATGCGCTGCAGGCGCTGGCCGATCAGGAACACCGCGTTGCAGACGATGGCGCAGGTCAACGCGATTTCCAGAACCAGCAGCCAGGACGTGAGCTTGTGCCGGCGCAGCGTGGAAAGGATCGGGAGAATGTCCATGGCTCGCCTCAGTTGCTCTTCAGTTGCAGGGCCGGCGCGATCTGGCAGGCGCGCCAGGCGGGCAGCAGCCCGGCCAGCAGGGTGGCGCATACCGCCAGCACGAAGGTGGTGAACAGCATGCTCAGGTCCAGATGCGCCAGCGCGGCGTAGTCCGAGGGCCGCTGCCGCACCAGCCACAAGCCGAACAGCGCCAGCAGCAGGCCGCCGACTCCACCGACCAGACCGACCACGCCGGATTCGATCAGCAGCTGCGCGAACAGCGCGCGCCGCGAGGCTCCCAGCGCACGGCGCACGCCCAGCTCGGACGCGCGGCGCATGAACTTGGCCAGCATCAGGCCGACCGTGTTGACCAGACACACCAGCAGGAAGCCGAACGCCAGCCCGTTCTGCAGGCGCACGTCGTCGGGCACCACCATCTGGTAATCGAGCCACTGCATCACGTTGCGCAGGCGCACGTTCGGCGCACGCTGGAAACGACCCAGTGCCTTCTGGTCCTGCGAGTAGTGCACCAGAAACTCCTTATACGCGGCGGCCTTCGCCGGACTGTCCAGCTGCGCCCAGAACTGCAGCCACACGCAGGAATCCGAAGGCAGGATGCTGCCGACGCCACCGCCGCCATTGCCCCAGCAGTCGCTCGATCCGTTGCGATCAAGCCGCAGCTCCAGCATGGTCTGCAACGGCAGGAACACCTGTTCGCCATAGGCATAGGATCCCGTGTTCAGATCGTAGAAGTGCGGGTTCGGCTGCCAGCTGTCGAGCACGCCGACGACGCGGAACGAGGTACCTGCCATGCGCAGCGTGCGGCCCACGCTGTTGGCGCCGGCAAACAGCTTGTCGTTGAGCGACTTCGCGATCACCACCTCGCGCGCCTTGGCCTCGCCTTCCGCCTCGGCCCATCCATGGCCGTACAGGAACGGCGCGTCGAACATCGCGAAGAAATCCGCCGTGGTGTATCGCGCCTCCACGTAGAACGGATCGAGTGAAGACTGTTCGGGCTGGAGCGGCACCGAACCACCCGACATCAGTGCCTGCCGATCCGCGCGTGCGGCATGCAGCAGGTTCAGACCATCGATCAGGGTGACCTGATCCGGCGGCTCCTTGCTCGGATACATGCCCTTGATGTCCTGCGGATCGACCTGCGGGTAATACAGCTGTGCGCTCCTGCCTGGCAGCGGATCACCGGACAGCACATGCAGCACGGTCAACGTGGTCATGCTGGCGCCGATGCCGAGCGCGATCGCCAGCACCATCAGCGCGGTGAGTGCCTTGTTGCGCCTGAGGCTGCGCAGAGCGAGATCCAGATAATAGGTAAACATGCTCGAATTCCCCTTGAACTCCCCTCCCTTTCGCGGAAGGCGGACCCAGAATCAAACTGCCCGCGTCGCCACCACCGGCGGCACGTTGGAAGCACGCCGGGCCGGCACGAAGACCGCGCCCTGCCCCAGCGCCAGTACCGCCAGCACGCCGACAAGCACATAGATCACCGGCATGCGGTCCATCTCGAAGCGGGTGATCAACCACAGATTGAGACCGATCGCGAGCAAGATGCCGATCGCGGCACCGATGCCGGCAATCAGCAGGTTCTCAAGCTGGAAGTAATGCAGGATGTCGATCTTGCGTGCCCCCAATGCGCGCCGCACGCCGATCTGCCGCTGTCGCTGGCCGACCCAGAAGCTGGTAAGGCCAACGATGCCGGCGGCAGTGATGCTGAGCAGAATCAGGCTGACCACACTCATCAGTATCGCCATCCCAAGGTCGGCTCGATAAGCATCGGCACGGATATCCGCGAAGGAACGCACACCCTGATCATCATCGATCACACGCATGGGATTGACCGCATACAGTGCGGGCCGTACGGCGCGCATCGCCGCTTCCAGCCGTCCCGGTTTTGCACGTACCACGGTGCGCGAGAAATTCGCATCCTGCCGGACCGGGAACAGGGCCGAATACCAGGTGAGGCTGCTGCCTACGGTATCGACTGAGCTCTGCAGTCGCGCGACCACGCCGACAATGGTGGTTGGTGTGCTGCTGCTGTCGAGATAGATCACCTTGCCTACGGCATCGCCCTTCGGGAACAGTTTGTCTGCAACCGGTTTGGTGATGATCGCGAGCACCGGCTCGCCCTGGTCGCGCATGGGCTTGTGCTGGACATCGGCGGCAGTAAATGCACGGCCTGCGATCAGCTGCAGGCCCAGGGTTGGCAACGCCTGCTCGTCGCCATAGTAGTAATTCGCGTCGATGGTGTCCTTTTGCTGCAAGGGCTTCAGCCCGATCCCTCCGACCGAACCGGAACGAAGCAATGGCAGCGAACGGATCGGCGCCGCCGAAGCTACGTCAGGCAGGCTGCGCAAGGCGGCCAGATCCGTTTGCTGCATGCTGTCGAGCTTTTGCAGCCCAGCTGGATCATCTGCACTGGGCGCACCCACCCACTGCTGGGTGATCAGAAACAGGTCACCCTCTTCGTGCATGCCGGTGGGCTGGTTCACCCGCTCGATACGCTGGCCGATGATGAAGATCGCATTGCAGACGATCGCCAGGGTCAGCGCGATCTGCAACGCAATCAGCACCACACCGGCCTTGTGCATGCGCAAGGCAGCGATGATCGGATGCACTTTCATGCTGCGCACCGTGGAGCCTGTTCAAGGAAACAATCGCACATGCACCCATTACTCCTGCACATGAAACCCGCTTCCGTCAGCGACAGAAGAGAGAAGGGTTGTCATCAAACCGCCCGGGTCGCCACCACCGGCGGCACATTGGAAGCACGCCGGGCCGGCACGAAGACCGCGGCCTGCCCGATCGCCAGCATCGCCAGCACCCCGGTCAGCACGTACAGCACCGGGATGCGCGTCATCTCGTAATGCGTCATCAGCCAGACGTTGAGACCTACCGCCAGCAGTACGCCCAGCACCACGCCGACGCCGGCAATCAGCAGGTTTTCGATCTGGAAGTAGTGCAGGATGTCGATCTTGCGGGCACCTAGGGCACGCCGCACGCCAATCTGCCGATGGCGCTGTCCAACCCAGAAGCTGGTGAGCCCGACGATGCCGGCGGCGGTAACGCAGAGCAGGATCAGGCAAACCACGCCCATCAGGATCGCCATGCCGACATCGGCGCGATACGCACTGGCGCGAATGTCGGCGAAGGATTTGACACTGTCGTCGTCGAGCACGCGCATCGGGTTCACCCCATACAGCGCGGCCGGCACGGCATGCATCGCGGCATCGAGCCGGCCGGGCTTGGTCCGCACCACGTAACGTGCGAAGTTCGAATCCAGCCGCGTCGGCACCAGGGTCGAGTACCAGGTGAAATCATTGCCCCAGCTGCCGCTGGCCGGTATCTGCATGCGCTCGACCACGCCGATGATGGTGCTCGGCGAGCTGCTTCCGTCCGAATAGATCACCTTGCCCACCGCATTGCCCTGCGGGAACAGCTTGTCGGCAAGCGCCTGGGTCACGATGATGACTGGACGGTCGCGCTGGTCGCGGGCGCCCTGGTGTTGCACGTCTGCGGCAGTAAACGCGCGTCCGGCGACCAGGCGCAAACCCAGCGTGGGGAACACCTGATCGTCGGTGAAGTAATACGCCGTACGCGTGCCGCTCTTGTCGCCCAGTCGCTGTCCGGGCTTGACCGACACCGAGCCGGTCCACGAGGAATTGAGCAACGGTATCGAATTGCTTGGCGACACCGAAGCCACGTCGGACAGGTTGCGCAACGCAGCGAGGTCTTCGCGCTGCATCACGTCGAGTTTCTCCACGCCGGCAGGATCGTCCCCGCCGGGCGCGCCCACCCATTGCTGGGAGACCAGGAACAGGTTGTTCTCGTCGAGGCCGGTGGGCCGGTTCACCCGCTCGATACGCTGGCCGATGATGAACACCGCATTGCAGACGATCGCCAAAGTCAACGCGATCTGCAGCGAGATGAGCACGACGCCGGCCTTGTGTTTGCGCAAAGCCGCAAGAATGGGATGCATGGTCATGTTCGTGTTCCTTTTCACACTGCCCTATGGAACCGGCTTTTGTTGAGGAGTGCGGCCATGGACGGCCGCTTTCATGCGCAGGGACAGCGCACTAATTGCTCTTGAGCTGCCACGCGGGTTGCACGCGTGAAGCACGGAAGGTGGGATAGAGTCCGGCCAGCGTGGTCGCGATGACGGCGACCAGCAGGGTGATCAGCAGCAACGAGAAGTCCACCCGCGCCAGCGCGGCGATGTCCTTCGGCAATACCCAGCCCACGCTGGCCACGCCGACACCGGTCAGCAGCAGGCCCAGCACGCCACCGGCCAGGCCGATCATGCCGGCCTCGACCAGGAACTGCGCATAGATCGCCATGCGCGGTGCCCCCAGTGCGCGACGCACGCCGATCTCGCTGCTGCGACGCAGGAATTTCGCCAGCAGCAGGCCCGCGGTATTGACCAGGCATGCGAGCAGCAGGCCGAGCGCCACCAGCAGCGACACCTTGGTATCGCTGGGCACGACGTGCTGGTTGTCCAGCCACGCCGGCAGGTCGCGCAGGCGGTTGTTCGGCGCCCAGCCGAAGCGGCCGGACTGCTGCGCGTCGTGCGCATAGCCATCGAGATACTGCCTGTAGGCCGTTACCGCCGCCGCGTCGTCCAGCTCGGCCATGTAGGCGATCCACACGCAAGGGGAATGCTGCAGGCCGACGAAGCCCGATTCGGTCGGCACCGCGTTGCAATTGGTATTGCCGTCGTTGGGGATGCCTACCGAGATGGCGCGCTGGAACGGCAGGAACACGTCCTCGACACCGGTGGAGAACCCGCCGCTGTTGACCACGTCGAAGAAGCGCGGCTGCGGGTTCCAGTCGTTCAGCACGCCCACCACGCGATAGTCCTTGCCTTCGACGTTGACGGTCTTGCCCACGCTGTTGCTGCCGCCGAAGAGCTTCTGGTTGAGCTTGCTGCTGATCACCACCACCGCGGCGCGTTGCGTGTCGTCGTCGGCACTCCAGCCGCTGCCGTACAGGAACGGCACGTCCAGCATCGGGAAGAACTCGCTGTACACCGCGTGGCCACTGACGTTGATCGGATGCTTGCTGGCATCCGCCGGCACGATCGACGGTGAAATCTGGTACATCGCCGACTGCAGCCTGGCGCGGTGATCGCGCATCAGGGTGATCGCGTCGTTGTAGTCCATCGCATTCGGCGGCTCGCCGTCGCTGCCGCGCCCGTTCGGCCCCCACATGTCGATCTGCGGCACGAACAGCTTCGACGATTTCCATGGGATCGGATCGCCGGATACCGCGCGGAACACCGAATAGGTGGTCATCGATGCCGCCACGCCAAAGGCAATGGTCAGCACCATCAGCGCGGTCAGGCCGGGGCTGCGTTTCAGACTGCGCAAGGCCAGTTCGAGGTAGTAGGTGAACATATCAAGGAGCTCCATCGATTGAACCGACTGACACTCTCAGCGGTGATTTCTTTTTTCGTCGTTCCCGCACAGACGGGAACGACCCTGCCTTCTCTTCAGACGCTCATACCGAACGCGTTGCCTCCACCGGCGATACATGCGAAGCGCGCAGCGCCGGCGCCAGCACCGCGCCCTGACCGAGCAGCAAGAGCATGACCACGCCGGCCAGTACATAGGTCAGCGGCAGCCGAGCCATCTCGACGTGGGTGATCATCCAGAGGTTGATGACCAGCGCCAGCACCGCGCCGATCAGCACACCCATCGCTCCGATCAGCAGGTTCTCGGTGAGGAAATACGCCAGGATGTCGCTCTGCCGCGCTCCCAGTGCACGCCGCACGCCGATCTGCTTGCGGCGCTGACCCACCCAGAAGCTAGTGAGGCCGACGATGCCCGCGGCGGTGATCGCCAGCAGCACCACGCAGATGATGCCCATCAGGATCGCCATGCCGCGGTCGCTGTCGAACACCTTGCGACGGATGGTGGCGTAGTCCTGGATGCCGTCCTTCGGGTCGATGATGCGCAGGCGGCTTTGTGCGTACAGCGCCCTGGGCGCCTCGCGCATGGCTTCGGCCAGCTGGCCAGATTTGGCGCGCACGATGTAGTAGATGCCGCGCGAATCATCCGCCCGTATCGGCCAGATCAGCGCCTGCCCGGCATAACCGTTGTTCCATTGATCCACACCCTGCCGGTGCAGCGGATCGACGATGCCGACGATGGTGCTCGGCGTGGCACCCATCGCGTAGAAACTCTTGCCCAGTGCGTTGCCATCGGGGAACAAGCGGTCGGCCAGCGCCTTGCTCACGATCACCGTCGGTGGAATGACGGCCTGCTGGGTACCCATCACCATGACCTCGTCAGGGCGGAAATTGCGCCCCGCGACGAGCTTCAGGCCCAGCGAGCCGATGAAATGCTCGTCGCCGGTGTACACCGCGGCATCGGTGGTCGGCTCGACCTGGTCGGGCGTCATGGTGACGAAGTTGTCCGAGCCGCTGCCATGCAGAGGGTAACCGTTGGCGGGTGCGGCATCGCGTACGGCAGGCAGTTGGCGCAGCGCGAGAAGGTCGGCGCGCACCTGCGCATCGACCTGCGGCGTCGACCAGTCGGCAGCCCATTGATTGGCGATGACGAAGACGCTGGACTCGTCCACGCCGCTGGCTTCGGACAGGTTGCTCAGCCGCTGGTGGATGATGAACAGCGCGTTGCACACGATGGCCAGCGTCAACGCGATCTGCAGTGCGATCAGCAAGGTGCCCGCCTTGTGTCGGCGCAGTGCGGTGAGGATGGGCCTGATCTGGATGGTCATGGCATTCTCCTCAGCTCGACTTCAACTGCCAGGCGGGCTGCACGTGTGCCGCGCGCCACGCCGGATAGAACGCCGCCAGCATGGTGGCGACGATGGCAACGACCAAAGTCAGGCCCACCAGCGAGAAATCGAACTGCGCCAGTTTGGCAATTTCCGGACGGAACAGGACGCCCACGCCGGACACGCCCAGCGCAGTGAGCAGCAAGCCCAGCACGCCACCGGCCAGACCCACCGTGGCCGCCTCGATCAGGTACTGCGTGTAAATCTCCCGCCGCGAGGCACCCAGTGCACGACGCACGCCGATTTCGCCGGCGCGACGCAGGAACTTCGCCAGCAGCAAGCCGATGGTGTTGACCAGGCAGATCAGGAAGAAGCCCAGCGCCACAATCAGCGAAATGCGGCTCTCGGGCGGCACGACGCGTTCGTAGTCGAGCCACTGCATCACGTCGCGCAGGCGCACATTGGGCGCCCAGTTGAACCGTCCGGCATGTTGCTGGTCGGCGGCGTAGTGGGTGAGAAAGCTGCGGTAGCCGGCGATTTCGGAGGGGCTGTCCAGTTCCACCCATGGCGTGATCCACACGCAGTTGCTCTGCGTGTAATCCGTCCAGTTGGTGAAGCTGAGCCGGCCACGGCAACTGTTGCGACCGCCGGTGTACATGTGCTGATCCAGCGCGCGGGTGAACGGCAGGTAGAAGTCCGGCTCGTCGGCAAAGCCGCTGATGCTGAACAGGTCGTAGAAGCGCGGGCGCGGGTTCCAGTGGCTGGTGACGCCCAGCACGCGGTAGTCGTGGCCGCCGAGGTTGATCGTGCGCCCCACGCTGTTGGCACCGGCGAACAGCTTCTGGTTGAGTTCGCCGCTGATGACCACGTCGGCGCCACGCGCCACGTCGTCCTGCGCACTCCAGCCGCTGCCGTAGCGGAACGCCACCTCGAACATCGGGAAGAAGTCGCTGTCCACGGCATAGCCGCTCGCGTTCAAGGGCAGATCGCGGCCGCCATCCGGCATCACCGCGAGTTGCACCGGATACAGCATGGTCTGGCGCTTCGCTACGTGCGCATCCCGCAGCGCCATGGCGTCGATGTAGTTCAGCGCCTCCGCCGGCTCGCCCTTGAGGTTCTGCTGCGGCCCCCAGCCGTCGATCTGCGGCGTGAACAGCCGTGCGGACTTGTCCGGAATCGGGTTGCCCGACACCGCACGGAACACCGAATACGTGACCATCGACGCGGCCACACCGAAGCCGATCGCCATCACCATCAACGCGGTGAGCGCCGGGTTGCGCTTGAGGCTGCGCAGGCCCAGTTCAAGGTAGTAGCCGAACATGGCTCATGCCTCCGCGTGGGTGCCGATATTCCGTGCGCCATGCGCTGCTGGATGGGCCGGCGTTCATTGCAGCAACCGGTTGATGTCTTCCAGGTCGTGGATGTCCACGGTGCCTGCAACCTGCTTGAGCAGCAGCTTGTTGAGGATGAACTGGTGACGCACGACGGTGTATTCGGTCTGTACGTTGGCCAGCTGCTCGATCGCGAACACCACGTTGGTGAGGCTCTGCGTACCGATCTCGTAGCCGGCGCGCATCGACGCGAGAGACTTGCGCGCCGCCTCCACGGAGGTGCGCGCGGCATCTACCTGATCGATGCCATCCACCACCAGGTTGTAGTAGTTGTTCGCATCGCGTGCCGCCTGGCGGCGCTGGCTCTCCAGCGTGCCGGCATCTTCGTCACGCTGGGCAATCGCCTGGCGCACCTGCGACTGGGTAAGTCCGCCACTGAAAATCGGCACATTCAGTGTCAGGCCGATCGTGGTCACACCCGGTCCGTAGGACGCGGCGCCCGGCACCGCGCTGGACCAGGTGCCGAACTTGCCGTATTGCACGGTGGCGTTGAGCGTGGGCAGATGTCCGGCACGCGCCGCCGACACCCGATGCTCATCGGCCTTCACCGCGTAGCGCGCGGCGAGAATGACCGGATTGCTCTGCAGGGCGGCATCGACCCAGGCCTGGGCATTGGCCGGCACCGGCGCCTGCATCGGCAGATCCTCGCGCAGCTTCTTCAGCGTGCCGGTCGGCTGGCCGGTGATCTGTTCGAGTCCGCGTTGCGCGTCCTTCAAAGTGTCCTGTGCGGTGATCCGCTGGGACTTGATGTACAGGTAATAAGCCTGCGACTGGCTCACGTCGGACGCCATTGCCAGGCCATTCTTGAAGCGCACGCTGGACTGGTTGAACTCCTGCTTGTAGGCGTCCTCGTAGGAACGGTAGACGTCGAGGTTGTCCTGCGCGATCAGCACATTGATATAGGCACTGGAAACGCGCACATAGAGGTTTTGCAGTGCGGCCTGGTAGGTCTGGTCGCCCGAATCCCTGCTTGCATGGGCGGCCTGGAGGTTGGCGATGGCCGACAGGTTGATGATCGGCTGGCTGAGCGTGCCGCTGAGATCGCGCTCGCGTGTGTAGCCGCTCGAGCCGGTATCCACGATGTTGCCGTTGGGACCGGTAACGGAACCATTGCTGCCACCGCCGCGGATCTGTTCCAGCCCCAACCCGACCGACAACTGCGGCAGCAGGGCCGAACGTGCCTGCGGCACGTTCTCGGCCACCACCAGGCGCGCCGCGTCGGCGGTGCTCACCACCGGGTCGTTGGCGACGGCCTGACGGTAGGCATCCATCAGGTCTTCGGCATGACCCGGCAGCGGCGCCAGGGCGATGCAGAGCAACAGGGGCAACAACTTCACACGCATGGATGGTTCTCGCAATCGATGAATGGCTCGGTGCAGATGGATGGCATCAACCCGAATGGGCTTCGCTGTGCAGCTGCGTAGCGGTGTGGAAGCGCGGGTCCTCGGACAGATCCACCACCTGGCCGTCGATGATGTGCACGTTGCGCTGCGCGCGTGCAGCCAGTTCGGGATCGTGCGTGACCATCACGATGGTGGCGCCTTCGCGATGGATGTCCTCGAGCAGTTCGAGCACGCTGCGCGCCATCTGTGTATCCAGGTTGCCGGTCGGTTCATCGGCCAGCAGCAGGCGCGGCGAGCCGGCCAGCGCACGGGCGATCGCCACGCGCTGCTGCTGACCGCCGGACAGTTCGGCCGGGTAATGCTTGGCGCGCGATGCCAGACCGACACGTTCGAGCGACTCCATGATCCGCTGCTTGCGCTCGGCCGCCTTCATGCCGCGATAGCGCAGCGGCACTTCGATGTTGTCGAACACGTTGAGGTCGGGAATCAGGTTGAAGGCCTGGAAGATGAAACCGATCTTCTCGTTGCGGATCTTCGAGCGGGCGTTGTCGTTGAGGTTGCTTACCTCGATGCCGTCGAGGTGGTACTCGCCGCCACTGAAGGTTTCCAGCAGGCCGGCGATGGTCAGGAAGGTGGTCTTGCCGGAACCGGACGGGCCGGTGACGGCGACGAATTCGCCTTCTTTCACGTCGATGTTGAAATCGCGCAGCGCATAGGTCTCCACCACTTCGGTGCGGTAGACCTTGGACAGGTGAGTCATCTTCAGCATGGTTGTTCCTCGGTGGTTGGAGCTGTGAATGGAGAATCGGGAATCGGGAATCGGGAAAAGCATCAATCTGGCGTCATTCCCGATTCCCCGCACTCAGTTGCTTATCGCAACCGTCTGTGCATTCTTGAAGCTGTCGGTGCCGGAGATCACGATGCGGTCGCCTTCCTTCAGGCCATCGAGGATCTCCACTTTGTCGATGCTGCTGGCACCGACGCGGATCGGGGTTTTCGTGGCGATGCCGTTGCGCACCACGTAGGCATAGCTGCCGCCGGATTCGTCGACGAACGAGCCGCGCTGCACGGTCAGCACGTTGTCGCGCTTGTCCAGCAGCACGCGTACCGACAGGCGCTGGTTCTGGCGCAACTGCTTCGGCGTCTGGCCGTCGAAGCGCAGCCGCGCCGCTACTTCGCCATTGACGACCTCGGGCGAAATCGCACTGACCAGGCCCTTCCAGACATTGCCGTTGCCGCTGATCTCGCCGGACATGCCGATACCGAGATCACGCGCAAAGCTCTCCGGCACCTGCATTTCCACCTGCAGTGCGGACAGATCGATCACGCTGACCAACTGGGCATCCTTGGCTACGGTGGCGCGTTCGGCGATGAACAGCTGTCCGACCTGGCCGTCGACCGGCGACTTCACGTTGAGGTCGTCGACCTGGCGCTGCAGGTCCTGCACCACCAGCATCTGATTGTCGTGGGCCAGCTTCTTCGACTGGATGTTGAACTTCAGGCTGTCGTTGTTCATGCCCAGGTCGGACTTGGCATGCGCCAGCGTGATGCGCGCCTTTTCCAGCACGTCCTTGGCCTGGTCGACCTCGACACCCTTGGCTGCGCCCGCGGCGAATGCCTTCTGCGTGCGGTCCAGCGTGGTTTCCGCACTCTTCTCGTCGATCTGCGCGTTGTCGAACGCCTTCTGCAGATCGCTGCGCTTGGTACGTGCGTCGACCTGTGCCTGCAGATAATCGACCTGCATGGCATCGGCCTTGGATTGCTCCTGCGCCAGCTTGTTGTGCAGCTCCGGGCTGTCGATCACGGCGAGCACCTGCCCCTTCTTCACCGTATCGCCTGCATGCACCTGCAGCGTTACCGCACCGCCGTAGGTGGCGTACAAGGTGGGGCTGACTGCCGCGACCACCTTGCCCTCGGCAGCAATGTCGCGCACGAACGGGCCGCGTTCGACGGTCGCGAATGCCAGCCGCGAGCTGCTGACCGAGGCAGAGGCGGAAAACAGCCGGCCGATGCCCGGTGCCAGCCACACCAGCAACGCCAGCACGGCCACGCCGACGCCCAGCAGAATCAACCGGCGCTTGCGGTTGGGTTTGACCTCGACCATGCGGTCTTGTGCAGAAGTATCGCGAATCATCATGCCGTTCCTGACCGCGGACAGCGCGGTTGCATACGGATCGTTGCAATCCGTGTGCCAGCCGGAATGGTCGAAAATAATGATTGATTTTCAGTGACTTGTGATGCCAACTCGAATGGAATCGAGTGTCCGCGGACACTGCACGGACAACCGGACGAACGCCCGCGATGGCAATTCAGCCGCTCGCCGCCGGACGCCATGCCCGCGTTTCGGCACGGGCAATCCGCTCGATCAGTTGCCGGCTCAGCGGCGACACCCTGATGACCGCCGCACTGCCCAGTACATCCAGTCCGGCCAGCCGGCGCATATGGAAATGCAGCAGCTGCGCACCGGCCGGCTGGCACGCATGCGACCAGCGCTTCGAGATGGGTGCGCTGGCTGGCTCGGCATGATCCAGCAGCGCATCCCATGCGAGGTAATCGGTGTCCGGCAGCAGGTGCAATCGTGCGCGGAGTCGGTCGTCACCATCCACGCACTCTATCCATTCGCGTGGTCCCTCGACGGTAATCGTGCTGACGGCCGCCAGCCGCTGCCCCTGCAGCAACGGGATCAGCGGCATCGACTCGACCAGCAGGCCACGCGGCAGCTCGCACGTTGCCGCCCTGCCCGAGCGCATCGGCTCGTACAGCACGTCGCCCAGCGCGGGCAGATGCCTGGCCAGCCATGCCGGCGCCAGCTGCAACCAGCGTCGGCTGATCGTCGCTGTGTCGGCGGGCGGGCAGCATTCCTGCAACCGGTGAATCAACGGACCGAACATCGGAACCTCCGATAGATGCAGCCCGGCTGGCGTCCTCGCGGACTGCGCTGGCGACAGGCTTGATGAACGCACGATGCCATCCGGCAGCCGTGGCATCGAACAGCAGGCAAGCGCTTACTTGGTCAGGATCAGCTTGTCGTTGCGGGTCAACCGCAGGCGGTACTCGCCACCCTGATGCTGGATCACCAGCTCGCGACCGCCAGCCAGCAGCGACTGGCTGGTGACATGCCGCGTGGCCGCGGCAATAGCCGGCATGGAAACAGATCGCCGCGGCGCGGCCAACGGCTGCAACGGTGGGGACAACGAGGGCGCAGGCGTCGACATGGCAGATTCCGCGGGAAGTGGGCGACAGTTAAATAATAATGATTCTCATTTAACTGTCAATCCATTCACACCGCGAACCTCCGCGGCACCGCAATCAGCTATGGCCAACCGCCTGCAGAATGCGTCGCGCGATGCCCGTATCCAGCCGTGGCAGGAGATCCAGCGCGCCCAGGTTCTGTTCCAGCTGCTCGCGCCGGCTGGCGCCGAGCATCACGGTGGAGACGTGCGGATTGAGCAGGCACCAGGCGATCGCCAGTTGCGCCAGGCTCACGCCCAACTCATCGGCGATCGGCTGCAGTGCGCGCACCTTGCCGATGCGTTCGTTGCCGTGGCCGAGCACGCTCTCGCGCAGCCATTCGTAGCCCGGCTGGGTCAGTCGCGAATCGGCCGGCACGCCGTCGTTGTACTTGCCGCTCAGCAGGCCGGATGCCAGCGGGGACCAGATCGTGGTGCCCATGCCGTAGGCGGCATACAGCGGCGCGTACTCCACTTCGACCCGCTCGCGATGCAGCAGGTTGTACTGCGGCTGCTCCATCACCGGCGCGTAGAGGTGATTCTCCTTCGCGATCCGGTGTGCTTCATGGATCGCCTCGGCCGGCCATTCGCTGGTGCCCCAGTACAGCACCTTGCCCTGGCGGATCAGCGTATCCATCGCCGCCACGGTTTCCTCGATCGGCGTATCCGGATCGGGCCGATGGCAGAAGTACAGATCCAGATAATCCACGCGCAGGCGCTGCAGCGCCTGCTGACAGGCCTCGATCACATGCTTGCGCGACAGCCCGCGCTGGGTCGGCAGCGGCTTGTCGTACGCACCGAAGAACACCTTGCTGGACACGCAGTAACTGTCGCGCGGGAAGCGCAGATCGGCCAGCACGTCGCCCATCACCTGCTCGGCCACGCCGTTGTTGTAGGTCTCGGCGTTGTCGAAGAAGTTGACGCCGCGATCATGCGCCAGCGCGAGCAAGTCACGCGCCTGCGAACGACCCACCTGCCTGCCGAAGGTGACCCAGGCGCCGAAAGACAGTGCGGACAGTTGCAGGCCGGTTCGGCCGAGGCGGCGATAAAGCATGGGGATGCTCCGGTAACGGGGAAGACCGCCAGCATGCCAACACTCGGCTTGCCGCGTCCAATCATTGCGCGGAAGACCATGTCGCCAACGGCACATCGGCGTAGCCTTGGTGCTTTCCCATTCGCTGGAGTCCGTCATGTCATCGATCACAGGCTGGGCCTCCATGGCCGCCGATCAACCGCTCGAATTGACCACGTTCGACGTGGGCGCGCTGGGTGCCGAGGAAGTCGAGGTCGCTGTCGACTATTGCGGCATCTGCCACTCCGACCTGTCGATGATTCACAACGAATGGGGCGGCTCGCGCTACCCGTTCATCCCCGGTCACGAGGTAGTCGGACGGGTCACCGCACTGGGCGCTCAGGCGAAGGGGCTGATGCTCGGCCAGCGCGTCGGCATCGGCTGGACCGCGGAAAGCTGCATGCATTGCCGGCAATGCCTGTCCGGCGACCAGAACCTGTGCGCACAATCGGTAGCCACGATCGGCGGCCACCACGGCGGTTTCGCCGACAAGGTGCGCGCACACTGGGCATGGGCAATACCGCTGCCCGAAGGCATCGACCTCGCCAGCGCCGGCCCGCTGTTGTGCGGCGGCATCACCGTGCTCAAACCGTTTCTTGCCTACGACATCAAGCCCACTACACGCGTCGGCGTGGTCGGCATCGGCGGGCTCGGCCACATGGCCGTCAAGTTCGCCGCCGCCTGGGGCTGCGAGGTCACCGCGTTCACCTCCACCGCGGCCAAGGCGGACGAGGCGCGCGGCTTCGGTGCGCACCACGTCGTCGCCAGCCGTGACGCCGCAGCGATCAAGGCAATCGCCGGCTCACTTGATCTGCTGCTGGTAACCGTCAACGTGCCGATGGACTGGAACGCCTTGCTCAATACCCTCGCACCGAAGGGCCGCATGCACGTGGTTGGCGCGGTGCTGGAACCGATCCCGGTGCCGGCATTCAGCCTGATCGGCAAACAGCGCGAGGTCTCCGGCTCACCCACCGGCTCGCCGGTCGACATCGCCCGCATGCTCGCGTTTGCCGCGCGCCACGACATCCGCCCGCAAGTGGAGATGTTTCCCATGGGCAAGGTCAACGACGCGCTCGCCCATCTGGAAGCCGGCAAGGCGCGTTACCGCATCGTGCTGGAGGCGGGCGGCTGAGCGCCTGCGCACCTAATCGACATCACCGGCGTAGGCGATCAACGCCTGCGCCAGATGATCGAAGAGCAGGCGCGTGCGCCGGCTCGCCTTGAGGTCTTCGTGCATCACCAGCCAGGTGTCGAGATTGAACGCGAACGCCTGCGGCAACAGGTGCACCAGGTTGCGGTCGCGTCGGGCGATCGCACATTGGCACACGCCAATACCGTAACCGGCACGGATCGCTGCCAGTTGCGCCAGGTCGCTGTCGCTGCGCAGCGAAAAGTCCTCGCGACCGAACGGCAGCTGGCTGCGTATCGCGCGCAAGGCCGGTGTCTCGCGATCGAAACCGATGATCGCGTGCTGTGACAACTCCGCCAGTGTGTGTGGCAGGCCATGTGCCTTCAGATAACGCCGATGCGCATGCAGGCCCAGCGGAATCCGCCCGATCCGACGCGCCACCAGCGCACTCTGGGCGGGACGCAGCATGCGTACGGCGATATCCGCATCCTTGCGCAGCAGGTCCTCGGTCTGGTTGGACAGTGACAACTCGATCACGATGCCCGGATGCTGCTGGCGAAAATCGGCCAGCATCGGTGGCAGCACCTCCGCGCCGATCACCTCGCTGCATGTGACCCGCACCACTCCGCGTATGCCATGGCTGCTGCCCGAGGCGGCACGGCGCAGCGCAGCGGATGCTGCCGCCATCGCCTGTGCATGCGCGACCAGTTCCTGGCCAAGATCGGTTGGCGTCAACCCCTGCGGCGAGCGGGTGAACAACGCCACGCCGAGGTCTGCTTCCAGCTGCCGGATGTGGCGCCCCAGGCTGGGCTGGGTCATGCCCAGTGCCCGTGCCGCAGCCGACAGGCTGCCTTCGCGCATTACCGCGAGGAAGGATCGGTACAGCTCCCAGCCGGGTTCGTCGATGGCCATGCATTTATGTATAGCAGAAGTTCGCTCATGGTGAATTTTCTTTCATATCTGCCACGCCCATGCTGGAGCCACCACCTTCCACAGGAGAACGTCATGAACACATCACGCAAGGCTCTGGTACTCGGCGCCACCGGCGGTGCCGGCGGCGAGATCGCAGCGGCGCTGCTGCGTCGCGGCTGGAAGGTACGCGCCTTGGTGCGCGACAGCGCCAGACCGCAGTTGTCGGCGGGTATCGAATGGATCGCCGGCGATGCCATGCATGCTGGCGACGTGATGCAGGCCGCGCGCGGCGTCGAGGTGATCGTCCATGCGGTCAACCCACCGGGGTATCGCGACTGGGACAAGCTGGTGCTCCCGATGCTCGACAATACGATCGCCGCCGCGCGCACTGCCGGTGCACGCATCGTGCTGCCCGGCACCGTCTACAACTACGGCCCGGACGCGCTGCCGCTGCTGGACGAGACCTCGCCGCAGCAACCGCTGACGCGCAAGGGCGCGATCCGGGTGGAAATGGAACGCCGTCTGCAGCAAGCGGCAGACGATGGTGTGCGTTCGCTGATCCTGCGCTGTGGCGATTTCTTCGGTCCGCACGCCGGCAACAACTGGTTCGCGGCGATGGTGAAACCAGGACAACCGGTTCGTTCGATGAGCTATCCGGGCCAGCGCGAGTTGCGCCACGCCTGGGCCTATCTGCCCGATGTCGGCGAAACCATCGCGCGTCTGCTCGAACGTGAGAGCGAACTGGCCGCGTTCGAGCGATTCCATTTCGGTGGTCACTGGGTGGATGGCAATGCCATGGGCGACGCGATCGGGCATGCCGCCGGCCATCCGGAACTGCCCGTACGCCCCTTCCCGTGGTGGCTTGCGACCCTCGCCACACCGTTCGTCACCTTGTTCCGCGAACTGCGCGAAATGCGTTATCTGTGGCAGCTTCCGCTGCAGCTGGACAACCGCAAGCTGGTCAGGCTGCTCGGCGCCGAACCGCATACGGAACTGGACCAGGCGGTCGAAACGACCTTGCGTGGATTGGGCTGCCTGCCTTCTACCGCCACTCCGGCCATGACGGGATCCTTCCGCGCCGGATCCTGATGCGGCTTTCAGTGCAGCAGGAGCAGCCCCAGCGCCAGCACGATCGCAGCAAAGATGCCAGCCACCACATCGTCGACCATCACCCCCATGCCGCCCTTGATGTGCCGATCCAGCCAGCTGATCGGCCATGGCTTCCACACGTCGAAAAGACGGAACAGCGCGAAGCCGGCCAGCAGCATCCACCATGCGAATCCGTCGGGTGGCAGCAGCGCGGGAATCAATAACGGGGTCAGTGCGATCCACTGGCCGATGAATTCGTCCCACACCAGGCTGCGGTGATCGTCGACGCCGAGTGTGCGTCCGGCCACGTTGCATGCCCACACGCCGATGGCGAAGCCGAACAGCAGCACGACCAGATAGATCGGCAGCGGCAGCTCGCGCAGCAGCAGCCACGGTAGCAGCGCCGCCAGCGAACCAAACGTGCCCTGCGCCACCGGCGTGAGTCCCGAACCGAAGCCGCAGGCCAGCCAACCGGCCGGCGTGGCCAGTAGTACGCGGCGTTGTTCAGCGCTGAGAGTCTTCCTGGCGTTCAAGTGAAATGCTCCCAGCCCGATCGGTCCACACTCAGCCATGTGCCATCCGCAGCGCGCACCCGCACGCCCTCGCCTCCCACGATGCGGCCGATGCGCGTCACGCCGCAACCAAGGCGCGACAGATCCGCCTGCACGTCGGCCAGCCGCTGCATCGGCACGGTGAAACACAATTCGTAATCGTCGCCACCACCGAGCGCGAAGTGCAGCGCCGTGGCCTCGTCATGCAGCCCCAGCAGCGCCGACGAACGCGGCAGCAACGCCGCCTCGATCTCCGCACCGACGCCGCTGGCCGCGCAGATGTGTCCGAGATCGGCAAGCAGACCGTCGGATACGTCGACACACGCACTCGCCTGGCCGCGCAAGGCGGCGCCGGCCGCCAGGCGTGGCACCGGACGATTGAGCCGTCCGATCAGGAACTCGCGCTGGCTGCTGCGCGGGTCGTCGTCGCGCCATGGATGCTGCAGGGCGTGCAGCCCTGCCGCGGCATCGCCCAGCGTGCCGGTGACCAGCACGGCATCGCCGGCACATGCGCCGGCGCGCGTGAGCGCCTTGCCCGGCGGCACGAAGCCGTGCACCGCTACGCTGATGCAGAGTGGCCCGCGGGTGGTGTCGCCGCCGACCAAGGCCAGCCGGTGCGATTGCGCCAGCCGGGCGAAGCCTTCGGCAAAGCCCTCGACGAAAGCGGCATCGGCCGTCGGCAGTGTCAGTGCCAGCAGCGCCCATGCCGGACTCGCGCCCATCGCGGCAAGATCGGACAGGTTCACCGCCAGCGCCTTCCAGCCGATGTCGGCTGCCGCCGTGCCCTGCGGGAAATGCACTCCCTCGACCAGGGTGTCGATCGCCACCGCCAGCTCCTGACCGGCCGGCATCGCAAGCACCGCGGCGTCATCGCCGATGCCCAGCCGCACATCGTCGCGCGGCTGCGCCGTGTGCCGACGGATCAGTTCAATCAGATCGAATTCCATCAACGAATCGCCCGGCAGGAAACTGGCTAACGGGTAAAAACGAGGGTGGGACTGTCGTGGTAGACCGTCTGTTGCCAGAGGCGAAAGCCGGCCTTCTCGGCCACACGGATCGAGGGCAGGTTCTCCGGCGAGATGATGCATACCACGCGAAGTTCAGGGCGATGCACCTGGCTCCACGCCGTGATCGCCGCCACCGCCTCGCTCGCATAGCCCTGGCCATGCGCCTGCGGCGCCAGCACCCAGCCGAATTCCAGCATGCCCTGCAGCGACGGCTGCATGTCGCGCTTGAAATCGGCAAAGCCGATATCGCCGATGTAACGACCGCTGTGCTTTTCCTCGACCGCCCAGTAGCCGTAGCCAAGCAGGCTCCACAGCCCGACGTACTGCAGCAGGCGCTTCCAGACTTCTTCGGTCGTGAACGGCCGGCCGCCGATGTAGCGGACCACTTCCGGATCGGACCAGATGGCCAGGCAACCGGCGTGGTCCTCGGCCCGATGGGCGCGCAACCGCAGCCGCTCGGTCTCGATCAGCGGCACCCGCTCGATCGACGACGAACCCGTCACGGCGGAAGACATCAGCCGCGCTTCTCGACCGTGCGCAATTCGGCAGCCAGCTTGTCCAGCACGCCATTGACGTAGCTGTGGCCGTGGTCGGCACCGAAGCGCTTGGTGACCTCGATCGCCTCGTTGATGATCACGCGGTACGGCACGTCCGGACGGAACTTCAGTTCGTAGGTGGCGAGGCGCAAGGCGGCGCGCTCGATCGGATCGATCTGCGCGACCTCGCGGTCGATATGGGGGCGCAGGCAGGCATCGAGTGCATCGACGTTGGTCTCGACGCCGTGCAGCAGATCCTCGAAGTATTCGAGGTCGGCCACTTCCATGTCCTGCTCGTGGCGGAACTGGTCGATCACCGCGTTCATGTGGCTGCCGCTCATCTGCCACGCATACAGCGCCTGCAGGGCGCGGCGGCGCGCACGCGAACGCGCGGCCAGATCGATGCCTTCCGGGCGCTGGTTCATCACAGCTTCCCGTACAGATTGACCATTTCAAGCGCAGCGACCGCCGCATCGGCGCCCTTGTTGCCGGCCTTGGTACCCGAACGCTCGATCGCCTGCTCGATGCTGTCGGTGGTCAGCACGCCGAATGCCACCGGCACGCCGGAGCTGTGGGCGGCCAGCGCCAGACCCTTGGCGCATTCGCCGGCGACGTAGTCGAAATGCGGCGTGGAACCACGGATCACCGCGCCCAGCGCGATCACCGCGGCATACTTGCCGGAGTTCGCCAGCTTGTGAGCGGCCAGTGCGATTTCCCAGGCACCCGGTACGCGGATCAGCTCGATCGCGTCGTCCTTCACGCCATGGCGTACCAGCGCGTCACGCGCACCAGCCACCAGCGGCTCGACGACGAAGCCGTTGAAACGGCCGGCAACGATGGCAAAACGGCCTTTCGGTGTGGCGAAATCGCCTTCGATGATCTTCATGAAACGGTTTCCTGTGGGCGAGCCCAAGCGGGCCGGTCATTCTACGGGTTTTCGGGCGGACTGGCCGGCGCCGATCGGTCGAGATGGGGGTAACCATGGAAATCCAGCCGTGCCTGACCACCGGATACACGCAGCCGTGCCGGCACTCCGAACGGCAAGGTGAACTTGTCCGGCTCATGGCCGAACGGCAGGCCGGCGATCACCGGCACGTGCGTCAGCTTGCTGATCTGGGCAAACCCGGCAGCGAGGTCGTAGCCGTTGTCGTAATGGCTGGGCCGGCACTGGCTGAAATCACCCAGCAACAGGGCGCGCTGCCGATCCAGCACACCGGACAGATGCAATTGGTACAGCAGCCGCTCGATGCGGAACGGCGGCTCGCCGACATCCTCGACGAACAGGATGCCGCCGTCGATCCCACGACCATGGATGCCGGGGAAATACGGCGTGCCGAGCAGGCTGCACAGCATGGCGAGATTGCCACCCCACAGCGGCCCTTCGACATCCAGTTCCACTTCACCGCCTGCACTCCAGCTTTCGCTGGCCTGCGGCGCGGTGATCGTGTGCCAGAAATGCTGCCAGGTGAAATCGCTGAAGGCTGCGGCGCCGAAATCCGGCCCCAGCATCGGGCCGCCGAAGGTGACCAGCCCGCTCTGTGCATGCAAGGCCATCTGCAGCGCGGTGAAGTCGCTGTGGCCGACCAGCACCGTATTCGTGCCGCCTAGACGCTCGCGCAAGGCAGCGTAGTCGACCTGCTCCAGCAGTCGCGTGGCGCCGTAGCCACCGCGGATCGACAGCACGACATCGGGCAACTGCTCGCAGGTCGTCAGCCCATTGAGATCGGTCACGCGCTGCGCGTCGCCACCGGCGTAACGCAGCTCGGTGCGCTCAAGCGCATCGAGTCCGCTGACCTGGCAGCCCACGGCCTGCAAGCGCGCGACTCCACGGATCATCGCCGCACGGTCGTGCGGATAGCCGGAGGGAGCGATCAGGCGGATGGCAATATCGGACATGGCGTGTCGTCGTTGATGGGAGGGCTTGAGTATGGATGGCCAGACATGGCTTCGTCGTGGCGAGGCCATGTCCCGCACGAGGCTACACGTACTCGACCACTTCCAGATCGAACCCGGCCAGACCCACCAGCTTGCGCGGCGTGCCGAGCACACGCAGCCGGTGCACGCCCAGGTCCGCCAGCATCTGCGCCCCCAGACCCAGCTGACGCCACTCCTGCTGCTGTACCTCTTCCGGGGCCTGCGTGCTGGGCTGGCGGTTGAGCCGGGCCAGCAACGCATCCGGCGTGTCCTCGCCGGACAGCACCAGCAGCACACCGCGATCCTCGTCGGCGATGCGGCGCAAGGCGGCGGTGACGGTAAGGCCGAGATCGTCGCGCTTCAGGTGGAGCACGTCCGACAATGTGTTGCGCACATGCACGCGCGACAGCACCGGCGCGCCGTCATCCACCTTGCCGCGCACCAGCGCATAGTGCAGGCCGTGGCGGATCGCATCGCGGTAGGCGACCAGGCGGAACGGGCCGAATTCGGTCTCGACCTGCTCCTCGTGCACACGCTGCACGGTCTTCTCGGTTTCCAGCCGATAGCGGATCAGGTCGGCGATCGAGCCGATCTTCAGGCCATGCTTGGCCGCAAAGATTTCCAGCTCGGGACGGCGTGCCATCGAACCGTCCTCATGCAGTACTTCGATCAGTACCGCGGACGGCTCCAGTCCTGCGAGCGCGGCCAGATCGCAACCGGCCTCGGTATGCCCGGCGCGGGTCAGCACGCCGCCGGGCTGCGCGGTGAGCGGAAAGATGTGGCCCGGTTGCGACAGATCCTGCGGCTTCGCATCGGCTTTCACCGCCACCTGGATCGTGCGTGCGCGGTCGTGCGCGGAGATGCCGGTGGTGACACCCTCGGCCGCCTCGATCGAAACGGTGAAATTGGTGTGGTAGGCCGAGGTGTTGTCGCTCACCATCGGACGCAGCCCAAGCTGGCGGGTACGCTGCTCGGTCAGCGTGACGCAGACCAGTCCGCGCGCCTCGCGCACCATGAAGTTGATGTCTTCCGGCCGCACCATCTGTGCGGCCATGATCAGATCACCTTCGTTCTCGCGATCCTCGTCGTCGAGGATCACCACCATGCGACCGGCGCGGATGTCTTCGAGGATTTCTGGGATGGTGTTGAAGCTCATGGGCAGGATCCAGTGAACGGAAAATGGGGAACGAGGGGGGAATCGTCATTCCGGCGAAAGCCGGAATCCAGTGCCCCGGCGCATCAGTCAAGGCACTGGATTCCAGCTTTCGCTGGAATGACGGTGAAGGGATTCACGCGAAGCCGTGCTGCTTGAGGAACGCCTCGTCCAGCCGCGGCGTCTCGCCGCTGGACAGCAGCCGTTCGATGTAGCGCGCCACCACATCCACCTCGATATTCACCGCGTCACCGACGCGACGCACATGGAAGGCGGTGTGCTCGACCGTATGCGGAATCAGGTTGACGCCGAAGCGATGACCGGCGACCTCGTTGACGGTGAGGCTGGTGCCGTCGATGCAGACCGAGCCCTTCGCCGCGATATAGCGCGATATTGACGCGGGCACCTCGAACGTCCAGCGCTGCGAACGACCGTCCGGGGTGATCGATACCACCTTTCCGAGACCATCGACATGACCGGAAACCAGATGGCCGCCGAGCCGGTCGGCCAACCGCAATGCCTTCTCCAGGTTCACCGGGTCGCCAGCCTTCAGCTTGCCCAGCGAGGTCAGCGACAGTGTCTCGTTGGAGACATCCGCGCTGAAGCCGCGCGCCTCCAGCGTGACCGCGGTGAGACACACGCCGGACACGGCAATCGAATCGCCCAGCTGCACATCGGTGAGATCGAGGTCGGCCGTATCGACGGCCAGCCGCACGTCGCCGCCGCGCGGCTCGAGCCGCGCAATGCGGCCGACGGATTGAATGATGCCGGTGAACATCAGCGCACCTCCTGTAGGAGGGCGATGTTCCGCATGAACAGGCTCGATTTCATGAAACGTTTCCCGCATTGGACAGCAAGCGAAAAACGCCCCAAGGCATGAGGCCGACGCACGGCCGCAAGGCCACGCATCCGACCGTCTTCTCTTTATCCGGACTGTGAGGAAACTGTCGCCAGCTTCCAACCGTCGGCTCCGGCATCTGACCGGATCTGCTGACCCTTGGCCCTGCTCCATGACGGATCGCCCATCACGGACCGGACCAAGGCGCTCGCGGGCTCGTTGTCGGGGATGAACCCTTCAACCCACCGCCGGTGGGGAATTTCGCCCCGCCCTGAAGACGCTATGTTGGTGTTTGCCGACCAGGCCGGCTCGCGCAGTCTAGCACCGACGCACCAGCCGTCTGGCGACGCACACCGAAATGCAGCGTTCACCGCCGCGCACAGTCGACACTCAGAGCGGGCGCAAGCGCAGTCGCCAGTCGTGACCAAGCTGGCGCTGCTCGACCGTCCGCAGCTGCCAACGGTTCGCCATGTCGCTGAGCGCGGGCAGCTGCAGCAATGGGCGCGCGCTGTCGCCCAGCAACAACGGTGCGATATACAACAACAGCTCATCCATCAGACCTGCGGCGAACAATGCGCCGCAAAGCGTGGGACCGGCTTCGACATGTACTTCGTTGCAGCCGCGTCCGGCCAGCAGCGCCAGTACGGCGCGCAGGTCGAGCACCTCGCCGGACATGGGCACCGCCATGAGCTCGACGCGCTCGAAGCGCCGGTCCGCACAGAACGCTGCCGCGCCATGCAGCACCAGCGTGGGTGCCGAACCATCCAGCACGTGGCGACCTGCCGGGGTGCGCAAGCCACGATCCAGAATCACGCGCAATGGCGGCATGCACTCCTCGTCACCGGGCAGGCGCACGGTGAGTCGCGGGTCGTCGGCCAGTACCGTGCCGCTGCCGCTGAGGATCGCCGAGCTGCGCGCGCGCCAGCGCTGCACATCGGCGCGCGCAGCCTCGCCGGTGATCCACTTCGACTCGCCATTGGCCAGCGCCGTGCGACCGTCCAGGCTCATCGCCAGCTTCAGCCGTACCCACGGCCGGGCACGCTCGATCCGGCTGAAGAAGCCGATATTCAGCTCGCGCGCCGCTTCACTCATCAAGCCCACATCGACCGTGATGCCGGCCGCGCGCAGCTTGCCGATGCCGCGCCCTGCCACCTGGGGGAACGGATCCTCGGCGGCGACGACCACCCGCGCCACACCAGCAGCAATCAAGGCATCAGCACACGGCGGTGTGCGCCCCTGATGCGCGCACGGCTCCAGTGTCACGTAGGCGGTCGCCCCACGCGCACGCTCACCCGCCGCACGCAGCGCGAACACTTCCGCATGTGGCTCGCCGGCACGCTGATGCCAGCCTTCGCCGACGATTTCCGCGCCATGTGCAATCACGCAGCCCACACGTGGATTGGGCTGCGTGGTGAACAGGCCGCGCTCGGCCAGCCGCAGCGCCTGCGCCATATGCGCGTGATCAAGCGCAGAGAAGGCGGCCGTGTTCATGGGCCGGATTCCAGCTCGGGGTGAAACTTCTTCGGCGTGACGCGTCGCCATGCATCGCGCAGCAACTGATTCACCCAGGTCTCTTCCATCCCGGCAATACGCACATGCGTCCAGCCATGCTTGCCCCAGCTCGGGTCGGGCTCGAACAGATCGTCGGCCGACATGCGCAGCGCGTCGATTTCGTCGAGGGAAAACTTGAGAATGGCGCGGTCATCGCGGCGGGAAAACTGCGCAAAGATCTTGCCGCGCACACGGAACGATGGCGTACCGAAGTGATCGACCTCCTCCGCCAGCGGCAGTTGCATGGCAAGTTCGCGGAAGCGATCCAGCGTCACCATGCGCGGTCGGCTCCACTCACTTGCCGCGTTTGACGCTTTCAAGCAGCGGTAACTGCAACCCTTCCAGTCCGGGCAGGTCGCGTTCCAGCTTCTCGATCTCCTCGCGGAACGCCTGCACGTCCTCGAACTTGCGATAAACCGAGGCGAAACGCACGTAGGCGACCTGGTCGAGATTCTTCAGCTCGCGCATCACCAGCTCGCCGAGCTGGCGCGACGCTATCTCGCGCTCGCCGCTGCGGCGCAGGTCGTTGATGATGGTGCGCACCGAGGTGTCTACGTCATGACTGGCCACCGGTCGCTTCTGCAGCGCACGCTCGAAGCTCACCCGCAGCTTGCGTTCGTCGAACGCTTCGCGCCGCTCGCCGCTCTTCACGATCGCCGGCAGCTTCAATTCCGCCGTCTCGAACGTGTTGAAGCGTTCGCTGCATTGCGGACACTCGCGGCGACGACGCACCGTGCTGCCGTCCTCGGTAAGGCGTGAATCGATCACGCGGGTGTCTTCGTGCTGGCAAAAGGGGCAGTGCATGTTCAGTAAGTGTCGACCATCGTCTGCACGAAAGCACGTACCGCAGGTGGCAATCGCCCCTGCAGCGCACCGCGTTCGTGCTGGAACAGCGTGGCGACGAAGAAGGGATGATCATCCAGCTCGATGCCGCGTACGTCGCCAGCATCGTCCACCGCATTGATGTGGAGCGGGCCGCCGGCAAGCGCATGGCGGAAATCCGGACTCAAGCCGTAGTTGCAGTGATAACCCTCGACGATCGAGGCTGTTCCATAGGCCTTTGCCAGCCGTGAACCTGCGACGAGCTGCACCGCATCGGTGACCTCGACCAGCGAACACAGCAGCGGCACGATCACCTGACGCTGCGCTTGCGGTGCCGTTTCAGCATGCTCCGCGTCGATCCAGCCCAGCACATTGCGCGCGTATTCGATCACCGCATGCTGGAAGCCGCCGCAGGTGCCCAGGAATGGAATGTGTCGCTCACGCGCCACTTGAATCGCAGTGAGCGCGCCTTCCATGCTGCGATACGGGCTGGCCGGGACACACCAAAGGCCGTCGAACTCCGCCAGCGCGGCACCGTCACCGACCTGCTCGGTCGGCACCCAGACCGGCTCGATCTCTGCACCACAAGATTCGGCCGCCATTCCCAGAGCCAGCGGAATGGCGCGATGGGCGACCACGTCGTCATGGCGGTCGCCGATCAGCCCGATCTGCAGCGCATGCATGCGTGCAGACTCAGCCGTAGACCGGGTATTTCTTGCACTGCGTGGTCACGTTCGCACGTACCTTGGCGATCACCGCCTCGTCGCCCGGCGCATCCAACACGTCGCAGATCCACTGGGTCAGCTCGGTCACATCCGCTTCCAGGTAGCCGCGAGTGGTGACGGCCGGGGTACCGACGCGCAGGCCGGAGGTGACGAAGGGCTTGCGCGGATCGTTCGGCACGGCGTTCTTGTTCACCGTGATGTGCGCCTTGCCGAGCGCCTCTTCCGCGTCCTTGCCGGTGACGTCCTTGCCGATCATGTCGACCAGCATCAGGTGGTTCTCGGTGCCGCCGGAAACGATCTTGTAGCCGCGCTCGATGAAGGTCTTGGCCATCGCCTTGGCGTTCTTCACCACCTGGGCCTGGTAGTCCTTGAACGCGGGCTCCAGCGCTTCCTTGAACGCCACCGCCTTGGCGGCGATCACGTGCATCAGCGGGCCGCCCTGGATGCCGGGGAACACGATCGACTGCAGCTTCTTCTCGATCTCCTCGCCAGCGTCCTTGGCCACGATGATGCCGCCGCGCGGGCCGCGCAAGGTCTTGTGGGTGGTCGAGGTGACCACGTGCGCGTGCGGCAGCGGGCTCGGGTATACGCCGGCGGCGATCAAGCCGGCGACGTGCGCCATGTCGACGAAGAACAGCGCGCCGACCGAATCGGCGATCTGGCGCATGCGCGCCCAGTCGACCACCTGCGAGTAGGCGCTGAAGCCACCGACCAGCATCTTCGGCTTGTGCTCCGTGGCCAGGCGCTGCACTTCGTCATAGTCGATCCGGCCATCGGCATCGACGCCGTACTGCACGGCGTTGAACAGCTTGCCCGAAATGTTGACCTTGGCGCCGTGGGTGAGATGGCCGCCATGCGCCAGGCTCATGCCGAGGATGGTGTCGCCCGGCTGCAGCAGCGCCAGATACACCGCCTGGTTCGCCTGCGAGCCGGAATGCGGCTGCACGTTGGCGTAGGTGGCGCCGAACAGCTGCTTGAGCCGCTCGATGGCCAGCCTCTCGGCGATGTCCACGTATTCGCAACCACCGTAGTAGCGCTTGCCGGGATAACCCTCGGCGTACTTGTTGGTGAGCTTGGAGCCTTGCGCTTCCATCACGCGCGGGCTGGCGTAGTTCTCCGAGGCGATCAGTTCGACATGATCCTCCTGACGCCGGCCTTCGTCGGCGATGGCCTTGGCCAGTTCAGCGTCATAACCGGCAATCGTGCAGTCCTTGGGGAACATTCTGACCTCGTGAAGTGGCGGGCGGGCAAGTCGGAAAGTGTAGCTCCGGCGGGCATTCCGGGCCACCGATGCGGCGTTCGGCGAGGCCATCGCATGAATATTTGAATGACAAATATTGAAATCTGTCATTCAAATAATTACTATCGACTCCCCTCTCCTCGCAGGCACGCCACCATGAAACACCACGCCCTGGGCCGAAACGGCCCGCAGGTCTCCACCCTCGGCCTCGGCTGCATGGGCATGTCCGATGTCTACGGCAAGACCGATCGCAGCGAAAGCATCGCCGCCGTGCATGCTGCGCTGGATGCCGGCATCACCCTGCTCGATACCGGCGACTTCTACGGCATGGGCGACAATGAAATGCTGCTGGGCGACGCGTTGGCCGGCCGCCCGCGCGACGGTTACCAGCTGAGCGTGAAATTCGGCGCACAACGCGGACCGGACGGCGCCTGGCTGGGTTTCGACTCACGTCCGGCAGCGGTGAAGACCGCACTGGCGTATTCGCTGAAGCGCCTGCGCACCGACTACATCGACATCTACCGCCCGGCACGGCTCGATCCGAACGTGCCGATCGAGGACACCGTGGGCGCGATCGCCGAGCTAGTGCAGGCTGGCTACGTGCGCCACCTCGGCCTGTCCGAGGTGGGCGCGGAAACAATCCGTCGCGCCCACGCGGTACTACCGGTCACCGACCTGCAGATCGAGTACTCGCTGATCTCGCGCGGCCTCGAACAGGCGATCCTGCCAACATGCCGCGAGCTGGGCATCGCCGTCACCGCCTACGGCGTGCTGTCGCGCGGCCTGATCAGCGGCCACTGGACGAAGGAGCGCGGCGGAGACGCACGCGACTTCCGCCAGCACAGCCCACGCTTCCAGGCTGGCAACCTCGAACACAACCTGCAACTGGTCGACGTGCTGCGCGGCCTGGCGGACGCGCGCGGCTGCAGCGTCGCGCAACTGGCGATCGCCTGGGTGCTGGCGCGTGGCGAGGACATCGTGCCGCTGGTCGGCGCGCGCACCCGCGAGCGCCTTGCCGAGGCACTGGGTGCGCTCGAGGTCCCGCTGGATGCCGGAGACCTCGCCGCGATCGAGCGCGCCGTACCGCCCGACGCCGCCGCGGGCGATCGCTACGCCGCCGCGCAAATGGCCATGCTCGACAGCGAACGCTGAAGCACGGCACCTCTTTCCCATCCCAGATCCGAGGAACATCGCATGTACGCCATCATGGGCATTACCGGCCAGGTCGGCAGCGCCACCGCAAGGCACTTGCTGGACAACGGTCAGCGCGTGCGCGCCATCGTGCGCGACAAAAGCAAGGCCGCGGCCTGGGTCACGCGCGGCGCCGAAGCCGCCATCGCCGACTGGTCCGACGCGGAGGCATTGGCCGCCGCGTTCGATAACGTCGAGGGCGTGTTCGCGATGCTTCCGGCCAACTTCGCGCCGAGCCCGGATTTCGCCGAGCCGCGCGCCCTGGTGCAGACGCTGACCACCGCACTGCACCGGGCACAGCCGCCGAAGGTGGTAGCGCTGTCGTCGATCGGCGCCCAGCACGAGCGGGACCTGGGCCTGATCACCCAGCTGCACCTGCTGGAACAGGCACTCGACTCGCTGTCCCTGCCACGCGCCCATGTACGCGCCGCATGGTTCATGGAGAACCTGCGCTGGGACGTGTCGCTGGCGCAGCGTGAGGGCCGCCTCGCCAGCTATCTGCAGCCGCTCGATCGCGCAATACCGATGGTGTCCACCGACGACATCGGCCGCACCATCGCCAGCACGCTTATCGAAACGTGGCACGGGCGCCGGGTGATCGAGCTGGAAGGCCCGCGGCGCTACAGCCCCCTCGACATGGCGCAAGCGCTGGCTGCCGTACTCGAGCATGACATCGAGACGGTCGCGGTGTCGCGCGAGCAGTGGTCGGCGCGCTTCGAGGACGAGGGCATGCCGGCCGGGCGCACGGGGCCGCGCATTGCCATGCTGGACGGGTTCAACAGCGGCTGGATCGACTTCGAAGGTGGTGCCACAGAGCACGTGCTGGGCCGCATTCCCCTGGGCTACGTGGCCGACGAGCTCGTCAGCGCCTGCCTCGACGTGCTTGAATCCGCGGCATGAACGACTCCACGCTGACTCCCGAACGTATTCTCGCTGCCGCCGAAGAAGTGCTGCGCCGCTACGGCCCCGGCAAGGCGACCGTGGTCGACGTGGCGCAGGCGCTCGGGGTCAGCCACGGCAGCGTGTACCGTCATTTCGCCAGCAAGGCGGCACTGCGCGACGCGGTGTTGCGCGTCTGGCTGGAACGCTTGATGGCGCCGCTGCAGGCGATCGCCGCCAGCCGCACCGCACCGCCGGCACGCCTGCGCCAGTGGCTGGCCGCGCTGCGCGAGACCAAGCGCGAAAAGGCGCTGGGCGAACCCGAACTGTTCGCCACTTACGGTGCGTTGGCGGCGGATGCGCGCGAAGTGATCCGCGAGCACGTCGAGCACCTGCTGCTGCAGATCGCCTCGATCGTTGCTGCCGGGGTGGCCAGCGGCGACTTCCGCAAGGTGGATGCGCAAACCACCGCGCTGGCGATCTTCAACGCTACCTCGCGCTTCCACTACCCCGGCATGGCCCATCTGTGGGGTGCATCGGACGAGGATGCCGCGTTCGCCCAGTTGCTCGATCTGCTGCTGGCCGGCCTGGCACCGGCACCGGCTCCGCCTCGGCGCCGCAAATCGGCGACCTGAGCCGCGGAAATCCGGTGTAACCGCTATAATGCGGGGTTTGCGGGCGCCCGACGGGCGTCTGCCGCAGCACAGCCTCCCGGAGTTGACATGCAGTACATCTACACCATGAACGGGGTCAGCAAGATCGTCCCCCCGAAGCGTCAGATCATCAAGGACATCTCGCTCAGCTTCTTCCCGGGCGCGAAGATCGGCCTGCTCGGCCTGAACGGCGCGGGCAAGTCCACGGTGCTGAAGATCATGGCCGGCGTGGATACCGACTTCCAGGGCGAGGCGCGACCGCAGCCAGGCATCAAGGTCGGCTACCTGGCGCAGGAACCGCAGCTGGACCCGGAAAAGACCGTGCGCGAGGCGGTCGAGGAAGGTGTCGCGGTGATCTTCGATGCGCAGAAGCGCCTGGACGAGGTCTATGCCGCCTATGCCGAGGAAGGCGCCGACTTCGACAAGCTGGCGAAGGAACAGCAGGAGCTGGAGAACCTCCTCGCAGTGAACGACGCACATGCACTCGAGCGCCAGCTGGAAGTGGCCGCCGACGCGCTGCGCCTGCCGCCGTGGGAAGCCAAGATCGGCCCGCTCTCCGGTGGCGAGAAGCGCCGCGTCGCGCTGTGCCGCCTGCTGCTGTCCAAGCCTGACATGCTGCTGCTCGACGAGCCGACCAACCATCTGGACGCCGAATCGGTGGATTGGCTGGAGCAGTTCCTGCAGAACTATCCCGGCACCGTGGTGGCGGTCACCCATGATCGCTACTTCCTCGAGCACGCCGCCGAATGGATTCTGGAACTCGACCGCGGCCGCGGCATTCCGTGGAAGGGCAACTACACCGACTGGCTGGAACAGAAGAGCGAGCGTCTCGCCCGCGAAGAGGCCGCCGAGAAAGGGCGCCAGAAAGCGCTGGCGCGCGAGCTTGAGTGGGTACGTTCAGCCGCCAAGGGCCGTCAGTCCAAGGGCAAGGCGCGTATCAACCGCTTCGAGGAACTGAACTCGGTCGAGTACCAGAAGCGCAACGAAACGAACGAGCTCTACATCCCGCCGGGCGAGCGCCTGGGCCAGGAAGTGATCGAGTTCAAGAACGTCAGCAAGTCGTTCGGCGACCGCCTGCTGATCGACGATCTGTCGTTCAAGGTGCCGCCGGGTGCGATCGTCGGCGTGATGGGCGCCAACGGTGCCGGCAAGTCCACCCTGTTCAAGCTGATCACCGGCAAGGAAACCCCGGACAGCGGCGAGGTGAAGCTCGGCCACACGGTGCAGCTGGCGTATGTCGACCAGTCGCGCGATTCGCTCGACCCGAACAAGAACGTCTGGCAGGAAGTGTCCGACGGTGCCGACATCATCACCATCGGCAAGTACGAGCTGCAGTCACGCGCGTATATCGGCCGCTTCAACTTCAAGGGTGTCGACCAGCAGAAGATGGTCGGCAGCCTGTCCGGCGGTGAGCGTGGCCGGTTGCACCTGGCCAAGACCCTGATGCAGGGCGGCAACGTGCTGCTGCTCGACGAGCCGTCCAACGATCTGGACGTCGAGACGCTGCGTGCACTGGAAGACGCGATGCTGGAATTCCCCGGCTGCGCGATGGTGATCTCGCATGACCGCTGGTTCCTCGATCGCATCGCCACGCACATCCTGGCGTTCGAGGGCGACTCGCACGTCGAGTTCTTCCCCGGCAACTACAACGAGTACGAAGCCGACAAGAAGCGCCGCCTCGGCGATGAGGGCGCCAAGCCACATCGGGTGAAGTACAAGAAGCTGGCGTAAGCGTTACAAAAGTAACGTCATTTCGGCGCAGGCCGGAATCCAGTGACTGTAGCGTCCGAGCCTGCTAACACCGATATGGTGTGCTTCGCACGGTTTGCTTGACTGGATTCCGGCCTGCGCCGGAATGACGAGCCAAAGGGTACGGCGGGAGCGCGATGATGAGTTTCATGCAATCACTGCAACAAGCATGGGCCCGCAACAACTCGCTGGTCTGTGTCGGCCTCGATCCGGAACCGTCGAAGTTTCCCGCGCATCTGCAGGGTAGTCCGGATGCAGTCTTCGAATTCTGCTGCTCCATCGTCGACGCCACTGCCGATCTGGTCTGCGCCTACAAGCCGCAGATCGCCCACTTCGCTGCGTTGCGTGCCGAGGGCGCGCTGGAACGATTGATCACGCACATTCACGTGCAGCATCCGGACGTGCCGGTGATCCTCGACGCCAAGCGCGGCGATATCGGCAGTACCACGCAGCATTACGTCGCCGAAGCATTCGACCGCTACCGGGCCGATGCGGTGACACTCAATCCGTATCTCGGTCGCGATTCGGTGCAGCCGTTCCTCGATCGCGCCGACAAGGGCGTGATCCTGCTCTGCCACACATCCAATCCCGGTGCCGCCGATCTGCAGGATCTCGACGTCGGCGGCAAACCGCTCTATCAGCACGTGGCACGGATCATCGCGCGCGACTGGAACACCCACGGCAACTGCGCCCTGGTCACCGGCGCCACCTGGCCGGAACAGCTCGGCGAGGTACGTGCATTGATTGGCGAGATGCCTCTGCTGGTACCTGGCATCGGTGCGCAGGGCGGCGATGTCGCAGCCGTGGTACGCAACGGTCGCACCAGCCATGGCAACGGTCTGCTGATCAGCTCCTCTCGCGCGATTCTCTACGCCGGCAACGGCGAGAATTTCGCCGAGGCCGCGCGCATCGCCACGCAGGAACTGCGCGACACGATCAATCGTTACCGTCACGGCTGAACACCTTGTGCGTCAGCTCGCGCAGGGTTTCGATCATCCGGCCGCTGTTTTGGCCGCCTGCAACATCTTCACCTTCAGGTCCAGAGCATCGGCCGCGTCCAGCAGCGCGCGCGCAAAGCTGCGCACTTCGGCCGGCCGCAAGGCATACCAGTTTCCGGTCTTGCTGGTTTCAGGCAGGTTGCGACCCGCACGCGATACGCAATGCGGCCGGAAGATCACCATGCCGGTGAGCGATTCCGAACTGATATCCGCAGAGACAATCTGCATGTGCGTTTCATCTTCTTTCTTCACCGGACTTCTCCCGAGCGGATAGCCGCTCTCGTGCAGCTTACGCTACCGGGAGTTCAGCGGTTGTTGGACGTGATGCATCCGACTCTATGCGCATCGGCTTGGTCAGCCGGCGACGCAGCCAGCGCTCGCATGGCAGCGACAGCCAGCGCTCCACCATCGCACCGAGCAGCCAGCACGACGGCAGTGTCAGCAGATACCACAGGAAGCCGAGTCGCATGTCGCCACCAGCGAGTTTGGACAGGCGCACCATCGCAAAGACCACGAACATGTGGCTGAGGTAGATCTCGTAACTGAGCCGCCCCCATGATCGCAGCCAGTCCAGCGCCCGCCATGGGTGCCAGTCCCCGCGGCGCTGGCGTTGCTCGCAGGCCAGCAGCAGACACAGCGCGGAGAGCGCCAGCAGCAGCATGTAGCCGTCGCGCAGCAGATGCCACATCAGCGCCCCGTCGATCGTCGCCGCCACCAGACCGATCGCACCCAGCCAGCCCAGCAAGACGGTCGTGCGCGCCGGAAGCGTTCCGGAGCGCGATGCCAGCAGCGCACCCAGCACGCCGATCGCGATCGCCGACATTCCCGGCAGATAGGCCTTTTCCTGCCAGATCTCGTTGCCGCGCAAGGCGGCGTGCGTCCATGGCATCGACAGCGCGAGCAGGGTCAGCAGCGGTACCAGCACCCAGCGTCGGCGCGTCAGCAGACAAGCCAGCGGAAAGCCGATGTAGAACACTTCCTCGATCGACAGCGACCACAGCACGTCCCAGTTGCCCGGCAGGTAGCCGGTGTGCCCTTCGTACCAGTTCAGATGAAGACCGATGACGGCCCAGATGGCTCCCGGCAGGGACTGCCCGGGGCGAACGATCGTGTAATCCGGCACCGCCAGCAGATGCAACACGGCGAGCACGGCGATCAGCACCAGCAGGCAGGGCACGATGCGGGCGAAGCGACGTGCATAGAACGCACGCAAATCGATCCGCTCCAGGCCACCCCAGCGTTGCAACGCATTGCCGGCAATCAGAAAACCGGAGATGACGAAGAACACGAACACGGCCTCGTAGCCGTTGTAGTTCAGCCGGCTCAGGAACCACGTCGGCAGCACATCGGCCAGCGCGGTCTTCTTCAGTGGAATGCGCAGGCCGAGGTGATTGAGGATGACAAAGAGAATGGACAGGCCACGCAGCAGGTCGATGCCGGGATTGCGGTGCGCCTTCGCAGGTCGCGCATCTGCACCGTCAGTCATCGGCGGCTGCATGGATTCAATCGGTGACATCGGCCGCCCTGTCGTCAAAGAGCAGCATCATCCATGTACAGGCGTCGCCGCATCCATGCCGGCGTGCGGGAATCATGGGGTGACTTCCACCCCGCGCCAGAAGGCCACGCGGCCCTTGATCTCGCTGGCGGCCTCTTTCGGCGTCGGGTAATACCACGCGGCATTGGCATTCACTTCGCCATCCACGATCACGTCGTAATAGCTGGCCGTGCCTTTCCACGGACAGATGCTCTGATGCTCCGTGGCGCGAAAGTGCTCCTGGCTCAACGCATCGGCAGGAAAATAGTGATTGCCCTCGACGACGACGGTGTCATCGCTTTCAGCCAGTACCGTGCCTTTCCAGATCGCTCGCATATCACTCGTCTCCGATGTCCTGTCCGGGGAAAAGCACGTCGGTGTAGCCGAACTTGCTGAAGTCGGTGATGCGCGAGGGGTACAGCCGGCCGATCAGATGATCGCATTCGTGCTGCACCACGCGGGCGTGAAACCCCTCGGCAGTGCGTTCGATACGCTGGCCTTTCGGGTCGACGCCTTCATAGCGGATCAGCGAGTAGCGACTCACCGCGCCGCGCAGGCCGGGCACCGACAGGCAGCCTTCCCAGCCTTCCTCCATGTCCTGCGACAGCGGCGTGATCACCGGGTTGAGCAGGATCGTGCGTGGCACCGCCGGTGCATCGGGGTAACGCTCGTTGCTGTCGAAGCCGAAGATCACCAGCTGCAGGTCGACGCCGATCTGCGGCGCGGCAAGGCCGACGCCATCGGCCGCATGCATGGTGTCGAACATGTCGGCGATCAGCGCATCCAGTTCCGCGCTGCCCAGCATCGCGTCGGGTACCGATGGGGCGATACGCAGCAGGCGCGGATCGCCCATTTTCAGGATGTCGCGGATCATGTGGAGCCTCGTGTTCGAACGCTGTTATCCGATGAACTATGGTCGATGCGGTGCCAGTGCAAGTGGTGCCACCCGGCACTTCAACTGAACAACACCGGACAAAGCCTTGTACCGACTGGTTGAACCCGCATGCGGCTTCAACCGCCGAACACCTTCTTCAGCAGGTCGGTGCTGCGCGCGGCCGGATTGTGGCGGATCGACTGCTCCTCCTCGCCGATCATGGTGAACAGGCCATCCAGTGTCTTGCCGGTCACATAGTTATCCAGATCGATCGGGCTGCCGCCGCTGCCCGACTTGTGGCCTGCGCCGAGCGAGCCGAGCGAACCCAGTGCCCCGCCGAGACCGCCACCACCGCTGCCGGAGGTGAACTCCTTGTACTTCTCGGTGACACCGACGCTGGCGGTGGCCTTGGCCACGATCGGGTGGATGCGCGCGGTCAGCGCATCGCCGGCGACGCGGCGGAAGAAATCGGTGGCAGCATGGTCGCCACCGGTGAGGATGCCGCGCGCATCACTCAAGGTCATCTTGCGGATGGCATCGCCAAAGATGTCTGCCACCTGCGGCACGGCCTTCTCTGCCGCGCGATTCAGGCTCAGCTCGAACGCGTCGACCTTGGCGCCCTGCCCCAGCTTGCGCGCCAGGTTGCCGGCCTGTTCCAGCTTGCCAGGCAATGGAATGCGCACCTTGGCGTTCTTCCAGAAGCCGTCATTGCGACCGAGGCTGTTGATCGCATTGGTGGTGCCCTTGGCCAGCGCTTCCTTGAGGCCGGAAGCGATGTCGCTGTTCGGCAGGCCGCTGCCAAGCTGCGACGAATTGGACACGGGTGACGACTGCTTGACCTTGTTCAACAGATCCTTGAATTGACCGGATCCGGCGGCACTGACCGGCAAGGTGGCGGCGACGAGAACGAGGCCGAGCAGGCCGTAGCGGACCGTGATGCGCATATCGAACTCCTTGTGATCGACAGGAAAGTCAGTGTACCCCCCGCGGTAATCCGCAGACATGACCATCCACACCGGCCTATTCGACCAATGGCTAATGCCCGGCAAACCGTTTTGGCATTGACCCCCATGGCGGACCGGACGACTCTTGGAGCATCCGTTCGAGGAGAAGCCACTGATGCAAGCCGCCATTCCCCGGCCGAGCCCGGCCAGCAAGATCATGTGGGTCGCCATCGCCATCATCGGCGCGTTCTGTCTGGGTGTGGTGGCGCTGCGCCGCGGCGAGCCGATCAATGCGATCTGGCTGGTCGCCGCCTCGATTGCGATCTTCGTGATCGGCTACCGTTTCTACGGCAAATTTATCGAGCATTCCGTGCTGCGGCTGGATCCGAGCCGCGCGCCACCCTCGGTACTGCGCAATGATGGCCTCGACTACGTGCCCACCGACAAGTGGGTGGTGTTCGGCCACCATTTCGCCGCGATCGCCGGGGCCGGCCCGCTGGTCGGCCCGGTGCTGGCCGCGCAGATGGGCTACCTGCCCGGCACGTTGTGGATCCTGTTCGGCGTGGTGTTCGCCGGTGCGGTGCAGGATTTCATGATCCTGGGGCTGTCGCTGCGCCGCGACGGCCGCTCGCTCGGCCACATGCTGCGCGAGGAACTGGGTCCCGTCCCCGGCGTGGTCGCCATGTTCGGCGTGCTGGTGCTGATGATGATCGTGCTGGCGGTGCTCGCGCTGGTGGTGGTCAAGGCGCTCACGCACAGCCCCTGGGGTACCTTCACCGTGGCATGCACGATTCCCATCGCCTTGCTGATGGGCGCCTACCTGCGCTGGTTCCGCCCTGGGCGCATTCTCGAAGTGTCGCTGATCGGCCTGGTGCTGCTGCTCGCCTCGATCTGGTATGGCGCGCACGTGGCCGCCTCGCCGACACTGGCACCGATGTTCGATTTCGACGCGAAAGCGCTGGCGTGGCTGCTGATCGCCTACGGCTTCTGCGCCTCGGTACTGCCGGTGTGGCTGCTGCTGGCGCCGCGTGACTACCTGTCCACCTTCCTCAAGATCGGCACCATCGTGTTGCTCGCGCTGGCGATCTTCCTGGCCGCGCCGACCTTGCAGATGCCAGCAGTGACGAAGTTCATCGACGGCACCGGGCCGGTGTTCCAGGGCAACCTGTTCCCGTTCCTGTTCATTACCATCGCCTGCGGCGCGGTATCGGGCTGGCATTCGATCATCGCCTCCGGCACCACGCCCAAGCTGCTCGCCAACGAGGGCCAGGCACGGCTGGTCGGCTACGGCGGCATGCTGATGGAAGCGTTCGTGGCGATCATGGCGCTGATCGCCGCTTCCGCGCTGCACCCGGGCGTGTATTTCGCGATGAACTCGCCGGGTGCATTGGTCGGTACCACCGTCGAACAGGCCGCCAGCACGATCAGCCAGTGGGGCTTCGTGGTGACGCCGGACGAATTGCTGCAGACCGCGAAGAACATCGGCGAGACCACCGTACTTGGCCGTGCCGGCGGCGCACCGACGCTGGCGGTCGGCATGGCCCAGCTGCTGCACAACATCATCCCCGGCGAAAGCATGATGGCGTTCTGGTACCACTACGCGATCCTGTTCGAGGCGCTGTTCATTCTCACCACGGTCGATGCCGGTACCCGTGTCGGCCGCTTCATGATCCAGGAGATCGCCGGGCTGATCCACAAGCCGCTGCAGGCCACCGAGTCGTGGACCGGCAACCTGCTCGCCACCGCGATCTGCGTGGGCCTGTGGGGCTATTTCCTGTACCAGGGCGCGGTCGACCCGCTGGGCGGCATCAACACGTTGTGGCCGCTGTTCGGCATCGCCAACCAGATGCTCGCCGCGATCGCGCTGATGCTGGCCACCGTGGTTGTGGTGAAACTCAAGCGCGAGCGCTACGTATGGGTGCCGGGCATTCCTGCGATCTGGCTGATCACCTGCACGCTCGCTGCCGGCTGGGAGAAGCTCAGCGGCCCGATCAGCTTCACGGCAGCCGCGCAGAAGTACTCGACCGCGTTGCAGCAGGGCCAGCTGCTGGCACCAGCGAAGACACCGGCTGCAATGCAGCAGATCGCCACCAATAACTACGTCGACATGGCCCTCACCGGATTGTTCATGCTGCTGATCGTGGTCATGACGCTGTTCTCGCTGCATGCCCTCGCACGGGCCTGGCGCAGCAACCACCCGACTGCGCACGAGGAACCGTACGTGGCCCTCAGCAGGGTCGCCGGCTGAGGATGCGCTGATGAACATGCCGATGCAGGCACTCAAATCAGGCTGGAAGTGGGCGGTACAGACTGCCCGCCTCTGCTGCGGCGTGCCCGACTACGATGCCTACGTGAAGCACTTGCGCGAGCATCATCCCGAAAGGGAGATACCCGATTACAAGGCGTTCTTCCGCGAGCGCCAGGTGGCACGCTACAAGGGCACAGGTGGGCGCTGCTGCTGATTCGTGCACCCTTCATCCATGGATGGCTGCCGCGCGCGCTCCGCAGCAGTGCCGAGCGCATTGGCCATTTACGCCCGGACGCGCACAATAGACGGCTTGTCCGCCTGTTCATCCCCGTATGTCCGAATCCGACAGCACCACCGCCGACCTCGCCGCCGCACCGGTCGGCCTGCCTGCGCAGCGCCATCCGGGGCTGCGCATCATCGCGGTGTACGAGATCATCAAGACCCTGTGCCTGGTACTGGTCGCCGTCGCGGCGTTTCATCTTGATCACCAGCAGAATTTCGAGCGCCTGGTGCATTGGCTGGAGCATCTCTCCCTGGCCGACAGCAACGGGCTGCGCTGGAGGTTGGTCGGCGTGCTGCAGGATTTCGGGCCGAGCAAGTTCGTCGCCATCGGCCTGGTCGCGCTGGGCTATGCCGTGCTGTTCGCCATCGAAGGCATCGGGCTGTGGCTGGGCAAGCACTGGGCGGAATGGTTCACGGTAATTGCCACCGGTTCGCTGATTCCGCTGGAGCTCTACGAAACGCTGCATCGCTTCGGCTGGCTCAAGCTGGCCACGCTGGTGGGCAATGTGGCCATCATCGTCTACCTCGTACGCATCGCACTGCAGCCGCGTCCACGAAGCTGACATCCGGAACCCTGATCGCGGCCTGCCCGCGGCCAGCCTCCTACACCTCGTGATGCACCGCTTCAGCCGGCAGGTTGGCGGTGCGCTCGTCGCGCCGCGGCATCAACTCGACCAGGTACATCGCCGCGAGGATCAGCCCGCCACCGAGCAGCATGCGCCAGCTCAGCACATCGCTGCCCAGGGCCACCGCGAACGCGGCAGCGAATACCGGCTCGGTGGTCATCACGATCGCCGCGCGGGTAGCCGGCAGGTGCGACTGCGCCCAGGTCTGCATCAGCATCGCGCCAGCACCGGCGACCAGCGCCATGTACAGCACGGCGAACCATGCGCCGTGGTCCGGTGGCAGCGTCGGTCCGCGCGGCGTGGTGGCAAGCAGGCAGACCACGGCAATCGCCACCATCTGCACGGCCGACATACCGAATGCCTCGCCCCGGCGCGACCACTGGCCGAGCAACACGATGTGCAAGGCGTACAGCGCGGCCGAGGCCAGGGTCAGCCATACGCCCAGATCGACCGAGACGCCGTTGAGCGAGAGCAGCGCCAGCCCGGCGGTGGACAGCAGCACCGCCAGCCACACCACGCCGGCCATGCGCTGGCGCAGCAGCAACATCGCCAGGATCGGGGTGAACACCACATACATGCCGGTGGCGAAACCGCTGACACTGGGCGCGATCAGCGACAGTCCCCAGGTCTGCAGCAGCTGACCTGCGCCGTAGACGACACCGAGCAGCAGGCCGCGCATGACCTGGTGCCGACCGAGCCGCAGCACCGGGCGGGCAAACAGCGCCAGCATCGCCAGCGCCGCGACCGAGAAACGCACAGCGAGGAAATCCGCCACCGGCATGCGCGCGACCACGTCCTTGATCAGCACGAAGGTCGAACCCCATACCGCGGTCATCACCAGCAGACCGAGGGTCGCCAGCGCTGCAATGCGTCGGGGCGTACTCATCGGCGCGACAGTCGGCGCCACAGCTGAGCCGGAATCTGCAGCAGGAAATGTGCCCAGATGCCCAGCCAGACCACGCCGGCGACCAGCGGATTGCGCGCAGCCGGATCGTGTTTGCGGAACCAGCGCCACATGCCGAAGTGCTTGTGACGGCTGACGAACACCGGCCGGTGCCGGCTGGAACTGCCCCTGCCGTGCAGTACGCGGATGTCGCCGGCCAGCAGCACCTGATAGCCGATGTCACGCACGCGGCGGCACAGGTCGAGATCCTCGCAGTGCAGGAAGTACTTTTCGTCGAAACCGCCCAGACGCTGGAACATCGACAGCGGCAGCAGCATGAGGGCCCCCGAGATGGCCTCGGTCTCGATCACTTCAGCGGGAATCTCCTGATCTACATTGACCTTTTCGCCAGGGCGACCGAGCATGCTGTTGAGCGAGCGCCGCAACAGCGGATCACGCCGCCAGGAAGCCGGATCGGGAAGACCATCGGCATCGCACACTACCGCACCGATCAGGCCTGCTTTCGGCTTTGCCGCAAGCAGGGCCAGCAAATGTTGCAGATCCTCTTCCTGCAGCAGGCAATCGGGATTGAGCACCAGCAGCGCCTGACCGCGAGCCTGCCTGGCGGCGAGGTTTACCGCCGGGCCGAAGCCGATGTTCCGATGGTTGTAGACCACCTTGAGTCGCGCATCGTGCGCATAGGCCCGCTCGATCGCAGACGGTATGCCGTCACGGGAATGATTGTCGATCAGGATCAGCTCCAGCGACAGGCTGCTGGCCAGCAACTGGCGCACGCATTCGCGCAAGGCCGGGCCACTGTCGGCGGATACCACGATGACACTGAGCGCCAGCGAGAACGGCGAGCGTTGATAAGCCGAAGAATCCATCGCGCAAGTATGCGCGGAGACGCGTGACAGGAAAACCGTCCGGTACATGGAAATCGGAAACTGCGCCGACACGGCATCGACCAACCAGGCGGAAATCAATCCTCGTCGTCGTGTCCGAGCACGGACGACAGCGCCAGCGGCATGTCGCCCTCGTGCCGGACCAGCCACGGTTGTTCGCGGTACCAGCCGCACAATTGCCAGTCGCGCAGGCGATGCTGGCGATCGCGATCGCGATCCCACAACACGACGCCGCGATCACGCTCCGTGCCTGCGGCGAACCAGCGTCCCGTCGGACTGAAGGCGGCACGCATGAAAACACCGTCAATCACGCGATCATCGGCAAAACGATAACCACCTGCACGATGGCAAGCGATGCCGTTGCCGCGCGGATCGATCAGTCCGGCATCACCCGACTGCCACTCGGGCAACTGCAGCTCGATGATATCGGCGGCCGGCCCGATCGGTGCCAACGCCAGTTCGGGCCACTCGGCCGACGTGGCTGCCGGCGTCACCGATGCACGGCGACGCCCTCGATCCAGCCACGCCTCCAGCCCGGCCAGCAGGGTATAACCGGCCAGTGTGCCGAGCAGTGCCGCACCCCAGGCGAATGCGTCACCACCCAGGGCCCGTTGCAGCGCAAACAAGACGCCGGGCAGTCCCCAGCGCAAGCCGCGACGGATCAACGGCGCGTATTCGTCCAGGCGCTGCGGCAACACCAGCAGGCCCGTCGTCAGCGCGAGCAGCAACGGCAGGCCGAGCCACCACGGCAGCAAGGCCAGCAACACAACCCACGCCAGCATTGGCCACAGGATGTTCCACGTCGACCCTTGGCGCCAGGCCATCGCTCAGCGCCTTGTTGCGCGATGGGCGATCAGCCGCACCACACGCGGGCATTGCGGAACATGCGCATCCACGGCGAATCCTCGCCCCAGCTGTCCGGATGCCAGCTCAATTGCACGCTGCGGAACACGCGCTCGGGATGCGGCATCATGATCGTCACGCGGCCATCGGCGGCAGTGAAGCCGGCCAGGCCACCCGGCGAGCCGTTGGTGTTGAGCGGAAAGTTCTCGGTCGGCTTGCCGCGGTTGTCGACGAAGCGCACCGCGCCGCTCGCCTTCGACGGGCTGCATGCCTGCGGGAAACTGACGCGGCCTTCGCCATGCGCCACCGCCACCGGAATCCGCGAGCCGGCCATGCCCTTGAAGAAGATGCTCGGCGAATCGAGCACCTCCAGCGTGACCAGGCGCGATTCGTACTGCTCCGACGCATTGCGCAGGAACTTCGGCCAGTGCTGTGCGCCGGGGATGATGTCCTTCAGCTGCGCCATCATCTGGCAGCCGTTGCACACGCCCAGCGCGAACTTGGTCTCGTCCGCGAAGAACGCGGCGAACTGCTCGCGCAGCATCTCGTTGTACAGGATCGAGGTGGCCCAGCCGCGGCCGGCCCCGAGCACGTCGCCGTAGGAGAAACCGCCACAGGCGGCAAGGCCGCGGAAGTCGGCCAACTTGATCCGGCCGCTGGCCAGGTCGGACATGTGCACGTCCACCGCATCGAAGCCGGCGCGGGTAAACGCCGCCGCCATCTCGACCTGGCCGTTGACGCCCTGCTCGCGCAGCACCGCGAGGCGCGGTCGCGCGCCGCTGCCGATGTAAGGCGCCGCGACATCCTCCGCAGGACTGAAAGTGAGTTTCGGCGTGATGCCCGGATCGGCATCGTCGAGTCGCCATTCCTGCTCCGCATCGGCACTCTGTGGATTGTCGCGCAGGCGTTGCATCGCGTGGCTGGTCTCGTTCCACGCCTTGAACAGCGTGACCCAGTTCCACTTGAACAAGGTGTCGCCACCGAGAAACAGCTTGATGCCGAGCTTCTCCTTCGGCCGACCGATACGATGACTCATGCCGGCCAGGCTGTACTTGACCAGCAGTGCCTCGAACGCCTCGCGGTTCGCCTCGGCCACCTGCATCACTGCACCGAGCTCCTCGTTGAACAGCGCACGCAGCGCCGCCTCGGCCCAGCCATCCAGGCGAATCTCCAGTCCGCAGTGACCGGCGAACGCCATCTCCAGCAAGGTGGTGATGACACCGCCGTCGGAACGGTCGTGATAGGCCAGCAGCAGGCCGCCCGCGTTCGCTTCCTGCACCAGCTCGAACAAAGCCTTCAGCCGCTTCGCATCGTCCAGATCCGGCGGCACGCCACCGCTGCGGTTGAATACCTGGCTCAGCGAAGAGCCGCCGAGACGGTCGCGTCCGGCGCCCAGATCGATCAGCCACAGTTCGGAATTGCCGCGATCGAGCCGCAGCTGCGGGGTGAGCGTGCGGCGCACGTCGGTGACGCGCGCGAAGCCGGTGATCGCCAGCGATACCGGCGACACCGTGCGCTGCGGTGTATCGCCGTCCTGCCACACGGTCTGCATCGACAGCGAGTCCTTGCCGACCGGGATCGAGATGTCCAGCTGCGGACACAGCTCCATGCCGATCGCCTTCACCGCATCGAACAGCGCGGCGTCCTCGCCCGGATGGTTCACGGCCGCCATCCAGTTCGCGGACAGGCGGATCTCGCCGAGACTGGCGATCTGCGCGGCAGCCAGGTTGGTGATCGCCTCGCCGACCGCGAGCCGCGCCGCATCGGCACTGTTGAGCAGCGCCACCGGCGCGCGCTCGGCCATCGCCATCGCCTCGCCGGCATAGCCGTTGAAGTCGGCGATGGTTACTGCGCAATCGGCCACCGGCACCTGCCATGGCCCCACCATTGGGTCGCGATGATTCAGACCGCCCACGGTGCGGTCGCCGATCGTGATCAGGAAACTCTTGCTGCCCACGGTGGGCAGGCGCAGCACGCGCAACAACGCCTCGTCCATGCCGATGCCGGACAGATCCGGCAGCAGGTCGACGCGTGGCTTGATCCGCTTCGCATCGCGATGCATGCGCGGCGGCTTGCCGAACAGCACGTCCATCGGCAGGTCGATCACGGTCAACCCGCGATGCGGATCGGTCAGCACCAGTTGGCGTTCGACGGTGGCGTCGCCAACCACGGCGTACGGACAACGTTCGCGCACGCACATCGCCTCGAATTCGGCCAGGTTTTCCACGCCGATCGCCAGTACGTAGCGCTCCTGCGACTCGTTGCTCCACACCTGCATCGGCGACAGCGAAGGATCGTCGCAGGGGATTTTCGACAGATCGATCACGCCGCCGACGCCGGCATCGTTGAGCAATTCGGGAATCGCGTTGGACAGGCCGCCGGCGCCGACATCGTGCACGCTGACGATCGGATTGGCTTCGCCACGGCGCCAGCAGGCGTCGATCACTTCCTGGCAGCGCCGTTCCATCTCGGCGTTGTCGCGCTGCACCGAGGCAAAATCCAGTTCCGCACTCGATGCACCGGAGGCGACCGACGAGGCGGCGCCGCCACCGAGCCCGATCAGCATCGCCGGGCCGCCGAGCACGATCACCTTGTTGCCCGGCTGCACCGCACGCTTCAGCACATCGCCGGGACGCAGGTTGGCGAGGCCGCCGGCCAGCATGATCGGCTTGTCGTAGCCACGGCGCAGACCGGCTTCGCCCGTCTCGTGCTCGTAGCTGCGGAAATAGCCGCCCAGGCAGGGACGGCCGAATTCGTTGTTGAACGCCGCGGCGCCGAGCGGGCCGTCGCGCATGATCTCGAAGGCGCTGGCCATCCGCGGCGGCAGCGGGCGATTCACTTCCCACGGCTGCGGATGCCCCGGGATGCGCAGGTCGGAGACCGAGAAACCGGTGAGGCCGGCCTTCGGCTTGCCGCCGCGGCCGGTGGCGCCCTCGTCGCGGATCTCGCCGCCGGCGCCGGTGGCCGCACCGGGCCACGGCGCGATCGCGGTCGGATGGTTGTGCGTCTCCACCTTGATCGCGTAGTCGATGCGTTCCTCGTGACCGCGAAACACGCCATCGGCCGGATCGGCGAAGAAACGCCTGCCGACGCTGCCCTCGATCACCGCCGCGTTGTCCGAATAGGCGGACAGCGTGTGCGCGGGCGAATGCTGGTGGGTGTGCTTGATCATGCCGAACAGGCTCTTGTCCTGTTCGTCGCCGTCCACCGTCCAGCTGGCGTTGAACACCTTGTGCCGGCAGTGCTCGGAATTCGCCTGCGCGAACATGAAGAGTTCGGCATCGGTGGGATCGCGGCCCAGCTCGGCGTAACGGTCGACCAGATACTCGATCTCGTCCTCGGCCAGAGCCAGGCCCAGCCGTGCATTCGCCTCGGCCAGGGCGGCGCGCGGATCGGCACCACGAGCGATATGCACCAGGTCACCGGGCGATCCGGCCAGAAACAGGCCTTGCGCATCCTCGATGCGGCTCAGCACCGACTGCGTCATCGCATCGTGCAGCACCGCCATGATGGCATCGTGGCTCGGCGCACCCGCATCAGGCAGGCCGGAGACCTGCCAGGCCAGCCCCCGTTCCACCCGGCGGATATCGGAACCCGCAACACCGAAGCCGGCACCATGCAGGATGTCGGTCGCCTTGCTCGACCAAGGCGAGATCGTGCCCAGTCGCGGCACTACCCACAGCGTGGCCGGTTCCGGTGCGCCGTCCTTCGCCTCCAGCACGGCCAGCAGCCGCTGGCGCAGTGCTCCTTCCGGCGCGGTGTCGGTATCGATGAAATAGACGAACCACGACGCCTGCACGCGCACGCCACGATGCAGGGCATCCAGGCGGGCATTGAGACGTTCGAGGCGGAACGGCGAGAGGGCGTTCTGCCCGTCGAGTGCGATCATGCGGGGAACGGCACTATGCGATGGAAACGCCTATTCTAACCTATGCTGCAATACGGCATAGCCGTCCGCCGAAAGCCGCCGCGGAACGGCTTCAGCCCGGGGCCTGCAAGGCCTGCAGCAGTTGTTCCGGGGTGACGTAACCGCCAAGGATGCGGCCATCGGGGCCGTAGATCGTGGGCGTGCCGTCGACGCCCAGCTTCAAACCCAGGTTGAACTCGTCCTTGACGGGATTGGCGCAGCTGGCCGCCTTCGGCTTGATGCCCTCTTTCGCCGCAGTGAACGCCGCCTTGCGGTCGGTCGCGCACCATACCGACACCATCTCGGTATAGGTCGGCGTGGGTTTGCCGGAGGTGGAAGTCACGCCTTCACGTGGCCACGCCAGATATTCCACCGCGATGCCGGCCTTGTTGAACCCGGCAATCTGTTCGTGCAGCGCCCGGCAGAAACCGCAGGTGACGTCGGTGAACACGGTCACCGTGTATTTCGGATGCGGCGGCGCGAACACGATGCGCTCGGCAACTGGCACCTTGGCCAGCTCGGCCTTGCGGAAGCGCGCCCAGGCAGCGTCGCTCTCATTCGTGTGCTGACCCAGGTTGACCAGGTCGCCGTCGAGCATATAGCGACCATCGGCGCTGATGTAGACCATCTTGCCGGAGGCAATCACCTGATAGAAACCGGGGATCGACGCCGGCTCGATCGAGTCGACCTGGACCTTCGTCGACAGGCCGCGAATCACCTGCCGCACCATCTGCTCGGCGGCCGGCGTCACCGCTGGCCCCGCAACGGCGGCCACCTCGGCCGCACCGGCACTGCATGCAAATCCGCCGACGCACAGCGCCAGCAACAGCTTCTTCAACATCAGCAACCTCATTCCTTCCGTTCCGCATATGCTGGCGGAGCATTCGACCCATTCTCGCACAGCCGGCCGGCCGAACCCCGGTCGGGGCAGTCTCAACCGCGCGGATGGTGCTGCGCGTGCAAACGTTTCAGACCTTCCTTCGCCACCAGGGTGTAGATCTGCGTGGTGCTGAGCGAACTGTGGCCGAGCAGCATCTGCAAGGCACGCAGATCGGCGCCGTGATTGAGCAGATGGGTGGCGAACGAATGTCGCAGCACGTGCGGCGATATGCGTTTGGCATGGATGCCGACGGTCAGCGCGTAGCGTTTCACCAGTGTCCAGAACATCTGCCGGGTCATGCCCTCGCCGCGCCTGCTTAGAAACAGCGCTACCGGCTGGCGACCTTTCGCGAGCGCCGGCCGTGCACCGGCCAGATACGCGCCGATGTGTTCCAACGCCAGTTCGCCCACCGGTACCAGCCGGTCCTTGCCGCCCTTGCCCGTGACCCGCAACACGCCCTGCCGGGTGTTCAGCGCCGCCAACGGCAATTCGACCAGTTCGGACACGCGCAGACCCGAGGCATACATCAGCTCCAGCATCGCGCGGTCTCGCAGGCCCAGCAGGGTGGTTTGGTCCGGCGCGTTGAGCAAGCCTTCAACTTCGCGCTCGGCCAGTGCCTTGGGCAAGCTGCGCGGCATCTTCGGCCGTTCGATCAGCAGGGTCGGATCGACAAAGTCCGGTTCGCTGCGCGCGAGGAATGCATAGTAGCGACGGAACGCCGACTGCCGTCGCGCGATCGAGCGCACCGCCACCGACGGCATCCCGTGATAGGCGGAAATATCCTCGCGCCGCGCAGTGTGCAGACTGCGCCCGCGTGCGGCGAGCCAGCGCGCCAGAGCTTCCAGGTCGCGTCGGTAGGCTTCCAGTGTGCGATCGGCCAGACCGTCCTCCGACCATACCCGTTCAAGAAACGTGCTTATGCTCGACCGGTCCGGTTCGGCGATACTGGTACCGCTTTCTTCCTTCTTCATGCGCACGATGCTGGGCATTGCGCGCGCACTACGCAAGCGAACCGCGACCGATGCCCACCACGCTGCACACCACCGACCTGCTTCGCGCCGATCTTCCTTGCCCCTTGTGGCGCCGCCTGCTTGCCCTGGTCTACGACCTGCTGATCGTGGTGGCTATCGTGATGGTGGTCGGTCTGCTGTGCCAGCTGGCCACTCGCGGCCAGCTGATCCGCACTGGCGCCACGACGGTGATTCCGCTGTGGTACCAGGTGTTGCAGGCGTTGGTCGTGGCGCTGTATTTCATCAGCTCGTGGCGGCGCGGCGGACAGACGGTGGGCATGCGCCCCTGGCGGATCCGGGTCACCGGCGACGATGGCGGCCCGCCGTCGCTGCAGCAGGCCGTGATCCGTTTGCTGGTGGCGGCAGCGCCGCTGATCATGCTGATGCTGGAGCCGGCGCTCGGGCTGTCGCCGACATTGTGGGTTCTGCTGGTCGTGTGGGCTTCATGGTTTGTGGTGGCGCTGTTCGATCCGCGTCGACGGGCGCTGCATGATCTCGCCGCACACACCGAGATCCGCCAGCTCGACTGAGCGAGTGCAGGCAACCCTTGCGGGGCTTCGATTGCCTCGTCGGCTTCACATTTCGCTCAGCACGCAACATATTCAATCCGGTGATGCCCATCAGCTCGAGCTCTACCGAAAACCGCAGCGACAGCGAGCTGATCCGCGCCAACCGCGGCTTCTACGAATCACTGTGGGCCGACGCCAGGTTGATCGGACCGGAGCGTTTCAACACCTGGCCGCTGCTGCACGAACTGGCCGCCGCCGCGCCGCGCCGGCTGGAAGTGGCACCCGGCCTGCGCCCGCGCCTGCCGCTGGACGGCACCTGCTTCGTCGACCTCAGCCATGCCGCGCTGCAACGCCTGCACGAGCGCGGCGCCGATACCGTGCACGGCATGATCGGCGCGCTACCCTGCGGGGACGCCAGCTTCGACCTGATCTGCGCACTCGACATCCTGGAGCACGTGGCCGACGACGACCGTGCACTGGCCGAGCTGAGCCGCGTGGCGGCGCCCGGCGCGAAGCTGCTGCTGTCGGTGCCCCTGCATCCGGAGGCATGGACCGCGTTCGATGATTTCGTCGGCCACTGCCGTCGCTACGAGCCGGCCCGGATTGTCGACCGGCTCGCCCAGCATGATTTCACCATCGAATACAGCGCGGTCTACGGCATGCAGCCGAAATCCTCACGCCTGCTCGACCTCGGCCAGTGGTACCTGACCCACCGGCGCGAGCGCGCGATGTGGTGGTACAACCGGGTGTTCATGCCGCTCGGCCTGCGCCTCCAGAAGCCCCTGCAATGGCGCGCCGGGCTGGGTGATACGCAGGGGGTCGACGAGGTGCTGTTGCGCTGCAGTTTTCGCCCTGCTTCCGGCCAAGTCACTGATTGATCTGGCGCAAGCGTTTGCGGCGGCGCACCACAAGAGCTCAAACGGCGCTAAGATGGAAGCGTTTTCATCCTTGGCTACCTTCTTACGATGCTTTATCAAATCCACGAATGGCAGCGTGCCTTCCTAGGCCCGCTGAGCTACTTCGCGCAGGCCAACGCGAGCATGCTCAACGACAACAGCAGTCCGTTTGCGCAAGTGCCCGGCGCCCAGCGCATGGCCGCCGGCTACGAGCTGATCCACCGGCTCGGCAAGGATTACGAGAAACCCGAGTTCGACCTGCATACCGCCACCGCGCACGACCACGAGATCGCGGTGATCGAGCGGGTCGCCTTGGCCAAACCGTTCTGCCAGCTCAAGCGTTTCAAGCGCTTCAGCGACGATCCGGGCACCATCGAGAAGATGAAGGGCGACCCGGTGGTGCTGGTGGTCGCACCGCTGTCCGGCCATCACGCCACCTTGCTGCGCGACACCGTGCGCACCCTGCTGCGTGACCACAAGGTCTACATCACCGACTGGGTCGATGCGCGCATGGTACCGATGGCCGAAGGCAGCTTCGGGCTGGACGACTACATCGCCTATGTCGAGGACTTCATCCGGCACATCGGCGCCAGCCAGTTGCACGTGATCTCGGTATGCCAGCCGACCGTGCCGGTGCTGGCGGCGGTGTCGCTGATGGCCGCACGCGGCGAGGACACCCCGCGCAGCCTGACCATGATGGGTGGCCCGATCGATACGCGGCGCAGCCCCACCAGCGTCGACAACCTGGCTACCAACCAGCCGCTGTCGTGGTTCAAGGGCAACGTGATCCACACCGTGCCGCCGAACTATCCCGGCCGCGGTCGCGAGGTCTATCCCGGCTTCCTGCAGCACGCCGGGTTCATTGCGATGAACCCCGGTCGCCACCTCAACTCGCACTGGGATTTCTACCAGGACCTGGTGCGCGGCGACCTCGACGATGCCGAATCGCACCGCAAGTTCTACGACGAATACAACGCCGTGCTCGACATGCCCGCCGAGTTCTATCTCGATACCATCGACAAGGTGTTCCAGCAGTTTCTGCTGCCACGCGGGCTGTGGGATGTCGCTGGCGAACGGGTGAATCCGGCCGCGATCAAGCGCAGCGCGCTACTGACGATAGAGGGCGAGCTGGATGATATTTCCGGCCTCGGCCAGACCCAGGCCGCGCACGATCTGTGCAGCGGCATCCCGACCACGCGGCGCGCCCACCAGGTGATCGCCGGCGCCGGCCACTACGGCATCTTCAGCGGCCGCCGCTGGCGCGAGACGGTCTATCCACAGGTACGTGACTTCATCCGCAAGTTCGATCGCGCACGGAAGCAGGATGAGGGTCCGGCGATACAGTCGCGTCCTGCACGAGTCAAAGGTGCCGTGACACGACGCTGACAGGCCGCATTGCGCGGCCTGTTGCTGATTCAGGCTGATTGTTAACGGGATTACGCCGCTGGACGCCCATCGTGTCCCTGCTGTACCGGCCTGGCATGCAGCATCAAGGGGCCTTGGCGAGGTCGGCGTGACGCGAGGCAGCGGCAACCTTCTGCTTACCGTTGCGACGAGCGAGCCGGGTCGTCGTGGCATGTGCCGGATGATGTGCCTGGTTGCGGCGAGGACAGGTCACGCCCCGATGCGGAGTGCAGCCGCCGCTGGCTGCAAGGGTACGCTTGCCACGGCGATGATGGCGCTGCCGCACCGGCACGGATTCGGCCTCGGCGTTTCCGATGGGCGACAGTGCGGCCAGTACCCGGCGAGTCATGCTGGGACCGACACCAGCGGCCTGGGCGACCAGGACCGCAGGGGTTTGCTGATGATCGAAGCTGTCGTCCAGCAGCCGGGCCATCAAGTGGTCGCGGGCTGCCGCGGTATGCCCTCCCATGACCACGCCAAACAGGCGTTGGCCGTCCCTGACCGCGGTCGAGGCGAGATTGAAGCCGGACGCGTCGGTGAAGCCGGTCTTCAGCCCGTCCATGCCCGGATAGCGGTCCATCAAGCGGTTGTGGCCACGCACGAGTTGCCCGCGGAACATGAACTCCTTGGTCGCGAAATAGTGCGTGTACTGCGGGTAATCGTGATAAAGCGCCATGGCCAGCGTCACCATGTCGCGCGCCGTCGTCACGCTGGCCGGATCGGGCAGGCCGGAGGCATTGTCGAAATGGGTATGGGCCATGCCGAGACGGGCGGCCTGGGCATTCATCAAGTCGGCGAAATGGTCCTCGGAGCCACCGAGACTTTCGGCCACCACGGTCGCGGCATCGTTGGCCGATTTCGTGATCATGCCGAGGATGCAATCGCCCACCGAAATGGTCTGGCCGCGACGCAGGCCAAGCTTGGTTGGCGCCTTGGAGGCGGCCCAGGCCGAAACCGGCAACTGCTGGTCGAGCTTCAGCTTGCCGCTTTCCAGCGCCTGCAGGGTGAGGTAAAGCGTCATCATCTTGGCCAGCGAAGCCGGATAGTTCTGCTCATCCGCGTTGACCGCGTTCAAAACCTGGCCCGTCGCCGGATCGACGACAATGGCGGCGTAGCCGGCATGGGCCACGCCGGCAAAGCTGCCGAAGCCGCACAGGAACAGCGCCACGAACATACCTCGAAGCCGGTCCAGCCACCGCGCTGGTTTTTTGAACTCGATTGCCAACCCGGTTTCCTCAGTTCTTGAACCGCAGCATCACCCCGCGTGGACGCTACCTTAATACGTAACCGGCGAAATATACATAGATAGTGCACGAATTACCCAGGCCAAACACATGTTTTCCAATAGGTTGTCCGGCACGCCTGCCAGGGCAGGCAGGCCATGGCTCGCACGGGTGGCCGTTGCCGGCCGAGGCGGCTTTCCGACCGGCAACCGCTAGAATGGCGGGATGTCCCTAATCCAGCTTCAGCGCGTCGACTTCAGTATCGGCGGCCCCCTCCTGCTCGAACACGTGGATCTCTCGATCGAACGCAACGAGCGCGTATGCATCGTCGGCCGCAACGGCGAAGGCAAATCCACCCTGATGAAACTGATCGCCGGCGAGCTGCATGCCGACGACGGTGAAGTGCGAGTGCAGAATGGCGTGGTGATTGCGCGCATGGCGCAGGAGGTGCCACAAGGCACCGCAGGCACGGTGTTCGACGTGGTATCCGACGGGCTGGGTGATCTAGGCCACCTGCTCGCCCGCTATCACCACCTGCTGCACGAAGGCGATTTCGATGCACTCGGCGACGTGCAGCACGAAATAGAGGCACGGCACGGCTGGGACCTGGATCGCCGCGTCACCGAAGTGATCACCAAGCTCGAACTGCCGGCCGACACCGATTTCGCCGCCCTGTCCGGCGGCATGAAGCGGCGCGTACTGCTTGCGCAGGCACTGGTGCGCAAGCCCGACGTGCTGCTGCTGGACGAGCCGACCAACCATCTCGACATCGAGGCGATCGGCTGGCTGGAGAACTTCCTCAAGCAGTTCGACGGCAGCATCCTGTTCGTCACGCATGACCGCAGTTTTCTCCGCGCACTGGCCACGCGCATCGTCGAGATCGACCGCGGCGCGCTGACCGACTGGCCCGGCGACTACGACAACTACCTGCGCCGGCGCGAGGAACGCCTGCATGCCGAAGCACAGGCGAACGCATTGTTCGACAAGAAGCTGGCGCAGGAGGAAGTGTGGATCCGCCAGGGCATCAAGGCCCGGCGCACCCGCAACGAAGGCCGCGTGCGCGCATTGAAGGCGCTTCGCGTCGAGCGTGCCGAGCGGCGCAATCTCAGCGGCAACGTCAGGATGACCGCGGCCAACGCGCAGTCGTCAGGCAAGAAGGTGATCGATCTCGAACACGTGCACCAGGCTTACGACGGCCGCGTGCTGATCGATGATCTGTCCACCACGATCATGCGTGGCGACCGCATCGGCATCATCGGCCCGAACGGCGCCGGCAAAAGCACCCTGCTGAAGATCATGCTTGGCGAACTGAAACCGCAGCGCGGCACGGCGGAACTGGGTACCGGCATCCAGGTCGCCTACTTCGACCAGCATCGCCTGCAGCTCAACGACACGCTCAACGCACTGGATAACGTGGCCGAAGGTCGCGAGTTCATCGAACTCAATGGCCAGCGCAAGCACATCGTGGGTTACCTGCAGGATTTCCTGTTCTCGCCCGAACGATCACGTGCACCGATCACCCGACTGTCCGGCGGCGAGCGCAACCGTCTGCTGCTGGCCAAGCTGTTCGCGCAGCCGTCCAACCTGCTGGTGATGGACGAACCGACCAACGATCTCGACGTGGAAACACTCGAACTGCTGGAAGAACTGCTCACCGATTACCAGGGCACCCTGCTGCTGGTCTCTCACGATCGAGCCTTCCTCGACAACGTGGTCTCCAGCACCCTGGTGCTGGAAGGCAACGGCCAGATCGGCGAATACGTGGGCGGCTACACCGACTGGCTGCGCCAGCGGCCGAATGCCGCCATGGCGGCGGCTGCAGCGGCCGCCAAGCCGGGCCTGATCCGCAACGAGCCCGCGCCGGCGGTGGCAACATCCAAACGCAAACTGAGCTTCAAGGATCAGCGCGAGCTGGATCAGCTGCCGAAACGCATCGAGCAACTCGAGGCCGAGATTGCTGCACACGGCGAGGCGATGACCGTGCCGGACTTCTTCAAGCAGAACAGCGCAGCGATCACCAGGGCGAACGAAGCCGTCGCGAAATTGCAGACGGAACTGGAGACGGCCTACGCACGCTGGAGCGAACTGGACGGCTGACCGGGCGCCGGCGCACCGGCATCAACCGGTGTTCTGCAGCCCCTGCGATACACCGTTGACGCAGGCCACCAGCGCCTGCAACAAGGCATCGTCCTTGCCATCGTCAGCACGCCAGCGCCGCAGCAGATCGACCTGCAACAGGCTCATCGGATCGACGTAAGGGTTGCGCAGGCGGATCGAGGCAGCGAGACGTGGCTGACCCTGCAGCAAGGCGTTGCCCCCCTTGAGCCGCAACAGCCAATGCCGGGTACGCTCAAACTCGTCACGGATCAATCCGAAGAATTCGTCGTGCAGCGGACCGGACAGTTTCGAGAACGCCTCGGCGATGTCCAGGTCGCACTTGGCCAGCACCATCTCGACGTCATCCAGCAGGTTGCTGAAGAACGGCCAGTCGCTCGCCATCTCGATCAGCGCCGCTTCGCCGAACTCGGCGGCGCCTTGTTTCAGCGCCGTGCCCAATCCGTACCAGCCGGTGATGATCGAGCGGCACTGGGTCCAGGCGAATACCCACGGGATCGCGCGCAGGTCCTGCACACCGCGCATGCTGCGCCTGCTGGACGGACGCGAGCCGAGCGTCATCCGTTCGATCACGTCGATCGGCGTGGCATGCCGGAAATAGTCGACGAAGTGTTCGCGATCGACGAAGGCGCGATAGGCCCGCCGACTGCTCGCCGACAACTGATTCATCTGTTCGCGCCAGCGTTCCTCGCGCACTTCGGTCTCGCGCGGACGCAGCGAAGCACGCAGCACGGCGCCGACAGTCTGTTCAAGGTTGCGCAGCGCCAGCGCGCGGATGCCGTACTTGCGATGGATCACCTCGCCCTGCTCGGTGACCCGCAATACGCCGGCCACCGCGCCACGCGGCGACGACATCAGCGCAGGGGTGATGCGCGCGCCACCGCGACTGGCCGAGCCCCCACGGCCATGGAAGAACGCCAGCTGGATACCGGCTTCGTTCGCCACCTCCAGCAACTCCACCTGGGCACGCTGCAGTCCCCAGCGCGAGGCGAGCGTGCCGCCATCCTTGCCGCTGTCGGAATAGCCGAGCATCACCCATTGCTGGTTGTTGCGCGCCGCCAGATGCTGGCGATAGACCGGATCGTCGAGCAGGGCACGCAAGGTATCCGGTGCGTTTTTCAGATCGTCGACGGTCTCGAACAGCGGCGCGATGTTGAGCGGAACGTCATCGCCCTCGACCAGCCCGCCGTAGCGCGCCAGCGCCAGCACGGCAAGCACGTCGGCAGCGGAGCGCGCCATGCTGATGATATACAGCCCAACCGCCTCACGGCCGTAGCGGCGGCGTGCATCGCCCAAGGTCGCGAACACGTCGTACAGCGACATCACCACGTCGGCGTGGCTGATCGGGAAGCGCGCCTTGCCACTGGCATGGTCGCGCAGCCGGCGCGCACGTTCGCCGGGATCGAGCTGCGGCCATGCCGCGTCACCGTACAGCTCGGCCAGGGCATCGTCGTGCACCCGCGAATCCTGCCGCACGTCCAGCCGCGCCAGATGCAGGCCGAACGTGCGCACGCGACGGATCAATCGTTGCACCGCGTAGGCGCCGGCGTGCAGGCCGTGATGATCGACCAGGCTGGCGGCGATCAGCTGCAGGTCGTCAAGCAGTTCGGCGACGGACGTATAGCCTTCCGCATGATCGTCGTGGAGGGTCGCCTCGAGACGGGCTCCGATGACGGTGAGCAGGCTGCGGTACGGCATGTCCGCATGGCGCGGCCGCACTCTCTGCGCGGCTGCGGGAAAGCGTGCCCGGTAATCGTCCAGGCGCTGCTGCAGACGCGCGTCGACCGCCGCGCGACCTTCAGTCTGGCTGAGCAATCGTGCCAGTGCGGCCACATCGGCCACGTAATGCTCGATCACATGGGTGCGCTGGGTAGCCAGACTGGCGGCGATGGTCTCTGCACCGACATTCGGGTTACCGTCCATGTCGCCACCGACCCAGGTGGCAAAACCGAGCAGCTGCGGCAGCTTCGCCGCCACGCCGTAAACGGACTGCAGCGCCTCGGCCAGCGACTCGTAGAGCGCCGGTACGATGCGATAGATCGGATTGGCCAGGTAAAACCCGACGTGGTGGTGCTCGTCCTGCACGGTAGGCCGTACCGCCGAGGCCTCGGCGGTCTGCCAGCCGGAAGACAGCGCCATGTAGATGCGGTCGTCGTCCTCCTTGCGCTCCTGCGGCGTGCGGTCCCGGTCGAAACCGTCGATCAGCGAGCGCACGATCGCCTGCTCCTTTTCCAGCAGCGAGCGGCGCACCGCCTCGGTGGGGTGCGCGGTGAACACCGGCTCGATCCACAACCGATCCAGCCAGCCCAGCAATTCATCCGCATTGACGCCCTGCGCCTTCAGCCGACCCAGCACGTCGAGCAGCGACTCCGGCTGCGGCGCGCTTCCCTCGCGCTGGTAATCGCGGCGACGGCGGATGCGGTGCACCCGCTCGGCCGTGTTCACTACCTGGAAATAGGCAGCGAAGGCGCGTGCCAGCGCTTCGGCATCGCGTGCATCGAGGCCAGTCAACGAATCGGCCAGCTCGCCCACCGAAGCGCCTTCGCGACGGCGGCGGATCGCCGCGATGCGCACCTGTTCGACCCGTTCGAAGAAGACCGTGCCACCCTGCTCGGCCAGCATGCGCCCGACCATCGCACCGAGTCGGCTGACGTCCTCGCGCAGGGGGCCATCATGCGGCAGGAACTCGGATTCGCGGCTTTCTTCCATGCAGTGCTCCGGGGCTGGGACGGTGCTGGGTGAACGGCCAGACTACCGAATTGCGACGCAGGAGGCATCCGCGGGCCAGTGCCGCTACAATAACGGGCTTGTACTGCCCGCCGAGGGGCGCTGCGACCGTTCGTGACCACGGATCCCCGTGGTCAAAGCGGCCAGGCTCGGCGCGGCACGTTCCACAACGGCGCCCGGTTGCTTGTACGCGAGTTCCTTCGCAGGAAACCGGTCATGCATGGCCGGGCTCTTCGAAGAAGCCTCGCACTAACCGGAGACATCCATGAACGCCGTTACCAAAGAAACCGCCCACGACTACAAGATCCGCGACATCACGCTCGCCGACTGGGGCCGCAAGGAGCTGGACATCGCCGAGCACGAGATGCCGGGCCTGATGTCGATCCGCAAGAAACACGCCGCCACCCTGCCGCTGAAGAGCGTGCGCGTGACCGGTTCGCTGCACATGACGATCCAGACTGCCGTGTTGATCGAAACGCTGAAGGACATCGGCGCCGATGTGCGCTGGGCTTCGTGCAACATCTTCTCGACCCAGGACCACGCCGCCGCCGCGATCGCCGCGACCGGCACGCCGGTGTTCGCCTGGAAGGGCGAGACGCTGGAGGAATACTGGGACTGCACGCTGGACGCGCTCTCGTTCCCCGACGGCAAGGGCGGCTTCCTCGGCCCGCAGCTGGTCGTCGACGACGGCGGCGACGTGACCCTGCTGATCCACAAGGGCTACGAGCTGGAAAATGGTTCCAAGTGGGTTGACGAGAAGGCCTCCTCGCACGAGGAACAGGTGATCAAGAACCTGCTCAAGCGCGTGCACAAGGAGCGCCCTGGCTACTGGCACACCGTGGTCAAGGACTGGAAGGGCGTCTCCGAGGAGACCACCACCGGCGTGCACCGCCTGTACCAGCTGGCCGAGGCCAAGTCGCTGCTGATCCCCGCCATCAACGTCAACGACTCGGTGACCAAGAGCAAGTTCGACAACCTGTACGGCTGCCGCGAATCGCTGGCCGACGGCCTGAAGCGCGCGATGGACGTGATGCTGGCCGGCAAGGTGGCCGTGGTCTGCGGCTACGGCGACGTGGGCAAGGGCTGCGCGCACTCGCTGCGGGCCTACGGTTCGCGCGTCGTGGTCACCGAGATCGACCCGATCAACGCGCTGCAGGCGGCGATGGAAGGCTTCGAGGTCAACACGGTCGAATCCACCCTTGGCCGCGGTGACATTTACGTCACCACCACCGGCAACAAGGACGTGCTGACGCTGGACCACCTGAAGTCGATGAAGGACCAGGCGATCGTCTGCAACATCGGCCACTTCGACAACGAGATCCAGGTCGATGCGCTGAACGCGATGGCGGGCGTCGAGAAGATCAACATCAAGCCGCAGGTCGACAAGTACGTGTTCAAGGATGGCCGCGCGATCTTCCTGCTGGCCGAAGGCCGCCTGGTCAACCTTGGCTGCGCCACCGGCCACCCGAGCTTTGTGATGTCCAACTCGTTCTCCAACCAGACCCTGGCGCAGATCGACCTGTGGGCGAACAAGGACAAGTACGAGGCCAAGGTCTACATCCTGCCGAAGAAGCTGGATGAGGAAGTCGCTCGCCTGCATCTGGAAAAGATCGGCGTGAAGTTGACCACGCTGACCAAGGAGCAGGCCGGCTACCTCGGCGTGCCGGTGGAAGGCCCGTACAAGCCGGATCACTACCGCTACTGAGCCCTGTCCCTGCCAGCGGATAGGCAGGATCATCAAAAAGCGCGCGGCCTCGGCCGCGCGCTTTTTGTTTTTGACGCTCATCGCTGCAACGCTGAACCTGTTCCGGCAGTTCCAGGAGCACGACGTTTCCCTGCAGGGACGTTCGCGCGACTGCGAGCAGTTGGCCGTCCAGAACCCGGGACAGTTTGCAAATTCAACGCAATTTGAAGGCGCAAGACATTCGGTTTTCGTCAAATCTTGCGTTGTGTTTTTTCGTTTCGTTTACAAGCACTTGGATGCACTTGCAAGCGCCAGCGGGCAGCGTATACATGGCGCTGGTATTCTGAAATCGGGATGACGGAAATGGGGGCTCCTGATTATCGTCGCGTGCCCGCGATCGTGCTGGGCCGTGGACCGACCGCGCTGGGAATCTTGCGTTGCCTGCATCTGGCGGGCGTACCCGCGTATGTCGCCTGCCCGCCGGGCGACCATGTGACGCGCTCACGGTGGTACCGACCCACGCCCGGGCCGACGGCATGGGATGGCTCGATCGGCCCGGATGCCTACGACGTGCTGCGCAACATGCCGCTGGCAGAAGCGGTATTGATCCCGGGCGCCGACGACACCGCCCTGTGGCTGGCCGACATGCCGCAAAGTGAATTGGGTGCGCGCTTCCGGGTAAGCACCAGTTCGCGTCAATCGCAGGAAATCCTGCAGGACAAGTCGCGCTTCGCCGCCTTCCTTGAAGGTACCGATATCCCGCATCCACCCACATTCCGCATCGACTCCGTCTCCGACATCGACGCGATTCCGTTCGACGGCCTTGACCGGGTCTTCATCAAACCGGTCAACTCGCAGAAATTCAGCGATGTCGTCGGTGTCAAGGGGATATGGGTCAAGCGCAAGGACGACATCTACCAAGCCTGGCAACGCTTGCACGAACAGGGTTTCAAGTTGATGGTGCAGGAATACGTGCCCGGCTCATCGGCCGATCACTATTTCGTCGATGGCTTCCGTGACGCGAGCGGCACCCTGACCGGTCTGTTTACGCGCCGGCGAATCCGCATTTCCCCACCCGATTTCGGCAACAGTTCCTACTGCCAAAGCATCCCGCTCGCCAGCCTGCAGACGCCGGTCACAAACATGGCCTCGCTGCTTTCCAAGCTGGACTACCGCGGCATCTTCAGCGCGGAATTCAAGCGTGACACGAGAGACGGCCAGTTCCGGATCCTCGAAGTCAACACGCGCGCCTGGACGTATGTCGAATTCGCCGCTCGCTGTGGCGTGAATGTCTGCGAGATGGCCTATCAGGACGCTCTTGGGTTACCGGTAACGGTAGCCTCAAGGGACTACGCGGCCGGCATCGGCTGCGTGGATCTGCACAAGGACATCAGTACGGTATGGGCACAGAAAGCGGCAGCCCGTGGGTCGCTGCCAAGAATCCTGCTGCAATGGGCGCGCGCTCATTACCATTCCTTCCGTTTCGACGATCCCGGCCCCGGCCTGTCGGTTGTTCGACAAGTCATGGGACATCGCCTGCGGCGACGTTTCGGGTACTAATGGCAATCGCCCCACATTCTTATATCGCTTCATCGCGAGATAGAGATATATACTGATCGGCATCGTTCACCAGGAACCCGCACGATGCCGGCGATCAGCTTCGAATTCTTCCCGCCCAAGACCGACGAACAGCGCGTCCAGCTCGATCGCGCCGCGCAAGCCCTGAAGGCGCACCAGCCGGAATACGCCTCGGTCACTTTCGGTGCCGGTGGCTCCACGCTCAGCTATACCGGTGACACCGTGGCCCGGCTGCACCAGCAGCATGGACTGAACGTGGCACCACACCTGTCCTGCATGGGCGGTACACGGGCGGAAATCACCGAGCTGCTGGACGCTTATCGCGCTGCCGGCTACCGGCGCCTCGTGGCGCTGCGCGGCGACCTGCCCTCGGGCATGGCAACGTCAGGCGATTTCCACTATGCCGCCGAACTGGTGGCCTTCATCCGCGAACACAGCGGCAATCACTTCCACATCGAGGTTGCCGCATACCCGGAAATCCATCCGCAGGCTGATGATGCCCTGCTCGATCTCCAGCATTTCAAGGCAAAGATCGATGCCGGTGCGAATGGCGCGATCACTCAGTATTTTTTCAATCCCGATGCCTATTTCCGTTTCGTCGATGACGTGCGCAGGCTCGGCGTGAACGTGCCGATCGTGCCGGGCATCATGCCGATCGCCAATTACAGCCAGCTGAAACGCTTTTCCGACATGTGCGGCGCCGAGATTCCACGCTGGATCGCCAAGCGCATGCAGGCGCATGGCGACGATGCCGAATCAGTACGTGCACTGGGAGCCGAAGTGGTGGCGCAACTGTGCCGGCGCCTGCTGGATGGCGGCGCACCGGGGCTGCATTTCTACACGCTCAACCGCGCCAGGGCGACGCAATCGGTGTTGCAGCAGCTTTCCTGAATCAGCGGACGCGTATGCTGGTGCCATGCACCGTTTATCTGCCTTGCTGTATCTCGCCCTGTTCGTCTGGGCCGCGCCAGCCGCGGCACAGACCGAGATTCACCGCTGTATCGGTGCCGATGGCAACCCGCTGTTCACCGATCAGCCCTGCGCCGCATTGCAGGCCACGCCAGTCAGCCCCAAGGCCACAGTGAGCGGTACCAGCAATCAGCCCGTCGAGGCGCCCACCGTTTTGTGCGCGGCCAACTTCGGTAAATTGCGGCAGCGCGTGATCGATGCGTTCGCCAGCCGCGACGCGAACCGGATGGCTGGCCTGATGCTGTGGGGCGGGTATGGTCGCGGCGCTGCGATTGCAGATATCCGTTCGCTGGACGCCCTGATGAAGCAGCCACTACTCGATGTCAGTCCAGCCGATGATCCGGCGCCCTCCGGCAGCAATCCGCCGGCAGCAGCCGGCAGCAGCGCGGCCTCATCCGATGCGCCAGCGGCCGGCAATCAGCTGGTACTGCACACAGCCGGCAACGATGGCAGCGGCAACCCTCACGAGTTGCGTTTCGAGATCGTGCACCGTGCCGGGTGCCTGTGGTTGCGCAACGCGGACTGAGCGGTAGCGGGTATCATGCGCAGTCCCCATTGGAGAACCGACATGGCGCAGCAATACCCCGAGTGGATCTGGCAGAACGGCCACATCAAGCCATGGGCCGAGGCAACCACCCATGTGATGTCGCACGCACTGCATTACGGCTCGTCGGTATTCGAAGGCATCCGCAGTTACACCACGCCCGATGGTGCGGCGATCTTCCGGCTCACCGATCATCTGAACCGGCTGTACCAGTCGGCCAAGATCTACGACATGACACTGCCCTGTTCGGTCGATGAACTGGCGGCAGCCTGCCGCGAGGTGATCAGGAAGAACGGCCTTGGTGCCGCCTACTTGCGACCCGTCGCGTACCGGGGCCTCGGCGGTTTCGGGCTGTCCGCAGAAACCCCGATCGATGTCGCCGTGGCGGCATGGCCGATGGGTCCGTACCTCGGGCCGGAAGCACTGGAAAACGGCATCACGGCCTGTGTCTCCAGCTGGCAGCGTTTCGCACCGAACACCATTCCGGCCGGCGCCAAGGCCGGCGGCAACTATCTGTCAGGCCAGCTGATCGCACGCGAGGCTCGCCGCCTCGGTTTCGGCGAAGGCATCGCGCTGGCCTCCAGTGGCTTGCTCAGCGAAGGCGCCGGCGAGAATCTGTTCCTGGTGTTCGACGGCGTGCTGCACACGACGCCGGCCAGTGCCTCGATCCTCACCGGCATCACCCGCGACACGCTGAAGACGCTGGCCCGCGAGGACGGGATCGAAGTCGTCGAGCGCGACCTGCCGCGCGAATACCTGTACCTGGCCGACGAGATCCTGATGTGCGGCACCGCTGCCGAAGTCACCCCGATCCGCTCGGTCGACGGTAAGCAGATCGGCAACGGTACGGCCGGCCGGGTGACACGCCGCCTGCAGGAACTGTTCTTCGGCCTGTTCGACGGCCGCACCCACGACAAGTGGGGTTGGCTGGAATCGGTCTGAGATTTTCCGACGGACCCACCAAAGCGCCCCGCCATGCGGGGCGTTTTCGTCAATCGGCCATGCTCAGCTGAATACGATGCTGGCGATCGCACCATTGGCATCGCTGCGCGGGCGCATCGAGACGTCCCAACCATACAGCTCGCACAATCGACGCACGATGGCCAGACCGAGCCCTGCACCACTACCACCGGCACCCTCACCGCGCACACCACGCTGGAACAGGCGCTCGGCATCCTCCGGCTTGATGCCCGGGCCGGTGTCGACCACCTCGATGCGTCCGTTGCCCACTTCGACACGCACGTTGCCTTCCAGCGTGTACTTGATCGCGTTGCCGATCAGATTGGTCAGCGCCACCGACAGCACGGAAGCGGGTGCATTGATGCTGACCGGTTCACTGACGGCGAGGTCGATGGTGAGCGGCTTGCCGCGCATCTGCGGGCGCTGGCTTTCGATCACGTCGGCCGCCACCTTGCCGACCTCGGTGGTTTCGCCACGGGTCGGGCCACGCCGTTCGGCGCGTGACAGCAGCAGCAAGGCCTCGATGAGTTCGGTCGCCTGACGCGAGGCACGCTCGATACGCTTCAGCCGTTCGCTCAGCTTTTCGGTAAGGTCCGGCGAACCCTGCAGCAGCTCGGTGGTGCTGGCGATCACCGCCAGCGGCGTGCGCAGCTCATGGCTTACGTCGGAATTGAACTCGCGATCACGCTCGACCATCGCCGTGAGCCGCGCCGAATATTCATCCAGTGCATGCGCCAGCTCGCCCACTTCGTCGTCGGCGAAATGCAGCGCCAATGGTTCAGCGTTACCGGTCTTGCGGAAATCGCGCAGGCGGTTGGCCAGTTCACTGACCGGCTTGAGCACCTTGCGCGACAGCCATAGGCCGATTGCCAGCGAAAGCAGGCCGAACAGGAACACCGCGCCGATCACGCTGATCAGCAATTGCCGCTTGCCCAGCTCTTCGCGCGTGACGTCATAGCGGATGAAACCAATCAGGCCGTACTTCCGACGCACAGCAAGCTTGTAATGATGCGTATTGCCGTCGGTGCCCGTTTCGTAGATGTCGTGCACGCCGCTGTCGAGCCCCTGCCAGGCGAGCGGCATGTTGTAGAGGGTGCGGTCACTGCGCATCCATGCCTCGATCAGCTCCGAGCCGGCAGGCTTGCTGGGATCCTTGTGCACCTGCTCCACAGCATGATCCACATCTTGCTGGATCGAGGAGGTGACCAGCTGATCCTCCACCTTGGCGCGGATATTCAACGCAGCCACGGCAAACAACGCGCTGAGGCCGAAACCGAACAGCGCGAAGGAAACGACCAATCGAAAGCGAAGCTTACGCCTGGACTGCATCCGGCTCGACCATCCGATAGCCAATGCCGTGCCGCGTGTGGATCAGCGGCTTCTCGAACGGTTTGTCGATCGCTGCACGCAGGCCATGGATATGCACGCGCAGCGAATCGCTGTCCGGCAGTTCCTCGCCCCACACGCGCTGCTCCAGATCCTGCCTTGTCACCACCGACGGGCTCGCTTCCATCAGTGCTTGCAGCAATTTCAGGCCAATCGGGTTCAACTGGATCGACTTGCCTTCGCGATTAACCGTCAGCGTATCGAGGTTGAAGGTGAGGTCGGCCACTTTCAGCACGCGGCTCTGCGGCCCCTTGCCGCGGCGCGCCAGCACCTCCAGCCGCGCCGACAGTTCCTGCAGGGCGAACGGCTTGGTCATGTAATCGTCGGCACCGGATTCGAAACCGGTCAGCTTCTGCTCCAGCGCATCGCGCGCGGTCAGCATCAGGATCGGGGTCTGCTTGTGCGCCTCGTGGCGCAGCTTGCGGGCCACCTCCAGGCCATCCATGCCAGGCAGTGTGAGATCCAGCACGATCACGTCGAAATCGTGCACTACCGCCAGATGGAGGCCGGTCACGCCGTCGCCGGCGAAATCCACCACGTGGCCACGATCCTCCAGATAATCGCCGATGTTGGTCGCGATATCGCTGTTATCTTCAATCACCAGAACGCGCATGTGTCACTCCTGCGCAGCCGACATAAGGGACGGCTGTAAGTGCAAGCTTAACAAGCTTGCGTGAACGAAGCGCGCCGACTGCGACACGAAGCTGAACGCGCCTTCGAACGGGCAAGAAAAAGGCCCAGATGAGCGACTCGCCGCCGCCACACCTGGGCCCAAGCTACTGCCCCGATACCATCATCTGCCGCCACCCGCCCTCAACGACTGAGTGCCATGCAAAAAACAGTGCCTGCTTTATAGGGGGTACCGGGTTATAGCGCAGTTAACCCGTACTCACTTCGTCGTTAAGCACATCGAATGGTCCTGCACGGCGCATGAGAGCAAGGGGATGGCTTCAGCTCAGGAGCCCGACGGCCGGTCAACCATGGAACTGATATGCACTCCCGCCGCATCGGGCTCCCGGCAAATATGCGTTCCCGTAACGATCTGACAATACGCATGCGCCTGAATTTTCCGATCAGCCCGCAGTTTTGAATTCGCGCCTCCGGCGTCGCTTGCATTCAATGTGAATGCCATGGTCTGACGATACCGTCGGGATGTCGGGCCAGCCTCAGGCAAGGCATATTTCCACGCACGCAGCGCATCGATCGCAGCCTGGTCGAATACGCCCGCCGGTTGGGCGCTGACCACTCGGGGATTCTCCACACCTCCATCGGCAGAGAGACTGAATTCGATCACTACTTGCCCCTCGATGCCGGCCATGAGTGCGGCGCTCGGGTAAACCGGTTGTCGGATGCGGATTGGCGTGGGTGCTTGCCCGGCAGATGGCCTAGCAACAATATTCGGCTCATCAGTCACCACCGCTGGCCCAACCTGCCGTACCAGTGAAAGATCGGCAATCCGCAATGACGGTAAATGCGACGGCAGTACGGCAGCCGGCACCACCGGTAACACAATGCCGACAGCCGCACTGTTGGGAACCTTTGATGCATCATCCAGCGGTCGCAGCGCCTCGGCGTGTCTCAACGTCAGATCGGTCGGATGCCAGCTGATGTCGACATGTGCCAGCGACAACCCACGTGAGGTCAACACAGATTGCAGTTGCGTCATTGCATCTGTCAGGTTCCGCTGCAGATGATTCTGTTTCCACTCGAGCTGCAGGGTGAGAGCCACCAGGGCAGCACCCAGCAGCATGGCCACGAAGCGTGCAGGCGTGCGCATCGGCGTACCCCTGCGTTCCGGCAGTAGCATGTACTGCACGCGATCCAGCAGTACGCCACCACTGGCTGCAAGCAGCAACGAAGCATGCCGCTCGCGCAATTCACCGAGCTCGGCCAACGCCGTCACGAATTCGCGCCGGCTGCCGCCGCTGATCGAAAGCGCCAGCTTGTCGCAGCAGATCTCGCGTTCGTTGCGCACGTCGCGCGATATCCAGTGCACCACAGGATGATAGAAGCACAACGTCTCGAGAATCACCTGGAGCAGATTGGCCAATGGATCCCAGCGCCGCAAATGCGCCAGTTCGTGGGCAAGGATCAACTCGATCTGTGCCGCCGGGAAATTGCACACGACGGCCAACGGCAACAGGATCACCGGACGCACCCAGCCAACCACCGCCGGCGTGGCAATGACCTTGCTGCACAACACCGTGACGTGCCGGTGCAGGCCGAAGCGCGCGGTCATCGCGGCGACCCGGGCTTGCCACTCCGGTATCAGCCCGGCCATGCGCACGAGCGCCTTCAGCCCCCGCCATTGCCGCCATGCCCGCAGCGACAGCAGCAGCACGCCGCATGACCACGCCAGCACCAGCCATGGCAGCAACGCATCCAGACCGGCATCCCATGTCCATGGAATCGTGCTGGACGCGACATTGGCGCCATTCATGGAAGGGGTCACCACAACGGCGGTCGTCGACGTGATCGACGGCACCGCTTCCAGCAGCCGCCACAGCGTCAGCAGCGGGCACATGGCAAGCGCCAGCAGGATGGCCATGCCGAAACGGTAACGCGCCTCGCCGCGAGGCAGCAGCGTGCGCACCAATGCATACAGCAGGCCCAACAGCGCGCCCTGCCAGACCGAGTGCAGCAGGGTCCAGCCGACCACCCGAACACTGGCAAGCATCACCGGCAGCGCGTCCATCACGATGCATCCTTGTCGAGCTTGTTCAACAGGCTGCGGATCTCGCGCAACTCTTGGCGACTGGCATGCTGGCTGCCAAGCGCATGCAGCACCAGTTGCGAGGACGAGCCCTCGAACACCCGTTGCACCATGTCCAGCAGAAACCGCTTCTGGGTGCGCTCCTTGCTGACCGCTGCACGGTATACATGCGCGCGTTGCGTGTCATCGCGCTCGACCAGTCCCTTGGCATGCATCACCTGCAACAGCTTCAGCGTCGTGGTGTAGCCCGTGCCGATATCGGGACGGAGTACATCGTGCACTTCGCGTACGGTGCAGGCATCGTGTGCCCACAAGACATGCAGGATCTCGAGTTCACCCTCGGTGGGTCTGGGACTGGTTGAAGATTGCGTCCTCATGCCGACACCCCGGTTCTCTGAATGCCATGGCCTGCCATCACGACGATGGCAGGCCACATGACGTTCAACCCTTGCCACCCCTGGGGGTGTTCACCTGCAGCATTTGCTGCTGCATTTGCTGGGTTTGGCTACGCTCCAGTTCGATCTCGCGATAAGTGCGGCAGGTCGTCCTCGGTATGTGGGAGCCGATCGGCGCCACTGACTCGCATACCAGCCGCTTGTCGTCACGACGGGTCAGAATCGCATTGACTGCCTCCTGGTCGTTGAACAGCTGGACTTTCGTGTTCTGATCCATCTGCGCAACGGTACCGTATTTGTCGAACAGCGACTGCATGTCGGCGAAGCTCGCATCGATCTTCTGGCGCTCATTCTGATCGACGAATTCATAGCGTCCACCGGACTGCATCTGCTGATGCACGGCCGCCACCACCGCAGTGAAGTCGCTCTTGTTCTCGGCCTTCACGATGACTTCCGTCTTGGCATAAACAGCACTCGCCTGCAGCAACGCCACCCCCACGACCGCACCCACCAACCAGGACCTCAGTTTCATGCCCCACTCTCCCCGGATCAGGTTGCGCTCCCACGGAGCACCCCACACCCGATCATCCTGCGCCGGATGCTAGGCCAGCTGACCAAGCGCTGTCAACGAAGATGTTCGTACTAATTGCTTCGTAATGTATTGCGCCGACTGACATGCCCGCGGCGCGTCCGTGCGATCCATTACCGTGAAGCCTGTTCAACAAACTGCAAGACGTTTCGCAGCGTGCGCCGAGTGCCTGGAATGCTTCACCTGGAAAAGTCTCAGCGTGCGGTGTAACCACGGCAGACATCGGGACGAGGGGCTTACACACTTTTCGCACCGGCGCAGCATGGCTGCTCCACAGGACACGCAGGATCTCCAGTTCGCCATCATTGGTACGCAAGCCAAGCCGGATCAGGCCTTCAATACCGACGGTCCTGTGCTGAAATGCAAGCGCATTGAATTGCTCGCCATGCGGTGGCAAGTGGCTCCCGGTTCAACCATTTCCCTTTTTGGCCCTGATCGCCGGTACCTGCAGCATTTGCATCTTCAAATTCTGGATATCGCGACGCTCTGTCTCAATTTCGCGATAAGTGCGGCAGCTCGTCCTCGGTATATGGGACCCCAAGGGAGGTACCGACTCACATACCAAACGTTCGTCGTCTCTCCGCGTCAGAATGGCGTTGACGACTTCTTGATCGTTGAAAAGCTGTATTTTCGCGCTCATGTCCATCTGCGCAACTGTGCCGTATTTATCCAGCAACGATTGCATGGCAGCCAGATTCGTCTCGACCGTCTCGCGTTCACGTGCGTCGACAAATTCGTAGCGCCCCCCGGGCTGCATCTGTTGACGCACGGCCACAACCAGTGTGGCGAAGTCGTCCTTGTTATCGGCCTTTACGAGGACTTCCGTCTTGTAAGCGCAAACCGCACTCGCCTGCAGCAGTGCTGCTGCCACCACTGCACCCATCAACCAAGGCTTCCGTTTCATGCCTGATCCTCCCCGGATCAGGTGGTGTCCCGGCGGGGAGCACCCGACGCCTGATCATCCTGCAATGGATGCTAGGTCAGCTAACAGAACAATGTCAACGAAGATCTTCGTACTAAACGTTTCGTAATGCGCTCCGGCGCGTACGCGCGCCTGGCGCCGCGTCACCGGCCTGTGCAAGTAACAGGCCCATGATCGCGCCGGCTACGTCGACCCCAGTGGCAGCCTCGATACCCTCCAGACCCGGCGAGGAATTCACCTCAAGCAGCAGCGGCCCGCGATTGGAGCGCAACAGATCGACACCAGCGATACCCAGTCCCAGCGCACCGGCTGCGCGTATTGCGATGCGTTTTTCTTCTGCGCTGAGCGTCGCGGCCATCGCCGTGCCGCCGCGATGCAGATTGGCGCGGAACTCGCCCGGGCTGGCGTCGCGCTGCATCGCCGCCACCACCTTCTTGCCGACCACGAAGCAGCGCAGGTCGCTGCCCTTGGCTTCGGCGATGAACTCCTGCACCAGGAAGTTCGCGTACAGACCGCGGAACGCTTCGATCACACTCTGCGATGCGCTGCGTTTCTCGGCCAGCACCACGCCGGTGCCCTGGCTGCCTTCGTTGAGCTTGATCACATGCGGCGGATCGCCGAGCAGGGCCAGCACGTCGGCCGTATCGTCCGGGTTGTCGCCGAATACCGTAACCGGCATGTCGATGCCCTGCGCGGCGAGGATCTGCAGGCAGCGCAGCTTGTCGCGTGCACGCAGCACCGCATCCGATGGGTTCGGTGTGTATACGCCCATCATTTCCAGCTGGCGCAACACGGCGGTGCCGTAGAAGGTGCTGGTGGTGCCGATGCGCGGAATCACTGCGTCGATGTCGCGCACTTCCCTGCCCTTGTAGCGGATCGCCACGGCACCGGGTGCAATACGTACATAGCAGCGCAACGGGTCGAGCACGCGCACCACGTGACCGCGCTCACGACCGGCCTCGACCAGCCGCTTGGTCGAATACAGGCGCGTATTGCGCGACAGGATTGCAATCTTCATACGCGGATCGTCATGAAAGGTCTCTAGCCACCGTCAGTGGCCGCGACTGGGTATAGGAACGTGCCGGATCGACCACAAAGCGCCCGCTCAGGGCACTGCGGCCGAGCAAGAGCGGAAACAGCATATGCCGTCGATCGGTCAGGTTGATGTCGGTGCTGAAGCTCTGGCCAGCCAGTTGCACCTCGCTGCGAATGAACCAGCGCTCGGTGCGCCGCCCGCCAGTGTCGGTCACGGCACGCCGGTCGAGCGCCGGTGCCTCGCAGCACACATGTACCGGCTGGCGCCGGCCGACATGCATGGTGAAACGCAGCCACGTCTCGTCGCCGCGCCGGAATTCCTCGAGAGTATCGACATGCAGCGAACTGCTGCGCGCGCCGGTATCAAGTTTGGCCTTGAGCAGGTCGATGCCCAACTGCGGCAGGGCCAGCCGCTCGCGCCAACCCAAGATGATCAGATCCGTGGTAATCAGATCCGCCATAAGGGTTCGGAGTTGCTCGGTGGGGATCGGGGAATGGAGCGGGTGAAGGGAATCGAACCCTCGTCAGTAGCTTGGGAAGCTACAGCTCTACCATTGAGCTACACCCGCTCTGGCCGGCGGATGGTAACGCGTGGCACGCGCCGTTGGAAAGCCGGCGCCGTGAAGCTACCACACCGAACCAGAAACCCGCCTGCCATGCAACACGTTGCAGCACGCCATCACGGACCGAACGCCGCATGAATCGCAGGTGGCGGCCAGCTTAATCGACAACACCCCATGCCCGCGCGGGATTTCGCTCGTCGACGCATTACGGCATTCGGTGCCCACCGCCACAGCCGCTACAATGCGCAGATGCATATCACGCTCAATGGCCAGCCGCGCGACTGCGCCCCCGCCACCACCGTTGCCCAGTTGCTGGAACAGGCCGGCTACGCGGGCCGACGGGTGGCGGTGGAACTCAACCATGAAATCGTGCCGCGCAGCCTGCACGCCACCCACCTCCTGGCCGATGGCGACCAGCTCGAAATCGTCCACGCCATCGGTGGCGGCTGAATTTCCGTCGCCTCGCTTCACCGTCCCACCGCCACGCCCGCCCGCACCCAAGGCATCGCCATGAATCGCAAGACCCACGACATCGCCGATCCGCTGATCATCGCCGGCAAAAGCTACGGCTCGCGCCTGCTCACCGGCACCGGCAAGTACAAGGATTTCGACGAGACCCGCGCCGCCTCGCAGGCCGCCGGTGCCGAGATCGTCACCGTGGCGATCCGTCGCGTGAACATCGGCCAGGATGCCGGTCAGCCCAACCTGCTCGATGCACTGCCGCCGGAGGAGTTCACCCTGCTGCCGAACACCGCCGGCTGCTACAACGCGGTCGACGCCGTGCGTACGTGCAAGCTCGCCCGCGAACTGCTGGACGGCCATCAGTTGGTGAAACTCGAAGTGCTCGGCGACCAGCGCACGCTGTTCCCCGACGTGGTGGAAACGCTGAAGGCCGCCGAGATCCTGGTCGCCGACGGCTTCGAGGTGATGGTCTACACCAGCGATGATCCGATCCTGGCCAGGCGGCTGGAGCAGATCGGCTGCGTCGCGGTGATGCCGCTGGCCGCGCCGATCGGCTCGGGCCTCGGCATCCAGAACCGTTACAACCTGCTGGAGATCATCGAGAACGCCAAGGTGCCGATCATCGTCGACGCGGGTGTGGGCACTGCATCGGACGCGGCCATCGCGATGGAACTGGGCTGTGACGGTGTGCTGATGAACACCGCGATTGCCGGCGCGAAGGATCCGGTGCTGATGGCGCATGCAATGAAGCTGGCAATCCAGGCCGGACGCGCTGCCTTCCGTGCCGGTCGCATCCCGCGCAAGCGCTACGCCTCGGCGTCCTCGCCGATCGACGGCACGATCGGCTGAACGGGCATGAGCGAACACCGCGACCACGACGGCACCGCGCCGGAATACATGCGCCGCATCCGCAGCTTCGTGCTGCGCGAAGGGCGCATGACGCCGGCGCAGCAGCGCGCGTTCGACACGCTGTGGTCACGCTTCGGCATCGATTACGGCGGCACTCCGCGTGATTTCAGCGCGCATTTCAGCCGCCAGGCGCCGCTGGTGATGGAGATCGGCTTCGGCAATGGCGAGGCACTGGCCTGGGCCAGCGAGCACGATCTCGCCCGCGACTTTCTCGGCATCGAGGTGCACGGCCCCGGTGTCGGCCGCCTGATGAACGCACTGGCCGCACGCGAGGCGAGCAATGTGCGGCTGTACAAGCACGATGCGGTGGAAGTGCTCGAACACGAGATCGCGCCCGGCACACTCGCCGAGGCTCGCATTTGGTTCCCGGACCCATGGCACAAGAAACGCCACAACAAGCGCCGACTGATCCAGCCGGAGTTCGTCGCCCTGCTGGCCTCGCGCATGGCGCCGGACGGCCTGCTGCACCTGGCCACCGACTGGCAGCCGTATGCCGGACACATGCTTGAGGTCATGGAAGCCGCGCCGGACTGGCGCAATGCCGTCGCACCGGGCCAGTACGCCGAGAAACCGGCGTGGCGCATCGAGACCCACTTCGAACGACGCGGCCTGAAGCTCGGTCATGGCGTGTGGGATCTGCTGTACCGCAAAGCTTGAGCCGGACGCGGTGGACCATGTCCGCCCTTGAAGCACCTGGCACGAGCCAGACGGGCACTACCTGCCCGCTATTCCGAGAGCGATTCCGGCCTGCGCCGGAATGACGACTTCGAAGCGGCCATGGATCGCCTCTTCCATCGTGAGTCGCACAGACCCCATGGCTTTGGCAGCGCTCCGATTCACCAGCAGTCAGGCTGGCCCGCTTATACTGCGGCAATCCACACAGGGACGAATCGACGCAGCGTGAAGCTTCCACTGCCCCGCCGTATCCGCCGTAACCCGCCATCCTTCCGGGACGTCAGCTAGTGGGACTTTCGCTCACCCCCGAAATGATCCTGGTACTGGGGCTGGTGGGCTTCACCATGCTGATGCTGGTGCTGGAGTGGATCCGCGCCGACATGGTGGCGCTGCTGGTGGTGGTGGCGATCGGCCTGACCGGCCTGATCCCCTCCGACCGCGTGTTCAACGGCTTCGCCGGCAATGCGGTGATCGCGATCATCGCGATCATGATCATGGGCGAGGGGCTGGATCGCGCCGGCGTGCTCAACCTCACCGCCCGCTTCGTGATGCGCATGGCGCGTGGCATGGAATCGCGCCTCGGCGTGGTGATCAACCTGGTCGCCAGCCTGTTCAGCGCGGTGATCCCCAGCCAGGCGCTGGCCGCACTGATGATCCCGGTCAGCAGCCGCCTGTCCGCGCGCACCGGTGTGCCATTGTCGCGCCTGCTGCTGCCGATGGCGTTCTGCATTCTCACCGCGACCAACACCACGCTGATCGCGAACTCGCCGCTGATCGTGCTGAACGACCTGATCGCCAGCGCCAACATGAACCTGCCGCCGGGCGCGCACACGATCCCGAAGTTCGGCCTGTTCAGCGTCACCCCGATCGGCCTGGCGCTGGCCCTGCTCGGCGTGGCGTACTTCTACTTCTTCGGCCGCAAGCTGCTGCCCGGGCATGAGGACGAACGGCTGAAGGTGACGCCCGGCCGCACCGAGAGCTACTTCGCCGAAACCTACGGCATCGGCGGCGAGACCGCCGAGCTCACCGTCACCGCGGAAAGCCCGCTGGTCGGCATGAGCATCGGCGAAGTGGAACAACTGCACGGTGCGCCGCTGATCCTGGCGATCAAGAGTGGCAACGACGCACGCATGGCACCACCGGCCGATCACGTGATCTGGGTCGGTTCGGTACTCGGCGTGCTCGGCCCGCGCGACCAGCTGAATCAGTTTGCCAACAATCAGCTGTGCCGGCTGTCGACCCGCATGCGCCAGCTCGGCGAGCAGTTCAACCCGACCCGCGCCGGCATTTCCGAAGTGGTGATCCCACCGGTCTCGCGCTTCATCAAGCAGACCATCGGCGACCTGCGCCTGCGCAAGCGCTTCGGCATTTCGGTGCTGGCGGTGACCCGCGGCGACCAGGTATTTCGCGATGACGTGCGCGGGGTGACCCTGCGCGCCGGCGACACCGTGGTGCTGCACAGCAACTGGCGCGACCTGTCGCTGGCGGCCGAGGACAAGGACCTGGTCGTCGTCACCGACATCCCGAAGGAAGAACAGCGCCCCGGCAAGATCTGGCAGGCGGTGGGCTTCTTCGTGCTGGCCAAGTGCCTGGCGCTGTTCACCAACCTCGACCTGTCGGTGGCGATGATGACCGGCGCGATCGGCATGTTGCTCACCGGCGTGCTGAACATGGACGAGGCGTACAAGGCGATCAACTGGAAGACGATCTTCGTGACTGCCTGCCTGATTCCGCTGGGCTGGTCGATGGATTCCACCGGCACTGCCGCGTGGATCGCGCAGGTCGTGCTGCAGCATCTTGGACATGCCTCGCACTGGGTGCTGCAACTGTCGCTGGCCGTACTGACCCTGCTGTTCTCGCAGGTGATGTCGAATGTCGGTGCGACCGTGATGATGGTGCCGATCGCGATCAGCGTAGCGGTCGCCACCGGTGGCAACCCATCCGCCTATGCACTGATCGTTGCGGTGTCCTCGTCCAATACCTTCCTGCTCAGCTCCGGCCATCCGGCGCTGATGATGGTCACCGGCCCTGGCGGCTACAAGGGCAGGGACTTCCTGCGCGTCGGTGCCCCGCTGACCCTGCTGGTGCTGATCGTCACCCTGGTCGCGGTCAATCTGCTGTTCCACTGATCACGGCCAGCGGCAGCACTGCTTTGCAACGGCACTTCAGCGGCGATTGAAGAATGCCGCGAAGGCATCGACCGTACGCTCGACACCGCCGTCATCGATATCCAGATGCGTCACCAGCCGCAGCGTAGGCAGATAGCCGATGCTTATGCGGATGCCCGCTTCTTTCAGATGGACGTCCAGTTCGCGCAACCGTTCGGCCGGCACATCGACGAACACCATGTTGGTGTATTGCCCGAGCAGGTCGATGCCGGCGACCTCGCGCAGGCGACCGGCCAGATACGCCGCGCGCCGGTGATCCTCGGCCAGTCGGGCGACATGATGATCCAGCGCATGCAGGCCTGCCGCCGCAAGGATGCCGGCCTGGCGCCAGCCGCCGCCGGTCACCTTGCGCCAGCGGCGCGCCTTGTCGATCAGCGCATGCGAACCGACCAGCACCGAACCGACCGGCGCGCCGAGCCCTTTTGACAGGCAGATCGATACGGTATCGAAATGCCGCGCGATCTCCCGCGCCGGCACATCGCAGGCCACTGCCGCGTTGTACAGGCGCGCGCCGTCCAGATGCAGCCCCAATCCGTGCGAACGGGCCACATCATGCGCGGCTGTCAGGTAATCCAGTGGCAGCGTACGACCGTGCCAGGTGTTCTCCAAGGCCAGCACACGGGTGCGCGCGAAGTGCGGATCGACCGGCTTGATCGCTGCCTCGATGCGTTCCAGCGGCAGGCTGCCATCCGCCGCCTGCACGATCGGCTGCGGCTGGATCGAGCCAAGCACGGCTGCTCCGCCGCCCTCGAACTTGTAGGTATGCGCATCCATGCCGACCAGATACTCGTCACCGCGTTCGCAATGTGCCAACAGCGCCAGCAGGTTGGACTGCGTACCGCTGGGGACGAACAAGCCTGCATCAAAACCGAGCTCGTCAGCCAACCGCTGCTGCAGCGCATTGACCGTGGGGTCCTCGCCGTAGACGTCATCGCCGACCTCCGCGGCCAGCATCGCCGCGCGCATCGCGGGGGTCGGGCGGGTCACGGTGTCGCTGCGCAGGTCGATCACATCCACGGCATATCCTCTCGTTCGGGCAACCGCATCAGCTTGATCGGTCACGCCGACGCGGGCAAGCCGTCGTCGCGACAAACACCGGCTGAAGGGCCCGATTCAGCCGGGCAGCAGTAGTAGCATGGCGAAATTCGCAGCGTGCCATCACGCATCCATGGGGTTCTGTCGTCGTGTCCATCCTGCGTCTCTACATGCGCGTGCTTGGGCTGCTCGCGCCCGAACGGAAGCTGGCGATCACACTGGCGCTGGCCAATCTCGCGCTGGCCGGCGTGTACTTCCTCGAGCCGATGCTGTTTGGCCGCGTGGTCGATGCCCTCGCGGCACCGGATGCCAGCCACGCGCCGCGATTGATCGCGCTGTGGGCGCTGGCCGGCTTCGGTGGCGTGCTGGCCAGCGTATGGGTATCGCTGCATGCCGACCGGCTCGCGCATCGGCGTCGACTGGCCGCGATCGCCGCATTCTTCGAACATGCCGCGGCACTGCCGCTGGCGTTCCACGGCGAACATCACACCGGGCGGCTCGCGCGGATCATGAACAACGGCGTCAGCAACCTGTTCAACCTGTGGCTGAGCTTCTTCCGCGAACACCTCGCCACCTTGCTGTCGATCTTCGTGATGATCCCGATCGCGCTGGCGATGAACTGGAAGCTGGCCCTGCTGATGATCTCGTTGATGGTCATTTTCGCCGTATCCAATGCGGTCGCAGTGCAACGCACGCACAAGGCGCAGGGCGAGGTGGAGGAACTGCACCACGAGATCGCCACGCGCGCCGGCGACGTGTTCGGCAATGTCACCGTGGTGCAGAGCTTCACCCGCCTCAGCGCCGAAGCCGCCGCGCTGAAGGAGATGATGACGCGCGTGCTGGCGGCGCAGTATCCGGTGCTGCGCGGCTGGGCGATCCTGTCGGTGCTGAACCGGGCAGCCAGCACGCTGACCATCGTGGCGATCTTCGCACTCGGCACCACCTTGCATGCGCGCGGCGAAGTGACGGTGGGTGGCATCGTCAGCTTCGTCGGCTTTTCGCTGATGTTGATCGGCCGACTGGAGCAGTTCGCCAGCTTCATCTCCGGCCTGTTCTTCCAGACCCAGTCGTTGCACGACTACTTCTTCGTGCTCGACCAGCGCCCGGCGATCGTCGAGGCACCCGACGCGATCGAGCTGCCGCGCGTGCGCGGCGAAGTGGTGTTCGACCAGGTCAGCTTCGGCTACGACCCGGTGCAGCCGGCGCTGCACGGGCTTAGCTTCCGTGCTGCCGCCGGCAGCACGATCGCCCTAGTCGGCCCGACCGGCGCCGGCAAGACCACCGCACTCAGCCTGCTTTACCGCGCCTACGATCCGTCCAGCGGACACATCAGCATCGATGGACATGACATCCGTGCGGTCACGCTCGATTCGCTGCGCCAGAACATCGGCGTGGTATTCCAGGATCCGGGCATGTTCTATCGCTCGATCCTGGACAACCTGCGCGTGGGCAAGCCCGATGCCGACCTCGCCGAGATCGAGCAGGCCGTCGCCGCGGCCGAAGCGGCCACGTTCATCGCCAACAAACCGGAAGGGCTGGAGACCCTCGTTGCCGAACGCGGCCGCTCACTGTCCGGTGGCGAGCGCCAGCGCCTGGCGATCGCCCGCGCCATGCTGAAGGATGCGCCGATCCTGGTACTCGACGAGGCCACCAGCGCACTCGACAACGCCACTGAGGCACGCATCCAGCGCGCCCTGGATACGCTGACCCAGGGCCGTACCACCTTCGTGATCGCACACCGGCTGTCCACCGTGCGCAACGCCGACTTGATCCTGGTGCTGGATCAGGGGCGACTGGTCGAAGAAGGGCGCTTCGATGAGCTGATTGAACACGGCGGCCTGTTCGCGCAACTGGCCCAGGACGGCAAGTTCGCACCGGATGCGCAGGCGATCACCAACGTCGACATCGAAACCCCCGAATCACTCGCCATGCTGGATTAGGTCGTCGCAGTGAGCCCGCCCGAAATCATCAGGCATGCTTGCGGAAATAAAGCCACGCCGCCAATGCCAGGACCATGGCCGGCAGCAGATTGGCCACCAGCGGCGGAATACCGTAGACCGTACCGAAGCTGACCATCGCCTTCTGCAGGAAATACCAGCCGATCGCCAGCAACATGCCGAGAAACATGCGCTTGCCCAGACCGCCCGAACGCAACGCACCGAATGCGAATGGCATCGCGCACAGCACCAGCACCAGCACGTTCAACGGATATAGCGCACGTCCCCAGAACGCAACGGCGTACACGCCCGGGCTTTCGCCATTGGTTTCCAGATAGAGCATGTTGCGACGCAGGTCGCGCATGGCCAGATATTGCGGCTGGATCAATGACTGCTCCAGCACACTCGGATCGAGTCGTGACTCCCAATGCTCGTTGACTGCCGTGGTGGTGTGCGTGCCATGCTCGTCCAGCGTGGTACTGCGTACCTGATCGAACACCCATTGCTTGCCATTGTGCTCGGCCGTCTTGGCCCAGTCGAAACGGCTCAGCTGCCCGTCTGGCGTCAGGGTGAACACCCGAACGTCTGCCAGTTGTATCGCATCATGCCCGTTCACCTGCCGCAGCAGACTGCTCTTGGCATTGATGAAGCGATCGCCATCGCGCGCCCACAAACCGCTGCTGGTCGAACCGATACTGCCTGACGATTTCAGGCGAAGGTCCATCGCCTGTGCCTGCTGGTCGCCCCATGGCGCGGCGGTTTCGCCCAGGATTACCACTCCGACCATCAATACCGCCACGATACCGACCGCAGATGTCGCGATACGCAGCTTGGACATGCCGGTCGCACGCAATGCGGTCAACTCGCCGGTGGCGGCCAGGCCACCCAGCCCGAGCAGACCACCGATCAGCGCCGCATTGCCGAACATCTCGTAAAGCCGCCGCGGCGTGGTGACGAGTATGTACACGATCGCGTTGGTCAACGTGTAACCGTTCTTGCCGATGTTGCCGAGCTGCTGCAGGAAATGCAGCACCGCATCGAAGCCGGTGAGTACCAGCCAGACCATCATCAACGAACTGAGCACGGTGATGCCGACCAGCCAGTCAACACGCTTGATCCGCATGGCACTCATCGGGCCACCGCCCTGCTCGGTTTGCGCGCGACATACTGGCTGCGGAACATCCAGGCAGCGAACGCGAAGACCAGCAGGCTCACGATCCACATCGGCGTGGCATGGTGCCAGTGACCCTTGGCAAGCTGTCCGCGACAAAGCGCCAGCAGCAGGTAATACACATAGAAACTGAGCACCGCCAGCAACAGACGGCCGAAACGCGGCTCACGCGGACTCTGCCGCGACAACGGCAGTGCCAGCATCAACAACACCAGGCTCATGGCTGGCGCAATGGTGCGCCAGGCAAATTCGGCGCGCGCGTCGGCGTTGTCAGCGCCCCATAACGCTGAGGTATCCAGGCTCGCCGCGGGATCCTCGGTCGTGCTGTCGGATTGCACATTGGACAGCGACGTGTCGTTGCGCTCGTACTGCATCTTGCGCCAGTTGTCGGCACCCAGCGGGATCTCGTATTGCCAACCGTTGTAGATCGCCAGGAAACGGTCGGTGCCGCTGCTTTCCTGATACATCTGGCCGTGCTTGCCGGTGATCAGCTTGATCTTGCGGGTGCCGTCCTTGTCGGTACGCTCGGCGGCAATGAAGGTATTGCCGAGCACGCTGCCGTCACGGCTCAGGGTGTCGACAAAGATGATGCCCCCCCGGTTCGGAAGTGGCGTGAAGCGGCCCGCATCGAGGCCAGCAGCGATCACCGAACGGTTCGCCGCCGACACCAGCGCGTCGGAAGTGCGGTAAGCCCATGGGCCGAGCCACAGCGACACCACCGCCACCAACACCGCCACCAACACCGCCAACAGCGTCATCGGTCGCAGCAGGCCGCTTGCCCCCATACCGGAAGAAGCCAGCACGTGCATCTCGCTTTCGCGATACATGCGGCCGAGGCCATACAACGCGCCAAGGAAGGCCGAGAGTGGCAGCAGGGTGGGCAGCCCCTCGATCATGTTCAGGCCCAGCACCTGGAACATCACGCTGGCCGGGAAGCTGCCGTTGGCCACCTGCTTCAGCACCTGCGCAAAGGTGGTGCCGGACATGATGGCCAGCAGCACAATCGCGGTGGCGAGCATGGTCTGCCCCAGCTCGCGCAGGAAATAGCGGTCGAGAATGCTCAGCATGCGATAAACTTGTCCGCTTGATCCATTCGGCCGATCGGGCCGACAAACCACAAGTCTAGCCTGTCCGGCCATGGCCGGGCTCATGCAGGAACCATCGCGATGACACTCCAGTTCAGCCTCGGCACCGCCGCCCCCGAAACCGTCGATGCCGCCTGCGTACTGGTCGGCGTGTACGAACACGGCATGCTGACCAGCGCCGCCGCACGGGTGGACAGCGCCACCGGTGGCCTGATCAAGCGTCAGGTGGAGAGTGGTGACATCAGCGGCAAGGCCGGCAGCACCACCCTGCTGTTTGCGCCGGCCGGGGTGACGGCGAAGCGCGTACTGGTGGTCGGGCTGGGTTCGCAGAAATCGTTCGACGCGGCCCGTTTCCAGAAGGTCAACATCGAAGCGGCGCGTGCCGTGGGCAAGCTGCCGCTCGCCGATGCGGTGTCCTATCTGACCGAAGTGGACGTGCCGGGCCACGACAGCGCCTGGCGCGTGCGCGCCGCCGCCCTGGCGAGCGATCACGCCGCCTACCGTTACACCGCCACGTTCAAGCCGCGCGACAAGAGCAAGCAGCCGGAACTCGGCTCGCTCATCTTCGCCGCCGGCGACGAAGCGCAGGGCGGCCTCGACCAGGCGCTTGCGATCGCCGAAGGCGTGCGTTTCGCCCGCGACCTGGCGAACCTGCCGCCGAACATCTGCAACCCGAGCTACATCGCCGGGCAGGCACAGGCCTTTGCCGCAGGCAGGGACAAGGTCAGCTGCAAGGTGCTCGACGAGGTCGAGATGGAAAGGCTCGGCTTCGGCTCGCTGCTGGCGGTAGGCCGCGGCTCGGTCAACAAGCCCCGGCTGATCGTGCTGGAGTACAAGGGTGGCAACGAGGGCGACAAGCCCTACGCATTCGTCGGCAAGGGGGTCACGTTCGACTCCGGCGGCATCAGCCTGAAGCCCGGTGCCGGCATGGAAGAGATGAAGTTCGACATGGGTGGCGCCGCCGGCGTACTCGGTGCATTCGTGGCCGCCGTGCAGATGGGCCTGAAGCTCAACCTGGTCTGCGTGGTGCCGAGCGTGGAGAACATGCCCGACGGTGACAGCTACCGCCCCAGTGACGTGCTGACCAGCCTGTCCGGCCTGACCATCGAAGTGCTCAACACCGATGCCGAAGGCCGCCTGATCCTGTGCGACGCGCTGACCTACACCGCACAGACGTTCCAGCCGCATACGCTGATCGATGCCGCCACGCTCACTGGCGCCTGTGTCATCGCTCTCGGCAAGCACGCCACCGGCCTGATGAGCAAGCACGATGATCTCGCCGCCGAACTACTCACCGCCGGCGAGCAGACGCTTGATCGTGCCTGGCGCCTGCCGTTGTGGGACGACTACCAGGCACAGCTCGACTCGGGTTTCGCCGACGTCGCCAACATCGGCGGCAAGAGTGCCGGTGCGATCACTGCTGCCTGCTTCCTGTCGCGCTTCACCGACGGTCAACGCTGGGCCCATCTGGATATCGCCGGCACCGCCTGGGACGAAGGTCGCAAGGGTCTGGCGACCGGGCGGCCGGTTGCATTGCTGGCGCAGTGGCTGATCGACCGCGCAGGCTGAGTAACGTCACTCGATGCCACGCGCCGACTTCTACCTGATCGACAAGCCGCGCTTTCGCGAGCAGCCCCTGCTGCTGGTCTGCGAGCTGGCGAAGAAGGCGTTCGCATCGCAGCAGCCAACGCTGATCCTGACCCGCGACTATGCGCAAGCCGAGGCGCTCGATGAGCTGCTGTGGGCATTCGACGACGATGCGCTGATTCCGCATCAGCTGGCCGGCGACGACGACGACGCGCAGACCGCCGTACTGATCGTGCCGCCAGGCATCGACAGCGAGGACCGTCCGCTGGTGATCAACCTGCGCGAGAACTGCCCTGGCGGTCGCTGTCAGCGCGTGCTGGAAGTGGTGGCTGCCGACCCGGCCGAGCGCGATGGTTCGCGCACGCGCTGGCGCGAATACCAGCAGCGCGGTTTCGAACTTTACAAGAACGACATGTAGCTCAGGCGCAACCGGAGACGGGCGGCACGGCGGTCACCACGACCTGGGACAGCGCATCGGCCAGCTGTTCACCAGTCAATGGCTTGCGCAGGAATCCATCCATACCCGCCGCCCGGGCGTGCGCCTCGTCCTCGCCGCCGGAGCGCGCAGTCACCGCCACGATCGGCACATTGCAACCCTCAGATTCGCGCAGCCGGATCAGCCGGGCGACCTGGAAGCCGTCGACACCAGGCAGATCCAGATCCAGCAGGATCGCGTCGAATTGTCCCTGTTCCAGCTCAGCCAGCGCGGCGAGGCCGTTGACGACGTGCACCACGGCATGCCCCTGCCGTTGCAACAGCCCACAGATGACGGCGGCGACGATCGCATCGTCCTCCACCAGCAGCAGGCGGTGACAACGATCGTCGCTCACATGCGCCGGCATGAGCGCCGACGAGGCCGTCGGGACCGGTGCATGCAGTGGCAGGCGCACATGAAACGTGCTGCCGTGCCCGAGCTGCGACTGCAGCTCGATGCTGCCGCCCATCATGCCCACCAGTTCGCGGCAGATCGCCAGTCCCAACCCGCTGCCTGCACGACGCTGCGGACCGTCTTCCTGCTCGAAGCGCTGGAACAGCCGCGCCTGGCTGGCTTCGGGAATGCCGGGCCCGGTGTCGCTGATGCTGAATCGCAGATCTTCGCCGGCCCGTTGCGCGTGCAGGGTCACGCTGCCGCGTTCGGTGAACTTCAACGCATTGTTCGCCAGGTTCAGCAGCACCTGCTTGATGCGTATCGCATCGCCGACTACCAGCGCCGGCAGATCGTCGGCGATTTCCAGCTCGAAGCGAACATGTCTGGACTGCGCCAGCCCGCGTTCCAGCTGCGCCACTTCCCTCACCAGCTGGCGCGGATCGAAGGGCGCCGATTCCAGCTCCAGTTTGCCGGCCTCGATGCGCGCCAGATCCAGCGCATCGTTGAGGAGTTTCAGCAGCATGCTGCCGGAGCGCTGCATGGCATCCGCGTAGTCATGCTGCTGCTGATTGAGCGGCGTACTTTGCAGCAGTTCGGCCATGCCCATCACACCGGTCATCGGCGTGCGGATCTCGTGACTGAGCGTGGCCAGGAACTGGGTCTTGGCCGCGCTGGCCTGCTCGGCCAGGCTGCGACGCTGTTCGGCCAGTTGGATCCGGTGACGCTGCGCCAGCCGGCGACGCCACGCCAACAGGATCATCCACACCACCCATGCCAGCAGCAGGACATAGACCAGCCACGCCCACCAGCGCATCCACGGCGGTGCCTGCACGTGGATGCGCAGTGGTGTGGACTGATGCGTCCAGACACCACGCGCACCGGATGCCATCACGTCCAGCGCATAGTCACCGGCACCCAGTCCGGTGAAATCCCGCTCGCCGCGGCTGCCGGTATCGACCCAGCCATTGTCGAAACCGCTCAGCCGGAAACGGTAATGATTGGCGGATGGATCCACATAGGAAAACACGCGTGCCTCGACCGTGAGCTGGCTATCCTGCCAGCCGATCTCCAGCGGCCGTTCGCTGATCGGCAACGTTTGCGTCACGCCATGGCGGCGCACACTGACATGGGTGATCGCCAACTCGGGCTGACCCACTTGCGGGCTGACCCGATCCGGATCGAAGGCCATCACGCCGCCGAGGGTGGCCGCGTAGATGTAGCCGCCGGGCATGTAGGCGAAACCACGGGAGAACTCGCCATTGGTCAAGCCATCCTGCAGACCGAACGAGCGGAATCGTCCCGTACCCGGATCGAAGTACCACAGACCGTCATGGCCGAAGACCCACACGCGCCCCACCGCGTCCACGTGCAGGTCGGTGACATTGACCGAAGGCCAGCCGTGCGCCGCGTCGATACGCCGATCCAGCACCAATCCGTTTCCGCTGTAACGGTAGAACGCCAGCCCGTCTGCGTTCGCTATCCACATGCCATCCTTGCCGAAATCGAACGCATCGACCGATTGCCCGACTGGCCCGCCGGGCACCATCTCGAAGCGATCATGGGCGGCGTTCAAGCGCAGCATGCCGCCGTCGCTGGCGTACCAGAAGATACCATTCTTCAGGGTCATCTGGCTGCCCCACAACACCTTGTCGCCCGGTCCGTCCATGGGAATCCGCACCACCGCCAGCGTCTCGGGATCGATGCGGAACACTCCACGGCCAAACGTGCGCACATACATCTGACCATCCGGGCCGGGTTCGACCTCCAGTGGACGCTGCATCAACGCACCTCCCGGATCGACCTGTTCGACCTTCCCGTCCGTGACGCGGTACAACGCACCCTGCACGGCCACCCACATGCGCTGCCTGGCGTCCTCGGTCATGCCGATCACATCGCCATGCAGACCGGACAGCACATGCTCGACCCGGCCACTCAGCGGATCGAGCCGGTCGATCCGGCCACCACGCTCGCCAACCCAGACGTGACGACCATCCTTGCCGCGCGCCATGGTCGTGGCGACCGAATCGCGCAGGCTGGTGGGATCGTCGGGAATATGGGTGAACCGGCTGAACCGGTTCCAGCCCGGTGCCAGATAGGCCACGCCGCCATCGAACAGGACCGCCCACAGGCCACCTTCGCGATCGACCATGAGCTGCCATACCCAGCTGCCCGGCAGGTTGCCGTAGAGCGCCGGCTGATCGGTCACCGCGGTCACCGGGCCATCCGTCCGTGCCTGCAGGAACAGGCCTTTCTGCGTACCGATCCACAAGCGGCCCGCGTTGTCGCGGACACTGCCCATCACATTGGTGGAGGGGATCACCGACGCGGCAAAACGGTGTGCCAGGCCGTCCTTGCCGATGATCACCAGGCCATCCGTGACGGCAATGCGCACCTCGTCGCCATCACCTTCGATGCGCCATGCGTCCATCGTCTGCTTCGGGTCCTCCGGCAACACACGTCGTATCTGCCCATCGGCCTCACGCACGAACACACCGTGGCTGCTGCCGATCCACAGCCGCTGCTGCGGATCGGCGTACAGGGCGGCAACCGTGCCGAAATCCGCAGGCTGCGCACCCAGCAGCGGATTGACCACATGCTCGAAGCCACGTTCGTCCGGTCGCAAGTGATCCAGGCCACCCTCGCTGCCGACCCACAGGCTGCCATCGGCGGTCTGCGCGATGGCCCATACGCGATCACTGGCGAGGCTGGCGGGATCGGCCGGATCATGCCCCCAGTGCAGGAACCGGTCGGTGGCAGGGATGTAGCGATTCAAACCCGCATTAAGGCCCGCGGCCCACAAGCGCCCCTGCCGGTCGATCTGCAGCGTCGCAATGCCGTTGTTGAACAGTGAGCCCGGATCGTTCTCGGCGTGACGGAACACCTTGAACTCGACGCCATCGAAACGCGCCAGTCCACCCTTGGTGCCGAACCAGATCGCGCCATCGCGATCCTGCACCACTGCATAGACATTGGTACTGGGCAGACCGTCGGCCACGCTGTAGCGCCTGAACTGCGGTGTCGGCAGCGGATCGGCCCGCGCCGCGGGTGTCGCAACAGTTACCGGAGCCGTCGGAGCCGGCACTGGAGTCGCAGGCATCGCCGGCACGGGCACGGAGGCACCCAGCAAGACCAGCATACCCAGCAGAAAAACCGCCCCCATGAGTCCCCTTCATGCTCCCGGTCAGACGCCGCAATCCACCGGCATCGGGCGCGGATCCCGGCCCGTGTCCCCGATCATGCCAAAACCGGCAGCCTGCGGCGAGCACGGAAACCCACCCGCTACACTTGCCGCCATGTCCCGTCGACCGCGATTGCTGTTTACTGCACTGGCTGTAGCCGCGCTGCTGTGGCTGCTGTTTGCGGCTGCCGAACGTGCGCTGGCGCTGGCACAACGATTCCTGGCGTTGCCGACATGGCTGCAATGGACCCTGGGCGGCGTACTCGTGCTGTTCGCCGCCGCCGGCCTGATGGTGCTGTGGTGGCTGCTGCGCCCGCGACGGCGGCGGCGCGCCGTGCCGGCCCCCGATCGCAGCAGCCTGGAGCAACGCATCGGCCAGCTGCGCGAGCGCGGCGCGGATACCGGTGCGCTCGCCTCCGAACTTGGCGAACTCGACCGCCGCCGTGCCAGCGCCCGCGTCTACGTGGCGCTGTTCGGCGAAATCTCCACCGGCAAGTCCAGCCTGATCCGTGCACTGGCGCCCCATGCCCATGTCACCAGCGATATACGCGGCGGCACGACCCGTGAAGTCGGTCATTACGATAGCGAACTGCCGGGCGGCCGCATGCTGGTGCTCGCGGATGTGCCCGGCAGTCGCGAGACGGGTGGCGAGGTGCATGAAACCCTGGCTCGCGAGGAGGCTCTGCGCGCCCACGCTGTCGTTTATCTATGCGCCGGTGATCTCAACCGCAGCCAGGCTGACGAGATGCAATGGCTCGCCGATTTCGGCAAGCCATTGCTGTTGGTGTTGAACAAGGCCGACCAGTGGACACCGGCTGAACGCGAACAGCTGCTGGGTCGCCTGCGCCAGCAGTCACGCGGCATCGCCGACGCGGTGCTGGCGATCAGTGCCGGCGGCAGCGAGCGTTACCAGCGCCAGCTCGTCGATGGCAGCACCGAGTCAGTCGAACGCCAGCGCAAACCCGCGATCGAACCGTTGCTGCAGGCACTCGACCGGCTCACCGCACCGGGCGCCGAAGGGCTGGAGGATCTGCGCGAACACGCGGTGCTGGCCGGCCTGCATGAACGCACCGGCGCGCTGGAGATTCAGACCCGGGCCGATGAGGCGCAACGCATCGTGCGCAAGTACGCCCGCCGCGCCATCGTCGGCGCCCTGGCCGCGATCGCGCCGGGCAGCGACCTGGTGATCCAGGGGGTGCTCGCCACCGGTCTCACCCGTGCCCTTGCCGAGTTGTATGGCGTGAAAATCAGCGACGTGCAGATCGAGGACTTCGTGCAGCAGGCCAGACTGACCCTGCGCACCGGCAGCTCGATCGTGCTGGCCGTCGCCGGCAACGCGCTGAAAGCCTTCCCTGGCCTCGGCACACTCGGTGGCGGCGTGCTGCATGCTTTCGCCTATGCGCTGATCTTCGACAGCATGGGCCGCGCACTGGCCGCCTCGTTCGCCGAACGTCACACGCTGGATCAGCACGATGCCGGCGCCCGCCTGAAGGAACTGCTTGCCGACGCCGGCAGTACGCGGCTGCGCCAACTGGCGGCGCTGACGATGGATGCGATGCGCGAACGCGACAAGGCCGATTGATTCAACCGGCTTCGCGGGCCAGCGCAACTTCGAGGCCACGTGCAATTGAATTTCGAGAGCCACTTCAGTCGCTCCCGCCTGCATCACGGTGTCCCGGCAAAAGCCGCCCGCAACCAGTCGTGCATCAGCCTGTAACTGCGTGCGGCGGCACGTGCGTCGTAGCGGCAGCCCGGCGAATTCTCGCCCACTTCGGTGAAGCAGTGCACGGCATGGCCGATGACCACGAACTGCCAGTCGGCCGGACTGCTACGCATCTCGTCCATGAACTTGTCCGCGTCCGGCATGGTGCCCTTGTCGTCGGCACCGTTCATCGCCAGCACGCGTGCCTTGATGTTCTTTGCCAGCGATGGATTGTCGGTAGAGAGACCGCCATGGAAGGACACCACGGCGGCGATATCCGCGCCACTGCGAGCCAGATCCAGCACCGCCGAGCCACCGAAGCAGAAGCCGATCGCAGCCAGCTTGCCGGTATCGATCGGCGCGCTGGCCGCCTGCGCCTTCAGCTGGGCCAGTGCCTCGCTCATCCGCTTGCGCATCAGCGTGCGATCGCCATACAGCGGCTTCACCGCGGCCTGCGCCTGCTCGGCATTACCTTGCTGCGGGCGCACGCTGGCGCCATACATGTCGGTGAGCAGGATCACGTAATCCCTGCCGGCGATCATCTCGGCCTTCTGCACGGCCGCGTCATTGATGCCATACCAGTTCGGCACCATCACCAGGCCGGGCCGCTTTGCCGCGCTCGCATCGTCGTAGACCAGCACACTGTGGAAGCGCGTGCCATCCAGCGTCCATTCGACCGGGCGCTGCACCATCTTCGCCTGCGTGGCAAAACTGAAACTGATCAGCAACAGCAGACAGCCAAGTCGGATGATGCGCATGTGTTGAATCCTCCGGTGGGTTTGCAGATGCTTCCCCTGCAGGCAGGGGAAGAGAAACTCAAAATCCTGCCGCGTGCTCCGAAATGCGCCGCTTCAATGGCACCAGATGGTCAAGCAGGCGCACGCCCAGCCCGCGGGCAGTGACCAGCGCCGGCGACTGCCACGCATAGATCCGCGCCAGTGCATCGAAGCCCAGCGCATCGAGCGTATCGGCACTGCGCCGGCGGCGAGCGTATCGGCGCAACACGTGTTCGGCGCCGATGTCCCGACCGGCGGTACGCGCAGCGAGCAAGGTATCGCGCAGCTCGACCACGTCGCGCAGACCCAGGTTCACGCCCTGTCCGGCCAGCGGATGCACGGCATGCGCGGCATCCCCCAGCAGCACGAAGCGTTCCGACTGATAACGCTCGGCCAGCTGCAGCTTCAGCGGGAACGCGGCGCGCGGTGTGGTCGCGACGATCCGGCCCAATCGGAAATCGCTGGCCACGCCGAGTTCATCGAGGAAGGCCTGTTCGTCCAGCGCCAGCACACGCCGGGCTTCGGCTTCGGGCAGCGACCACACGATCGAGCTGCGCCCGTCGGTCAGCGGCAACAATGCCAGCGGCCCACTTGGCAGGAAGCGCTGCCACGCCGTGCTTTCGTGCGGCCGCTCGGTACGTACATGCGCCACCACCGCACGTTGCGCGTAGTCACGGCCGCGCGTGCCGATGCCGGCCAGCTGGCGCAGCGGCGAGGCCACGCCATCGGCGGCCACCAGCAGCGCGGCAGCCAATGTCCCGCCATCGGCCAGTTCCAGCTGAATACGATCCTCGCGCGCCTCGAAGCCTTTCACCTCGGCCGGGCACAGGCGGCGCACGCCAGCCGCTTCCAGCGCCTGCCAGAGCGTCCACTGCACCAGATTGTTCTCGACGATGTAGCCAAGCAGGTCGCGCCCTTCACGGGCGGCATCGAAGTCGATCGCCGCCCCGCTCCCGGCATCCCATACGTGCATGTGAGCATATGGGCCCGCGCGCGCATCGCGTATGGACGTCCAGACGCCCAGATCATCCAGCAGCGCCAGTGACGACGGTGCCAGGCCGACCACGCGCAGATCCACTTCGTCTTCCGCGTTCCACGCCGTCGGCGCACGCGCCTCCAGCAATGTGGCGCTGAAGCCGGCGCGTGCCAGCGCCAGTGCAGCGGCTGCACCAACCATCCCGCCGCCCACCACGGCAATATCCAGCGGCGACGCGCGGCGGCGGACCGAGGCTTCCTGCGCCGGTGTATTCACGGCAGCCGCTCCAGCACCGCCAGCGGCGGCTCGCCGCGAAAACCCATGCCACGCCGCGCCAGTGCACGTTGCAGTGGCGGCACGCGATCGCAGGCCAGCAGGGCCAGCGAGCGGAACGGCGCCAGCAGCGGTTGCGGGAGGCAGGCCAGCTGCACCAGACCATGACTCATCGCCATGGTGCCTTCGCGATCCGGCGCACGTCGCGCGGCATAGCGTTCCAGCAGGCCGGAGGCTCCCGGGTCGGGAGCCGCTGCCACCAGTTCGGCCAGTGTCAGCGCGTCACGCAAGCCCAGATTGAAACCTTGCGCACCGATCGGATGTACGGTCTGCGCGGCATTGCCGACCAGCACCGCACGCGGCCCGGTCAACTGCCGTGCGGCCACGCGATGAATGGCAAACGGATGACGCTTGCCGGGTCGACTCAATCGACCCAGACGCCAGCCGAAACGCCGTTGCGCCAATTCGATGAAGGCCGCATCGTCCAGTGCGGCGACCGCATCCGCCTCGTCGGCAGCCACCGTGAGCACGAGCCCGCAGCGACGTTCGGCCAACGGCAGCAAGGCGATCGGACCGGCATCGGCGAAGCGTTCATAAGCGCAATTGGCATGATCACGTTCCGGCGTGATCGTGCACACGAACAGCGTCTGCCTGTAATCGTGCCGCTCGGCGTCGATGCCGAGTTGTGCACGCACGAACGAGCCGGTGCCGTCGGCACCCACCAGCAGTGGCGTGTCGATGTTGCGGACGCCGTCGGCGCTGCGGACCTGCGCACGCCAGCCCTCGGCCAGCGGTTGCAGCGCTGACACCGTGGCCGGTGCGAGCCGGGTCAGCCGGGTACATTCGTCCAGCCGGTGCAGCAGGGCCGCGCCGAGTTCTCGTGCCGGCAAGGTCCAGCCCAGCGCGTCGACGCCTTGTCGGTCCGCATCGATGCGCGCACTGCCGAATTCGCCGGCACGGCTGACACGGATATGCCGGATCGGCGTGGCACGTGCGGCGGCATGACGCCATACGCCGATCGCGTCGAGTCCGTTTACGGTAGCCCGTGCCAGTGCAAGGTTGCGTTCGTCGTAACTGGGCTGGGCGTCGATGCGTGGCGCGGCGGTTTCGATCAGGGTGGCCGCGATACCGGCCACATCCAGCGCGATCGCCAGGCTGGCACCGACCAGACCACCACCGATGATCAGGACGCCGGATTCGTTCGAGGCAGGAGATGCTGGGGCATTCATGCCGTGATGATACGCGTCGAGACTGCCTTCGTCGCAGTGCATTGGGCTAGACTAGCGACCTGTTCAGACGCCCACATGGAATCCCTCATGGTCAAGACACTGACCCAACGCCTCGGCATCCTCCTGGCGCTCGCCCTGGTGATGGCAGTCACCCGCGAGCATCATTCGCTGCTGCATCATTTCGATGCGCTGCCGGATGCCTCCTGGGGCATTTTCTTCCTGGCCGGCTTCTGGTTGCGTGGGGCCGGCCGCTGGGCATTCCCGCTGCTGATGGCCGAGGCGGTGCTGATCGACTATCTGGTGATCAACGGCCAGGGCATCGACTTCTGGAGCCACTACTGCGTATCGATGGCCTACTGGTTCCTGATCCCCTCGTACTTCAGCCTGTGGCTGGGCGGCAGCTGGCTGGCGAAGCACCAGCTCGGCCTGCGCCTGCCCACGCTGGGACTCGCCCTGGTCGCACTGATCGTGAGCTGGGCCGCGTGCTACCTGCTCTCCAATGGCAGCTTCTACTGGCTCAGCAACAGCGTGCCGCTGCCACGCAGCTTCGGCAGCTGGTTTGCCAACCTGGGAGACTGGTACCTGCCCTTCCTGCAGACCACCGCCCTGTATGTCGGTATCGGCGCCGTGCTGCACGTGCTGGCCATCCAGTTGGGTCGCGCCTTGAAGCATGCCGACCAACCCGATCTGCCGCGCTGAAGCGACACGCTGACCAGCGATGGGCAATCGCCTCTCGAAAATCTATACGCGCACCGGTGACGACGGCAGCACCGGCCTGGGTGATGGTTCGCGGGTAGCCAAGGATTCGCTGCGCGTGGCCGCATACGGCACGGTAGATGAGCTGAACAGCGCGATCGGCATGGTCTTGGCTGCCGATGGCGTCAATTCCGCGGTGGTCGATGTGCTCGGCCAGGTGCAGCACGCCCTGTTCGATCTCGGCGGTGAACTGTGCATTCCCGGCATGGCGATGATCGAGGATGCCGACATCGAGCGGCTGGAACAGGTGCTGGATGGCTTCAACGATCCATTGCCGGCGCTGAAGGATTTCATCCTGCCGGGCGGTGGCATGGCTGCCGCGTGCTGCCATCTGGCACGCACCGTATGCCGCCGCGCCGAACGCGAGGTGATCGCGCTGGCACGGGCCGAGACGGTGCGCCCGCAGGTGCAGCGTTATCTCAACCGGCTGTCCGATCTATTGTTCGTGATCGCGCGCGTGCTGGCGCGCGCCAGCGGCCACGGCGAAGTGCTCTGGCAACACGAGCGCCGCCGCAAGCCGCAGCCTGCCGGATAAACCGCCGCATGCTGCGGCTGTATACCCATCCTGCCTGCCTGCAGCATGATCCCGGGCCGGGCCATGCCGAGCAACCGGCCCGACTGCGCGCGGTGCTGCAGGCACTGGATCACGACCGCCACGCCGCACTCGACCGGATCGAGGCGCCCCGGGCCTCCCGCGAGCAGCTGCTGCGGGTGCATTCTTCCGAGCATGTCGACCGGATCCTGGCCAGCGCACCGCAACAGGGCACGGAATGGCTGGACGCGGACACCGCGATGTCGCCTGGGTCGACCGAGGCCGCCCTGCGCGCTGCCGGTGCCATGGTGGCCGCGGTGGATGCCGTGCTGTCCGGCGCAACCCGGCACGCGTTCTGCGCCGTGCGACCACCCGGCCACCATGCGACACGCGACCAGGCCATGGGTTTCTGCCTGTTCAACAATATCGCCGTGGGCGCCGCTCATGCGCTGGCCATGCACGGCCTGAAACGGGTGGCGATAGCCGACTTCGACGTGCACCACGGCAATGGCACGCAGGCCATCTTCGAACGCGAGCCACGGGTGCTGTTCACCTCCAGCCACCAGTCGCCGCTCTACCCGGGCAGTGGGCGCGAGGACGAACGCGGGGTTGGCAATATCGTCAACGGCACGCTGTCGCCCGGCGCGGGTTCACACGAATTCCGCGAGCTGTGGGATGGCGTGCTGCTGCCTCGGCTGCATGCGTTCAAGCCGCAGCTGGTGCTGGTCTCGGCCGGCTTCGATGCGCACCGCAACGATCCGCTGGCGGATATACGGCTGGGGCAGGAAGACTACGCCTGGATCACCGAGCGCCTGGTGGCGCTGGCCGGCACGCACGCCGGTGGCCGACTGATCTCCACGCTGGAAGGCGGTTACGACCTCGTCGCGCTGGCCGCCTGCGTGAGCGCGCATGCAGCTGCGCTTGATGATTAACGCCCCGCTTATCCATGCATTTTCTCACCGCGACTGCACGGGAAACCCTGACAAGAGCACTTACAAAGCCGGCTCGAACCCCAGTGCCATTGAATTGATGCAGTAGCGCAGTCCGGTCGGCCCGGGGCCGTCAGGAAACACGTGGCCCAGGTGCGAATCGCAGTGCGCGCAGCGGGCCTCGATGCGTTGCATGCCATGGCTGTTGTCGTCATGGCTGGCCACGGCGGCGGGAATCAATGGTTGGAAGAAACTGGGCCAACCCGAACCTGCGTCGTACTTGCTGTCCGAGCCGAACAATCGCGCGCCGCAGGCCGCACAGGTGTAGGTACCGGCTTCCTGATGGCGATACCACTTTCCGCTGAAGGGTGGCTCGGTGGCCGAACAGCGGCACACTGCGTACTGCTCCGGGGTCAGCTCGGCGCGCCACTCTGCGTCGGTCCTGCTCAATTTCTGCCCACCCATGCTGAATCCTCTCACTGCCCGGATAAAGGTTTGCCTGCCGCCCGCGGGGTCTTTCTGCTAGCTTAACGAGCCTTCAAAGCCGGCAGACTTGCATTGTGACGTCCAAGTTCCCTCCTCGCCGCCTGTTGGCGGTTGCCGCAGCCCTTGCCCTGATCGGTGGCCAAGCCGATGCCAAGGGTAGTCAGAAGCCGAAGACCTCGCTGGACGGGGCCGAACAAGTGTGCCCGCTGGGCTCGTTCCACTGCGCGCCGCGGCCATACAGCTACGCTATGTGCCGACCCAACGCCATGCTGGAGTTCTACGACCCGACCCTGCCGCAGGATTCGGACCTGCGCGACACCAGTCCGGCATATGTCCGGGCAAAGTTTGTCGACAGCTCCAACCAGACGGTCTACCACCTGGCCGGTGATGCCTGGCTGACCCGTGACGACCAGCGACTGCAGGCCGACACGATCGACTATAACGACGACACCACCGACTACGACGCCCGCGGCAACGTTCGCTACCAGGAAGCCGGCCAGTTGATGGCCGGCACCCACATGCGCGGCAACACCAACGACAGCCGCGGCCTCGCCGACAACGTGCGCTACCAGATGCTGGATTCACGCGGCAACGGCGTGGCGCAGCAGGGCCAGATGCTGGACGCCCAGCACACCCGCTACTCGATGGCCACCTATTCCACCTGCGACCTTGGTCACCATGTGTGGGAGTTCCGCGGCAAGACCATCACGATCAACAAGGACACCGGCGTTGGCGTGGCGCGCAATGCCACGATGCGGATCGGCAAGGTGCCGTTCCTGTACCTGCCGTACTTCAGCTTCCCGGTCGATCACCGGCGCAAGAGCGGCTTCCTGTATCCGACCTTTGGCAAGAGCAGCCGTTCCGGCTTCGAGATCAGCACGCCGTACTACCTGAATCTGGCACCGAACTATGACGCCACGCTGGACCCGCGCCTGTATACCTCGCGCGGACCGATGCTGGCCGGCGAGTTCCGCTATCTGACGCCTGGCAGCAAGGGCCAGCTCAATGTGGAATACGTGCCAAACGACCACGGTACAAGTGACGGCCTGGCCAATACCCAAGGCACCTCCCGCTATCTGATCGACTACACGGACACCACGAGCCTGTGGACTGGCTGGACATTCATCGGCTCCTACAACCATGCGTCGGATAGCAGCTACCTGTACGACTACGGCAACGCGTTCTCGCACACCGTGATCTACGCGCTGACTTCGAATGCCGCCATCGTCACCGGCGGTAAGTGGTGGAATGCCTCGTTCGGTGGCACGGTCTACCAGAACACCAACCCGTTCGCGACCGATGCCTCGCTGCCCTACCAGCAGTTGCCCTACGCGAATTTCAGCATGAACGTGCCATTGACGCGCTGGCTGCAGTTCGGCATGGACGATACCGCGGCGGTATTCAGCAAAAATCAAAACGTCGAAGGCGAACGTCTTGATCTCTACCCCTATCTTGCGGGCGACTTCGGTACCTCGGCGTGGTTCGTGCGACCGAAACTGGCCTATCGCTACACCGCCTACCAGCTGAGCGGCGACTACCAGGATTACGGATATTACGGGCTGCTTGGCAGCGGCACGACCTCGCCGTTCACGCAGAAGTCACCCAGCCGCTCGCTGCCGATCGTCAGCCTCGACAGCGGACTGGTGTTCGACCGCAGCACCTCGCTGTTCGGCGAAAGCTACACGCAGACCCTGGAGCCGCGGCTGTACTACCTGTACGTGCCGTACCGCAACCAGAACAACCTGCCGCTGTTCGACAGCAGTCTGATGTCGTTCGATTACTGGCAGCTGTTCTCGCCGAACCAGTTCTCCGGCGCGGATCGCCAGATGAACGCGAACAACCTTACCGGAGCGATCACCACCCGCCTGCTGGACGACGAGGGCGTCGAGCGGCTGTCGGCCAGTTTCGGGCAGATCCGCTACTTCACCCCCCAGCGGGTGCAACTGCCCAACGGATCCAACACCGTACCCGCCGTCACCGACTGGTCCGGCTCGGACTATGTGGCCCAGCTTGACCTGCAGCTCAGCGACCGCTGGCGCGTGAGCAGCGAGTACCAATGGAATCCGAACAGCCGGGTTACCGACATGGGTTCACTGGAACTGCAGCACCGTCTGGGCAACGACGGCATCCTCAATTTCTCGTACCACTACCGCCGCGGCCTGATGGAACAATACAGCGTTTCCGCGGTCTACCCGCTGTCCGATCGCTGGCGGCTGCTCGGTTCGTGGACCTATGCGGTCCCGATCAAGAACATGATCGCTGCACCGACCGGGACGGTCGATGCGATGGCTGGCGTGGAATACGACAGCTGTTGCGTCACCTTGCGGCTGGTCGACCGCAACTACGTAAACCAGAATTATTACGGGGTGCTCCCGGTTCCTGCGGGCAGCAATATCAACCTCCGCGACAATGCCATCATGTTCGAGGTGGTCTTCAAGGGGCTTGGCTCGACGGGCGGCCAGATCGACTCCCTTTTGCGCCGTGATATTCTCGGCTATCAATAATCGCAGTAGTCACCGGCTTTCACTGATGAAGCAATCCATAGCACTTCTCCTGTTCGCACTCGCGAGCATGCTCCCCGTTCATGCCCAGCTGCTGACTCCGGCCGCGCCGTCCAGCCAGCAGTTGGACCGCATCGTGGCCGTCGTCAATGATGACGTGATCCTGCAGAGCGAGCTGGACAGCGCCGTGCGCTCGATCCAGCAGCAATACGCCAGCCAGCCCGGGCAGTTGCCGCCGATGAACGTGCTGCAGCAGCAGGTGCTCGATCGGCTGGTGCTGATGCGGTTGCAGTTGCAGAAGGCGGGAGATCAGGGCATCCGCATTTCCAACGAGGATGTCGACCAGGCGGTTGCCGGCGTGGCCCAGCAGAACAAGATGACCCCTGATCAGCTGCGTGCGGCGGTGGAACAAACCGGGGACAGCTTTGCGGCCTTCCGCGAACAGCTGGCCGACCAGATCACAGTGCAGCGCCTGCACCAGAGCGTGGTGCACGATTCGGTCTCGGTCACCGACAGCGAAATCGACAACCTGCTGAACAGCCCGACTTACAAGGCCGGTGAAGTACATCTGGCACACATCCAGGTCAGCATTCCCGGCGGCGCCGACGCCGCCGCGATCCAGGCCAGCCAGGCCAAGGCCGAGCAGGCGCTCGCCGCGATCAAGGGCGGTATGGACTTTCATGCCGCGGCGATCCGCTACTCCGACGCGCCGGATGCCCTGGACGGCGGCGATCTCGGCTGGCGCCGGATGGACGAGATTCCGCCGGCCTTCGCCGACACGATCGAGTCGATGAAACCCGGCGATGTCAGCGCCGCCCTGCGCGGTCCGACCGGCTTCCACATCCTCAAGTTGATCGACCAGCGCCAAAACAACCGCACAATGGTCACCGAATTCCATGCGCGACAGATCCTGATCAAACCGAGCGAACTGGTGACCCCGGCGCAGGCCGAACAACAGGCGAAGGATCTGTACAACCGCATCGTCAACAAGCATGAAGATTTCGCGGCTTTGGCGAAGGAATACTCCAAGGACGACACCACCGCCAACGTCGGCGGCGACATGGGCTGGTTCCCGCAGGACCAGTGGGGCTCGATCATCGCCAAGCAGCTGGACGGACTGAAGGACAACCAGGTTTCGCCGCCGTTCCAGAGCGAGGCCGGCTGGCACATCCTGGAGCGCCTCGGTACCCGCCAGAGCGACCAGACCGTGCAGCTTGCGCGCGATCAGGCACGCCAGGCCATCGGCAACCGCAAGTCCGAGCAGGTCTACGACGATTACCTGCGCGACCTGCGCGCCAACGCCTACATCAACATTCTGGTGCCCGAACTGCGCGATACAGGCAGCCAGGCCGCCGCCACCAACGCTTCGCCGTAAGCCGGTTTGGGCACCCACCTCCCCCGACTCGCGGTGACTGCCGGTGAGCCGGCGGGTATCGGTGCGGAACTGCTGATTCGCCTGGCCGCCAGCCCGTTGGCGGCCGATCTGGTCGCCATCACCGATCGCGCCCTGCTGCAGCGTGCTGCCGCACGCTGTGGCGCCAGCATCGAACTGGTCGACGATGACGGCGGTACGCAGACGCAGCGGCGCCCCGGCACCCTGCGTCTGCATCATGTGCCGCTGGGAGCCACCGAGGTACCGGGTCGGCCCGATCCACGCAACGCACGGCATGTGCTGACCACGCTGGCCGAGGCGGCCGATGGCTGCAACGCTGGTCGCTACGATGCCGTGGTCACCGCACCGCTGCAGAAGTCCACGATCAACGATGCCGGCATCCGCTTCAGCGGGCACACCGAATTCTTTGCCGAACGCACACATGCCGACGTGGTGATGATGCTGGCCAGCCCCGAATTGCGGGTGGCGCTGGCGACCACGCATCTGCCGTTGGCTGCGGTATCCGCGGCCATCACATGTGAATCGCTGACGCGCACGCTGCACATCATGCACGCCGAGCTGCGCCACAAGTTCGGCATTGCCGAACCCCGCATTGCCGTGCTGGGCCTCAATCCGCATGCCGGTGAAAGCGGCCATCTCGGGCGTGAGGAGATCGATATCCTGATCCCGGTGCTGGACGCGTTGCGTGCAGAAGGCATGCACCTGCTCGGCCCGTTGCCGGCCGACACCGCCTTCGTGCCGGCGCAGCGCGCGCACTATGACGCGGTGCTGGCGATGTACCACGACCAGGCTCTGCCTATGCTGAAGAGCGAGGCGTTCGACCGCACCGTCAACCTTACGCTCGGCTTGCCGTTCATCCGCACCTCGGTCGATCACGGCACCGCGCTGGATCTGGCCGGCAGTGGGCGCGCCGACCCGGCCAGTCTGATCGCCGCTGCTACCATGGCCATCGACCTGGTCCGGCGTAGAAACGAGTCCAGAGGAGCCGGAAACGAGTGAACCGCTCCGGCCTTTACTCACTCCTCGCTCCTCTCCACTCTTTCCGGTCTCTATGAACGCCCGCCCCAAGAAAAGCTTCGGCCAGCACTTCCTGCATGATCGTCGCTACATCGACCGCATCGTCAGTGCGGTCGCGCCACAGGCGCAGGATTTCCTGGTCGAGATCGGCCCCGGCGAAGGTGCGCTGACGCTGCCGTTGCTGGCCGCCGCCCACCGACTCACCGCCATCGAGCTGGACACCGACCTGATTCCCGGCCTGCAGGCACGCGCCGCCGCCGTGGGCGAACTGCACATCATCCACGCCGACGTGTTGAAGGTGAACTTCACCGCGCTGGCGCACAGCCATGGCGTGCCACGCCTGCGTATCGCCGGCAACCTGCCCTACTACATTTCCAGCCCGATCCTGTTTCATTGCGTCGAGCACGCTGCGGCCATCCAGGACATGCACTTCATGCTGCAGAAGGAAGTGGTCGACCGGATGGCCGCTGAACCGGGCAGCAAGGTGTACGGGCGGCTGTCCGTGATGCTGCAGCTGGCCTGCCGGGTCGAACCGCTGTTCAATGTGCCGCCGGAAGCGTTCCGGCCACCACCAAAGGTGGAATCCGCCGTGGTGCGGCTGCTACCGCTACCTGCCAATGAGCTGCATGATGCGCAACCCGGGCATGTGTATGCAGTGGTCAAGGCCGCGTTCGGACAACGACGCAAGACCCTCGCCAATGCACTGCGACAACTGATGGACGGCGACGCGATCCGCCGCGCCGACGTCGACCCCAAGGCGCGCGCCGAAACACTTGCCCCGACCGACTTCGTGCGACTGGCCAAGGTCTACGGCAGCCTCTGATTTCCGCTCCTGTTCACGGCAGGTCTTGTTAACGGCCGATTGCAGTAGCGTCGCCCCATTCGCGACGGCAGGCCTTACAATCGGTGCATGACTGAAAAACCTTCCTACACGATCGACGTGCAGGTCGAAACCCGCTTCGTTCCGGACCAGTCGAAGCCCGGTGACAATCGCTACGTTTTCGCCTACACCGTCACTCTGCGCAATGCCGGCGACATGCCGGCGCGCCTGCTCACCCGTCACTGGATGATCACCGACGCCAACGGCAAGGTGGAGGAAGTGCGCGGTGATGGCGTGGTCGGCGAGCAACCGTGGATGCGGCCCGGCGACGATTACGAATACACCTCGGGCGCCGTGCTGGAGACTCCGGTGGGCACCATGGGCGGCAGCTACCAGATGCTGGCCGACGACGGCACCCAGTTCGATGCGCCGATTCCGACCTTCACCCTGTCCATTCCGCGCACGCTGCACTGATGGCTGTCTATGCAATCGGCGACGTGCAGGGCTGCTATCCCGAACTGCAACGTCTGCTCGACAAGCTGCGTTTTGATACGGCCCGGGATCAACTCTGGTTCTGTGGCGACCTGGTCAATCGCGGTGGCCAGTCACTGGACACATTGCGGCTGATCCACGGCCTGCGCGAACACAGCGTGGTCACCCTGGGCAATCACGACTTGAGCCTGCTGGCGATTGCCCAGCGGCGCCCGGATGCGCAGGCACGGGTGAATCCGGAATTGCGCGAGGTGCTGTTCGCCGAGGACGCGCCCGTGCTGTTCGAATGGCTGCGCTCGCAGAAGCTACTGCACCACGATGAGCAGCTCAACTGGACGATGGTGCATGCCGGGCTGGCACCGATGTGGACGCTGCGACAGGCTCAGCGGGCCGCCCAGGATGTCGAACGCGAACTGTCCAGCCCGCGCCATCCACGCCTGTTGCGCAACCTGTTCGGCAATCGCCCCGCCGTATGGTCAAGCCGACTGCAGGGGCTGGATCGCCAGCGCGCGACGATCAACACCATGACCCGAATGCGCTACTGCGATGTGAACGGCCGCATCGATTTCGAGGCCAAGGATATTCCGGGCACCCAGAAGCCGGGGCTGTATCCGTGGTACGAAGTGCCCGGCATGCGCCGTCGCGACACCCGCATCGTCTGCGGCCACTGGTCGGCGCTTGGCCGCTTCGCCGGACTCGGCGTGCATGCCATCGACACCGGTTGTGTCTGGGGTGGCCAGCTCACCGCACTGCGGCTGGATGGCGAGGAACCACAGTACATCGCGGTCAACGCCGAGCCGCATCGCAAGCGACCGCCGGGCGTCGAGGATTGATCCCCGGTACCCATGAAAAACCCCGCCGCGGCGGGGTTTTTCATGGGTACCGCCTCGACTCAGGCGAGTTGGCCGTGGCAATGCTTGTACTTCTTGCCCGAGCCGCACGGGCATGGATCGTTGCGGCCGATCTTGGGGCCGTCCTGTGGCAGGTGTCGCGGCTCGCCGGCCTGCCCCTGCAGCGGATCACCGGCACCGAACGCATCCATCGGCGCACCGCCACCGGTGGCCAGCATCTGTTTCTGCAGACGCTCGGCCAGTCGCTGCTGCTCGGCCTCCATCGCGGCGACTTCCTCTTCGCTGCGAATGCGGATCCGCGCCAGCATCTGCACCACCTCGGCCTTGATCCGATCGAGCATTTCGGAGAACAGCCGGAACGATTCGCGCTTGAATGCCTGCTTCGGATCCTGCTGCGCATAGCCGACCAGGTAGATACCCTGGCGCAGGTAGTCCATGTTGGACAGGTGATCCTTCCAGGCGTTGTCGACCACGGTCAGCATGATGTGCTTTTCCAGCTGGCGCATGGTGTCGGCGCCGATCTGCGCCTCCTTGGCCTGGAACAGCCCGTTGACCGCGCTGCTCGAGTGATCGAGGATCATCCCGGCATCGACCTCGTGCTGCTGCTCGACCCAGTGCTTGATATCGAACGACTGGCCGAACCCGCCTTCCAGCTCGCGATCGAGCCCGGCCAGGTCCCACTGTTCATCGATGCTGTCGGCCGGCACGTGCGCACGCACCATCGACTGCACCACATCCTCGCGGATGTCGGCGACGGTGGCCGACACATCGTCGCCTTCGAGCAGCTCGTCGCGCTGGCGATAGATCACCTTGCGCTGGTCGTTGGCGACGTCGTCGAATTCCAGCAGGTGCTTGCGGATGTCGAAGTTGTGCTGCTCGACCTTGCGCTGGGCCTTCTCGATCTGCCGGCTGATCATGCGATCTTCCAGCGCGTCGTCGTCCTTCATGCCGAACCGCTTCATCCAGCGGACCAGGCCTTCGCCGCCGAAGATGCGCAGCAGGTTGTCTTCCAGCGACAGGTAGAAGCGCGAGGAACCCGGGTCGCCCTGGCGGCCGGAACGGCCACGCAGCTGATTGTCGATGCGCCGCGACTCGTGCCGCTCGGTGCCGATGATGTGCAGGCCGCCGGCGGCAAGCACCTGTTCGTGCAGCTTCTTCCATTCGGTCTTGACGCGCTGGCGATCCATCTCGCTGGCGTCTTCCGGCAACGCCGTCATCGCGGCATCGAGGCTGCCGCCAAGCACGATGTCGGTGCCGCGACCGGCCATGTTGGTGGCGATCGTCACCTGGCCCGGCGCACCGGCCTGCGCCACGATATGCGCCTCGCGCTCGTGCTGCTTGGCGTTGAGCACCTCGTGCGGCACCCCGGCCTTCTTCAGCATGCCGGACAGCAGCTCGGACACCTCGATCGAGGTGGTACCGACCAGCACCGGCTGGCCGCGCTTGTGGCAATCCTTGATGTCCTCGATCACCGAGCGGTATTTCGGATCCTGCGCGAGGAAGATCATGTCCGAGTTGTCCTTGCGGATCATCGGCTTGTGGGTGGGGATCACCACCACCTCCAGGCCGTAGATACTCTGGAATTCGAACGCTTCGGTGTCGGCCGTGCCGGTCATGCCGGCCAGCTTCTTGTACATGCGGAACAGGTTCTGGAATGTCACCGTGGCCAGCGTCTGATTCTCGCGCTGGATCGGCACGCCCTCCTTCGCCTCGACCGCCTGGTGCAGGCCATCGGACCAGCGACGGCCCTGCAAGGTGCGGCCGGTGAACTCGTCGACGATGATCACCTCGCCGTCGCGCACGATGTAATCCACGTCACGCTGGTAGATGCCGTTGGCTCTCAACGCCGCGTTGAGGTGATGCACCACCGCCAGATTCTTCGAGTCGTACAGGCCGCTGTCCTGCTCGATCACCCCGGCTTCGCGCAGCAGCTCGTCGGCATGCTGCATGCCCGCTTCGGACAGGTGCACCTGCTTCTGCTTCTCGTCGACCCAGTAGTCGCCCTCGCCCTCCTCTTCCTGCTGGCGGATCATGCGCGGCACGATCTTGTTGACCGCCAGGTAGAGCTGCGGGGAGTCCTCGGCAGGACCGGAGATGATCAGCGGCGTGCGCGCCTCGTCGATCAGGATCGAGTCGACCTCGTCGACGATCGCGTAGTGCAGGCCACGCTGGTAGCGCTGCTCCTTGCTCAGCGCCATGTTGTCGCGCAGGTAATCGAAGCCGAATTCGTTGTTGGTGCCGTAGGTGATGTCGGCGGCATAGGCTGCGTGCTTGTCGGCGTGATCCATGCCCGGATACACCACGCCCACGTTCAGGCCGAGGAAGTTGTACAGCTTGCCCATCTGCGCGGAGTCGCGCCGGGCCAGGTAATCGTTGACGGTGACCACGTGCACACCCTTGTCGGCGAGCGCGTTGAGGTACACCGGCAACGTGCCGACCAGGGTCTTGCCTTCGCCGGTGCGCATCTCGGCGATCTTGCCCGAGTGCAGCACCATGCCGCCGATCATCTGCACGTCGTAGTGGCGCATGCCGAGCGTGCGCTTGGCCGCCTCGCGCACCACCGCGAACGCCTCCGGCAGCAGCTTGTCCAGCGACTCGCCCGCAACAACCCGCTGCTTGAACTCGGCGGTCTTGCCGCGCAGGGCATCGTCACTGAGTTTCTCGAACTCCGGTTCCAGCGCATTGATACGGGTAACGGTACGGGAAAGCTGGCGCAGTACGCGATCGTTGCGGCTACCGAACAGGCTCGTCAGGGCACGATTGAACATCGATCTTCCGGATAGGGAAACAGGATGCCCGCTGCAGTCACGGGCCAATCGGGCATATTACTACATGCTCATGTAGGCAGGCCTACGCAGGAAGCCCATGCAGGCGGGTCTGCCAAGGGGCGGTGCCAAGCACGGGCGCCACCCACCGGGCGAGTCACCGTAATGGCACCGGCCGCGACCGGATTCAAGGGACGGCGAACCGAAGACGGGGTTACCGGTGATTGCGCACGAACGCCAGCGGATTGACCACGCGACCGCCGTACCAGACCTCGAAATGCACATGCGACCCGGTCGAGCGCCCGGTGGAGCCAGCCTGGGCGATCACGTCGCCCACCTGCACGTGCTGGCCGGGGTGCACATCCAGTGCGCTGTTGTGCGCATAGCGGGTCATGTAGCCATTGCCGTGATCGATCTCGACCACGTTGCCATAGCCGCTGCGTACGCCGGCAAACGTCACCATGCCTTCGGCGACGGCATGCACCGGGGTGCCGAACGGAGTGGCGATATCGATGCCGGTATGCCGCGCCGAACGACCATCGAACGGGTCCGCACGCACACCGAAATAGGATGAGATATAACCCTGCACCGGCATCCCGGTCGGCTTCAGATTCGACTCGATCCGGGCGTCCAGCAGCAGGCTTTGCAGCGCCGACAGCTGCGCCTGCTGAGTGTCGAGCTGGCCGGCCAGCTGATTGATGCTGCTGTCGAGCGCCGGCGGCAGGGCATAGGCGCTGCCGCTGACATCCTCGACACCGCCAATCGCCGGCGACTGGTCGAAATTGAACTCGCCGTCATCGAGCTTGCCGACCTGGACCAGGCGCTCGCCGAGCGCATTCAACCGGGTCGACTGGGCCTGCAACTGGCCCAGCTTGACGGCCAGCGCATCGAGCCCGCGCTGGGCATCCTCGCGCACCCCGCTCAACTGCGTGTTCTGCTGCCTGATCTGTTGCTGGAGATCATGAATTTCCGTCAAGGCCCGATCACGCGGGCTGGCGACCGTCAGTGCCAGCGCCACACCAAGTCCGACAAAGCCGAGTACTCCTATGGCCAGTGCCGAAAACAGCTTCCAGCGCAGGCGCCGGTCAGCCAGATCAAGAGTCTTCGGCAATTTTCTGGCACGTGATACGAGTATGATTTGCATGTCTTTCCAACATCGAATTCCGGCACCATGCAGCGCGCCGCCCCAGTCATTTCCCGCCGTACCGGCAACGGACCGAAGTCCCTCGTCGACTGCGGCTCCTTCGCGACACTGGCCAGAAAGGCCGGCGCGCTGGAAGCACTGGACCGCGCACTACGCCAGACGTTGCCATCGCCGTTGCGCGAGCAGGTGAGATTCGCCGACCTGCGCCACGACCGCCTCGTCTTTCTGGCGTCCTCACCGGCTTGGGCATCGCGCCTGCGTCTGATGCAGACGCAGATCCTTGCCACCGCACGTGCCATCGGCACCTGCGCCAGTTCAGTCACCGTGAAAGTGGCCCCCCAACCACCGGCCAACATCGTGCCGGACCGGTCGAAACCGCTTTCGCCTGCAGCAGCCAGCCATCTTCGGGCCGCTGCCGCATCACTCACAGACCCCGAATTGCGAGTGCTGTTCCTAGAGTTGGCGTCCTTCGCCGAAACCGCTGATTCCCCCTGCCAGGATACGGACTGAAGCGTACCGCCCGTTTTCCGGTGGTGGGTTTATAGCATGCGGTTTGTTAAGGAATAACTCCGAATGTCATGGATGCGTGAAGCACAGCGCGGTCAAAATGTGATGCGTATCACAAAAAACGGCCATGTCTCGCGACACGGCCGTTTCTGTAAAGGGTGATCCGGAAGGAGCTGACCCGGGACTCAGATCGCCTGCGCCGGATGCGCGTAGGAGATCGGCGACGTGGCCGGATCATCCTGATAGCTGACCTCTTCCCATGCCGCTGCATCGGCCATCAGCGTGCGCAGCAGCTTGTTGTTCAGCTCGTGACCGGACTTGTGCGCGTGATAGGCACCGATCAGGCTGTGGCCGAGCAGGTACAGATCACCGATCGCATCGAGGATCTTGTGCTTGACGAACTCGTCCTCGTAACGGAGGCCGTCCTCGTTCAACACGCGGTAGTCATCCAGCACCACGGCGTTGTCCATCGAGCCACCCAGCGCCAGGTTCTGCTCGCGCATCGTCTCGATGTCGCGCATGAAACCGAACGTGCGCGCACGGCTCACTTCCTTGACGAAGGAGGTCGTGGAGAAATCGATCTCGGCGCTCGAGGTGCGCTTGCTGATGATCGGATGATTGAAGTCGATCGAAAAACCGACCTTGAAGCCTTCGAACGGCTCGAAGCTGGCCCATTTGTCGCCATCCTGCACCTTCACCGGCTTCTTGATGCGGATGAAGCGCTTGGCCACGTTCTGCTCTTCAATGCCGGCCGACTGCAGCAGGAAAACGAACGGGCCGGCGCTGCCGTCCATGATCGGCACCTCCGGTGCCGACAGGTCGACGTAGGCATTGTCGATGCCCAGACCAGCCATGGCCGAGAGCAGATGCTCGACTGTGGAAACACGTGCATCACCATTCACCAGCGTGGTCGACAAACGCGTATCGCCGACATTGTCCTGGCGTGCACGAATGTCCACCGGCGGATTGAGATCCGTACGACGGAACACGATGCCGGTATTGGGTGCGGCGGGACGCAGCGTCATGTACACCTTGTCACCGGTGTGCAAACCAACGCCGGTGGCCCGGATGATGTTTTTGAGCGTACGCTGCTTGATCATTGTTGTTGGTACCCGTGGAGGCAGCAGCCAATCAGGGGCGGATGCTAACACAGTTTTAACCTGTGGCAATAGCAAACCGCACCGTACAGTATGATTAAGTCTTCATGCTTCTTTCATATTGGATCAACGTGGACTTCCAGGACTGCTCTTGCCGCCATCCAGTGGATCGACACGGCGCCCTTGGCCGGGGACGGGAGTCCGGCAAAGGGCGTCGAACCAGCTGACACGGGTCAAGCCCGCGCAACGGGTCATGCGTCATCCGGACGCACAGTCTTGCTGCTATCACTAGCGAGCATCGATCCGATGGCAATCAGCCCTCATCTGCCACCCATGGCCAAAACAACCGACCGGGGCGCCACCTGACCCAATCTGCGAACAGTTGGATCAGACACGTTGGAGGACTGACCTGCGCAACGGACATTCGTTCAATTTTTTCGCATTGCCTTAACCTGATTGAATCAACCTCAATCGGCCTGGCGCCGCAAAAACGCCGGAATGTCCAGGTAATCGAAGCCCGGATCATTGCCCTTGCCCTGTGCGGCTGCTTCGGTGCGGCTCGTGTTGCTGACCGTCGTCACCTCCGGGTTAACGTAGTCGATCACTTCGTTGCCCGTGCCGGTACGCAGCACCACCGGGCGCGGGCGCATCTGCATCTGCTGCGTCTCGACCATGCGGATCGGCGGCTGCTGGCGCGAGGCGACGGCACGGTTGAGGCCGGTAGCCACCACGGTGACACGCACATCGTCCTTCATTTCCGGATCGAGCGAGGTGCCGATCACTACGGTGGCGTCTTCGCTGGCGAAGTCATGAATGATACGACCGATTTCGTCGAATTCACGCATGGTCAGGTTCGGACCGGCAGTGACGTTGACCAGGATGCCGCAGGCACCATTGAGGTTGACGTCTTCCAGCAGCGGGTTCTTGATCGCCGCCTCGGCCGCCGCCTGGGCGCGGTCGTCACCACGGGCGGTACCCGAGCCCATCATCGCCAGGCCCATCTCGGACATCACCGTGCGCACGTCGGCAAAGTCGACGTTGATCAGGCCTGGCGCGGTGATCAGGTCGGCGATACCCTGCACGGCGCCCTGCAGCACGTCGTTGGCGGCCTTGAACGCATTCAGCAGGGTGACATCGCGGCCGAGCACGCTGAGCAGCTTCTCGTTTGGCACCGTGATCAGCGAGTCCACGTGCTGCGACAGGTCCTCGATGCCCTTCAGGGCGACCTGCATGCGCCGGCGGCCCTCGAACGGGAACGGCTTGGTCACCACCGCCACGGTCAGGATGCCCTTTTCCTTGGCCAGCTGTGCCACCACCGGCGCCGCACCGGTGCCGGTACCACCGCCCATGCCGCAGGTAATGAACACCATGTCGGCGCCTTCGAGCATTGCCTCGATCCGCTCACGATCTTCGAGCGCGGCCTGACGGCCGACCTCGGGATTCGCGCCGGCACCGAGACCCTTGGTCACGTTGCCACCGAGCTGCAGGTGGGTCCGCGAACCGCAGCTGGTCATCGCCTGCGCGTCGGTGTTGGCGACGATGAACTCGACGCCTTCGATATTGGAATTGAGCATGTGGGCCACGGCATTACCACCGCCACCGCCCACGCCGATCACCTTGATGACTGCATTGGGTGCGAGTTTATCAATCAGTTCAAACATTTCCCGTCCTCCGTAGAGTTGTTGTCGTTGTAACCAGGGAACGCGACTCCTGTCGCTCCATGGTGGTGGGCCCAATCCTTCTGCCCGTGGCGGCGCTTCCTGCATCGCCTAAAAAATCAGTGATCCGTCCTCAGAAATTCCTGGTGATCCAGCCGCGCAACTTGCCGACCAGACCACCAACGCTGCCGCCCACCGGTCCGCTGGCGCGCATACCGCCTGCACGCGCACCGTGCAGCAGCAGGCCTACGCCGGTGGCATGCAGCGGACTGGAGACGACCTCGCCGAGGCCCTCGATCTGCTGCGGCACGCCGATGCGCACCATCTTGTGGAAGATCTCCTCGGCCAGTTCGAGCGCACCTTCCATCTTCGAGGCGCCTCCGGTCAGCACCACACCGGCGGCGACCAGGCTCTCGTAGCCGGAGCGGCGCAGCTGGTCCTGCACCATCTCGAAGATTTCCTCGTAGCGCGCCTGCACGCTCTGCGCGAGCGACTGCCGCGCGAGCCGGCGCGGCGGACGATCGCCGACGCTGGGTACCTGGATGGTTTCCTCGGCATGCGCCAGCCCGGTCTGTGCGCAGGCGTACTTGATCTTGATCTCCTCCGCATGCGCGGTCGGCGTGTGCACGCCGTAGGCGATATCGCTGGTGACCTGATCGCCACCGACCGGCAGCGAAGCGGTATAGCGGATCGAGCCCTGCGTATAGATCGCGATGTCGGTGGTGCCGGCGCCGATATCGACCAGGCATACGCCGAGCTCGCGTTCGTCGTCGGTCAGCACGGCCTTGGCGCTGGCCAGCGCGGACGGCACCAACTCGTCCACCGACAACCCGCAGCGCTGGATGCACTTGGTGACGTTCTGCACCGCCGCCGCTGCACCGGTGACCAGGTGCACGTTTGCTTCCAGCCGTACGCCACTCATGCCGATCGGCGCGCGGATGCCATCCTGGCCGTCGATGCGGTATTCCTGCGATTCCTTGTAGAGCACCTTGCGGTCGGCCGGGATCGCCACTGCACTGGCCGCTTCCAGCACCTGCTCCAGATCGCCGGCGGTCACCTCGCGGTCGCGGATCGCCGCGTTGCCATGCGAGTTGCGGGTTTCCAGGTGGCTGCCGGAGATCGATGCGTAGACCGAACGGATGTCGCAGCCGGCCATCAGTTCGGCCTCTTCCACGGCGCGCTGGATCGAGTGCACGGTCGACTCGATGTCGACCACCGAGCCGCGCTTCATGCCGCGCGATACATGGGTGCCGATGCCGATCACGGTGATCGGCTCGCCCGGCTCGTACTCGCCGACGATCGCCACCACTTTCGAGGTACCGATATCGAGCCCGACCACCAGTTGTTTGTCGTTACGAGTCTTCATGTGCGGGGCGAACCTCCAGCGTTGACGGCGGCCGCTTGCGGCCAGCGCACGGCAAATCCATTGGTGTAGCGAAGGTCCGCATAAGCAAAGCCGTCGGTATGGCCGGCCATCAGCTGCGGATAGACATCGAGGAAACGACGCAGGCGGCGTCCGGCCTGCTCGCGATCACCGATCACGATCTGCGCGCCGCTGGCGGTGGTGACGCTCCAGCTACCGCGCTCGGTCAGGGCGACACCGGTGATCTGCAGATGGGTGCCGGCAAAAGCCTTCTGCGTGTCGGCATAGAAACTCACCACCTCGGCCAGCCGCGCATCCGGACCACGCAGGCTCGGCAGGCCGCTGGTGTCATCCATACCCGGCGCGTCGAATACCTGGCCCTGGCGGCTGATCAGCTGCTTGTCGTTCCAGCGTGCGAACGGCTGGCGCTCGTAGATGCGCAGCAGCAAGGTGTCCGGCCAGCGCTTGCGCGCCTCCGCCGACTCCACCCATGGCAACGCCGCCACCGCCTTCTGCACGGCATCGAGATCGAGCGCGAAGAAGCCCTTGCCCAGCCGCGGCAGCACTGCCGCGCGGATCTCGTCTTCGTTGACGTGCTTGAACTCGGCCTGCACGGTCAGCCGGGTCACCGGCCAGCGGCCAGCCGCAAACCATCCACGCAACACGCCGACGATCGGCAGCGCGACCAGCGCGACGGCCAGACACCAGGCAACGAGGCGGATGGCTCCCTTCACGCGCCCTCCCGGAAGCTGGTCTCGAGCACGCGCCAGCACAGTTCCTGATAGTCGATGCCGGCCACCGCGGCCGCCTTCGGTACCAGCGAGTGCGAAGTCATGCCCGGTGCGGTATTCACTTCCAGCAGCCAGTTGCGGCCATTGCGATCGCGCATCACGTCGACCCGACCCCAGCCGGCGCAACCCAGTGCATCGAACGCTGCCAGCGACAGTGCGCGCAGCTCTTCTTCGGCTGCACCTTCCAGGCCCGGGCAGAGGTACTGGGTGTCTTCGGCCACGTATTTGGCGTTGTAGTCGTAGAACGCCGCCTTCGGCACGATATGGATGCTGGGCAATACCTGGCGACCCAGGATGGCGACGGTGAGCTCGTCGCCCTCGATCAGGGTTTCCATCAGCAAGTCGCCCGGATACTTCGCCGCCAGCGCGACCGCCGCATCCAGGTCCTTCTCCGCGAACACGCGTGTCACGCCGACACTGGAACCTTCGCAAGCCGGCTTCACGATCAACGGGAAGCCGACGCGCCGTGCTGCCGCATGCACATCCGAGCCGCGCGGAAGCGCCGCGAAGGTCGGCGTCGACAGACCCAGCGACTGCCACACGCGCTTGGAACGCGTCTTGTCCATCGACAGCGCCGAGCCCAGCACGCCCGAACCGGTATACGGCACGTTGAGCGACTCCAGCGCGCCCTGCAGCACGCCATCCTCGCCACCGCCGTGCTGGCCGTGCAGGATGTTGAACACGCGCGCAAAGTGGCCGGCACGCAGCGCATCCAGCAGCGCGGGGATGCCGTCGATCGCATGTGCGTCGATGCCGCGGGCCCGCAACGCGGCCAGCACGTTGCGGCCGGAGTCGAGCGACACCTCGCGCTCCGCCGAGCTGCCACCCATCACCACGGCGACGCGACCGAATTGTGCGGGATCATTGATTTTGTTTGCCGTGACACTCACTTGCTTGTCCTCAGATGGCCGGCCTGCGCCAGCTCCACCGCCGCCGTGCCGATGTCGCCGGCACCGAGCAGCAGCAACAGATCGCCGTCGCGCAGCAGCGCCGGCAGGGTTTCCTTCAGATCACGCGGATGCTCGACCAGCACCGGATCGACCTTGCCGCGTGCGCGCACGGCGCGCGCCAGTGCGCGACCATCGGCACCGATGATCGGCGCCTCGCCAGCCGGGTAGACGTCGGTCAGTACCAGCACGTCGGCCTCGGCCAGCACGTTGGCGAAATCGTCGAGCAGGTCGCGCGTACGGCTGTAGCGATGCGGCTGGAAGCCGACCACCAGTCGACGCTCCGGCCAGCCGCCACGGGCGGCGGCGAACACGGCCGCGAGTTCGCGCGGGTGATGGCCGTAATCGTCGACCAGCAGCACGCTGCCCTGGTCGAGCGCAATCTCGCCGCGGCGATGGAAGCGCCGGCCGACGCCCTGGAAATGCTCCAGCGCATGCGCCAGCGCCTCGGCCTCGACGCCGAGCTGCCAGCCGATCGTGGCGGCGGCCAGCGCATTGAGCACGTTGTGCCGGCCCGGCAGGTTCAGCTTCACCGGTAACGCTTCGGCGCGGTTCGGCAGCAGCAGGTCGAAATGCATCTCGAAGCCGTGCTGGGTCAGGTTCAGCGCACGCACGTCAGCGTCGACGGTATCGATGCCGTAGGTCATCACGCGGCGCGTGGTGGACTTCGCCAGCTCGGCGACTTCCGGATCGTCCATGCACAACACCGCCAGACCGTAGAACGGCAAGCGGTGCAGGAAATCGGCGAACGCCTTCTTCACCTGGGCGAAATCGCCGCCGTAGTTCTCCAGATGATCGGCATCGATGTTGGTGACCGCGGCGATCACCGGCGACAGCAGCAGGAACGAGCCATCGGATTCATCGGCTTCGGCGACCAGATACTGACCCGTGCCAAGACGCGCATTCGCGCCGGCAGCATTCAGCTGGCCGCCGATCACGAAGGTCGGGTCATAGCCGGCCTCGGCCAGCACGCTGGCGGTGAGGCTGGTGGTGGTGGTCTTGCCGTGCGTGCCGGCGATCGCCACGCCGCGGCGGAAGCGCATCAGTTCGCCCAGCATTTCCGCGCGAGGGATCACCGGAATGCGTGCGGCGCGCGCGGCAACCAGCTCCGGGTTGTCCTGCTTGATCGCGCTCGAAGTCACCACCACGTCGGCATCGCCGATGTGCTCGGCGGCATGCCCGACATGCACGCTGATGCCCAGCTGCTGCAGCCGCTGCGCGGTCGGCGAGTTCGCGCGGTCGGAGCCGGACACCGCGTAACCGAGGTTGTGCAGCACCTCGGCGATGCCGCTCATGCCGACGCCACCGATGCCGATGAAGTGCACGCGCTTGAACGTGCTCATCAGGTCCTCATGCGCATGCAGGCGACGCGGCGTCATGCGGCCACCTCCATGCAGGCGCGCGCAATGACCTGCGCCGCGTCGGGTTTCGCCAGCGTGCGCGCAGCCTCGGCCATCACCTGCAAACGGCGACGATCACCCAGCAGCGATTCCAGTCGCTGCGCCAGTATCTGTACGTCCAGCTCACTCTCCTGCATCAATTCGGCAGCACCGATCGCCACCAGCACTTCGGCATTGCGCGTCTGGTGGTCATCCACCGCATGCGGGAACGGCACCAGCACGGCGCCGAGTCCGGCCGCGGTAAGTTCAGCCAGGGTCAGCGCACCGGCGCGGCAGACGGCAAGATCGGCCCAACCGTAACTGCCCGCCATGTCGTCGATGAACGCCACCACCTGCGCCTCGACACCGGCCTTTGCATACGCCTCACGCGCCTCGTCGAGGCCACGCGTACCGCACTGATGCACCACCTCGGGACGCTGCGCCGGGGTGAGCTGGGCCAGCGCCTGCGGCACGGCCAGATTCAACGCACGAGCACCGAGACTGCCGCCCAGCACCAGCAGGCGCGGCCTGTCGTCGCGGCCAGCCATGCGTTCGGCTGGCGGCGGCAGCACCGCGATCGCATCACGCACCGGATTGCCGACCCACTCGGCCTGCGGCAATGCATCGGCAAAACCGGCCAGCACGCGCTTTGCAAATCCCGCCAGCTTGCGATTGGTGAACCCGGCTACGCGATTCTGTTCGTGCACCAGCAACGGCCGCCGCAGCAGCCACGCGGCCATGCCGCCGGGACCCGCCACGTAGCCGCCCATCGACAGTACGCTGCGCGGCTTCACCTTGCGCAGCACGGTCAGCGATGCCATCAACGCACGTAACAACATCAGCGGTGCCAGCAACCGGGTCTTGATGCCCTTCCCGCGCAGGCCGCCGACCGCCACCGTGTGCAGCTCGATGCGATGCGCCGGTACCACCTTGGTCTCCATGCCGCCAACTGCACCCAGCCATACCACCGGCACACCTTGCGCACGCAGGCAGTCGGCCACCGCCAGCCCGGGGAAGATGTGGCCGCCGGTACCGCCAGCCATGATCAGCACGGGTGCCGACGTCGTCATGCGGTCACCGCCTCGCGCGGCGGTGCCGCGACATTCGCATCGACCGCGGCCACGGCCGCCGGCATGCGCGTGGCCATCTGTCGCGCATCCAGCGCGCGGTTGACCTCGAACGTGGCGCGCAGCAGCACGCCGACCATGGCGCAGGTCAGCACCATCGACGAACCGCCGTAGCTGATCAGCGGCAAGGTCAGCCCCTTGGTCGGCAGCGCACCGAGATTCACACCGACCGAGACGATCGCCTGCATCGCCAGCATCAGCGACGTACCAAACGCGACATAGCCCGCAAAACGCTGGCCGATCTCGACGCCCTTCAGGCCCAGATACAGGCCGCGACCCACCGCCAGCGCGAACAGGCCCATCACCAGCAGCACACCGGCCAGACCGAGTTCCTCGCCGATCACGGCGAAGATGAAATCGGTATGCGCCTCCGGCAGATAGGACAGCTTCAACACGCTGGAACCCAGCCCCACGCCATCCCACTCGCCACGCCCGATCGCCATCAGCGACTGGGTCAGCTGGAAGCCGTCGTTGAACGGATCCTTCCACGGATCCATGAACGAGGTCAGCCGCTTCATGCGATAGCTTTCGCCGGTCGCCGCGATGTACAGCAACGGCATCAGCGGCAGGCCCATGATGAACAGGAAGATCGGCCGCGCGCCACCGAGCCAGACCATCGCGATGCTCACCGCAATCACCAGCGTGGCCGAACCGAAATCCGGTTGCGCCAGCAGCAGCAGCACGACGACACCGGCCACGGCGATCGGCTTGATCAGACCGAGGAAGCGTGTCTCCACGTTCTCGCGATGACGCACCAGATAGCTGGCGATGTACACCACCAGAATGAGTTTTACCGCCTCGACCGGTTGGAACGTGGTCACCAACAGGTTCAACCAGCGCCGTGCCCCGTTGAGGCGTATGCCAAGGTGCGGCACGAACACCGCCAGCAGCAGCGCGAATGCGAGCGCCAGCAGCGGAAATGCATACTTCTCCAGCAGCTTGAGCTCGGTACGCATCGCGATACCCGCCGCGAACATGCCAATGCTCAGGAAAAGCAGATGCCTCTTCAGGAAGTAGAACGCGCCCAGGTGCTGGCTGTCTGCCACCGCGATCGAACTGGAGGCCACCATCACCACGCCGACGCTGGCCAGCCCGATCAGCGCGACCAGCAGCCACAGGTCGAAGCTGCCGCGCGGCCCCTGCCGGCGTTTTGCCTGGGTGGTGTCGAAGCCGAACATCAGCGCACCTTCAACGTGGCAAGACCGACCAGCACCAGCACCACGCTGATGATCCAGAAGCGCACGATCACCCGCGGCTCCGGCCAGCCCTTCAATTCGAAGTGGTGATGGATCGGCGCCATCCGGAACACGCGCTTGCCGGTGAGCTTGAAGCTGGCGACCTGGATCATCACCGACGCGGTTTCCATCACGAACACGCCGCCCATCACGAGCAGCACGATTTCCTGCCGCACGATCACCGCGACGCAACCAAGTGCCGCGCCCATCGCCAACGCACCGACGTCACCCATGAAGACCTGCGCCGGATAGGTGTTGAACCACAGGAACCCCAGTCCCGCACCGGCCAGCGCGCCGCAGAAGATCGCCAGTTCGCCGGCACCCGGAATCGACGGGATGCCGAGGTATTCGGAGAACAACTTGTTGCCGGCCAGGTACGCGAACACGCCGAGCGCGCCGGAGACCAGCACGGTCGGCATGATCGCCAGACCATCCAGTCCATCGGTGAGGTTCACCGCGTTGGAAAAGCCGACGATCATGAAATAGGTCACCACCACGAAGAACAGGCCCATCGGCACCACGACGTGCTTGAACAGCGGCACATACAACGCGGTCTCCGCCACCGGCAGCGTGCCGATCGCCTGCGGCGCGCTGTAATAGAGGAACACCGCGGCACCGAGGCCGAACACCGACTGCCAGAAATACTTCCAGCGACTGGCCAGCCCGCGGCTGTCCTTCAGCACCAGCTTGCGGTAATCGTCGTAGAAGCCGATCGCGCCATACGCCAGCATCACCGCCAGCACCACCCAGACATAGCGGTTGCGCAGATCGGCCCACAGCAAGGTGGCCACGCTGACCGAGAGCAGGATCATCACGCCGCCCATGGTCGGCGTGCCGGCCTTGACCAGATGCGTCTGCGGACCGTCGCTGCGTACCACCTGCCCGGCCTTCAGGGCAGCCAGCCGGTTGATCAGCCACGGCCCGCACAGCAGCGACATCGCGAGCGCGGTGAGCGCCGCCATGATCGTGCGGAAGGTGATGTACTGGAACAGATGCAGCGCGGTGAAATGCCGTGCCATCCAGTCGGCCAGTTCAAGCAGCATCGGAGGCACCTCCCTTGTTCTTGTCCGCATGGCCCGGATGACCACCGAGCGCTGCCACCACCTGTTCCATGCCGGCCGAACGCGAGCCCTTCACCAGGCAGGTGACACCGCCGTGCAACTGCGCCTGCAGCGCGGCAACCAACGCCGATTTGTCGGAAAAATGTTCGCCGCGCGCACCAAATGCCTCGACCGTGGCCGCACCGAGCGGGCCGACCGCGAACAGCCGGTCGACACCGCGTTCGCGGGCACGGATACCGATGCCCGCATGCAACATGCGCGCATCCGCGCCCAGCTCGGCCATGTCACCCAGCACCAGCCAGCGCTCGCCGGTGGCCAGCAGCAGCGTGTCGATCGCCGCTGCCATCGAGCTGGGATTCGCGTTGTAGCTGTCGTCGATCAGCGTCCAGCCTCCAGCCGTCACCTCGCGATGCAGCCGACCGGCGACTCCCGATACCTGCTCCAGTCCGGCGACGATGGTGTCCAGCGGCACCTCGAGTGCCAGTGCGACCGACGCTGCCGCCAATGCATTGGCAATGTTGTGGCGACCGGGCAGCGGCAGCGCCACCTCGGCATCGCCGCCTGGCGTGCTGAGCACGAAGCGCGAACCGTCGACGCGCTGCTCGACGATGTCCGCACCGACATCCGCCGCATGGTCCAGGCCGAAGCGCAGCTGTTTGCGCGCACCGGCGAGCCCGCTGAAGAAACTGGCAAAGCCATCGTCGGCGTTGATGACCGCGATACCGTCGACCGGCAACGACTGATACAGTGCTCCCTTGGTTTCGGCCACGCCCTCGATGCTGCCCATCCGCTCAAGATGCGCCGGCGCAATGAGTGTGACGAGGCCGATATCGGGCCGTGCGATGGCGGCCAGATACGCAATGTCACCCGGCTTGCCGGCGCCCATCTCGAAAACCGCGTATTCGGCATCCTGCGGCATCGCCAGCAGGCTCAGCGGCAAGCCCAGCTCGTTGTTGTAATTGCCCGCGCTGACATGCGTACGACCATGCCTCGACAGGATCGATGCGACCAGCGTCTTCACGGTGGTCTTGCCGTTGGAGCCGGTGATGCCGACCACACGCACGTCACGCTGCGCGCGCACCGCACTGGCCAGATCACCCAGCGCCAGCCCGGTATCGCCCACCAGCACTTGCGGCAACTCGCTGTCGACCTTGCGTGTCACCAGCGCGGCCACCGCGCCGCGCGCCGCGGCATCGGCCAGATAATCGTGGCCGTCCACCCGTTCGCCCCTGATCGCCACGAACAAGTCGCCGGGCTTCAGCTTGCGGGTATCGATGGCGACACCGCCGACCTCGATACTGCCGATGTCGACATCGCCGCCGGACAACTGGCCATGGGTCCACACGGCAATCGTGCTCAGCCGCATCATGTGCGCGGCTCCCGGCTGATCCGTTCCAGTGCCGCGTGCGCCACCGCCAGGTCGTCGAACGGCCGCTTGCCGGCCGCACCTTCCTGGTAGCTCTCATGACCCTTGCCGGCGATCAGCACGACATCGCCGGACTGCGCGATCTGCAGCGCCTGGCCGATTGCCGTGGCACGATCGCGCTCGACCGTCATCGCGCGTGACGCCGTCATGCCGGCGACGATCTGCGCCACGATGGCATCGCCATCCTCGCCGCGCGGATTGTCGTCGGTGACGATCGCGACATCCGCCAGCCTTGCAGCGATCTCGCCCATCAGCGGGCGCTTGCCGGCATCACGCTCGCCGCCGCAACCGAACACGCAGATCAGCCGTCCGGCGCAATGCGCCCGCACGGCGGTCAATGCCTGCTCCAGCGCGTCCGGCGTATGCGCGTAATCGACCACCACCAGCGGCAAACCCTGCCGGCCACCGATCCGGCTCATGCGGCCGTTGACCGGCTGCAGTTGCTCGACCGCGGCCACGATCCGCTCGAACGATTCGCCCAGCGCCCCGAGGCAGGCCACCACGACGAGCAGATTCGCCACGTTGAAACGACCCAGCAGATGACTGCTCAGCGCATGCGTGCCCCATGGCGTGCGCAGGCGGAATGCCAACCCTTCGGCCGAGGTGACGATGGCGCTGGCGGTAATCTCGGCGTCGGCTTCATCAACCATGCTGAAACGCAGCGGCTTCACGCCGGGCAGCAGCTGCGCCGCCAGTTCACGCCCGAAGGTATCGTCGATATTGATCACGGCCGCCTGCAGCCCCGGCCATGCGAACAGTTTCGCCTTGGCTGCGCCGTACGCCTCCATGCTGCCGTGATAGTCCAGATGGTCGCGGGTGAGATTGGTGAAGGCCGCCACCTCGAAATCCACCGCGGCGACGCGACCTTGCTCCAGCGCGTGCGACGACACTTCCATCGCCACATGGCTGGCGCCGGTCTCGCGGAATTCCGCCAGCAGGCCCTGCACACTGATCGCGTCGGGCGTGGTGCGCTCGCCTTCGCGCAGCTGGCCGTGCAGGCCCGTGCCAAGCGTGCCGATGGTGGCCGCGCCATGACCGAGCAGGCTCAGCGCCTGCGCCAGCAGCTGCACGCACGAGGTCTTGCCATTGGTACCGGTGACGCCGACCACGCGCAACGCCTCGGCCGGGCGGTCATAGAAACGCGCGGCGATTTCGCCGACCTGGGCATGCAGGTCATCGATCCACAGCAACGGCACGTCGAGCGGCGCGACTTCGACGGCCGGCGCCTCGGCCAGCACCACCTGGGCACCGCGCTGCACCGCGCCGGCAGCAAACTCGATGCCATGACCCTGCGTGCCACGCAGCGCGAAAAAGGCATCGCCGCGGCGCACGCGGCGCGAGTCGAGCGTCAGCCCGGACAGCACGATGCGGCCGACGCCCGGCATCGCAGCTACCTGCGCATCGGCAATCCCCAGCAACAGTTGATCGAGGTGGCCGGTGCTCATGGCGTCGCATCCTCGACCGGCGCGTCCTCGATGTTCGGTGCCGTCGGCGGCTTGCTGCCGGTCAGGCCGTCCGGAGACTGCAGGGGTCCGCCGACATACCAGCGGCCGATGTTGTCCGGCGGGATGTCGAGCAGGCGCAGCGCGCCGGACATGACCTTGGCGAAGACCGGCCCCGACACCAGGCCGCCGTAGTAACTGCCCTTGCGCGGATTGTCGACCACCACCGCAGCGACCAGCTGCGGATTGGTCGCCGGCACCATGCCCGCAAATGCTGCGCCGTAGTTGTCCTTCGAATAACCGCCCGCGGTGGCCTTGTGCGCGGTGCCGGTCTTGCCGGCCACCGTGTAATTGGCGATCCACGCATACGGCGCCGCGGTGCCGCCCGGCTGGGTGGTGGTCTCCAGCATGCCGACCAGTTCGTGCGCGATCTGCGGGTCGATGATCACCTTGGCGTCGTTGTCGCCGCCCTTGATGAAGGTCGGCGAGTGCATGACGCCGCCGTCGGCGATCGTCGCGTAGGCGTTGGCCAGCTGCAGCACGGTCACGTTGAGGCCGTAGCCGTAACCCAGGATCGCCTTTTCCAGCGGCCGCCACTTGACCCCGACCTGCAGATAACCGGAGGCCTCACCGGGAAACCCGCTGTTGGTGCTGTTGCCGAAACCGAACGCGCGGTAGGTGTCGTACATCAGGCTCGTGTCGAGCGTCATCGCGATATGTGCGGCACCGACGTTGCTCGACTTGGTGATCACCCCGGTCGGCGACAGCAACCCGTAGTTGTGCGTGTCGTGGATGTCGTGACCCTGGAAAAACCAGTGGCCGCCGGTGGTGTCGATCAGCGGGCCAGTCGGCGTGTACTTGCCGCTGGAAAGCGCCGCCGCCATCAGGATCGGCTTGATCGTCGAACCCGGCTCGAGCACGTCGGTCATCGAGCGATTGCGCCGCTGCTCGGGCTTGCTGCCGCTTACCGAGTTCGGGTTGTAGGTCGGCAGGTTGACCATCGCCAGCACTTCGCCGGTTTTCACGTCGAGGATCACCATCGAACCGGAATCGGCCTGCGACTTTTCCAGCGTGCTCTTCAATTCGTTGTAGGCAAGGAACTGGATGCGGCGGTCGATGCTGAGCGTGAGGTTCTGTCCGGGCTTCGGCGCACGCACCTGCTCGACATCCTCCACCACATGCCCCATGCGGTCGCGAATCACGCGCTTGGCGCCCGGCTTGCCGGCCAGCCAGTCGTCATAGGCCAGTTCCAGGCCTTCCTGGCCGTGGTCGTCGATATTGGTGAAGCCAAGCACGTGCGCGGTCACCTCGCCGGACGGGTAGTAGCGCTTGAATTCGCGCTGGCCGTTGATGCCGGGGACATTCAGGTCCAGCACGGATTGCGCCGCCGCCGGCGACATCTGCCGGCGCAGATAGACGAACTCGCGATCCGCGCGCTGTTCGAGATACTGCTTGATGGTGTCCGGGTCGGCACCCAGTGCCTTGGCCAGCGCAGGGATGCGCTCGGCGTTGTCCAGCACCTCGGAGGGATTGGCCCAGATCGACATCACCGGCGTCGACACCGCCAGTGGTTCGCCATTGCGGTCGAAGATGGTGCCGCGCGATACCTTGATCTCCATCTCGCGCAGGAAGCGCGCATCGCCCTGGCGCTGGTAGAACTGCTTGCGCACCACTTGCAGGTCGAACGCGCGCGCGACCAGCCCTAGCGAGGCCAGGCCCAGCAGACCGACCACCACCACCATGCGCCTGCGCGCACTGGGAGCGGCACTGTGGCGGCGACCTTGCCGGGAGGGTGTGCTGTGATCGCGCCAGCGCATCAGTGCAACAACCTGATGTCTTGCGGGCGCGGATCGACCATGCCCAGCCGCTGGCGCGCCTCGTCGTCGATGCGACGCGGCTCGGCATAGGTGGCCTGTTCCAGCTCGAGCTGGCCGTATTCGATATTCAATTCGTCGCGCTGGTTCTGCAGCGCGGTCAGGTTGACGAACAGCACGCGGCTCTCGTGACGCGTCCACACCACACCGAGCGCGCTGGCCAGCACAGCCGCCAGCAGGATCAGCATGAACAGGCCGCCGATCACCTTCATGCGCGGCCTCCTTCAGATAGCTTCTCCGCCACCCGCAGCACCGCCGAGCGCGAACGCGGATTCACCGCGATCTCCGACTCCGACGGAAACTGCGCCTTGCCGACCGCCGCCAGGCGCGCCGGTACCGTAGCTACCGGCGGTCCGCGCCGGCTGTTTTGCACGCGTCCGGAGTGATCTCGGATGAACAGCTTCACCGCACGGTCTTCCAGCGAATGGAAGCTGATCACCGACAACCGGCCGCCGGGCCTGAGCCGCTCCAACGCGGCATTCAAACCTTTCTGCAACGCATCCAGCTCGCCATTTACACGAATGCGCAACGCCTGGAAGCTGCGCGTGGCCGGATGCTTGCCCGGCTCGCGACGACCAGCCACGCGCTCGATCAGCGCAGCCAGCTGGCCGGTACGGGTGAATGGCGTGGTGGCGCGATCCTCGACGATCGCACGAGCGATGCGCCGGCTGTGGCGCTCTTCGCCGTAGGTCCACAGCACGTCGGCGATCTCGCGCTCGTCGGCATGCGCCAGGAAATCCGCCGCGCTCTCGCCCTGCGTGGTGTCCATGCGCATGTCCAGCGGCGCATCCGCCATGAAGCTGAAGCCGCGCGACGCTTCGTCGAGCTGCGGTGAAGACACGCCCAGATCCAGCAGCACGCCGTCGAGGCCGCCCGCCGTTTCGTCCCACTCGGCCAGACTGGAGAAATTGGCATGCCGGATCGCCACGCGCGTATCGCCGGCAAATTCAGCCTGGGCCGCGGCGATCGCCGTGGGGTCACGATCCATCAGCAGCAGCCGACCTGCGGGGCCGAGGCGCGACAGTACGGCGCGGGCATGACCACCACGTCCGAACGTTCCATCGAGATAGCGCCCGTCAGACTGCACGGACAAACCCTCCACCGCTTCACCCAGCATCACCGGGATGTGCCGCAACTGCTCGGCCATACCGCACTCCCGCCCCGTCCAACCCGATTCCACTGCACCGACCATTGCCGGTTACAGGCGCAGAACTGCCATTTCGTCTGTGATGTCGTCTTCGCCGATGCTCTGGCGGATCTTGGCCAGGTGGGCCTGTTCGCTCCAAAGCTCGAACTTGTTGCCCATGCCCAGCAGCACCGCCTTCTTCTCGATGCCGGCGGCCGTACGCTGGCTGGCTGGAAGCAGCACCCGGCCCGCGCCATCAGGCTCGACCTCGGCGGCGGCACCGACCAGCTTCATCTGCATGTCGCGATGAGCCGCCTTGACCTTGGGCAGTGCATTCACCTGATCGCGCACCTGCTCCCATTCGGCTTGCGGGAACAGCCACAGGCAGCCCGGCTCGAACGGGTTGTAGGTAATCACCAGACGATTGCCGCACTCGCCCGCAACCAACTCTCGATACGCGGTCGGAATGGCCAGACGGCCCTTGTCGTCTACAGTGATGGCGGTTTCGCCTTGGAACACGATCAAATGACTCCACTAAAACCCACGATTTCACACCGGAACCCACGATAATCTCGCCCCATGAGACTGTCAAGGGAAATCTCTTGAGAATCAAAGAGAAAGGCGAAGTTGTGACGGTAATTCCAGCGTTTTCTCACAAACCTCTTCAAGGTGTTTGAAAGCAGGGGATTTTTTATTTTGGTATGCGTGCTGTCATACCGCCCGATTGAAGGCATTCGTGGTTTTCGGGGAAGTCGGGGATGAACCGGCGTTCATTCCGGGTGTTCCCACATCACCCCGACGCGGATGTCGCCGCGCCGGGGCATACGGGAATAGGTGGAGTCGGCCTGTAAGCCGGGTTCTGTACGTCTTGCGACGCGACAGTCATTCCTCTCGGCCAGACGTCGCCGTCTGGCTCCAGCAACCTACCCGGGAACAACGCGGGCCGCGTTATCGTTCCCCTATTTGGTCTTGCTCCGAGTGGGGTTTACCGTGCCGTACGGCGTTGGCCCCGTACGCGGTGCGCTCTTACCGCACCCTTTCACCCTTACCACGCACATCCGAAGATGCCGTTCGGCGGTCTGCTCTCTGTTGCACTGGCCGTCAGCTCACGCTGCCCAGGAGTTACCTGGCACTCTGCCCTGCGGAGCCCGGACTTTCCTCGATGCGCTTGCGCGCGACGCGACTGTCCGGCCGACTCCACCGGCGATTGTACTCCACGTGATGCGTCAGCCCTCGTAGAGCAGTTTGCGTGGAGCGCCGGTAATCGCCGCCGCCATCTTCGCGGCCTTCGCCGGCGGCAGCTCCTCGCGCAGGATCGCGAAGATGCGCTGGCCTTCGGCGAGCCTGGCATCCGCTTCCTCGCCGCGTCCGGCCACCAGGATCACGCACTCGCCGCGCTGCTGGTCGGGATCGGCCGCGACACGTGCCACCAGTTCCGCCAGCGGCTCGCCCAGCACCGTCTCGAACATCTTGGTCAGTTCGCGCGCCAGCACGGCCTCACGCGCGGCCCCGAATACATCACGCATGTCGACCAGACTCTCGGCCACGCGATGCGACGACTCATAAAAGATGACTGTACGCACATCACCAGCCAGCTCCTGCAGGCGGCTGCGCCGGGCGGCGGCCTTCGGCGGCAGGAACCCCTCGAACACGAAACGGTCGCTGGGCAACCCCGCCACCGACAGCGCAGCAATCGCCGCGCAGGCACCCGGCACCGGGATGCAGCGAATACCTGCAGCGCGCGCGGCACGCACCAGGCGAAAACCCGGATCGCTGATCAGCGGCGTGCCTGCGTCGGAAATCAGCGCCACCGAGTCGCCGCCCTGCAACCGCCGCACGATCGCCTCCACCGCGTCGCGCTCGTTGTGCTCGTGCAGGGCGATCAGCGGCGTATCGATATTGTGGTGTACCAGCAACGGCCGACTGTGCCGGGTGTCCTCGGCAGCGATCACCGCCACCGCACGCAAGGTCTCGATGGCGCGCGCGGACAGGTCGTCGCGATGACCGATCGGCGTGGCGACCACCCACAGGCAACCTGGCTGAACTGATGACATTCCGAGAACTCCTGCACCGCGAGGCGACAATCCAATCCGCTATGATCGCGCATTGACGACCATGACGAACAAGGGACCTCCCATGCGCCTCATGCGCACCGCCGCGACCGGATTGCTGCTTGCACTTGCGCTGGCCGCCTGTGTGCCGATGAACGTCCAGCGCTCGCCGGCGGAAATCGCCGCTGCACAGAGTGCCGCCGCACTGGCGCAGCAAGGCCAGTTCGATCAGGCCGCACAGGCCTACCTGACGCTGGCCACGCAATCTCCCGGCCACGCCGACAGCTACCGCCTGCAGGCCGCCGAAGCCTGGCGCCAGGAAGGCCAGATCGAGCGCGCCGGGCCCACCCTGGACAGCATCAAGCGTCAGCGCCTCAGCGGTGACGAGCCACTTCAGTTCGATCTGCTGCGCGCCGAACTGGCACTCGGCAAAAACGATGCGCAGACCGCGTTGCAACTTACCACCCAACCGAACGTCATCGTGCCGGCCAGAATGCAGCTGCGCCTGCTGGAACTGCGCGCCCGCGCCATGCAGGCCAGCGGCGACAACTGGGGCGCCGCGCGCACACGCGTGCAGATGGATGACCAGCTCAGCGGCTTCGACCACACCCAGAACCGCCGACAAATTCTCGATCTGCTCGGCAAGGTGGACATCGATTCGCTCAAGCAACGCGCCGCCGCGATGAAACCGGGCGACCGCATGCTGTCGTGGATCAACGAGGCACTGAGCCGGCGAGGCGTCGCCGTGGCGCGTCCGCAGCCCGAACTGCAGCAACCGGTCGGCACCTTGCTGCCCGGTGCCAATGCGAACGTGCGCGAAGGCTACAAGGCGCCCGCCCAGCTGGCCCTGCTGCTGCCTAGCGACGGCAACTACGCGGCCGCGAGCACCCCGATCCGCGAAGGCTTCTTCGCGGCCTACCTCGATGCCGGACGCAACCATGCGCCGCGCCCGATCGTGCGTGTGTACGACAGTCACGGCACCGCCGATGGCGCCATCAAGGCCTATCAGCAGGCGGTCAGTGACGGCGCCAATCTGGTGGTCGGCCCGCTGACCCGCGGCGAAGTCGCCGCAGTCTTTGGCCAGGCGCAGCTGCCGGTACCGTTGCTCGCACTCAACCATCCCGACAACCGCCAGCTGCCCGCCGGCGACACCAGCGAATTCGGCCTGCTGCCGGAGACCGAAGGTGCCCAGGTTGCCGATCACATGATCGAGCGCGGCCTGCATCACGCCTACGTGCTCGTCTCCAACGACGATTTCGCCCAGCGCGCCGCCACGGCATTCAAGGCCGAGCTGGCTGCCCGTGGTGGCCAGCTCGACGGCATGCTCACCCTGACCAGCTTCACCAACGCGGTCAGCGGACTGAACATTCCGCATGGCAACTCCGCCCCTGCCCCTGCTGCCAGCACCACCGCACCGACACCGGCGGATACGGATACCGGTGCCGGCAACGACACTGGCATCTTCATCAGCATGCGGCCGAACCAGGCACGCATGCTGATACCGCAATTGCAGATCGCGAACATCCACCTCCCGGTGTTCGCCACCTCGCATGTCTATGCCGGCAGCGACGACGCCACCGCGAACCGCGACCTCGATGGCGTGGAGTTCTGCGATTCTCCGTGGCTGTTCGACGCACAGCCGGGCCTGCCGAACCGCGACGACATCGCCGCCCAGCTACCTTCCGCCAACGGTGGCACCGCGCGACTGTTCGCGTTCGGCATGGATGCGTGGAACCTGGTGCCATATCTCGACTGGTTGCGCACGCACCCGGGCAGCTACATGCCCGGTGCCAGCGGCCAGCTCACCGCCGACCAGTTCGGTCGCATCCGCCGCGTACTGATCTGGGCGAAGTTCCAGGATGGCATAGCGCGGCCACTGAGCGGCAGCCTGCAGACGGATGACATGCCATCCAATGCACCACCCGCCGACACCGCACCGGCGCCGTCCAGCTCCGTCCCGGCAAGCGCCTCGTCGAGCGGCACCATCCCCGGTTGATGCGTGCCGCCGGCGACACCTTCGAGCAACGCGCCTGCGTCGAACTCGAACGTGCCGGACTGACCCTGCTGGCACGCAACTACAACACCCGCCACGGCGAACTGGATCTGGTGATGCGCGACGGCGACACCGTCGTGTTCGTCGAGGTGCGCTATCGCAAAGACGCCAGTCACGGCGATGCCGCCGCATCGATCACCGCCAGCAAGCAGGCCAGGCTGATCCTCGCCGCACAACACTGGCTCGCTGCCCATCCGCAGCACGCGCGACGTCCCAGTCGCTTCGATGTGATGAGTTATGACGGGCCACCTGATGCTGCGCATGGCGAGTGGCTGCGCGGGGCGTTTGATGCGACCTGATCGGATTGGACTCCAGTGCGCCGCGCCACTCAAAAACGGGGGCGTCGTAGTGAGTTGACTGGTGCGCATGTCCGTCCTCGTCAGGTTGACGGACCTTACTCAACTTTGAGTGGTACGGCTCTATGGAAGCAGGTCACCTGCAAAGATGTTGCAGAAGAACTTCAATCACGACCTAGAACTAATCTTTATCTTTTCTTGCCTCATTCTTATACATCTGCATTACTAAGCAGGCATTTATTATCCACACTGTAAATAGGATAGTAAGCCCTGTCCCTGACACCCCGAGGGGATCCGGGAAAAATCTTCCTACGAAAAATCCAATTACAATATCTACCGAGGAAACAACAATAAGTATTACGCGATTTTTCTTTATTATTATCTGCTTATATGCAAACCAAGCAAGTGCTAGACATACCAGCATACCAATTGAATACAAAGGAATAGCAGAGAAAGCCAAGAACCCTGCTAACGCGCTTAAGGACAAGTAAAGAATTGATAATGAACGCTTCAAAAGCTACTCCTAATTATTCCCAGCCGCTGTCGAGGTCGATGTTTGTGTGATCGGAGGAGGCGGGGACGGAGAAGTAGCATCTGTAGACGACGGCTGCGCCTCTTTAAGAATTGTCAGCCCTCGATTCGCTTGCTCAGCCTGCTCGACAGACCGAACTGCTGCTTCTGTGCCTTTCGCTGTGGCCTTCAACATACCAAATGCGCCTGCTGTAAGTACGTTCCCAGCACGCGGCCAAGTCGGGGCAAGAAGGAACGCGCCAAACGCAGCCGATACGTCGACTACACCTGCCCCCGCTGCCACAGGAGGTAGGTCTGCCGCAGTTGCATACGCAACTGCTGTGGCCCCCAAACTAACTTTGTCCAAACCCTTTGCGGTATCAACTCGGCTAGGTAGGCTTGTGTTTGTGTAATCCGAAATACTTGAACCTGATCCTTGCGCTAGAAATTCTTGCGCACCTACTGCGGAAGGGACTCTCTGTATCGTGCCGTTCATATTGACCGAAATACATTGAACGACTGAGCAAGCATCGGTGCTTTGCCGTCCATCCGGATCAGTATGCATGACCGGATTGTTGTTCGCATACGCATACCGATTGAAGCTGTAGACGTTGCCCGGGCTCGGCGCGATTGGATCCACGCTGAGCATGTGCCCTAGCGGATCGTAGAAACGCGCCTGCATGTACACAAACGCCGTCTCCGGATCACGCACATGCCCAGTGAAGCCCGGCTGGGTCTGATTTGGCCCGCTGTACAGGGCACCGTACGGCTCATAAATCGGAGTCGCCGTTATAGTGCCACTGGTGTTAGTCTCTCGCACCGAGCTGCCCAGACGGTCGGTCAGGAGGTAAGTGATTGTGCTGCCCTGATGGCGCGCGATCAGCTTACCGTCGAGGTAGATATAATTTGTGCCCAGACCGCTGGTGGCATCGTAGGCGTACATCAGCTGACCAGCGTGATTATAGAAGCTGAAAGTGGACGCTCCCGTACCGGTCAAAGTCTTTTCTACCCGTCGACCCGCGGCGTCGTAGGCATAGCTAGCCGTACCCGACACGGTCAGCAATTGGTTCTTTGCGTCGAACGTGTAGCTCGTTGTACTGCCGTTATAGGTCAGCCCACTGCGGTTGCCGCGCGCGTCGTTCTGGTAGGTCACGAACAATGAGTTGCCAATCGTTAAGCTGGTTAGGCGATTGTTCGCATCGATATTCATGTTGTACGGCCAACCGTTGCCCACGTTTTGGCGCAGATTGTTGAGTGCGTCATAGGCGTAGGTTTGTGTGCCCCATTCATTCGGTGCACTTGCCGAGGTCAACCGATTCAGTGCGTCATACCCCAGCGTCTGGGTGTTCTGGCCGTTGACCAGGTCGGTGATCGATGTGAGGTTAGCATCCTTGTCATAGACATATGCTTCGTTCAGGCGCGGTGTACCACCTAAGGCATAACTGAGATTGGACTGCAACTGGCGTACGTTTTGCTGCACAAGGGCCGTGATGCCATTGCCGAGCGTATAACCTTGCACGTTGCCATCGGGGAAATACTGCACACCGCTGGCGTAGCTTCCCGCCTGCGTGGGACGGCCCAACGCATCAGGGGCATAGAGGATGCTCTCGCTGGTACTCCCGGGGTAACCGATGGCCGAGAGGTGATCGTAGGCATCGTATCCATAGCCAACGCCCCATGCACTTTGGCCACTCACCCACAAGGCCTCTCCGGTGATCTGACCCCGTGTGTTGTAGACAGCCCACCAGACGTTATTGCCCGAGGTGGCGCTGGCGGTATGGCCCAACGGGTCATAGGTGTAGGTGGTGCTCTGCGTACCCGTTGGCGGCGTGATGGTTAGCACCCGATTCATCGCGTCGTAGGTGCGCGCGGTCTGGGCCGCAGCAGTGGCCTGAGCCTGGCCGCAGCCGGTGCCGGTAATGGCCAGGCCCGCCGCGCTCCATGCCACGTTATTGGCGCCGTCGTAGCTCATTACGGTGCTGCCGCTCTCTGGCTCAGTGCTGCGACACAGCCGGTGGTAGCTGTCATAGGTCAGCGTCTTGGTTACGCTGTCGTTCTCGGTGCCGTAAAGGCCCGACTGGGTGATCGACAGCGGATTGCCGTACACGTCACGGGCAATCGTCTGGGTAATGCCGGCAGGCGCCAGCACCTGGATCACGGCGCTATCGCTGGGCTGATCGAACACCTGGTAGTAGGACGTGGTGACGTTGCCCTTGGGATCGGTGAGCTGCTGGCCGGCACCGACCAGGTATGCGATGGTTGTGGTCAATGTGCCCAGTTCGGAATCCTGCTGGCTTTGGGTCAATCGCTCCAGTGCATCATAGGTAGAGTGCGTGCCGGCAGTAATGGCAGACAGGGCCGGCGCACCAGCTACTGGATAGGAGGTAAAGGTGGTCTCACCTTGCCAGTCGTAGGCATCAGCAGTACTTATGTCCGAGTTGGCAGTCCCGATGATCGACGTGTCACTGAGCAGCGGACGCAGCATCGCATCGAAATACGTCACCGTGGACGCATTGCCGGTGGTAGTCGTGCGTCGCCAGTGACCCGTGCCGGAACTGTCGACCCCGCGCTCGTTACTGGCGACAAACACATAGCTAAAGGCGGTCGGAGACCAGTGGGCGCTGTCGACATTGCTATTGTAGGGATAGGTAATACCGGTGATCCGTCCTACCGAATCGTAGGAATAGCTGGTGGTATAGCCAGCCTGGTCGGTCAGGCTGCTGATCTGGCCGAAATCATCCACGACCAGACTCTCGCTGGTATTGTCCGGATAACTGATCGATTGCGGGATACCTCGGTAATAATTACCCAGGGTGGTCGTGTGGTTGTTTCCGTCGGTGAAACTAGCCAGCTGCCCGGCGCTGTTGAAGGTGTAATTCATCAGCGTCTCGCCAAAGCGCGCGCGTGATTTCAGCGTGTCGTTCGAGTAGTAGGTGTTGGACGATTCCACCTCGCCGGTGCCCACGTTGGTCACTGTCTGGGGCAAGCCCAAGACCCAGAGATTCGTGTCGTTGAGGTAGGTCGTGGTCTCCTCGATCGGTTGCTGCCCGGCGATTGAGTTGTAACGCTTCACATCCGTGGCTTGCGCGTAGGGGTTGAACGCCGCCGCATACCAGGTATACGTGTCACCACTGTTCTGAGTGATCTGGCGCTGCTGGAGTGGCGATACTTCCGTGACTTGCGCTTGGTTGGTGCGCGTTTGGATGTCGAATCCATATTCCGCTGGCCACGGGCCGCCCGTAGGGTTGGCGTAGGTGTTAACCTCCGAGCGAAGCAGCGAGGTGCCTGCGGCACCGCTGTAGTAATCCGTGCGTAGTAGTTGCCCTTCCGTAGCGTCGTAGCGATTGCTGAAGGTGTAGCGCACGTCGTGACCATCCGGGTCAACTACGTCCGTGTACACCGTGGATGGGCAGGTATTACTGCTTGCGCACGAATCGCTAAGCCAGCTCTGGTTGGGCGCCGAGTAGTTCCAAGTGAAGGTTTCCGTGGGAATGCCAGCCCCCGAGAGCACTTCCTTGGTCAATGAAAACTGGTAGTACGTATTCGGGATGGTGGCATAAGATTCCGAAGGCCCCCCTCCCGAAATGCCCCAGCAACTCTGGGGTACATAGGAACGCCCATGCAAGATGGGCGTTATGGTGAAGGTGGCCGTCAATCCCGAGGGATGGGTCATGTTGCCGGTCACAGCCTGGGAGAGCAAATTCGGCGCCGACTGACAGCTCGCATTTTGCGTCTGCAAAGTGGCCAATTCGAGATTGCCAATTTGGTACTTCCATGCGCTTCCATCGGGGAGTTGCACCCCACTCAGTGAAGGCATAGACGTATTGGCGCCGCTGTAGCTGTAAGTCCAAGTACGCGCCAGAGAAGAATTCGGCGACTGAAGAGTGGCGGTATAGATCAGCGAGGTGCCCGAAATATAGCTAAGGGTCAACGTCCGCCCATCACTCGCAACGATGCTGCTGAGGTTGTCACCATTCCAGTTATAGGTCAGCGTATTGCCAAAACGATCCTCGATCTGCGTGACATACATGGAGGCGTCGCGACGGGCCAAAATGTTGGTCGACCCCGCTGTCATGGGATGCACGCCTACGGCTCCGCCCGTGGCCGTAACCGGTTCTTGCAAATATGGCATGCCGCGATAGACCAGATGCGCGAAGGTATAGCGCGTACCATTCGGCGCAATCGCCAAGAACCCCTCGCCACCATCGCTTGCCGTGACGCCGCAAGAAATCATCCAGTCCTGTTTGGTGACGATAGGAAAGCTTGATCCACTGATGGTGGGCGTGTGCGAGCCGCTAATGCTCTCCAACAGAAGCTGGTCGCCATGCCCAGGAACAATCAAGTGATAGCCATACCACCATTGAGGTGGATTCCATGCATTACCCAGAACAAGCGGATTGACTGGCGGGGGTGCTCTGAACTGTGTGCACCGATCAAGATAGCCGGCACTTCCATTACTGAGGACAACCCATCCCAAGACGTTGGTTTGGAATCCCGTGTTTGTCTCAATACGAGGAATGTCAAGATCCCACTCGCCAAATGGGCGCTGTATACCATCGCTATCACTAGCATCTTCTGCCATCTTCAGTAATCGGCTCAACGTAAGCTCTGGACCGTTACCAGGCGCATTGATGTCGGTCACCTCAAAGGACAGCGCCCCGCTGTACAGATCCATCTGTTCACCAAAGGGGTGAGCCCCGAGTGGTTGGATCTCTTGATGGACAGTGATCAGGTTTTTGTATTCAGCCTCTGGGGTATTCGCACCAGCCGACTGCGCATGGCACCAGCCCGACAGCACCAGCATCAACGCTGCCCACAGGCAGCTTCCTTGCCAACGTGCACGCATCGTAATTGTCCCCATAAGCCTGCGCGTTGCGCGCCGACATGCTTTTACGATTAGTGAAACGGCACACAGGTGTCAACAAGCAAGTTTTTACGATACCGCCCGGAGTTAGCAGGGCCACGCTCCACCATGCTTCGCACACTTGGCCAGAGCTCTTGTGATCAATGTCAGCACGGTGATCAGGATGCGTAGCAAGTTCGGCGGCGCCCTTAGCTTTGTGTTGCGTCCGAGAAATCAGGGGCAGTCCAACCGACTCCGTTTTGGTGCTCTTACAGCTTTCCCCTTTTTCGGTTATCCAGCCGTAAAATATTGCGGATCTCTACGCAAGGGAGGGGGGAGGAGGGAGTTTATGAAGACCTGGATTCCCGCGAAAAGTCCGATCCTTTGCGTGACATAAAATCCTTGTACTTCCAACTCAGGAAACCACCCGCAGACATGGAGTTCAGCATATGGATGCAATCCACTCCAAGAGTGGATTCGTGTACGGAAGGTCAAACGCGCCCTGTGGTGAAGGCGCTACGCACCCGGGCAACGGATTGATCCGGCCATGCTCGCCGCAGAGATCCACACCAGCACGCTAGGCTTGGAAACAATGAATCCGGCACTCAGCAACATCAAGGGCGTGAAGTAACCGCTACGATCCGACGCCGACAAAACAAATGTCCGGCAATCTCCAAGGCTGTGTCGACGGTCAAAGCATAGATATTGGGCGCGGTCATCCGCACGCTCAGTCGATTCCCAACGGCATCGACGGCTTCGTCCCAGAATTCGGTCCGCTGATTCGCCCGGGTTTGGGCATCCGATCCGCCACCGAAAAGGCGGTCGACGGCCCGGTTGAGCAGGCGCTGCAGCCGAGGAGGCGTCGAAGCAGAGTCCGGCATGGCGAGACGACCATCACGCTTCCGAAATAATTACCGGATGACAGCACAATAATCATTTGAAAATCAAAATTTCCGATTCCTACGCTGCTCGCGTCATGGGACTGCCATGACGTAACCGCAGGAGATCGAGATGAACACGAACGAGAACATCCGTACCAACACGTCGGAAGACGTCATCGTGCTCGGCGTTGCCAGCGTCGAAACTCAGGGACCCACCGGCTCTACCGAGCCGAACGGCGGCCCGATCAATCCGGGGATTTCCGAAGACTAAACCCCAGGGCGCGCTGAAAAGCGCGCCCCTCCCGGGAGGCGACGATGACCTGGCATCTGAATGCGGACATATCGTTCTGCGAACTCGATGGCCGGCTGTTTTTCCTGGACATACAGCACGACCGCTACTTCCAACTGTCCAGGGCGCTGGAACACAGATTTCTCAGCTATCTGGAAGCTCCTGACGACGCGGACATCGACGTCGGTGGACTGGTCAAACACAGCCTGCTCTCGCAGACCACAGCGGTATCGCACGGAGGAACCGCAGCGGGCGTTGCCCTCCCGAGCCAGAGCACGCTTGAAACGCCCTGCCCCAACAGGCACGTCTCTCTCGATGTGGTGCGAGATGTCTTTCTTATCGTTGCCATAATGCGTTGGCAACTGAAAGTACGGCGCTTGAAGCCCATTCTCCAAGCCCTGAGCGATTACCGCCATACCAGAACATCGCCACTTGTCCAGGACGAAGCCGAATTCCAGAAACGCCTGTCGGAAGCCGCGACCGCCTTCAACCGCGTACGGCCCTACGTACCCATCGAAACCTGCTGTCTGATCGACTCATTGTCGATGGTCAGGTTCCTGGCCAAGCGTGGCCTGCATGCCCAGCTTGTCATGGGCGTGGCCTGCGATCCGTTTTCCGCCCATGCCTGGGTGCAGCACGGCCCGCTGGTATTGAACGAAACCGTGGGAACGGCCCAGGCCCATGTCCCTATTCGGGTGATCTGATGCCCTACCGCTACATCGCCTTGTCCGGCAACTTTGCCGGCAACCCGGAAGGCTCCGGATGGTCTATCGCAGATCCATTGCGTAACCTGGCCATGGAGTGCCGAGGCCGCGTGGGTTGCGTTGCACTGTTTGCAACCAAAGAGACCCCCGCCTTGCACTTACCCGGTGGCGGAATGCTTCTCGGCGACCTGTATGACAGGGATGGCAGGCCAGTCACGGATCTGGCGGTTCTTCAACATCTGCCGACACAGTCGGCACTTCGACAACATCTTCTCGACCGCTACTGGGGCGAGTACCTATTGTTCCTGCCTGCCGAGCAGCGTGCCGAGGGCACCACTCTCATGCGGGACCCATCCGGCGGCATGGCATGCGCTTACTCGCTGCAGAACGGGAACGGATTCATCACCTCCGACTTGGCGATCGCGTCAAAACTTGGCCTGCATCGCGATCAGATCGACTGGGACTTCGTGCGTCACTGCTTGATCTATCCGCACATGAAAATCTCCCGCACCGGTCTTGCCGGCATCAGCGAACTGCTCCCCGGCTGCATGCTTACACTCAATGGCGAGACAACATGCACCACGCTGGCTTGGTCCCCTTGGACCTTCGTCGCCCTTGCCCAGCGACATAGCGACCCCGTAGCGGCGGCGAAAACGATCAGAGAAGTCGTAGCCATGGTGGTCCAGGCCATGGCCGGGACCGATCGATCGCTGCTCCTTGAGCTCTCGGGCGGCCTGGATTCTTCGATCGTCGGCGCCAGCCTTGCGGGGGCGCGAGCGCGGGTCACCTGCTGCACCGCAGTCACGCCACTGCCCGGCGCCGACGAACGCCGATATGCCAGTCAGATCGCCGAGAAGCTTGGCGTCGAGCTCCTGCAACAACGGCTCGACTTCCATGCAGCAGACATCGATTTCCCGTTGCCGAGCCACTCACTGAGGCCAGCAGCCTGGGCACTGAGCCGAGCTGTTGCTCGCGCCATGGATGAAGAGGCAGGCCATCAAAACGTTCACAGCCATTTCTCCGGCAGCGGTGGCGATACGACCTTCTGTTATCTGACATCGGCTGCTCCAGCCGCCGACGCCTTTCGGGAACGCGGCCTAGCAGCGGGGTGCCACGCCATCATCGATCTGTCCAGGCTACATGGATGCACAGTGGCAAAAGCCTCACGGCTGACGCTAAGGAAGCTGTGCCTGCGCCCCAGACCGGCCTGCAAACCAGACTATTCATTGTTGGCACAGACTGACCTGGCTCCTGCTCTGGAACTACACCCATGGTTCAGTGCGCCAACGAATGCCCTTCCCGGCGATCGGGAACGGATCTTCGACCTCGCCGGCAACCAGATGTTTGCTGATGCCACGCTCCGAGCTGGTCACCGAAGGGTACGAATGCCGCTGCTCTCTCAACCAGTGATGGAGGCCTGCCTCCGCATCCCCTCCTGGATGTGGATATCGGGAGGCCAGAACCGGGCCGTAGCCCGATCCGCATTCGCCACGCAACTTCCGCAGGACGTGCTGGAGCGGCGCAGCAAGGGCACCTTTATGAACTACACCGCAGGGATATACAGCAGGAACAAAGAGACCATCCGCCGATTTCTTCTGGATGGCTATCTCCAGTCGCACGGCCTGCTGGATTCGCACAAGCTGAACCTGTTCTTGGACAGCCAACTGCCTGCTCGCGACCGTTCCTTCATACGCATATTCAACCTGTGCATGATCGAGAACTGGACCCGGAATCATGCCTAACTCCTAACCCGCGCCTTGCAAGCTGGAGCCGAGGACTGTGCCTGCCTTGTACGCTCCCGCAGGGCACGCCAATGCGCGTACTGGGCAGCCTTGGAAGGATCAGCATCCTCATACCCCTGCAACCAGAATCGAAACCAATCCACATTGCGCGTGTAAACCGCGAGCTTGTGCCTCGGCTGGAATTTCTGATGCGGCTCGTTGGGAAATACGTAAAGGTCCGCCATGCTCTTCGTGATCATGGGTATGACATAGTCGGTCGCCTGCATGTACTCCTGCTCGGACATCTGAAAGAGAACCGGTGCAGATATTCTGTCCAGGTTGTACGCCGGAGACAGCACATGCCATCGCGCTGGCGTTTCCTCCGGCGAGCCCAGCTTCCAGAGCTCCTTCAATCCGCGCGTAAACAAGTTCCCTTTCAGGGATCCAAACAGATAGTAATTGGGCGACACCGACACGGAACTGATTGAGGCAGCCGCCAGAAGCCGCGACTTCATGGCGGCCCACATCGTGACCTCGCTTCCGAAGCTCAATCCGCCCATGCCCACTTTGGTGCAATCGATCTCGCCGCTTGCCGACAGAAGTTTTACTACCCCTTCAACAGCGGCAACGCCGCTATCAAACCTGACGACGGGATCGACAACATAAGGAGCGGCATTGATGCAAAGCGCCGATATTCCGTACGCCGCCAAGCTCACGAACGGCCACTCATCGCCGATGCCACCACGCACGAATCCCGCGCATCGATAGTAGTCCACGAACAGCGGAGGCGCGGCTCCTGAAAGGTTCTTCGCTGCGTAGAACTGCCCCGTGAACAACTGGCCCTTCGCATCCTTCCAACGCAACAGCCTCACCGAGCCGGATCTCACCATCGTCTGTGCGAGCGCGGCGTTAGGGTCGAACAGGGTCTGGCGAGATCCCGTCTCCAGATCGACTCGTTCCAGGCGCGGCGGCTGACTGGCTGTCGCGCTCACACATACCATCGCGGCAAAGGAAGCCCCGCATTTGCTGGAAGCGTCCCGCCCACCATTGAGCAACCCGGGTGAATGCGCTACCGGAAGTACCGCACCGGATCTGACATTCCAGCGATAGATGGATTGCGCCCCTCCCACATCCGGATCTGAAACGGTAAACAGCACCTCATCGCTGTGGGGGCGCCATTGAATCCCCGTGATGGCTTTGCCGGTACACAATGCCGCCTCACACACCTTCTCACGCAAGCCATCGGGCAGCTTCGCCGACAACCTGACCTCCGGCTTGAAAAGCAAGCCGTTCCGCGCACCCATGCGGGTCAAGATGGCCACCCGATCGTCTTCCGGCGAACGCGACAGAACCCAGGCGTCGGGATATCGCTTTTCTGGATCGCCCACGTCGGTAGCGTCCAGATCCCGCGTTACCTGCTTCTGCAGATCCACTGCTTTCCAGTGATCGGGGACATCGGCCAGCAGTGAAACACGATCGAACCAGACCTTTCCGTAGCGCTGCGTCGCCATGCGCCCCTCGACATAACCGGAGCGGAAAAGTCCCTGACCAATCGGCACGGAAGCGTCGATGTGAATGCCCTGGTCGTACTCGGCCCGCTCCGCCGACCGGACCTCCTCGCGAGTCGCACCGATGCTGTACTTGAGCGCACGCCCGCCCTCGCTCAATACAAAATCGCGCACGTCCGCCGCGTCATGCGTCATGGGTTCCGCGCCCGAGCCGTCCGCCGCCGCACGCCACACATCGATCTTTCCGTCGAACAGGGCGCGGAAGTAGATCCAGCGATTGTCGGGGGACCACAGCACCTTGGAGGGCAACGATTCGCCCGCGGAGTCGCGCAACGGAACGCCGCCATCGGCGACGCGCCTGGGCCATGCATCACTCATGCCTTGCACGTACCACACAGTGTCGTAGGTATTTCGCTCCACCGACGCCTGCTCGACCCGAAACGCCACGCTGCGGCCGTCCGGCGACATCGTCGGACTCGCGATATCGGCCACCTCCAGAAGCTGACGAGGCGAAACGACGTCCGCATGGCAAATGGACACGAAAACCGCGAACAAGGCACCTGCAACGAGCAGGTGCCGCATGGCGCACTTCAACGTGGACATAGTTCCCCCTCTCCCGCGATCGGGGTGCCGGCCGCCACCGGCACCCGGCGAGCATCACCAGTGCTTGGACACAGACACGCTCAGAAAGCGGCCGACCGCTGAATAGTTGGTCGAGTCGTAAGGCGCATACGTCAACGAAGTGACCGCGTACAACGGCGGCGCACGATCGAGCAGGTTCTGTGCCGACAACTCCAAGGCCAGGTTCGACCATGCGTCGTCGCGCGCGCCGGTGTCGTAGCGCAGCGTGGCGTCGAAGGTAGTGAACGAGGCGCCCTTGCTGCCGTCGACAGTGTCGGTCACGCCGCTCTTGTAGTTGCCAAACAGCGAGGCGGTGAAGCCGCCCTGCTGCCAGACCGCACCGATTCGGCTGTTTATCCTGGCCGGGTAGAACAACGTGCCGGCCAGGTCGTAAGGGCTTTGCGCTGCTGTCAGAGCTTGAGTGCTGTCCAACCAACTGGCCGAGCCGCGGAACGTCAACTGCCCCGTACCCAAGTCGATTCGGTACGAACCTGACAGATCGATCCCCTTGATCTGTTGCTTGGATGCATTGACATACCGGCCATCGATGATCGCCACGACCTTGCTGGCGTCGTATGGCGTGCCAACGTAGTTGTAGAAGTTGCTGGTGCTTGCAAGCGCCGTCGCCTGCGCGGCCTCGGTCGGATCGTAATCGACGAAATCGGCGTACGTCTGATTGCCAAACACATCGTAAGTAGTGATGGGCTGCAGGATGCGCTGGGTATAGTCGACATCGAACCAGGTCAGTTCCATATCGAGTCCGGACAGCGCCTCCGGATGAAACGCCAAGGTGGTACTCCACGTCCGGGCTCGCTCCGGATGCAGGTTCGCGTTTCCACCCGCCAGCCACAACACCGTGGCATCCGTCGGATAACCGGCGCTCCCGAACGTCGCCGCCGGATAGTAAATGGCGGTCTGAGTGGAATACCGCTGCATGAGTGTGGGCGCCTTGAACGACTTGCCCCATGAGGTCTTCAACGAGAAATCGGCATTGGGCGAATAGGTCGCACCCAACTTGGGGGTGGTCACCGTGCCGTAATCGCCATCCTCAGTGCGGACCGCGCCTGTCAGCTCAAGTCGCTCGATCCCGCCGATGCCCTGCTCCGGCCCGACCAATGGCAGGCTCAACTCGGCATAGGCAAAGCGACTGCTCTCGTCGCCATCGGCGTTGATCGTGTTGCCGCTGATGTTCGAGTTCAGAAAGCTGTTGTATCGATAACCTGCACCGGTGGCCAACCTCGCCTCGCCCCCGGGCAGCGTGAACAAGGGTCCTTCCGCGCCTATCTCATAAGTCCGGCTTTTGTTGCTGTACGCGCCAAGGCTGTTTGCGGTGATGGCCCCTGTCACCCTGCTCACCGTCGGTTGGGCAAATGACGTCTTGTCTTTCCCTCCGGCCCCGTCGAGTGTGAGCGTCCAGTCATTCGGCAGCTGCACTTCGAGACTGGGCGCTATCAGGGTGGTATTCGTTCCTGCCTGGTAGGGGAAGTAAACGCTGGCGTAGGCCTGCGCCGTCATGATGTCACGCTCGCTCCTGAGCGCATCCAGTTGCAATTCGACGGCATCCCCCAACCACTGATGCAGGCTAAGCAAACCGCTGCGCAGATCGTTGTCCTGCCACAGCGTGGAAGGCCGGTACATCGATTTGGTGTAATCACGCTGGTCCGAGTAGATCGGATCGTTGGAGGTTTTCTCCCCCGCCACGATCAAGCCACCCGTGGCCCAGGTGGTGCCGGCGGTGGCGTTGTATTCACGCGTGATCAGCCCGCCGTCGGTGGCGCCGCCATAGCGCGTGCCGACGGTCACGCCATCGAAGTCGCGCTTGAGGATCACATTCGCCACGCCACCCACCGCATCGGAGCCATAGATGGCCGAGGCACCGTCCGGCACGATCTCCATGCGCTCCACGGCCTCGACAGGAATGGCGCTGATATCCACCGCCTGGGAAAACCCGCCATAGGACAAGCGACGACCGTTGAGCAGCGTCAAGGTAGCGTCCGGTCCCAAGCCGCGCAGATCGAGGCCCGAACCTCCCGTAATGTTTTGATCACTGGGGCCGCCTGCCGCTGCGCCTGCCGCGACACCCGGGTTCTGCCCGCCGGAGAAGTTCTGGGGCACGCTGCGGATCACCTCGCCGAGATCCGCGAAACCTTCCTGCTGGATCTGCTCGCTACCGATCGTGATGACCGACGATGGCGTGGTGCCACCGCGGATGCGCGTGCCGGTGACGGTCACGGTCTGCAGGTTGGTTGTCGCTGGCGCTGCGGACTTGTCGGTCGACTTTTTCGGCTGCGTCTTGGCCGGTGCCTTGGTCACTGGCGCCCTACCCTGCGCAGTCGTGTCTGTCGTGGCGTCCTGGGCCATGGCCCACTCGCCCGTGCCGGGGCCGACGATGAGCAAGGCGATGGAAATGGCGGTGCGTAGCGTGCTTGTCTTCATGCTTCCTTTCCCCTTGGTTGGCCCTCTTGGTCTGCCGATCCGGTGGTGATCCGGAGTTGGCAAAGTCGTCGGGCAAGATCTGTTTCGTGCATGGCTTACGCCGATGGCGCGTCGAGCCGATCAGTCGCAAGCTCTACTGCCATGGTTAAAATGTAGTATATATACAGTAGATATATATTCTGTAGATTGCAAGACAGTAGAGGTAGAGGCTTAGCCTCATGCCTACCAAGTCTTTGCACTCACTCCCATCAATCACCCGCTCTCACGTGGCAGCAAACGTTCGGCGCCTACGCAAAGCCAAGGGGTTGAGCCAAGAGAAACTCGGTGAGTTGGTGGAACTCCATCGCACATACGTGTCGCAACTCGAGCGCTGCAAGGCCAACATTTCTATCGATGGCCTTGAGCGGATCGCTCGAACTCTGGGCGTAGATACCGCCGAGCTACTTCAGCCCCCTGCGTAGAGGAATGGCACCTTAGCGGTAGCGGTCCCAACGAAAGCGCAGCCAATTGAAATGCTCACGCTCCAAAGGCTGTCTAGCCTGTGAAGGAAACTGAGGGCCGCATGCGGGTGTCCGGCTCAGCGCGACGCGCAAGGAATACGCGGCCTCCATTGAAGGCAACAGCCGCCCGCGTTGCACAACGCGACTGTCTAATAGCGTTCACGCTGCCCAGGCGGGATGTAGAGTTAAAAGAAGTAGATATATAATCTGTAGAACGTAAGCCGGTAGATGGTCAGGCTGGAGGCATGCCTCCAAAGTCCTCGCCACGATCCCTGCCAAAAGCACGCGCCCGTGCTGCAGTGAATATTCGCCGCTTACGCACGGCCCAAGAATTGAGCCAAGAGGAACTGGCTGAGTTGGCGCAGTTCCACCGCACATATGTCTCGCAACTCGAACGCTGCGTTACCAACATCTCCATCGACGGCCTTGAGCGACTAGCTCAGGCTCTGGGAGTGGATATCGTCGAGCTGCTGCAGCCCCCGGCGTAAAGGGAAGGCCGCGATTGCATTAGATTGCCCCGGGACATTACCGGTCCGCGTCAGCTACTAGGAGACCTCGTCCACTAGCCCAGCTTGCAGACCCTGCAACGGCCAGCGGAAGTCCTCGACCTGTCTTAGTTACGCCTCACATCAGAATGAAGATAAATCATTCTTCCAAATACTCTTCAACCATTCAGTCACTGTGTGCGGGCCCGCGAGCGCGGCCAACAATGAAAACACGGCTACAACCAAAGCCACGACAGTTAAGGATTCCATCCGGCGTTGCACCTTAATGCTTTCGTGGATGCTCAAAATCGAGGACAGTTGCTCGAAGTGACCACGCATGACGACTTCATCCTCGGCTAGGCGTGATGCCATGATGTAGGTGCTCGATTGAAGGTCATCTGAAAGCTGTCGCGGCGCCGCTTGCGATCCCCAACCCGGCGCGGTGAACAAAGCGATCTCGTGGCGATACCAACCCGGTCTTTTAGACTTCTTCGCTATTTCTCGCGCTAGGGCAGGAACGCCCAGGGTTTGATCGAAGAACTGACTGATCGCGCGCAGGGTGCGGCTGAGATTGGCTCGCCCGGCCCGGGCCATCTTGAGTTGTTCACGATTGATGTTCAGATACCGCGTCTGCTCCTTCAAATACTCCATAGTCGCAACGTGCGGCAGGATGTAACGCAATACCTCGCCGCAAACATAAATGAGGGAGTCAGAGGACTTTCCTCCATACGTCTTCATGGAATCTTCGGAAAATCTGGACTCGTCGAGTGCTACGGTGATGAGCCGCGCTTGCTCCTCCTCCCATTCGTCGCCCATGGCAAGTTGAATCCCGTCGTTTTGTTGACAGGTCCACGTCTGCGATGGGAATACATTACTCAGGAGACATCGCCAACTCTGAGCAAATCCGCGCGGCGCATCGGATGGCTCATGAAGAATAGGGCCCTCCTTGACCGCCAGCATTTCCATGATCGGTAACACCGTTTCCCGATCTTGGGCGGAGAAATATCCGGGTAGATGTTGCTTGTACCAATTCCCCACCAATTGACGCAAGGCCGATCGCACATGAGCAACCGCATCATGTTTTTGGTTAAGCGGCCCAATGATCGAAATGGACCTCGATCGGGATATCCGTTTGCGGTATGTCGTGCGTTCGCAGTTGATCTCATCCTCATAGCGTCGCGCCAACGTATCATCCAATCGAAACCCCACCAGCACCCCGGTCAGGGACGGTGACAATTGGAATACCTGTATATCCAATGACGAAACGCCATCGGGGAGCGACGCATGATTGGTGATCCCGATGTATTTGCTCCGCTCGCCGCGACCAACTACATGTCCGCCATTGAGCCATCCGCCTTGTCGTCCGTAAGCGCGGTTCTGCTTGATCCATTTCTCGATCCCGCCTTTATCGCCTACTCGGTAAGCGATCCCCCACCCTAATTTCTGCAATCCCGCGTAGAGGTCATTGATCTCCGCGGGCCCATAGAGCTCGCAGCCCCAAACCATTGGCACGCGAAGCTCCAAGTCCGTGGGCACTAAGGTCTTCTCGTTTTCCTCAGCGTCATGCGACCGCTCGTACGAGAGGTCGGCCCTATTGACCGCACCCCAGTTCGGGAAGAGCCAGTACAGCCAGCCGCGAATTCGCTGCCATCTCGTCCTGATAAAGGAGTTTCTGGGTGTCGAAGCAGGCGCTGGCGGCTTGACAGGTTCACCATTGGTAGGTCCCTGCAGCACTTCCGGCGTTGCCGCATCATTCGTTGCGCCCTCTCTCATGAACGCTCCTGGTTCAGCTCGAACAACTGGCGAAGGATCACCGGTCAGCAAAGGTCCTCAAAGAACACTTGGGCATCGTGGCGCTTGCCGCCGTCCGATTTCCATTTGGCAACCAAGTCGTGTGGCTTCATCGGTGAGCACATTTCCTGGGTAGATAGAGTGGATTATGCCCGAGGTCGCGCCTTACGCCCGACACTACTCCGTGTAGTATTTGGCGCCTGATGGTGGTCACCGTCGAACATCGATCACGCCCAGCGTCGCGGCGTATTCCATGCGTGCTGGACTTCGTCACCATACGGCGCGACTCCCTGGGATCATTGACTCAGCCAACTGCAATCAGGCATTTCTTTCATGTCAATGGCGCGACTCGTCGAGTAAGAGTCCAACCTTAGCGATGGCCGCGTCTACGTGAACAAGACATTCTTGAATCAGGGATCGCAATCGGTGCTCAAGTTCGGCTGAATTCTCGAGGTCGTAAACATCCCGACCGATTTCAATGGTGTTGAGCGTCTGCTTCACCTCCTCCGCCCTAGCAATTGCCATGATGGAGTCGTAGGCGGCGTACTCCAGTTCGTGGAGCCCACCATAGAGTCCTGCGAGTTCCGGAGGAAAATTGAAGTACTCGAAGATCTCGCTTCGACCACCGTCCCGCTGCCCGATGAGCTCTGGCATGTCCGACCCTTCAGGCCATTGGGCAAGGATCGCATCCAAGGGGAACTTGATACGGCGAAGTTCATAGCGAACGGCCAGACCCATTCCCATAGCCTTGTACCTCGCCTCAACAAGCTGACGCTTCTCGGCCTTCTGAGCGATGTTCTTCGGAACCCAAATGGCGATAGCCAGCCCTATCAAGCTGCCGACACCCTGGATCCATCCCGCCAGTCCAGGGTGCCCTTCAAGCCACAAGAGCCATGCCATGCTGGAACTCCTCATCATTAAATGACTTGAAAGGAACTAACCAGACTCGCCAAGAGTACTGACCTTGATAATCGACCGTTCGATCAAGAGTGGACGGCCTCAGCGCACGTTACAATAAATTGGGTCGGCGCCCGATACGCGCGCGAGAAAGTAGCTCTGATCCGTTTCGTCTACCATGTTCAGGAGAGGAAACAGCCACAGCGACGATGCCACTCGAAGTACGCCAAAAAAACGCCCCAGAAGGGCGCAATTCGTAGCTCTAGGGGGCGAGCTATCCAGGAAGGTAGTGCCTCAGGAGCCACCCGAAGTTTCAAGGGTTTCCAGCGAGTACCGCGTGGCGAGGTATAGCCCGACCGCACCGACCTCATCGCTATCCGTGGCCCGCACTGCCTCGATCAGCTCCTGGTCGCTGCAGCTGAAGCAACCACACCAGTGCGCACGGCTTAGTGGGTCGTCAAGGTTGATCTTTTCATCCATGGTGTGCACTCAGGCTGCTGTGGCGCTGCCGTCCTGGTCGAAATATCCCAACCTTATTGGCGAACCAAGCCCGCGCATTTCAACGCACGTCGGCTGGCCGCTGCGGCAGTGCTCATCGCGGGCGGCTTTACGCGCCAGTTTGATTGCTGGACCTAGCTGCGTCTGGGTGAACAGTGCACTGCCCATGCGGCAGATGCTCCATTCCCCGTCATCGGCTTGCTTGAGGGTATAGACGACCATGCGAAGCACCTCTGCATAGAGAAAGCCCCCCTTTCGGGGGGCCAGTGAACCGGGCAAGGGGGATTGCCGCGACTCGGGGCGCTCGGTGCATCGGCGAGGAACCAGACTTCCGGGCCAGATCAATTTGCAGCCAGGGCGACAGGACGGCTATCGGGAAATGGCAGGCGACCGTGTAGGCGAACGCTGATGCCATGTCAACGAACAGTGGCTAGATTGCCTCGGGACGCTAGTGGTTCACGCCAACCACCAAGAGACCTCGCCCGCTACCTCATCCGGTGATGTGCGAGAAGATTCGCTATTACTAGGACCGGTATTTCACTGCTTCTGCCAAAGGTCGAGATACCCATGCTGGCCATTCAGGGAACCTCGAAAACCTCGTCGTGACGTCATTCTTGTGAAGCCCGGGACCACCCTGAAACCAAGGGGCGGGGCTGGCTGTTCAATTCGAATCTTCTCCCTCGCAATGCGATTCCGGCCTTCGCCGGAATGACGACAAGGTTGCGCGAGGTGCCCCATTGGCATGCACTCATGTATGCACCAGGTCCACAACCGGTTCAGCGTTAGACTGGTCACATGACGCTGCCATCCGCCTTGCTCGACAACCTTCGCACCATCTTTGCCGCCGATGCGCTTGCCATCGGCGAAGCCGAGCGGATTGCCTACTCGTACGACAACTCGCGCCTGCATGCGCTGCCTGATGCGGTGGTGTTTCCGGTCGAGCATGCGCAGGTCGAGGCGCTGGCGCGGGCATGTCGCGCACACCGGGTGCCGGTGATTGCGCGGGGTCGCGGCAGCAACACCACCGGCGCCACGGTGCCGGTGGATGGTGGCGTGGTGGTGAGCTTCGAGCGGATGAACCGGATCCTGCGCATCGATCCGGACAATCGCCTTGCGGTGGTCGAGCCGGGCGTGTTGAATGGCGATTTGCAGCAGGCATTGCTGCCGCACGGTTTCTTCTGGCCGCCCGATCCGTCGTCCGCGCCCTGGTGCAGCATCGGCGGCAACCTCGCCTGCAATTCGGCGGGTCCGCGCACGGTGAAATACGGCAGTCCGCGCGAGAACACGCTGGGACTGCGCGCGGTCGCCGGCAATGGCGAAGGGTTTCGATGCGGCACGTATACCAGCAAGGGCGCCACCGGCTACGACCTGACCCGGTTGCTGATCGGCTCGGAAGGCACGCTGGCACTGATCACCGAGGCCACCCTGAAACTCACGCCGAAACCGTCGGCAGTGCGCACCTTGCGCGCCACCTATCGCGATGTCGGCGCGGCGGCACGCGCGGTGGCGCGGGTCATGGCGCAGCCGGTGACGCCATGCGCGCTGGAATTCATCGATGACGTGGCGCTGAAGCTGGCGCATGCGCATGGCGGCGACAGCGTGCCGCTGGCCGGCGCGATGCTGATGATCGAGGTGGATGGCGAAGCGGAGACGTTGCCTTCGGCCGTGGCTGCCGTTTCGCAGGCTGCGCGTGGCGACGGCCTGGAAGAACTGCGCATCGCCGAAAGCGCCGCGGAGACCAGTGCACTGTGGTCGGCACGCAAGGCGCTGTCGCCGGCGCAGCGCACGATCTCGCCGAACAAGATCAACGAGGACGTGGTGGTGCCGGTGAGCCACCTGCCCGAGCTGGTCGACGGCATCAAGCAGCTTTCGGCGAAGCATGACGTATTGATCGTCACCTTCGGCCACGCGGGCAACGGCAACCTGCATGTGAACCTGTTGCCCCGCGACGACGCCGAGCGCGAGCGCGCGCATGCCTGCCTCGCCGAGGTGTTCGCGCTGGTGATTTCGCTGGAAGGCACGCTTTCAGGCGAACACGGCATCGGCATGATCAAGCGCGAGTTCATGCCACTGGCGCTGGAAGCTTCCACGCTGGACCTGATGCGCAACATCAAGACGGCGTTCGATCCGGACGGCATCCTCAATCCGGGCAAGTTGCTGCCGTGAAACCGCGATCCCGGCGTTGCTACGCAACTCTCCTTCCCTTGCTAGTCACCATGGGGCTTCCTTCGGTCGCAGGAGATGGCTGGAGAGGAGTCAACCAACCTCGCGGCAAGCCCGCCTACCCCCTCCCGACCTCCCCCTGCGCGCAGGGGGAGGAGCTTTGGTTTGATCATGCGCTGTCGTGCATTCTGGAGGCGTCGCGTGGCTGAATCGCTCGACCAACTGCTTGTCGACATCCGCGCCTGTCGACTGTGCGAAGCACATCTCCCGCTGGGCCCACGCCCGGTGTTGCAGGCGTCGGCCACCTCACGCCTGCTGATCGTCAGCCAGGCGCCGGGGCGCAAGGTGCATGACACCGGCATACCGTTCAATGATGTCAGTGGCGAGCGATTGCGCGAGTGGCTGGGCATCGACCGCGACACGTTTTACGACGCCAGCCGCATCGCGATCGTGCCGATGGGTTTCTGTTTCCCCGGCACCGGTCGCGGTGGCGACCTGCCGCCGAGGCCGGAGTGCGCACCCACCTGGCATCTGCGCTTGCTGCCGCTGCTGAAGCAGGTGCGGCTGACCCTGGTGATCGGCCAGTACGCGCAGGCCGGCATCCTCGGCGTGCCGCGCGGCACGCGCCTCACCGATACCGTGCAGGCCTGGCGAGAGCATCTCGCGCAAGGTCATCTACCACTGCCGCATCCAAGTCCGCGCAACCGCTTGTGGTTGGTGCGCAATTCCTGGTTCGAGACGGAGCTGATACCGGTACTGCGCGAGCGCGTGATCGCTGCACTAGACACTTCCGATTGAGCCAGCATGCCGCATGGACGCTGCGGCGCGCCTTGCCCGTTCCCCGCGGCTTCCTCTAACCTGCCCCGGCTGGTGGCCACGGGGCGGTTCCCTCGGCTATGTCAGGGGGAATGCATGCCGGATATCTGCCCGTGAATCTCAAGCTCCGTCTTGTTGCCATGAACTTCCTGCAGTTCTTTGTGTGGGGCGCATGGCTGCTGACCATCGGCACGTGGTGGTTCCAGACCCTGCACTGGTCGGGCACCAGCTTCGGCGCGATCTTCTCGACGATGGGCATCGCCTCGCTGTTCATGCCTTCGCTGGCGGGCATCGTGGCGGACAAGTGGATCAATGCCGAACGCCTGTACGGTCTGTTCCACATCATGGGTGCGGCGGTGCTGCTCGCGATTCCGCATGCGGGCAATCCGCAGCAGATGTTCTGGGTGGTGTTGCTGTACATGTGTTTCTACATGCCCACCATCTCGCTTTCCATCGCGGTGGCCTACAACGCGCTGAAGCAGGAAGGGCTGGACGTGGTGAGCACCTATCCGCCGATCCGCGTGTGGGGCACCGTCGGTTTCATCGCCGCCACGTGGACAACCAGCCTGCTGGGCTTCAAGGCCTCCGCCGCGCAGTTCCACGTGGCAGCGGGCGCCTCGCTACTGCTGGGCCTGTACGCCTTCACGCTACCCAAGTGCCCGCCCAAGCTCGATGCCGCGCACAGCCGCAGCGTGATGGATCGGCTCGGCCTCACCTCGTTCGTGCTGTTCAAGAACCGCAACATGGCGGTGTTCTTCGTCTTCGCCATGCTGCTGGGCGCGGCGCTGCAGCTCACCAACGCCTACGGTGACGCCTTCCTTAGCGACTTCGTCAAGGTGCCGGACTACGCGAACCTGCTCACGGTGAAGTACTCCACCATCATCATTTCCATCTCGCAGTTCTCCGAAACCGCCTTCATCCTCACCATCCCGTTCTTCCTCAAGCGCTTCGGCATCAAGGCGGTGATGACGATGAGCATGCTGGCGTGGGTGTTGCGCTTCGGCCTGTTCGGCTTCGGCAACCCGGCCGGCGGTCTGTGGATGATCGTGCTCTCCTGCATCGTCTACGGCATGGCGTTCGACTTCTTCAACATCTCCGGCTCGCTGTTCGTCGAGGGCCAGGCCGATCCGAAGATCCGCGCCAGCGCGCAGGGCCTGTTCATGCTGATGACCAACGGTGTGGGCGCGGTGCTGGGCAGCCTGATCGCGGGCTGGATGATCGACCGCTTCTTCACCAACCACGCCTGCGACGACACCGTCGCCATCTGCAAGGACTGGCATGGCATCTGGCTGGCCTTCGCCGGCTACTCGCTGGTCATGGCGCTCCTGTTCGTGCCGCTGTTCAGGCACAGGCACCAGGCGCAACCGTTGCAGGTCCTGCCTACGCACTGACGCCCGGGCTCGCAGCGGCCCGGCCAGCTACAATGCGCGGATGCGCATCGGCCCCTACCACATCGACCCGCCCGTGGTGCTCGCCCCGATGGCAGGCGTCACCGACAAGCCGTTCCGCTTGCTGTGCAAGCGGCTCGGCGCAGGCTTGGCCGTGTCGGAGATGACCAACGCCGACCCGCGCCTGTGGCATACGCGCAAGTCGCTGCAACGGATGGACCACGTCGGCGAGCCCGAGCCGGTCAGCGTGCAGATCGCCGGCTACGACCCGGCCATGCTGGCCGAAGCGGCCCGTTTCAACGTCGCCAACGGCGCGCAGATCATCGACATCAACATGGGCTGCCCGGCCAAGAAGGTCTGCAACGTGTGGTCGGGCTCGGCCCTGCTGCAGGACGAGCCGCTGGTCGCGCGCATCGTCAAGGCGGTGGTCGATGCGGTCGACGTGCCGGTGACCCTGAAGATCCGCACCGGCTGGGACCGGCAGAACCGCAACGCGCTGAACATCGCGCGCATCGCCGAAGACTCGGGCATTGCCGCGCTTGCCGTGCACGGTCGCACCCGTGCCGACAAATACGAGGGCGAGGCCGAGTACGACACCATCGGCGCGGTGAAGGCTGCCGTGCGCATTCCGGTGCTGGCCAACGGTGACGTCGACTCGCCGCAACAGGCGCGCCACGTACTCGACGTGACCGGCGCCGACGCACTGATGATCGGCCGTGGTGCGCAGGGCCGGCCATGGATCTTCCGCGAGCTCGCGCACTTCCTCGCCACCGGTGCAGTGCTGCCGGAACCTGAGCCGGCCGAAGTCGCCACGATCCTGCTCGGTCATCTCGAACAGCTCTATGCGTTCTACGGCGAACTGGCCGGCGTGCGCATCGCACGCAAGCATCTGGGCTGGTATGCGAAGGATCGCCCGGAGAACGCGGCGTTCCGCCAGGTGGTCAACCGCGCCGAAACAGCCACCGAGCAGTTGCGTCTGACCCGCGACTATTTCGCCGCGCTGGCCAGTGGCGAACGCCTCGCCGCCTGAACTCCGGGAACGGCTTCAGCTGCGACTACCCCTCCTTCGACGCCTGCCGCCATCACGGCTGAAGCCGCTCCCACAAAGATCCATGGTCGTTTGACTCCGGGCGTCCGTACGATTAGATTTCGCCACGCTGATGGTAGTCATCTCTTCATCCGTATGAAGAGATGACATAAAGGGAAGCCGGTGTGAATCCGGCGCTGCCCCGCAGCGGTATGTGGAAACGACCTCCGTCACAGGCACTGGGTGCGATGCATCCGGGAAGCGACGGACAGTAGGCCGAGCGTTACGTCCACGAGCCCGAATACCTGCCTCAGCCGGAAGCGCCTGCGCGTTTCCGTCCGACCTGGTGTTTCCGCGGGGGAACGCCGGAGCCTGCGCGTCGACGCCCTCACGGCCGCCGCGCTGGCTTCGCGTGCCCCGCGGCAGTACCGGTTCGCCCGCGGGGGCGAAGGTCAACGGTTCGGCGATTTTGTAAAGCACTATTGCTGGCCACCCTTCGTTCCTCTTTGCCCTTCATGCAAGAGGAATCTCATGTCACACGTTACCTACTCGGGTTTTCCGCGCATCGGCCTCAAACGCGAGCTCAAGCGCTCGCTCGAATCGCACTGGCGCGGTGAAACCAGCGAAGAAGCCCTGCTCGACACCGCTCGCACGTTGCGGCGGCGACATTGGCAACTGGCCGTGGATGCCGGCGCCGATGCGGTGCCATGCAACGACTTCAGCCTGTACGACCATGTACTCGACACAGCCGTGCTGTTCGACGCGATTCCGTCACGCTATCGACCGGTCTTCGCCGAAAATCCCCTGGACGGCTATTTCGCGATGGCGCGCGGCCACAAGCGCAACGGCCATGACCTGCACGCGCTGGAAATGACCAAGTGGTTCGATACCAACTACCACTACCTGGTACCGGAACTGGAAGCGGGCCAGCGCTTCGCGCTAGCCAGTGACAAGCCACTGGCGGAGTTTCTTGAAGCACGGGCGCAAGGTCACCGGGCACGCCCGGTGCTGCTCGGCCCGGTATCGTTCCTGCTGCTGTCCAAGAGCGTGGACGGCAGCGATCGCCTGGCCTTGCTCGATGCATTGTTGCCGGTCTACGTCGAACTGCTGGGACGACTGGCCGACGCCGGCGCCGACTGGGTGCAACTGGACGAGCCCTGCCTGGTGCTGGACCAGGATGACGATGACCACGCCGCTTATCGCCGTGCTTATGCGGTATTGGCCGAAGCACGCACGCCGCAACTGCTGCTGGCCAGCTACTTCGGCGCCTTGGGCGACAACCTGCCGCTGGCCACCTCCCTGCCGGTGAACGGTCTGCACATTGATCTGGTACGCGCACCAGAACAGCTCGATGCCGTGCTTGACGCCCTGCCCGCCGGCCGCATTCTCAGCGTCGGCGTGATCGACGGCCGCAACATCTGGCGCAGCCGTCCCGAACGCGTGCTGCCGTTGCTGCGCAAGGCGCAGGCGCGCATCGGCAGCGAACGCCTGTGGCTCGCGCCGTCCTGCTCCCTGCTGCATGTACCGATCGATATCGAGGCGGAAACCACGCTCGATCCGCAGCGTCTTGCACCGATGGCCTTTGCCCGGCAGAAGATCGAGGAGCTGCGGGTGTATGCCGATGCACTGGTCGGCGTGCCGGAAGCCGATGCCGCACTCGCTGCACAGCAGGCCCTGCTCGCCGCACAGGCGCAGGTGCCAGGCGTGGTCGACACGAAGGTGCGCAGCCGTCTGCACATGCTCGGCCCGCAGGCCCCCTTGCGCCGCTCCGCCTACGCGATACGCCGGGTGACGCAGTCCGAAACGCTGGCCTTACCACCATTGCCGACCACCACGATTGGTTCCTTCCCGCAAACCGACGAGCTGCGCAAGGCACGTGCCGCGCATCGCGCCAGCCGGCTCGACGATGCTGCCTACGATGCGCTGCTGGAGGCCGAGATCGAGCGCGTCGTGCGCTTCCAGGAACACATCGGCCTGGACGTGCTGGTGCACGGCGAGCCCGAACGCAACGACATGGTCGAGTATTTCGGCGAGCAACTGGACGGCTACCTGTTCACCAGACTCGGCTGGGTGCAAAGCTACGGCTCGCGTTGCGTGAAGCCACCGGTGATCTATGGCGATATCGCCCGCCCCGCACCGATGACGGTGCGCTGGTCCAGCTACGCGCAATCCCTGACCGACAAGCCGATGAAGGGCATGCTTACCGGCCCGGTGACCATGCTGCAGTGGTCGTTCGTGCGCGACGACCTGCCACGTGAAACCGTCTGCCGGCAGATCGCGCTGGCCTTGCGCGACGAGGTGCATGACCTGGAAGCCGCCGGCATCCACGTGATCCAGATCGATGAGCCTGCCTTGCGCGAAGGCCTGCCGTTGCGCCGTGCCGACTGGCCGAGTTATCTGGCCTGGGCCGTGGAGTGCTTCCGCATCACCGCCGGCGGCGTGCGTGACGCCACGCAGATCCATACCCACATGTGCTACTCGGAGTTCAACGACATCATCGAGGCGGTCGCGGCGATGGACGCCGACGTCATCTCGATCGAGACCAGCCGCTCGCGGATGGAACTGCTCGATGCTTTCGTGCGCTTCCGCTACCCGAACGGCATCGGCCCGGGCGTGTACGACATCCACTCGCCGCGTGTGCCCGAGGCCGAGGAAATGCTCGACCTGCTGCACAAGGCGCTGGACGTGCTGCAGCCCGAGCAACTGTGGATCAACCCCGACTGCGGGCTGAAGACCCGCGGCTGGCCCGAGGCGGAGCAGGCCTTGCGCCACATGGTGGACTGCGCGCGGCAGTTGCGTAGCGAGTTGAAGGTAACCCCCGGGTAGTCTGGCCATTGCACCTGCGGGAGCGGTTACAGCATCGCGGCTGGAGCCGCTTCTGCAAGCTGCTGCCCCAACCGGGCGGCGGCAAGGGCCGAAAAGCCCGAACAGCCGTCCAAACGGCTGAACATGCGCCTAACCCCAAAGCGGTCAGAATCGCCGCGGGCTGCAAAACCGGGAGCGGGGATGTATCATGCCCGACTTCATTTATCTTTCTATCCGTACAAAGGGATATATACCGCGATGTCCAACTACCTGTTCACCTCCGAATCGGTCTCCGAAGGCCATCCGGACAAAGTCGCCGACCAGATCTCCGATGCCGTGCTCGACGCGATCGTCGCGCAGGATCCGCGCGCCCGCGTCGCCTGCGAAACCATGGTCAAGACCGGCGTGGCGATCGTTGCCGGCGAAATCACCACCGACGCATGGATCGACCTCGAAGCGATCACTCGCAAGGTCATCGTCGACATCGGCTACGACTCCAGCGACGTCGGCTTCGACGGCGAGACCTGCGGCGTGATCAACCTGATCGGCAAGCAGTCGCCGGACATCAACCAGGGCGTGGACCGCAAGAAGCCGGAAGAACAGGGCGCTGGCGACCAGGGCCTGATGTTCGGCTATGCCACCAACGAAACCAAGGACATGATGCCGGCGGCGATCTACTACTCGCACCGCCTGGTCGAGCAGCAGGCCAAGGTCCGCAAGAAGAAGAACTCGCCGCTGCCGTGGCTGCGCCCGGACGCCAAGAGCCAGGTCACCCTGCGCTACGAGAACGGCGTGGCGACAGCCATCGACGCCGTGGTGCTGTCGACCCAGCACGATCCGGACGTGAAGCAGAAAGACCTGATCGAGGCCGTGCGCGAGTACATTCTCAAGCCGGTGCTGCCGGCGAAGCTGCTGCACAAGGGCACCAAGTTCCATATCAACCCGACCGGCAAGTTCGTGATCGGCGGCCCGGTGGGCGACTGCGGCCTGACCGGTCGCAAGATCATCGTCGACACCTACGGCGGCTGGGCCCGCCATGGTGGTGGCGCGTTCTCGGGCAAGGATCCGTCCAAGGTCGACCGTTCGGCCGCCTACGCCGCACGTTACGTGGCCAAGAACATCGTGGCCGCCGGCATTGCCGACCGCTGCGAAGTGCAGGTGAGCTACGCGATCGGCGTGGCGCATCCGACCTCGATCTCGGTGACCACGTTCGGCACCGGCAAGATCAGTGACGAGAAGATCGAGAAGCTGATCCGCAAGCATTTCGACCTGCGCCCGTACGGCATCCTGCAGATGCTCGACCTGATCCACCCGATGTACCAGCAGACCGCCAGCTACGGCCACTTCGGCCGCACCCCGCACCAGATGAAGGACGCCAACGGCAATGCCTTCACCGCGTTCTCGTGGGAGCTGACCGACCGCGCCGAAGCACTGCGCAAGGACGCCGGGCTGAAGTAAGCCCGCGCCGGTATGTTGCACGGAAACGGGCCGCCTCGAGCGGCCCGTTTTCGTTTGGGCGATGTCGTCAGATGCCGCACGTCGCGAGCCATGGTTCCGCGCCATGAAAGGGCGTGCCGCTTGCTGCAATGGGCAAAACGTACTTCGCCAAGGTCAGCGCTGTCTGTCGTCCCTGCGCCGCCCCGCGGCAGCGGGCATGACCTGCGACGGGTGACATGGGGCGGTTACTCTGTAACCATCGACCTCTTTTGGCGCATCCGACGCCCGTACAGGAGCTTTGCATGTCCTCATCCATCCGCCGCGACGTCGGCCCGTTCGCCCTGATGCTCACCGGCCTCGGTTCGATCATCGGTTCCGGCTGGCTGTTCGGTGCCTGGAACGCGGCCAAGCTGGCCGGCCCCGGCGCGATCTGGGCGTGGGTGCTGGGTGCGGCGATCATCATGGCGATTGCGCTGACCTACGCCGAGCTGGGCGCGATGTTCCCCGAGTCCGGCGGCATGGTGCGCTACGGCCATTACTCCCATGGTTCGCTGGTCGGCTTCATCGCCGCATGGGCGAACTGGATCGCCATCGTCTCGGTGATCCCGGTCGAGGCCGAGGCTTCGGTGCAATACATGGCCGGCTGGAAGTGGCCGTGGGCGCAGGATCTGTACCACCACATCCCCGGCAGCCACGGCGAGCTGTCGCATGTCGGACTGGCGATCGCCGCCGCCCTGGTGATCGTCTACTTCCTGCTGAACTTCTGGAGCGTGAAGCTGTTCGCCCACTCCAACACCGCGATCACCGTATTCAAGCTGGTGGTGCCGGCGGCGACCGGCATCGCGCTGATCGCCAGTGGCTTCCATGCGGAGAATTTCTCGGTCGGCATTCACGGCGATGCGCATGTGAACGACTTTGCGGCGATCCTCACCGCCGTGGCCACCGCCGGCATCGTGTTCAGCTTCAACGGTTTCCAGAGCCCGGTGAACCTCGCGGGCGAGGCACGCAATCCGGGCAAGAGCATTCCCTTCGCCATCGTGGGCTCGATCCTGCTGGCCACCGTCGTCTACGTGATCCTGCAGGTGGCCTATCTCGGCGCAGTGCCGCGGGAGATGCTGGCGCAGGCCGGCTGGCATGGCATCGATTTCAGCTCACCGTTCGCGCAGCTGGCGGTGATCGTCAACCTGAACTGGTTGGCTATCCTGCTCTACGCCGATGCCTTCGTCAGCCCCAGCGGCACCGGCATGACCTATACCGCCACCACAGCACGGATGATCTATGGCATGGAGCGCAATGGCACCTTGCCCAGGATTCTCGGCAGGATCGATCCGAAGTGGGGCGTACCGCGTCCGGCCATGTGGCTGAACCTGGTGGTGTCCTTTCTGTTCCTGTTCTTCTTCCGCGGCTGGGGCACGCTCGCGGCGGTAATCTCGGTGGCGACGATCATTTCGTACCTGACCGGCCCGGTCAGCGTGATGACCCTTCGCCGCACCGCGCCGGAACTGCACCGCCCGTTCCGCCTGCTCGGCCTGCCCGTGCTCGCCGGCATCGCCTTCATCATGTCGACCGAGTTGCTGTACTGGGCCAAGTGGCCGCTGACCGGCGAGATCATCCTGCTGATGGTGGTGGCGTTGCCGGTGTACCTGTACTACCAGGCCAGGAACGGCTGGCACGACTTCGGCCGGCAGATGAAGGGAGCATGGTGGCTGGTGTTCTACCTGCCGACGCTGGCGCTCGTTTCATGGGGTGGCAGCACCATGTTCGGCGGCCAAGGCTACCTGTCGTACGGCGTCGACCTGGCCGTGGTAGCGGCGATCGGCCTGGTGTTCTATGTGTGGGGCGTGAAGTCCGGCTGGCGCACGCCTTCGGTGGAAGCGGCGCAACTCGAAGCACACGTCGATCCGGACGCACCGCTGGTGCCGCCGGATGAGGCGACGGCGGAACGGGTCACCGGCCACTGAGCCTCGAGCCCCGACAGAAGGAACGCGCGGTGACGAGCCGCGCGTTTTTTATTGGCGCACGACTTATTGGTGCACGACACCTGGCGGGAATGCCGTGCGCCAGGGTGATCCGCGCGAGCCATGGGGTCTATGCTTGGGGCCCATGCGCTCTGCTGCCACGCTTCTCCTGTTCCTGTCGGGCCTGTTGCTTCTGGTATCCGCGACCCAGGCCGAGGACGGACCACGCTTCGATCTTCGCCCGGCCGAGTGCGTGCTGCAGCGGCTGTTGCCGGATGAAGCTGCCCAGATCGAGCTGGGAGCCCTCGCGCCGAAGGACGGCCACGAGCGATTCCGCATCGCCAACGCGGACGGCCGCGTCAAGGTCGAGGGCAGCAGCACCAGCGCACTGCTGTTCGGCGTCAACTGGTATCTGAAATATGTGGCGCAAGTGCAGCTCTCGCCGAACGGGGACCGGCTCGGCCTGCCGCGCAGGCTGCCGCTGCCGCCGGTGACGATCGAGCAAGAAACGCCGTACCGCTACCGCTACGCGCTGAACCAGAACACCGACGGCTACACCATGGCGTACTGGGACTGGCCGCGCTGGCAGCGCGAGATCGACGTGCTGGCGCTGTCGGGGATCAACGCGATGATCGTCGAGCGTGGCAGCGATACCGTGCTGTATGAAACCTTCCGCGATTTCGGCTATTCCGACCGCGATATCCGCGCCTGGATCACCCAGCCGGCACACCAGAACTGGCAGCTGATGGGCAACCTGTGCTGCTTCGACGGACCGATCAGCCAAGCGCTGATGACGAAGCGGGTGAAGTCGGCACGGCAGATCATCGCGCGCCTGCGCGAGCTGGGCATCACCCCGGTGCTGCCGGGCTTCTACGGCATCGTGCCGGCCGACTTCGAGAAAAAATTCCCCGCCGCGCATGTGCTGCCGCAGGGCGAATGGGCCGGTTTCACCCGGCCCGGCTGGCTCGATCCGCGCGACCCCATGTTCGCGAAGATTGCTGCGTCGTACTACCGCCACCAGCACGAGCTGTTCGGCGACAGCAGCATCTACGACATGGAGGTATTCCAGGAAGGCGGCAGCTCTGGCGACGTGCCGGTACCCGAGGCCGCGCGCGACGTGCAGGCGGCATTGCAAAAAGCGCATCCGGGCGCCTACTGGATGATGCTGGCCTGGCAGGGCAACCCGCGCCAGGATCTGCTGGCCGGAGTCGACCGCAAACATCTGTTCGTCATCGACATCGATCATGACCGCATGCCGCGCGACGACCGCGAGAGGGATTTCCAGGATGCCCCGTTCCTGTTCGGCGGCCTGTGGGAATTCGGCGGCCGCACCACCCTGGGCGCCGATACCCGCAACATCACCATACGCCTGCAGCGGATCAGACGAACCAACCCGAACATGGTCGGCACCGCGCTGTTCACCGAGGGCATGAACACCAACCCGTTCGCCTTCGATCTGTTCACCGAGATGGCCTGGCGCAGCGCGCCGGTCGACCTGAGCCAGTGGACCGCCGACTACGTGCGCCGCCGCTACGGTGCGGCCGATCCGCATGCGCTGGCTGCATGGAAGATCCTGCTCGATACCGCCTACGACATCCGCATCGACAAGGTCGAATTCAACAGCGAGCGCGATGCGGCGCAGGAATCGCTGTTCGACGCCCAGCCCAGCCTGACCACCAACCGCGCATCGCACTGGTCGCCCGAGGCGATGCGCTACGATCCGCAGGCCTTCGCCCGCGCGCTGCCCGAGATGCTGCAGGTGGCACCCGCACTGCGCAGCAGCGAGACCTACCAGTACGACCTGGTCGATATCGCCCGCCAGACCCTGGCCAACGAAAGCCGCATCCTGCTGCCGCAGATCAAGACCGCCTACGACAGCAAGGATCGGCAACGCTTCGAGGCGCTGACCGCGCGCTGGCTCCAGCTGATGCAATTGGAGGACCAGTTGCTGGCCAGCAATCGATGGTTCCTGCTCGGCGGCTGGCTGGCGCGGGTGCCGATGTGGGCGTCCAGCGCGGATGAGCTGGCGCGACTCGACCATGACGCGCGCTCGATCCTGACCACCTGGGGCGAGCGCAAGGCCAGCGAGGGCGCCGATCTCCACGACTACGGCAACAAGGACTGGGCCGGGCTTATCCGCGACTATTACCTGCCGCGCTGGAAGCGCTACTTCGCCTCGCTCGACACGGCGTTGCGCACCGGTCGGCCCGCGATTCGGCTCGACTGGTATGCGATGGGCAATACGTGGAACCACGGCAGCCAGCACTATGCGAGCGAGCCGCAAGGGAATGCCTGGAGGGTCGCGAGCGAGGTGGCCGGAGCGCTGCATCTTGGCGGACCGGTGTCCGTCAGCCCGTAAGTCCAAAGCAACAGCCATGAATGCACTCCATGGCGACTACCCGAGCATCAGCAGCACGGTATTTCCCTGGGCTGGCATAGTTGCACCCGGCGCGACCTCAGATCAGGGCCAGCACATCCCCCAGCAGCGCCTGTGCCGTCACCTCCGGTCCTGCGCCCGGCCCCTGGATCACCAATGGCTGGGTGTTGTAGCGGGTGGTGGTGAGTGCAAACTGGTTGTCGGTGCCATAGAGGCGAGCGGCGGGATGAGTGAGCGGCACTTCCACCAGCCCGACACGAGCACGACCACGCTGATTGAGCCGGGCGAGGAAGCGCAGCACGTTGCCGCGGGACTTCGCCTCGGCATGCAGCCGCGCGAGTGGTTCGTCCAGTTCCTCCAGCCGGGCGAGGAAGGCTTCGGTATCCAGCGCACGCAGCGGTTCGGGCACCAGGCCCTGTACATCCACTTCGTCGGTGCCGAGCGAGAAGCCGGCGTTGCGCGCAATGATCAGCAGCTTGCGCGCCACGTCCTCGCCGGAAAGATCCGAGCGCGGATCAGGCTCGGTGTAGCCGAGCCTGCGCGCTTCGTGCAGCAGTTCGGAGAACGGACGGCTGCCGTCGTACTGATTGAACAGCCATGACAGCGAGCCGGAGAATACGCCTTCCAGCGTGAGCAGCGCATCGCCGCAGTTGCGCAGGCGACGCAGGGTGGACAGCACCGGCAAGCCGGCACCGACGGTAGCCGAGTCGCCGTAGCGGCCGCCCTGGATCGTTGCCGCCTGCAGCGCGCGCCAGCCGGACAATTCGCCGCCGGCCAGCGCCTTGTTCGCGGTGACCACGTGGTAGCCGCGCGCCAGCCACTCGGCGTGCCGCAATGCCAGCGGGGCACTGGCGGTAGCATCGACGATGACCTTCGCCGTCGCGCCGCTGGCATCGAGCGCCGCCAGCAGGCTGGCGTTGTCGCGCGCGTCGCCCTGGCTGTTGTTCAATTGCTCGCGCAGGTTGCGGTTGGCGAGGCTGGCGACAGCAGTCTGCTGGCGACGCGAATTGGCCGCGCCGACCAGTCGCACACCAGCAGCAGCAGGTGTATTGAGCAACTTCAGCAGCGCGCCACCGACCACGCCGGTGCCCAGCAACACGATCGCAATGGCGGAAGCAGCGCTTGTGCGCGTGGTTTCAGCCCCGATGACGGTGCGCGGGGAAGTCACGGCTGAAGCCGTTCCCGCAATAGCTACCGGATCGAGTACCGCGCTCATGCAATCACCCGGCGTTTCGATTTATCCACGGCGCTGGCGCGCAGCAATGCTGCGTCAAGATCGCGCAGCAGGTCGTCGCCATCCTCGATGCCCACCGACAGCCGCAGCAGGCTGTCGGCGATACCCGCGGCATGGCGCGCCTCTACCGCCATCGACGAGTGCGTCATCGATGCCGGATGCGCGATCAGGCTCTCCACCCCGCCCAGCGACTCGGCCAGCGAGAAATACTGCAAGCCGTCGACGAAGGCCTCGATCTGGGTCACGTCGCCTTCCAGCTCGAAGCTGAGCATGGCGCCGAAACCCTGCTGCTGACGCGCGGCCAGGGCATGGCCTGCATGGCTGGCGAGGCCGGGGTAATACACCTTGCGCACGGCCGGGTGGACATCCAGCTGCGCGGCGATACGCTCGGCATTTTCCTGGTGCTGACGCAACCGCACATTGAGCGTGCGCAGGCCACGCAGGGTGAGATAGCTGTCGAAGGGCGCGCCGGTGAGGCCGTTGCAGTTGGCCCACCACTTCAGCTGCTCGAACACCGCCGGCTCACGCGCCACCACTGCGCCGCCGACCACGTCACTATGGCCGTTGATGTACTTGGTGGTGGAGTGCACCACCACGTCCGCGCCGAGCAGCAGCGGCTGCTGCAGGGCGGGGGACAGGAAGGTGTTGTCGACCACCACCAGCGCGCCGACCGCGTGCGCGGCCTGCGCCACGTGGCGGATGTCGGTGATCCGCAGCAAGGGATTGGACGGCGTCTCCACCCAGACCAACGCCGGTTTCTGCGCCAGACCCGCGGCGAGCGACACGCTGTCGGTCAGGTCGGCGAACTCGACGCTGAAACGACCCTTCTTCGCCCACGCATCCAGCAGGCGCCAGGTGCCGCCGTAGCAATCGTGCGCCGCCAGCACCTTCGCGCCGGCCGGCACCAGCTCCAGCGCCAGCGCCACCGCCGACATGCCGCTGGAGGTCACCACCGCGCCGGCGCCCTGCTCCAGTTCCGCCAGCGCATTGCCGAGCAGGTCGCGGGTGGGGTTGCCGCTGCGCGAATAATCGTACGGTCGCTTGCCGCCCAGGCCTTGAAAGCTGTAGTTGGTCGACAGGTGCAAGGGCGGCACCACGGCGCCGTGCTGGGTGTCGCTTTCGATGCCGGCGCGCACGGCGCGGGTACAGGGAGTGGGCTCGCTCATGATGGATCTCCGGGTCTTGCTCGCAATGAATGAGGTCGTGAATCAGGCCAGCGCTTCGCGCAACAGCGGCGCGAGCTGCTCGGGTTCCTTCAGGAAGGCATCGTGGCCGTATGGCGACTCGACCACTTCCAGCGTGGCCGGGCCATGCAAGCGGCGCTGCAGTTCGCACAGATCGGCCAGCGGTACCAGCCGGTCGGACGGGAAACCGATCAGCGTGGCCGGCGTGGGGATCTGCTCCGGCGTCACGTCATGCAGGTCGATCGATTCGGACAGGGCGAGGAAACGATCCGCATCGAAGCGCTCGACGAAGCGGCGACCCTGATGCTCCAGATAGTCCTCGACCGGGAAATGGAAGCGCTCGTCGCGCCATTCCGGGCCGCCGGCAAAGCGCCGGCCGAATTCACCGCTGCCGCGGTAGGTGGTGATCGCCAGCTGGCGCGCCAATGCCAACGCTTCGTCGACCCGCCCGGTCGACTGGCCGAGCCGCACGATGCCGCGCTGCACGCTGCGCTGCGCGGTGGCCAGCGGGTGCGGCCGGTGCGCGCCGGCCAGCAACAGCAGCCGATCGACGCAGCGCGGATGGCGCGCCGCGAAGGCCAGCGCCACCATCGCGCCGTAGGAGGAGCCGACGAAGGCATGCGCCTGCGGGATCGCCAGCGCCTGCAGCAAGGCGGCCAGCGCGGCGGCCTGATCCTCGCTGGATACCGAGTCGACGCCCAGCTCGGCCGGGGTCAGCCAGTCGATCGCCAGTACGCGCCAGCGATCCAGGTCGATCGCCGCCCCGGCGCCGACCAGTGCCTGCCACCAGCCCGGAGCACTGTCGCCATCCAGCGCGGTGACATCGCGGCTGGCCGAGATGCCGCCCTGCACGATCAGCGTCGGTGCATCCGGCGCGCCGCACCACAGGTAGCGCACCTCAACCTCGCGCGGGCCGCTGCCGTATTTCGGAGTGAGCTGCAGCCGCCGCGTGCTGCGCTGGGCGGTCAGCTGCGGGCGCGCGTGCCGCGACGGCTCTAGGCCTTCGGCAAACGCGGCGTGGCTGGTCTCGACATGGCGTGTTTCGGGCAGGAAGGTCATCTCGCTCTCCGGTAGGCATCGTCCTGCGCGGTACCGGAAAGGTCGCCTGCCCGGAATCGGCAGCGGATCGCTGCGATACGGATGACGCCCATCTACCGGTCGGTGCCGAAGCACCTCCGCAGGAGTTGGCACCGTGGCGGAAACGCTCCGCAGGTTGCCCCGGCTTCAAAGGGCCTGTCCCTCAGCCGGTCTCGATGAGTAGGGCGGATATTGAACGTCTTGTTTTCTTGTGTCAATAGACGTCTAAACATCTAAACGTATATATGCTCGTTTGTCATATGAGTAGCCCATAGGGCTTAAACAGCAGCCTTCCGGCCTTTCAGTCATCATTCGGGGCAGTTCCACGGGTCCGGAACCTCGCGGCACCGTCCCGGCTTTGCCGGCGACTCGTCCATTTCCACGGCCATGCCGGTAACCACGGGCAAGGAGCCACTCATGTCCGGAGAACCTCGCCCTTGCTTGCAGGGCCGGTTTCGCACCGCCCATAAACAAATTCGACGGCCGCAATACCCGGCTACCCGTCTTGCGGGCAGACTCGGCCCATCCCTGCCCTGCTGGGCCAGCGCTGCTTCATCCCGGCCCTGCTAACGTATCCACATGACCCCCTCCCCCGATGTGTCCCTCCTGCACAACCAGTTGCAACGCGATGGCTTTGCCTTCGCCACCGCCGACCGCATGCGCGACCTGCTGCAGGCCCGGGCGCTGGGTGACTGGATCGCCTTCGCCGCCAGCTGGAATGACCTGGCGCCCGACACCTATCTCGCCACGCGCGGCCGCCACCGCCGCCGCCGGCATGCCGTTTTCGCTGCCGACGCAACCGGCGAGATCCGTCGCGAGCCACACCAGCCGCATTACCAGAGCCTCGCCCACAACTCCTTGCAAGGTGACATCCAGCGCTGGTTCGAACCGGTGCTGCCGACCATCGCCGACGGGGCCAGCCTGCGCCGCATCCTCGCCTTCAGCCGGGAACTGTTCGGCGCACTGGCGCCGGCAACACGCCACTGGCATATCGAGGTACATCAGTTCCGCATCGAGGCACGCGCCGGCGAAGCGGCTGAACCGACGCCGGAAGGCGTGCACCGCGACGGCGTCGACTACGTGCTGGTGCTGCTGGTCGACCGCAGCAACATCGAGAGCGGCACCACCACCATCCATGCCCATGACGGCAGCCTGCTGGGCAGCTTCACGCTCACCCATGCACTGGATGCCGCGCTGGTCGACGACGCCCGCGTCTGCCACGGCGTCACCGCGGTAACGCCGCTCGATCCGGCGCAGCCAGCCCATCGCGATGTGCTGGTGGTGACGTTCAGGGCCTCCGCATAACCGCCCACTCATCGCTGTAATTGTTACGACATCGTCAGATGATGGAGGGCACGCACGGCATACCCCGCGCAAGCCGCGAATTTGCTGGAACGGCCATCAACATCCGCGTTACGTCACACCTGTCATGATGCAGGCCACATCATTATTCACAAGGTAGATCCATGTCCCTCGATTCATCTCATCGCAGGGACAATGCTGCATCCCCTTTGCCACGCCATGCCATCGAGGAGCGGCTGAAGTTCAGCGGTGACAACTCTTTCCATCGCGAACTGCGCCGACGTGTCGACGCCGAGTTCAAGCACAGCGGCGGCCGCCAGCGCGACAGCGCACAGATGTATTTGAAGACCGCGATCATTCTGGGTGTGTTCGCGCTCGCCTATGTGGCACTCGTGCTCTTTGCGACAAGCGTATGGCAGGGCCTGTTGCTGAGCATCGTGCTCGGCATCGCGACCGCCGGGATCGGCTTCAACATCATGCATGACGGCGGCCATCAGGCGTATTCCGAGCGCCGCTGGATCAACCGGCTGATGGCGATGACGCTGGATGTCGTGGGCGGCAGCTCGTACATCTGGCAGTGGAAGCACGCACGCTTCCACCACACCTGGGTCAACATTGCCGGCCATGACAGCGACATCGACCTCGGCGTGCTGGGACGCCTGTCGCCGCTGCAGCCGCGGCGGCCGTGGCATCGCTGGCAGCACTTCTACCTGTGGGTGCTGTACGGCGTCACTGCCATCCGCTGGCATCTGTACGGGGATTTCCGCGACATGATCACTGGCACCGTTGGCGAACGTCCGTTCGCGCGGCCGCGCGGCTGGGATCTGACCGTGTTCGTGGTCGGCAAGCTGGCGTTCTTCATCCTTGCGTTCGGACTGCCGCTGGCCTCCCATTCGATCGGCGCCGTGCTGCTGTTCTACACGGTGACCGCCGCCGTCGCCGGCGTGTTGCTGGCGCTGGTGTTCCAGATGGCGCATGTGGTGGAAGAGGCCGCGTTTCCCGTGCCCAGGGAAGGCGGCCAGCAAATGGATACGCCATGGGCGATCCATCAGCTGGAAACCACGGTGGATTTCGCACGCGGCAACCGCATCCTCGGCTGGCTGATCGGCGGCCTGAATTTCCAGGTGGAGCACCACCTGTTTCCGCGCATCTCGCACGTGCACTACCCGCGGGTTGCGCGCGTGGTGGAAGACGCCTGCCGCGAATACGGCGTGACCTATCGCGAGCATCGCACGTTCGCTGCCGGCATCGCGTCGCACTATCGCTGGCTGCGGCAACTGGGCCGGCCGGTCATCGTGACAGCCAACGCTCCAGTATCCATACTGGAATCCAACTCGCTCCCGCAGACCTGAGCCACGCATTCCACGCGCCCATGGAAAGATCCAGCGCATGCGCGACTATCGTCCGCGCGTGAACGGCGCACTGCCGCGAAATTCACATGCAAAGAGCCTGCGGCTTGCGATGCTGCATCCGCAGTAGCCATGCCTTCGGTACGGTTTCACCTCCGTCAGGTGCGTGCGCTGACATTTGCCGCTGTCCTTGACCTGTGGCTCCGCCACAAGCTTGGCATTCCATAAAGGACGCATTTCATGAAAACGAAACTTGTCTTGGCCATGTGTGCAGCCCTGCTGGCATCCGGTGCAGCAATGGCAGCGCAGTCCGACGATCCAAGCGCCGGCACGGTTCAAACCACCAAAACGGTCACCACGACCGTGCAGCATGTCCACGGCGCCAACACCACCTGGTACAAGGAAGGCGGCGTGGTACCTACCGAATATCGCGGCAACAACTATGTCGTTGAGAAGTGGCAGACCGAGCATTTGAACGAACCCACGGAAGGATCCCATTGGGTACGTGGTGACAATGGTGACTACCTGCTGGTGGACGAAAGCACCGGCGCGATCACCAGCATCGTCCACCAGCAGCACTGAAGCTGATTGACCAAGGGCACGGCTTTCTTGCCGTGCCCTTGCAAACGGATTCATGGTTTCCATGGATCCGTTTTTTATTGCGGATTTCAATCTACTGCCCGCATTGACCTAGCCTGCCCCTGTCGTATTGCAGGTTTGCGATGAGCCGGTCCGGCTGCGACACTGCCGCCACGGCGGACCAGCCATGGAACGCCGCGATCAACCACTCAAGGGGAGTGCCATGTCCATCGCCGCAAACATCGTGATCGCCGTCATCGCGCTGCTGCACCTGTGGTTCCTGATCCTGGAAATGTTCCTGTGGACCAGGCCCGCGGGTCGTCGCGCCTTTGGCATCACCGCGGAATTCGCCGAGCAGTCGAAAGCACTCGCCGCCAACCAGGGTCTCTACAACGGCTTCCTGGCCGCGGGGCTGGCCTGGGGCCTCTACCTCGGCAGCGCCGGCCTCGGCGTGAAAGCATTCTTCCTCGCATGTGTATTGGTCGCCGGCATCTTCGGCGGATTGACCGCGGGCCGGAAGATTCTGTGGATACAGGCATTGCCGGCTGCGATCGGACTGGTACTCGTCCAACTGGCCTGACCGAACAGACACTCATGACGACTCCCTCTCGCGAAGCTGTCGGACAACGCTTCGATCACGACCTGATGCAACGCGCCCGCGAAAAAACCTGGGCTGCGCTGCACGGTATCCGTGAGCGCATGCAGCCAGGTATCAGCGAGGACGAAGCAAAGCTCGAAGCAACCGAGGTGTTCCGCGAACTCGGCTTCGAGCGACTGTGGCATCCGGTGCTGATCCGCATCGGACCGAACACCACCAAGACTTATCGACAGCGCTCGGACCCCAGCGTGCGACTGGGCGAGAACGACAGCTACTTCATCGACCTCGGACTGGTATTCGACGGACACGAGGGTGATGTGGGCGATACGTTTGTGGTGGGTCACGCACCGGAGCGACAGGCTTGCGCGGATGCAGCGCGTGCGCTGTTCGGCGAAGTGGCTGACGCGTGGCGCACGCAGGGACTGGGCGGCCAGGCGCTGTATGCGTTTGCCGGCGAGCGTGCCGCGGCGATGGGTTGGCGGTTCAACCACGCGGTCAAGGGTCACCGGGTCAGCGACTTTCCGCATGCGATCCACAAGGGCGGTGACCTCGGTGATCTGGAAGCATCGCCATCCAGCGGACTGTGGATCCTGGAAATCCAGATCGCGCATCCGGGCGAGCCGTTCGGTGCGTTCTACGAGGATCTGCTGACACGCTGATCCGTGCGCGCACAACAGCTGCACACCCGCACTGCAATCACCCGGGGTGAACGCCATGCGCGCTATGCTGCAGCCTCACCCAGGCGTTGCCTGGAGTTCAGGCTGTACCGCATGCCGTCGTATCTGAAGCCAGTACCCCCTCCCGCCGCGATCGCCGGCAAGGGCGCGCTGACGGCAAAAAACCGCAAGTCGCCACCGACCGGCACCATGATCGTCGGCATCGGTGCTTCGGCGGGCGGACTGGAGGCGTTCAAGGCGTTCTTCACGCACATGCCGGCGAATGTCGAACTGGCCTTCGTGCTGGTGCAGCATCTGGCGCCCGATCACAACAGCCTGCTGGCCGAACTGATCGGTCGCAGCACCACCATGCCGGTGCTCGAAGCGACCCACGGCATGCGTGTCGAGGCGCGGCACGTCTATGTGATTCCGCCGAACGCCACCCTGACCATTGCCGACGGCGTGCTGCAGGTGAGCAAGCCCGCGCCGCCGCGCGAGCATCGCTGGCCGATCAATACGTTCTTCACGTCGCTGGCCGAGGATCAGGGCGATTGCGCGGTGTGCGTGGTGCTGGCCGGCACCGGCAGTGATGGTGCGCAGGGACTGCGTGCGGTGAAGGATCACGGCGGACTGGCGCTGGCGCAATCCGGTTTCGACCACGAAGCGATGATCGGCATGCCCGCCAATGCGGTGGCTACCGGGCTGGTTGACGCCGTCATGCCGGTATCCGACATGCCGGCACGGCTGCTCGCCTATCAGAAGCAGATGCATGCCGCGCAGCAGAAGAAGGGAGCCGACGGTGTTCGCGGCGACGTGGCGGCGCACCTGAAAACCATCTGCGGACTGCTGCACGCCGAAGTCGGCCACGACTTCAGCCAGTACAAGGAAAAGACCCTGATGCGGCGGATCCAACGGCGCATGCTCGTAGTGCAGGCCGAGACGGTGATGGATTACATCGAGCACCTGCGCGGGCATCCGAACGAACACGAGCTGTTGTTCCGCGAGTTCCTGATCGGAGTGACCGAGTTCTTCCGCGACCCGATCGCGTTCGACGCACTGCGCAACATCGCGATCCCATCGCTGCTGGCGGGCAAGACCAGCGACGATGTACTGCGGGTCTGGGTTCCCGGCTGCGCCACCGGCGAGGAGGCCTACTCCATCGCCATCCTGCTGCGCGAGGCGATGGGCTCGCAGCGCGGCCTGAAAGTGAAGATCTTCGCCACCGACATCGACGATCAGGCGATCGACCGCGCCCGCGCCGGCCGTTACCGGGCACCGCTGAACGGCATTTCGCCCGAGCGCCTCGAGCGCTGGTTCACCCAGGATCGCGAGGACTATTGCGTGGTCAAGCAGATCCGCGAGATGTGCATCTTCTCGCCGCACAGCGTGATCAAGGATCCGCCGTTCTCGCGGATGGACCTGGTCTCCTGCCGCAATTTGCTGATCTATCTCAACAACGATCTGCAGGAGCGGCTGGTGCAGTCGTTCCACTATGCGCTGCGACCCGGCGGCTTCTTGCTGCTTGGTCCGTCGGAACGATTGGCACGGAACGCGCGCCTGTTCACCGAGCTGGACAAGAAGCAGCGGCTGTACGTGCGCCGCGATGACGCACATACACGCCCACGAGATTTCGTCAGCATGCATCCGCGCCACTTCAGCAGTACCGAGCATCCCACGCCGCGACATGTGGAAGATCCGATCGCTCAGCAGGCGCGCCAGGCGCTGGAGCCGTGGTCGCCGGCCTATGTGGTGATCAACGCCAGTCACGACGTGCTGCGCTTCGGCGGTGACACGGGGCGTTACCTGGCACCATCGACCGGCGCGGCCAGCCTCAACCTGTTCCAGCTGCTCGACAAGCCGTTGCGCGGCGCCGTGCGCGCGGCAGCGCTGCAGGCCTTTGCCAGCGGCAAGCAGGTGATCCACGATGGGCTGACTCTCCTGCTCAATGGACATAAGCGATCGTTGCGGCTGATCGTGGAGCCGCTGGGCCAGGATGAGCTCCGTGATGACGGCAAGGTCGAGATGTGCGTGGTTGCCTTTCATGAGCTCGAACCTGCGCCGCACTCGACCGAGCCGACGGCGGATGGTAACCCCGGCAGCGAGCTCACGCGCATCCAGGCACTGGAGGACGAATTGCGCGGCACGCGCATGCAATTGCATGCCGCCGTCGACCTGCACGAAACGGCCAGCGAAGAACTGAAATCGGCGAACGAGGAATACCAGTCGGTCAACGAGGAACTGCAGTCCGCCAATGAGGAGCTGGAAACCTCGACCGAGGAGATGCAATCGATCAACGAGGAGCTGCAGACCGTCAACGCCGAGCTCAACAGCAAGAACGAGGCGCTGAACCGGCTCAACAACGACATCCGTAACCTGCTCGACAGCACGCACATCGCAACGATCTTCCTCGACCGCGAGCTGCGCATCCGCAGCTACACGCCGATGATGACCGAGCTGTTCCACCTGCGTGACGGCGACAAAGGGCGCCCGATCACCGAGATCTCGCCGCGCATCAACTATCCGGAACTGAAAAGCGACGTGGCGCAGGTGCTGCACGACCTGGCGGTGACCGAACGCATGTTGCGCGGCGTCGACGAGGCGCCGACCTTCCTGTTGCGCATGCGCCCCTACCTGACGGTCGACAATGTCGTCGACGGGGTGGTGCTGACCTTCGTCGACATCACCGAGAGCCAGCAGCTGAACAGCGAGCACGCCCGACTGGCGGCGATCGTGAACTCCTCGCGCGACGCGATCTTCGGCTTTTCGCTGGACGAACGGATCAGCAGCTGGAACGCCAGCGCCGAACGCATCTTCGGGCTGTCGGCCGAGCAGGCGGTCGGCCAGCCGTTGAACATGTTGCTGCCGCCGGAACCTTCCGAGGAAACCAGGAAGTTTTTCATCAGCCACGAGCGGCCGACACGGCTGGCCGAGTTCGACATGACCTGGGTGCGGCCGGACGGTACGTCGGTACCGCTGGCGATCAGCTACTCGCCGGTATGCGACCAGGACGGCATGATGTTCGCCGGCAAGCTGATCGCACGCGATGTGACCGAGCGCATGCGCGCGGAACGGCACACGGAAATGATGATGGCCGAACTCAACCATCGGGTGAAGAACACCCTCGCCACGGTGCAGGCAATTGCCCAGCAGACCATCGTCAACGCGCCGGATCTGCCCACTTTCACGGAAAGCTTCCTGTCGCGGCTGCTGGCGCTGTCGCACACGCACAACCTGCTGGCACAGGATGCATGGCTCGGCGCGTCGCTGGCTGGAATGATCAACAATGAACTGGCGCCCTACCGACATGACAGCGACGCACGCGGGGACGACGCACGCGTGCATCTGCACGGTGAAGACATCCACCTGTTGCCCAAGCCGGCGCTGGCGCTGAGCATGGCCTTGCACGAACTGGCCACCAACGCCGGCAAGTACGGCTCGCTGTCGGTGCCCGAAGGTCTGGTGACCGTCACCTGGTCGATACGCATGAAGGGGCAACGTCCATGGTTGCTGCTGCAGTGGACGGAAACCGGCGGCCCGGCCGTCAAGCCACCCACACACCGTGGCTTCGGTTCACGCCTGATCGATGAAGGCGTGCCGTATGAACTGGATGGTGAGGTGACGCTCGCATTTCCCCCCAGCGGTGTGACCTGCACCATCGATGTACCACTCGAGGTAGTTTCCTGATGACCACAGACAGCAACCTGCCCTGCATCCTGCTCGCCGAAGACGAGATGATGCTGGCGATGATGCTGGAGGATCGCCTGAATGCCTCGGGCTACCGCGTGCTCAAGGCTGCGCGCCTGGCCAAATGCCTGGAGCTGGCCGAGTCTGCGCCGATCGACCTGGCCATTCTCGACATCAACCTGGCCGGCGAAGCCAGTTACCCCGTGGCCATGGTGCTGCGTCGTCGCGGCATTCCATTTGTATTTTCCTCCGGTTACGGCGAGGGGGACCTGCCCGAAGTCTGGCGCAACGAAAAGACCTTGCAGAAGCCCTACGACACAAGGCAGTTGACCGAGGCTCTGACCGACCTGCTTGCCACCTGATCTTTCGCATGGGCGAGCTGTAACCAGTCGCCTTGCCCGGGCATGATTTCATGCAGCGCCGGACTCTTTGCGATCTGCTACGCACTGATGGTGTCTGATCGCACCGTCGTCATCGGCTGCTTTTCGCGGCCTATCCACGACAAGACGAAACCCAGACGCGGTACGCCTGCGAAAAAAACCCGGTGACCTCGGTGATCTGGATGGATCCCCATCCAGCGGGCCGTGGATCCTGGAGATCCAGATCGCGCATCCGAGCGAACCCCTCGGCGCATTTATGAGGTTTATGTTGAATTTCGGCAACATGGACTGACGTCATCTTCCGGCAGAATGTGACGCCACGAGTCCGCATGACGCCCCTGTGCGGATGGACGACTCGACCGGACTCCGATCGGCGATGGCCGGATAAGCCCTGCAGTCTCACCATTTCAGCCGGCAAGTTGGGCATCCGGCGCAATATGCCGGGCAGCTGGCATCGCTCTTGCTCGAACTTTCATTGGACAGGGCAGCGGGTGGGTGCACCCCGAGGCATATCCATGCCGTCGCGTCATTCGGCGCATTCTGCGGAGGGTTGGCACATGCTGGCGAATACAGAGATCCCGCACAAGGCAGCGGACCGCTTTGCATCCACCTTGCGGACGTTTCACGAACACGCCAGCGCCATCGCCTCCGGCAGGGCGGAAGGCGATGCGTTCACCTGGTTCCTGGCCTCCGAGTACGAGTGGGAAATGGAAATGGCCTGCATGTGGCTGGTCGAATCACCGGAAAGCCGCCTCTCCGAAGCCGAGAAAGCCACGCTGCGCCACTTCCTCGGGATCATGCCCGAGGTGAGGGATGCGATCGTTGCCGGCCGGAAGCAGGCTTCGGACCGGGCCCGGCAGTCCACGGAACCCGAGTGGGCCGACTGGCTGGAGATTGCCGCACTGCCGAGCTGGAACAACTTCACCGTGCGCACCGCCATCCTGCTGAGCCAGCTGGGCAGCCCGGCCTGGAACGACACCCACTTCAACGCCGATCCGGGCTGAGCCGGGCACCGACCACCCGGAAACCGGGCGCAACGCCCGGAGGGTCGATCCCGCTGCGAAAGCCGCCCTGGGGAAACGAGGCATCAGCGCGAGACCGGCGATGGCCATGTCGAAGGCTGTGCAAGCCGATGACGCGTATCCGCGGCCCATCATCCGAGCCAATCACGTGAGTGTGGCGGCCCCATCGGTTATCGTGTCGTGCCTCTCGCGCCCTGCCTGCCAGGACTGGCGTCATTCCGTTCCCGGTCGCTGGCACATTGAAAAGCACCTTCACGGACAGCATGTCGCTGTCCTCCTCACGCTTGCCCCACACAACAACTTTCCGGAATCCAGACTGTGGCCCGTCAAAAACCCCTGAACCTCTACCGCAACATCGGCATCATCGCGCACATCGATGCAGGCAAGACCACGACCACCGAGCGCGTGCTGTATTACACCGGCAAGAAGCACCAGATCGTCGACGTGCACGACACCAAGGATGGCAAGGGCTCGACCACCACCGACTACATGGAGCAGGAGCGCAAGCGCGGCATCACCATCCAGTCGGCGGCGGTGACGGCCGAGTGGAAGGGTCACCAGATCAACGTGATCGACACCCCGGGACACGTGGACTTCACCATCGAGGTGAACCGTTCGCTGCGCGTGCTCGACGGCGCGGTGGTAGTGTTCGACGGCGTGGCCGGCGTGGAACCGCAGACCGAAACCAACTGGCGCCTGGCCGACCAGTACAACGTGCCGCGCGTGTGCTACATCAACAAGATGGACCGCATCGGCGCCAGCTTCGCGCATTGCGTGAAGGGCATCCGCGAGCGCCTGAATGCGCCGGCCCTGCTGTGCCAGGTTCCGCTGGGTAGCAGCGACGAGTTCTGCGGCATGGCCGACCTGGTCGCCAACGTGGCCTACATCTGGGCGTCGGACGACAAGGACAGCACCTGGGAAACCGTGTCTTTCGAGGAAGCGAGGAACCGTCTTAAGTTCGGTTCCACCGTCGACAACGACTGGATCGACCAGCTGCCGAAGCTGCGCGAGGAAATGCTGGAGACCGCGCTGGCGATGGACGACGACGCTTTCGGGCATCTGATCGAGACCGGCGAGCACGATCCGGCGAAGCTGAAGGAATGCATCCGCAAGGGCTGCGTCACCGGCAAGCTGGTGCCGGTGTTCTGCGGCTCGTCGTACAAGAACAAGGGCGTGCAGCAGCTGCTCGACGCCGTGGTCGACTACATGCCGTACCCGGGCGAGAACGGCGGCATCTCGATCGTCGATGAGGACGGCAATGTCATCGGCGAGCAGGAAGTGCGCGACGACGCACCGGCGCGCGCGCTGGCGTTCAAGGTCATCAACGACCAGTTCGGCACGCTGACCTTCTGCCGCATCTATTCGGGCGTCATCAAGAAGGGCGACACGCTGCAGAACGTCACCCGCGGCAAGAAGGAGCGCGTGGGCCGCATCGTGGAAGTGCAGGCCAACGCGACCAAGGAAATCGACGAGGTGCGCGCAGGCGACATCTGCGCGTTCGTCTCGATGAAGGACACCGAGACAGGCGATTCGCTGTCCGATCCGGCGCATCCCGCCCTGCTGGAGCGCATGCGCTTCCCCGACCCGGTGATCAGCGTCTCGGTCGAGCCGAAGACCCGCGGCGACGTCGACAAGATGTCGACCGCGCTCTACAAGATGGTCAAGGCCGATCCGTCGCTGCGCATGGAAGTGGACCAGGAAACCGGCCAGACCGTGCTCAAGGGCATGGGCGAGCTGCACCTGGAAATCACCATCGACCGCATGCGCACCGAGCTGGGCGTGGAAGCCAACATGGGCAAGCCCAAGGTCAGCTTCCGCGAAGCCTTCGGCCAGACCGTCGAGCACACCTACACGCACAAGAAGCAGTCCGGCGGTTCGGGCCAGTTCGCCGAAGTGAAGATGATCTTCGAGCCGGGCGAATCCGGCAGCGGCGTGGTGTTCTCCGATGAGGTCGTCGGTGGCCGCGTGCCGCGCGAATACATCCCGGCAGTCGAGCACGCGATCAAGGTTGAATCGCTGCAAGGTCAGATCGCCGGTTACGAAGTGGTGGATTTCAAGGCGCGCCTGATCGACGGCAAGTACCACGACGTCGACTCCTCGGCACTGGCCTTCGAGATCGCTGGCCGCGCCTGCTTCCGCGAAGCGCAGAAGCTGTCCAAGCCCAAGCTGCTGGAACCGATCATGAGCCTGGAAGTGGTCACCGAGGCCACCTATCTCGGCGACGTCATCGGCGACATCAACCGCCGCCGCGGCAGCATCTCCGACCAGGGCCAGAAGGGTACGTCGGCCTTCGTGCAGGGTTTCGTGCCGCTGTCCGAGATGTTCGGCTACATCAACTTCCTGCGTTCGGCCACCAGCGGCCGCGGCAACTTCTCGATGATCTTCGATCATTACGAGGAAGTGCCGGCCAGCATGGTCGAGAAGCTGATGGAGAAGGAGGCGCGGTAAGTTTTGTTTTCACGTCAGCGTCAGCCTTGCGGCAGGCTGCGGAATAAAAAGGCCCGGAGAACAATCTCCGGGCTTTTTTATTTCAGGATGACTCCAGCACCGTACTTTGCTGGACTACGACAAAGCAAAATACAGAAGATTTATCAATAACTTAGATGAGTTCAATCTATGTCGGTGCTTTCCGAAACTCGACCTGGCTTTCCTGCTCTTGGCCCCTATCAGGCTCCTGGGAATCGGGTCTTTCCGAGGAGTCGTCATGGCTAAGATCGAACTCACCAAGTCCGTTGTCGATGCGGCACAATCCCAGGCGCAGGCCGTCGAACTCCGGGATGAGCGAGTGAAAAAGCGTGCGCCCTATGCAATTGTCCGAACGACACCGCCGTCGACACGCAAGGAAGTGCCTGTTGTCGCCGACGCCTGCTCCGAGCAGACATAGACGACCAGGTTTGCGACTTCTTCGGTTGTCGCGAAGCGATTGAGGAGCGTGGTCGGGCGATGCGTTTTCAGGAACTGCTGCTCGGCTTCCTCACGCGTAATGCCTTGCGCATCTGCGTTCGCCTGCGCCCAACCACCCATGATCTCCGAATTCGTCGGACCCGGAAGAACCGAATTAACGGTGACGCCCGTTCCGCCGACCACCTCGGCCAAGCCCCTCGCAATGGCGAGTTGGGCGGTCTTGGTCGTGGCGTAGTCGATCATGTCCTTGGGGATGGCAAGCGCGGACTCGCTGCTGATGAAGACGACGCGCCCCCAGCCGCGCTTCGTCATGTTCGGCACATAGTGGCGGGAGGCGCGAATGCCGCTCATGACGTTAAGTTCGAAGAGATCGATCCACTCGCTGTCCTCAATTTCGAAGAAGGACTTCGGACGCCCAGTACCCACATTGTTGACGAGAATGTCCGCATCCGGCGCCTGAGCGAACAACTCCGCCGCGCCTTCCGGGGTCGCAAGATCGGCGATGACGCCGGCAAACTCCGTCTTTGGCAAGAGTTCGCGAAGCTCCCGAAGCGCCGTGGAGACGCGCTTCTCTGTGCGGCCGTTGATCACGACCGCGGCGCCTGCGCGCCCCAACCCTTCTGCAATGGCTCGGCCGATACCCGCCGTTGACCCGGTAACGACGGCCTTGCGTCCAGTGAGATCGATATTCATGACACCAGTCCTTCAACATGTGGAGAAAGCTGGATTGTGGGTGATGTCGGAACCACTGATAATGGCTTGAATTGCCATAACATTAATTCCAAGGAGGAATTAATATGGATCGATTCCACGAATTGAACGCCTTCATAGCCGTGGTTGAAGCAGGCGGTTTTACCGCCGCCGCACGTCGAACCGGCGACTCACAGTCGGCCATCAGCAAGGCTATCGGCGCGCTCGAGAGACGCCTCGGGGTGGCGTTATTTAACCGAAGTACGCGCAGCGTGACCCTGACGGATCAAGGACAGAGATACTACGACCGGGCAAAACCGCTGCTTGACGAGATGGATGACGCCGACAGCGAACTGACCAGCAGCACGCACAATGTCTCGGGTCTGATCAGGATCGCTGCATCAGGTACTTTCGGCCGTCTTCATATTTTGCCGCTTATCCCCGACCTGTTATCGCTCAACCCTGGCCTTCAGGTCGATCTCATTCTCTCGGACTTCGTGCGAGACATGGTGGAAGATGGAATTGATCTGGCGATCCGGGTGGGGCCCGTCAACGATCCCGACGCGATTGCCAGACGCGTGGCCAGCACGCCCCTCGTATGCGTTGGATCCCGTCGCTACTTCGAGCAACGCGGAATGCCAAAGAATCCCACCGAACTCGTCGATCACAATTGCCTTCTATATCGCGGCTCGGCGGAGTCAACGCATTGGTCTTTTGTAGGACCAGAAGGTCTGGTTAGCGTGTCCGTCCGCGGAAATCTCACGTCCAACAGTGTCGAAACGATCAGGGCTGGTGTTCTAGCTGGCGTGGGAATCGGCCGGTTTGCCAAGATCTCTCTTGCCGATGATCTCCGGCATCCAGACGTCATCACCGTTCTCGACGAATTTATAGGCGACGCCAGAGACATAAGCCTCGTCTGGCCGAGACGCCGGTTTGTACCGGCGCGTGTGCGACGGGTCACCGACTTTTTTGCGGAGGCCATACCACGGCGTATTTAGCCCCCGAACTTACAGCGAAATGTTCAGTGATCGCGGGACTTCGGAATCAACCAAGCGGACTTCCTGGCCATCGCGCGAGCCATGAAAGCTCAAGAAGCAGAGCACGAACACGGTCACGTCCCCTGAAACCTGGTTGGCATTACTCCCTCGAACACCTCACATTCCATCTTTGCCGAAGGTTTCGTCACACAGCCAAACGCCATACGTTCTTCGTTCTGGACAGGATGGAGGGTGAGCTACTCATGATTGAGCAAGCCTGCCGTTTGCCGGCAAGCTGCCCCTACAGTTCGCCTTGGCTTTCTTTGTCAACGCTTCTATGTAGCTCCCAGCTAACCACGCCTCAGTCTCCGAAGGCGGTCAGAAGTCGAGCTAACCTATTGTGCTACCAAAGGTTTCAAGCTTCGCGTGATGCGCGCGAAAAGCTTGATAGTTGACATTTTTTATTCCGCAGCCTGGCCGCTTGCCGGGTGAACCGCTCCGGCACTAGTAGTCGTAGATGTGCTCGACGAGCAGTCCGGCATCCTGCGCAGCGCGAAGCAAGGCCGTCAATGAGCCCACCGGCGGCGTCAGCACCAGGCGACGGCGACCTGGCCGCGTCAGAACCGGCTGGGTGAACAGCACACTGCCCAGCGAAACATGGGGCGACCACGACGTCGGCACGATCAGACTGACCAGGATCGGCCCCCGGTTGCCGGCCACTTCGGTGACCCGCACGCCCTGATTCGCGAGGACAAGCGCATAGTCGGTGAAGGCCTGGTAACGCGGTACCGTGGCGAGCACGCTACCGTCGGCTTCCCTCGCCAGCACCTGCAACCGGGGCATCGCGCGACGGTCGTCCCGTGGCATGCGATCCAGCATCACGGCGGTGACCGGGAGCGGCGCGTCGTAGGCTTCGGCGGTGAGCTTGCCGATCAGCCAGCCGTAACCGGCCTTTACTCCGTACTCCGTCGTCAATGCGTACTTGCGCTCCCACTTGCGCAAGGCGTCGGGACCCCAGAGCGCGGTGTCCACCCACAGGCCCTTCAGCTTTCCCGCGAAATCGAACTTGTACCAGGGCTCGACGCGGATGAAGTCGACGTACTCCTGCGCCACGCGTGCGGCGTAACGATCCTCCTCAGCGGGGCCGTGGGTGCGCGTCAGCTCGGTCAGCCGGCCCACCAGGGTCTCGTAGGCCGAACGGATCCCGTACTCGACCGTGGTGCTGGTGCCGATGACCATGATCATCGCGTGATAGCCCCAGTTCATCGGATAACGGTCGCGCGTCGCGCGATAAACCGCGCCGTAGGCTTGCCAGAACTCGCCGATATGCCCGAGGAAGGGGAAGTCGCTGGGATCGTGATCGCGGACGAAGTCGGCGTACTCGGCCGGGCTGAACACCAGGAACCATTCGGGGTAGGTCAGAAAGGTTTGCTCGGCCCCGCGCCGATGCTCCGGCGGCGTCACGTCGCCAGGCGCGCCTGGCATGGCACAGACGCCGAGCGCCAGCATCCATAGTCCCAAGCCCGCAACGACGACCTTGATCCACGGCGGCATGCACCCCGGCTTCATGGCGTGACCTCACGGGCGGGCTTGGTGAACGCCATCAGCACATTGTCCGAGGGATCATTGGCCTGCAGCAGACGCTCGCCGCTGTCGACAAACCCCTCGCAGGTGAGACGTTCGACCCATGTGGCGACCGATTCGAAATACCTCGGCTCGGCCTGGTTTGCTTCCCAGGCCAGCCCCAGCCCCGCATTGAAGACCGTATGCGCGAGAGAGACGAAGTCATCCATCGCTGCCGAGGTGACGTCGTGGTCGCGCAGGATGAACACACCGCCCGGCCGCAACACCCGCCAGATCGACCGGATGAACGCGGGGAGCGCCTGCGGCGGCGCATGGTGCAGCCCGATGTAGCAGGTCACCACATCCAGGCTGGCATCGGCCACGGACTCGTCCGGAATCGGTGCGTAGTCGTTCATCGGCACGAAACGCCCCAGTGCGCGGATGCCACCGCGTTCCAGAATGTCCACCGGCGACATCGTCGGCGCGACGTCGTTGATCAGCACGACATCGCCATGCACGTTTGCCTGCTTGCGCAGCTGGCTGATGTAGCGCCCGGTGGTGCCGATCTCGGCGTAGCCGTCGATCTCGCGGCGCGGCCCCAGCAGTTGCAGCGTCTGCCGGGCCATTTCGCGCTTCTGCTTGAGCAGGGCGGGCACCGCGAACGTCAGTTCGGACAGCACCGGCTTGATGCCCGGCAAGCCGCGCTGTATGGCGCGGTAGACCGCTTCGTCCGTGCCGTGCTCGACGCAGGCCTGCCTGATCAGCGCGTGGAAGCGGTCCTCCGGATAGAGGTGGTACACGTTCTGCAGGAAGCGGTAGAACCCGTCGTGGTAGCCGACATCGCCAAACACGCGATGGAACTCGCCGCCGGGCGGCGGCGCCATGGGTGTCTCCTCCATGAGGGTCGGTGCGTAGTAGGTATCCCAGATCACGTTACGCCAACGGAAATCGGGATCGAGCCTGCGCTTGAGCGCGAAGAAATCCTGCGCCCGTGGATAGGCTCGATGGAATTGCTCAGGCGTCGCATGCACCTGGTACGGCAGGTAGTAGCTGCCGTTGCAGCGGATCGCGGCATCAATCAGCTCGCGCGTCCACACGGCCACCCGATTCTTCGCATTGGCGCGGGTGCGTTGCTTGTAGTACAGCACGAAAGCGAAGCTTTCCCCGCGCGCCCAGGCCAGCAGCGAACCGGGGTCGGGCATCGCATGGCGCACCGAGACGTTGAGCGCGTTGACCCGGTGCCGGCAGAGGATCTCGGCCATCGCTGCCACGAAAGCCTCGTAGCGCTCGACCGGCACGAAGTATTCCTGCAGCACGAAGGTCCGGAACCTGCGCGAGCGTGGTTCCAGCTCGGCGACATCGGCACCGGCCTCGTAGTTGCGCCAGTGCACCGGCTTGCGCAGGTACAGCAGCGGATCGATCAGGAACTCCTTGCGCCACTTGCCCAGCGGCGTCTCGGAAACGGCCCAGATGAAGTAGCTCTGCAACGGATAGGCGGTCCGCGTCTGCACCAGCCGGAACGGCACGGTGACCGGGTTGCCGGTCTCCACCCAGCTCACCGAGCGCGCGCGCTTGAACTGCGGCGGATAGAGGTCCGCGTTGTGGAATACCGTCCCGGGCGCGTTGCGCACGTGCTCGTTGAAATGGCCGAGATAATGATGTGCCGGCAGCTTCTGCGCCACCCGCTCCACGCGTGTGTTCTGCGCCAGGTCGAGCTCCGCCTCGACGATCACACCGAGTCCGCCATAGCCGCCGATGGCGCCGTAAAAGATTTCCGCATTGTCGGCAGGCGAGGCGTGCACGCACTCGCCGCCAGCCAGCACGATCGTGATGCTGCGCACCGCCAGAATCAACGGCCCCTGTCCCACGTAGCGGCCGTGCACGTTGACGCTGAGCGAACCGCCCACGGTGAAATTGGCATAGCTCTGCATGATCTTGATCGACAGGTCATGCGGATCCAGAAAGCGCTGCAGATCGCACCAGCGCGCACCGGCCTGGACGCGCACCGTGCGCTGCATCAGCGAGAAGCTCACCACGCCGCACATCTTGCGCATGTCGATGTGCAGACTGCCGGGGCTAGCAATCTGCCCACCCATGCTGAAGCGGCCACCACCGATGCAGATGGGGCCGGTGGTGCGCCGGATCGCCGACTGCACTTCCTCGATGCTGGTAGGTGTGACCACCGCCCAGACCGGCACGGGATTGAGGCCGGTGACATCGTTGATGATCTGCCGGGATTCGGTCATGGGCGTCATCTTCTTCACTTGACCGTCTGATAGTCAGGAAAGGATTCCACCGGGTCGGCGCCAAAACGATTGTCGCCCATGCTTCCACGCAGAAAGCCCAGTTCCGTGATCAACACCAGCGGTCCGAAGATCGGTATCGCCACCAGAAGGATCCACGCGCCGCGCTTGTTGCGATCATGCAGGCGCTTGGTCATCAGTGCGAGCAGGACCCAGAAGAACGGTGGGTAGAGCAGCAGCGTAGTGCGGTGCCCGAACATGCCGTCAATCCCGACGAACAAGGTGACGAAAACCGCCCATGCCAACAGCGCGCACAACCAGAAGCTCGAACGCGACATGCGTCCATGGAACGACAGAAATAGATGTTTCATTCGCAGATCCCGCCCCGCTGCCGATGACATGACCATGAGCGGGTCGCCGCACATCGTCGGCAATCCGCTGCCTTCCCATTTCGTGCCCTCGCGCCGCCGCCGACGAACCAGGCGCATCTCGACACCTTTTCGACGGCACTCCCCGACGGCCCGGGAGTCGGAGGCCAGTATGCCGATATGGGCGAGGCGGTGCGAACCATGCCGGTCGACGGGAACTTGCGCCCGGCACGCAAGCTCCAACCATCCACGCGAACCATCAAGCGATGACCCGTCTAGGGAGGGAGTGATCTCGTGAATCGAAAATCATTGTGGAAAAGGCTCGCCACAGGAATGGCGTTGTCGTTGACGACCGCCACGGTCTCGCAGGCAGCGGCCACCGCCCAGCCGGAGCGGACGCCGGACAGCTATGCGCGGGCGGGAAACCTGGTTTCCATCGGCGGCAACAGGCAGCTCAACCTGCGCTGCTCCGGCCATGGATCGCAAACCGTCTTGCTGGAGGCCGGAGCGCATGCCGACTCGGTGACCTGGTTCCGGCTGCAACCACTGCTGGCCCCCTTGGTCAGGGTGTGCTCCTACGACCGCGCCGGCTACGGATTCAGCGATGAAGGTCCGTTGCCGCGTGGCCTCGACGCCGATGTTGCCGACCTCCACGCATTGATCCATGCGGCCGGCATCAGCACGCCGGTGATCCTGGTCGGGCATTCACTGGGCAGCAATATCGTCCGACGTTATGCCGAGTTGAATCCCGCCGATGTCAGCGGCATGGTCCTGCTCGATCCGCCAGCCCAGCACATCGCTGCGTTCTCGCCGGCGTGGGTCAAGGCGGACGACGACTTGGCCACCCGACGATTCGCCTTTCTCGCACAATGTCTGAAGGGCGCCGTGGACGGCACGCTGGCCACGCCGCCACCGGCACTGGAACACTGCCTGGGCGGCCCCACCAGCTGGGCAAGCCCAGCTGTTAACGCCGCAATGCGCAATTACAAGCTGCGCCCGGTCTACTGGCGCACCCTGATCTCCGAGTTGCAGGAAAACGTCAGCGTCTTCAGGCAGCCGGTATCGCCGAAGGAATCGCACGGTTCGCTGCCCTTGATCGTGCTGAAGGCGGCGAACACCTACGCAGACATGCCGGCGAACGATTCCGATCGGAAAATGCTGGAAGCTGCGCGCGACAAGACCCAGGAGGCGATCGTCGCCACGTCGAAACGTGGCGAACTGAGGCTGGTGCCATCCTCATCGCACGACATCCAGCTCGATCAGCCACAAGTCGTCGCCGATGCGGTGACCCAGGTGATGCGAGAGGCCTCGCAGGATTGAAGAGCCGTCAATCCGGCGGCTTCCACAGCCGAATGGCTGGCCAAACCGGAATGACGATGGCGGCTTGAACAGGCTCTTCCGGCGCGGCGGACGAGGCTCGTCAGCTCGCGATCCGGGAACGGCGCATGCCGCTGGCCCGCTCGCATCCATTGGCCGATACTCCGGGACTACCACCACTGCCCCGGGGAATACCTTCATGTCGATGCGTCATACCTGCCTGACCGCCTGTCTTGCGCTGGCGATCGCCCACATGCCCCGGGCCGCCGCTGAAACCACCGCGCAAGTCATGCCGGAAACCATGGACATGCTGCGCCATGCCATCGCCACGCGAACCGAGGAAGGCAAGGATCAGGTACCCGCATTTGCCAACTATCTCGCTGCCAAACTGGAGTCGGCCGGCTTCGCCAAGACCGACATCGAGATCATCCCGGTCGGCCACACCGCCGCGTTGGTGGCGCATTACCGCGGCAGCGGCAAGGGCAAGCCGATCCTGCTCTCCGGGCACATGGACGTGGTCGCGGCCAATCCGGCCGACTGGACCCGCGATCCGTTCAAGCTGATCGAGGAGAACGGCTACATCTACGGCCGCGGCACCGCCGACATGAAGACCAATGTCATCGCGCTGGTGGAGACGATGATGCGCTTCAAGCGCGAGGGCTTCGTGCCCGACCGTGAAATGGTCCTGGTGTTCTCCGGCGATGAGGAGACCGAAATGGCCTCCACCCGCGAACTCGCGAAGCGTTACCACGATGCCGAATTCCTGCTCAACGCGGATGCCGGCGGCGGCACCTACGATGCCCACCTCAAGCCGGTGGTCTACGAAGTGCAGGCCGCCGAGAAGTCCTATGCGGACTTCGAGCTCACGGTCACCTCGCCCGGCGGTCATTCCAGCGAGCCGACACCGGACAACGCGATCTACCGGCTGGCCAGGGCGCTCGACCATGTCGCGGCCTATGCATTCCCGGTGCAGCACAACGAGATCACCCTCGCCTCGCTGAAAGCCATCGGCGCACATACCAGCGGCCCGCTCGCCCAGGCCATGAGGCAGTTCGCCACTCACCCGGACGATGCCAAGGCCGCCGCCACCATCTCGGCCGATCCTGCCTATGTCGGCCAGCTGCGCACCACCTGCGTAGCCACCATGCTGGATGGCGGCCACGCCCTCAACGCGCTGCCGCAGCGCGCCACCGCCAATATCAATTGCCGCATCTTCCCCGGTGTAAGCATCGCCACGGTCCAGGCCGCGCTCACCAAGGTGATTGCGGACCCGACCGTGAAGATCACCGTGCAGCCACCTCCGCCGGTGGAAAGCCCGGCCTCTCCGCTGCGTCCCGACGTGATGGCTGCCGTCACCGCCACCATCCACGAGCGCTACCCGGGACTGGACGTGGTACCGGGGATGTCCGCCGGCGCCTCGGACAGCATGTACTTCCGCAATGCCGGCGTGCCCAGCTACGGCGTCGACCCCACCTTCGCCAAACCCAACGACAGTTTCGCCCACGGCCTCAACGAGAAGCTGCTGGCGTCCGAGATACCGGCAGCGCTGGATTTCTGGCACAGCCTGCTGACGAGGCTGGCGAAATAAGGCATCGCCCTTTCGTCCGGTCGGCTGCGCCCGGCGGCAGCGCGAGCAGGAATCGGTTCCCGACCATGGATTTGGTCACCAGGTCTCTGGAAACACAGCATGCGCAATCTGGACTTCAGTTCCTGGCATACGCTTCTCTCGACGCTGCTCGGGCTGTCGGTGATCACCCTGATCGGCGTTGGCATACGCCTGCTGGCGATGCAGGTGATCCAGCAGCGGCGCGAGCGCGAGAATCGGCAGATCAACGAACGCCTGCGCACGCTCATTGCCGCGTACAAGACGTTGGGCGGATCCTTCACCGGCAATCTCGTGGTCGACCCTACCCACCTGCGCGATCTGCGGCGCAGGAGTGAACCGGTCGTCGACGCCAAGGCGGAAGACCGGGTACGCGCGACCTCTGATCTGCCGTCTGCAAGCGAATGGCCAAGCGTCGAACGCTCACGACGGATCCGCGATGCGGTCGAGGCCGCGCTGTCCGACATCATCCTCCTGGGCACGGAGGAACAGGTGGAACTCGCCGCAAGGGCTGCCACGGAACTTGCCGCGGGCCGGCCTACGCACACGGCCGAGCTGGTCATTTCGCTGCGCGACTTCATCCGCCGGGTTCTGGATCTGGAACCGGTACCGGCACACCTGTCCATTCCGAGGCAGGGCCCTACCCGGGTGCTCAGCCCACGTGGCAAGGGCGACAGCGCTGCGAAAGACAGTGCAAAAGGTGGCGGCACGAAGGGCATGGCTGGTGGCGGTGGATCAGGCGGCCTGGGCATGGGCGGAAACCCCGCCGGCGATGACGACGCGAACCATCATCACTAGCCGCCTGGAACCATCGCCATGGAGTGCGCAGGTTGGGGGAAGTGCCAGCGCCCCCAACATCCGAGACTCATCCTGCGGCCATGCTGGGCACCGCTACCCTCAGCCAGTCTGCGACGACGTGCCGGGTGACTGCACGGGGTCCGGCCGGGCGATCCAAGCTACAATTGACGGTTCGCGTTCCAGCCGACCTGCCCTCCATGTCCCCGCATCTCCAAGAAACCCGCCGTCGCCGCACCTTCGCCATCGTCAGTCACCCTGACGCGGGCAAGACCACGCTGACCGAAAAGCTGCTGCTGTTCGGTGGTGCGATCCAGATGGCCGGCTCGGTGAAGGGTCGCAAGGCAGCTCGCCATGCGACCTCGGACTGGATGGCGCTGGAGAAGGAGCGCGGCATCTCGGTGACCTCGTCGGTGATGCAGTTCCCGTACGAGGGCAAGATCGTCAACCTGCTCGATACGCCGGGACATGCGGACTTCTCCGAGGACACCTATCGCGTGCTGACCGCGGTGGATTCGGCGCTGATGGTGATCGACTGTGCCAAGGGCGTGGAGGAACGCACGATCAAGCTGATGGAGGTATGCCGTCTGCGCGACACGCCGATCATGACCTTCATCAACAAGCTCGACCGCGAGGGCCGTTCGCCGATCGAACTGCTGGACGAGGTGGAGTCGGTGCTCGGCATCGCCTGCGCGCCGGTGACCTGGCCGATCGGCATGGGCAAGCGGCTGAAGGGCGTGTATCACCTGCTGCTGGACGAAGTGCACATCTTCGAGCCGGGCAAGAACTTCACGCGGCAGGATTCGACCATCTTCAAGGGCCTCGATGCGCCCGGCCTGCTGGAGAAGGTCGGCGACGAGGCGATGCGCGAACTGCGTGAGGAACTGGAACTGGTGCAGGGCGCCGCGCCCGCATTCGACATGGACGAATATCTCGCCGGCAAACAGACACCGGTGTTCTTCGGTTCGGCGGTGAACAACTTCGGCGTGCAGCTGCTGCTGGATTTCTTCGTCGAGCATGCGCCCTCGCCGCGCCCACGCGGCACGCTCGGGCGTGAGGTGCAGCCGGAGGAAGAGAAACTGACCGGCTTCGTGTTCAAGATCCAGGCGAACATGGACCCGGCGCACCGCGACCGCGTGGCGTTCATGCGCGTGTGCTCGGGCACCTATAGTGCCGGCATGAAGATGGTGCAGACACGTACCGGCAAGGACATCCGCATTGCCAACGCGCTGACCTTCATGGCCAGCGATCGCGAGATCGTGGAGACCGCCTACCCGGGTGACGTGATCGGCCTGCACAACCACGGCACCATCACCATCGGCGACACCTTCACCGAAGGCGAGGCGATCAATTTCACCGGCATCCCGAACTTCGCACCGGAATTGTTCCGTCGTGCGCGGCTGCGCGACCCGCTGAAGATGAAGGCACTGCAGAAGGGCCTGGCCCAGCTGTCCGAGGAAGGCGCCACCCAGTTCTTCCGGCCACTGATGAGCAACGACCTGATCCTCGGTGCGGTCGGCGTGCTGCAGTTCGACGTGGTGGCCTACCGGCTCAAGGACGAATACAACGTCGATGCCAGCTTCGAGCCGGTGACGGTGACCACCGCGCGCTGGGTGCACTGCGACGACGAGAAGAAGATGGCCGAGTTCCGCGAGAAGAATGCGATGAACCTGGCCATCGACGGTGCCGGCGAGCTGGTCTACATCGCCCCAACCCGGGTGAACCTGCAGCTGGCGCAGGAGCGCTGGCCGCAGGTGCGCTTCTCCAATACACGCGAACATGCGGCGTCGGTAGAGCTCTAGCCCCCCGAGCGCCCGGCATGTGACTTGTGCCATTGGGGCCGGAGCTACAGCACTGTTAGCCTGTCCACCTCACCTCGCGCGGATCGACGCATGCAGACCGGACAGCTCGCCTTCGCCACACCATCGAACGTACCGGGCTGGCAGCGCTGGCTGGTGCTCTCGCCTATCGCGCGGATCATCTTCTTTGCGGCGATGCTGATCGGCTTCGGCATGATCACGCATGCGGCCGTGGTCGCGTTGGGCTGGACCCTGAAAACCGCCGATCCGCTGCACCACGCGCTGGCAACCCTGAGCATGCAACTGCTGCCGCCGCTGCTCGGCTACGCGATCCTGGTTCGCCTGATCGAACGGCGGCCGATGTGCGAACTGTCGCCACGCGCCATCCCGAGCTGGGGCCTCGCCGGCCTCGTCACGGGCGCCGTGCTGTTCAGCGTGGTGGTCGGCGTGTTGTGGCTCGCAGGCAGCTACCACGTCACCGGCACGGATCCGCAGGTGGACTGGCTGCCGGGTGTGCTGGTGGCCGGCATGGGTGCCGGCATCGGCGAGGAGATCATCGCCCGCGGCGTGATCTTCCGCATTGTCGAGGAAGGGCTCGGTACCTGGTGGGCGCTGGCGATTTCCGCGCTGTTCTTCGGCGCCGCCCACATCTTCAACCCCGGCGCCACGCTGTGGAGCTCGGCGGCTATCGCGATCGAGGCCGGCCTGCTGCTGGCCATGATCTACCACGTCACCCGTTCGCTCTGGGCCTGTATCGGCCTGCACGCGGCGTGGAACATCATGCAGGGCACGGTCTACGGCATCCCCGTTTCGGGTGGGGCCAGCAAGGGCTGGCTGATCTCCCATCGCACCGGACCGGACTGGCTGAGCGGCGGCGTGTTCGGTGCGGAGGCCTCGGTGGTCGCACTTGCCGTCTGCTCGCTGCTCACGGCGGCCCTGCTGGTCGTGGCATGGCGCCGGGGCTCGATACTGCCATGCAAACCCTGGCAGCGCTGGCTGCACGGGTCCGGCCACCGCTGACCCGGCTACGCGGCAACCGGCTATGGCCTGGCGGTTGCACCGGCTACCCTGTCAAGGACAGGATCACTTCCAGTGGTCCCGTGACAGGTTGCCCCTTGAACCGCGATGGCCCGTGCATGAAACCGACCCAATCGAAATTCTCCTGGCTTGCCGATCAACCGCTGCAACGCAAGATCCTGTTCGCGGTCGCGCTGCTGCTGGGCCTGTTCCTGCTGACCAGCGTGGTGACGCTGCACTCGCTGCGCCAACAGGAGAGCAACCGCTACTGGACCGTCCACACTTATCAGGTGTTGCTTGAGCTGAATCAGGTACAGCACGCCTTGCAGACCAGCCAGATCGGCGCACGCGGCTACATGCTGATGCAGCACGCGGACCAGCTGGCCATGTTCAACAGCGGCGCGGACGATCTGCACAACCGCATCGCCCATCTGCGCCAACTGACCGCTGACAACGCGCTGCAACAGTCGCGCATCGATAACCTGGAGACGCTGGCCGCACAGTGGCGGCGTGAGGTCACTGCAAATGCGATCAATCCGATTGCCCAGCTGAAGACTGCCGACCCGGTGGCAGTGGCGCAGGAGCTTCGGAACATCCAGTCGAACTACCTGGAACATCGCACGGTTCGCGTCGAGGATCTGAACGACGCCGTCAACCAGATGATCGGCGAGGAGAGCCAGCTGCTCGCCACGCGCAGCCAGGCGCTGAACAGTACGCTGAGCAGAACCCAGGCCATCAGCGCCATCGCAGCCCTGCTGGGCATCCTGCTCGGGATCATGGTGATCAACCTGACCGCGCGCCTGGTCACGCGGCCACTGCGGCGACTGACCGACCAGATGACCCGGCTGGCCAATCACGACCACGAGTTCGAAATCGGCCGGCTCGACCGCCGTGACGAGGTTGGCGAAATCGCCCGCGCGCTGCAGGTATTCAAGCAGATGGTGCTGGATACCGGGGCACAGACCTGGATCAAGTCGCAGGTATCGGGCATTTCCCATGTGCTGCAGCAGGCCACCACCCACAAGGAATTCGCACAGTGGCTGACCAGCGAGCTGGTGCCGTTGTGCAAGGCCGGGGTCGGGCTGTTCTACTCGTTCGACGATGCGCGCCACCGGCTCGACCTGCTGGGCAGCTACGGTCTGCGCCTGAGCAACCGTACCGCCGACCACTACCTGCCTGGCGAGGGGCTGGTGGGCCAATGTGCGATCGAACGCAAGCCGATCATGCTCGACGACGTACCGGAAAATTATCTGCACATCGACTCCGCTACCGGCGACGCGCTGCCCCGCCACGTCGCGATCCTGCCCGTGCTCTATCGGGACACATTGATCGGCGTACTGGAGCTGGCCAGCTTCACGGCGTTCGCGCCGCTGCAGCTGAAGCTGCTGGAGGAACTGCTGCCGATCGTCGGGCTGGCGCTGGAGAACCTCAACCGCGCCATCAGCACGCATGACCTCCTGCTGCAGACCCAGGAGCAGGCTGACGAACTGCGCGTGTCGGAACTGGTGATGCGGCAGCAGAAGGAAGTGCTGCGCGACAACAACGAGGCCCTGCAGGCCAAGACCGCGGAGCTGGAGGAGCAGTCCGAACGGCTGATCGCCTCGGAGGAAGAACTGCGTCTGCAGGCCGAGGAACTGCAGGCCTCCAACGAGGAACTGCGCGAGAAGACCGACAGCCTCAACCGGCAGAAGCACGTGCTGGAGGATCTGCAGCAGGAGACCGCGGACAAGGCTGCCGAGCTCGCGCGGGCCAGCCAGTACAAGTCCGAATTTCTCGCCAACATGTCGCACGAACTGCGTACGCCACTGAACAGCCTGCTGATCCTCTCGCGCAGCCTGGCCGACAACGACAGCGGCAATCTCGACGAGGAGCAGATCGAATCGGCGCATATCATCCACGATGCCGGCACCAGCCTGCTGCACCTGATCAACGACATTCTCGACCTGTCGAAGATCGAGGCAGGCAAGATGGAGCTGGTCATCGACGAACTGCCGCTGGCCAGCCTGGAGCAGCGGCTCAGGCGCACGTTTGCGCACGTCGCCGAGGAAAAGGGGCTCGGCTTCACGCTGGATATCGAGCCCGGCCTGCCGGCCATGCTGCGGACCGACGGCACCAAGCTCGAGCAGATCGCCAACAACCTGCTCAGCAACGCGTTCAAGTTCACCGCGCACGGCAGCGTCGGCGTGCACATCGGCCGCCCCACCAGCGAAATCATGGTGCCCCTCGCGCTGCAGGAGCAGCCGCTGATCGCGCTGACGATCAGCGATACCGGCATCGGCATCCCGGCCGACAAGTTCCAGCGCATCTTCAATGCGTTCGAGCAGGTCGATGCCGGCACCAGCCGGCAGTTCGGCGGTACCGGGCTCGGCCTGGCGATTTCGCGGCGGATGGCCACGCTGCTGGGCGGCGACATCACCTTGCATAGCGAAAGCGGCCGCGGCAGCCGCTTTACCGTGCTGCTGCCGGAAGCGCCGCCCGAGCCATCGCTCGGTGCTGGCGAAAGCGCACCGTCCACCCGGCCAAAACCACTGGCACGGCCGGCATCGCCGTACTTGCTGCCAGATGCCGTCGACGACGATCGCGGCTCGCTGCTACCGGGCCAGACCACGATCCTGGTGATCGAGGACGACCCCGCCTTCGCACGCATCCTGATCGACATGATCCATCGCAAGGGCTACCGCGCACTGGCGGCAGGCGATGGCGAGGCCGGCCTGCAGCTGGCACGCGAGCACCATCCCACTGGCATCCTGCTCGATGTGATGCTGCCGACGATGGACGGCTGGGCGGTGATCGACCAGCTCAAGGCGGACGAGTCCACGCGGACGATTCCGGTGCATTTCATCTCCGCCACCGACGATGCCACGCGCGGACTCGGCCACGGCGCGGTCGGCTTCCTGACCAAGCCGGTCAGCCGGGCCGCGATCGATACCGCGTTCAAGCGCCTGCTGCATTCCGCCGAGGGTCATCAGCGTCATCTGCTGATCGTCGATGACGAGCCCGACTCGCGCACCGCGGTGCGCACCATGCTGGCCGCCGACAACGTGCTGATCGACGAGGTGGGCACAGCCGAGGACGCATTGCAGAAGACCGCACACATCCGCTACGACTGCATCGTGCTCGATCTCGGCCTGCCCGGCATGTCCGGCCTGGAGTTGCTTGAGCGACTTTCGAAGGAACCCGGCGGCGTGCCGCCGGTGGTGGTGTACTCCGGCCGCGATCTGAGCCGCGAGGAAAACCTGCTGCTGCGCCAGTACACCGATTCGATCGTGGTCAAGGGCGCGCGTTCGCCGGAACGCCTGCTCGACGAAGTCAGCCTGTTCCTGCACAGCATCCAGCATGCGCCACGGCGCAGCGGCGGCAGCAAGCCATCACCCGCGACTGCCGAACTGACCGGCCGCAGAGTGCTGCTGGTGGATGACGACATGCGCAACCTGTTTGCGCTGTCCAAGGTGCTGCGCGGCTGGGGGTTGGTGGTGAGCATGGCGCAGGACGGCCAGAAGGCGCTGAAGGCGCTGGCGGATGACGAGTCGCCGGAACTGGTGCTGATGGACATCATGATGCCGGCGATGGACGGCTACGAGACGATCCGGGCGATCCGCGCACAGGCACGTTTCGCCACACTGCCGATCATCGCGCTGACCGCCAAGGCGATGCGTGGCGACCGCGAGAAGTGCCTGGAGATGGGCGCCAGCGATTACCTGTCCAAGCCGATCGACATCGACAAGCTCGGGTCGATGATGCGCGTCTGGCTGCATCGCTGATCGCCATGCCGGTGCCGCCCCACGATGCCGAACTGGAACAGATCGAACTGGACCTGTTCGTGGAGGCGCTCAAACGCCGGCACGGCCACGACTTCAGTCAGTACGCCTCGGCATCGCTGACGCGGCGCGTGCGCCAGCTGGTGCATACCCATCGCTGCGGCAGCATCAGTGGGCTCACCGCGCGCCTGCTGCACGAGCCGGATTTCCTGCCCCTGGTGATCCAGGGGCTCTCGGTGCCGGTGTCGGAGATGTTCCGCGATCCGCAGGTATTTCTCGCCTTGCGCGAGCACGTGCTGCCGGTACTGGCTTCGTATCCGCAGATCACCATCTGGCAGGCCGGCTGTGCACACGGGCAGGAGGTCTACTCGCTGGCGATCCTGCTGGAGGAAGCCGGCCTGTACGAACGCAGTCACATCTTCGCCACCGACTTCAATCCCGATGCCTTGCAACGTGCCCAGGAAGGCATCTATCCGGCCAGGGATGCGCAACAGTGGTCGCGCAATTACCTGCTGGCCGGCGGCAACCAGTCACTGGCCAGTTATTACAGCGCCCGCTACGACTTCATCAAGTTGAACCAGCGACTGCGTCGCCACATCACGTTCGCCAATCACAATCTGGTGACCGACAAGGTGTTCTGCGAAGCGCATCTGGTGCTCTGCCGCAATGTGCTGATCTATTTTTCCAATCCGCTGCAGAATCGCACGCTGGGACTTTTCCGCGACAGCCTGGTGCGCGGCGGCCATCTCTGCCTGGGGCTGCGCGAATCGCTGGACTTCGCCTCGGTGGCAGTCGATTTCAGCGCCGTCGATGCAAACCTGCGACTGTATCGGCGCAGCACGACCTACCCCGGAGGCGCATGATGGAGCGACCTGAGGCGATCGCGATCGGCTGCTCGCAAGGCGGTTTCAACGCGCTCAAGCTCCTGCTGGCCGCACTGGATCCGCGGCTGCCACAAACCCTGCTGGTGTGCTGCCATACCGCCAGTGGTGCCGGCGTACTGTCCGGGCTGCTTGCCAGCCATTCGGCGCTGCCCGTCATCGAAGCGGCCGAGCGGCAGCTGGCCGCTGGCGGCATCGTGCATGTGGCGCCGGGTGGCTATCACCTGCTGCTGGAGCACGATCGGCACTTCGCGCTGTCGGTGGACGAGCCGGTGTGTTTTTCACGGCCATCCATCGACGTGCTGTTCAGTTCCGCTGCCGACGTCTATCACGCGGGATTGATCGGCGTGGTGCTAACTGGTGCCAACCGCGACGGTGCCGATGGCCTGGCGCAGATCCGCACCAACGGCGGCATCGCCGTGGTGCAGACGCCTGCCAGTGCCGAAGCGGCAGCGATGCCACAGGCCGCGCTGGACATCGCCGGTGCCGACCATTGCCTGCCACTGGAGCAGATTGCTCCGCTGCTCAACCGCCTTTGCCTGACATGAACGTGATGCTGCCGAAAATCCTGGTCGTCGACGATACGCACGCCAATCTGGTCGCGATGCGCCGCCTGCTCGCGCAGAGCGGTGCGCAGCTCTTCGAGGCACGCAGCGGCAATGAGGCGCTGGCGCTGTGCCTGGACCATCAATTCGCGCTGATCCTGCTCGACATCAACATGCCCGACATGGACGGCTTCGAGGTCGCCTCCCTGCTCGGCGAGGCCGAGCAACTGCGCGAGACGCCGATCATCTTCGTCACCGCCGCCTATGCCGACGACCTGAACCGGCTCAAGGGCTACCGCTCAGGCGCGGTGGATTACATCGCCAAGCCGATCAACGATGTGATCCTGCAGTCCAAGGTGCGCGTGTTCCTGGAGCTGTATGCGGCACGCGCCGAACTGCAACAGACCATGGCTGAGCTGGCCGAGCGCAACCAGCAGTTGACCCGGGAAATTGCCGAACGCGAACGGATCGAGGCGATGGTCCGCCATCAGGCCAGTCATGACATGCTGACCGGCCTGCCCAACCGCATGCTGTTCCACGACCGGCTGCTCGGCGCGATCCAGCGTGCGCACCGCCACCACGACCGCTTTGCGCTGGCCTGCATCGACATCGATGGCTTCAAGGGCGTCAACGATACCCATGGCCATCCTGCCGGCGACGCGCTGCTGCAGGAAATCGCCACACGGCTGTCGGCGCACCTGCGCGGCAACGACACGGTGGCCCGGGTGGGCGGTGACGAATTCGTGCTGATCCTGGAAGAGATCGACGATCCTCAGCGAGCCATGCAGCTATGCCAGAAACTGTGCTCGGCGCTCGGCGAGCCCTACGCATTGCGCGTCAATGGCCGTTCGATCGATGTCCGGATTGGCGCCAGCATCGGCATCGCGCCTTATCTGCCCGACGATCGTCCCGATGCCGACGAGCAGCTGATCCAGAGCGCCGACCGCGCCATGTACGAGGCCAAGCGCGCCGGCAAGAACCGCTGTGTGCTGGCAGGCTGAGCATCACTCTGCAGCCTGCCAGCATGCTCAAGCGTGTTTGCGCGGTGATACCCACATCATGACGCGCGCCCGGAAAACCGCCTCGCCGACGGCATCGGTGACCTGCACGGTGACCGGCCATTCATAACCGTCGTTCGAAGTTCGTGCCGCGACCTCCGGCATGGCGACTCCATGCAGGGTACCTGCTGCCTTTTTCAGATACTCGACACTCATACCCTTGGGAATCCAGCGCATGTCTGGCGGGATCGTCGCGTCGGTCATCACGCCGGCACTGAGCTCGGCCAGGTTGCACAACGCGATCGCATGCACGGTGCCGATGTGATTGTGCACGCGGCGGCGATCACGGATGCGCACCCCGCAACGGCCCGGCTCCAGTGCCACGAAGCGCGGCGCGATGGTGCCGAAGTACGGCGCCTTCAGGCAGATCAGGCGCGAGAAGATCCAGTGGCCCGCCGGCCAGCGCGTGATGCGGCGGTACAGCGACAACACGGATGCACTCATCGACCCGCTCCCGAAAAAAAACCGGCCCGCGGGACGGGCCGGATCGCTCAGTTCGATTTACGCGGCGCTGGCCGGGCCTTTCGCATCGGCTCGTGTCTTGAACGCACGCAGCTCATCGGTGTCGAAATCGTCCACCGAGATGAACTCGAACACACCCTCGCGCACGCGCCTGAGCAGGTCGGCCTCGGCCGCGGAAATCACTCCTGCCTGCTGCGCCTCGGCGAGCTGCTCGATGTAGTCGTGCGACTTGAACTGGCCGGATTTCAGCGCCTTGCCGAACTTGCGGTCGACCGGCTCGGCGGCGATCACGTCGGGCAACAGCGCCTTCATGCGGCCGACCGTATTGTTCGCCGTCGGCGTGGTGTAGACCCAGTCGGTGAGACGATCGAGCGCGTCGTTCGGCGCGGTGAGCAGCGCGGCGACACGTCGGCCCAGACGGTCGGACGGCGGCACTTCACGACGACCCAGCGGGAACACCAGCGCGCGCAGCAGCCACGCCACCGGACGCACCGGGAAGTTGCGGATGGCCCCGTCCAGCGCGTTCTGGATCAGCCACATGCACTCGTGGAAGCCCCAGGCCAGGAACGGACGATCCGCTTCCGGCCGGCCGGTATCCTCGTAGCGCTTGAGCATGCTGCTGGCGATATACAGGTAGCTCAGCACATCACCCAGGCGCGCCGACAACTTCTCCTTGAACTTCAACTTGCCGCCGAGCACGCCCATGAACACGTCGGCGCACAACGCCAGTGCGGCGGAATAGCGGTCGAGCTTGCGGTAGTAGCGGCGGGTATAGGCGTCGCCGGCTGTCTCGCCGATGCGTGCACCGGTCAGGCCCATCGCGAGACTGCGCACCGCGTTGGAGATGCCGAAACCGATATGGCCGAACAGCAGGCGGTCGAACGTCTTCAGCTGCTCGCCGCGGTCGGTGATCGACAGCGCCTGCATTTCCTTCAGCACGTACGGATGGCAGCGGATCGCCCCCTGGCCGAAGATCATCAGGCTGCGCGTCATGATGTTCGCGCCTTCCACCGTGATCGCGATCGGCACGCTGGACCAGCCGCGGCCGGCGTAGTTCTTCGGCCCCAGCTGCACCGCCTTGCCGCCATGCACGTCCATGGTGTCGCTGGCGATCTGCCGCGCCCACTCGGTGGCGTGGTACTTGGCGATCGCCGACGGCACCGCCGGCTTCTCGCCGCGGTCGACCGCCGCCGCAGTGGCGCGCGACAGCGCCGCGGTGGCATAAGTCAGACCGCCGATACGCGCCAGCGCCTCCTCGACACCCTCGAAGCGGGCCACCGCCAAGCCGAACTGCTTGCGCATGCGCGCATACGCGCCGGTGGCCAGCGCCGAGGCACGCATGCCGCCGGTGGCGTTGGACGGCAGCGAGATCGCACGACCCACCGACAGGCACTCGACCAGCATGCGCCAGCCGTGGCCGGCCATCTGCGGGCCGCCGATCAGCACCGACAGCGGCGCGAAGATGTCCTTGCCGTGGATCGGGCCGTTCTGGAACGGGATGTTCAGCGGGAAATGGCGACGGCCGATCTGCAGCCCCGGTGTGGACCGTGGCAGCAGTGCCAGGGTGATGCCGAGATCCTCCTTGTCGCCGAGCAGGTGCTCGGGGTCATACATGCGGAAGGCCAGCCCGACTACCGTGGCGACCGGCGCCAGCGTGATATAGCGCTTGTCGAAGGTGAGCCGGATGCCGAGCGTCTCGACGCCATCGACGACCTGCTTGCAGACGATTCCGATGTCGGGAATCGAGGTGGCGTCGGAGCCGGCGTACGGGCCAGTCAGCGCGAAGCAGGGAATCTCCTCGCCCACTGCCAGGCGCGGCAGGTAGTGGTTCTTCTGCTCGTCGCTGCCGTAGTGCAGCAGCAGCTCGGCCGGCCCGAGCGAGTTCGGCACCGCCACCGTCGAGGCTACCGTGGCCGACATGCTGTTGAGTTTCTGCAGCACCGCCGAGTGCGCCAGCGCGGAGAACTGCAGGCCGCCGTACTGCTTCGGGATGATCATGCCGAAGAAGCGGTTCTTCTTGATGAACTCCCACACGTTCGGCGGCAGGTCGGCCAGCTCGTGGGTGATCTGCCAGTCGTCGATCATCCCGCACAGCTCTTCCACCGGACCATCGAGGAAGGCCTGCTCCTCCACGCTCAGTTCGGGCTTCGGCTGCTTGAGCAGCTCATGCCAGTCCGGCTTGCCGGAGAACAGTTCGCCCTCGAAACCGACCGTGCCCGCCTCCAGTGCAGTCTGCTCGGTTTCCGACAGCTTCGGCGTGACCTTGGCAAACATCTTCAGAAGGGGCGCGCTGATCTGACGGCGACGGAAATCCGGCAGCAGCAGCGGTACGGCAATCGCCGCCTCGATGATCAACAGGATGATCATTGTCCATATCGCTCCGGCCAGCAGACCGACCACCAGCGTGGTGGCCAGTGTGGCGATAGCCCAGATGCGCAGACTGCTGCGATGGTAGGCACAGGCGCCGGTGGCTATCAGCGCCGCCAGCAAGGTCAGTATCACGGACATCTCAGCACCTCATCACGGTTGAACAGCGCCGGCACGCAACCGGTCAGCTGATGGATCCAGGCTTTGCACGAAGTGCACGACTTCGCGCGTGAACGCATCATTCGCGTCGCCCGCCACCATATGGGTGGCATGCGACAGTTCCACATGCTGCGCATGCGGCACCAGTTGCAGGAATTCGTCGACGGTGGTGCGCGACACCACATCGCTGCGCGCACCCGACAGCAGCAGCACGGGCACATCGATCTTCGCCGCCGCCGCCTGCAGGAGTGGCTGGTAACGTTCACTCTCCTGCACCAGATCGCCGGCCAGCAAGGCCGGATCCCAGTGCCAGCGCAAGCGGCCATCGGCACCTTCGCGCAGCAGCGGGCGTAGCTGTTCCTCGCTCTTGCGTTCGCGCCGCTGCGGCAGATAGGCGGCAATCTGTTCGGAGGCCTCGGTGTAATTGGCAAAGCCGTCCGGATGCGCCTGCATGAAGGCGAGGATGCGTTCCACTCCGGCCGTTTCCCAGCGCGGCGTAATGTCGACCAGTACCATCGCGCGGAAGGGTGCCGGACGCACCTCGCCGGCGATCACGATTCCGAGCAGGCCACCCATCGAGGCCCCCACCAGGATCGGCGGCTCCGGCTGCGCCGCGGCCAGTCGTTGCAGGTCGTCGGCAAACTGATCCATGTGATAGTTGCCACCGGGCACACGGTCGCTTTCACCATGGCCGCGGCTGTCGAATGTCACGCAGCGGCAGCCCGCGGCCGCCAGCGCCGTGGCCGCACCATTCCAGGCACCACGGGTCTGGCCGAAACCATGCGCGAACAGCAGCGTCGGACTACCGTCCGGGCGATACGTCTCCACCGCCAGATTCAGGTCGGCAGCAGGGAAACGGCTGTGCACAGCCGAGGCGTGAGTCGGGTTAACCATACGGATGAGTATGGATTGCCCCGGCAAGCGCCGTCAATACATGCGCATCGCGACCGCCTTGCCTGCGGCAAATATCCAGGCAATTCAAACACCTTGCTTCGTGCAGATTACAAACCCGCAGGGTATCGCTACCATACGCAAATGAATGTCAGCAGCAAGCCAGAACGTACCCGCCTGTCGGCCGAGGATTGGGAACTCGCCGCCCTGCACCTGATCGCCGAACAAGGTGTCGGCGCCTTGGCCGTGGAGGCCCTGGCGCGCCAGCTGGGTGTGACCAAGGGCAGCTTCTACTGGCATTTCCGCACCCGCGAAGCCCTGCTGCAAGCCGCGCTGGAGCGCTGGGAGCAATACGGCGAACGCGAGGTACTCGGCCAGATCGAACAGATCGCCGACCCGCGCAAGCGCCTGCCCGAGCTGTTTCGCCGCGTCGCGCACGAACTGCAGCCGCATCGCGTCTATGCCGCGTTGTTGAAGGCGCTGGATCATCCGCAGGTGGTGCCGGTGATGGCACGCGTGTCGCAACGGCGCATGGAGTTTCTGAACACCGCCTACCGTGAGGCTGGCTTGCCTGCGACCCAGGCACTGAACCGGGCACGGTTGACCTACGCCGCCTACGTCGGTTTCCTGCAGCTGAACTTCACGCTGGGGCTGCCGCGGATCAATCACGAGGAATTCGACGCCTACGTCGAACACATGATCGCGACCCTGATCCCGGCCTGATACACCCCACGACTGTACCCACACGGCGCCATCTGGCGCCGTTTTTTGCTGCGCGGAACCTTGCAATACCAGTTCGCGTAAACTACCGTTTCAACTCTTTTTTTTCTTAAGACCTTAGAGGGACACGATGGCGAGCAAGCTGGAAGCACTCGAGCACTGGGTGAATGAGGCGGCGGCACTAACCCGCCCCAGAGAGATCCATTGGTGCGATGGCTCGAATGCCGAATACCGGTCGCTCGTGCAGCAGATGCTGGCCGACGGCACCCTGATCGAGCTGAACCAGCAGACCCATCCGGGCTGCTATCTGCATCGCTCCCACCCCACCGACGTGGCCCGCGTCGAACATCTCACCCTGGTCTGCCACCCGCAGCAGGAAGACGCCGGCCCGAACAACCACTGGATGGACCCGGCCGAAGCGCACGCGAAAATCGATGCCTTGTTCGACGGCTGCATGGAAGGCCGCACGATGTATGTGATCCCGTATTGCATGGGCCCGATCGATTCGCCGCTGGCCCGCTGCGGCGTGGAGATCACCGACAGCCCGTACGTGGTCGCCAACATGAAGATCATGACCCGCATGGGCGCCGCCGCGCAGGCGCGCATCGAGCGCGAAGGGCGCTTCATCAAGGGCCTGCATTCCAAGGGAGAACTCGACCCCGAGCGTCGCTGGATCATGCACTTCCCGGCCGAGCTGTCGATCAAGTCCTACGGCTCCGGTTACGGCGGCAACGCGCTGCTGGGCAAGAAATGCCATGCATTGCGCATCGCCAGCCACCAGGCCCGCAGCGAAGGCTGGCTGGCCGAACACATGCTGATCGTCGGCATCGAGAACCCGCAAGGCGAAACGCATTACATCGCCGCCGCCTTCCCGTCTGCCTGCGGCAAGACCAACCTCGCCATGCTGATTCCACCCGAAGGTTATCGTCAGGATGGCTGGAAGGTCTGGACGGTCGGCGACGACATCTGCTGGATGCGCCCGGGTGCGGATGGACGTCTGTATGCAATCAATCCGGAAGCCGGTTTCTTCGGCGTCGCACCCGGCACCAGCAACAGCACCAATCCCAATGCGCTGAAGAGCATCTCGCACGACACCATCTTCACCAACGTCGCCGTCACCGCCGACAACCAGCCGTGGTGGGAAGGCCTGCCCGGCACGCCGGTCACCGACTGGCAGGGGCGTCCTTACGATCCCGCCAACGGCCCGGCCGCGCATCCGAACTCACGCTTCACCGTCAGCGCGAAGCAATGCCCGACCTGGTCGGAAAAGGCCGAAGCACCGCAGGGCGTGCCGATCAGCGCGATCGTGTTCGGCGGCCGCCGGCCGTCGCTGCTGCCACTGGTGATGGAGGCCCGCGACTGGACGCATGGCGTGCTGATGGGCGCCGCCATGGGCTCCGAAACCACCGCCGCCGCCACCGGTGCGGTCGGCGTGCTGCGCCGCGACTCGATGGCGATGAAGCCGTTCTGCGGCTACCACTACGGCGATTACTTCGCGCACTGGCTGTCGTTCGACCAGCCCGGGGCGAAGCTGCCGAAGGTGTTCCACGTCAACTGGTTCCGCAAGGGCAAGGACGGCAAGTTCCTGTGGCCCGGTTTCGGCGACAACCTGCGCGTGCTGGAGTGGATGATCAACCGCGTCGAGGGTCGCGTGGCCGGCGTCGAAACACCGATCGGCATCCTGCCGGCCGCTGCCGAACTGAAGCTGGACGGCGTCACGCTCGATCGCGCCCACCTCGGCGAATTGCTCGATGTGGACAATACCGGCTGGCAGCTCGAACTCGCCGCCATCGGCGACTACCTCGACAGCTTCACGCCGCAGCTGCCCGAGCGCCTGCGCAAGGAGCAGCAGCGCGTGGCCAGTGCGCTCGCCAACGACGTGCAGCCGCAGCGCGAAACCGCAGCCTCCTGATCGAACGCCGGCACGTGCGGGTTCCCGCGACCCGCACGTGCCGGCGTGATGCCACCGGCGCCGTGGCCACGATGCAAACCCTTTTGCGCAACGGCGCATCCAAGCTGGCAAGATGATCGCTGCCTGCCCTGCCATTGGAAGCCCCATGTCGCCTGCCCCGCCGGGAGCCAACGACACCGATGACGTGCACGCTGCAGCGACTGGTGATCGCAACGCGTTCCAGCGACTGTACCGGCTGCATGTCGGTCGTGTGCATGGTGCGGTCTACCGGCTGGCCGGTTACGACCACGCCCGCGCCGAAGACCTGACCCAGGACGCCTTCATCCGTGCGTGGCAGAAGCTGCCGGGCTTTCGTCACGAGAGCGCGTTCGGCACGTGGCTGTACCGGCTCGCGGTGAACGTGGCGCTGATGGACATCCGTGCACGCGGCGCCGACCCGGTCAGCATGCTCGACAACGAACAGCTGCCCGACCCCGGCGAGACCCCGTTCTGCGCCGCCGAGCGCGAGGAACTGGAGCGTGCGATCAGCCGGCTGCCGCCGCGCGCGCGCGCCGTGCTGGTGCTGCACGACATCGAGGGCTGGCGGCACGAAGATATCGGCAGCGAACTGGACATGGCGGTCGGCACGTCGAAAGCGCAACTGCACCGCGCCCGCGGTCTGTTGCGCAAGGCATTGGGAGAAGGGTCATGAACGAATTCGAATGGCATCGGCAATTGCGCGACCTGCGACAGCCGCTCGCGCCGCAACGCGACCTGTGGGCCGCGATCGAGACTGCGCTGGACGATGTCGATGCTGCCCGCCCACCCGCCACACCCATACACCCACGCGCACACCCAGCGCACTGGCTGGTGGCTGCCAGTCTTGCCGCGTCGGTGCTGCTGGCCGGCGGCATCGGCTGGCACCTGCGACATGCACCGACCACCACCCCGCTGACCAGCGCTGGAACGACACCGTGGAAGCCCGCTGACCCGCGTCTTGCAGGCGCCGCGGTCGAGCTGGATGCCGCCCGCATGGAACTGCAGCTGGCGATCCAGGAAGCCCCCGACTCGCCCGCATTGCAGCGCCTGCTCAGCCGTACCGAACACCAGCAGATGCAACTGCGCCAACTGCCCGGCCAGGCCGGCTGAACCCCAGGAATGATCATGAAAACCGTCCGCTTCACTCCCCTGCTGCTCTGCCTCTGCGTTGGCCACGCTCTGGCCGGCACGCCGATCCAACTGAACCACGAAGCCACACCGAACGTCCAAGTCAGTGTCAGCAATATCGCCGGCACGGTGACCGTGACCGCATGGGATCGCAATGAAGTGCAGGTTGGCGGTCAGCTCGGCGAAGGCGCCAAGCCGCTGGCGATCACCGGCAGCAACGAAAACCTCACCATCAAGGTCGAGCCGCAAGGTGGTTCTGGCTGGTTCAACTGGAGCGGCGACAATCGGATGGCACCCACTAACCTGGAATTGCATGTACCCAGGGCCGCCTCGCTCGACATCGGCGTGATCAGCGCACCGCTGGTGATCGACGGCATCGACGGCGGCACGATCAAGGTCAACACCGTCAGCGGCAGGGCGCGCATCAATGCACGCACGCCGGCACTGAAAGTCGACAGCGTCAGCGGTGGTATCGAGCTGGCCGGACATGCCGAACAGGCCGACCTGCAGACCGTCAGCGGCGACATCCTCGCGCCGGCACTCGGTAGCGACGCGAAGCTGCAGACCATTTCCGGGCGCATCCAGGCCGATGGAGGACCGTGGAAGAAACTCACGCTCAGCACGGTATCCGGCAACGTGCAGCTGACCGGCCCCCTGGCTGCTGACGGTAGTCTGGGCATCGACAGCATGAGCGGCAACGTACAGCTGCAACTGCCCGCAAACACCTCAGGCAGCCTGCACGCCAGCAGTTTCAGCGGTGATCTGCGCAGCGATTTCGGTACCCCGAAAAAACCCGAGCACGGCCCCGGCAGCAGTCTGGATGCACGCCTCGGCGATGGTCGCGGCACGATCAACGTCGAAACCTTCAGTGGCGATCTGCGCATTAACAAACAGGACTAGCTAACGACCTGTTCAAGCACATTGCAAACGAAAACGCCGTCGATGAGCGACGGCGTCAACAGGGGGCGTGAACGGACACACGCAAGGTTGGAATCAAAGATCCTGGTGATACTGCACATACGGTGTACGCGACTGATCCGGCTCGGGGCCTGCAGGCGTATTCGCGGGACTGCCGGAGGACCACAGATTCTGCGCACCGACGCTCAGTGAGCCACGCCACGGCAGGTGCCAGGTCACGCCCAGATCGATGCTGTTCCAGCGTCGATCCGCATTCAGCCCGCCGGGAATACTTGCATCCGGTTGCATGGTGCGGCCAATCAGGACGCCACTCAGCGAGCCGTGATCCACACCAAAGCTCAACGCCTTCTGATCCAGCGTATTGACGCCGAGCAGGTTGCCTGGCAACAGATGGATGCGACCGACGCTGGCGCCCAGATCGATCCCGCTGGTGCTGCTCAGGGCAAGCCGGCCACGCGCATTGAGCTGTGAGCTGCTGTCAAAACCGGTAAGGCCATCGACACCTGGAACGACACCTGGCAGCACCCTCGGCAATAGTGCACTGCTGTTGTCGGGCGTACTGTTGGTACCGACGCTTACGCCGAGGCTGTAGCGCCCTGCCGCATAGGTGGCGCCGACTTCGCTGCCGATGACCCGCAACGGCTGGTTGACCCACGAGTGTTCGCTGACCTCGGCATGAGCCTGCAGATTCGGACCCAGTCCGTACTGCACCCCCGTCGACGTGACCGTGGTCGCGTCGAACGCTCGCAGCGCCAACGGTGCATTTTGAAGCTGGGCATCGGCGCCGATGCTGCGATCAGCCTTGAGTGCCAGCAGGCGACCATCGGTGCCACGCCACAGCGGCACCACGCCGGGTCCGGTCTGGGCCGTCTGAGCCGGTGGCTGCGCCAGCAACTGCTGAGCCATGACGTTATCACCGCCCACAGACTGCCCGGCCGCGACAAACGGCAACAGGCAGATCAGCAGGGCGCAGAGGCGACGCATGACTTGGGTGAGCCACTCATTCAAGAACTGAAACCGGGATCGAGTATATCTCGTTTTACATTTTGCTAACACCCCCTCAAACCGGTCCAAACGCACAAAAACATGCTGGTTTGGTGCTTCGACCAGCCCGACCTTGCGCGGGTTCCGGACACCGGATCGCTGGCGACAGGGCCGACTTACACGCTATAAAGGCGCTTGACGTCGATCCTGCCGGATCGTCCCGGAAACGACCACTCCACTGATGAGCGCCACTCCGACGATACGCCCATCCCAGCCTCCTTCAGTGGCGCGGGATCTTGCGGCCTTGTACGGGGCAGTCGAACAATTGTTCGAGGCAGCCGACGCTGCCAGCGTGATGGAAATCTGCGAGCAGATACTCGGCAAACTCGGCATCCACGGCCGGCTGCGCTGGCGCCGCATGGATGAGCAAACTGGTCACCTGTCAGGCAGTGGTCAACTCGACTTGGCAGAGGATCCCCAGGGCCCGCGGATGCTCACACTGGGAGCCAGCGAGCTGCCGCTGCCCGACAGCCTGCGCGGCCCGCTGTCCTGGCTGGGGCGACTGGCCGATACCCGACTGCGCCAGCTGGCCGAAACCAGCCGCCTCTACGAAGCCATTACGCGCCTTGCGCTGGCCGAACGCCTGCAGCGTGCGCTCTATGCGATCGCCGAACAGGCCGGTGCCGGGCATGACACGCCCGAGATGATGCATTCGCTGCACGCCATCGTCAGCAGCCTGATGTACGCCGAAAATTTCTACATCGTGCTGTACGACACGGCCACCGATACCATCCGCTTTCCCTATTACGTCGACATCGCCGACACCGACCCGCCACCACCCGATCAGGATCTGCCGCTGCGTGACGTGCTGCACAGCCTGACCTGGAACCTACTGCAGGAGGGCCGGCCGCTGTTGGGCTCGATCGACGAGCTGAGACAACAGCTCGGCGATCATTTCATGCTGGTCGGACCGAGCTGCGAACACTGGCTGGGCGTACCGTTGTTGCGCGGCGGCAACGTGGTCGGTGGCATCGTCGTGCAAAGCTACCGCGCCGATACCCATTATTCGCAGCAGGATCTGGAGCTGCTGAACTACGTGGCCCAGCATGTGCAGACCGCACTGGAACGGCGTGAGGCGCATATCGAACTGGGACGCCGGGTGACCGACCGCACTGCCGCACTGCGCGAGGCCAACCGCGTACTGCGCCAGCAGGTGCTGCAACGCCAGCGCGGCGAGCGGCTGCAGGCAGCACTGTTCCGCATTGCCGAGCTGGCCAATACCTCGGAGAGCCTGGAAAAATTCTATGCGACCATGCACCAGGTGATCAGCGGCCTGCTGTATGCGCGCAACTTCTATATCGCCCTGCTCGATGAGGAGAGCGGGCAACTGACCTTCCCCTACTCCGTGGATGACGTCGACAGCGTGCGCCCACCGCGCGCGCACGGTCGTGGCGCAACCGAGTATGTGCTGCGCCATGCCAAGCCCTTGCTGGCCCACCCGCAGGACATTGCCCGTCTGGTGGCGACAGGCGAGATCAGCCATTTCGGCTCGCCCTCGGTGTGCTGGCTGGGCGTGCCGCTGGTATGGGGCGGCAAGGCGATGGGCGTGCTGGCCTTGCAAAGCTATTCGCCCGAGCATACCTACAGCGAGCGCGACCAGGAGTTGCTGACCTTCGTCAGTTACCACATCGCAAATGCACTGCAGCGCAAGCAGGCAGCCTCATCGTTGCGGCAGGCCTATGCCGGGCTGGAGCGCCGCGTCACGGAGCGCACCCGCGCGCTGGCGCTGGCCAATCGCGACCTGCGCGAACAGATCGCCGAACGCGAGCGGGTCGAACGCCGGCTGAAATACGAAACGCTGCACGACTCGCTGACCGGGTTGCCCAACCGCACCCTGCTGCTGCAACGGCTGGAACAAGCCATGCAGCGTGGCGCCGCGAATCCGGGCGAGCAGTTCGCCGTGCTGTTCATCGATCTGGACCGTTTCAAGGTGATCAACGATTCGGTGGGACACCTGGTCGGCGACGACCTGCTGTTCCAGGTCGGCGGCCGCATCCGCGCCTGCCTGAAAACCCGCGATGTGGTCGCGCGTCTGGGCGGCGACGAATTCGCGGTGCTGCTGGAGGGCATCAGCGACACCGGCAAGGCCACGCTGATTGCCGAGCGCATCATCAACGAACTGCAGACGCCGTTCCGGCTTGGCACCAAGGAGATCTTCACCTCCGCCTCGATCGGCATTGCGCTGTCCAGTCCGCACTACCGGCAGCCGGAGGAACTGCTGCGCGATGCCGATGCGGCGATGTACAACGCGAAAGACGGCGGACGCCATCGCGCGGCGCTGTTCGACGACCGCCTGCGGCGCGAGGCGCTGTCGCTGCTGGACATGGAAAGCGACCTGCGCCACGCGCTCAGCCGCAACGAATTCGAGCCGTTCTACCAGCCTATCGTCGAACTCGACGACCGCCGCGTCGTCGGCTACGAGGCACTGCTGCGCTGGCATCATCCGGAGCGCGGCCTGCTGGCGCCACACGACTTCCTGCTGATCGCCGAGGAATGCGGCTGCGCCGAGGCGATCGACTGGCAGATCTTCGAACAGGTCTGCACCCAGGCCGTGCGGTTGATCGGCACCGAAGGCTTCATCAGCATCAACGTCTCCGGTCGGCATTTCCGTTCCGCCGACCTCGACCAGCGGCTGCTGGCGCTGTTCGAGCAGTATGCCGTACCCACGCATTGCATCCGCATCGAGGTCACCGAGCACGCGCTGCTGGAGAACCCGAACCAGGTCAAGCAGATGCTGAAGAACCTGCGCAGCCACGGCATCGGCATCGCGCTGGACGATTTCGGCACCGGCTATTCCTCGCTCAGCTACCTGCACCAGTACCCGTTCGAGACACTGAAGATCGATCGCTCCTTCATCACCGAACTGCCGCAAGGTGACGATGAAACCCAGGGACTCGCGCTGGTACGCGCGATCCAGGTACTCGCCGACTCGCTGCAGATGAAGGTGATTGCCGAGGGCATCGAGGAAGAATCGCAACGACAGGCCCTGCTTCGGGTCGGCTGCCGCTATGGCCAGGGCTTCCTGTTCGCGGCGCCCCAGCCAGCCAGAACCTGGCTGAACAAGGACAACCTCTTACTGCGGGTCTGAGCGACGGCAAACCCGGTTGACCCAGCCCGACAGATTCACTGCGTGGTATCCGGCGCGGCAGGAGCCACGTTGTTGCTGAGCAGAAGTTCGGCATCGATGCGATCGAAGTGATAACGCTGAGCGCAGAATTCGCAAATCACCTCGATCTCGTCGCCGTGCGCTGCCAGGGCTGCCTCGACTTCGTCGCGACCGAGCGAGCGCAGCATCCCGCTGACCCGTTCGCGGCTGCAGCTGCAGCCGAACGCCAGCACGCGCGGCTCGAACAGACGCACCGACTCCTCGTGGTAGAGCCGGTACAGCAATTGCTCCGGTGCCGTCGCCAGCAATTCCCCCATGCCCAGGGTGGCGGTGATGTGCACGATGCGGTTCCACGCATCGTCATCCTGCGCGGCATGGTGACCACCCTCGTCCGGCATTTTCTGCAGCATCAGCCCGACCGCATACGCATCGTTGGTGGCCAGCAGGATGCGTGCGGGTAGCTGCTCGGACTGGATGAAATAGTTTTCCAGTGCCTCGGACACGCCGGCATGCTGCAGGTCGACCAAACCCTGGTAGCGCTGGCCGCGCTCCACGTTGCCGATGGTGATCGCCATACCCGCATCGGGCAGCGCATTCAACGCCAGCGGCTCGGGCAGCGGCTCATTCCAGCGCGCCAGACCACGCAGGCGGCCGTGATCGGTGCACTCGGCAAACAGCAGGCGCAACGCACCCGTGCTTTTCAACTCGACCGACAGTGCGCCGTCCAGCTTGATATTGCCGGTCAGCAGCGCACTGGCTGCCAGTACCTCGCCAAGCACGGCATGCACATCCGGCGGATAGTCCGCACGTCCAGCCACTTCGCGCCAGGCCGGCCCCAGCCGTACCAGCGCACCGCGCACACCGGCACGTTCCAGCAGAAAGCGGTGCAGCACATCGTCGACGGGCAGGTTTTCCACAACAGTGCTCTCTTGAGGTCAAGCGCCACAAATGGGGGCGCAAGGCGACTGGAACAACGCCTTTATACTGCCCGGACCCTCCCTTGCGTATCGCCATGCCCACTCTGTTGCGCCGCCCCCTGCTGATCCGCCTGCTGCGCGCACTGGCACTGCTCGCCCTGGCATGGCTGGCGCTGAGCTGGTTGCTGGTGCTGGTACTGCGATTCGTGCCGCCGTGGACCTCCGCAATGATGCTGGAGCGCCAGCTCGGCGCGTGGGTGCGTGGCGAGAAGGACTTCCAGCTACGCCAGCACTGGGTACCGTGGAACCGGGTTTCGCCCTGGGTACCCCTGGCGATGGTGGCCGGCGAGGATCAGAAGTTTCCGTATCATCATGGCTTCGACTTCGATTCCATCCACGATGCGATCGACGCTGCCGACGACGGCAAGCGCCTGCGTGGTGCCAGCACGATCAGCCAGCAGACCGCCAAGAACCTGTTCCTGTGGAACGGCCGCAGCTTCGTGCGCAAGGGCCTGGAAGCGTATTTCACCGTACTGATCGAACTGACCTGGCCGAAACAGCGCATCCTCGAGGTGTACATGAACATCGCCGAGCTGGGCAACGGCATCTACGGTGTGGGTGCGGCCAGCGACGTTTACTTCCATGGCGCGCCTGCACGGCTCGATCCGGCGCAGGCGGCGCGGCTGGCTGCGGTGCTGCCCAATCCGCGCCGCTTGCGTGCGGATCGCCCCAGTGCCTACGTGTTGCGACGTGCCGCCTGGATCCAGCAGCAAATGAATCAGCTCGGTGGGCCGGCTTACATCGAAGGCCACGCGCCGCCACGCCGGCCGCATTGAACGACACCCTCGCCCGAGCGCGGGCAGTTGGTTAGCATGAAGTCCTCTCTCGCTGGCCCTGCCCATGCCGCAACTCACTATTGTCGTTCCCGCCTATAACGAGTCGGCCGTGCTGGTGCTGTTCCATCAGCGGCTGTGGAACGTACTCGACGCGTTGCCGCTCGACGCCAGCGTGCTCTATGTCGACGACGGCAGCCGCGACGACACCTGGTCGATCATCGAATCGCTGACCGCCGCCGATCCGCGCACCGGCGCACTCAAACTCTCGCGCAACTTCGGCAAGGAGGCCGCGCTGACCGCCGGCCTCGATGCCGTCACCGCCGACGCGGCGGTGGTGATCGATGCCGATCTGCAGGACCCGCCCGAGCTGATCCCCGCCCTGGTCGAGCAATGGCAGGCCGGGTACGACGTGGTGTACGCCACTCGCAGTGCGCGCCAGGGCGAGAGCCGCTTGAAACGCTTCACCGCTGCCGCCTTCTATCGCAGCATGGAGCGACTGTCCGATACGGCAATACCACGCGATACCGGCGATTTCCGGCTGCTTTCGCGACGCGCATTGGATGCCCTGGGCCAGCTGCGCGAACGCCAGCGTTTCATGAAAGGCCTGTTCAGCTGGATCGGCTATCGGCAGACTTCCGTGCAGTACCTGCGCGACCCACGCCTGGCCGGCACGACCAAATGGAACTACTGGCGACTGGGCCAACTGGCGATCGAAGGCATCACCTCGTTCTCCACCGCACCGCTGCGACTGGCTACCTGGGTCGGGCTGGCCGCCGCCGGGCTGGCCTTTGTCTATGGCACCCTTGTGCTGCTCAAGGCCCTGCTCTACGGCGACCCGGTACGCGGCTATCCCACCCTGATGCTGGTGATCCTGTTCCTTGGTGGTGTGCAGCTGCTGGCGCTGGGCGTGATTGGCGAATACCTGGGACGCAATTATGCCGAGAGCAAGCGCCGCCCGTTGTACTTCATCGAGGAACAACGCCTGCCGCGCGAATCGCGCTGACGACCGTGCCCACGACGTGGCTTCACGGCTTTACTACACGTCGGACCGATGCCCGCGCTAGACTCGCCGCAGACGGCCCGCCCGGGGGCCGGCGGGAGGTCCAAGCATGAGCCAGGTCAAGCATCTGCTGGAAAGCAAGGGCAGCACGATCTTCAGCATCACACCGGAAGCACCGGTACTCGAAGCCATCAAGCGCATGGCCGAGCACAGGGTCGGCGCCTTGCTGGTGATGCGCGGCGAGCAACTGGTTGGTGTGGTGTCGGAGCGCGACTACGCACGCAAAGTAATCCTGCAAGGCCGGTCGTCCTCGCAGACCGCCGTGTCCGACATCATGAGCAGCGAGCCGGTGACTGTCGGCCCGGATACCGATGTATTTGACTGCATGCGCCTGTGCACCGACAGCCGCATCCGCCATCTGCCGGTCGTGCAGCGCAACGCCGTGGTCGGCGTGATCTCGATCGGCGATCTGGTCAAGGCGGTGATCGACGCGCAGGCCGAGCAGATCGAGCACCTGCAGCGTTACATCACGAGTTGAGCCTGTAGCCGAGCCATGAATCGGGGTTTACGCACGAAGATCCCGGGGCTCAACACGAAAGCCCAGTCGGCTTGACGATGTCTCTTCACTTGCCGATTTGCTGATGCCCTTCCGGCGCCAGATCGGGCGACCATCCGGCACGACGGGCTACCACGGTGGCCAGGGCCGCAACGCCGGCACCCAGCAGGGCAAGGCCACCGACGCCCCAGCCCAGCAGGCGCAGGCCGCTGACGGCGCTGGTCACCACCACATCGCCAAAACGCCACACGGCCGTCTCGACGAAGTTCTTGCCCTTGTAGCGCGTCTCGCGCGGTACCCGCGTATACAGCGCATCCACCGCCGGCTTGGTCATGCCGTAGGCGAAGCCACGGGTAATCACCTGCATCGCCGCCAGCAACGGCACGCTGTAACTGAAAAGCACAATGCTGCCGCCACCGACCAGCGCCATTCCAGCCAGAAGTGCCAGATTCACCAGCGACGGCACCACCAGCCCCCAGCCGGCGCCGCGGCGCGTCAGCAACCAAGGTGTCACGCTCAGTTGCAGTGCGGCGCCGAGCAGATTGGTCGCAAGATCCAGGTCGTTGTAGAACGACGTGCGCGCCACCGTGCTGGTGAAATGCGCCTTGGCGTAGTCGGCCACCAGCGCATAGGCCAGCGTGCCGATGCCATCGCCGAACAGCATCAGCAAGGCCATGTAGCGCAGGAACGGCCGCGACCACAACTCCCTGATGCCGGCCCACAGCGAGCCGCCGATCGCCTCGCCGCCGTGGCTGCCAGCTCGCCGATCATGTTCCGCCGAAAGCTGCAGTAGCAGCATCATCGCCACGCCCAACGCCAACGCCGACACCAGCAACAGCGGCGCCACACCGATCAGCTGCACCAGAAGCTTGGTCACCAGCGGCCCGAAGATCGCGCCTGCCATGCCGCCGAGCGCGATAAGCGAAAACACTTGGCGCGCGTTGCCGCTGTTGAAGATGTCGGCCATGAAGCTCCAGAACAGCGACACCACGAACAGGTTGAACACGCTGGCCCAGACGAAGAACAGCACGCCCAACTCGCGCGCACCGATGCGATCCTGCGCCACAAATGCAGGCACGAACGCGAGCAGGCAGAGGATGAAGAAACTGTAGCTCCAGCCAAGCAATTGCCTGCGTCGGAAGCGCGCAACCAGCATGCCGAACACCGGGGTCAGCAGCAGCATCACCACGAACACCGTGCCGTAGAACAGCGGCAGCGACTGCGAGCCGACCGCACCGCTCAGCTGGCCCATGACTGGCCGGATGATGTAGTACGAGGTCATCACGAAAAAAAACGCCAGCGCGGACAGTGTCGGCGCGGCGGCTTGTTCCACAACGGTTTGGCGGGGCAAACTCACGGGCACATCCAGCGTGGGGCGCGGCAAGACTAGCATGTGCCCGCGATCATCCAATGAAGCCGGAGTTCCATGGACCGCTGCGACTGCGTGATCGTCGGTGCCGGTTCGGCCGGCTGCGTGCTGGCCAACCGGTCAGCGCACAGCCTGGCAAGCAGGTACTGCTGCTGGACGCCAGTGCACCGGATTGGAACCCGCACTCAACCAGCGCCACCTGTGGTGGCCGCGCGGCAAGGCCCTGGGCAGCTCCAATGTCGCCGAAGCTCGCGGCTTCATGCGCAGCCGGCTTGCCGAGGACGCGCGCTGCGATCTGCCGTTCCACTTCGTGCCCGCCCTGCTCGGCGAGCACGGTCGCCTGCGCCTGCACTCGGCCGATCCGGCGCAGCCGGATGATCGAAGCGGCGCGAGTGTCACGCGAGATCCTCGTTCAGCCTGCGCTCGATGCCTATCGCGGCGAGCCGGTTTTCCCCGAACGCCCCATCGACAGTGACGCCGAGTACACCGATTTCATCCGCCGCAGGGCGGAAACCATCTACCACCCAGTCGGTACCTGCAACATGGGCAAGGATAATCGCGCCGTGGTCGACAGCGAGCTGCGCGTACGTGGCGTGGCGGGCCTGCGCGTGGTCGACGCTTCGATGAGGCCGAGCCTGCCTACCGGCAACACAACGCGCCCGCCATCATGATCGCCGAACGGGCAAGCGCATTGATCCTCGGCAAAGGCTGAGCTGCGCGCCTAGGTGTCGGTCTGCAACGGCAGCGGGCAATGCAGGCTGGCACAAATCACCCGCAGCAGCTCCGCCTCTTCCACGCTGACCACGCCATCGGCGTGGATGGCGCAGGCCAGCCCCTGGATCAGCAGATCCTTGGCTGCTGGCATCAGTCCATCCAGATCATCCAGCGCGTGCTCGAAGGGCGTCTGCCAGACGGCCGGCGGTGCCTGCCACGGCATCGTCGCGCCGGGGAATATCTGCTGCATCGCCAGCAGCCACGCGCGACGCGCCGATGCTTCATCCACGCTTCCATAAGCAGCGACTACGGCACAGACCAGGGCGGCACTGTCGCGACAGGCCGGCAATTTCTTCAGCCCGTCCAGTGGTGTCCGACGTGGCTGCTGCGCTTCGAACAACTGCACACGCAGCAGGCGAGTCAGGCAGTACTCGTCCAGATCGACCCGGCCGTCCAGCCGTACCAAGGCGTCCAGTGTGCTCGACAAGGTCTGCCGGCGCCCCTCGGACAATCGTTTCAGTGCGGGAAACGCCAGTGCCGCCAGCGGCAGGCGCAACTCCGCCGCCAGCGCCTCGACGTCTGCGAAGACCGTCGTCACGGCCTGCTGCACATCGTCACCAAAACCGTCGGCAATCAACCGCCGCTGACGCGCCTGCAGGTCCGGCTGCGCCGACGTCGCCAGGGCCAGCACCACCGACAACGCCGATTCCGGCTGCTGCACGGCAGCCATCAGGCTGGACGGTATGCTCCGATGCACCACGCCGGCATGCACGAAGCTCGGCACGCCGGCATCCCGCGCGGCAACAGCACCGGCCAATGCAGCCGGCAGTGGTGGCGGCACGGTGAAGCCCGGCATATCCAGTGGGCTGGCTGCCTCGCTGATCGCGGATGCTATGGGTGGCGCAACCGCGGTTTTCTGCAACGAGGTTGCCAGTTGCACCAGTTCCTCTTCGCGAAAGCCGGGTTCCAGTGCGCGAATACGCTCCAGTAGTGGCGGGTGGGTGGCAAACAGCGCATTGAACGTGCCGGCCTCGCCGAACAACATGTGCGCCACTTCCTGCTTGTTGGCCGCCTGCAGTTCGGACCCTTCGCTGAGGATCGCGATCTTCTTCAACGCACCGGCGATGCCGTCGGTCTGCCGGGTGAACTGCACTGCCGAGGCATCGGCCAGCGACTCGCGCGAACGCGCCACCGCCGCCTGGATCAGCCGCCCGAAGAAATACCCGATATAGCCGACCACGATCAGCGCCAGCCCGATCATCCAGACCTGACCGCCGCCGCCCCTGCGGTTGCCGCGTCCGCCGCCGAACCACACCACCTGGCGCCCCGCGATCGCCAGCACCATGATGCCGAACAGCAGACCCATCAGGCGGATGTTGAGTCGCATGTCGCCGTTCAGCACATGGCTGAACTCGTGCGCGATGACACCTTGCAGTTCGTCGCGACTGAGGTTGTCGAGACAACCCCGGGTTACGCACACCGCGGCGTCGGATGCCGAGTAACCGGCGGCAAACGCGTTGATGCCCGGCTCTTCCTGCATCAGGTAGACATCCGGCACCGGTACGCCGGCAGCGATCGCCACTTCCTCGATCACATTGCGCAACTGACGCAGTTGCGGGTCGCGCGTATCCGGCGGCACCGGCACGGCGCCGACGCTTTCCGCCACCGACTTGCCGCCGCCTGACAGGCTCATGATGCGGAACAGGGAACTGAACCCGATCCCGGCCAGCACCACGATGCTGCTGGTGAACAGCAGCGGCAGATTCGATGCTGCGGGTTCGCCGTCGATCGGGTGGTGGCCCATGCTGAGCCACACCACCGCATCGATCGTCGCCACGATCGCGACCACCGCCAGCACGAACAGCGCGACCAGTCGCCGGCTGCTGCCGCGGACGCGCGCCTGTTGCGCAAAGAAATCCATCGGGTCTCCCGCCGGGTGACCACCGCGACCCGCGTCGCGATGGCAGCGATCAGGTAAAGGAAACTTTCGGCACGTCGCGCACGGCCGGGTCCTCGACCTTCAACGGTTCGGCCGCGGCGAAACCGAAGCTGTTCGCCACGAACGAGGCGGGAAACACTTCGCGCTTGTTGTTGTAGGTCAGCACGGAATCGTTATAAGCCTGCCGTGCGAACGCGACCCGGTTCTCGGTCGATGTCAGCTCTTCGGAGAGCTGCATCATGGTCTGGTTGGCCTTCAGGTCCGGATATGCCTCGCTGAGCGCGAACAAACGCCCCAGACTTTGTGTCAAAGCATTTTCGCTGCCGGAAAGTTGCTGCATCGCGGTCGGGTCGCCGGGGTTGGCCTTGGCACCTGCCAGTCCGCTGACCGCCGCATTGCGTGCCTGTATCACCGCCTCGAGCGTGCCGCGCTCATGGGCGAGATAACCCTTCGCCGTTTCCACCAGGTTGGGAATCAGGTCGTGCCGGCGGGTCAGCTGCACATCGATCTGCGCAAAGGCGTTCTTGTAGCCGTTGCGCGAGGTGACCAGTCCGTTGTAGATCCCCACGAAGTACAAGACAATCAGAACGACAACAATCAGAAAAATGATCAGGCCCATCGTCACGCTCTCCACCCAATGGCGCATCCCCACGCCGGAACCACGCCAGACTACCATGCAGTTTCGCAAGTTTTTCCTGTTGATCGCGACTGCGCTCGGGCTGACCTGCGTGCCGCTCTGTGCGTCCACGGTCGGCGCTGTGCCGCAGGCGATTCCGGTCCATGCGCATGCCGCGACGGAGACGCTGCCAACTGCGCGTGTCCAGAACACGCTCGCCGACTATCAGCGCTGGCTGGACCGGCTCGCCGAGCGCAATGCGGTCGCCGGTCTGGCCACGGCCGTGGTGATCAACGACAAGGTGGTCTTCGAACGCACCGTCGGTTACGCCGATGCAGCCACCAAAGAACCGGTGACGCCCGACACCGTGTTCCGGCTCGCCTCACTGTCCAAGGCCTTCGCGACCGCGATCACCGGCCTGCTGGTGGACGACGGCAAGCTGAGCTGGGACACCAAGCTGGTCGACGTGCTGCCGTACTTCAAGCTCAAGGACATGCAGGCCGCCTCGGAGGCCACCGTAGCCGACATCCTGGGGCAGCGACTGGGCCTGCCGCACAATACCTACGACAACATGCTCGAAGGTGATATTTCCTACGAGGAGCTGGTGCGCAAGCTGGACGAGGTCGACCTGGTCTGCGGTGTAGGCCAGTGCTACGGCTACCAGAACGTCGCGTTCGGCATGATCGGTGACGTGGTGCTCGCACGCACCGGCGATTTCTTCTACCGCCTGGTCGACAAGCGCATCTTCTATCCGCTGGGCATGACCACCGCGAGTTACGGCCGCGCCGCACTCGAGTCCAGCACGAGCTGGGCACGTCCGCATCGCCCTTCCGCACATGGCTGGATACCGTTCGAGCCAAGTGAGACCTATTACCGCGTGGCCCCCGCCGCCGGTGTCAACGCCAGCCTGCATGACATGGAAAAGTGGCTGGTCGCACAGATGGGCGGCCGCCAGGACGTGCTGCCGACATCACTGCTCGACGTGCTGCACACGCCGGAAATCGCCACGCCGAGCGAACTGCGTGCCACGCCATGGCGTAGCGCAAGGCTGACCGACGCGCACTATGCGCTGGGTTGGCGGGTATACCAGTACGGCGGCGAAACCCTGATCTTTCACGCCGGCGCAGTAGCCGGCTATCGCACCATGATCGGCTTCTTCCCGAAGTACAACGCCGGTGTGGTCACATTGTGGAATTCAACCGGCCCGACCCCGAGCGGATTGATGCCGATGGTGTTCGATGACCTGCTCGGCCTGCCGCACGTGGACTGGGCCGGCATCGAAAGCGCGACCCCATCACGCAAAGCCGCTCCTCGCAAGAGTGTTCCCAGGAAGAAACGCCGAACTGCCCAGCACTAAGCAGCACGCTCAGAGCGCGGCACGATACCCGACACGGAAACGGCGCATGCATGCATGCGCCGTTTCCGTCAGTGCCATGGGATCAGAGATTGAACTCGATCTTCAGCTGGCGCGTGGCGGACACCGCCACACCATCCTTCATCGCCGGCTTGAAGCGGTAGCGGTGTACCGCATCGGTTGCCGCACGATCGAACACATGCCTGGGCTGCGAATCGACCACGCGTATGTCATCGGTTCGACCATCGGGCCCGATCGAGAACGACAACATGACCCAGCCGCTCTGGTGCGAACGAAGTGCCGACGGCGGATAGGTCGGGTCAGCTCCCTTCAAAAGCACCGCGTCGGCGGTCTCGCCACCTGTCGTGCCACCAGCAGCCTCGGCAGTCGCCTCGCCGGCTGCCGGCTTGGCTGCCGCTGCCGACTGGCTCGCCGGTTGTGCAGCATGCGTCGGCTTCTCCTTTTGCTGTTCGGCCAGCTGCGCCTTCTGCTGCTCGGCCAGCTGGTCTGCAGCCTGCTTGTCCGCCGCCGCCTTCTGCGCCGCCAATTGTTGCGCCTTCTGCTGATCAAGCTCCTGCTGCTGTTGCTTGTCCAGCGTCTTGCGCTGGGCGTCCAGCTTGGAGCGCAGGATGGTCAGCGTGAAGTTGGTCGGATCGGCCTTGGCCAGCAGGTCGATCTGACGCTGCGCCTCATTGAAGTCACGCGAGTTGATCGCCTGCTCGGCCGAGTTTGCGGCAAACGGGAACGTCTCGCGCAATGCGTCGGAGGCCACCTTGTTTCCAGGATCCTTCACCAGCACACGCAGATAGAACTCGAAGGCATTGTTCCCGGTCGGCGCCAGGTAGCGCTGCTCGTTCATCGCCGTGCGCGCTTCGGTCAGCAACTGGTTGACGTCCATCGCGGCCACGTCCGCCGGCGGTGGCGGTGCAGCCCGTGTTGCCGTGGACACCGGAGTCGACGGATGACCGCCCGAATCCGCCATGATCAGTTCCTGATGCGGCTTGATGATCAGGAACCAGGCACCCACGGCAAGCAGTGCAATGATGGCGATGATGGCAATGAACAGGGGCCTGATGGCACCTCGCGCATGCCGGCGCATATTGAGTATGTATCGGGTATCCATGGTCTCTCGCTGAGTGTCGACAGATACCCGCGCTTTTTCCCCCTGTCGATCCAGGAGCGACGAGTCCCCCGGACTCGCCGCGGCGCGGATGTGGGAAAGGTAACTCCAATGGCGCAACACGGCAAATCGTGCGTGATTTCACGGCACGGTGCAAAAATCTGCGGCAGGGGCTGATGTAGCGCGACGGGGCGGAAAGACTTCGGATCGAAGCAATCGGCCGGGGTGGCTGGAAGCGGTGGCCGCAGCCACGGCGGAATCGGCGACCCCGGAAACGAAGCGTCCCGGCCAGGCCGGGACGAAGGCTTCTCGAAGTGCTCTCCCCGCGCTGGGCACCGCGGGGAGAGAAGTCGATTGCGTTTCTTGTTGGGTATTGCGTGTAGCTGTGTTGCTTACTTCTTGGCCTTGGCGGTCTTGGTGGCTTTCATCACCTTGGCAGCCGCCGGCTTCTTGGCAGCAGCTTTCTTGGCTGCCGGCTTCTTGGCAACCTTCCTCACAGCAGCTTTCTTGGCGGCCGCCGGCTTCTTGGCAGCAGCTTTCTTGGCCGCCGGCTTCTTGGCAACCTTCTTCACGGCAGCTTTCTTGGCCGCCGGCTTCTTGGCAACCTTCTTCACGGTGGATTTCTTGGCGGCCTTCTTGGCGGCCGGTTTCTTTGCAGCGGATTTCTTGGCAGTGGCCATAGTTCGTCTCAGCTCCTCATCAGTTGGCAGTGGTTGCCCAGTAAAAGCGTGCAGGAACGCCTCGACCAACAAGTCGCTGTTGGTGGCGTGCCGAAGATTGTTCACTTGGCGGTGGGTGCGCAAATCAGAAAGCCGCCGCAGGACATGTAGCGGAATCGAGACAGTGATCTTGCGTACTGCATTGGCCTTTTCACCGTGCTCGACATAAGGCTTGATGAATTTTGCTGTTGCCATAACGCGCGTTCCCCGTGATCTGTTGCGAAAGCTATCCCTGAATATTTCGGCTGTCAATTGATTTTATCCATGAAATCAAACCACTTCACCCACCCCTCATGCCGCCATGAAGCCCGTCACAGCAACGATTCCGGGTGCCACATGAGTACATTCGTATGGACGTCCATACGTCCGTACAAAAATATCGTCAAAAACAACACACTTGGCGAAACCCTTATGCAGCAAGGCTTTCAAGGCTTATCGCATTCCATTGCACGAAAACAACACTTCGCATGCACTGTTCACGCGACGACATTTTTTCATATCCCTTGGGGCCGAATATGTCAGATGAACGGGGCTCGACTGGGGTCGATAAATCGACCTTCCAGGCGTTGAAAAAATTCGCCGGCCGGCGCGGCAGATACCCTCTGAAGACACCCATGCGCCGCCGGAGCGATCTCCGGTCACACGAAAATTCTCATCGAAGTTCTCCTTCACGCACGTCCCGATGAGGTCGCACGCGTCGCGTAGAACATCATCCGATTGCCTGAAAAACGACACGGCAAAAATCAGTCGGCGCATGCAAATCAAATTCACATGATCGACCGCTGCATGCATCGATACGTACGCCGGAAACAGTGCCGGCCGCACAGGGCGGCCGGCAACTTGGCAACGCGGTGGCGGAATGCTCAGTGGTCGTCGTTCTCGACCAGTTCCTCGTATTCGTTCGCATCGAGCAGTTCATCGAGTTCTGCCCGATCACTCGGGCGCACCAGAAAGATCCAGCCGGCACCGTAGGCATCTTCGTTGATGGTTTCCGGCTTGTCGTTGAGCAGCTCGTTAACCTCGACCACCTCACCGGACACCGGTGCATAGATGTCCGAGGCAGCCTTCACCGACTCCACCACGGCGGCGCCGGCGCCTGCCTTCACGGCCGAGCCGATTTCCGGCAACTCGACATAGACCAGGTCACCGAGCTGGCCTTGCGCATGGTCGGAAATACCCACGCGAACCAGGCCGTCGTCTTCGGCGCGGGCCCACTCGTGGGACTTGAGGAATTTCAGATCGCCAGGAATCTCGCTCATGATCGGGTCCAGTCGTTGTGTTCAGATGAAGGTGCAAGCGGCGATTCTAGCCACATCCGCCGCGGGGAAAAACGTGCCATGGATGATAGACGGCGCCAGGCCCTTCAGATCCCTTCGCAGGGCTTGCCGTCACGCACGAACGGGTACTTGACCAGCCGCACCGGTATTTCACGGCCACGGATGTCGACGCGCACATCGCCGGCGGCGCCCGCCGGAATGCGTGCAAACGCCACCGCCTTGTTGAGGGTCGGTGCAAAACTGCCGGAAAGGATCTCGCCCTCTCCATTCGCGGTCAGCACCTTCTGGCCGTGGCGCAGCACGCCCTTGTCGTCCAGCACCAGCCCGACCATCACGCGCGGCACGCCAGCAGCTTTCTGCTGCTCCAGCGCGGCGCGGCCGATGAACGCGCGACCTTCGTCCAGTGCGATCGTCCAACCCAGGTTGGCCTCCCACGGCGAAACCGTCTCGTCCATGTCCTGACCGTACAGGTTCATGCCCGCCTCCAGCCGCAACGTGTCGCGCGCGCCAAGACCAGCCGGCGCAACGCCACTGGCGGCAAGCGCCTCCCACAGGGCGACCGCATGCTCGTTCGGCACGATGATCTCGAAACCATCCTCGCCGGTGTAACCGGTGCGCGCGACGAACAGCGGCATCCCGTGGGGGCCCTGCGCGGCCGCAGCGGCAAACTTGCCGAGCTTCTCGATGCGTGGGCGATCGACGTCATGCAGCAGGCCAAGTACCTTCGTGCGCGCCTGCGGCCCCTGCACCGCGATCATCGCGAAGTCAGGGCGCTCCTTCACTTCCACCCCGAATGTCTGCGCCTGCTGTTCGATCCACGCCAGGTCCTTCTGTCGTGTGGATGCATTCACCACCAGGCGGAAGTGCGCCTCGTCGAAGAAATAGACGATCAGGTCGTCGATCACACCGCCCTGCTCGTTCAGCATGCACGAGTACAGCGCCTTGCCGGTGTGCTTCAGCTTGTCGACGCTGTTGGCCAGCAGGTGGCGAAGGAACTCGCGTGTACGAGATCCGTGCAGGTCGATCACCGTCATGTGCGAGACGTCGAACATGCCGGCATCGCGGCGCACCGCATGATGTTCCTCGATCTGCGAGCCGTAATTGATCGGCATGTCCCAGCCGCCGAAATCGACCATGCGCGCGCCATGCGCGCGATGGGTGGCGTTGAGTACGGTCTTCTCGGTCATCGCGGGCGTGCCTTGCAGGGAAAGGCCTGCATTATCGCCGCCGAACCCGGGCAATCCAAGCGATGCCGGCAGCGCACCGCTCGATCGATCAGGCAATCACCGGATACGTCGGCTCGACATCCAGCGTCGCCGCACACACCGAGGCCAGTTCCAGCAGGCGCAGGTCGGAACCGCGTGCACCGACCAGCTGCAGGCCGATCGGCATGCCGTCCGGCAACGTACCCATCGGCAGGCTGACCGCCGGGCAGCCAGCCAGGCTGGCGAAGCTGGTCAGATCAGCCTGCGAATCGGGGACCAGGCCATCCAGCGGAAACGCGCCCTGCGGGGTGGTCGGCAACACCAGCACGTCGACCTGGGCGAACAACCGGCGCATTTTCAGGGTCGCCGCATCAAGCACCCGATCGGCCACGGCATAGTCGGCAGCGCTCTTGTTCGCCGCGTAGCCGAGCAGGTGGCGGAAGCGCGTGGACACCGGGCGTTCGGTATTCGCCAGATCAGGGGCGAAGGTACCGAGCATCTCAGCCTCCATCAGTAGCAGGCCGGCGCGACGTGTGCGCGCAAAGTCCCAATCGGCGAAATCCACACGGCGCCGGTCGCCCAGGGCATGCGGCAATTTTGCCAGCGCCGCCTCGAACACTTCGATCACGGCCGGCTGCACGCCGACCGCTGCCAGATTCGGCAACAGTCCCGCGCGCAGGTTGCCCGGCTCCCAATCCGGCAACGCAAACGCGACCCGGCGCCGGCGCGAGCGTGCATCGTCGGCGTCATAACCGGCCAGCACCTGCAGCAACACCGTGAGGTCATCGGCACTGCGCGCCAGCAGGCCGACCGCATCGAGCCGTCGCGCTGCCGGCACCAGACCACGCGCGGAAATTTCACCATGGGTCGGCTTGAGCGCGTAGACACCGCAATAGCTGGCCGGGATGCGGATCGAACCGAGACTGTCCGAGCCGACTGCTGCCACCGCCAGCCCCGCCGCCACCGCGGCGGCGGCCCCGCCAGAGGAGCCGCCGGCGCTGTAACCGTGCCGATGCGGATTGTGGGTTGCGCCGAAATGCGGATTGTCGGTCACCGCACCCAGCGCACCTTCATCCATATTGGTCTTGCCGACCAGTACCGCACCGGAGGCACGCAGCCGCGCCACCACATGCGCGTCATCCTGTACCGGGCGCTCGCGCCCCGGCAGGCCGGCACGGGTCGGCCAGCCGGCCATGTCGAAATTGTCCTTCAGCGCCAGGGGAATGCCGTCGAGCCGGCCGATCACACCGTCACGACGACGGCGATCGGCCATATGCGCCTGCTCCTGCAGCAGGCCCGAGCGCTGATCGACATAGGCATTGAGATCGGGATTGATCCGCTCGATCGCCTGCTGGTAGGCATCGGCCAGCGCCTGCGGCTGTACGCGCCCCGCCGCCAGCCAATGAAGCAGCTGGCACAGCGAGGCCCGACGAAGGTCGAGATCGGCGATCGGCGGCATCGAATTCATGGAGGCTCCTTCTCTATATACGTCGATTATCGCCGCGCCCGGTTAAACGATTGCAAGCCGTGGCGCAGCACGCGTTGCCGCATCGCGCGCGAAACCGGACAATGGCGGTCTGATCCACACCGCCACGCACGGCAACCGCCTGCACCTGCCTCAGCATCACGGAGCCCGCCATGAGCGAACGCGAAACCATGGAATACGACGTCGTTGTCGTCGGCGCCGGCCCGGCCGGCCTGTCGTTCGCGATCCGCCTCAAACAGCTGAAGCCCGACGTGAACGTGTGCGTGATCGAGAAAGCCTCGACCATCGGCGCGCAGATCCTGTCCGGCGCGGTGATCGAACCCCAGCCGCTGGATGCGCTGCTGCCCGGCTGGCGCGACAGCCCGCCGCCGATCTGTGTGCCGGCCGGTGAGGACGAGTTCTGGCTGCTCAGCAAGGACAGCGGCCGCAAGCTGCCGGTGCCACCGGGCATGAAGAACCATGGCAACTTCATCGTCTCGCTCGGCGCGATGTGCGCCTGGCTGGCGCCGCAGGCCGAGGCACTGGGCGTGGACGTGTTCCCCGGCTTTGCTGCCGCCGACACCATCCATAACGAGGACGGTTCGGTCGCGGGCGTGCGCATCGGCGACATGGGCGTGGCGAAGGACGGTACACACAAGCCCGGCTACACCGAAGGCATCGACATCAAGGCCAGGGTCACCGTGCTCGCCGAAGGCGCCCGCGGCAGCCTGACCAAGCAGCTGATCAAGCGCTTCAAGCTCGATGCGGACAGCGATCCGCAGGGCTACTCGATCGGCATCAAGGAACTGTGGCAGGTGCCGGCCGGCCGCGTCACGCCCGGCAAGATCGTGCACAGCTTCGGCTGGCCGGCCGACACGCATACTTATGGCGGCAGCTTCCTGTACCACCTGGACAAGGATCGCATCGCGCTCGGCTACGTCAGCGGGCTCGACTACAGCGACCCGAACTACCAGCCGTGGGAAGCGTTCCAGCAGTGGAAGAATCACCCGATGATGAAATCGTTGCTGGAAGGCGGCACGATTCTCTCGGCTGGCGCCCGCGCGATCGTCACTGGCGGCTACCAGTCGCTGCCGAAATGCGACATGCCCGGCGCACTGTTGATCGGCGACACCGCTGGCCTGCTCAATGTGCCCAAGATCAAGGGTACGCATCAGGCGATCAAGAGCGGCATGCTCGCCGCCGAACATCTGGTCGCGAACGAACTGAACCCGGCCGGCTTCGACGCGAAGCTGCGCGGCTCGGACGTGATGGCCGAATTGAAGAAGGTGCGCAACATCAAGCCCGCCTTCAAGAAGGGCCTGTGGTTCGGCATGTTCAACGCCGCCTGGGAAACCGTCACCGGCGGCATCTCGCCGTGGACGATGAAGAACAAGACCGACTGGTCCTCGCTGCACAAGCTGGGCGCGCAAGAGGAACCCAAGCGTGACTACGTGCAGCGCACGCTCGCTCCGCGTGACCGCCTCGCCGGCGTCTACTTCGCCGCCACCGAGCACGACGAGGACCAGCCGATCCACCTGCACGTCGCCGACACCAGCATCTGCATCGACCAGTGCACCACCGAATACGGCAACCCCTGCACCCGCTTCTGCCCCGCCAATGTCTACGAGATCGTGCAAGACGAGGCCGGCAAGCGCCTGCAGATCAACGCAGCCAACTGCGTGCACTGCAAGACCTGCGATATCAAGGACCCGTACGAGATCATCACCTGGGTCACGCCGGAAGGTGGCTCGGGGCCGAATTACCAGAATCTCTGAACGGTCGAGGGCAATCCGCTGATCGGCAATCTGTCATGGCGACTGAAGCGCCTCAATTATCTGTTGCAACGTACCCGTGGCAGCTTTGCCCTGCGTGGCTGGCGCGGCACGTTGGCCCGCATGCGCCAGGAGTTCCAGTCGCGACCCGAGCTCGACGAAGACCTGTCACTGCTGCCGCTGGGCGAAGCATTTGTACCGTTTGCGCTGCCGATAGCTGAAGAACCGCACGTTTCCGTCATCATCCCGATCCACGGCAAGCTCGCCTACACCCTCGCCTGCCTGCGCTCGCTGGCACGACACGGAGCACAAGCACCGTTCGAGGTGATCGTGGTGGATGACGCTTCGCTCGACGACAGCGCCAGCGTGCTGGCGAAGGTCGCTGGCCTGCGGTTGCTGCGCAATCCACACAACTTCGGCTTCATTGGCAGTTGCAATGCCGGCGCTGCAATGGCGCGCGGCAAGTTCCTGTTGTTCCTCAACAACGACACCCAGGTCACATCCGGATGGCTGGATGCCTTGCTGCGTTGCTTCACCGAACACGCCGACTGCGGCATCGCCGGCAGCCGGCTGGTCTATCCGGACGGTCGCCTGCAGGAAGCGGGCGGATTGGTGTTCGCCGATGGCAGTTGCTGGACCACCGGCCGCTTCGAACCACGCGATGCGCCGGCGTTCCGCTACCGCCGCGAGACCGATTACGTTTCCGGTGCCTCGCTGATGATTCGCCGCGAGGTGTTCCAGCACATCGGCGGTTTCGATGCCCGTTACGCACCGGCTTATTACGAGGACACCGATCTCGCGTTCGCGGTACGCCAGCTCGGCCTGCGCGTGTATTACGAACCGGCCAGCACGGTCATCCATTGCGAAGGCATCAGCTCGGGCACCGACCTCGCCAGCGGCATCAAGCGTCATCAGGTGATCAACCAGAGCAGGTTCGTCGATAAATGGAAGGCCGTGCTTGCTGCACAACCACCCATCGGCACGCCATTGGAACGCGCGGTCCGCTGGCGTGCGCGTGGCCGCATCCTGGTCGTGGACACGATGACACCGGAACCGGCGCGCGATTCCGGATCGCTTCGGCTGTCCGCAATCCTGCATCTGCTTGACGAACAAGGCTGGTCCACCAGCTTTTTGCCCGACGATGGTCGCGCCAGCGTGCAGGAGATCCATGCACTCGGCGCTCTTGGCATCGAGGTGCTGTGCAGGCCGTGGGTCGCGGACCTGCCGCGCTGGCTGAACGAACACGGCAGCGAACTCTACGCGGTGATCCTGTGCCGGCACACCGTGGCCGGCCAGTACACCGACCTGGTGCGCAAGCACGCACCGCAGGCAAAGTTGCTGTTCGACACGGTGGATCTGCACTTCCTGCGTGAGCAGCGTGCCGCCGAACTGAGCAGCAGCTCCACCATGAGTCGTCAGGCGGAGGCTTCGCGGCGCAGCGAGCTGGCCCTGATCGAACAATGCGACGTCACCTTCGTGGTCAGCCCGCACGAACAGGCTCTGCTGGCGCAGATGCTGCCGCAGGCACGGGTGGAATTGCTGTCCAACATCCACGACGTCCACGGCTGCCGGCATCCGCATGCGGGGCGCAAGGACCTGGTCTTCATCGGCGGCTACGGTCATCCGCCGAACAGCGATGCGATCCGCTGGATCGCCGGCGAGATCCTGCCGCGACTGCGCGAAGCGCTGCCCGACATCCGCCTGCATGTATTCGGCGACCTGCCAGACACCGCGCGACGCGAACTCGCTACGCCGGGCCTCGAATTGCACGGCCGTGTGGCCGACCTGGCACCCTGGCTGGACAGCTGCCTGGCCTCGCTGGCGCCGCTGCGCTTCGGCGCCGGCGTGAAGGGCAAGATCAACATGGCGATGAGCCATGGCGTGCCGGTGATCGCGACCACGATCGCGGTGGAAGGCATGCAATTGACCGACGGCACCAACGTACTGGTGGCCGACGACGCCAGCGACTACGTCAACGCCGTCCAGCGACTGCAGCACGACGAGGCACTCTGGCGACAACTGTCCGAACATGGCCTGGACAACGTGCGGCAGCACTTTTCCGCAGCCGCCGCTGCGGCCACCCTGCATCGCGCGCTGGATTGACCACGGTCGTGCCAACCGCGATGCTCGGACACCACTACCGATAGGCCGTCATGTCCTCCCGCGACTTCGCCAAACGCTGTCTGTTCTCCGTACTGCGCACCACCTTCCGGTTGACCCCGATGCCGGTTGCCATGCGTGACCGGCTGCGCCAGCGCTTTCTGGATCGGTACATGGATCTGCTGCCACCGGGACCACGCGGCCAGCTCGCGGCCTCGCCGCAGGCCGAGCGCCGCCTGCGGACCCATGCCGCCGGTCGCGCGATCGGCTACATGCCCCGGCGCAGCGGCAAGCTGCCGACGCCGCTGCCCGCCACCCTGGTGGCGTTCTATCTGCCGCAGTTCCATCCGATTCCGGAGAACAATGCATGGTGGGGCGAAGGCTTCACCGAATGGCATAACGTGACACGTGCGCTGCCGCAGTTCGAAGGGCAAGCGCAGCCACGGTTACCCGGTGAACTGGGGTTCTACGACCTGCGCCAGCCCGAGGTCATGCGCCAGCAGATGCTGCTGGCGCATGAATATGGCATCGGCGCGTTCTGCAGCTACTTCTACTGGTTCGGTGGCAAGACGTTGCTGGAACAGCCGCTGCAGCAATGGCTGGCCGATCCCACGCTCGACCTGCCGCTATGTCTGTGCTGGGCCAACGAGAACTGGTCGCGCCGCTGGAACGGCCGCGCCGACGACATCCTGATCGGCCAGCGCCACAGCCCCGCCGATGATCTCGCCTTCATAGAGCACGTAGCGCATTACCTGGCCGATCCGCGCTACCTGCGCGTGGATGGCAAACCGTTGTTGCTGGTCTACCGCCCGGGCTTGCTGCCCGATCCAAAAGCCACCGCCACACGCTGGCGCACATGGTGTCTTGCGAACGGCATCGGCGAAATCCAGCTCGCCTATGTGCAGAGCTTCGACCGCGTCGATCCGCGTGACATCGGCTTCGACACAGCCGTGGAATTTCCACCGAACAACACCACACTCGCACCGATCACCGCACGTCAGCAATTGCTCAATCCGGAGTACCGCGGCGACGTGCACGACTGGCGCGAGCTGGCGCGTCAGTCCATGGCACAGCCCGATCCCGCGTATCCACGCTACCCCGGCGTCAATCCGGGCTGGGACAACGAACCACGACGCAGCGGTAGCGGTCGTGTGTTCGCGCACGCTTCGCCGCGCGATTACCGCGACTGGCTGCGGCACGCGACCACCACGGCAAGGCGACGCTTCCCCGCGCAGCCGCTGGTATTCGTCAACGCATGGAATGAATGGGCCGAAGGCGCCGTGCTGGAGCCGGATACCCGACTCGGCCATGCATGGCTGGAAGCCACCCGCGCAGCGTTACATCCGGTGCCTGCTGCAGACACGCGCCCGTGCGCGGTTATCCACATCTGGTATCCCGACCTGCTGGACGAGATGGTTGCGGCGCTGCGCGCCAGCGGCATCGACTGGCGCATAGTCCTCACCACCAGCGAGGAGCGCGAACAGCAGGTGCGCGAACGCGTGGCGCAGCTGGATCTCGATGCCGAGATCGATGTGTTCGAAAACCGCGGCCGCGATATCCTGCCGTTCCTGCACGTAGCCAACCGCTTGCTCGATGAAGGCGTGACGGCGGTATTGAAGCTGCACAGCAAACGCTCCACCCATCGCCAGGACGGCGAGATCTGGCGCCGCGAGCTGCTCGACAAGCTGCTCGCACCCGAACGAGCCGGTCGCATCCTGGCGACATTCCGTGACGATGCCACGCTGGGCCTGGTGCATGCCGAAGGCCACCTGCAGCCACTGGATTATTACTGGGGCGCCAACCAGGCCAACGTCGACTACCTCACCCGCCGTCTCGGCATTTCGGCGCCGCAGGTCGAGCACGACAGTTTCATTGCCGGCAGCATGTTCTGGTTGCGCCCGACAGCACTGCGCCTGCTGCTGGACGCCCATCTTGACGTGGCGGATTTCGAGGCCGAGACAGGCCAGCTCGACGGTACCCTGGCGCATGCGATCGAGCGTGTGTTCAGCCTGACTGCGAGCGCCAGCGGCTTCAATACGGCCAGCGCAGCCAGCTTGACCGGGCTTCCCGAAACCGCGACCGGGGCGTATCCGTATGCGCGGCGCAGCGGCTGATATCCGCCACGACGCGCGACACTCGGAAAACCTGCTCTTCATACGATTGTTTGATGCCGGGTAGAATGGCCAATTCGCGCCCCGACAAGGGCAGCTCACAAGCAGGAAATCGCAGATGAAAATTCTGGTCGGCTACAAGCGCGTCGTGGACTACAACGTACGCATCCAGGTCAAACCTGACGGCACCGGTGTGGTTACCGACGGTGTGAAACTGTCCGCCAACCCGTTTGACGACATTGCGCTGGAAGAGGCGCTGCGCCTGCGCGAAAAGGGGGTTGCCACGGAAGTCGTGGTGGTCGGCATCGGCCCAGCCGACCTAACCGCGCATCTGCGCAACGGTCTGGCGATGGGGGCGAACCGAGCCATCCATGTCACCACCACCGACACCGTGCAGCCGCTGACTGCCGCCCGCGTCTTCCTCAAACTGATCGAGAAGGAGCAACCGGGGCTGGTCATCCTGGGCAAGCAGGCGATCGACGACGACGCCAACCAGACCGGCCAGATGCTGGCCGCGCTGTGGGATCGCCCGCAGGCCACGTTCGCCAGCAAGGTCGAGATCGCGCTGGATAACGGCAGCGATGGCAAAGCCACGGTAACCCGCGAAGTCGACGCCGGCCTGGAAGTTATCGAGGCCGAACTGCCCGCCGTGATCACCACCGATCTGCGCCTCAACGAACCTCGCTTCATCAAGCTGCCGGACATCATGAAGGCGAAATCCAAACCGATCGACACGATCGAGTTCGGCTCGCTCGGAGTCGAGGCGCATGATCATCTGAAGACCACGCACTACGCGGCGCCGGCCAAGCGCAGCAAGGGCGTGATGGTGAAGGATGCCGCCGAACTGGTCGCGGCGCTGAAGCAGAAAGGTCTCTTGTGATCGTCCCTGATCAAACCCCAGCCACCCATGGTTGGACATTCAAATAAAAGCCCCCGCGTCCCAAATTTGAGGGAACTTCCATGAGCAAGATTCTGGTCATCGCCGAACATCTGGGCGGCAAACTCAACTCTTCCACCGCGCGTGCCGTGAGCGCCGCCGCAGCTGTGAAGCCCGATGCTATCGACGTACTGGTGCTGTCCGACGCACCCGACGCGATCGCCGCCGAAGCGGCAAAGATCGACGGCGTCAGCCGCGTGCTCACCGTCGCCAAGCCTGAAAACGCGCATGCGCTGGCTGCCGTACTGGCGCCGCAGATCGTCAAGGCAGCCGCCGGCTACAGCCATGTGTTCGTGCCATCCACCACGTTCGGCAAGGACGTCGCCCCGCGCGTTGCCGCCCTGCTCGGCGTGGCCCAGGTCAGCGACGTGATGAGCGTGGAAGCCGCGCACACCTTCAAGCGCCCGATCTATGCCGGCAACGCGATCATCACGGTCGAGGCCGATGCCAGCCACACCGTGGTTGCCACGATCCGTTCCGCTTCATGGCCGGCTGCGGGCAACGGTGCAAGCAGCGCGCCGATCGAGGCACTGGCCATCGACGCGACATTGCCCACGCATACCCGTTTCGTCGAGCTCAAACAGGGCAGCAGCGATCGTCCGGATCTGCAGAGCGCCAGCAAGGTCGTTTCCGGCGGCCGCGGTGTGGGCTCGAAGGAGAACTTCGACATCATCTTCAAGTTCGCCGACCGGATCGGCGCCGCCGTCGGCGCCTCGCGCGCCGCGGTCGACGCTGGCTACGTACCCAGCGACCTGCAGGTCGGCCAGACCGGCAAGATCATCGCCCCCGAGCTGTACATGGCGATCGGCATTTCCGGTGCAATCCAGCACCTTACCGGCATCAAGGACGCCGGCACGATCGTCGCGATCAACAAGGATGGCGAGGCACCAATCTTCGAAGTCGCCGACTTCGGTCTGGTGGGCGATCTGTTCAAGATCATCCCGGAGCTGGAGCAGGCGCTGAACTGAAGCCTGCCGACTGAAGGGAACCTCGGAGGATTATTCCCCAAGCCGTCATCTGGTGAACGCCAGGATGACGGCAAAACGGGTTATTCAAGGTTCCTCGAAGGCGTCGCCAGTGCATTCATCTTCAGACACCAGAACTAATGACAAGCCGAACCATTCTGGTCCACTACCATATCTTCAAAAACGCCGGAAGTAGCGTCGATGCCTGTCTGAAAGCTTCATTCGGTACTGCTTGGGCCGAGTTTGAAGGTTCACATGCTCACGACATCCAATCGTCAACCCAGCTATCGCATTTCCTGGCCGCCAATAAACACCTTGTCGCCGTATCAAGCCACCTGGCACGGCCGCCGCTACCGTGGGCCAGCTGCCTGCCGGTAGTTTTTTTGCGCCATCCGCTGTTGCGCGCGCACTCTGTGTACGAGTTCACCCGCAAGGATTCGTCCCAGCCATACGGTGATGTCGCCCGTGATGCGGGATTTGCGGACTATATTCGCTGGGCTCTGCGCAACGAGCGCGGCAGCGTCGTGATTCGCAACTATCAGGTAATTCATCTGTCGGACGCATCCTGGCGCGATGAAAATATTCTTGATGCACAAGCCGGCCCACACGATCTGGAGCAAGCATGCAATTTGCTCACGGCATGGGGAGTCGTCGGCATTGTCGAGTCGTACGCGCTCTCAGCAGAGGTATTCCAGAAAAAGTATGGACCACTCCTGCCTGGACTTGAATTCAGGCATTTGCATGAAAATTCGACAAAGCTCGTGCAGGGCACCGCGGAGGATCAGATCAATCGAATTCGCCTGTTGCTCGGCGGGTCCTTGTACGACGAATTCATGGCCATCAATGCGCTTGACCTTGATCTCTACAAACATGCCCAGCAGGTACTCAGACTTGCCGTCGGGGACGTCGAGTAACGGCATCAAATCCAAGCAAGGCAACAGCAGCGGTCGACCAGCACTGCAAGGTTACCTGCCACGATACGCGTCTGTACGATGGTCAACCAGAACTGATCCGGCGCAACATGACCGCCGGGGAAGTTGCCGATCCCGCACATTGCGACACAACACGGCATGGCATACTGCAGCCTTGACTCATCACCCGGCAGAGACAGCCATGATCCGTCGTATTCATCCCTTCCTGTTGCTCGTTCCCCTGATTTTCTCCCTCGCAGCCTGTCAGCAAGAACCCGCCAACACGTCGCCTCCTCCGAGCCCATCGCCCGCAGCGAATCCGCCACCGCCAGCCTCGGTGGACTCCGGCAAGTCGGCGATCGGAAGTGCCGGGTTCATCAACGTAGTGCCCGGCACCATGGCGTCCTGCGATCCCGCCAGCGAAGCCACCGTGAAATGGGATCTCCACGGCACGCATCCTGATGCCAATACAGTCGATGTATATGTCGACGATGGCATTAATGTCCGGTTGTTCACTGAAGGCGGCGCCAGCGGCGAAGCCAAGACAGGCCCATGGACGCGCCCAGGCACCAGCTTCATCCTCAAAAACAAAGCCGGCAATGAAACACTTGATGAAGTACGCGTAAGCGGCCCAACCTGCCAGGTGAAGTCCTGAGGCCCATACTTCGATTCGGCACACGGGCTGGCGGAAACTTGACGCTCAGCACCAACGAGCACGAAGACCTTCCTGCACGAGAAGCGTTGGCATAACGCTCCTCAAGTTGTCGTCAAGGCACTACAGTTTGTGTAGCATGATCATATTCTGCCGCGGGCCCGCCCTGGAGTGAATCGAGTCATCGTCGCCCAACTGCTTTGAGAATACTGATATTATTATCGATCGGCGACCGCACGACACTTGTCATCCGATGAAGTGGTGCGTGCAACCGCTGTGATGATCTGCCCTAGACAAGCGCGCATTCGCACATGACCATGCGATGGTCGCCCGGAACGCCCATGGATTTGAATTGCTTCAAGGCCTATGACATTCGCGGCCGGGTTCCTGACGAACTGAACGAAGACCTTGCCCGCCGCATCGGCAACGCCACGGCGCAAATGCTCCGCCCGGGCCCGGTGATCATCGGGCGCGACATACGTCTGAGCAGCCCGGCACTGCAGCACGCGTTGGCCGCAGGCATCAATGCCAGCGGCCGTGACGTCATCGACATCGGACTATGCGGTACCGAGGAAGTCTATTTCCAGACCCAGCATTCAAATGCTGCCGGCGGCATCATGGTCACCGCCAGCCACAACCCCATGGATTACAACGGTCTGAAACTGGTTCGCGAGGGCGCTCGCCCGATCAGTGGTGATACCGGGCTGTTCACCATTCGCGACAAGGCTGCCAATGGCACCCTTGCCGAAGCACTTACCTGTGGGAAAAATACCGCAGCCCCGGCAAAGGTCGCCTATATCCAGCATCTGCTCGGTTACGTCGACAAGACGGCGCTCAAGCCACTCAAGATCGTGACCAATGCGGGTAACGGCGGCGCCGGTGCGGTAATCGATCAGCTCGCGCCGCACCTGCCTTTCGAATTCATTCGTTTGCAGCACGAGCCCGATGGGCATTTTCCGAACGGCATCCCGAACCCCCTGCTTCCGGAAAATCGCAGCGCAACTGCTGAAGCGGTACGGGCTCACGGCGCCGATTTCGGCATCGCCTGGGACGGTGACTTTGACCGTTGCTTCTTCTTCGATGGAGACGGCCGTTTCATCGAGGGCTATTACCTGGTCGGATTGCTGGCCAAGGCATTACTGGCGAAGTATCCCGGTGGCAAGGTCATTCATGATCCCAGGCTTACCTGGAACACCATCGAAATGGTGCGACAAGCCGGGGGCGTTCCAGTGCAAAGCAAAACCGGCCATGCCTTCATCAAGGAGCGGATGCGCACGGAGAACGCCATCTACGGCGGCGAGATGAGTGCACATCACTATTTTCGTGACTTCGCTTATTGCGACTCCGGGATGATTCCGTGGCTGTTGACCGCCGAACTGGTGTCGCAAACTGGCTGCTCGCTGGCGGAAATGGTGGAGGATCAGATGAACGCCTTTCCCTGCAGCGGGGAAATCAATTTCCGCGTGACTGACCCCCGGCAGGCCACCGAGCGCGTCATGTCGCGATATGCCACCCTCAATCCATCACTCGATTTCACCGATGGCGTAAGTGCCGAGTTTCCCGAGTGGAGGTTCAACCTGCGCAGTTCCAATACCGAACCGCTGCTGCGCCTCAATATCGAATCGCGCGGCAATGCCGGGCTAATGCGTGAGAAGACGGCGGAAATTTCGTCCCTGCTAGCATGAGATCAATACGCGGCGCGCAACAGCCAATCATCAGGATCCCATCGGGACGCACGATGCCACCGAATCGAACCGAACCGCCACGCCACGCATGGATGACCGTCCCGCCCGTCAGATTCGTCCGACGAGGACGGCCATGAACGACATCGCCTCCCTGAGATTCCATCCATGATTGTCGGCAAGGGACTTCTGGCGTGCGCCTTCGAGCCGCATTTCGGGGAGAGCTCCGACGTGATCGTCTTTGCGTCCGGGGTGTCCAATTCTCTTGAGACGCACCCCGGCGAATTCGCGCGCGAAGCGACCCTGCTGCGCCAGTGGCTGGACAACGAGGTGAGGCGATTCATCTATTTCAGCAGCTGCGGCGTCATCGCCGTAGAGTCGGAACTCACCCCCTACATGCGGCACAAGCGCTCGATGGAGTCGCTGGTGCTTTGCGCGCCACACGGGCTGGTGCTCCGTCTGCCGCAGGTGGTGGGCAGGACGGAAAACCACCATACCTTGACCAATTTCCTGCGGGATCACATCGTGTCCGGTGAGCACTTCACAGTCTGGGCACATGCCGAGCGCAACCTGATCGACATCGACGACATCGTCAAGATCGGTGTCATGCTGGCCGCCGAGCTGCCCACCGAAGCGACCGCCGTTTCCATCGCCGCCACCCGATCGCTGCGGATGCCCGAGATCGTCGGAATCTTCGAACGCGTATTGGGCAGAACCGCGAATTGCTCGTACGTCGAGAAAGGTACGCCCATGGTCATCGACACCGCCATGGTCGAAAGCCTGAGCGCCGAGCTGGGCATCGACTTGGGTGATGGCTACATCGAACGTGTCATAGACAAGTATTATGCCGCCGACCGAGGACGTAACATTCGCGATGCCTCACCCACCTTGGCACGCAGCACATGACCGACTTCATGATGAACGACAACTCCGCAAGCCAGAGGATTACTGATACCGCCGTGGACGTATCCATCGTGGTACCGGTCTACGGTGGCAGCGCCGCCCTGCCCGAACTGTGTCGCCGACTCGACCAGGTCATGCAATCGGCGGGACTCGATCATGAAGTAATCCTGGTCGACGATCGCGGCCAAGCCGAAGCCTGGGGCGTGATCTGCACGGTCGCCGCACAATACCCGCGCGTGCGCGGACTGCGCCTTGGCCGGAATTTCGGCCAGCACGCGGCCACCATCTGCGGCATCGCGCATGCTCGTGGTGAGTGGATTGTCACGATGGACGACGATCTCGAGCATCCGCCCGAGTCTGTACCCGCCCTGCTTGCGGCCGGTGGCGACGACTACCCGCTGGTCTATGGTGTCTTCGCGAAGCGCACCCACGCTGCCTATCGCAACCTGAGCTCGGAACTGATGCGCCGCATGCTCAAGCGCGCGTTCCCCGATCTCAACGAAGATTACTGTTCGTTCCGCGCGATCCACGCGCCGCTGGCCAAGCAGCTCGATCGTTTCGGCCTCAACCGCCCCTACATCGATGGCATGCTGTCTTGGCTAACCTCGTCGACACGCAGCGTCAGTGTGCCGCACGAGCAGCGGCAGCACGGTGAAAGCACCTATACCATGCGCAAACTGCTCTCGCATGCGGCCAATATTTTTGTCACTTTCTCCTACCTGCCGCTGCGCATCGCGACGTTCGGCGGTGCCGCACTGGCCAGCCTCAGCTTCCTTTATCTGCTCTACGTGATCTACGGCCGGCTGAGCGGCAGCATCACCGATCCCGGCTACGCCTCGCTGATGTCCGTAGTGCTGTTCGCATGCGGCATCCAGTTGCTGATACTCGGCGTGGTCGGCGAATACGTGGGCCGGCTGATGGGCGCGACGTTCCGGCGACCAGTATATGTCGTGGACCGCGAGACGAGCAGCCCAAAAACGGGGTCATTGAACTCCATCATCTCCGACACTTCATCCAAGACCCTCCGTTGAAATGCCTCGCCACTCGCTGAAAATGATCCTAGCCAGCCTTCGTCGACCATCCATGAATCGTGCATGGGCAGGCGAAATGCTGCGCTTCCTGGTTGGGGGAGTATTGAATGTCGTCGTTGGCTATGGCAGCTATCTGATATTGCTGCACTGGTTCCGCTACGAAGTGGCATATGCGATCGCATATGTACTCGGCATTATCGTGTCGTATGTATTCAGCGCGCTCTACGTGTTTCGACAACCCATTCGGTGGCGTTCCGCGTTGCGTTATCCATTGGTCTACCTCCTGCAGTTCCTGCTCGGCCTAGTCCTGCTCAAGATCCTGGTCGAAATGATGCATATGCCACAGCGATTCGCACCACTCGCCGTCGCTGTGCTCACGATACCGGCGACGTTCCTGGCATCACGAACCATCATTCGCACGAATTGAGCAATGCTCAATACCTTGACGGAATCACCATGAACAAGTCAGTCAAACCCGAGTTCGATCAGTACGCCGAGGAATACACGGATCTTCATCGAGCCAGCATACGAGTCAGCGGTGAGGACCCAGCGTTTTTTGCGGCGTACAAGGCCGGATACATGGCCGCATGGCTCGGGGACGATGCTCGAACGAAGTCGCTGTCCATTCTCGACTTCGGTTGCGGCGTCGGCAATACCATTACGCATCTGCGCCAGGGATTTCCGACGGCGTCGCTGCATGGTGCCGATCTGTCAGGCGAAAGCATCCGGCTTGCCACCGAATCCCATGTCCAAGAAGCAACGTTCCGCACCATCGAAAACGCCCGTCTCCCGTATGAGGACGAAAGCTTCGACATCGTCATGGCAGCCTGCGTTTTCCATCACATACCGCCCGCCGAGCGTACCCACTGGATGAGCGAGATCAGGCGAGTGCTGAAGCCAGGCGGCCACGTTTTCGTCTTCGAGCACAACATGCTCAATCCGTTGACCTTGAAGACCGTGCGGGATTGCTCCTTCGATGATGACGCGATTCTTCTGCCACGTTCGGAATTGCTCGGCCTGGTGAAGCACGCGGCATTCGACAATGTCCGCTGCCGGTACATTGTGTTCTTTCCACACCTGCTCGGCTTCCTGCGCCCACTCGAGCCAGCCATGGGCTGGATACCGTTTGGCGCACAGTATGTCGTTCACGGTATTGCCGGTCAGCCTCACAGCTGACGAATGCAGCGCGTGCCCCGCAAGCCATTCGATCCGGATGGCATCGAACGCAGGCGTGTCGCCTGGCGGCCCTAGCGCCGCGCCTCAATGACGATCAGCGTATAGGGAATACGCAGAAGTCCCGTGAGAATGTAGCTTTCCGACTTCTCGAATACCTTGGCGACCAAGGCTTTCCATTCCGGCTCGGTGCGCACGTTCTTCCCTCGATCCTGGCTGAGTACCCAGCGCGCCATCGGAGCCTGGCTGATCAGGAAACTGGCCTCCAGGCAAACCAGCCTGCCATTCGGTGCCATTGAGGCACGCGCAAGCCTCAGTGCCGTCAGGGCTTCATTGTCATCGAGATGGTGCAGCAGTCCATTGATGATGACCAGATCAGCCCCCTGCATCGGCGCCGGGAGATGATCGACATAGTCTTCGGCCACCCCTACCAGGAACATTTTGTCCGGATCGCCTGCGAACTTCGCGCGGGCGCTCGAGATATATTCGTCGCTGATGTCGAAGCCGACATACTTCACGCCTGTCGGCAGCATGTGCACGATGCTGCCCGGACCACAGCCGATATCCACGATCTTCTGGCCCGCCTCGGCCTGCCAGAAACGCTCACTGACCCATCTGCGCGCCTTCGTGGCGCCGACAAGGTCTTGAAAAAGATTGTAGGCCCACGAGAACGTGAAGATTCGTTTGATGCCGCGATCGTCTTGCATGGATACGACTCCGTTTCGGATACTCGATATTTCCATTTCCTGCATTTACCAGCATCGGCGACTCAACGTGCCGATCGTCGCCTTGACACCTGCAGGCATGATCAGTACAGCTTTTTCACGGTGGTGCTTTCGACATCCGGAGCTGTTGCCACCCCCTCGTGCGGCACTGGTGACAATGGCGGAAGATACTTGTGCCACCGTTGCACTTTTGGCGAGTAGACATTGAGTCGATTCTCGCTCAGCAACTGTGTAAGGCTGCCGCGAGCCTCCGGCAACAAACCGCAGGCTGGCTGTACTTGCGCACAGTCAGTGGCATGTGCAGGGTCCTTGGTGAGGTTGTCGATCTGGTGAGCCATCGCCGCGTAATAAGCCCATTCGTATTTACGCATGTGCCATGCGGCGAATGACTGTGGCAACTGTACTGCCAGCAGGAAGAAGCAACCTGCCACCGGGATCCACGTACTGGCCCGCTGCCACCCGATGGACGATCGCTGCCGCGGATCCGTGGAGCAAGCCCACATCAGAAGCAGCGCAATCAAGTGCCCCGAATACAGCAATACATATCGCGGCTGTTCAAGGTACTCGTTGCCAAACTGGGAAACTCGCCAAAGGATGATTCCCGCCACCCAGCCATACGTAAGCAGCATCGTGCTGACCGCAGTGAAGACACCCAGGTTGTATTTGCAGCACAACGCCCGCCGCCAGAACAGGACGTGCGCGGCAAACAGCAGTGTGCCAATGACCGCCTGTACGGCGATCCAGACATGGGCATGCGCCGGTCCCAACGGATTCTGGTAGTACACCGGAAGAACCAGTGGCAGGAATATCCACTGCCACCAGCCACCCTCCCGAAAACGCTCATAGAGCGGATCGAGAAGAGTGGATATCATTGAGCCGTGCGAAGTGGACAAGCACGCATAACCGATTCGCACCAACGCCATACATAGCCCGATCGCCGCAAAGGTCTTCCAGCTGGACCGATGCCGCTGTGCCGTATCGCTCAGTTGGGCCAGTAACAGCGCCAGCCCCGTGGCAAGCACGGCGATCAGAGCACTGTCATCGCTGCTGATGCCAAGCAACAGGGTGGCAATCACGAGCGCCACGTAACGCTGGCTTCGATGAGCATGCCAGGCCGCCAGAACGAACAGCAAAACGATCAAGGTCGTGACGTTTTCAAGTGCAACCAATGGCCACGTCCACACACCGATGCTGTTGAGCGAGAACAGTAGTATGCAGATCGTCACCCAGGCCAGGTAGCGCATCTTGTCGCTGCGACCCTGCATTCGCTCCGAAATCACCAGTCGATGGTAGATCAAAGCGCAGGCAACCGCTGCCAGCAGCCCGACGACCGCGTCTAGGACAAAATCCAGATCGAAATAACGCCAGTTGAACAGCAGCAGCAGTTTGAACAACGGCTGTGCATGATCGTCAGCGCTCCGTTTGACGAAAAAATCGGCAAGCACAAGGCTGCCGTTGATCGCCTTGCGCAGGAACACGTCCAGAAAATACCAGGCATCTGCCTCGATCACCGGATTAGACGCACGCAACACAAAATGCAATGCATTGAGTGCCGCCAGAACGACAAACAACCAGGCCAACACGCGAGCAGCGTGCTGGCCTGAAACGGGACGACTGCGCATTGTCTGAGTCAAACTTCATGACCTCTGATTTGCCGCAAGTGGTGGGCGGTGAAATGCATTCACAAAAGGTGTGCGGGGCGCGTGATCACAAACTGATGTCGGCCCGCCCCGGTGACGGGAAACGCCGTCTGGAATCCGTTGATGCGGAATGGCTTGACGATCTTGCCGTCAATCGTTCCCCGCCAGCGGCCCGCAGGATCTTCATTCAGCACCAGCAGTCCGCTGCCATTGGAAACCATGGATGCCTCGGTGTCCACTGCGCTGCTGCGAGAAACCTCCGGGAAATACACACTGGCATTGCCGGAAGCGTAGGGTGAAAGATCGAATCCGGCAGGCAGATCCCCCAATCGCACGAAGAAATGCCATGCACCATCATTCTTGACATTCAACAGGGCATCCACCGGTGAATCCACTGCTTTCACTCCACCTTGCACAAAGAAAAGGCGCGGAAGAGCGTGAGGGTTGGTATGCAGCGAAATCGATGCGTCAATCGGCACATCGCCAGCACCGTGAACCGAACCCGGAACGATCAGGTACTTCACACCGTACAGGCTGGAAACGGCCGGCGTTGGAAAGAACAGGAGCCGAAACTTGTCGTACGGTTGCGGGCTTTCATCGCCACGGATTCCCCGCAAGCCAAGATTCGACAAGGTCACTGTGAAGTTCTTGAAATTCGGAATATCCGGGCTTACCCCGAACCTGAATTCATCACCATCCGATATTTTCGACGCAATCTGTCTTGCTTCATTCTGCGTCTCGACATGATCCAGCCGCAGCAGGAGCAGTCCATTTGGCGAAAGTCGGCCATAGGATGAAAGCGGCACGATGGCGCTCATCACGACGAGCGCCATCGCCAGCGGCTGATGAAATCGACGCGTCAGGACCGGGCGTGCCAGGCATGCTATCAACGCACCGAAACCGATGCACAGCAGCAAGGTTTCAAACGCTCTTGATCCTGGGTGCGATACAAGTATCAGCAACAACGTCAGGAAAAATCCTGCAGCAACCATTCGGATCGGCGACCACTTGAAATATCTGCTGAACGCATCGGTGGTCTGCGATTCGAGCAACTGCTGCAACCCATAGCCGCCCAACGGGAGCATGACGGCTGCGGCATAACACGTCCACCAGTTCACCTCACGCACCTTGTTTGCAATCGGGATCCATTGAAGAACAGGCGTGAAGATGAAGAAGCAAAACAACACTGCTATAGCCGCAGAAAAAAACAAGGCGCCGGCTGTCCGATAGCGCCCCTTGGCGATAAATCCCATGACGGCGCCCAGCGTCACGACCGCACCGACATAAAGATTGCCGGGCGTTGTCGGGTCACCTCTGTGGTAAATCATCAGAGCGGTAACGTCACTGACCTTCAGCGCATATTCCTTGAATGACGCCAATGGAACTCTTTGGCTACCGATAATGACGCCGCCACTCACCCATCGAATCGCCCTGCCAAGATACGTAACCACACCCAACAGATATTCGCCGCACAGCAGGAACATAACCACGGCAGCGATCAGCAACGAGAAAGTCGTCCCGAGGAATAACTTCCACTCATTTTTCTGCTGGGTTCGTAACGTCGAGACCGTCATGTATATCCACATTGCTGCTGACCCAACCACCGCCAGAACCATGTTCTGTGCGGGCTGGGCATAGACGAGCAGGGAAAACGTCACGGCCAGCCCCAGGATCGCCGCGCTTCTGGAAAGAATTCCCGGGTTCTTGTACAAGCGCATCTGGCAGGCCAGCAGCCATGGTATCCAGGCAAACGATGCGAGGAGTTGTGGCCATGGGAGCATGCTCTGCACCGCCGGAAACCATGGGCTCGCCAGACCTATCGCCACTGAAAGCCATTGCCGGACACCTATCTCCCGACAAAGCAGATAACAGCCTGCGCCATAGATGGAGAGGTGGATGAAGTTGACCTGCCTTAGCCTGGCCACGGTGTCAAAAATGCTGGTGTCCGTCCCCAGCCAATTGAAATAGAACGGATACAGGGGGTGAAAATATGGCGTGTTCCACAATGACAAGCCAGCGAACTGGCCGGGGACGTACATTCCAGCCAATAACCCATGCTGATGAATGGACCGGCTGATGTCGTAGAACAAGGGCGCCAGAATGTTTTCAGCGTCCGGCCCGAAAATGACCGCAGCACCGTGGAAATACATGCTTGTCAAAAGATAGATCGCTACGCCAGTGGCAAGCAGCGTCAATGGCGTGGCGCAGGCATTCAGGAACTTTCTCACACAACGTCTCCTATTTCAGCCAGCGGCAAAATGCCTGCATTGGCCCCCGAACCCTGCGACCCGCCGAAAAAATTTCCGGACGAGTCGAAGAATCTTATTATTTCCATGAATCGATCGCATTGACATCACCGCACGATCAATGAGTCATGCGCGGCGAACAGGGCACGATATGACCGGCTGACGCGTGTCCGCCCTGCCCTCAGTTCACAACGAGCTGCGATATCCCCTGTACATCTCAATCTTGCAAGTGACAACGACAGCGGCATCTGTTCGCCGCGGCTCAGGCTTCATTGAGCATTCTTTTCAAGGCCACCGTCATCGCTTCGACAGAGAAACGGCTGCTTATGTAATCTCTAGCTGCCTTCGACACGGTGGACCAGTGATCGTCATCGACCAGCAGGGCGACGACCGCGTCCGCGATCCTCTGCGGATCGTCTGTGACGGGGATTACCTCATCTAGGCCCGGCAATCCCTGGGCACCCACTGACGTCGTCACGATCGGCACCCCGTGTGCCATGGCCTCGAGTACCTTCAGCTTGACACCGGCACCAAAACGCAACGGCGCCACCACGACGCGGGATGACTGATAGAGCGACAACAAGGTAGCGTCATCGACATAACCCGTGACCTGTATACCATCGCACACAAGCGCTTCAACTTCCGCTGTGGGATTCGATCCGACCAACCGCAACGACACCTCCGGAAAGCGCTCACGGATCCGCGGCAGGATCTGCTCGACCAGCCAGCATGCCGCGTCCACATTAGGCGGGTGTCCGAAACCAGCCACAAACAGCAGTCCCTGGCGCGCACTCAGATCAGATTCCACGCTACCCGCAGCTTGATCAAAGCAGAACAGCGGTACTGCCATGGCCTTGACGCCGGGAGCCAGGGAACGCACCTCGGCGGCCTCTTCTTCTGAAGGGTATATGACCACATCACAACGCCCCCATAGATCTCTCTCTACCTGCTCGATGGCGTCAGCTTCCACGCCGAACCGGCCATCTCCCGTGGTTTGCTGCTGGCGACGCAGGCGCATGAAGTGCAGATCGTGACCGAAATAGCTCAGTCGGGCTTGCGTGTGCTTGCGCAATGTATCGATATAGTTGACCGCAATATGGGGGCGGCTTAGCAGTACATGGTCGATATCACCGCCACGGTCGGCAATAAAGCTGTCAAAGGCTCCCACCCAGCGGTTGCCGTATATCACCTCAACCCCCATCGCCTGCAGTTGCTCCGTATAGACGGGCATGCGCCACAAATTGTCCGGCCAGAAGATGACCTTCATGCCCATGTCGATGAACTGGCGCATGAATTCCATCATCACACGTGAGCCCGCGTCCCGATCCGGCTGCGGTACGTAATGGTCGATGATCAGGATGGTGCCGGTCGGGGCATTCCGCTCGCGTGCGCGGATGACGTTCTGCGCATTGGGGGAGTGGGCTTGCTCCAGCGTAGCGGCCCAGCGCGCATGGAATCGCTCCTTGTTTTCCGCCTGATATGCCTTGATACCCACGTTTTCGTCCGTGCCATGCGACACGCCTTCGTGATGTATCACCGTGGAAAGCGGGGTGTAATACACGCGCTTTCCAGCCTCCCTCACCTTGAACGCGAGATCGGTATCCTCGTAATAGGCCGGCACGTAACGCTCGTCGAAGCGACCAAGCTGCTCGAACAATGTGCGCGGCAGCAACAGCGACGCGCCGGAACAGTAATCCACCTCACGCACGTAGTTGTATTCGGGCGCATCGGCATCCTGCAGTCTGCCGTAATTCCAGCCCGACCCGTCGCTCCAGATGATGCCACCGGCCTCCTGCAAGCGGCCATCCGGGTACACCAGCTTGGAGCCGACCATGCCGCAATCAGGGAATCGCTTGAACACATCCAGCATGGCGTCGAGCCAACCCTGGGTGACTTCGGTATCGTTGTTCAGCAGGTACAGGTACTGGCCACGGATCAGCGTGGCAGCGCGATTGCAGGAGCGTAGGAAACCCAGGTTCTGCGGGTTCTCCTCGTAGCGCAGACCGGACACCGCAGCGAGCATCCGCATCGAATCGTCACCGGAGGCGTCCTCGATCACCAGCACCTCGAACGGTATTTTCGGCGGATGTGCGGCAATGGAGCGCAGGCAGGCCACGGTGTAGGCAAGCTGTCCATAGGTCGGAATGACGATGCTGACCAGTGGTTGGGCAAATACCGGAAACCGCAACTCGGCAATGTCGATGACGGCAGGCGGCGCCACGGCGGCGATTGACTTGCCGGCAGCTGCGGTGATTGCACGCGACTTGGCGCGTTGCGCCGCTCGCATGGTGGACCGGCTTTCGCGGGCCATGTATCCAAGACGCCGCAACGGTGCCGTGATTCTCCACGAACGGGACTGCCTGATTTCGTCCAACTGGGCACGTGCGGAAGCAAGGTCAACCCGTAGCGACTGGTTCTGCGACGACAGCTGATCACATGTCCTGGACTGCAGCGCATGCAGTTCGCTGAGGTCGCTGAGTTGCGCTGTCAATACATCCCGCTGACGGGTACGCTCATCCATTGTTTGATGGGCTGTTGCCAGCTGCGCATCCAGCTGCCCCGCCCAGGCCGCAACCTTTTCATGCTCAGCCACGGTCAGGGCATGCGCATTGCGCAATTCGGTCAACTCGATATCGAGGCTCCTGGCCCAGCTCACGGTCTTCTCGTGATCCGCAACGGTATTCGCGTGGGCACCGCGCAGCTCGGCTGTCTCCGCATCCAGTCCGGCGGCCCAGCGGGCGACCTCACGATGATGCGTATAGAGATCCTCCGCTTCGGAGAACAGTACGGACGGATGCAGTTCTTGCTGCAACTGTTCAGCCGACATGCCGGCAACAGCAATGAAGTAGATCGGGTCATTGAGCGAGGCGGCACGCTCGACAACCTCGCTACCGGTGTCGGTGAATGCGTCGACGGTGACTGTGTGGCTGTCAGGCTCCAGCGTGAAGATGGATGAACCAACCGCCAGGCGTTGACCGAAATACTCCACCGTCGGGAATTGCGCCTTGAGGACCGCGTCGAACTCGGCGAAATCGAGCTCCTTGACGTGAAACTCGTTGTGATAGCCGGCAAGCTCGGAATACACCACGCGGTTGGGCGAAGAGATGATCAAAATGCCGTCGGGACGCAACACCCGTCGAATTTCGGCAAGCATTTCCTCATGACGATCATGGTGCTCGATCGTCTCAAAGGAAACGACCAGATCGATGCTGTTATCCGGAAGCGGGATCGCTGCCGCGTCGCCAGGGATGAACCGCAGCCCCTCGATGCCGGCATAAGCGGCGGTCGCATGTGCAACGGCCTCGGGGGAAATATCCACACCGCATACCGATTTCGCATGTGCCGCCAGCATGGCGCTGCCGTAGCCCTCACCACAGGCGATATCAAGCACGTCCCGACCTTCGGCCAGCAGCCGGCACCAGGCATAACGGTGCAGGTGTTCGTGGCGGATTTCACCCGCCTCGGTCGGTACGTAGCGCTCGCCAGTGAACTTCATCGATCACGCTCCACCGGTTCGATCTGGATGGCATGCATCGGAATTCCCACAAGTCCGTACCGCATTGTGCTCTCGCTAGCCTTGAAGGTCAGCGCGTCATGAACCCAGTGTTGCTGGGTGTGGTCACCCTGTGTGCCGGACGCCAACGCCGCATCGATGGAGTAGTCGCCATTGGGCAATATCGGCATGCGGAAGCGAAAGGTGGCGCGCAACCGTGTGCCGGGAGCCGCCTGCAATGGGCGGTCATGATAGGTGATGAAGGTGTTGTCGCCGAACAGGCGCTGACCAAGTCGGTCCTTGACATAGAAACCGAAGATCGGACCACTGAGCGGCTTCAACACCTCCACATCGATCGCCAGCTCGGCGACCGCACCACTTGTTATCAGGCGATGCGGCTCGCCGGCGGCATCAAGCAACCGAACGTCCGCGATACGCGCCGCTCCGGCACCAAATTCGCTGCTCACCTGATCCGGGTCGAACTCGAAAATCTCCACTAGATTGCGACCCGACGGGCCATTCAGCAGCGCCTGGCGCGGATCGATCACGTCTGCGGGCATGTCGCCGCTCGGCGCCAGTTGAACCCTGACTCCAATCGCGGGAGCGCTGTGCTCATGCACAACGACTTGGTCACCTGATGACGCGCGATCGGCAGCATGCTGTTCGGCGAGATAACGCTCCACCACTTCACGAGCAGATCCATCCATCATGAGTTGCCCGTGATCAAGCCAGATTGCACGACTGCATAGGCTGGTGACGGCAGTGACGTCATGGCTGACGAACAACAGAGAACCACGGCGCTGGAAATCGCGCAGGAAGCGCATGCATTTCTGTGTGAAACGTACGTCACCGACGCTCAACGCCTCGTCGATCACCAGCGTATCCGCATCCACGTGAGCCGCAATGGCGAAAGCAAGCCGCACATACATGCCGCTGGAATAGGTCTTCACCGGCTGATCGATGAAATCGCCGATGTCCGCAAAATCCAGGATCGACTGGAACCGCTTGCGCAACTCTCCCTCGGAGATGCCGTAGAGCAGGCCGCTCAAGTAGACGTTTTCCCTGCCGGTGAATTCGGGATTGAACCCCGCACCCAGTTCCAGCAGGGCAGCAATGCGGCCGGAAACGTTCACCGCACCTGCCGTCGGATGCAGCGTGCCGCACACCATCTGCAACAGCGTCGACTTTCCGGAGCCGTTGCGCCCGATAATGCCTATGGTCTCGCCACGCCGCACATCGAAGCTGACGTCGCGCAGGGCCCAGAACTCCTTGAAATAGGCAAACTGCTCCTTGCCGACCAGCCGGCTGATACGAGGCAGGATCATCTGCTTGAGTCGATCGGCCGGTTGCGCATAAATCTCATAGCGCTTGCTGAGTCCATTGACACTGATGCTCAATTGGTCAGAGGACATCGGCAAACCCCTTCCTGCTGCGCTCGAACCATACAAAGGCAAACCACGCAAAAAGGCAGGACACCAGGGCGTACAGTCCCAAATGGCTCCAGACCGGCGGCTTTCCCCAGACAAGAACATTCTGAGAGGCTTCCACGATAACCGTCAGCGGATTCAGGTTCATCCAGACGCGATACGGCTCAGGGATGAGTTCCCTCGGATACAGGATGGGCGCAAGGAACATCAGCGCCGTTGTGATGATGCCAATCGCCTGTTTGAGATCGCGCAGAAAGACGCCAAGGGATGCCAGCAGCCAGATGGTGCCAGCCACGAATGGCAGAAAACATGCAACGACAATGGGAAACAGAACGATCGTCCAGGGGACGTTACCGTTGGCGCACAACGAGATGATCAATAGCACGATCGTAGAAACAAAAAGATGAAAAAGCGCCGAACCGAGTGTGCTCCAGGAAAGTATTTCCAAAGGGAAAACGACCTTCTTGACGAAGTTGGTGTTCTCCACGATCAGCATCGGTGCACGATTGGCGCATTCGGCAAACATGGAATTGATGTTCAATCCCGAAAACAGAATGATGGCGAACTGAAAATGCCCACCCACCTGAGCATTCCAACGCGACTTGAAAATCACGCCGAACACGAATGTGTAGATGAAAAGCATCAACAACGGGTTGAAGAACGACCAGAACAACCCGATGAATGATCCGCGATAGCGCCCCACGATATCGCGCCGCGCCATTTGGACAATCAACGCAAAGTGGCGAACCAAAGCACGATAAGGTGCTACAGGTTCAAAGAGGCGGTAAGCTGAAATCATAGGTTTGAATTACCCTACTCGATCAATGGTTGACCGGCTACGAACGGTGATTGACAAGGCACTCTGCACAGCCGCCTTTTGAAACTGCGCGATGATGATGTGAGTAAGCGTATGCGAGGTTCGTCAATCCAGCGCCAGCGTCAGCTCATCGCGCAAATCGATCACATCTTCCACGCCCACCGACAGCCGGATCAGCCCATCGCTGATGCCCAGCCGCTTGCGGTTGGCAGCCGGTACCGAGGCGTGCGTCATGATGGCGGGGTGTTCGATCAGACTCTCGACACCGCCCAGCGATTCGGCTAGCGCGAACAGCTCGCAGCGCTCCAGCATACGTCGGGCCTTTTTCAGGCCACCCTTCACCTCGATCGAGATGATGCCGCCGAAGCCATCCATCTGGCGTTTTGCAAGAGCATGTTGCGGATGGCTCTTGAGACCGGGATAGATCACCCGCTCCACAGCCGGATGCTTTTCCAGCCACTTCGCCAGTTCCCCCGCGCTCTCGCAATGCGCCTTCATGCGCAGATGCAGGGTCTTCAGGCCGCGCATCGCAAGAAAGGAGTCGAACGGTCCGGCCACCGCGCCCACCGAGTTCTGCAGGAAACCCATCTGCTCGGCCAGATCCTTGCTGCGGGCCACCACGATGCCGCCGACCATGTCGGAATGACCGTTGAGGTACTTGGTGGCCGAATGCAGCACCAGGTCCGCGCCGTATTCCAGCGGGCGCTGGATCATCGGCGAGCAGAACGTGTTGTCGACCACCAGGATCAGGTCGTGCTTCTTCGCGAACGCAGCGACCTTGGCCAGATCGACCAGCTTCAGCATCGGGTTGGTCGGCGTCTCCGCCCAGATCATCCGCGTGTTCGGCTTGAGTGCCGCCTTCATGGCGCCGGCGTCGTTAAGGTCAATAAAACTGAAATCCAGCCCGGCCGAACGCCGCCGCACCTTTTCGAACAGCCGGTAAGTTCCACCGTAAAGGTCATCCATCGCGATGACGTGACTGCCCGAATCGAGCAGATCGAGCACCGTTGCGGCAGCCGCCAGACCCGAGGCAAACGCGAAGCCGGCCACGCCACCTTCCAGATCCGCCACGCAACGCTCATATGCCATCCGGGTGGGGTTCTGCGTGCGCGAGTACTCATAGCCCTTGTGCTTGCCCGGGCTCTCCTGCACATAGGTCGAGGTGGCGTAGATCGGCGTCATGATCGCGCCGGTGCTGGGATCGGGGTGCTGACCGGCATGGATGGCGCGGGTGCCCAGACCGAGTGCATCAGGCTTGCTGCGGTTTTTCATGGCTGTCATGGCATCCGGTGAAAGGGCGTAGGGGCAAAGCGCCTATCTTACTAGGCACACGGGCCTTTGCTGAACCGCGGATGGCTCATCCATTCAGTCAGATACACCTTTCGGTCTGGAACTGCAGCGTTTCGTACACTCCGCGCACCGTGACCTGCCTCGCACATGCGCTGGCGTATTGCGTATCACATCCGAAAACGCGATCTTTAGCGCTTCCCGCAGTGCGCGCGACATGCCCACGGCACTCTGTCAGCCCGGCTGTCGACCAGCGAGATGTGTTCATGACCCCTACCCAGCGCAATCCCATGCCATCCGCCACGATAGAAGGTGTCGTGGACGGCTTGAGGGGCGGCCTGCTGCACGGCTGGGCATGGGATACCCGACCGGAACAGCCGTATCTCCGAGTTGAGGTTCGTGCAGCGGGCGTGCTGCTGGGCAGCACCGACGCTGCAATCTTCCGCGCCGACCTTGCCATGGCCGGCAAGCGCGACGGCCATTGCGCCTTCGCCATCGCACTCGACCCACGACCTGCACCCGGCACCGTCCTGACGATCACGGCCGCCGGCGGAGACACGGATCTGGAACTCGCGGGCAGTCCGTTCACGGTTCCCGCACCACTGATGTCGTGGTCCGCAGACCAGATCATCGATGTGCTGCCTCTGCCGATAGGTACTCCGCGCCTGCATGGCTCACTGGATCAATGCGGACCCACTCGTATCCGCGGATGGGTCCGCTGGCTCGATGGGACAAATGGCTCGCCGACCCTGTCCCTGCATGAAGGTGATCATGAGCTGCTGCGCTTCGAGGCCAATCAATGGCGCGCCGACATCGCCGAACTGCAACAGGGTGACGGTTGCTGCGGGTTCGACCTGCCGCTGCCGGAAGCGCTCGGCAACGGCCAACTGCATGTGCTGGAACTTCGCATCGCTGGTGCCGGTGTGCCGGTGCTGGAGTCGCCGTTCCGCATCCGTGGGGCAGCACTTGCTGCGCCGCGAACACATGGTGTCCTGCCGCTGCAGCGCGGGGCCGTGACCGACAAGGTGGATCTTTCGGTAATCGTCAACTTCTACAACATGCAGCGCGAGGCGGAACGCACGTTGACCTCGCTCGGTCGGGATTATCAACGCGGTGCGGATGATCTCAGTTACGAGGTGCTGTGCATCGACAACGGTTCCAACCCACCACTGGACCCAGACTGGATCGCGGGTTTCGGCCCCCAGTTCCGGTTGGTGCGTCCCAGCCGCCAGCTGACCTCGCCATGCGCCGCACTGAATGAGGCTGCGCTGCAGGCACGCGGCGATTATCTGGCGCTGATGATCGACGGCGCCCATCTGCTCAGCCCGGGCGTATTCCATGAAGCACGGCAGACTTGGCAGGAGCATCCCGACGCGGTGGTCGCCCTGCGGCACTGGTTTATCGGCGGCGACCAGCGCTGGCTGGCCATGACCGGCTACACCCGCGAACAGGAGGACCGGTTGTTCGAGCGGATCCGCTGGCCGGCCGACGGCTACGAGCTGTTCCGCATCGGCGCCCCGATCGGTGAAAATCCCGAACCATGGTTCGATGGTCTCAGCGAAAGCAATTGCCTGATGCTGCCGACCACGCTCTACGATCGCATCGGCGGCTTCGACGAGGCATTCGACCAGGCCGGCGGTGGCTTTGCCAACCTCGATTTGTGGCGACGCGCCAGCGATACCACGACTGGCCCGTTGGTATCGCTGCTGGGTGAAGCAAGTTTCCACCAGTTCCATGGGGGCACCACCACGAATGTGGACGACGCGGAGAAGGATTCGCGCGTGCGCGCCTATGCCAACGCCTATCGCGCGCTTCGCGGCGAAGATTTTGCCGGTGTCCACCGTTCCCGCCTGAGTTTTCGCGGTCGCATGCCTTCGGAATTCGCCACCGGCGTGCGGCAGCGCACATTGTTGCCGATGCATCTGGGGATCACCGAACAGGTTCGGTCCGGGCAACTGGCCCTACATTTCGACGAGGGCGCACAAGCCCATCTGCAATCGGTATACGCCGAATGCGCCTTGCAACGCGAGGTCAGATGGCTCGGCCAGCCGGCTGGCGTGGCACCGGCCGATCTGGTCAGCCTGCAGGAAATCATTCATCAGGTCCGTCCCGACGCCGTCATTGTCGCAGGTGCGGAAGCGGGGCTGGTTGCCTTCATCGACAGCATGTTGGGCATGATCGACGCCACCGCGTCGCGGATCCTGCATGTCAACCCGCCTTCGGCCATGCCGGCATGGCCGGCACGTGCCACCGCCCTGCAGGGGTTGCCAGGCGATCCGCACGTCCTCGCCACGGCACGCCACTGGGTCGGCAGCGCCGAAACCGTGCTGGTGCTGCTGGCGACGGGGCCGACCGGGAATTTTTCGCTGTCGACGCTGCACGATTACGGTGCGCTCGTCTCGTACCGTTCGTACCTGATCTGCCTGGGTACCCTTTTCGGGCAACCATGGCTCGGCTATTCGACGCATCAGCATCTGGAGGCCATTCGCGAATTCACCGGTGGCCATTCGCCGTTCGTGATCGACCGCAGCTGGACTCGGCAATTGATCAGCACCTGCCCGTCAGGCTACCTGCGCAAGGTGGGCGACTCCTGCACCGCTGCCAACTACGATGCCTCGCTGGACATGATCGCACCGGACCAGCCGCCCCTTCCGGAGAACCTGCAATGAACCGTTTCTGGCAACGCTACATCCGCCCGCTGATTGAAACCGCGCAACCGCGGAAAATCATGGAAATCGGTGCGGACCGTGGCTGGAACACCGTCAACATCCTCGCCTACTGCCGCGCCACCGGCACACATGCCGACATCATTGATCCAGCGCCGCGAGCCAGCCTGCATGAGGTACTGGCTCAATTCGGCCCGGCCGAATACCGCTACCTGCCGCTGAAGAGCGTGGCGGCGATCCCCCAGCTGGAAACACCGGATGTCGCGCTGATCGACGGCGATCACAACTGGGCCACCGTCTACAGTGAACTGAACCAGCTGCATGCGCGTGCCGAGCAGACCGGCCAAGCGCCACCGATCGTGATCTCGCACGATGTCGCGTGGCCTTATGCAAGGCGCGACATGTACTACAACCCGGACGATCTGGAAGCGTCGCAGAAGCACCCTTACGCTTATCGCGGCATGCTGCCAGGCGTAGCCGAACTGGTCGAGCACGGGATGAATGGCGTGCTGGCCAACGCGTTGCACGAAGGCGGCCCGCGCAATGGGGTGCTTACTGCGATCGAGGATTATATCGCCAGCGCAGGCACCGAATTCACCTTCCGCACGCTGCCGTTCTTCAACGGGCTTGGCATCCTGGTACCGGCGGCGCGGATGACCTCCGCATTGCAGGCATTGATCGACAGTTTCTTCAGCGCCGACAACATGCTCGAAGCCTGCCTGGCGCTGGAAGCCGATGGCATGCATCTGCGCGCGATCCTGTCCCAGACCGAGACTTGCCTCAGTCGGCGTACCGATGCGCTGCAGCGTGCCCGCGAGGTGATCGAGGCACAGCGGCAACGACTGGAGGAACTGGAGCAGTCGATCCGGAACCATGCTGCGACAGCGTGACACAGCGTCGCAGCGTGCCACTCAGAGCCACAATGGAACCTGCTGGGCCGGATACGCCGAAGGTGCAAAGAACCATGATTCGATGGCGTAACGATCTTTTGCGATAGCCGCCGGTATGCCGGTACGGTGCAGAAAGAAGTGGTCGAACAGCAATGCATCGCCTGGGGCGAAAATCGGGCTGACCGTAGCGATGCCTTCGGCAGCCTCTTCGACCATGCCCGGCCCGACCGACCAGTCGAAATATGCGCCATGACTACCGGTCGGCAGCACCTGGGACAGTCGCCGTGGCAGGATCTCCAGTCCCGAGGCGTCCTCGCCGCAATGCGAAAGGCTGAGCCAGACGTTCACGCTGCGGATGTCGCTGCCCATGAATGCCCCGTCCTGATGCCAATCAGCCGTGCGGATCGTGCCGGGCACCCGACGCAAGGTCGACTTGCCCACCGACAGCATCGGCCGTTCGCCGAAGTAACCGGCGATGGCCGCACCCGCTCCGCTCGAAGCGAACAGTTCGGCGAGCTCGAACAGCATGCGCGGCGAATCGACCGTCCATACGCCATTCGCTTCCTCTACCCAGATACGGGCTGGCTCAATCTCGCAGTCGTCGGGCAATGCCAGCCGTGAATACCATGGCGAGTCGGATGGCCCCATGCCATTGCGGTGCCATGCTGCACAATCCGCCAGCGCCTGCTGCACACCGGTTGCCAGTTGCAATGCCTTCGACTCCTGCAACAAGCCACGCACCAGCAGCGCACCATGGCAGCGAATGCCGGCAGCGAGCGTGATGGCATTCAGTTGACTGGCATCAATCTCCGGCACGCCATGGATATCGGCAAAAGGATCAACTACCGGCAAGGGCCATGGACCCCTCACGGCAGTTTGCGGTGGCTGAATCAGATATGCCTTGTAGCGGCACTCTGCCAGCAATCTTTCGTAGCGCGCCTCGGGCTGCTGCCGATGACAGGCGTTCAACCATGCAATCGCCTCGACAAACTGCTGGCACTGCATCAGTTCCCGTGCATGCGTGAATCCATCCTCCAGCCGGTCACGCTCGATCATCACCACTCTCCCGCCGGCCCGCTTCCCCTTGCGATGGATCCAGTCGCTGTTCATCGCACAGCGTATCGACGACCACCTGCCCATGCTGCAAGAAGTCGTCATGTGCAGCCACGACGGGTATCGACGGGAATGCCTCCAGCACATGCCGGAAAAACAGCGACATCACCTGACGCACACCATGCTCATGCAGTGTGCGGCGGTCCCCGGCAAAGTAAGCCGGCCCTGCCGCGCTGACGATTTCGTAGGCCGGAAAGTAATACACGTCCGGCAACCGGCACAGTTGCTCCGCTGCAACCCGCAACACCGCCTTGGAATAAGTGGTAGCGGCCAAGACGTGCCGTGGCTCGGCCGTGGCCGCCAGTGGCACCGGTGACACCGTCAGGATCATCCGCATATGCGGATTCACCCGACGCACCTCGTCGACGAAGGCACGCAGATCAGCCACCACTTCGTCGACCGAAAGATTGAGCAGGACATGCCGGTCGGCGCTGTAATTGCCAGCTGCCACGCCGGGGCACAGCGGGTAGACGGCACCGTCCTCGCGCGAGGCCCAGCACTCGGTGAGCCCGAGCGTGAATACGAACACGTCCATCTCGCCAAAGGCCCGACGTACCGCGGCGAAATGCTGGCGACGATCCTCTTGATATTCGCGTACCGAGCTGAATCCGTCGGGCTGGATGCCGGGGCGGAAAGGGTCGTACCACCCGGCCTCCCCTGCCCAGATGTCGTCCACTGGCACGAATGCCCCCGTCGCACGCTGCCATAGCTGAAGCAGCTGGCGTGCGGTGTAGATGTTGCCGTAGCGCGCTGAATAGATGCCGTAATTGAAGGTTTCTGCCAACGCAGGAGCCAGCAACGGATGCGGTGGTTCGGTTTCGAAACAGGCATGGCCCTGTTCGCGCAGATGACGTGCCAGGTGCTGCGCGAAGCAGCTGCCCGCAGTAACCACCCGACTGTCGACCCCTATCTTGAATGGCGGTGGGGAAACGGGATCGATGCTCTCGTCGGCGCGACCTGCCATTGCCCGGCTCCACCGCTGTAGATCGGGAATGTCCAGGTAGGGATGGCTCATGCCAGCTGCCTCATCTGCTCCAGCACCAGCTCGCCATAGGCCGTATTGGCATGAGCACCGTCACCATAATACGACTCGCGCATGAAGCCGTTTTCGTCAACAGACTGCGGCGGACAAGGCACAAACGTTGCCCCGGCCCTGGCGCACCAGTCGCCCACGATCTGCGAATGAAGGCGCCACAACTTGTAGCGGAAATGCGCCGGTGAAATTTCGTGGCACATGCCTGGATACATGCCCCATGGAATGTCCGCCTGCATGCGCTGGGCATCGGCAAGTGGTGGCGGCGATTCGAGATGAAACAGTCGGCCGGCACAAAGCCGATGAACCTGCGACATCATGGTGAGGTAGTCGACCATCAACGACTCCAATATGTGCCGCACTGCGAGTGCCGGAAGCACCTCGGCAGCAGGATCCAGCGGCAATGCCGGTTCTGCAGGCAGCACAAAATCGAAGCGCCGCGGATGCACGAGCATGCCAAGCACCCCATGCGCCGCGCCGCCGATCATTGAAAAAACCGGCCCGGTGTGCTTCTTCAATCGTTGTTCGAGCAACACCGACAGCCGCGACGTTCCGTTTTCATGCTGGATGGCGCCAGGCATTTCCCAGAAATTCAACGCCTGCAGGGAGGTACCCGCGGCCTCGGCGGCCCGCGCCACACAAGCCACGTGGCTGTGGCCAATGCACAACAGAGGGCTGGACATGCGTGGTCGCCGGTTTGTCAGCCAGGACATCAGCCTGCCGACATCCGGATTTGTTGCGGCACATTCAATCTCCCTGCTCCCACAGATACAGGCCTCGTCTCCGCATGCCGCCATTCACGTGGCGGAAAAGCCAGCGTGAACGGTTCGCCAGCGAGTGTGAGGTTGGGGTTGTATGCCGGATCACATTCCAGCTGGTTGCCCCAGCGTCGCTTCATGAACTCCACTTCGCTCATGAAACGCGCCCGCTTTTCCGCCGTATCTTCGTGTCCACGCGAAGCGGATTCGTGGTGGTAAAGCTCCGCAAAAGGCGTCCACACATTGGCATAACCCAGCTGGCGCAATCTCAGACAAAAATCGATGTCATTGAAAGCCACTGGCAGGGACGTATCCAGACCACCCGCCTGTTGATAGACGCCCCGTCGCACCATCAGGCAGGCTGCGGTAACTGCACTCATCGTCTGAGTCAGCTTCGCCCGTGCCATCTGACCTGAATGGCCTCTAGGCATACCACAGTAAGGGTGCGCCGCCACGCCATGCACTCCCGTCATCACCCCGGCATGCTGGATGGTGTCGTTGGGGTAGTACAGCATCGCCCCCACCGCACCCACATGCGGACGGATTGCATGGCTGGCCAGTTCCTCGAGCCAATCCGGCGTGATGACCTCGATGTCATTGTTGAGCAGACAGATCAGATCACCCTGGCACTCATGCAGGGCGTCATTGTTGATGCTCGAATAATTGAAAGGCTGGTCGTACCGCCATACACGCACCCGAGGGTGATCGGTGAAACTGGCGAAATAGGCAAGCGACTCCGCCTCGACGGATTGGTTGTCGACTATGACAACTTCGTAATGCGGATAGGTTGTCCGCACCAGGATCGACTCCATGCATTGGCGCAACAGATCCAACCGATCCCGGGTGGGCACAATGATGCTGATAAGCGGCAACGGGTCGGGCAGCGGATGACGTACACGAAAGGCACCCCGCATACCGTCAATCTCCATGACCTTGGCTGCTATGCCGATACGCTCGAAGTGTTCACCCAAGGCGCGCCGACCAGCCTCGTGGGCATAGTTTTTCTGATCCACGCCTTGCGCAGTCGATCCGGCGATCGCCCGCCAATGATAGAGCACCACGGGAACATGGCCGATCTGTTCCGGCCTCAGCCGCTCACTGCAGCGCAGCGCCAGATCCCAGTCCTGACTGCCTTCCAGCCCTTCGCGGAATCCCCCCAGCTCAATCATCAACTCACGCGAATAAATGCCCAGATGGCTGACGCAGTTCTGCCCGTGCAGAAGATCCGGATTCCAGTCTGGCTTGAAGTAGGGATCATAACGACGACCGTCAGCATCAATCTTGTCCTCGTCCGAATAGACGAATTGCCACTGCGGGTTGCGCTGCAACGCTTCGACGATCGTGGCCAGCGCATCGGGATGCAGCTCGTCATCGTGATCGAGGAGCGCCACGTAATCGCCCCGTGCCAAGGTCAGTGCACTGTTTGACGCTACGGAAATATGGCCATTGCATTCGCGCCAGATGATCCTTATTCGGTCGGGAGCGCGATCAGCGTATTCTTCCAGCACCGTCCGGACCTGAGGCTCAGTGGAGGCATCGTCGGCCACGCACAGCTCCCAGTGCGGATAAGACTGCGCCAGCACGCTATCCAGACAACGCCGCAACCAGATTTCCGGCGTATTGAAGGTGGGCAGCAGGACCGAGACCAGCAATCCAGACATGGCCCGCATCGGTGCGACGGGCTGATCGTAAAGCTTCAGCCAACGTTCGTAGGTGGGCGCCTTGATGCTTCCATGCCCGACATAAAGCGCATGCAACGATGTCGCAAAAGCGTGCTGCCCACCGGGCTCCCCCAGTTTTCGCAGGAGGTCAAGCATCAGCCTGCCGCGGCCGGAACCGTGTACGCCCTGACTCCTCGCGACCGCGCACAACATGTGCCAGGCCGCACCGGCACGACTGAGCCGTCTGAGCACGAGGTGTTGCACGCGGAACTTGCATGGAACATTGGCTGGATCGAAACGCAATCGCTGCACATCGGACGGAAGCAGAACGACGCCTGCATGACGTCTCGCACCAAACCGAATGAAACCCAGATACAGCGACCAGGTCTCATGCATGCCATAGCCGTAATCGAAATACAGCATCGGCTCCAGCCGGTCATCCTCCATGCCCTCCAGCTCGACAGAAAGACGGTACCAGCCGGCTATCAGCGGGAAACCATCAGCCACACAGGCAAACTTCGGATCGTTGCCGCTGGCCTGCCATAGCCCCGGCTTGCCCGCCACCGCCTCCAGTTGCTCAAGCGGGTGCAGCGCAAGCTCCATGCCATGCAATCGTCTGCGCAAGCGCCGCAGGATGCCGCGCAAGTGGTTCCCCAATGTTCGATACGTGGACGTCATGCTCAGGTCACTCTGCCTACTGACCACCCTTGATGACCCTTCTTACCCGGGACCACAAGCCGCGCCTTGCAAGCTCATCGATACCCTGCTGCAGCTTCTGCAAGGCAACTTGCGTAGTTGCATGGTTGCTGGCAAGAGCCGCCTGAGTCTCCATTCCCTGTCGCGAGAACGCACGGGACAGGTTCTGTATGTCCACCCGTGCACGCGAGAGCTGGAGCATGCTGGTCATCGCCTGCCGTTCCAGCAAGTAGTGCAGAACGGGATCGCAAACCACTACCTCATATTCAACCCGAACGGTCACCTCCAGCGATTCATCGCCTGATCCTGCTACGAGAGCACTGCCAACCTCGAATTCAACGTTCGGATCGCCATCGAAACTGACTATGCGAAGAGAGTGCATATTGTTGGCCGGGAGCAATTCTCCGTTGATGTGGCCTAGCCGGCCCGGCAACTGATCCAGGAGCCTTCCTTCCACATCGCCTGTTTGCCGCAACATGACCCGCTTCAGTCCGTAGACACCTGGCAAATCGGCGGGATCAAGTCTGAGGTAATCCGGGCAAATGCCGGCAGGCAGCCGGAATTGCAGATCCACGATGTCATCGGACACATCGACCGGTTGTGAAATCATGCGACTTTCGTCGTAAGCCTCGTCATGATGGCGGTAGAAAAGATGACAGACCACGTGCTGCGGCTCGATCACGGCAGCCGACGTCGGGTAGCCATGGGCATCGACCAAGGTGCCTGCCAAGGCCTCGAAGAAGCTGCGTACCGAATCGGGCGAAGCTTCGGCATGCCGCATGAACGCGACGAATGTTGTAGGTACTTGCGAACCCACAGCAACTATACCCAAGCCGTGGTTATGCCTGAAACTGAAGCATGGATAGCTGGTCGACAATTCTTCGAGGAATTGCCCGACGCCGAATCCGCGATCTTGCTGGGCCGTGTCGTGTAACAGCACAACCGCGCGATCACTCAGCTTCGGCAGCCATGTCTCGAAATCATGTCGTACCGCTTCGTAAGTATGTAGCCCGTCGATATGCAGCAGATCGATGCTGCCGTCCTCGAATTCTGCCGCTGCATCATCGAAGCGGGAACGTAGCAGCCGCGAGAAATCTTCGTACAGCGGGTCATGCCGCGCCCGTAACGACTGGTACACCTGCTCGCCGTAATGCAATGCATGCTCGTCACCTTGCCAGGTATCCACCGCTGTACAGCGACAGGACAGATCTAGAGCATGCACCGCCTGGCAAAACGCCAGATAGGAGTTGCCCGAATGGGTACCCAGCTCGACCAGGGTACGCGGCCGCAGGAGATCGACGGCGAGATAGGCGAACGGAATGTGTCCGACCCAACCGTAAGGCGGCACGATGCGTGGCTTCATCAGTACCAGTGGATGCTCTTCGAGGCGAAAATCAGGACTCATGGGTTATTCGTTCCAATCGTACGTCGAGCATCGGTATGCCGATCAGTCCGGACGACAGCGTGCCGCCGGTGGCCATGAAGCGCAAAGCCTCGTGCAGCCAGTGCTGGATTACATATTGCTCCTGGGTTCCCTCGGCCACGCCTACGGTGATGAAGTACTCCCCCGGAACCAGTCGAGGCATGACAAAACGGAAACTTGCCTGAAAGGCCTGGCCACCACTCACGGCGAAGTCACCCTCATGGCTGAGCACGGTGTTGTCACCGAACAGCAGCTGGCCTAGCCGGTCCTTCACGTAAAATCCTACGATCACGTTGTCAATCGCATTCTCTGCCTGCAGTTTGACTTCCAGAGTCACGCCTTCGCCAGCCACCACCATGGCCAGCACCTCATCAGCCTCGTTGCGAAAAGCGACATGGACAATATGCGCCTTGCATTCCCCGAAACCATCAGCATCCGGCTTGAAGGGAAAGATTTGCAGGTCATTACGCAGGACTGATCGATCCATCAGCTCTTGGCGGAAATCAACCTGCTCCGCCGGCGCCAAGTAGGCGCGACCATTCGGTCTGGAGTCACGCCCGCCCGCTCCGCCCTGACGTTCGACAATGGAAGCTTCCAGATAGGCCTCCATGACATTGCGGGCATCACCAATACACTGCACCCGACCATGCTCCAGCCAGATCGCGCGGTCGCAAAGGCTGGTCACCGCGCCACCGTCATGACTGACGAATAGCATGGTGCCTCGCTTGCGGAACTCGCGCAGATAACGCATGCATTTCTGCATGAAGAAAGCATCGCCGACCGCCAACGCCTCATCGATGATCAGGATGTCAGCATCCACGTGCGTCACCACGGCGAATGCCAGCCGCATCACCATGCCCGTGGAGTAGTTGCGTACTGGTTGGTCGACGAATTCGCCGATGTCGGCATAGGCCAGGATGTCCTCGATGCGGGCATCGACTTCGCTGCGACTCAAACCAAGGATGGACGCATTCAGATACACGTTCTGACGGCCAGTGAATTCGGGATTGAAACCACTACCCAGTTCCAGCAACGCAGCCACACGACCATGAATGGCGGCACTTCCCTCGGTGGGCTTGAGCGTGCCGGCGATCAGCTGCAACAGGGTCGATTTCCCGGCCCCATTGCGCCCGATGATGCCGAGTGTCTCGCCACGCCGCACCTCAAAATCGATTTCACGCAGTGCCCAGAATTCACGATAGAACCGTTGCCTGCCACCGATCAGGCTCTGCAGCATTCGATGCACTGGCTTGTCGTAGAGCTGGTAGCACTTGCCCAGCGCACGGGCCTCGATAACCACTTCGCCGGACGATGTCTCCAGAGCAGGTTCAGAGGACATCGGCAAATCCATCCCGTGTGCGCTGGAACCAGACATATCCGAGCAGCAATATAGCCACCGCAACCATGCTGTAGACGCCAAGTGCATGCCAATCCGGCGACTGTCCGAACAACACCAGCTGGCGTGTCTGTTCAATCATCAGGGTCAGTGGGTTGAGAGCAATCCAGCCGCGATACGGTTCATGCAGGCTCGATGCGGGATAGAACACCGGGCTCAGGAACATCAATATGGACGAGATCACACCGGCAACCTGGGTGACATCGCGGACGAACACGCCTAGTGACGCCATCAGCCAGCTCACCCCGCACAGCAACAACACATAGGGCGCATACAGCAGGGGCAGATACAGCACAGTCGCATGGAGCGTGTGCTGCGAGATCAACACGAAGATCAGCAGCACCAGCATGCTCAGAAGCGCATTGAACAGCGTCGAGGCCACCATGACGCAAGGCAGGATGGTCAGTGGAAACACCACCCGCTTCACCAGATTGCTCTGCGAGACGATGACGCCCGGTGCACGCATGATGCATTCGGCCAGCAGCGAGTGGTTGATCATGCCGCAGAAGATCATCAGCGAAAAATCAGCACCAGACTCCATGTTCGGCCACCGCATGCCGAGGAATACGCGAAACGCAAGCGTATAGACAGCCAGCATCAACAGCGGATTGAAGAATGACCAGAGCAGCCCGAAGAAAGATCCGCTATAGCGCGCGGACACATCGCGCTTGGTAAGCTCCCAAAATACGTCACGTCTTGTCCAGATGCGCCTCGACAGCGACATTCTTGCCGTTTCCATTCTTACCCTGCACCTCGCCTAAAAACTGCACAACGCTGAAGCAGCGCCGGACTTCGGTTACCCACCATCGGCCAGTTTCTCAATCTTCACCCCCAATTAATGGCAAACTATTCACCGGTTTGCCGCATACATGCATATCGGCCCACCGGTTCAACGATATCTGCTATTGACGGAACCATCCGCGTCCGAATGTTGCCCATATGACACCAAAGAGAGTTCGATGAACAGCCCATCACATCACACCGAATTGCTGCTCGTTACTGGCGGCGCAGGCTTCATCGGTGCCAATTTCGTACTGCAGGCGGTAGCTGGTGGCCTGCGGGTCGTCAATCTGGACAAGCTCACCTACGCCGGCAATCCAGATACCTTGGCGACATTGCAAGGCAACAACCGGCACACGTTCGTGCAAGGCGATATCGGCGACCGGGCGCTGGTGGCGAAGCTGCTGGCCGAACACCGCCCCGCCGCCATTGTCAACTTCGCGGCCGAATCGCACGTCGATCGCTCGATCGACGGGCCGGCCGAGTTTGTGCAGACCAATGTGGTCGGCACGCTTGGCCTGCTGGAGTGTGTGCGCGACTACTGGCGCGGCCTGGAAGGCGCAGCCCGCGATGAATTCCGCTTCCTGCACGTGTCCACCGATGAGGTGTACGGCTCGCTCGGTGTCGAGGGCAAATTCACCGAAACCACTCCGTACGCGCCGAACTCGCCGTACTCTGCCTCCAAGGCCGCCTCCGATCACCTGGTACGCGCGTTCCACCATACCTATGGCCTGCCGGTGCTGACCACCAACTGCTCGAACAACTACGGGCCATACCAATTCCCGGAGAAGCTCATCCCGTTGGTGATCCAGAAAGCGCTGGCGGGTGAGCCGTTGCCGGTCTACGGCGACGGCAGGAACATCCGCGACTGGCTGTTCGTGGGCGACCACTGCAGCGCGATCCACCGCGTACTGGAGGCCGGCCGGGTGGGCGAGACCTACAACGTGGGCGGCAATGCGGAACGCGAGAACATCGCGGTGGTGAAAACGATCTGTGCCCTGCTCGACACGCGAGCCCCCCTGACCGACGGCCGACCGCGCGAGTCGCTGATCACCTATGTCAGGGACCGCCCCGGCCACGACCGCCGCTACGCGATCGACTCCAGCAAGCTGCAGACCGAACTGGGCTGGCGACCGTCGCAAACGTTTGAAACCGGCATCGCTCAGACGGTGGACTGGTATCTCTCGAACCAGCCATGGGTACAGCGCGTACTCGACGGCAGCTATCGCATGGAGCGTCTCGGCTCATGAGCCATACCCAGAAAGGCATCATCCTCGCCGGTGGTTCCGGCACCCGGCTGCACCCGATCACCCGCGCGGTCAGCAAGCAGCTGCTGCCGGTGTACGACAAGCCGATGATCTATTACCCCCTGGCCACCTTGATGCTGGCCGGCATCCGCGAAGTCCTAGTAATCAACACCCCGCACGAGCAGGCGATGTTCCAGCGCCTGCTCGGCGATGGTTCGCAATGGGGCATCGACATCCGCTACACCGTGCAACCATCGCCGGACGGATTGGCGCAGGCGTTCACCATTGGCCGTGACTTTATCGACGGCAAGCCAAGTTGCCTGGTCCTGGGCGACAACATCTTCTACGGCCACGGTTTCACCGAGCGTCTCAAGCGCGCCGCCGCGCGCGACCACGGTGCCACCGTGTTCGGCTACTGGGTGAAGGATCCCGAGCGCTACGGCGTGGCCGAGTTCGACGCCGCCGGCAAAGTCATCGGGCTGGAGGAAAAGCCACCCCAACCGAAGTCCCACTACGCGGTCACCGGCCTGTACTTCTACGACAGCCGTGTGTGCGATTACGCGGCGGCATTGAAGCCCTCGCCGCGCGGTGAACTGGAGATCACCGATCTCAACCGCTGCTACCTCGACGACGACTCGCTGCATCTGGAACAGCTCGGTCGAGGCTTTGCGTGGCTCGATACGGGGACCCATGAATCGTTGATGGAGGCCGGCAACTACATCGAGACGATTGAGAATCGCCAAGGCCTCAAGGTGTGCTGTCCGGAAGAAATCGCCTACCTCAACGGCTGGATCGACACGGAACAATTGCTGGCACTGGCCGCGCCACTGGCCAAAACCGGTTACGGCCAGTACCTGCAGCAACTGACCAAGCAAGGCCCCGTACGATGAAAGTGATTGAAACCACCCTGCCCGGCGCGCTGATACTGGAACCGCAAGTGTTCGGCGATGCCCGTGGCTTCTTCTACGAAAGCTACAACGAGGCGAAGTACCGCGCGGCCGGTGTGGACCACCGCTTCGTGCAATCCAACGTCTCGCGCTCCGCCCGTGGTGTACTGCGTGGCCTGCACTACCAGTGGCCCAACCCGCAGGGCAAGCTGGTCAGCGTGCTCGAGGGTGAAGTGTACGACGTGGCGGTGGACATTCGTCGCGGCTCGCCCACGTTCGGGCAATCCGTTGGCGTGATGCTGACCGCCGATAACCATCGCCACTTCTGGGTACCCGAAGGTTTTGCGCATGGCTTCTGTGTACTGTCCGAATTCGCCACGTTCACTTATCAATGCACGGCGCTGTACGACGCCAAGGCCGATGCCGGCATCCGCTGGAACGATGCCGGGCTTGGCATCGACTGGCCGCTGAGCGAGCCATTGCTGTCCGAGAAAGACGGCAAGACACCGTTGCTGAAGGATGTCGCACCCGAGCGATTGCCGGTTTTCGTGCCGTGAAGACGCTGTTGCTTGGCGCCAACGGCCAGCTTGGCCGCACGTTTCTCGATCACGGTGGCTTGGCTTCCCGCGGTGAGCTCGTCGTCGCCAGCCGCGACGGCGTGCTGACTCATGGCGGCCACGGCGAGATTGCCGATCTGTCCATTCCGGAGTCACTGCCCGTTCTGCTTGATCGCCTGCGGCCTGATGTGATCGTCAACACTGCCGCCTATACGGCGGTCGATCGGGCCGAGCAGGAAGAAGCGCCAGCCACCCGTGTCAACGGTGAATCCGTGGGTGTTCTTGGCACTTGGGCCGCGGCGCACGGCGCGCTGGTGATTCATTATTCAACCGACTACGTATTCGACGGTCATCAGCCGCAGTCATACGCCGTCGATGCGCCGACCGGCCCACTGGGTGCCTACGGCCGCAGCAAGTTGGCTGGCGAACACGCCTTGCGCGACAGCGGCGCCAACCATCTGACGTTTCGCACTGCATGGGTGTATGCCGCGCACGGCCACAATTTTCTACGCACCATGCTGCGCTTGGGCGCCGAGCGTGACGAGCTGCGCGTAGTGGCCGACCAGCACGGCGCACCGACCGACACCATGCTGATCGTCAACGCCAGCCTGGCGGCACTCGACCGCTGGCGACACGCCGACGCCGCACAACATCGACAGCTCGGCGGCACGCATCATCTGGTCGCCAGCGGCGCCACAACCTGGCATGGCTTTGCCAGCGCCATCTTCGAGCAGGCCAGGGCGCAGGGCCTGATCACGCGGCAACCGCAGATCATTCCGATCAGCAGCGCCGAATTCCCAACGCCTGCCTCGCGCCCGGCGTGGTCGCTGCTGGACAATCGCAGCTTCCAGCAGCATTTTGACTTTCTGCTGCCCGATTGGCAGCACGGCCTGCGGGAAGTTATCCGCCAGTTGGCCACTTCAGGATCCTGAGCCATGTTGATACCACTCATCCTCAGCGGCGGTAGCGGCACCCGCTTGTGGCCGATATCACGCAAGAATCTGCCCAAACAGTTCCTCGCACTGGCCGGCAAGGGCACGCTGTTCCAGCAGACCATCGCACGGACTCAACAGTTGCCCGATTTGAGCGCGCCGATCGTGGTGGCCAGCGAGGATCACCGGTTCCTCGCTGCCGATCAGTTGCTGGAAGCCGGTATCGATAACGCCACCATCGTACTGGAGCCACTGGCGCGTAATACCGCCCCGGCGATCGCGCTTGGTGCATTGCAAGCAATGCAACGCAATGCCGATGCCTTGCTGCTGGTGCTGCCGGCCGATCACCTGATCGGCGACACTGCCGGGTTCGTCGCAGCGGTGAAACAGGCGTTGCCGCTGGCCGAAAAGGGTTGGCTGGTGACGTTCGGCATCCGCCCGGATCGCCCGGAAACCGGCTTTGGCTATATCCGTCGCGCCGAGGCCATCGGCAGTGACGGTTACCGGGTGGAACAGTTCGTCGAGAAACCCGACCAGGCCACCGCCGAATCCTATCTCGCCGATGGCGGTTATGACTGGAATTCCGGCATGTTCCTGTTCAAGGCCACACGCTATCTGGAGGAACTCGCCGCACACGCACCGGCGATGCTGGCTGCCGTGCGCAACGCACACGCCAAGGCGTCCGTGGATCTCGACTTCGTGCGAATCGATCGCGAAGCGTTTGCGCTGGTGCCGGACAATTCGATCGATTACGCCGTGATGGAAAAGACCCGCCATGCCGCGGTGATCCCGGTCAGCTGCGCCTGGAGCGATATCGGTTCATGGTCGGCACTGTGGCTGACTGGCGACAAGGACGCGCAAGGCAACTTGCGCGAAGGCGATACGCTCAGCATCGATACCCGCAACTCACTGCTCCGATCGCACGACCGCCACCTGGTGGCCACCGTTGGTATTGACGACCTGATTGTGGTGACCACGCCGGATGCCACACTGGTTGCCCATCGCGACGCCGCGCAGGATGTGAAACGCATCGTTGACCAGCTCAAGGCCTCCGGTCGCAGCGAGCATTCGCTGCATCGTGTCGTACATCGCCCATGGGGCAGCTACGATTCGCTTGAAGCCGGCAGTCGCTTCCAGGTCAAGCGTATCGTCGTCAAGCCCGGTGCCAGCCTGAGCCTGCAGAAGCATCATCATCGCGCCGAACACTGGATTGTTGTTTCCGGTACCGCTGAAGTGACTTGCGACGACAAGATATTCCTGCTCGGTGAGAACCAGAGCACCTACATCCCACTCGGCAGCGTGCATCGTCTGCGCAACCCCGGCAAGGTGTCGCTGGAGCTGATCGAGGTGCAGTCCGGCAGCTATCTTGGCGAGGACGACATCGTGCGCTTTGACGATGTGTATGGTCGTGCCTGAGCCGATTCCATAAAAGAACAGGACCGCGAAGCTCGATCGGATCGACACGAGGATTTCGCAAAATACATCAAAGTGTGCGAAATTCCCCGTTGATTCCGAATAGCCAAGGGGGTGATCGCACGTGCCTGATTTCCATGCAAAGCACGGCAAAGGGCCGATTTTCGTGGTCGGCTCGCCACGATCCGGGACGAGCATACTCACTTGGTGTCTCGGTCAGCACGCGAACATCCTCCCGCAGGAAGAGTCGGTATGGATGGGCAAATTCGCGATGAATGTCGGCGTTCAGTACCAGATGGGACGCAAGCGCGGAGAACGCTCGCAGCTGGGTGCCTTGAATGTCGATCGCGACGAATTTTTCAGCATGTTCGGTGACAGCATCAACGATCTGATACTGCGTCACCGTAACCACCTGGAACAAAACAGCCTGCGCAGCGCCAAACAGAACCCGCTGCAGATCCATTCCGCCTTCAATGTATCGCGATCAAGAACCGAGCCGAAGTCGCGCTGGGTCGACGGAACACCCGAATACTCTCTCTATATTTGCGGCCTCAAGAAGCTCTTTCCGAATGCGAAGTTCGTGCATATCGTGCGCGACGTGAGAGCGGTGGTGGATTCACTGCTGAATTTCAGGCCAGACGACGATCTTGCATTTGTGGAGACAGAGCAGCAGGCCTACGAGTACTGGTTGCGCACCGTGCAGGCTTGCGTACAGGCAGAGCAGGCGCTGGGCGCGCAAATCATCCACAGACTGCGCTACGACGATTTGGTGCACCGACCTGAATGGGCCATCCGCGGCGTACTCGAATTCCTGGACGAACCCTTCATGTCCGCGTGCGTCGAGCCACTGACCAACCGCATCAACAGTTCGAACGTTCCCGCCGACTTCCACACGGCGGACCCGCGAACCAATCCGAACCTCGTCGATCAGGCACTGCGATTGAGCGAACAATTGCAGCAACCGCTGGCCAATCAGTCGCCATCACCTCACGCCATGCATGAGTTCATGGGGGCTTTCAGTGAGCGTGTGGCCTACATGGCAGGTCTTGATACGCAGTACGGATTGGCGATCAAGGAGATAGACAGGCTTTCCGCGATCATTTCGCGGCTATTGAAGAAATTGAATTGGTGCGGAGTGATGCTAGCTGTTCAACTATTGTTGGCAGTAGCCGCGAATCTCGCCGAGATCGCATCCAGGCAAGCTCTCCCCGCTGCAAACAGGCTGCTTTGGCTGACCACAGCCGCAGCATGCACGGGTGTCTACGCAGTGATTCGCCCAACCAGCCTCCGCAATCTCGCCACGAGGATCACGCGCCGGCGTAGATCGAAATAGGTGCCGCTTCAGAGTCCGAGTGCAATTCCCCGTGCGCGTTGGAATCACGCAAATCTTCGGCGTTTAAAACCAGCCCCGTTGGAGTTACTCCACCGTCACCGACTTGGCCAGATTGCGTGGCTGATCGACATCGGTGCCGCGCAGCACGGCGACGTGGTAGGCCAGCAGCTGCAGTGGCACGGTGAACACCGCCGGTGCGATGAAGCTGCCACCGGATTCCACACGCAACATCGCACCGTGACCGGCCATGTCATCCATGCCGGCGTTGCCGTCGGCGAACACGATCAGGCGGCCGCCGCGGGCGCGCACTTCCTGCAGGTTGGACTTGAGCTTGTCCAGCAACGGGCCATTCGGCGCCACCGCCACCACCGGCATGTTCTCGTCGACCAGCGCGAGCGGGCCGTGCTTGAGTTCGCCGGCGGCATAGGCTTCGGCATGGATGTAGGAAATTTCCTTGAGCTTCAGCGCGCCCTCCATCGCCACTGGATACTGCACGCCGCGACCAAGGAACAGCGCATGCTGGCGATGCATGAATTCGGCCGACAGCTCGATGATCGCCGGTTCCAGTTTCAGTGCATTCTCGAGCGCACGCGGCAAGTGCTGCAGTTCCGCACATAGCGCGGCGTAACGCTGCGGATCGAGGCCATTGCGCTGGGCCAGTTCCAGCGCTAGCAGCGCCAGACCAGCGAGCTGGGTGGTAAAGGCCTTGGTCGAGGCGACGCCGATCTCGGGACCGGCGCGAGTCATCAGTTTCAGATCGGCCTCGCGCACCAGCGAAGATTCGGGCACGTTGCAGATCGCCAGCGTGCCGAGGTAGCCGCGCCGGCGCGATTCGCGCAGCGCCGCCAGCGTGTCGGCGGTTTCGCCGGACTGCGAGATGGCGACGAACAAGGTATCCGCCGACACCACCGCCTCGCGGTAGCGGTACTCGCTGGCCACCTCCACGTTCACCGGCAGTCTTGCGTATTCCTCGATCCAGTATTTGGCGACCAGGCCAGCGTGATAGCTGGTGCCACAGGCGATGATGTGCAGACCGCGGGTGCGCTGCAACAGTGCGTCGCTGTCGATGCCAAAGATGTTCGGCAGCACACCGTGCGGGCCAAGGCGCGCTTCCAGCGTGTTGGCCACGGCGTGCGGCTGCTCGAAAATCTCCTTCTGCATGTAGTGGCGATACTCTCCGCGTTCCACTGCGTCGGTGGACAGTTCGCTCTCGTGCACCGTGCGCTCGACCGAGTGCCCGTCGAGACCGTAGATCTGCACCGAGTTGCGGGTGATCTCCACCACGTCGCCCTCGTCGAGATACAACATCTTGTTGGTGACCTGAATCAGCGCCTGCGCGTCCGAGCCGAGGAAGTTCTCGCCGATGCCCACGCCGACCAGCAGCGGTGCGCCGCGGCGGGCGCCGACTACCCGGCCCGGTTCGTCGCGGCTGATGACGGCGATCGCGTAGGCACCTTCCAGCTCGCGCACGGTGGCCAGCACTGCCTCGCGCAGGTTCAATCCCTGGCCGATGCGTTCATCGATCAGCGCCGCCATCACCTCGGTATCGGTGTCCGAGCCGAACACGTGGCCGCGCGTCTGCAACTCGGCACGCAGGTTCGCGTAATTCTCGATGATGCCGTTGTGCACGATCGCCACGCGACCGGCCACATGTGGATGCGCATTCGCCTCGTTCGGCACGCCATGCGTGGCCCAACGGGTGTGCGCGATGCCGGTGCCCCCGGGGAACGGATTGGCCAGATACTGCGATTCCATCTCGCGCACCTTGCCCTTGGCCCGCACGCGGCGAATCTCGCCCTGGCCGAGCACAGCCACGCCGGAAGAATCATAACCGCGGTATTCCAGCGCCTTGAGGCCGACGATCAGCAGTGGCGCGACGTCGCGCTGGGCAGTGGCAGCAACAATTCCGCACATGGGCGAATCCTCCTCATGATGGGGGCGAGGCTTCGGGCCCCGTCACAGACAACCATTCTGGCGAGGCTGCATTACTGCCAGCTTTCGTGACACACGCCAATCCATCGCGGCATGTTTCATCGCATCAATTGGCTTAGTTCACTTTCCGGCGCAGATAGTTCAACAGGTCGATACGGGTGATCAGGCCCAGGAACTGCTCGCCGTCCACCACGATCGCCACGTGCCCACGCTCGAACACCGGCAGCAGCGCCTCGATCGGCTCGCTCACCGCGAGCATCTGCAGGTTGGTCATCATCGCGGTGGAAACCGGGTCGCGGAAGCGCGTCTCGTCGGCATGCACATGCATCAGTACATCCGATTCGTCGACGATGCCGACCAGCCTGTGGCCGTCCATCACCGGCAGCTGCGACACGTCGTACAACTTCATGCGGGTATAGGCGGTGATCAGCAGTTCGTTCGGACCGATCACCACAGTGTCGCGCTGCGCAAACGGGCGCAGCAGCAGGTCGCGCAGGTCACCGTGCTGTTTGCGTTCGAGGAAGCCGTTGTCGAGCATCCAGTAGTCGTTGTACATCTTCGACAAGTACTTGTTGCCGGTGTCGCAGACCAGGGTCACCACCCGCTTCGAGCTGACCTGCTCGCGGCAGTATTTCAACGCCGCAGCCACCAGGGTGCCGGTGGACGAGCCGCCCAGCATGCCTTCCTTGGCCAGCAATTCGCGCGCAGTGAGGAAGCTCTCCTTGTCGGAGATCGCATAGGCTTTCTTTACCCGGGTGAAATCACTGATGCTGGGCAGAAAGTCCTCGCCAATACCTTCAACCATCCAGCTTGCCGACTTGGTCGAGAGCGTACCTTCGTTGATGTACTGCGCCAGGATCGAGCCGACCGGATCGGCCAGGATCATTTCCGTCTGTGGCGAGTGCTCGGCGAAGAATTTGGACAGGCCGCTCAGGGTGCCGGACGAACCGCAGCCCAGCACTACCGCATCGACTTTGCCATCCATCTGCTCGAGGATTTCCGGGCCAGTGGTCTGGATGTGCGCCGCTGGATTGTCCGGGTTGCCAAACTGGTTGATGAAGTACGCACCCGGCGTTTCGCGCGCGATGCGTTCGGCCATGTCCTGGTAATACTCCGGATGACCCTTGGCCACATCCGAACGGGTCAGCACGACCTCGGCGCCCATCGCCTTGAGATTGAAGATCTTCTCGCGGCTCATCTTGTCCGGCACCACCAGGATCAGGCGGTAGCCTTTCTGCTGTGCCACCAGTGCCAGACCCAGCCCGGTATTGCCGGCCGTGCCTTCGACCAGGGTATCGCCCGGTTTGATCCGGCCAGTCTTCTCGGCGCCCTCGATCATCGACAGGCCGATGCGGTCCTTGATCGAACCACCAGGATTGGCGCTCTCGAGCTTGAGGAACAGCTCGCACGGCCCGGTGTCCAGGCGCTGCGCGCGCACCATCGGGGTACGTCCAATCAGTTCGAGGACACTCTGGTGGACCGTCATGGGGGCTCCGCAGCTCAGGAACGCCGGTCACGCAGGCAGCGTGTCGACCCGGCAAGACCGCCATGATAACCGAGCCGCCCAAGCACACGCCCCAGACACACACCGGAAACGCTGCGGCCCCGGCGTTTTCCCTGTACATCTGGGAAAGCCCGGGGCCGCGCTTCGCGTAAAACCGCAGATTCAGTGGATGAGGTGTGCCCGATCCGCCCACATGCGTTCGAGTCGTGCCTTGGCGAGCAGCTTCTCCTTCTTCATGCTGGCCAGGGTGACATCGTCAATCGGAAGTACGCCGATGTCGGCGTCGTGCACCTTGCTGTCAAGTTGTCTGTGATGCTGGTAGAGCCGGCGGAACTCGGCATCGGCTTTCATCAATGCCTCGACATCCTCACGCTGCTGGTTTTCAAACATAGTCCGACCTCCTCACGAGTGGGTATGCGGTGCCCGGACAGAGGCATCCGCAGACAATTGAACACATGCGCGCAACCACGTCCCGTGCCGGAATACCGGTCAGCGGGAGGGGAGGAAAACGTGGAATGCATGCATGGTTCAGGTCAGTGACCCATGCGGCAGGAATGCCCCATGGGACTCCGACCCTACTCCCCCGATCCGGGTGGTGCAAGCCTCGCAGACAGGTTCGGGCGATCGCCTTGATCAGGACGAAAAACCTGTCAAAACAATATTTTACATTGACGTAACTAAAGCCCCGGGCAAGCCAGCCGCCGGCCACCCGCGAACCAGTGACCATAGGGGCTCAGGAGCCTTGAGCACTACCGCTCAAGGCTGGCCGTCGGACTTCTTGGGGTGCTTTTTCGGCGCGGTCGCCGGGGTGTCCGTCGTGCTGCCATCCTGCATCTGCGAACGCATCGCCTTCGCCGCCTCAGCCGCCAGCGCGGCTTCGTGACGGGCTGCCCTGGCTACCTTGGCTTGCGCCGCTGCCAGCTTCTTCGCCTGGTCGGCTTCCGCACGCGCCTGATCGGCCGCCTGCGAATAGGCCTGCCCCTGCTCCTGCAGGCGTGCGGCTTCTTCCTGGGCCAGCTGGGACTGCAGGCGCTGGCGCTCCAGCTCGCGGCGCGCGATTTCCGTCTCGCGCCGGCTGTTGTCGAGCATGATCTGGTCGTGCTCGCGGTCGAGCTGGGTCAACTTGGTCTGGGCGTCCTGCAGCTGGGCGGCCGTCTTGGCCAGATCCACTCGCCGTTCCGCCAGATACAACGCATGGGCCCGATCGTGCCGACCGGCTTGCGCGAGCCGGTTGATCGCATCGCGCGCGCGCGCTTGTTCGGCCTGGGCGTAGTTGCCCAGGCTGGGGTCATTGGCCAGCTGGTCAAGACTGCTGGTCAGGCGACTGATGTCGATGTCGTCCTGCCGGGCATGGGCGGCTCCCATGGTCGCCAGTACCAGTGCGATCGCGGCAAGCGTGATGGTGAACCGTTTCATGGCTGGCCTCCCTGGGTGCTGGAGCTTGAGGCTGGCGGCTGGTTGTCGGTGGGCACGGTCTGGAAACCGCTACCCGGAGGTGGTGCGGACAGCACGGACGAAGCCGGTGCCGGCATGTCCTCGGTCGGTGCCGGACTGGAAGACCCGGCAGCGGCCGGTGCCGCCTCCTGCTGCTGGGCCTCGGCCTCGGCCTGCTCGCCCTGGGCGCGCAGGCGGGAATTCTCCTGGACCTTGCTCTGGATCTGCGCGCGGGTCGCGCCCAACCGCGCCTTGGCTCGAGCCAGGTCGGCATCCGCACGGGACTCCTCGGCCAGCGCAGCCGCGTCGACATATTTGCGCTCGGCCATGGCCGCCTGGGCTTGCTGGAACTTGTCCTGCGCAAAACCCAGATCGACCGGCGCGTAATCGGCCGCGCCGGCATCGCGCGCCGCCTGCAGCTGCGTCTGCGCCATGTTCATCGAATCATCCGGCGGGGGCACCGTGGCACAGCCGGCCAGCGCCAGGGTCAGCGCCAGGGCGACCGTAGTCGCGCGGATGCGGCGGGGGGACCCGGCCGGCAGGGAAAAGATGTGCACCGTCACATTCCTCGTAGTGTGTCGCAGCGTATTGTGGGCAGGCATAATCCATCATTGCAACGCGCATTTCAGAAACAGGGGACTTTTGTGGATATCGGTTACTTCCTCAAGCTTATGGTAGACAAGGGCGCGTCGGACATGTTCCTGACGACGGGCGCCCCGGTGAACATCAAGGTCGAGGGAAAACTCTATCCACTGGGCAACACCGGCCTGCCCGGCGGCATGGTCAAGAAGATCGCCTATTCGCTGATGGACGAGGGCCAGGTGCCGCAGTTCGAGCGCAACCTCGAACTCAACATGGCACTGGCGGTGAAGGAAGCCGGCCGCTTCCGCATCAACGTGTTCAAGCAGCGCGGCGAGGTGGGCATGGTGATCCGCGCGATCAAGAGCGAGATCCCCAGCATCGACCAGTTGCAGCTGCCGTCGATCTTTCGCGAACTGATCATGGAGCCGCGTGGGCTGATCCTGGTGGTCGGCGCCACCGGTTCGGGCAAGTCGACCACGCTGGCGGCGATGATCGACCAGCGCAACACCAACTCGTCCGGCCACATCCTCACCATCGAGGATCCGATCGAGTATCTGCACCGGCACAAGAAGTCGATCGTCAACCAGCGCGAGGTCGGGCTGGATACGCACAGCTACCACGAGGCGCTGAAGAACGCGATGCGCGAGGCGCCGGACGTGATCATGATCGGCGAAATCCGCGACACCGATACGATGGAAGCGGCCATCGCGTTCTCCGAAACCGGCCACCTGTGCCTTGCCACATTGCACTCCAACAATGCCGACCAGACGCTGGAGCGCATCCTCAACTTCTTCCCGGAATCGGCGCACAAGAACGTGTTGATGAACCTGGCGCTGAACCTGCGCGCGGTGATCAGCCAGCGCCTGGTGATCGGCAAGGACGGTCGCCGCATTCCGGCTGCCGAGGTGCTGCTGAATACCCCGCTGATCCGCGACATGATCCGCCGCGGTCAGATCCACGAAATCAAGGAAGCGATGGACCGCAGCCTGCAGGAAGGCATGCAGACCTTCGACCAGTCGCTGTACCGGTTGTACAAGGAAGGCCGCGTGGAACTGGAGGAGGCGCTCAACAAGTCCGATTCGCGCGACGGCCTGGCGCTGAAGATCCGGCTCGCGGAAGGCGGCAGCAGCAATCAGGAATTGGCCGGCAACGATCCGTACGGCATGGGCTTCTAGCCTGGTGGCGCATCCGGCTGCGCTTCCGGCACGGCCCGCCGGAACGCATCCAGTTCACTGCAGGCCTGATGAATGCGCCGCAAGGTCGGGTAGTCGTCCAGCGGCAATTTCCAGCGCAGCGCGTTGTAGAACTGCGGCACCAGACAGGCGTCGGCCATGCCCGGAGTCTCGCCGCGGCAGTAACGGCCGGTTGCCGCATTGTCGGCCAGCATCGCCTCCATCGCCTTGAAGCCCGTGGCGATCCAGTGCCGCGACCATTCCGCACGTTGCGCCTCGTCGGCACCGAGCTGTGATTCGAGCCGGTTCAGCACACGCAGATTGCCCAGTGGATGGATGTCGCAGGCCACCGTCATGGCCAACGCGCGCACCTGCGCCCGCCCCCGCGCATCGACCGGCAGCAGCGCCGTTTCCGGCTCGGGATACATCTCGTCGAGATATTCCATGATCGCCAGCGACTGGGTCAGTACCCGGTCGCCATCGAGCAGACAGGGAATCAGCTCCTGCGGATTGAGCGTGCGATAGTCATCCGCATGCTGCTCGCCGCCGTCGCGCAACAGGTGCACCGGCCGCGTTTCGTAACTCAAACCCTTGAGATTCAGCGCGATGCGTACGCGATAGGCCGCGCTGGAACGCCAGTAGCCGTAGAGCACCAAACCGGTAGTCATGCTTCGCCCCCTTGCACGGAAGTGGCAGTCTAGCCCCAGTTTGGGCCACGCGGATGGCTGGCGACAATTGCCGCTTTGGCCTATGGCCGTTTGCATCGACGCGTGGGCCACCGGACAATAGCCGGTTGCCGCCTCTCGGTGGCGATTTCAAACCATCACTGGAGTTCTGCCGTGTCAGTCATCCGCATGAGTGACCTTGATTTGCGCGACCAGCGCGTCCTGATCCGCGAGGATCTGAATGTGCCGATCGACGATCACGGCCAGATCACGTCGGCCCAGCGCCTCGATGCGGCCCTGCCCACGATCAAGGCCGCTCGCGATGCCGGTGCGAAGGTGCTGGTGCTGTCGCATCTGGGCCGCCCGAAAGAAGGCCGGTTCGATGCCGAATCCTCGCTGGCGCCGGTGGCGCAGTGGCTGGGCGACAGGCTCGGCACGCCGGTGCGGCTGCTGGCCGACTACCTCGACGGTGTCGAGGTGGCTGCAGGTGAAGTGGTGCTGCTGGAAAACTGCCGCATGAACATCGGCGAGGGCAAGGACGACGAGACGCTGGCGAAGAAATACGCCGCACTGTGCGACATCTTCGTGATGGACGCCTTCGGCACCGCACACCGCGCCCAGGCCTCCACCCATGGCGTGATCCGGTTCGCCCCGATCGCCGCCGCCGGTCCGCTGCTGTCGGCGGAACTGGACGCGCTGGGCAAGGCGCTGGAACACCCGGCGCATCCGCTGCTGGCGATCGTCGCCGGCTCCAAGGTATCCACCAAACTGACCCTGCTGGACAATCTGATCGGCAAGGTCGACCAGCTGATCGTCGGCGGCGGCATCGCGAATACCTTCATCGCCGCGATGGGTCATTCGATCGGCAACTCGCTGTACGAGCCGGACCTGATCGACGCCGCGAAGAAGGTGCTCGCCGATGCGAAGCGCCGCGGCGTCGAAGTGCCGATGCCGGTCGACGTGGTGGTGGCGCCGGCGTTTTCCGCGCAGGCGCCGGCCACGGTGAAACCGGTCGACCAGGTCAACGACGGTGAGCTGATCCTCGACATCGGGCCGCAGACCGCAGCCCGTTACGCCGAGCTGATCGCCAAAGCCGGCACCGTAGTATGGAACGGCCCGGTCGGCGTGTTCGAATTCGACGCGTTCGGCAAGGGCACCGAGACGCTGGCGCGCGCGATCGCCGACTCCAAGGCATTTTCGATCGCTGGCGGCGGCGACACGCTCGCGGCGGTCGACAAGTACGGCATCGCCGACCAGGTGTCGTACATCTCCACCGGTGGCGGCGCCTTCCTCGAATTCCTCGAAGGCAAGGAATTGCCGGCCGTCACCGCGCTGAAGGCGCGAGCCACGAAGTAATGCTCTGCCTGTTCGACCTCGACGGCACCCTGATCGATTCCGAGCATGGCATCACGGCATGCGTGAAACATGCGCTGGCACGGCTGGCCGTTCCAGCGCCGACGCATGAGGAACTGCGTGGCTGGATCGGGCCGCCGTTGCGGCACAGCTTCGCGCCGTTGCTGGACCACGATGCCGAACGGATCGAGGCCGCCGTTGCGTATTACCACGAACGTTTCGATACGCACGGTTGGCGCGAGCACGAGATCTATCCAGGCATCGAATCGCTGATCGAGCGACTGCTTGCCGCCGGCCACCGGCTGGCCGTGGTGACCAGCAAGCCGCACCAGCACGCGGCACCCATCGTTGCCCATCTTCCCTTCGGCGATGCCTTCCTGCGCCTGTACGGCCCGGATCCCGGAAGTGCTCACAGCGAGAAGGCCTCGATGATCGCCACGGCACTGAGCGACTTCGATGTCAGGCCGATCGACGCCGTGATGATCGGCGACCGCCGCTTCGACATCAAAGGCGCTCTGGCCAATGATGTTCGCGGCATTGGTGTGTTGTGGGGTTTCGGCACACGCACGGAACTGGAACAGGCAGGCGCTCACGCGATTGCCGCCACTCCGGACGAACTGGCCAATATGCTGACAATCTGATCGCCTTCCAGGCCACAAGAAAGCCGCGGCACGCCGCGGCTTTTCTGCATTCTGCGACGATGCGATCAGCGGATGACGCGTTTCACCGCATCCACCACATGCGCCACGCTGAAGCCGAAATGCTCGAACAGCTGCGGCGCCGGCGCGGAGGCACCGAACGTGGTCATACCGACCACCTCGCCGTCCAGGCCCACATACTTGCACCAGAAGTCGGCCGTCGCCGCTTCCACCGCGACGCGGGCACGGCACCAGCCGGGCAGCACACCTTCGCGGTATTCCAGCGGCTGCACGTCGAACACCTCGGTGCATGGCATCGACACCACGCGCACCGCCACGTTCTGCTGCGCCAGCGTGCGTGCCGCCTCCATCGCCAGTTCCACTTCCGAACCGGTGGCGATCAGGATCGCCTGGAACTTCGTGTCCAGCGGATCGGATAGCACGTAGCCACCGCGCATGATGTCGGCGACCTGCTGCGCGCTGCGCTGCTGATGCTTCAGATTCTGCCGCGAGAAGACCAGGCAGGCCGGCGCGCCCTTGCGCTCGATCGCGGCCTTCCACGATGCGGCCGATTCCACCGCGTCACACGGACGCCACAGCTGGTTGTTCGGGATGTAGCGCAGCGAGGCCAGATGCTCGACCGGCTGATGGGTCGGACCGTCCTCGCCCAGACCGATCGAGTCATGCGTATAGACGTGGATCGCATGCGCCGGGATCAGCGCGCTCATGCGCACCGCATTGCGCGCATAGTCGGAGAACACCAGGAAGGTGGCGTCGTACGGAATGAAGCCGCCGTGCAGAGCCACGCCATTGGCGATCGCACTCATGCCGAACTCGCGCACGCCGTAGTAGATGTAGTTGCCCTTGCCGTCCGAGCTGTTGCCGGTGGCGGCATCGAGGCTGCCCTTCCATTTGGTGAGGTTGGAGCCGGCCAGGTCGGCCGAACCGCCGATCAGTTCCGGCAGCAGCGGACCGAACGCATCCAGCGTCATCTGCGAGGCCTTGCGGCTCGCTACTTCCGGGCCTTCGGCTTGCAGCTTGGCGACATAGGCTTGCGACTTCTCAGCCCAGTCGGCCGGCAGCTCGCCGGCGAGACGGCGCTTGAGCTCCGCGGCGAGTTCCGGATGCGCAGTGGCGTAGTTTGCAAAGGCATCGTTCCAGCTCTGCTCGCGCTTGCTGCCGGCAGCCTTGGCATCCCAACCGGCGTAGATCTCGGCCGGAATCTCGAACGGGGCGTAGTTCCAGCCCAGTTGTGCGCGGGCCGCAGCGATCTCGTTCTTGCCCAGCGCGGCGCCGTGGCTCTCTTCCTTGCCCTGCTTGTTCGGCGCACCGAAACCAATGATGGTCTTGGCGCAGATCAGGGTGGGCTTGTCGCCCTGCGCGGTAGCGGCGGCAATCGCCTTCTTCACGGCCTCGGCATCGTGCCCGTCGACGCCACGGACCACATTCCAGCCATACGCCTCGAAGCGTGCCGGGGTGTCGTCGGTGAACCAGCCGTGCACTTCGCCGTCGATCGAGATGCCGTTGTCATCGTAGATCGCAACCAGCTTGCCCAGTTGCCAGGTGCCGGCCAGCGAGGCGACCTCGTGCGAAATGCCCTCCATCAGGCAACCGTCGCCGAGGAAGACATAAGTGTGGTGATCGACGACGTCGTGGCCCGGACGGTTGAAATGCGCTGCCAGCACCTTCTCGGCCAGTGCAAAACCCACCGCATTGGCCAGACCCTGGCCGAGCGGGCCGGTGGTGGTTTCCACGCCCGGAGTTTCGCTGGCTTCCGGATGGCCGGCGGTCTTCGAATGCAGCTGGCGGAAGCGCTTAAGCTGCTCGATCGGCAGGTCGAAGCCGGTCAGGTGCAGCAAGGCGTACTGCAGCATCGAGCCGTGGCCGTTGGAAAGCACGAAACGATCCCGATTCGGCCACTTCGGATTGGCCGGGTTGAACTGCAGGAAGTCGTTCCACAGCACTTCGGCGATATCCGCCATACCCATCGGCATGCCCGGATGGCCGGAATTGGCCGCCTCCACGGCGTCCATGGCAAGGGCGCGCACGGCGTTGGCGAGTTCGCGGCGGGTGGTCATCAGGTCGTTCTCCGGGCTGGCGTCGGCGAAAAGCGGGCATTGTCGCCGATCACTGGGAATATGTCGCCCGCACTTCAGCCGGAGGGCGCGTCGATTTGTCCTCGCCCAGTGGCTTGACATTAACTCGCGCTTAATTCTGAACCATCCGGTATTGAAACCCTTCAGGCACGTCACGATCTAATCGCCCGGCACTGCAATCCCATGCAGCTGCCAAAGCCGCGGCCACACCTTTCCCCGAGGCCCCGCGGCCTGGACCCAGAACAAGAGGAATACCCCCATGAACAAGACGCTACTTGCCATTGCCTTCACAGCCGCCGGCCTGGTGGCCATCCCCGCCGCCCAAGCCCAGAGCACCACTCCCACCGCCCAGCAAGGCTGGTATGTCGGCGCCAACGCCGGTTACTCCGACCTCAGCAAGGGCCCGTATGACAACGGCGCACCCGACGGTGGCGTGAAGGGGGGCTACCGCTTCGCAATCAACCCGGAAACCTCGCTCGGCGTGGAAGTCGGCTACCAGTATCTGGGTCGCGTCAGCGCCCGTGGTCAGGCCGGTGACGACTCCGTCAAGTCGAAGCTGCGCGGGACCACCGCCGGTCTCGACCTGCGCTACAACCTCAGCCCGAGCTGGTATGGCGAATTGCGCGGCGGTGCGTTCTACGCGCAGGGCGAAGGCCTCACCGACACCGCGAACCCCACGTTCACCCAGTTCAACCGCACGCAGTACTACGCCGGCGCCGGCGTGGGCTACAACATCACGCCGCAGTGGAGCCTGGGCCTGAACTACGACTATTACAACGGCACGGGCAGGAACGTCGAGTTGCAGACGAGCGCCTATACGGTCAGCACGGAATACCGCTTCTGATCGCTGGCGTTACCGCCTGTGGTGCTACGAAACGGGCGCTCCGGTGCCCGTTTTCTTTCGCATCCGATGCATCTTCGACGTAAAACTTAATTTAACCTTAATACTATACTGACAAGTATTGAATCTTTCCCGAACGGCTCCATCTAACTGTTCGGTGCTTGCCAAGCTTCGGCTTGGCCACATCCGGCGCCGCGCCCATTTCCCCAACCGGCCGGCGACCGTTTTTGTCATAACAAGGAGACTCTCCATGAAAAAGACACTACTTGCCCTCGCTCTTGCTGCAGCCGGCACCCTCACCATTCCCGCCGCCTTTGCGCAGAGCGCGCCCGCCGACAACGGTGGCTGGTTCATCAACGGCAATGTCGGCCGTACCGCCATCAATCAGGGTCCGTACGACAACGGCCACGACACCGGCTATGCGCTCAATGGTGGCTACCGCTGGTCGCTGGCGCCGAACTTCTCGCTGGGCGCCGAAGTGGGTTACAACGACCTGGGCAATATCCACGCGAAGAACGTCTTCAACAGCCAGCCGGTGATTGCCCCGGGCAAATCCCAGCTGCACGGCTGGACCGCCGGTGCCAATGCACACCTCAACCTCAGCCCGAACTGGTACATCAGCGGCCGTGCCGGCCTCTACAGCTGGACGGGCCACGGCCTCAGCAATGACGTCAACCCGGTCAACAAGGGCCTGAGCGACAACAGCTGGTACGGTGGCGCCGGTGTGGGCTACAACATCACCAGCAACCTCAGCGTGGGTCTGAACTACGACTACTTCGACGCCAAGAAGCACAACGTCGACCTGAGCACCGACATGGTCTCGGCCAGCGCGGAATACCGCTTCTGATCGATTGATCCATGGTCTGCAACGAAAACGGGCGCCGCGAGGCGCCCGTTTTTTTGTACCTCAGCGCGCCTGGACGGCTCGCTGGATGCGCTTTCGTTCGATCAGCCGTTCCACTGGCCCAGCGCGGCCAGGCCGTTGTCGCGCGCGCGGGCGTGCACGGTCTTCTGCGCTTCGGCGTAGTTCGCCTTCATGTCCTTCGCCCACAGCTTCAGCGCCGCCTGCTGCATGGCGCGCCCGTAGGAGAACGACAGCGGCCACGGGTGCGGACCGATCTGGTTCATCGCATTCAGATGCGCGGTGGACTGCTGGTCGGTCTGGCCACCGGAAAGGAACACGATGCCCGGCAGTGACGCCGGCACGGTGGTCTTGAGCACGCGCACGGTGGCCTCGGCCACTTCCTCGACATCGACCTGCTCGTCCGATTCCTTGCCCGGAATGACCATGCTGACCTTCAGGATGGTGCCTTCCAGCATCACGTTCTGCTCGTACAGCGCATTGAACAGGCTGCGCAGCACCGCCTCGTGCACTTCGTAGCTGACTTCGATGCTGTGGTCGCCGTCCATGATCACTTCGGGCTCGACCATCGGCACGATGCCCGCTTCCTGGCACAGCGCGGCGTAGCGGGCCAGCACATGGCAGTTCGCCTCGATCGCGGTGGAACTGGGGTTGTCTTCGCTGATGTTGATCACGGCACGCCACTTGGCGAACTGCGCACCGAGCTTGGCGTATTCCTGCAGGCGCTCGCGCAGGCCGTCGAGGCCTTCGGTGACCACGTCGCCGGGGAAGCCGGCCAGCGGCACGGGGCCCTTGTCGACCTTGATGCCCGGGATGATGCCGAGCTTCTTCATCAACTGGGTGAACGGCACGCCGTCCTTGGTCGACTGGCGGATCGTCTCGTCGTACAGGATCGCGCCGGAGATGTGCTCGTTCAGGCCCGGCGTGGTCAGCAGCAGCTCACGATAGGCGCGACGATTTTCCTCGGTGTTCTCGATGCCGACGGCCTCGAAGCGCTTCTTGATGGTGTTGGTCGACTCGTCGATGGCGATGATGCCCTTGCCGGGCGCGACCATCGCCAGGGCGATGCTTTCGAGATCTTCAATACTCATGACGACTCCGGTAGCGAGGGCGATGTTCGCCCGCACAAGATAGAAACCGCCTCACAGGCGAAGCGGCATGGTTAAAAACGGCAATTATAGGCCAGTTTGCCAAAAGCGGCCGGGAGTCGGCACTCGCTCTGGCTTACGGTGCGTAGCCGGGCAGCTTGCAGGCATCCATCAGCTGCTGGCGCTGTGCCGGGTCCGCAGGCGCATTGAACGGCACGACGTAATAGGTGGCGACCGGTTCGCCGGTGCGATTGGTCAGCGACGGACCGTAGCGGAAATTGGATACCGCGCTGCGCGCGGCCGGACCCAGATCGCTCTTGGGCACCACCTTGACCACCTGCACGTCCATCGGCACGCCGTCGGAGCCGATCGTGTAGGTCACTGTGGCGCAACCGGGCTTGTCCAGGTTAAGGCCACTGTTCGGCGCATCCATCTGCACCTTGGTGCTGATCAGGATCCAGTAACGATAGAGATTCTGCTGGTCGACCCTGTGAGCCTGCTGCGCCAGTACCGGCGCCACGAAACCCAACGCCAGCGCCAGCAACAGGCCCTGGCCAAACGGACGAAACGACGTTTTCATGGCGATCTCCAGTACAAGCTGCGGTCGGCCCAGAGTGTAACTGCCCCGGCGTCCGTCAGCGGTCGGCGACCGCACGCCGGACAGCCGCGGGCAAGCCTTACAGGTCGCGCAGGCTCTCGACCATGCCGTCGGCGCCGACCGAGAGCAGTTTCAGCGTGTTGGTACCGCCGACGTGGCCGACACGGTCACCGTAGGTGATCACCACGCTGTCGCCCTCGGCCAGCTTGCCCTTCTCGAACAGCAGCTGCACCGCAGCGCGCGTGGAGGAGGCCATGCTCTGCCTCTCGCCGTGGCTGAACTCCACCGGCTGCACGTCGCGCAACACCTGCATGCGCCGACGCGCGGCCGCGAACGGCGACATGCCGTAGATCGGCACCGCGCTGCGGTAGCGCGACAGCCACTGCGCGGTAGCACCGGATTCGGTCAGGGCCACGATCGCCCGCACACCCAGCTGGCCGGCCAGCACCATTGCGGCCAGGGCAATCGCCTGATCGGTACGGTTCATCTGGTGGCTGGCGCCGGCCAGATCCTCCTTCGGCTCGAACTGGCGTTCGGCACCGAGGCAGATCCGGCGCATCGCCGCCACCGCCTTGTCCGGATGTACACCTGCTGCGGTTTCCTCCGACAGCATCACCGCATCGGTGCCGTCGATCACCGCATTGGCGACATCCAGCACCTCGGCACGCGTCGGAATCGGCGAGCGCACCATCGACTGCAGCATCTGCGTGGCGGTGATCACCGCGCGATTGCGCTGCACCGATTCGCGGATGATCTTCTTCTGCAGGCCAGGCAGTTCGGCATCACCGATTTCCACGCCGAGGTCGCCGCGCGCCACCATCACCACGTCGGAGGCATCGATGATCTCGCCCAATACCGGGATCGCATCGGCGCGCTCGATCTTGGCCACCAGCGCCGCACTGCCGCCGGCTTCGTGCAACAGCCGGCGCGCCTGGTGCATGTCCGCGGCCGAACGCACGAAGGACACGGCGAGAAAGTCCGCGCCAATCTCTGCCGCCAGCTTGATATCGGCCTTGTCCTTGTCCGACAGCGCGGTGACCGAGAGGCCGCCGCCCTGCCGGTTGAGGCCCTTGCGATTGGACAACTTGCCGCCGATCAACACGCGGCAACGCACCTCGGCACCGACCACCTCCAGCACGGTCAGTGCAATCAGTCCGTCGTCCAGCAGCAAGACGTCACCGGCATGCACGTCCTGCGGCAATTCGTAATAGCTGACACCGACCCGCGCGGCATCGCCGGCCGGTGCGTCGGGACGGCAATCCAGCACGAACGGGGCGCCATCGACAAGCTCCACCGGACCATTCGCAAATGTCTCGACGCGGATCTTCGGCCCCTGCAGGTCGGCCAGCACACCGACCTCGCGCCCGGCTGCCGCGGAAGCCGCCCGCACCGCGTTGGCGCGTGCACGATGATCATCCGGAATGCCATGCGACAGGTTCAGGCGAACCACGTCGACGCCTTCGGCGATCAATTTCTCGAGCATGCCGGGAGCATCGGTGGCAGGGCCCAGGGTGGCGACGATCTTGGTACGGCGCATTTGGCTATCGGTAGTCATTGCTTCACGGAATTGGCAGTTGTCGTCAGAGCCTAACAGAACCCGGTTCATCCGCAGCGGCCAGCGAATGCCGCTTTCGCTCAATGGCCCAGCGTGAGGTTGAGCACCTCGGCCAGCCGTCGGCCAGCCTCGCGCAGGCGCAACTCGGCCACCGGCAATTCGGCAGCGACATAGGCCTGATCGATCTTGTGGCTGGCTGGATAGAACCCGGCTCCCGCCGTGATGCTGCAGGATTCCTCCGCCCATTGTGCATAGGGGTTGTCGAGCGGTGCGATCGGCAAGGGCAGCTCCACCGGGCCACGCGCATCCAGGGTTTGCGCATACACCTGCACGTCGAGGCCACGGGTTTTCAGCATGCCCGAGTCCCATACCTTGTGCAGGTTGCTGCCCTTGCCATCGAACTGCACCTGGTAGGTGTTGCCGCCCTTGTCATCCCGCGAACCGGCATGCAACGGCTGATGGATGTCGCCGACAAAATGCACCACGAATTTCAGCGCCTCGCGACGCGCTGCATCCGGCTGGCTGCGATCACCCAGCACGGCCACGTAGTGCTGCAGCCCCGCAACCACGCATCGGCCGTCCCTGCAATCGCGCGGCGGCACATAGTTGCAATCGCCATGGACGAAATCGATGTAGTGCAGGCCGCGGGTCTGTTTCCACAGCACCGCCTGGGCCGGATCGTCCTGGATCTGGTCTGGCCAGCTGGCAATGTCGGCCAGCGAGGTGGTGTGTTCCGGCGCCAGCAGGCGCTCGACCTCGGCCTCAGCAGCCGGGCTCAGGTGCCTCTGCGCCAGCTCCGCCACGACACTGTGGCCGAGTGGTCCCCAAGCCTGCGCCAGCGGCGCTACCACGAACATGGCCAGTGCGATGACGAGGGAGCGGCGTAACGAGGTCATGGGATCGTCCGGTTGAAAACCCCAAGTCTGCCACAGCTGATGATCGAGCCTGACTGCTTTCATTGTATGATTTGTGGCTGAAACCCCGGCTCCGCGGCCTGCGGTTGCCCGCCCATCATCGCCTCAGGAGGACGCTCCCTCATGACCATCAAGGTCGGTATCAACGGCTTCGGCCGCATCGGTCGCAACGTGCTTCGCGCCGCCGTGCAGAACTTCGGCAACGACATCGAGATCGTGGCGATCAACGACCTGCTCGAACCGGATTACCTCGCGTACATGCTGCGCTACGACTCCGTGCACGGCCGCTTCAAGGGCGACGTGAAGATGGAAGGCGGCCAGCTGGTGGTCAACGGCAAGACCATCCGCCTGACCCAGGAGCGCGATCCGGCCGCGCTGAAGTGGAATGAGGTGAACGCCGACGTGGTGATCGAATCCACCGGCCTGTTCCTCGACAAGGTCACCGCACAGAAGCATCTGGATGCCGGCGCGAAGAAGGTGATCCTGTCCGCACCGTCGAAGGACGACACGCCGATGTTCGTCTACGGCGTGAACGACAAGACCTACAAGGGCGAGGCGATCATCTCCAACGCCAGCTGCACCACCAATTGCCTGGCACCGATCGCCAAGGTGATGCACGACAAGTGGGGCATCAAGCGCGGCCTGATGACCACCGTGCACGCCGCCACCGCCACCCAGAAGACCGTCGACGGCCCGAGCAACAAGGACTGGCGCGGCGGCCGCGGCATCCTGGAGAACATCATTCCGTCGTCCACCGGCGCGGCCAAGGCTGTCGGCGTGGTGATTCCCGAGCTCAACAAGAAGCTCACCGGCATGAGCTTCCGCGTGCCGACCTCGGACGTGTCCGTAGTCGACCTCACCTGCGAGCTGGAAAAGCCTGCCACCTATGCGGAAATCTGCGCCGAGATGAAGGCGCAGTCGCAGGGCGCGCTGAAGGGCGTGCTGGGCTATACCGAGGACAAGGTGGTCGCCACCGACTTCCGCGGCGAGACCTGCACCTCGGTGTTCGACGCCGATGCCGGCATCGCGCTGGACAGCACCTTCGTCAAGCTTGTGAGCTGGTACGACAACGAATGGGGCTACTCGAACAAGTGCCTGGAGATGGTGCGGGTCGTCGCGGCCAAATAAGCCGGCCTTTTCTGACTATACGCAATCATTTGGAACGTATATGAAAAAAATGGCTGGTTTCTTTCTCGCGTCGCTATTGATTCCGTTCGGTACGATCGCGGTGACCCAGTCGCAAACATCAAAAACGGAAACAACCAAATCGGCATCGTTGAACGCCGCTGATATGTTGAAGGCCGTTCCATCTGACGTGTCGAAAAGGCCTGATCCCGCTCTACTGTTAGATATCAATACGCCAATCAACGAACGCCAAAATATTTTTTCTGCCTTTGAAAAATTAGCTAATGATGGAGATACGCCATCGCAATATATAGTGGGCTCTATATATCGCATAGGACAACAGCTGCCAGCATCACCTGTAAAGCGCGATGTGGTCAAAGCTCAACTTTATCTGAGCAATGCCGCGACACATGGGGAAATCTTGGCCATGGCCAAGATGGCTGAGATAGAATTGAGTACCGATAATTATCTGGAAGCGATGAACTGGGCGCAGATCTTCGGCCACTACGCAGCGTTATTGCCTCAGAAATTGCGGCCATCTCCAGGATATACAGCAGAGCTCATTGAACGCATCGACGAAAAATTTGATCGCGCAAAGCTTCCAGACGTAGTCAAAAATGTAAACATTTTTATCGCTAACTACGACAACGCTATCAATGCAGGAATAAAGACAGCGCAAATGCGCGATTCGGGCACTGACATCTACCCGGTTTCGTCGAGCGAGCGTCAGCGTCAATATATGCCCGAAACGGGTAATTCGAAATTCGCTGACCTCTCACCCAGGGCTGGCTTCGTTGAATTTCTGATCGTTTTCAAACCTGATGGATCAGCACAGAAAGCCTTGGTTCTGGATTCTATTCCTGATCCGCATCTGGGAAAAGCATTGAGTTATATAGCCGCAGGATATCGAGTCAATTCAGTGAATGATGTGGAAAACGATAATCCGCGCTACGCCTGGGTGCCGGTGATGTTCGACGACAATCGCTACAGGCTGAGCAAGTAAGTATTCGCGGCAAAGCCGGAATCCTTACGATCGCCCTTCAAAGGAGCCTATTCGTAATCGACGGAGATCAAGAGCTCAAAGTAATTTTGAGCAAAACAAAATTTTCGAGCTCTCGAATTTTGAGTTCCCCCGTCAGAGCCGGGTTTCTCTCGATAAATAAATCGACGATTCAGCCAAGCACTTTCAAGGCCGCATCGTAATCCGGTTCATGCGCAATCTCGCCTACTAGCTCGGTATGGATCACTTCGTCGTGCTCGTCCACCACCACCACCGCGCGTGCGGCGAGACCGGTCAGCGGACCACTTGCAATCGCCACACCGTAATCGTTGAGGAACTGGTGTCCACGCATCAACGACAGGTTGATCACCTGATCCAAACCCTCGGCACCGCAGAAGCGTGCCTGTGCGAACGGCAGGTCGGCCGAGATGCATAGCACCACGGTGTTGTCGAGCTGACTAGCTGACTCGTTGAAATGGCGTACCGACATCGCGCAAGTCGGCGTGTCGACGCTGGGGAAAATGTTCAACACCTTGCGCTTGCCCGCGAAATGGGCCAACGAAACATCGGCGAGATCCTTGCCAACTAGCTTGAAATCGGGGGCCTTGTTGCCTACGGCAGGGAATGCACCATCAACGGTAATGGGATTACCCTTGAGCGTAACTTGGGACATGGGAGTTCCTTTGCAGGCGGAGTTGGGAGGAACACCACGACGCAGGGCATGAACCCACTGCGTCGCGTGGGGCGATCAGGATACCGCGTCGGCAGGAGCTGCATCCATGGCTACGAACGGATCAGGGCCGCAACGGTGCGATACGCTGCTCGATCGCGCCGAAAATGCTGTGACCAGTCGCATCGGTGATATCGATGCACAGGCTATCACCGAACTTCAGGAATGGCGTACTCGGTTTGCCATCGCGCAGCGTTTCCACCGTGCGCTGCTCGGCCAGGCATGACGCGCCCTTGCTAGTGTCCTCGTTGGCGATGGTGCCGGAGCCGACGATGGTGCCGGCGATCAGCGGCCGCGTCTTCGCCACATGGGCGACCAGCTCGGCAAAGCTGAACTGCATGTCCACGCCGCACTCGGCCTCGCCGAACCAGGCGCCGTTCAACCAGGTGCGCATCGGCAGGTGCAGCTTGTCGCCCTGCCAGGCGTCGCCCAGTTCATCCGGCGTCACCAGCACCGGCGACAGCGCCGAACGCGGCTTGCTCTGCAGGAAACCGAAACCCTTGGCCAGCTCGCCCGGAATCAGCCCACGCAGGCTCACGTCGTTGACCAGGCCAACCAGCTGGATATGTTCCGACGCCTGTGCCGGCGTCACCGCCATCGGTACGTCGTCGGTGATCACGATCACCTCGGCTTCCAGGTCGATGCCGTAATCCTCGCTCGGCACCACCACCGGATCGCGCGGGCCGAGAAAGCCGGCGCTGGTCGCCTGGTACATCAGCGGATCGGTGTAGAACGACTTCGGCACCTCGGCGCCGCGTGCGCGGCGTACGCGTTCGACGTGCGGCAGGTAGGCCGAACCGTCGACGAACTCGTAGGCACGCGGCAACGGCGAGGCGAGTGCCGTCATGTCCAGTGCGAACGCGTCGGCAGCGCTGCCCGCGTTCAATGCGTCCGACAGCGCGTTGAGTCGCGGCGCGGCATTCGACCAGTCGTCCAGCGCCGCCTGCAGCGTCGGCGCAATGCCGCCCGCCTTCACGGCGCGGCCGAGGTCGCGACTGACCACGATCAGCGTGCCATCGCGGCCGCCTTCCTTGAGACTGCCAAGTTTCATGCCTTTGCTCCCGGGATTGCGCTCATCACATGCAACCGTCTTCGTTGTCGATCTGCGGTGGAACGCCGACACGCCACCGGCTCACCTTCCCGCCGGTATCCGTTTCGAAAATCAGCACATCGCCCTTGCCGTCCGCGATGCGAAGGTATTGCTCATTCTGCTGGTACTTGTGCGGCAGCACCTGCAGGCCGGAACCGTAAAGCGCGCGGATCTGCGCCACGCTCATGCCGACCTTGCCGCCACCCGGCGCGAGCTCTTTCGGCGTGCCCACGTCGTAGCGCACGAAACGGCCATGATCGAACATGAAATCGAAATCGCTCAATGCCGTGTTCCACGTCGGCTGCAGCAGGGAGCAGTCGCCACCCGGATCGACCGCACCGTTCAGATCCGCCCGCCACGCGGCGCGAAACGCGTCTTCATTCATGCCGAAGCGCGCGGTGCCGTAGCCAGTGTAACTTCCCAGTGTGTCCTGGGCCTGCAGCGCCTTCACTTCCGCGGCCGTCATGGTCGATTTTGGCCTGCCCTGAACTGCTGCCGGGCCCGGCGGCGGCTCACTGGAACAGGCTGTCAACGCGAGCACACATGCCAACGCGACGGTTGCCTGCTTCATGTGCGCTCCGGATTGAAATGCTTGCGGATACCCTGCCAGCACTCGTGATAGTCGTGCTGCAGCTGGGGTGCATCGAGCGCCTGCCGCGTGGGATGGATCACCTTGCGCGTCTCGAACATGAAGGCCATGGTGCCACCGATCACGTCCGGTTTTGACAGGTCGGCGTTTGATGCCTTCTCGAACGTGGCAGCATCCGGGCCATGCCCACTCATGCAGTTGTGCAGCGAGGCGCCGCCGGGCAGAAAGCCCTCGGCCTTAGCGTCGTACACGCCGGTGATCAGGCCCATGAACTCGCTGGCGACGTTGCGGTGGAACCACGGCGGGCGGAACGTGTGCTGTGCCACCAGCCAGCGCGGCGGGAAGATCGCGAAATCGACGTTCGCGGTACCCGCGCTATCGCTGGGGGAGGTCAGCACCGTGAAGATAGACGGATCGGGATGGTCGTAGCTGATCGAGCCGATCGTGTTGAAGCGACGCAGGTCGTACTTGTACGGCGTGTAATTGCCGTGCCAGGCGACCACGTCCAGCGGCGAATGATCGATCTTCGCCGACCACAACGCACCCTGGAACTTGGCGATCAGTTCGAACGCGCCGTCGATGTCCTCGTACGCCGCGTGCGGGGTGAGGAAATCACGCGCGTTGGCCAGGCAGTTGGAGCCGATCGGACCGAGATCCGGCAGTCGCAGCAGCGCGCCGAAATTCTCGCAGACGTAACCGCGGGCCTGGTCATCCAGCAACTCCACGCGAAAACGCACGCCGCGCGGAATCACCGCGATCTCCTGCGGCTCGATCTCCAGCACGCCCAGCTCGGTGGCCAGTCGCAGGCGACCCAGTTGCGGCACGATCAGCAGCTCACCGTCGGCATCGTAGAAAAACCGCCCCTGCATCGAACGATTGGCCGTATAGACGTGGATACCCACACCCGCCTGTTCGCCCGGGCCGCCGTTGCCCGCAAGCGTTACCAGGCCATCGACGAAATCGGTCGGCGTACCCGCAAGCGGCAGCGGATTCCAGCGCAGCTGGTTGGGCGTCGCCGGCACCTCGTCAAAGCGGTTGTGGAGCGTGGCATGCGCCAGCAGCTGGAATGGCTGGTGCACGGCAGCCGGACGGATCCGGTACAGCCAGCTGCGCCGGTTCGCATGACGCGGCGCGCTGAAAGCGGTACCTGACAACTGCTCCGCATACAGGCCATGCGCCACTCGCTGCGGCGAGTTCTGCCCCTGCGGCAGCACTCCAGCGATCGCCTCGCTGGCAAATTCGTTGCCGAAGCCGGATTGGTATCCGTTACTGACCATCGTCTCCATGGAGGCTGCTCCCTTACAGCACGCCGCGCTTCATCTGATCGCGTTCGATCGATTCGAACAGCGCCTGGAAGTTGCCTTCGCCAAAGCCTTCATTGCCCTTGCGCTGGATGATCTCGAAAAAGATCGGGCCGATCACGTTCTGGGTGAATATCTGCAGCAGCTTGCGCCGCTTGGTTTCCAGGTCCGCATCGATCAGGATCTTGTTCTTCGCCAGCCGCGGCACGTCTTCGCCATGGTTGGGCACGCGCACATCGATCACCTCGAAATAGGCATCCGGCGTATCGAGAAATTCGACGCCGGCGGCGCGCATCTTCTCGACCGTGCCATAGATGTCGTCGGTGAAGCAGGCAATGTGCTGGATGCCCTCGCCATGATAGGCGTCGAGGTATTCGTTGATCTGGCTCTTCGGATCACTCGACTCGTTCAGCGGAATGCGCACGATGCCGTCCGGTGCGGTCATCGCCTTGGATACCAGGCCGGTCTTGGCACCCTTGATGTCGAAGTAGCGGATCTCGCGGAAGTTGAACAACTGCTCGTAGTAGTCCGACCACTTCTGCATGTTGCCGAAATAGAGGTTGTGCGTGAGATGGTCTATGAAGGTGAGGCCGAAGCCCGCCGGATTTTGATCGGCGCCGTCGATCGGCGCGTAGTCGCCGTCGTAGATGCTGCCGGCGCTGCCATAACGGTCGACCAGGTACAGCATGCAGTCGCCGATGCCCTTCACCACCGGAGCGTTGACCGCCTTGCTCGCTTCCTTGTGGTCGATCGCCTCACCACCGTTGCCGAGCACGGTGGCAAGCACATCGGCCGACGGCTTCTTGAAACGAATCGCGAAACCGCAGGCACTGGGACCATGCTTTCCGGCAAAGTCCGCCGCGAAGGAATCCGGATCTTCGTTGATCAGGAAGTTCACGCCATTCTGGCGGTATACCGTGATCGGCCGCAAGGTGTGCTTCAGCACCGCGGTAAAGCCCATGCGTTTGAACAGGTCGTGCAGCTCGTTGGCGCGCCCGGCCGGTGCGGCAAATTCGACGAATTCGAAACCGTCGATCCCCATCGGGTTCTCGAATGTGGTGACCTGCATGCCAAGATTCGGCTGGGCGTTCATGGCGCTCTCCTGTCTGTCGGTGCACGATGTCAGGCACGGGAGCGTGCCACCATCGGGATAATCTCTACGTTATAGTTACATATGAAACCATTTGCAAGGAACACCGCCGCAATGCCCGTCAAGCGCAAGCCTGCCCCTGCCACCGCCGAGCACGCCCCGCTGCAACTGGAGCAGTTCCTGCCATATCGGCTGTCGATCCTGTCCAACACGATCAGCCAGGCGATCGCGGACGATTACCAGCGCCGTTACGACATCTCGATGACCGAATGGCGGGTGATGGCGGTGCTGGCGCGCTTCGACGGCCTGTCCGCACGCGAGGTGGCCGAGCGCACCGCGATGGACAAGGTGGCAGTAAGCCGGGCACTGGCCCGGCTGGTCGAGGCCGGGCGGGTCAATCGCAGCATCCATGACGGTGACAAGCGCCGCTCGGTACTGAGCCTGACCGAAACGGGCTGGACCATGCACGACGAGGTGGCACCGATGGCGCGCGCGAGAGAGCGCGAGGTACTGGCGAAGCTCGATGACGAGGAGCGCATATGGCTGCGGCGCATCCTAGACAAGCTGATGCCGCCCAATCCTTAAATGCCGCATGCCTCCCCCCGCGTGCAGGGAGAGGACGACATTCTTCATCTCGCCTCATCCCCCGCCCGCACAATCCATGTAATTACCCTCCATGGCGATTGACATGGCAGCAGTGCGTCGGCCCATCGAGTTGGGGTCGCCTCCGCGGTCAAGCAAAAAGAGATAAGGCGCGCAAATGGCCGCCGTCTGCAGCGAACCAGACCGGCGTCTCGCCCCTCAACTTGGGCACACGAGAATGCACAAGGTGCGCTCCACCTACTTCACGCCATGCATCAACCGGTTGATCAGCGGCGAGACCAGCAACAGCAGCACACCGGCGCCAGCCAGCAACCAGAAGCTGAAGGTGAAGCCGGAGAGCGCCGAAGCCGCGGTCATGCCGCTCTCTCCACTGATGCGGCTGGCCACCAGCCCGGACAGGTTGCCGCCCACCGCCAACGACATGAACCAGCCGCCCATCGCCACACCGACCAGTCGCGGCGGCGCCAGCTTGGTCACCATCGACAGGCCGATCGGAGACAGGCACAACTCGCCCGCGGTCTGCATCACGTAGCACATGGCCAGCGGCCAGAACGGAAGCAACCCGACGGGGCTCAGCAGGCGTGCCAGCGCGTACACCAGCACCGCGAAACCCAGTGCGTTGAAGATCAGGCCGAGGCCGAACTTGCGCGGGATCGACGGCTCGTGGCGTCGCTTGGCGAGCCACGCCCACACCAGTGTCACCAGCGGCGCCAGCACGATGATTGCGAGCGGACTGACCGACTGAAACCAGCCAACCGGAAACACCCAGCCGCCGAACATTTTGCGATCGACCAGATTCTCCGCCAGGAAATTGAACGAGGTGCCGAGCTGGTAATAGAACATCCAGAACAGCACGTTGAAGGCAAAGATGATCAGCATCGCCAGCACGCGATGCGTCTGCACGCGGCCATGCCGCACCGCCTCCATCAGCAGCATCGCCGCCACTGCCAGGAACAACAGGCCCAGCAGCCACTGCAGCCCACCGGGTCCCACGCCGGACAGCAGGTAATACACCGCCGGCACCGTCACGATCACGCCCAGCAGCACCCACAACACGCGCAACCGACCTTCAGCGCCCGCCGCCGGCCGGCCCACGCCCTTGAGCTGGCGTCGACCGAACCAGAACCACAGCAGGCTCAGCAGCATGCCCACGCCCGCGGCGAGGAAGACCACTCGGTAGTTCTGCTGCATCGGCGTATCGGTGAAATGACTGGCCAGCCAGCCGGTGAACAACGGCGCCACGAACGCGCCGGCATTGATACCCATGTAAAACAGCGTGAAGCCACGGTCGCGGCGCGGGTCGTCGCGGCCATACAGCTGGCCCACCATCGAGGAAATGTTCGGCTTGAACAGGCCGTCGCCCACGATCACCAGCGCCAGCCCCAGCAGCAGCATCGTCCGCTCCGGCAGCATCAGCGTGAACAGACCCGCCGCCATCACCGCCGCGCCGAGCAGGATCGTGCGTTGGTAGCCGATCAGCTTGTCCGCCACCCAGCCGCCGAAGATGCCGGTGCCATAAATCAGCGCCGTGTAGGCGCCAAAGATGCCGCTGGCCCAACTCTGACCCGAAGAATCGCCGTGGAAGAACTGCGCCACGATATACAGCGCCAGCGCCCAGCTCACGCTGTAGAACGCGAAGCGCTCCCAGAACTCGGTCATGAACAGCATCCACAACGGACGTGGATGGCCGAGCAGCTGCGGATAGTCGGGTGCGTCGCCGTTACCGGCGTCGAGGGTCTGGCTCATGCGGTTCCCTGGCTCGTCGCCGTCGATTCCGGCGATCGTCAATGATGGATGGCTTCCAACAGATCTAATTGGTTTGCCACGGTGTGGATCGTGCAGATGTAACCGGCACTCACGACGCCGTCAAATGCACCGCCGCGGAGTCAGCTGCCGAGGATGGTGCGCACGTCCAGAAGCTCGGGGAAAAACTCCAGTTCGAGCGCCTTCTTCAGGAACGACACGCCGGACGAACCACCGGTGCCACGACGGTGACCAATGATCCGCTCCACCGTTTTCATGTGGCGGAAACGCCAGAGCTGGAAACTCTCCTCCACGTCCACCAGCTGCTCGCACAAGTGATATTCCGGCCAGAAATCCGCACGTTCCTCATAGATGCGCCTGAGCGTGGGCAACAACGCCTCGTTGCGCTGATAGGGCTGGGTCCAGTCGCGTTGCAGCAGGGCCGAAGGCACGGCGTGGCCGCGCCGCGCCAGATAGCGCAGGAATTCGTCGTACAGGCTGGGCGCCTCCAGCACGTCACGCAGCATGGCCTGCGCCGCCGGATCGTGCGCGAACACCTTCAGCATCGCCGCATTCTTGTTGCCGAGCAGGAACTCGATCTGCCGGTATTGCAGCGACTGGAAGCCGGACGACGGCCCCAGCACGCCGCGGAACTCCAGATACTCCGACGGGGTCAGCGTCTCCAGCACCGCCCATTGCTCGAACAGCTGACGCTGGACCTGCTTCACCCGCGCCAGGATCTTCAGGCAGGCATCGACGTCGTCAATCTGCAGATGCGCCACCGCCGCCTTCAGCTCATGGATCAGCAGCTTCATCCACAACTCGGAAACATGGTGCTGCACGATGAACAGCATCTCGTCGTGATGCGGCGGCTGGCTCAACGGCTGCTGCGCGGACAGCAGGGTGTCCAGGTGCAGGTAGCCGCCGTAGGTCATCTGCCCGTTCAGATCCGTCTGGATGCCGGCCTCGAGGTCGCGCTGGTTGTCGCCCATGGTGTTCCGTGTGCTCCCGAAAGGTTCATGGTAACGGTTGCCACGCCATGCGGTCTTGATGTGCGGCAGGAAATCACGCCACGCAGGGCTGCCCGGCACCTCGCTCGCCGGCTCGTTGCCGGGCATGGAAACAGCTTGCGGACCGCCAGCGGCAGCCATTCCGTACGCGCACGAATGCTGCGCCGTACCTTGCAGCGCAACATGCCCGCCTGTTATCAAGTGCGGTCTTGTGCGGTCGTTTGCATGCCTCGATCCCGGTGCATGCGGCCACCCCCAATCCCCTTTCCTCACTCCGGAGCGAGTCGTGACCATCGCCGCCAAGTTTGAAATCGAATACCTGCAATACCTCGACGCCGAGGGCAGGCAGGTCCGTGACGATCTGCCCGAGTTCGCGAAGGACCTCGGCCACATGGTCGAGCTGTACAAGCTGATGCTGTCCACCCGCGTGTTCGACGCCAAGTCGATCGCCTTGCAGCGTACCGGCAAGTTGGGCACCTATGCTTCGTGCCTGGGCCACGAGGCCGCGCATGTCGGCATCGGCAGCGCCATGAAGCCCGAGGACGTCTACGCACCGAGCTACCGTGAATATGGCGCCCAGCTGTATCGCGGCGTGCAGCCGCGCGAGGTGTACATGTACTGGGGCGGCGACGAGCGCGGCAACGACTACCAGAAGGAACCGGCACGCCACGATTTCGCCTGGTCGGTGCCGATCGCCACGCAATGCCTGCACGCTGCCGGCTCGGCGTTGGCGTTCAAGATCCGCGGCGAGAAGCGCGTGGCGGTCTGCACGATCGGCGACGGCGGTTCGTCCAAGGGCGACTTCTACGGCGCGATCAACATCGCCGGCGCGCAGAACCTGCCGCTGGTCGCGGTGATCGTCAACAACCAGTGGGCGATTTCGGTGCCGCGCAAGATCCAGTCCGGCGCGCCGACGCTGGCACAGAAAGGCATCGCGGCCGGGCTGTTCTCGATCCAGGTGGACGGCAACGACATCATCGCCGTGCGCAAGGCGATGGAAGACGCCCTGGAACGCGCACGCAACGGCGAGGGTGGCAGTGTGCTCGAGCTGGTGACCTATCGCCTGGGCGATCACACCACCGCGGACGATGCCCGTCGTTACCGCGGCGAGCAGGAAGTGAAGGACGGTTGGGAAAAGGAGCCGATGAAGCGCCTGCGCAATTGGCTGGTGGCCAAGAAAGTGTGGGACGACGCGAAGGAAGAAGCCTGGAAGGCCGAGTGCGACGAGTGGATGGACAACGAGGTCAATGCGTATCTCGAAACCAAGACGCAGCCGGTCACGGCGATGTTCGACTACATCTTCGCCGAAGTCCCCGCCGATCTCGCCAAGCAGCGCGATTACGTCCTCTCGCTTGAAACCACGCCCAATAGCAGCCGGGGTCATTGAGTCATGGCACAAATCACTCTCATCGAAGCGGTCACCCAGGCGCTCGCCTACGAAATGGCCCACGACGACAGCGTCGTGGTGCTGGGCGAGGACGTCGGCGTCAACGGCGGCGTGTTCCGCGCCACCCAGGGCCTGCAGGAAAAATTCGGCGAACTGCGCGTGCTCGATACACCACTGGACGAAACCACGATTGCCGGTGTCACGGTGGGTCTCGCCGTGCAGGGCATGAAGCCGGTTGCCGAAGCGCAATTCGAGGGCTTCATCTATCCGATGATGGAGCAGATCGCCTGCCACGCCGCACGCATGCGCAACCGCACCCGCGGTCGTCTCACCGTGCCGGCCGTGTGGCGCGCGCCGTGGGGCGGCGGCATCCGCGCACCGGAGCACCACTCCGAAGCAAACGAGCATCTGTTCACCAATATCCCCGGTCTGCGCGTGGTGATGCCGTCGTCGCCGGCGCGTGCCTACGGCCTCTTGCTCGCCGCGATCCGCGATCCCGATCCGGTGATGTTCTTCGAACCCAAGCGCATCTACCGCCAGTACAAGGAAGAAGTGCCGGACGACGGCGAGGCCTTGCCGCTGGACGTATGCTTCGTGTTGCGCGACGGCACCGACGTGACCCTGGTGACTTGGGGTGCGCAGGTGAAGGAAGCGCTGGAAGCGGCCGACGAACTGGCCGCGCAGGGCATTAGCGCCGAGGTGATCGACGTCGCCACGCTGACCCCGCTGGACTTCGACACGATTGCTGAGTCCGTACAAAAGACGGGCCGCTGCGTGATCGTGCACGAAGCCCCCAAGACTGCCGGCTTCGGCGCCGAGATCGCCGCGCGCGTGTCCGAGGAGTGCCTGTACGACCTGCTCGCGCCGGTCGAGCGCGTCACCGGCTTCGACACGCACATCCCGCTGTTCCGCCTGGAAATGAAATACCTGCCGAGCGTGGAGCGCGTCGTCGACGCCGCCAAGCGCACCCTGGCCGCCAGCTAACCTTCAACGGACACGATCCCATGGCTGATATCAAGACGTTCTACCTGCCCGACCTCGGCGAAGGCCTGCCCGACGCCACCGTCGTCGAATGGCATGTCAAAGTGGGCGACAACATCAAGCTCGACGCGCCGCTATGCTCGATGGAAACCGCCAAGGCGGTCGTCGACGTGCCCTCGCCCTACACTGGCAAGGTCACGAAGCTGCATGGCGCGCCCGGCGACATCATCGAGACCGGTGCCGCACTGGCCGAGTTCGAACCGGACCCGAACGCGAAGCAGCGTGCCGAGGCCGAATCGACCGGCCACCACCACGGCCCGAAGAAGAGCGTCGGCAGCCCGGCCGCGGACGCAAGCCACAAGGTGGTTGCCTCCGATGACGGCGGCGAAATCGAGAGCAACGACAAGAAGGCCGATCGCGAAGACGAAGGCACCGTGGTCGGCGCCATGGTCAGCGGCAGTCATGTGCATGTCGAGCAGGCCGCCAGTATCGGCGGCGTGAAAGCCGTACCCGCCGTACGCGCGCTGGCGAAGAAGCTCAAGGTCGACCTCGCCCGCGTGCGCCCGAGTGGTGCCGACGGCGTAGTGACGATGAAGGACGTGAAGGACGCCGCCGCGAATGGTTCAGCTGCACTCGGTGCCGTACCGGCGTCCGCTGGTCGTCATCTGGCTCCCGAACTGCCGCAGCCGGAGCCGGCACGCACCACCACCTCGCTCGCCGGCAAGCCGGTGCGTACCGCACCACCGTCGGTACAAGCCAGCGGCCAGCCGGAACAGTTGAAGGGCGTGCGTCGCAACATGGCCCGCGTGATGGCCGACGCCCATGCCCAGGTCGTGCCGACCACCCTGGTCGACGATGCCGACCTGCATGCCTGGATCGGCAAGCAGGACATCACCGCCCGCCTGATCCGCGCCATCGTGTTTGCCTGCAAGACCGTGCCGGCGCTGAACGCCTGGTTCGACGGCAAGAACCTGACCCGCACCCTGCATCCGCACGTGGACATCGGCATCGCGGTGGATACCGACGACGGCCTGTTCGTGCCGGCGCTGCGCAATGCCGACATGCTCGACGGTGCCGGCGTTCGCGGTGCCATCAAGCGCCTGCGCACACAGGTCGAGGATCGCTCGATCCCGGCGTCGGAGTTGTCGGGCTACACCATCAGCCTGTCGAACTTCGGCATGTTCGCCGGTCGCTACGCGACGCCGGTGGTGGTGCCGCCGACCGTCGCGATCGTCGGCGCCGGCAAGCTCAGCCACGACGTGGTCGCCGTGATCGGCGGCATCGAAGTGCACCGCCGCATGCCGCTGTCGCTGACCTTCGACCACCGCGCCGCCACCGGTGGCGAGGCCGCGCGCTTCCTCAAGGCAATGCTGGACGATCTCGCGTTGCCGAACTGAGTCAACGCAACATCGGAAACAGACAGGGCGCCCGTGGGCGCCCTGTCTGTTTGGCGGATCGCGATTCAGTCGCCGGTGGGAATGACGCCCGCGCCCTCGATCAGTTGTACCAGGCGCCCTTCCACGCATCGGCCAGCAGCTTCAGCTCCACCCGTTCCAGCGGAGGACAACGCATGGGCTGCACGTGCCTTGCCTCGAACAGGCTCCATCAAAGATCCCGCATCCAGACCTGCCCGACCAGGTCATGACCGAAACTGTGGTGGTGTTCTTCCGACACGAGCGCAAACCCCGCCGCCTCGTAGATGCGACGGGCCGACACCAGCACATCGTTGGTCCACAACAGCATCCTGGCGTAGCCGGCGACTTTCGCGAACGCCAGGCATTCGCCCACGAGACGCCTGCCGACGCCCAGACCGCGCCCCCTCGGATCGACCAGCAGGCAGCGCAGCTGCGCGATGCTCGGGTCTTCCGCGTTGCGCACCACGAACACGCAGCCGATTCGCTCGCCATCCACTTCGGCGATCCAGCAACGCTCCACCGCCGGATCATGCTGGCTGGCGAACTGCGCAAACAGCGTGGCCACCAGCGCCTCGAAGTCACCGTTCCAGCCGAATTCATCGGCATAGAGCTGGCCGTGGCGCTCGATCGCCCAGCCGATGTCGCCGACACGATGCGTGCGGATCACCAGCTTGCCCGCGTCGTTGTCCGTCGACAGTGTGCACCGCAACTCCCGCATCGACGCCAGTAGCCGTTCGCGACGCGACGCCGACAACCCGGACAGATGCGCGGCGGTGACGTCATGCGACTTCCGGTCGAGCTCTCGAAAGGCTCTTTTTCCTTCCGCCGAGAGCGAGAGCAGCATCTGCCGGCCGTCCCGGCTCGAAGGCTCGCGCCGGATGAATCCCTGTGCGACGAAGTTCTGCACGATGCGACTGAGATAGCCGGCATCCAGGCCCAGCACGTCGCCGATCTCGGCCGCCGTTACGGCCTTGCGGGTACCCAGTTCAAACAGCACCCGTGCCTGCGTCAGCGGATAAGGACTGGCCAGCAGTCCTTCATCGAGTACGCCGATCTGGCGGGTGTAGAACCGGTTGAAGTCGCGAACAGCCGCAACTTGATCGTTCAACAGCTTTTTTGGAGGCATGACATGTCTCATCGGCGTGAGTGGTCACTCTGCATCCAATTAGTTGACTAAGTCAACTACATCACGCGGACACCCCGCGGACAACGACGAGAACCATCAAGGACGTCGGGCGACGCGATCGATGACGACCTTCAATAGTCGCGGACGTCCAGCAGCATGAAACAACGCGCGCTGTAGTCGCCGCCTCGCGGCCACGCCACCGCGGTCAGCGCCAGCGTTCCGGCCGTCCACAGCTCATTGTCGAGCAGCACCTCGGAACGCGAATCGCCCTGCTCTGCATGACTGTGCACCAGTCGCAGCCAGTGCAGTTCCGGCGTCAGCGCCTCGCGCTTCAATGCGGCCTCGATCGATACCAGCGCCTCGGCCGGCATGCTCGCGTCGGCCACGCCGCGCACGCTGAACGGGCCGATGAACACGTCCCAGGTGCGCACGCCGATGTCCCACGCGGCAATCTGCATCTTGCGGTCGTCGGTGACGTACCAGCAGGCGGCCAGCAGCAGGTGGAACGCGTTCTGTTCAAACGTCTGCAGGGCGTCACGACAGCCGTCTTCGCCGCCACCGACGCCGGCGAAACTTTCCTCGATGCGGCGCTCCTCGCTCAGCACCACGTCGACATCGAGGCGACCCGGCTCACCGACCAGGCCCTCGTGCCACTCGGCGCGGATCGCCGGGAAATCGTCGTCGGTGACCAGCCAGCCATCTTCGTCCGCGTCCAGTTCGACATCGTGACGCTCGAACAGGCGCAGCAGGTATTTCTGTAACGCCGCACTATCCATGCTCGTCCTCGGTTCTAGTATCGGCAGGCGCCGGAAGATCGCGCCAGGTCAGATACATGCGCAGGTCGAACTCCCGCTGGTGGTAGTCCGGCAGCATGTACTGGCACAGCTGGTAGAACGCCTTGTTGTGATCGACTTCCTTCAGGTGTGCCAGCTCGTGCACCACGATCATCTGCAGGAACTCCGGCGCGGCGGCCTTGAACAAGGCGGCGATACGGATTTCCTTCTTCGCCTTGAGCTTGCCGCCCTGTACGCGCGAGATCGCGGTATGCAGGCCCAGCGCCCGCTGGATCACATCGAGCTTGCTGTCGTACAGCACCTTGTCGATGCCCGGCGCATTCTTCAGATATTGCTGTTTCAGGTCCATCGTGTAGGCATACAGCGACTTGTCGCTCTGCACGGCATGGCGGTCCGGATAGTATTTGGCCAGATGCTCGCCGAGACGCTGCTGCGCAATCAGCTGGCGTACCTTGTCCTGCAAGGTAGTGGGGTACGCCTGGAGATATTTGAGCGGCATCATGGAATGTATTGTCGCACTGCGTCGGTTTCACGCGCAGGGGCCTAGAACAGTCACTCCATTGCATCGGGAACCATCATGCACCACAGCCGACTCAGCACCCTCGTTCTCGACTGCGGCAATGGCGATCTCGCCGCGTCCACCACGTTCTGGAGCCAGGCGCTGGGCAAGCCGGTCGCCAGCCCGGACCAGGATGGCGACGGCAGGTACGCCGAGCTGCAGACCGCGGAGGACGAACCGATCATCCTGTTGCAGAAGGTGGAGCACGCCAGTCGCGTCCACTTGGACATCGAGACCGACGATCTGGAAGCGGAAGCCAGTCGGCTGGAAAAGCTGGGAGCGCGACGCGTGGCTTTCGTGCGCGAGCGCTGGTGGGTGATGGAGGCACCCAGCGGTCATCGCTTCTGTGTGGTGCGGGCGCAACGAAAAGTGTTCGGGCCACACTTGAACCGCTGGGATTGATGGCCGGCAACGCGCGGGAGCGCAGGAGGGCTTAGCGACGACGCCCCCAGCGCGCATGTCGCAGGAACATCGCCAGACCCAATACCGCAGCGAAGGCGCCGTAGCCATACAACGCAGGCAGCACCTGCTGCCAGATTCCGCCGCTGGCGCGACCGAACTGGTCGATCGTCGGCAACTCAGCCATGTCGAAACCCAGCAAGGCACATTGCACCGCTGCGATGACCGCCAGCAGCAAGGCCACGAAATCGAAGATGCGTCGACCCGACGGACGCGGCAGGCTCTTCGGGTAGGCCCAGTAGGCCCAGCACAGGATCAGCAGCCACGGCGCAAGCAACAGGATGGCCAGGTAACGCACGATCAATACTCCTTCCACTTGCCGCGCGGCACTCAGTCCTGCGCGGCGAGTTGGTCCAGCGCGTGGCGCAACTGCGCCGTTGCCGCGTCACGCGATGGCTCGTCGCGATAATCAGGTGTGCTGGCCACGACGCGACCATCGAGCTCCAGGGTCAGCCCCTGCGATTCGACCTGCAGCACGGCACTGGCTGCACCCAGCGTCTTGAGGCGTTTCTGCAGCGCGCCGGCCGCCTTGGGATCGGCGAACGGCATCGACAGCAGCAGCTCCTCGCCTTCCGAGGAGAACAGGCGAAAGCGGAAGTTACCATCGGTGTCGCGGAAACTGGCGAAGCGCGGCATTTTGTCCTGTCTGGGCGCTGCCTTCGGCTGTCGCGTGACCGCGACGGCGGTGCTGGCCGAACGCAGCCCCAATGCATCACGCAAGGCGGCAATCTTCGGTGTGGCGATTGCGCGCGCCTTCTGCGCGCCTTGCTGCAGGATCGTCTCGATCGCCGCCGGGTCGGCCATGAACGCCTCATAGCGTTCGCGCATCGGCGCCACATCCGTCTCGATGCGCTCGTACAGCACCTGCTTAGCATCGCCCCAGCCGATTCCCTCCAGCAGGGCCTGCCGGAACGCGGCGGTCTCCGCTTCGCTGGCGAACGCGCGGAAGATGGTGAACAGCGCGCAGCTGTCCGGATCCTTCGGTTCACCGGGCAGGCGCGAATCGGTGACGATGCGCATGATCGCCTCACGCAACTGCTTCGTGCCGCCGGCGAACAGCGGGATCGTGTTGTCGTAGCTCTTCGACATCTTGCGGCCATCCAGGCCCGGCAGGGTTGCCACGTGCTCCTCGATCAGCGCCTCCGGCAACACGAAGAACTCACGGCCGTGCAGGTGATTGAAGCGCTGGCCGATGTCGCGTGCCATCTCGATGTGCTGGATCTGGTCGCGACCGACCGGCACCTTGTGTGCATCGAAGGCGAGGATGTCGGCCGCCATCAGCACCGGGTACATGTAGAGACCGGCAGTGATGCCGGCATCGGCGTCCTCGCCGGTCTCGGCATTGCGGTCCACTGCGGCCTTGTACGCATGCGCACGGTTGAGCATGCCCTTGGCGGTGATGCAGGTGAGGAACCAGGTCAGCTCGGGAATTTCCGGGATATCCGACTGCCGGTAGAACGTGACCCGCTGCGGGTCCAGGCCGGCAGCCAGCCAGCTGGCGGCGATCTCCAGCCGCGAACGCTCGATCCGTCCTGCATCCTCGCTCTTGATCAGCGCGTGATAATCCGCCATGAAGAAGAACGCATCGACATTGTCGCGTCGGCTCGCTTCGATGGCCGGGCGGATAGCGCCCACATAATTGCCCAGATGCGGGGTGCCGGTGGTGGTGATGCCGGTGAGGACTCGAGTCTGCATGTTGCGTTGCGCAAGTAAAAACCCAGTTTACGTCATCCCGCCGACCAGAGCTGCCCGGATGCAGGCGGCTCCTTGTCGCTTCAGCGGAGCAAGGTGGACTTGCCGAACAGTGACTCGACCAGGTCCACCGCCAGCTTTGCGGTTTGGTTGCGTTTGTCGTAGGCCGGATTCAGCTCGACGATGTCCAGCGACGCCATGCGCCCGGTATCGGCGATCATCTCCATGCACAACTGCGCCTCGCGGTAATCCGGACCACCACGTACCGTGGTACCCACGCCAGGAGCGATGCTCGGATCGAGGAAATCCACGTCGAAGCTCACATGCAGATGGGTATTCCCGTCGACGCCGGCCAGCGCCTCTTCCATCACGCCCTTCATGCCGATCTCGTCGATGCGGCGCATGTCGAACACACTCATGCGCGCTTCGCGCACCAGCTGCTTCTCGCCCTCGTCCACTGAACGGATACCGATGTAACGGAACGAGTCCGGCGTGGTGGCCGGCGTGATGCCACTGAGCCCGGTGAGTTCAGACGGGCCGGTGCCGCACAGGCAGGCCACCGGCATGCCATGGATGTTGCCCGACGGCGTGGCCTGTGCGGTATTGAAATCGGTATGTGCGTCCAGCCACAACACACACAACCGCTTGCCTTCGTCATGGCAATGACGAGCCACTGCCGAGATCGAGCCAATCGCCAGGCAATGATCACCGCCCAGCATGATCGGCAATCGTCCGGACTGCAGTTCCTGATGAACAGCCGCATAGACGGCCGTATTCCAGGCCACCACCTCATCCAGATGACGATAACCGTGCGCAGGTGGCTGCCAGGGATTGAGTGGCCCCTGCAGGTTGCCGCGATCAACCACCGCAAGTCCGCGGCGCTCCAGCCTGGCCGCCAGATTGGCCACCCGCAGTGCTTCCGGTCCCATGGCCGCACCGCGATGTCCCGCACCGATATCGGTCGGTACGCCGATCAATGAAACGGTCTGCTTGTTCATCAGCTTGTATGTCCGCTTGTAGCATCCGGATGGCGCAGGTCGGCGCCATCGCGCACCACCGGCATCGATATGGTGACGACGGTTCGTGAAGCACGGCTACGCGCCATTGCCTCAGGACAAACTCCATCGCCCCGTGAAGAAGCACCCGCGACATGGTCCGGCGGGAGCTGACAGGAGTTTACCGGAATGCGAAGAATCGAACGGCCCGCCCTGAAGCCATACAGGAACGGGCACCGCGCAACTCCCGGAAATACCGCAACCTGTACGCAGATGACTTGCTGCGCCTCTGTCGCCAATGCACGCGCCGGATCAAGCAGCCAGAGACCCATCACTCCATGCCAGGGACACATTCAAGACGGCATGGCCACGCACGCCTGGATCAGGCGATTTTCCCCGCGTTGGTGATGAGACCGCCCAGTACGGTCGTGCCGGATAGCTGCGGCAGGTCTCAGCTGGATCCAGCCTGGCGACTTCGCGCCAGTTCGTCCTCGCGGCGCGACCGCGCGCCCGGACTCCAGGTCACAAGTTCATAGCAGGTTGCAGTACCCGCAGCCGCGGGCCTCGTATCCTTTGCAATTTTCCCCGACAGCATCCCTGCAAGCGGCGACACCGCACGCCAGAAAGCGGAGTGCGCGAGAAGCGTATGCATATAGATTGTCCCCGGCTGCCCCTGTGCAACCGTCGATCGATCCTAGCAAGTTTTTACGCTTCGTGCGCATTTTCTTCATGCCGCAACGCCCTGACACAAGCGGCCCGGGCATCGCCGGACGGCTTCGGATGGCCAGCACCGCCAGCGAGCAAACGAAGACTTCTAGCTGATGGCCTGCATCCCTTTGGGCAGAGTCAATAATTCCAGCTCAAAAATAGCCGCATAAACTCTGTTGCTGCGGGTCCGGCACACGCCCGTATTTCGCCAGGATGACCGGATCCGAATACTCGCCGCGATCCGTGTCCGCCTCCTGTGCATATACCAGCACACCCTCGCATTGCGTAGCCAGCTGCTCACCGCGTCGACGCGCGAACTCCTCCATGCCGTGCAGTACCGGTTTTTCGGGCAGGACGGCACCATCCACTTCGTAAAAACTCTGCACTACGTAAAGTGTTTCCATGATCCGACTCTCTTTGCTGGCGTCTGCCAGAGCGTGCCGACGCCAAAGTGCACGATCCGCGACGAAGCCGTTAAGGGTGCGTGGAACGTTCAGCCTGGGTATCGGCCACCGTCACGAACCCTTTTCGGTCCATCCGCTCTTATTGGGTTTTCCAGTCATTGGAGAGAGGCATGACCTCGCGGCATTTGCATCAGGTGTTCGTCAGCGCGTTGCTTCTGAGTGTGGGTTGCGCAGCCATGGCCCAGCCCGATGACTCATCCGGCATGAAGGGTTCAACCAGCGCCAAGGACAGCACATTCTTGCAGCACGCCGCGGCCGACGGCCTGGCCGAAGTACAGATGGGTCAGATGGCGCTGAACAAATCCTCCGATGCACAGGTCAGACAATTGGCACAACGCATCGTCGACGACGACACCAAGGCCAATGGCCAACTGAAAGCACTGGCCCAGAACAAACAGGTAACACTGCCCACGGCTGCTCCACCAGACACGCTGAAAGAAACCGGGAATCTGCAAACGAAGAACGGCAGTGCCTTTGATCGGGCCTGGTCGAAGGCCATGGTCAAGAATCATCAGGCCGCGATGAAGTTGTTCACTCAGGAAAGCAAGCAGACGAAAGACACGGACTTGCACCAGTTCGTGCAGGCCACGCTACCCGCGCTCCAAAACCACCTGCAGCTCGCTCAACAACTGGCCGCTGTACCCGATGCACGTGACAAGGCCATGGACCAGGCCACCAAGTCGATGGCAAACGACCCCATGAGCAACATGCCCGCAACGACGGCTCCGGCAGTCGCATCACCCACCGGACTTGTGCCTGCACCAGCCACCAAGCACTGAACACGAGCGATATCCATGGCCTTGCCGTGATCATCCGCAGGGAATGGAAAGGTCAAAAGGCCTCATAGGCCACCAGACTCAGTTTGTGATGAAAATCACAAAGTCACGCCACACAACATGAGTAAATGTGAACTGTGTCACCTCTGTAGCTGTTGTCGCCGTGAGGCGCGTAATCCCAAGCCGTTCCCCCGGCATAGATGGCCAAGCCCGCTCCGGCGGGCTTTTCTATGTCCGATCTTTGGCCATGCTGTCATCGGCCTGTGTCTACACCCGAGTCGGTCATCGGTGACTGGCGTGGGAGCAAATCTGTGTACGCGGTACCCTGGTACGGCATGACCGCTGAGCAGACCCGAACTGGAAATCCGGCTATTTCCGGAATTTCGCCCAGCAAAAAGGCCTGCATCGCTGCAAGCCTCTGGTCTTCTTGGTGCCGGCACCCGGATTCGAACTGGGGACCTACTGATTACAAATCAGTTGCTCTACCAACTGAGCTATGCCGGCGAAGGTCCGGGATTCTAGCAGGCTCCACCGTCCGTGCTCAAAAGCAGCCGGTGCTGTGCGAACCGATCCCGCTGACGCCGACGCGGCTGTGCCAGTCGAAATGGCTGCCATCGGCCACCACCAGATCGAGCCAGTATTCGGGCACGCTGTCGCCGCGTTCGCTCATGCGGGCCGGAAAGCCGGCGGCAATCACCTCGTCGCGGCGCTTGCGCGCATTGGCCGGGTCCTTGAAGACGCCCAGCGAAATGGTATTGGGTTGATCACCCGAGCTGACCACAAAGTAGTCGTTGAAGTTGTGCGCGCCAAGCTGGCGCGCCTGCTCCAGCGCCTGCTGCCGGCTGCCGGCTGCCGGCAGATACACCCACCAGCCGCTGGTCTGGCTGGCCTGTTCCTGGCGTGAACGCATGCGCGTGGCCTGGGTGGCCAGTGCCTGCCGTGCATTGCGCAGATCCTGTGGCGTGGCGAACGGGCCCAGCGCGAGGCAGCTGTAGCTGATCGCCTGCGACGAAGTGCCTGCTGCCGGAGCGATCGCTGGAGCGGGCGCCGAGGTCGCATTCGCAGGTGTCGCCGGCAATTCCGAGAGCAGACGCAATTCCATCACGCCGGGATCGGTGGGGTTGCCACCGCGGGCATATGGCTGACCCAGCAGCAGCCAGGCACCCACCGCGATATTGAGCGCGCTCAGCAGGACAAACAGCAGACGCAGGAACATCGAACCCCCATCACCGGCAACAACCGTCATTCTAGCGGGGCCCTGCTGCCGCCACCTGCGTATCCGCCCACACTGCCAGGCCACGCAGCACAGCATCGTGGCTCAACCGCACCGGCAACGATAGCAGCGGCAGCAAGGCAGCAGCGTCACCGCCGCCCAGCACCAGCGTCGGCGCATCACCCAGCCGCTTCGTCATGCGCGAGGTGAAACGTTCGATCAGTGCCGCTGCCGCTTGCCAGCAACCCGAGGCCACTGCATCGGCGGTGTTGTCGGCCAGTTCCAGAATCTCGCCGGGCCGTTCCGGCCGCACCCGCGCGGTCGCATCCCGCAGGGACTGTTGCATCAGCTGCGGCCCCGGCGCGATCAGTCCACCCAGATGCTGGCCGTCGGCAGCCAGCGCATCGAGCGTGAGCGCCGTCCCCACGCTCGCCAGCACGCACGGCGAGCAACCGTCGGCATGTGCCGCCACCATGGCCAGGAAGCGATCCACGCCCAGTCGCTCCGGTTCGGCATAGGCGTTGCGTACCCCGCAAGCGCTGGCTGGCGTACGCAACCAGTCCGGCACGCGGTCGAAGAGCCTCGCCACGCTGGCACTCACCTGCGCCTCGCGCCGATCGTCGACCACCGAGCCCGCCGCCACCATGCCGGGTCGCGGCAAGCCGGCCCACGCCAGGTCGAGCGCCGAGGCAATATCCGGATGCCAATCCACCGCGCCTTGCGCAAGCCATGTATCGGGCCGCGATTGCAGCGCCCACTTCAGCCGTGTATTGCCCAGATCGAGCAGCAGCTTCATGCGCGGCGCACCGTGACATCCGCGCTGTCGATCCGGCGCAGACTGCCGTCGGCCAGACGCACCTGCAGCGCACCACGGGCATCCACGCCCGCACCGATGCCTTCGAACACCCCGAGCGCACCACTCAGCTGCAGCGGCTGGCCGTGCAGCAGGTCGTGCCGTGCATAGTCGGCGACGAAACCGGCGAAACCGTCACGCTCGAATTGCCGCAGACCTTCCACCAGCGTGGCGATCAGCGCCGCGGCCATGCGATTGCGGTCCGGCGGCGAGCCATCGGCCAGCGTGGCCAGATCGCAGGCTGGTTGCCCGGCCTGAGCATGCAGCGCCGGAGTCAGGCGCAGATTGAGGCCGATACCGATGACCGCGGCACACGGCCCCTGATATTCGCCGCTCAGCTCGACCAGGATGCCGCCCAGCTTGCCGCGCTGCTGTCCAGTGGAGATCGCCAGCAGGTCGTTCGGCCATTTCAGGCCGGCCCCGGCTATGCCCAGTTGCTCCAGCGCGCGCAGCACGATCACCCCGATCGCCAGTGACAGGCCGCTCAATGCGGCAAAACCCGCATCGAAGCGCTTGAGGCAGGACAGATACAAGTTCAGCCCAGGCGGCGACAACCATGTACGTCCACGTCGGCCGCGCCCGGCGGTCTGGGTTTCCGCCAGCAGCACGCTGAGATCCTCCGCCGCAATTCCACGTCGTTGCAATTCGCTGGAAGTCGAGTCCAGCTCCCAGTGCACTTCCAGCACGCCCAGCTCGCGTAGCAGTGATGACGGCATGGCCGCACGGATTTGCTTGGCATCCAGCATCTGCAGCGGCCACGGCAGCTGATAGCCGGCCGCGCCGTGTGCCTCGATCGGCACGCCACGCGCGCGCAAGCTCTCGATCTGCTTCCAGACAGCCGCACGGGTCACCCCGATCTGCTCGGCCAGGCCGGCGCCGGAGACCGGCTCGCCTGCTGCAAGCAGGGCCAGCAACTGCGCAGGTTGCATCAGACGACCTCGCCCATGGACATGGCAACCGGCCGGCGGCCGCGAAGGGTGAAGAAACTGGGCAGTAGGCACATGCACGGATTCTAGCCCGGGCGGTTCGACGCAGTATCCGGCGCGCTCGCCCCAATCTGCCCGAATGCGGCCGGCAGCACTGGCACGACAACGACGTTTCTGAGACGATCCGGGGTCTTCGCTTGCGGGTCAGGGAGTTTGATCGCCATGCGCGCCATTCATTGGCTTATCGGTTGCACTTTGTGCCTTGCCGGCATCGGGAATGCCGTTGCAACGAACCTGGACACCCAGGAGCAGGACAGCGCCCAGCACACGGCTACCGACAACGCCAGTTCACGCGATAGCGGCAGCAGCGGTGATGTGTTTGGATTGCCCCGTGACACCCCCTCGCGCAACACCGGCAATGACACCTCCGGCAACACCCCTGGCAACAGCAACGAGCACTCCGGCAGCGCACCATCCGTGCCCGCACCTTCACACCGGTCGCATCTCGGCTGGCAATCGCTGCTGCCCGGGTCCATCCAGTAGCGCCAGGCGTCATGCCGGGTCGTTGGTGGTCATCACTGCGGGCACGCTTCGAACCCACACCGATTGCCGACCCGCTGTGGCGGCGCGCGCTGGCAGCCTGCCCGCTGGCGCGCAGGCTGGACCCAGAGCGGCAGCATCAACTGCGTCGACTGGCCGCATTGTTCCTCGCCCGCAAGCGTTTTCATGCACTGGCCGGCGCCGTGCTGGACGATTACTGGCGCCTGCTGATTGCCATGCAGGCCTGTCTGCCTGCGCTGCAGCAGGGGTCTGCCAGCCTGCGCGGCTGGCGTGAGGTACTGATCTATCCGGGCGAGTTCAAGGTGCGCCGCAATCATCACGACGAGCGCGCTGGCGTGGTTGCCGAGGGTGACGGGGTGCAGATCGGCGAGGCGTGGGAACGTGGCCCGCTGGTGCTGTCGCTGGCCGATGTGCAGCTGGATCTGGAACAGCCGTGGGACGGCTACAACGTGGTCGTGCACGAGATGGCGCACAAGCTGGACATGCTTGATGGACCGCCCGACGGCGTACCGCCACTGGTGGAGATCCCGCGGCGACGCTGGATCGAGCAGTTCCAGCTCGCCTACGATCGCCTGGCCAAGATGCCACCGGACAGTCACGACAGCCCGATCGATCACTACGCGACGGAAAGTGCGAGCGAATATTTCGCCGTGGTCAGCGAGCTGCACTACTCGCAGCCGGCACTGTTACGGCAGGTGGAACCGGCCATCGCCGCATTGCTGGAGGCGTTTTACGGCCGTTCGCCGGCCGAAGGCTGCGAGCCGCCAGGCTTTTGCCACCCGCGCTGAGCCCCGGCAACATCGCATCAACTCGCCGCCAGGGTCACCGTGAAACGTGCGCCACCGAACTCCGGCGAACGATCCACCACCAGTCCGCCGTTATAGGCGTGCACGATGTCCTGCACGATGGACAGGCCGATGCCGTGCCCCTGCACGCGTTCGTCACCGCGCACTCCGCGCTGCAACACCTTGTCGATCTTGTCCGCGGCGATGCCCGGGCCATCGTCTTCCACGCTCAACCGCAGGCCCGTGCGCTGGCGACCGGGAGCCGATTGTGTCTTTACCACCAGCAGCACGCGATGGCCTGCCCACTTGAAGGCGTTCTCCAGCAGGTTGCCCATCAGCTCCAGCAGATCGCCCTGCTCCCCGTAGAACACCGCGTCGTCATCGATATCGAACTCGCACAGGACATTCTTCGCCGCATAGACCTTCTCCAGGCTCTGCACCAGATCCTCGGCATGACCGGCGATCGGCACGGCGCTGGCGAAGGTCTGCCGGCCGGACGTGGCGGCGCGCGACAACTGGTAGGCGACCAGCTCGTCCATCCGCCGCACCTGCGTCAGCACGCCATTGCGTCGCGACGCATCGTCACCCGTGGCCGACTCCAGCTGCGAGCGGATCACGGCCAACGGCGTCTTCAGGCTGTGCGCCAGATCGGCCAGGGTGTGCCGATAGCGGGTACGCTGCTCGCGTTCGTTGGTGATGAAGGCATTGATGCGTTCGGTCAGACCGGTCAACTCCATCGGGTACTGACTATCCAGCTGCTCGCTGTCGCCGCGTTCGACCCGACTCATGTCGCTGGCCACCTTGCGCAGCGGGGTCAGGCTCCAGCGCAGCAGCAGCAGCTGCAGCACGATCAGCATCACGCCCAGTATCGACAGCCAGATCACCAGCGTGCGCTGGTACGCCGCATTTTCGCCCTCGAACTGCTCCTCGGTCTGCGCCACCGTCATGGTGAGCCGTACCGATTTCTTCTCGTCGGTATCCCACGCCACGCCGTAGCTGTAGTAGTAGAGCCGGCCCATGCGCGTCTCGATCGGACCGACGAACTGGCTTTCGCCCGGCTCCAGCGGCTTCAGGAAACTGAAGTCGCGACCGATCGACGACGACGACTCCCAGTGGAATCCATGGTCACCCACGGCCACCGCGTACAGCCCGGAACCGGGCCGCAGGAAATTCGGATCAGGCAAGGTGTCCGCCGATGGCGGCAGCAGCTTGCCGTAGCGGTTGACGTCGGTATTGGTGATGTACGCGATGACGTAATTCTGCAGCCGGTCATGCAGCGCGCTCAGCGCGCGCTCCTTGTTCGCCTGCGACAGGGTCAGCCCGACCAGCCCGAGAAAGCCGGCCAGCACGAAACCCGTGGCAATCGCCGCGCGAGCCGCCAGTGACAGCGGCTGACGCGGCGACTCCGGCTCATTCGTCGTCGCCGTCGGTGCGCGGGATGGCAAAGCGGTATCCGCGTCCACGTACCGTCTCGATGGGTTTGAGGGTGCCTTCCGGATCGAGCTTGCGTCGCAGGCGGCCAATGAATACTTCAAGCACGTTGGAATCGCGGTCGAAATCCTGCTGGTAGATGTGTTCGGTGAGGTCGGCCTTGGAGACCAGCTCGCCGGCATGCAGCATCAGGTATTCCAGCACCTTGTATTCGTAGCTGGTCAGGTCGACCAGCTTGCCTTCCACCGTCACCGTCTGCGCGGTGGTGTCCAGCTTGATCATGCCGCAAGCCAGGATCGGCTTGGACCAGCCGCTGGCGCGGCGTACCAGCGCATTGATGCGCGCCAGCAGTTCCTCGACATGGAATGGTTTGACCAGATAGTCGTCGGCACCGTACTTCAGCCCTTCGACCTTGTCCTGCCAGCTGCCGCGCGCGGTCAGGATCAGGATCGGGTAACGCTGGCCGGCCTCGCGCAGCGCCTTGACCAGATCCATGCCGGACATCTTCGGCAGGCCCAGGTCGATGATCGCCAGGTCGAACGGCACCTCGCGACCGAGGTAGATGCCCTCCTCGCCATCCTGCGCCGCATCGACCGCAAAGCCGTCCCGCTTCAGGCGTGCCGCCAGCGTCTCGCGCAACGGCGCCTCGTCCTCCACCAACAGGATGCGCATCAGTGTTTCTCCTTGCTGCCCGCGCTCTTGGCGGGCGGATTCTTGGTTGATGGTGTCATTACCGGATTCTTGCTCGCCTCGGACGAAACCGCCATCACCCGCACATGCCCATCCGGCGTGAGTACCTTGATGCGGTATTCCTGCCGGCGCCCAACTCCGCGCTGCTCGGCCGAAAGCACCTTGCCACCGGTCTCCTGCTGCACCTTGAGCACGGCCTGATCCAGGGTCACCGTCGGCACGCCCGACTGGGCCGAGGCCGTCGCCGCCACGCCGGGCAGTATCGATATGAACAGAGCAAGGATGAAGTTTTTGTGCGTCGTCATGCGTGTAGATCCCGCCCGGCACAAACCGGAGCGTCCAGCGTAGGCAATCACGGCTGAATACTGACCGGATGGCCGCCGGCTGTCACGCCGCCACCGCGCACGGCGCCAACGCCTGTTCAAGCAGGGCCCAGCCGGCACCCGGCAGATGCGCACCCTCGCTGAGGGTGCGTCGGAACGCGCGGGCACCCGGCTCACCCTGGTACAAGCCCAGCAGATGCCGACTGATGTGTTTGAACGCGGTGCCGCGTGCCAGCTCGGCCTCGATGTAGGGGCGCAGGTGGCGCAGCACGTCATCACGTGGCGGCAAGGGCTCGCCGTACAACGCCGCCTCGACTTGTGCCAGAAGGTACGGATCGTGATACGCCGCACGGCCCAGCATCACGCCATCCAGCCGTGTCAGGTGCGCCTGCACCTGCTCTACCGTGGTAATGCCGCCGTTGATGACGACAACCAGTTGCGGGAACTCGCGCTTGAGCTGGTACACCCGCTCGTAGTCGAGCGGTGGAACCTCGCGGTTCTCCTTCGGCGACAAGCCCTGCAGCCAGGCCTTGCGCGCATGCACTGCCAGCACCTCGACACCGGCCTGCAGCATGACCTCGGTGAAATGCTGCAGGTCAGCATAGTCATCCTGATCATCCACGCCGATGCGGCACTTCACCGTCACTGGAATGCTGACGGCATCGCGCATCGCCTTTACACAGTCTCCGACCAGCACCGGCTCGCGCATCAGGCAGGCGCCGAAGCGGCCCGACTGCACCCGGTCGGACGGGCAGCCCACGTTGAGGTTGATCTCGTCATAACCCGCCTCGGCACCGAAACGCGCCGCCTGCGCCAGCTCGCGCGGCTCGCTGCCGCCCAGCTGCAGCGCCAGCGGATGTTCCTGCTGGCTGTGCTCAAGCAGGCGCAGCTGCCTGCCACGCACCAGCGCCGCACTCGTCACCATCTCGGTATACAGCCGCGCCCGCGGTGACAGCAGCCGGTGGAAATAACGGCAATGCCGGTCGGTCCAGTCCATCATCGGGGCAACACAGACGCGCCAGTCAACGCGCCGTGCAGCGGGGATAGTCCAGGGGGAAGTGGTGGCGAACATGGAGCTATGTTCGCCGAAAACCCTCGTGTTGTCCTGTTGCGCCTGAAAGACATGCCGCCACCTTGCCCCCTCTTTCCTGCGGCAAGTGCACGCCCGGACGGCGGCCCGGGTAGACAGCCATGCAATCCATACGAACGTTATCCACAGCTTGAAGAGCGGATAGCAACCCGGCGCGATGCTGGCCAAACTGTCTAGATCAATTTCCATAAACGTGACGCACGTCAATTGACTTATGATAGCGTTTGTGAACTCAGACTATGGTCAAACCTCCATGAAGAGTCTCTGCCGCCTCCTCGCGTTGCTTCTCGTTTCGATGCTGGCTGCCTGCGCCACGGTGTCCGGGTCGGACAAGGCTCCGCCACTCGATCCCGACGTCCAGGCCGTGGCCTCCTATCACATCGGCGTGGATGACCAGCTGCAGATTTCGGTCTGGCAAAACCCGGAACTGAGTGTGAGCGTCCCGGTACGCCCGGACGGCATGATCACCGTGCCGCTGATCGGTGACGTCAAGGCTGGTGGTCACACGCCCGAGGAAGTGGCCACCGTGATCAAGGGCAAGCTCCAGGCCTTCGTGCGTGACCCGCAGGTCGCGGTGATCCTGACCGAATTGCGCAGCCATGAATACCTGTCGCGAGTCCGTGTGACCGGCGCGGTGCGCACGCCGGTATCAGTGCCGTACCGGCAGGGCATGACCGTTCTTGATGCCGTGCTGGCGGCCGGTGGCCCCACCGAATTCGCCGCCCCCGACCGCACCGAGCTTTATCGCGAGAGCAAGGGTGGCGTCACCACGCCCTACGCCGTGCGTCTCGACAAGGTCCTGCAGCAGGGCGACTTGACGACCAATTATCCGTTGCAGCCAGGCGACGTCATCACCGTGCAGCAACGCGCTTTCTGAAACCGCGGGGATTGAAGGGACCAGGGGGATGGAATGAGCGGAGAACTCGTACCTTTCGAAAGCATGCTGCCCGTGTTGCTGAGCGAAGCGCGGCGGCATCGGATTGCGATGGGCCTGACTTTTGCGGCAATCGCACTGGCCGCGCTGGTAATTGGGGTGCTATGGCCGAAGAAATACGATGCCTCCACCACCATTCTTGCGCAGGAAAGCAGCATCATCACCCCGCTGATGGAGGGAGCGGCCTCGACCACCGGCAACAAGAACCGCGCCGGCATCGCGCGCGACGTGATCTTCAGCCGCAAGGTCATGGACCAGGTCCTGATCACCGGCGGCTGGATGACCGCCCATCCGGCGCCGATCGAGCAGGATCGCATCATCGAGGGCATCAAGGCCCGCACCAGGGTCCAGATGTCACAGGACAACCTGATCACGATCAGTTACTACGACTCCGATCCCAAGCGGGCCTATGACGTCACCCGGCGGTTTGCCCAGCTGTTCATCAGCGAGAGCCTGGCCTCCAAGCAACGCGAGAGCCGCGACGCCTACGAATTCATCAACAGCCAGGTCGAGGCCTACCGGAAGAAGCTGACCGACGCCGAGGACAAGCTCAAGGCATACCGGGATGCCAACGCCGATGCACGCCCCGGCAGCGAAGCCGATACCAATTCGCGGATCAGCCAGCTGCGCAGCCAGATCGAAAACACGCGCATGGACTTGATGGAAAAACGCTCGCAGGAGGCCTCGTTGAATGCGCAGCTGTCCGGCGAATCCGAAGTCAGCGCGGTGCAGACCACCCAGGGTATCTATCAAACCCAGCTAGCCGAATTGCAGACCCAGCTCGACAAGCTGCTGCTGACCTATACCGCCGAGTACCCCGACGTGATCCGTATCCGGCACCAGATGCAGGATCTGCAGCAGCAGCTTGCCCAATCCGATCAGCGCAAGCAGAACGCCCGCCTCGCGGGTACGCCGACGACACTCGACAACGGCGTGCAATTCAATCCGCTCTATCAGCAGCTGAAGAGCCAGGTTTCGGCAACCCGCAGTGACATTGCAGCGACCAGTGCGCGCATGAGCGCAAGCGAAGCCATGCTGCAGTCCGAACTGGAACGCAGCAACCGCATCGCCAACTCGGAAAACGTGACCTCCGAACTGACCCGCGATTACAACGTTAACCGCGACGTCTATCAGGATCTGCTCAAGCGTCGCGAGAACGCGCGCGTCTCGATGAACCTCGATGCCGAACAGCGCGGCCTCACGTTCCTCATCCAGAACCCCGCCGTGATGCCACTCACCCCGTCGGGCCTGCGCTTCATGCATTTCGCCATTGCGGGAATCGTCCTCGCGCTGGCGATCCCGTTCGGCCTGCTGTTCGCCATTGCACGATTCGACCCGAGAGTACGCTCGGTCGAGCAACTGGAGCGCTCCACCGGGTTGATGGTGCTGGCAGCGGTCCCGTTCTACTCCACGCCGCAGGACCGCCGCCGCCAGCACATGCGGAACATGTCTCTGGTCGCAATCGTTCTGGTAGTCGTCCTGGCCTACCTGCTTCTGTTCGGACTCAAGCTCAGGGGGATGGCATGAACAGCAGAGATGACGACAAGCTGCTCGCCTTCCCCGGCGATCCCGAACTGGAGGCCACGAGCGGCAGTCATGCCCCGCACGATGCAGCCGGTCATTCGATCGCGCAGATGCAGGAAAGTGCCGCGCTGGCGCCGCTGCAGCTCGAGCAGCGTCGGCTTATCCATCGCGAGGCATCCGTCCGCAAACAGTCCGATGCCTTTCGCGAAATTCGTACGCGCCTGCTCTGGCTCGGCGGGGCACAGAATTTCGTGACCCTGGTGGTATCGGTAAGCCCGCGTTCGGGGGGCAGTTTCGTCGCACGCAACCTCGCTACCGCGTTTGCCTTTGACGAGTCCAAAACCAGCCTGTTGATCGACTGCAACCTGCGCTATCCGGTTCAGCACGAGGCGCTGGGCGTGAACCCCGTCAGCGGCGGCCTGATCGACTATCTGGAACATCCGGCGCATGGCATCAAATCGGTGCTTTACCACACCGGTATCCCGCGTCTTCGCCTGATGCCGGCTGGCAAGCTGCGTGAAAACGTGGCCGAATATTTTTCCTCGTTCCGCATGCGCGCAGTAGTCGACTCGCTGCGCTGCCGTTACTCGGATCGCTATCTTTTTCTCGATGGACCGGCGATCAAGGGATCACCGGATGCACGGATCCTGTCCGAACTGGCCGACTTCGTGGTCGTGGTGGCAGGTTACGGTCATGACACACCGGCGACGATCAGTCAGGCCGTCGCCCATTTCGATACAAGCAAGCTTGCTGGAGTGGTGTTCAACCACGCTCCCTGACAGGAGTCTTGAACACCGATCACGCATGGCTGTCGTCAGGCAGCCACGAAGTCGCCCAGCCGATGCAACAGGGGCAAGGCTACATGGCAACCGGGGTGTGCTGACAAGGCACAAGGGACTCTCCGAATTCGACTACTGCAGTGCTGCGTCACCAAACACCCGCCACAGATGCATCCATGGGGGAGAGGGAACATGCCAGCGTCCATCAAGCTTGCCTGCACCACCACGCTGGCGCTCGCCGCTGCCTCAGGCGCGGCCTTCGCCGGACAACTCGACTACACGCTGTATACAGGCATCGAGCACAGCAATAACATCACCCTGAGCACGACCGACCCGATCAGCCAGAACATATTGATCCCTGGCCTGAATTTCGCGTACACGCAACAGGGTTCAACCATCCAGGCCAATGTCGCCGGCGACCTCGAGTACCGTGATTTTCTCGGCAACACATTCAACAACCAGACACAGGTCCAGCTTGCCGGCCAGGCCAACTGGACCGTGTCACCGCAACGCCTGGATTTTACCGTGCAGGATTTCGCGGGAATCCAGCCGATCGACTCGCTGGTCAGCAATGCACCGAACAACCAGCAGCAGACGAACGTGTTCGCGCTCGGTCCCACGCTGCACTTCCAGCTCGGCGGCACGCTGCGCGGGCAGGCAGAGTTGACCTATATCAACAGTTACGCGCAGAAGACCGATGAATTCAATTCGCAGCGCGGGCAGGCGGCACTGCGCGTCTTCAAGGATATCGACCCCACCGATGTGTTGTCGCTCAACATCGAGAGCCAGCGCATTGCTTTCTCCAATAGTGGCGGCGGTCCCGATTACACCCGCAACGAGCTATATGGCGAATATGTGAGCAAGCTGGCGCACTTCGATCTCGACGCCGTACTCGGCTGGTCGCAGATTGATTTCGACGGCGCAGGTACGCAGACCGCGTCGAGCCCGCTGGCGCGGGTGTCTCTGGACTGGCGCTTCACGGAGCGCAGCACTTTCACGGTTGCTGCCGCTCGCCAATATTCCGATGCGGCACAGAGCATGATGGTGCAACCCGGCATCGGCCAGATCGTCGTCCCGACCACGGGTGGCATCAGCACCGGCGACACTGCGATCAATTCACAGGTGTATCTGGAGCGGAGTGTCGAACTGGGCTATGCCTATCGTGCCGACCGATTCACGGTTTCCGTGGCCCCGTCCTACACCAAATTGAGTTACCTCAACGGCCCGACTTTCAACCAGAGCGGCCACGGCGGCAATTTCTCCATCGACTATCGACTCCGGCCAACGCTCACCCTGTCGGCATTTGCCATTCAGGAAAGCACGAAATACCAGACCCTCGACAGGCGCGACAACACCATCAGCTACGGGCTCAACCTGACCGAACAATGGACACCACACTGGAGCTGGCGTGTCTCACTGAGTCATCAACGGCGCAACAGCAATTCGCTGGACCAGAGTTATCGGGAAAGCGAAATCTACGCCGGCATCGTGTACAAACGGTAATGGCACAGGCCGAAGCAGAACTGCCATGCCACTTCGGATCGAACGACGAGTTGTTCGGCATCTACCATCCTGCCGCTGCCCCCGCCACCAAAGCTGTCTTGTTGTGCCCGCCATTCGGCCAGGATCTGGTCCGCAGCCATCGACTCTATCGGCAGCTGGCTCACGCGCTCGTCGCGGAAGGTGTCGCGGTGCTGCGTTTTGACTATTACGGCAGCGGCGATTCGGCCGGCAGCAGCGCGGATGTCGACTGGACCCGATGCGTCGACGATACCCTGGCCGCCGCCGACCAATTGCGCACACTCAGTCGATGTGACCGTATCGTCGCCTTCGGCGCCCGGCTCGGGGGCAGTATCGCCCTCGCGGCTGCAACAGCCGCACATCTTGTCGAACTCGTCATGTGGGACCCGGTGCTCGACGGCGCCGCCTACGTCGCTCGACTCGATGCGCTGCAGGTTGCGTTGCAATGCGACACGACACGTTTCATCAAGCCACGGACCAGTGCGGATATCGCGGGCCAGTGGCTCGGCTTTGCCGTCGGTGCCCGTTTGCGCCAGCAACTGATCGAGCTTCACCCGGAACCGCCAGCCATACCGACACTGTTGCTGGACTCCTCGCCTGCCATATCGGCGCATGACTGGACTCGCCTTGCCGCAACCAACGTGACGGCGATACCGCTGCAGCCCCCGACACCCTGGGACGACCTCGATCGCCTGGAACTGGCGATCCTTTCGCATGAGCTGATCCAGACCGTGTGCAACCACCTTCGGGGTACATGCTGATGCAGGAACATGCCTACCGATTCGGTCGTGCCCGGCATTTGATCGGCATGGTGGGCCTGCCCGCATCGCTCCACGGCAATATCGGCGTGATCGTGCTCAATGCCGGCCTGGTGCATCGAATTGGACCGTTCCGGCTACATGTGGAGTTGACCCGTCGCCTGAATGCCTGCGGCTATCCGACATTGCGTTTTGATCTGTCCACGCTGGGCGACAGCGGCGCAAGCAGCGAGTCGCAATCGCGCGAGCAGCAGGTTCGCGCCGATGTGGCCAACGCCATGGCGTTGCTGAACGAACAAGCCGGCTGCACGCGTTTCGTGCTGATCGGATTATGCTCGGGCGCCGTGAACGCGCATCGGGTGGCGTGCACCGATGCCAGGGTCATCGGCGCGATCTTTCTCGATGGCTATGCCTACCGCACTCTTGGCTACCGAGTGCGCCATTACTTGCCGCGACTGTTGAGCCCGGCCCGTGTCACCCGCTTCCTCACGCGCCGCCTGCGCGCAGCACAGCAAGTTGACGCACCGGTTTTCGGTGTCGATTTTCCGCCGGCAGCGCAGGTACGTGATGACCTGGAAGACATGCTGAAGCGCGGCCTGAAGCTGTGCTTCATCTATAGCGGTGGCGCAAGCAAATACTTCAACCATCTTCGTCAATTCGGCGAATGCTTTGGCCGTGTAGGCACTCACCCGAACGTCAGCGTGAGTTTTCTAAAGGAGGCCGACCATACCTATGTCCTCGCGGTCGACCGCACCCACCTGCTTGGCCTCATCGAAGACTGGCTCCATCGCAACCTCCCTGCGGGTGCTTCGGGATGAACACTATCCTCGTCATCGGCAGCCATGTCCGGCACAGGAGTCGGCATGGCGAGCGCAGCGGCGCGCCTGGCATCCAGGCCCGTGCGCTCCGCAATAGTGGTTTCGCGGAGAAGTGACCGTGCGCATGCTGCGATCAGCGATGCTGGCCCTGAGTGCGATGGCGCTGTACATCGCCCTGCCGGCGAATTCCAGCGCATGGGCCCGACACCACCCAGCCGTTGCGGCCGGCACTCCTGCAGGCAGTCACACTGATGCCGCCCGTGGTCCAACGCCGCCCGATGCGCAGCGGAATCAGCGCATCGTCCTGCACCGGAACGCCGGCGCCGACAAGGCGGTCCTGGTGTCCGTCGGCATCCCGTTCGCACCCGGCGTTCTCAGTGACCCCCGCATGCTGCGGATACTCGACGCCCGTGGCACGGAAGTGCCCGCTGCCGTCCAGACAACCCTGAAGTGGCACTTCAAGGACGGCAGCGTACGTGCCGTGCGCGTGCAATTCCACGCCGACCTGGGGACGGACGAGTCCACGTTCTATTTCGCGCTCGGCAAGCCCCGCATGCTCGATCTTGCGGGCTGGCCGTATGCCAAGGGCCTCGTCGCCGGCGATCAGAACCTGTTGGTGCCCACGGTCGTGGCCACCCTGACGCCCCAATGGCTATGCCAGTCGCTGATCGCCGGCCCCCAGCAGCCGGCCGCCTCGAATGAGCCCTACGCCAATTATGTTTCCACGCAATTCGAGTGGGCCCGCGAATTGCCCGTCAAGGACTCGACGGCGTGGTTGTTCGATCGCCCCACCACCTTGTACAAGGCCTATATTCGAACGGGTCGATTCGACTATCTGCAAGCCGCCATCCTCAGCTATCACTTCTACATGAAATACATTCGCCGCGATGGATTGCCGATGAGCCCGTCCTGCGCCGGCGGATGGTCGTACGGAGGCAAACCCTGCGACGTGAAATATGTCTATGTGGAACCGATCCTGCTTTCGCTCGCCCTGACCGGGGACGACAGCGCACACGATGCCCACACGGTCGACGACATGGCAACGCTGTGGGCGAACGGCGGCTGGAGCGGCGAACCCGGGCCTTACACCAATGCCGGGCAGTACTTCACGGAACGTCTGGTGGGCCTCGGCCTGCTGGAGACCGTGAGCGCCTACGAGCTCACCGGCGAAGCACGCGATCTCGCCCGCATCAACGAACGCCTCGATTGGCTTTACGCGCACCAGCAGAACAATCCGGATGGCCTCGGCAACGACGGCTCATGGCGCAACAGCTGGAACCTGCATGAAAACGACTCGTGGAACCCCGAAACCGACGTGCGCGGAGCATCGCCGTGGATGACGGAAAACATCATCGACGGCCTGTGGCACGCGTGGCTGGTCACCGGTGACAAGCGCATACCGAAGATGATCACCGGATTCGGCCGCTACCTGGAGCATTACGGATGGATCAGCCCGGACCTCCTCGTGACGCCGCACGACTGGCGCGACCCCTGCTCAGGGCCCAACGGGCTGATCGCCTGGTACTGGTCATCGGCGCACGCAACGACCAAGGCGCTGGAAGCCATCCAGGACTCCGAAGGCTGGTACAGCGATACGCACAACGTGGAACTCGCGCTGCCCATCGCTGCGGCCTACTACTTCGAACGCGACCCGAAGCAAAGCGCGGCGCTGAAGCGGCGGTTCGACGAACTCGCCCCTTCCTACAACATCGCCTGTGCAGCCAGCAGCAAAACGCTGCGGCGATTCAACTGGAACAATCGCGGCAGCGGTGTGGCCCAGTGGCTGATCCGTCAACCCGCGGGCAGTGGCGAGCCGCAGCCCACACCGGAACATGCAACGCCATGAAGCAATCCGGGATACGGCTGCACACGCATTTTCGCGATCCCTGTCGCAGGTCGGCCGGAGCACTGCCCTGTTGCGTGGTGTCACCGGCATGAACCAGCGCCTCGCCGTACTTCGCAGCGTCACCATCGTCTCGGTCTCGACCTATATCGAGTACGCGCTCGGTCTCGTCGTCAGCATCTGGATCGCGCGCGCGCTGGGGCCGGCCGACTTCGGCCGTTACGCCTTCACGGTGTGGCTGTGCGGCTGGCTGATCACCTGCAGCAACAATGCCTTGACGACGTCGTCGACCAAGTTCATCGCCGAGGCCGACGGTGCCGGTGAACCGGGCATCGCCTCGCACATCTCGCACCGCCTCGGCCAGCTCCAGCATGCCAGCTCGTTCATCGTGCTGGCGCTGTTCGTGCTGGCGACAATCATCGTCAGGCCTACCGAATGGAACCAGTTCCTGCTTCCGGTAACGGTGCTGGTGGTCGTGGCGGTGGCGGCCAAGGCCAACTACGCCATGCTGGTCGCGATCGAAAAGGGGCAGGAGCATTTCGAACCGGAGGCCATCGCCACCGTGATTGGCGGTGCGATTGGCGTGGCACTGGTGATCGGTGCCGCCACCATGCATGCAGGGCTGCTCGCCTTCATCGCCATCTTCGCGATCGCCTGCCTGATCCTCAATCTGCTCAACCGTCTGGCCTATCGGAAATATTGCCGGCCCTACGCGAGCGGCCCCATTCCGAAGGACACCGGCACGCGTCTCTACCGCCATCTGCGCCTGACCGCCGTGCTGGTCCTGTTTGGCTCGTTCAAGGGCAGCACGATCGAGGTGTTCCTGCTCAATACGTTCGCCACCACGACAGCGGTCGGTTTTTTTGCGATCGCCCTCACCCTGACCCGTGGCGCGGTACAGCTTTTCTCGGTGGGGCTCACCTCCACGCTGCTGCCATACATGGCCAAGTCGTTCGGACAGCATGGACAGGAACATGCCGCGCACTTCCTCGCCGAGGCCACCCGCTTCTACTGGGCCGTCGGCATTGCAATCGCCGGTCTCGGCCTGGTGACGACACCCGAGATCGTCACCCTGATGTACGGCAACCGCTACGTCCACGCGATACCGGCGATCGAGGCCATCCTGGTCCTGGGCGGCTTGCTGCTTATCGTCAACAGCATCTCGGCATTCCAGACGGTGGTCGATCGCCAGGACGACCGCATCCGCATCACGATCATCGCCCTGGTGGCCAATGCCGTGTTGGGTATCAGCCTGATCCCGCACTTCGGGCTGGTGGGCGCCGTGCTGACCTACGCCGGTACACGCATCACGGAACTCGGACTCGCCATCTTCTATCTGCGACGCGCCACTACCGGCGGCATCCCGGTGGTCCCGATGGCACGGCTGTTCTGCGTCGGCATTGTCGCGACCGCAGCGGCATGGCTGGTCACGGCACTGCTGCCCAGCCATTACGGCTTCATCGCAGGCGCCGGCGCCTTTGTCGCCGTGTATGTCCCGGCAAGCATCCTGGTGCACTACTGGACCGATGATGACTATCGGCTGATGACGACGATCACCAGCCGTCTTGGCCTGCCCGGCAGGATGCTGATGCGCCTGTTGAATGGCCTGCACCGACCATGGAGCAAGACACTGCCATGACGGCTCTGGGGAACGATCAGCTGCCGTGGGCAACCATTGACAGCGTGACAGCACTACGCGGCCTGCGCGACGAACTTGCATGCCTGGCGGAAATGCCGGGCGCTGCGTCCAGCATCGTGCAGCATCCGGACTGGCTGCTGTTCGAACTGGAGAGCCGTGGCAGCACGGCCTCGCTTCATCTCGTGCTGGCCCGGGACGACCATGGCCGGATCATCGGCTATGCACCATTTGTCGTCAGGCAAGGCATCACCCGGGTTGCATTCGGCGCACACCAGCTTCCGATCTACCGGGGCCGCCTGCTGCGCCTGCTCGGAGCCGGCGTCGTCGCGGTATCGCGTGACCGCGCGAGCGCCGAGAGCACGATCGCTGCCGAACTCCAGCGCGATCCAACCGTTCGCGTCATTCATATCCAGGAGACCGCGCTGCCGAATAGCCTGGCAACCGCGTTGTCGCAAGGCCGGCAACGCTTCGCCAGCATCCGCTCGAACCTGCTCGATCAACTGAACTGGACGATCCAGCCCCAAGAGTCGCTCGCCGCGTACCTCACCAAGCTTGGATCCAAGCGCCGCAATGACCTGACACGCCGGCTGCGCAATGTGTACAAGAAGCTCGGCACGGAGGCGCAGCTGCGCATCTTCGATGCACCGGAACAGATTGACGACTACTGCCGGCTGATGAACCAGGTATACGCGCGCAGCTGGCACGCGGCTGCACTGGCCATCGACTGGGAGCTGCCCGCGCGCCGTGCACTGTTTCAGCAACTGGCGCGCCATCGGCACATGATCGGGCATGTGTTGATGCTCGGCACGCGCCCGATTGCATATGTGCATGGTTATCGCCTTGGCGGCCGCTACCTGCTCGATGACACGGGTTACGATGAGGAATTCGCCCAGCTTGGCGTGGGCTCGGCCCTGGTCTTCCAGGCGATCCAGGATCTCCTTGAGCGTTATCCTGGCGAGTCGATCGACTTCGGCTACGGCGACAACCAGTACAAGCGCGTGCTCGCCGATCAGAACAACCCGTGTGGCTCCCTGCATGTCATCCGCGGCATCGGTCCGCGCATATGCTTCCAGATGATCACGCCGCTGCGCTGGGCCTATCGTTGCCTGCGCTGGCTGCAACGTAAATCGCGCGCCACCGCGGCGAAGAAGTTTTCAGGGGACTGATGATGCACTGGAAACTGAAAGCCCGTATCCAAAACGCAGTCTCGCTGCTCCCGTCCCAATCCTCGTATGCCGCCTATTTCTGGATCCAGCGGCACTTCGGCGGGTTGCGCAGGATGAATCCGGTTTCCCGCCTGACTGCCGGCATCGAGACCTGGCAGCAGATCAGGAAACTGGGCCACGACTCGACCGGAAAAACCTTCTTCGAAGTCGGCACGGGGCGCGCACCCATCACCCCCCTCGCGTATTGGCTGATGGGTGCGAAGGGCACGATAACCATCGACCTGAATCCGTACGTGAGGCCCGAGCTGGTCATGGAAGGCCTGCAGTACATGGCGGACAACCGTGCGGACATGCAGCGCCTGTTCGGCCCCTTGCTCGATCAGAAACGGCTGGATGAGCTGCTGAAGCTGCACCGGCAGGCCGGCTTCGACATCGATGCCATGCTTGAATTGTGCAACATCCGGTACATCGCCCCGGGCGATGCCGCGCAAACTGGACTACCCCCCGGCAGCATCGACTTCCATACCTCGTTCAACGTCTTCGAGCATATCCCGCCGGCGATCCTGGAAAAGATCCTCGCGGAAGGAAGCCGGATCATCCGCGATGGCGGCCTGTTTGTTCACCGCATCGATTATTCCGATCACTTCTCGCACTCGGACGGCAGCATCTCCCCGGTCAATTTCCTGCAGTATTCCGACGCCGAATGGGACAGGTACGCCGGCAACCGCTACATGTACATGAACCGGCTGCGCCACGATGACTTCGTAAACCTGTTCGAGTCGGCGGGGCAGCAGATCCTGGCCACCGAACCCACGACGCACCTGCCATCACGCGAGCTGCTTGGCAGCCACAGTCTGAAGATCGACGAGCGCTTCCGGATGAAATCGCCAGAGGTGCTGGCCACCACGGATGCGTGGATCGTGTCGAAGAAAGACGACTGACAGGACAGCCCCCACTCACGCTGGCGGTTACGTGCCCCTGCGCTTGGCCAGGGCATGCCATGCATAGCGGAACATGCACACCACCGAGCGCGTCATGCCGAGTTTCTCCACCTGGCGATAGATCGCCCATTGCCATGCGGCGGCTCGCAGCTTGTTGGCCGACAGCGAATGTTCGCGCACCAGGTACCAGGCCAGCGGCTCGACAGACTCGACACGCACCGCCACCCCGGCGCGACGCACCTGCTCCAGCCAGAACACATAGTCCTCGTGACCGATGCGTCGGAACGGCACGTCGCCCAGGCTGCGTGCGTACATGCCGGTCAGGTTGCCGATGAAGTTGCTGGCCAGCATGTCGCGCCAATCGACCCGTGCCGGCGGCGTCACCTGCCCCAGCACCCGGCCATCCTCGGCGACCCGCCAGTACGCCGCATAGCTGATCAGAGCACCGCTTTCGTGCATGCCGGCCAGCTGCCGCTCCAGCTTGGCCGGATGCCACCAGTCGTCCGCATCCAGGAAGGCGATGAAGTCACCACGCGCCGCAGCAATGCCAGCGTTGCGGGCTGATGCCACGCCACTGTTGGTCGGTTGCCGTTGTATGCGCACACGTGCATCTGCGCGCGCATAGGTCTCGAGGATCGCCAGCGATTCGTCCCGTGAGTCATCGTCGACTGCAACCAGCTCCACGTTGGCATGACTCTGCGCCAGCACCGAGTCGACTGCCCGGCGCAGCCACGCGGCAGCGTTGTAAACCGGCATGATCACGCTGACCAGGTCACCGCTCACTGTCTGTCCCCTCATGCGCTCCGCATGGCGCGTGCGGCGGCTATGCCCGGCGGTGGCGGCAACTCGTAGTCGCGATAGTCATCGGGATTGCCTGCATGACCCGCTTCCGCCGCCTTGATGATGTTGTACACCTCGCGCGCGGTGACGTAGTGCAGCACATGGTTCGTGCCGTCGTTATAGGCCTGCTCGAGATGGTTGTGCATGCGATGCGCCGCGTCGCCCAGCAGCGTATCCATGTCGCGCTCCTGGGTTCCATGGGTATGCACCTTGACGAAGACCCATTCGGGGCGTCCCTCGACATGCACGCCGGTGCGCACCCAGGCGTCCACCCGCGCCGGGGTCGGCGGACAGGCACGGCGCACATCGGCATTCTCGATGCGCGGAATGATCCCGTAGCGGCGCTCGCGCCAGTTCAGCCCAAGCGGCCCCTGCACGATCATCAGGTCGCCGCTGGCCTTGCCGCCCACCCGCACCGGCTCACCGGTGTTGTGCGACTTCGGCCGCAGCGGATCATCGGTGGCGTAGTAGATCGCATTGACCATGCGCGTCTGCGTATCGCTCGGGGCCGACGGCAAGGTGAAGTCGGCATAGCAGCCCAGCTCGCGCAGCAGGATCAGCTCGTTGTTGAGACCGCACCAGCGCCCGTCCGCGCGCGAGTTGTCCAGGCTCCAGTTGCCGTGGATGAAACCGAAGCGCAGCTGGCCGCTGCGCGGATCGCGCGGCAATGCGCCGTGGCGCTCGTGCAACAGCTCGTTGAAACGGCTGATCGTCGCGTTGAAGTTTTCCGCGGTATCGTCATCGTGATGCAGGTGGATCTCGATCTCGCCGTAACCTTCCGCACACAGCGCAGCGATTTTCTGCAGGTGCTCCTCGAGGTACTCCTCTTCGGGATAGAAGAAGCTGTGCTGTGGCGGCCGACCGTCTGCATCGCGATGGGCGGCGGCGAGCAGCCGGTAGTCGCGGCACCAGCGATCGACCCGTTCGCGCTGGGTGGCCAGATCGACCCGCCCCCAGGCCGGCTCGAAGTGGTCGACGAAGCAGAACATCACGTGCACCGGGCCGCTGGCAGGCGGCGACGGCGGCCGGCGGCGCAGATAGCTGGCGAGCCAGATCTGCATATTGCGTGCGCGAATGGCCCACAGCAGCACCAGCGCAGCCAGCACGAAAAGCAGGACGAGAACCAGCAGGACGATGGCCATCATCAACTGGATGCTCCCGAGGGCAGCAAGGTCAGCAATTGCTCGGCGTTGTTGCGCCACTGGCGCTCGCGTGCGATGTAATCCCGCGCGGCGGCACCGACGCGATGCCGCTCGTCTTCCCGCGCGGCCAGATCCAGCACGCGCTGGACACACATGCCAGTCTCCCGGCGCGGAAACAGCCAGCCGGTCTGTCCATCGCGGATCACTTCCGCCACGGGCGCGTAATCGGGTGCCACCACCGCCACGCCCATGGCCATGAACTCGAACAGCTTCATCGGCGAGCCGTACTGGTTCGAATCCGGGAGCACCGCATAGTCCATGCAGGCAATCCAGGCGGCAATTTCATCGTGCGCCACCCGGCCCGGCAGCAGCACACGGTCGGCAAGCCCGCGCTCGGCCACGAGCGCACGCACCACCGGCAAGGTGCGGCCGTCGCCGACGAGCACCAGAGACAGCTGCGGAGCCTCGGCCAGGCGTTTGGCAATCGCATCGACAAACGCATCGACACCATGCCAGTGCGCGAATACGCCGATGTGACCGCACACCACGCGATCAGCCAGGCCATGCTCGGCGCGCATGCGTACACGATCGAATCGGTCGGGATCGAAACGCGCAAGGTCGGCGGCGTTGGGAGAAATTACCGACGGCGCAATCGTTCCGTAAGCCGCCTCGGCCTGCGCACGGAAATAGGTGGAAATGAATACCAGGCCAGTGCAGTTGCACAGACACCAGCCTTCGATGCGTCGCGCCAACCCCCGCAGGCGCAACGGCCGCACACGTTCGACCAGGGCCGAGTCGTTGATCTCGAGGACCAGCGGAATTCCCCGACGCCGCGCCAGCCAGACACTGGCAAACAGGAACAGCGAGTAACGCTCGTAGATCAGTTGTGGCCGCAACCGGCGAATCGCTGCGCTCATGCGCAACAAGGTCACCAGGTTGTAGCCGAGCTCGAGCATCTCGAACAGCACGCCGGGCAACCGGGCAATTGCGCCGGCCAATCGACCCCGGCCAGAGGCCGCCTGCGCAGCCGGCTCATGCTCGGGATCGGCGCCCGGGAACGACATCACCGTGACCTCGTGACCGAGTTCGCGCAAGGCATGGACGATGCCGCGAATGTGCACGCCTTCGACATGCCGTCCACGCGTACGGTGATGATAGAGAATCCTCATGCAGCATCCGGCGACAGCGCGCGGAATTCGTGTCCGCTGGCCCGCCATTGGGGCAACAACGTGCTCAATGCCTCACCCGCACAGTCACTGTCGTCGTGCATCAACACGATGTCGCCGGCAGCCGGTGGCTGGTTACGCATCCGCGCGGCCAGTTCTGCGCCTGACTGATGCTGATAGTCGAGGCTGTCGTAGGACCAGTAGGCAACGCTGCGGCGCCGGCGCGCCAGATGCAGCAGCAGGGGCAACGTCAGGCAACCTTGTGGCGGTCGTATGCGATGGCAGGCGCGCCGGTCGAACGCGGCAAGCACCTCATCCGTGCGGTCAAGCTCGACCACTTGCTCACGCAGCGACATCTGCGCGAACCGTTGGTGCCAGAACGAGTGATTGCCGAGCAGGTGCCCCTCGGCCACGATGCGCTCGACCACCGCCGGATAGAGCTCGGCCTTGCGTCCCACCACAAAAAAGCTGGCGTGAGCGCCGGATTCGCCCAGCAGATCCAGCAGCCGCGGCGTGTACTCCGGATGCGGGCCATCATCGAAACTGAGATAGCGGGCATTGCCATGGCGTGGCCCATGCGTCTGTACCAGCGCATCCGGCAACAGGCTCAGCAATTGCTGTTTTTTCGGCTTGAGGTTCATGCAGTCGAATCGAGGGTGATGGGAGATCCGGCGGCGCCCTGCAGAATACGGTCGAGCTCTTCCACATTATCTCCCCAACGAAAGCGGCTGGCGTGTGCCGCGATGCCGGCGTTGTCCCAGATTCGCCCGCAGGCATCGATCAGTGCCGTCGACAAGATTTTACGCTCGCGCACCGGCACCAGGATTCCGGCAAACTCGGGCACGACTTCCGGAATGCCGCCTACGCGGGTGGCCACCACCGGCGTGCCGCAGGCCATCGCCTCAAGCACCACGTTCGGCACACCCTCGTTGTGACTCGGCAGGCACAACAGGTCAGCGGCACGGAACCAGTCGCCTAGCGACGCATGCGCGACGGCGCCGACCAACGCCACCCGCCCGGCACAACCAAGCGCCGCGGCGCGCCCAAGCAATTCCGTGCGGCACGGTCCATTTCCTACATAAACCAAGCGTGCCTGTGGCCGTGCTGCCAATAGGGCAGGAAGCGCTTGCAGCAGATCGAGGCAGCCCTTGCTCGACTTGAGATTGCCGACGTACAGCAGCAATGGCGACTCGGCCGCGAGCTGCAACCGTGCGCGCGCATCGCTGCGCGAACCGGGCGAAAACAGCTCGCTGTCGACGCCGTTGTAGAGCACGTGCACCTTGGCCGCATCCGCGCCGATCGCCACCGCCTTGTCGGCGAGTGCACGGCTTACCGCAATCACCGCGGCGGCGCCGCGCAAGGCCGAGCGGATCTGGCGTCGACGCAACGCATGGTTGGCCTGCACGTTGAGATCGCTGCCATGCACCTTGACCACATAGGGAATGCCGAGGCGCCGCGCCAACCAGCCAGCGGCAGCAGCATCGGGATAGGCCCAGCTGACCAGCAGGCAATCGTAATGCGCGGCGCGCAGGCGGCTGCCGCGTTGCCACAGCAGCGAAAGCAGCCAGCACAGCGCATGCAGCGAGCGGCCGATGCGCGGCGGATACACGAATACAAAATGATCCGTGCGCAAGCCCGGCACCTTCACCTCGCCGCGCACACCGGCCAGGCGTTCGCGGAAATCCACCGCCGTGAGCACATCGACATCGTGGCGCTGCCCCAGGCGCTCGAACTGCTGGCGATTGAACGCGCCGCGCAGCGGATCCCAAGGAGTCGGAAACAGGTTGGTCAGCACCAGGATCTTCAATCGCATGATTCAGTCCGTTGGACCCTGATAAAGCTCGGCATAACGCTCCGCCATTGCCTCCAGCGAGCCATGCTGCTCGACCCACAGGCGCGCCGCATCGCCCAGTGCAGCCGCCTGCCCGGGCTCCTGCAGCAGCGTCAGCATGGCTGTTGCCAGCGCCGCAGGATCACTTGCCGGCACCAGCCGGCCGGTACTGCCATCGCGGATGATTTCCCCGTTGCCGCCGACGTCGGTGGCCACGATCGGCAGCCCCACTGCACAGGCTTCCAGCAAGGCCATCGAATAGCCTTCGCTCAGCGACGACAGCACGAACAGGTCAAGCCCCTGCAACAGTTCATGCACGTCGTTGCGATCACCGAGAAAGTGCACGCGACCCGCCACACCTTCGACGATGGCACGCCGCTGCAGCTCCGCACGCAGCTCGCCGTCACCGATCAGCACCAGCGCGGTATCGGGTTGCTGGTCGTGCAGTTGGTGAAATGCACGGATCAGACCGGCCTGGTCCTTGGCCCAGTTGAGCCGCCCCACCGAGCCGACCAGCTGCGTCTGCGCCGGCAGTCCCAGCGTCTGCCGCAAGCGTTGGCGCATGCCGTCGGAAGCCCGCCAGAACAATTCCACCCGGATACCGTTCGGCACCACCCTCGCCTTCTGTTGCGGCACGATGCCACGTGCGATGGCATCGCGACGCGCCGCCTCGCAAACGGTGACCACCGCATCCGTGCGCGCCAGCGCCTGGCGATAAAACCATTCGCGCCGCCCGGATCGCGGATTGCCACCCATGCCGTGCCGCGTATTGATCACGTGGCGCACGCCAAGGCCGCAACTGGCCAGCACCGCCTGGTAATGCGCCACCGCATTGTGCGTATGCAGTACCTCGGTAGCATGGGCACGCAGCAGGCGCCGTGCCCGTGCCAGTGCCCGCAGGTCCAGGCCCTGGCGCTTGTCGCACGCGTTGACCGGCACACCCGGTGCGTCCAGTTCATCTGCCTGCGCACCACGCTCGAACAGGCATACGACCTGGCAGCGATGCCCTTGCCGTTGCTGGGTCTTGACCAGCTCCAGCACCATGCGCTCCAGGCCGCCGCGATTCAGGTTTTCGACGAAGTGGGTGATGTTCACGGCGACAATTCGGAAACCGTGACGCGCAACTTGCCGCTGCGCGTCAATGGGATGTCGTCGACGAAATGGCAATGCAGCTCGACGCTGCCGCCCAGCACCTTGGCGACTTCGCGGCGGATATAGGCCAGCGAAGCATCGTCGAAGCCGGCACCGCGCACGATCGCAAGGTCGAGTCGATCGAGCCGGCGCTGCACCAGCTGGAAGCGCTCCAGCCCGTTCACGTCCTTCAGCATGTGCGGAAAGAATTCGCCGGGCAGCACATGGCCGGCCGGCGTGCGGATCGTGTCGAGCACGCGGCCATCGACCCGATCCAGCAACGGCAGGCCGCGACCACAAGAACAGCGGGCGGCCGATGCCGTCGCCATGTCGCCATTGGCGTAGCGCACGAACGGCATGCCGTAGTTGAACAGGTCGGTGATCACCACCTCGCCGGCCTGCGCATCCATCGGCGCGTTTTGTGGCTTGCGCAGTTCGACCACCAGGTGATCGGCATTCACATGCAGGCCATGGCGCTGCTCGCACTCCGACGCAATCAGCATGAATTCGCGGCATCCATAGGTGTTGTAGGCCGGGCAGCCGAACGCCTGCTCGATGGTCTGGCGCTGGAATTCGTGCAGCGCTTCCGCTGCGCCGATGATCGCCTGCGGCCGCCAGATCTTTCTCCCGCTGGCGACGAGCCACTGCGCAAGTCGCAGCAGCGGTCCGACATAGGCCACGATGATGTCGGGACGGTAGCTGTCGATGGCGTCGGCATACTCCGCCATGTTGGCCTCGGTCATGTGGAAGCTGTTGAGTACGCGCCGCGCGAACACAGCGTTGTACAGGCGATCCTTGAACTGATGGCTGCGGGTCGGCTCACCCACCGCCCCTCCCCACAGGAACAGGGTGCGCCGCCCCATGCGCGATCCGGCCCAATCGTAGCCGCGCCACATCACCGCCGTGCGGCGATCGTTGCTTTCGCGGGTATAGCCGAAGCGCATGGGCTCGCCGGTCGAGCCGCCGGTGGCCTTATACAGCAGGCGCTCGCGCCAGGAGTCTGCCTTGAGCTCGTCGAAGTGGTTGCGGATATCGGCCTTGGTCAGTAGCGGCAGGCGCGCGTAGTCGTCGAGATTGCGGATACCCGCCACCGTGATCCCAAGCTCGCGCCAGCGCTGGCGGTAGTAAGGCACCTCGCGCTGGCAGTGTTCGAGCAGAAGCTTGAGCCGCCTCCATTGCAGCGCGGCAATCTGTTCCGGAGCCAGCCACTGATTGCGCTGATATTCGTTGAGGTAGGCCAGCGTGCGACGGCGGCGCAATCCGGTCTCGTAGACCGGATAGAGCACCCGACGGAAAGCCGGCTCGTACCAACTGCTGATCATGAATGCCTCTCCACGCCTGCGTCGGGCATCCCGTTTCCCGACCAGCACCTCGCCATCACCTGCGTCACGAGGAGACCTGACGTTCCGATGATGACCGTCATGGCGGCCTCGGTCATACGCTGCGCAGCAACACGGCAACCACCACGAACATCACGGCGATGCTTCCCACAGCCGCCGGCACCCAACGCCACCAGCTCTCGGACAACCTGAAGGCCGGAAGCTCCGGAAAGCGCTGCCGAAGCCCCATGTAGTAACCGACCACTACGGCGGTCAGCAAATACATCACGACCGTATAACTGCGACTCAGGAAGAACGCCGAGGTGAACAAGCCGCATAGCGACAGCAGCAGAGTAAACGCGATCCCGCACTCGCCACGCCAATCGGCCGTCTGCTCCGGACCCGCGACCGTCCCCGGCTTGTAGCGCAGCACCGCAAGCATCATCAGGAAAGCATAGCTGACGAAGGCCAGCCACAGGATGTATCCGACGAAGCCGGTCTCGGCCAGCACCAGCACAAACGAGTTGTGCGCGGTTAGGTCGTTGTACTCGGTGAAATTTCCGGCGCCCACGCCAAACACCGGATGTGACATGAACATGTGCAGCCCGGAATACCAGGCATCCACGCGCCCATAGGCCGATTCGTCGTCGACATCGAGATCCTGCATGCGTGACGACAGCAACTGCATGCATGCCAGTCCGATGACGCCGAGCACCCCCGCCGTCACCATGCCGCGGCGACGCCAGATATAGATGCCGGCCACGACCAGCACCGAGAGCATGGCACCGCGTGAATTGGTGAGATAGGTGCCGTAGAGCAGCAGTACCGTCGCGGCAAGCCAGAAGATGCGCCCGAAAAAACCGCCGCGACGGCTGAGGAAAACCGCCATCGGCATGGTCGCCGCGAACAGCAAGCCGAGGTCGTTCGGATCATTGAAGATGCCCACGTACTGGATGCGCCCATCCTCGCCGATCGGTATGCCCGTCCAGCCGACGCCGGTATCGGCCTGCTCCACGCCATGCAGCGCGAGCACGACCGCGCACAGCACGAATACCGACATGGCGACCGTCACCCGATGCTGACTGGTGCAGCACGTGGCAAGCACGAAGAAGGCCACCACAGTCGGCCCGAACTTCGCCAGTTCGTCCAGCGCACCACCAGTCCAGCCATTGACGACCTGGGAAACCATCAGCACCAGCAGGAACACCGGCAGTATCAGGAACTGTGGCGCGGCGAAGGTCTTGCCAGCGGAGCCCAGCCAGACCAGGAATGCCAGCACCAGCACCACCGGCAGCACCGGCACGCCTGTCAGCCCAGGCAGGTAGTCCTGAGGCCGGATGATCGTGAGCACCAGATAGAGCAGACTCAACAGGAACATGCTTGCACCGGTCCAGCGATGCCCGCGCGACTTGCCGTGGGATACCCCATCAGCTCGGGCAAGGTCAGCATCGCGGCGAACCAGCCCATTCCCATCGTACGCTCGACCGGCAAACGGAACAGCGCATAGCGGTTCGTCGCCGAGTGCAGGTTGGTGCCGCAGATATAGCTGCAGGCGGCACGATAGCCGGCCGCCGCGGTCGCCTTGATTACCCCATCATCAAACGCCAGGTCGCCACCCACCGGGTACGAAAGCAGCATGGCCGACACGCCGATCTCGCGCTCCAGCGAGGCCTTCGACTCCATCAGCTCTTCTTCCATCTGATCCTGTGGCAGTTTCGCCAGCATCCGATGATGCACGCCGTGCGAACCGATCTCGAAACCCGCCGCATGCATTTCGCGCAGCTGGTCCCAGTTCATCGGCCGACACTCGGATGGCCGTGCCGCCTCGCGTGGCATCTGCCATTCGCATTCCATGCGCGCGATGGCCGCTTGCTGGGCAGCATCGTCGAACAGCTTCATGTGCCGCAGCACGCTGGCGCCAAGTTCGCGACGGGCCGTACGCTCGGCTGGTATCGGCACATCGAGCTCCAGTTCCGGCAGCACCAGTTGTTGTGCCGACGTGCGCAGCAGCATGTGCACCAGCCAGTCGTAGGCGAAGGGCTGGCCGCTGTCGATATGTCCGGTGGACACGAAAAAGGTGGCCGGTATGCCCAGCTCGCGCAGGATCGGATACGCCACGTGGTAGTTGTCGTCATAGCCATCGTCGAACGTCACCACCACGGCATTCGCAGGCAGGCGTGATCCCGAATCCAGCGCGGCGACCACATCGCTCAATCGCATCGGGCGGAAGCGCCGCTTCAGCAGCAGCATCTGTTCGCGGAAAAGTTCGACCGAGGCGCTGATCAGGGCCAGGTCGAAGTCGAACCCCCGCGAATCCGGCAAGGTCAGCACACGGTGATAGGCAAGAATGCGCAAATCCTGGCGCATGTATAAACGTGCATGCTGCAACGGCCGCAACAAGCCGCTGGCATAGCACAGCTCACCCAGGCGTCCACGGATACCCGCAGGCTGAACGTCATCTTCGTTGATCACCACGAGTGCAGTCTCCGATTGCGGGTGAGGGCAGCATGTGCCCGGGTAACGAACGGGTGAGTTGCATGCATGTCAGTGGAATCCCAGCAGCTGGCGCAGGCGTGCACCCAGCGAGCTGGTTTTCGGTTCCGCGCTGGTGACATCGGGCAGTTCCATGGCCAGCGAGGCCATGGTGCCGGTGGCGACATCGAGCAGGTTCAAGCGCACCTTGGTCTCGCGCCGCACACGGGCGACCAGTTCCATCGCCAGCAACGAGTGACCGCCTATATCGAAGAAATTGTCGCTTGGCCGCACTCGCTCCACACCGATGAGCTCGCACCAGACGGTCGCCAGATAGCGTTGGCGCGGATCCTCGATGGGTGCCGCTTCGGCATCAGCGAACGATCCGGTCTTCCACACGGGCAGCGGCAATGCCTTGCGATCGATCTTGCCGTTCGGTGTCTGCGGCAATGTCGCCAGCCGAACCAGGTGCTGCGGCTGCATATAGCCGGGCAACTGCGCCGCCAGCCGCGCCCGCAGCCGCGGCAGCAACGCCTCTTCGGCATCCTCCGAGGCCACATACAAGACCAGGCGACGATCATGTTCGCTGACATCGTGAGCCACGGCGACACAGTCGCTGACCGCCGACTCCTCGCGCGCCACCGCCTCGATCTCGCCAAGCTCGATGCGGAAACCACGCAGTTTCACCTGGAAATCGAGTCGCCCAAGATGCTCCAGCGTGCCATTGGCCAACCAGCGGCCACGATCTCCGGTTCGGTACAGGCGCGCACCCGGTTGATCCGAGAACGGATCGGCGACAAAACGCTCCTGGGTCAGCTCCGGCCGGTGGCGGTAACCGAGAGCGACACCCGCTCCGCCGATCCAGATTTCACCGGGCACGCCGATCGGACAGCGCTGGTGCTGCGCGTCGAGTATCCATACCTGGGTGTTGGCGATCGGCGTACCGATCGAGATGCCCTGTTCGGGACGCTCGACTCGCCAGCAGGTGGACCACACCGTGGTTTCGGTGGGCCCGTAGAGATTCCACACCTCACTGCAGCCGGCCAGCAACTGTGAGGCCAGGTCCGGCGCCAGTGCCTCGCCTCCGCACAGGGCGCGAAAACCAGGCGACCCCGACCAGCCGGACTGCAGCAACACACGCCAGGTAACCGGCGTCGCCTGCATCAGCGTGGCCCGGCTCGCCGCGAGCAAGTTCCTGAGTGTTTCGCCGTCCAGCGCATCCTCGCGCCGGGCCAGCACCACTTCGGCGCCCACGCTGAGCGGGCCGAACAACTCCAGCACCGCGATATCGAATGACAGCGTGGTCACCGCCACCAGTCGGTCGTCCGCGCGCAGTCCCGGTCGTTCGATCATTCCGGCAAGGAAGTTCGCCACCGCACGATGCGGGATTCCCACACCCTTGGGTCGTCCGGTGGAACCGGAGGTATAGATCACGTAAGCGATCGAATCCGCCGTCGCCGCGCCGGCATCGTGACCGATTCGCGTCGTCGGAGCCGCATCCAGTTCCGCGACATCGCGATCGAGCACGAGCACCGGACGTCCGCGCAGATCGAACCGCGACGCGTGCCCATTCTGGGTGACCAGGGCAGCCAGGTTTGCATCCTCGACCATGTAGTCCAGACGCTCGCCGGGGAAATCGGGATCGAGTGGCACGTAGCCGGCACCCGTCTTGAGCACGCCCAGCACCGTGGCCACCATGTCGATGCTGCGGTCCAACGCGATGCCGACCAAGGTCCCGTTGGCGGCGCCGCGCGCGCGCAGCACATGTGCGATGCGATTGGCGCGCGCATCCAGTTCGGCATAGCTCAACGCATGGTCGGCGCAGCGCATGGCCATGCGGTCGGGAGTACGATCACATTGCGCCTCGACCAGCGTATGCATGCACCGATCCGCAACCACGACGGACGTCGCATTCCAGTGCTGCAGCCGGTCCTGCTCATGAGCAGACAACAAGGCCAGCTGGGAAACCGGCCGCTGTGGATCCAGCAGCGCCGACGCCAGCAGCGTCTCGTAGCATTCACGGAAGCGCGCCGCCGTCTCGGCATTGAAAAGATCGGTGTTGTAGGTGATGCCACCCAGCAGGCTCTGCTCCTGTTCGATGAACCACAGGCCCAGATCGTCGGCCGCGCCGCGCTGGAACACCGGCAGGTGCTCATGCCGGAGATCACCCCACGTGCCGATGCGTTGGCGCACATCCTGGAACGAGAACATCGCCTGGTAGACCGGCGGCCGGCTTTCGTCGCGCGGCAGCTTGAGCGACGACACCAGATGCTCGAACGGCACGTCGGGGCAAGTGAACGCATCCAGCACCACGCCGCGTACGGCGCGCAGGACATCCAGGAACGATGACTGCGGATCAAGCTCCACACGCAACGGCAGCGCATTGACGAACAGACCCATCACCGGCTCGAGGTCGACGGCGTCGCGACCGCGCACCGGCGTGCCGACGATCAGGCCGCGCTGGCCACTGAGTCGATGCAGGAGAACGTAGTACGCGGACAGCAGCACCATGAAGGACGTCGCCTCCACGCGCTGGCCCAGCGCATGAATGGCCGCGAGATTCTCGGCAGGCAGCCGGATCCATTCGGTGGCGCCGGCACCCGACATGCGTGCCGGCCGTGGCCGATCGGCAGGCAGTTCGAGCGGCTCCAGCGTTCCGCTCAGGCGCTGCAGCCAGTGAGCCAGCTGGCGGGCAAGTTCGTCGCCGCACATCCAGTCGCGGTGCCAGGCGGCAAAGTCGCCGTATTCGACCGCCAGGGGCGCCAGCGGCGTCGGCTGATCGGCGCAGAAGGCGACGTAGGCACGCGACAGGTCCTCATACAGCAGATCGAACGACCAGCCATCCCAGATGATGTGGTGGGTCATGAAGAAGAACACATGATCCTGCTCGCCGAGCCGGAACAGCCGTGCGCGAAACAGCGGCGCGGTGGTCAGATCGAACGGCTCGGCGATCAGCGCATCGAGACGGCGTTGCAATTCAGGCTCTCGTGCCCCTTCCGGCAAGCCCGACAGATCCTCCACCGGCAGCAGGCTGACCACGACATCGTCGTGGATGCGCTGCATCGTCGATGTCTCGTTCGACTCGATCGACGTGCGCAGCACCGGTTGGCGTCGCACCGTCTCGCACAACGCACGCTCGAAGGCGACTTCGTTCATCGGACCGCGCAGGCGATGCGCGGAAGGCGTGTTGTAGACCACGCGCCCCGGATGCAGCTGTTCGAGATACCACAGCCGCTGCTGCATCGACGACAGCGGTGCGCGCCGCCGATCCGGCAGGCGGGGGATCGATCGTTGCGGCATGGATGCTCCAACGCCATCGTTCATGCGAATGGCTGCCGCAAGGCGTGCCACGGTGGGGGCTTCGAACACGGTGCGCAAGGGCAGCGCCAGCTTCAGGTCGCGGTTGAGCCGCGCCGTGAGCTGGGCAACCAGCAATGAGTGGCCGCCGTGCTCGAAGAAATTGTCGTCCACGCCGAGCGGGCCGCTGCCGAGCGCGCTGGCCATGGCATCCGCCACCCGCTGCTCGAGCTCGTCGCGCGGAGCAAGACGTTCGGCAGTCATGCCGGCGACGGCCGACGGTGCCGGCAGGCGCTTGCGGTCGATCTTGCCGTTGGGCAACAGCGGGATCGCATCGAGCACGATGAAATGCTGCGGGATCATGTATTCGGGCAACACGTCCCGCAGGTGCGCGCGCAACGCGGTCTCGTTCACGCCGGCCCCGGGTGCAGCCACCAGGTACGCCACCAGCCGCGCATCGCCGGGCACATCCTCGCGCACGATGACCACCACGTGGGCCACCCCGGGCTGGCCGGCGAGGTTCGCTTCGATCTCGCCCGGTTCGATGCGGAAGCCGCGCAGCTTGACCTGGAAATCGATCCGGCCCAGATGCTCGATCGTGCCGTTGGCGAGCCAGCGGCCGCGGTCGCCGGTGCGGTAGAGCCGCGCATCGGATCGATCGGTATACGGATCGGCGACAAAACGTTCGGCCGTCAGTTCCGGCCGCTCGAGATAACCGAGCGCGACACTGGCACCGCCGATCCAGAGTTCGCCGGGCACGCCGATCGGACACAGCTGGTGCTGTTCGTCCAGCACCCACACCGTGGTATTCGCGACCGGGCGTCCGATCACGATGCCGGCGCGCGGGTTCTCGACTTTCCAGAAGGTCGAATACACCGTGGCCTCGGTCGGACCGTAGCCATTCCACACCTCGCCGCAACGCGCGAGCAGTGCATCGGCCAGCGTCAGCGACAGCGGCTCGCCGCCGGACACCGCCTTGAAGCGCGGGTGTCCCTGCCAGCCGGCTTCGAGCAGCAGGCGCCAGCCGGCCGGCGTGGCCTGCAGGTAGTTCGCTTCACTGGTTTCGATGAGCGTGCGCAACGCGGTGCCGTCGCGAACCTGCTCGCGGCTCGCCACGATCACCTGGGCGCCGACGGCCAGCGGCAGCATCAGTTCCATGAAGGCGATGTCGAACGACAGCGTGGTCACCGCCACCAGCCGGTCGTCAGCCTCGATGCCCGGTGCCTGCTGCATCGCGGTGAGGAAATTGGCGGTCGCCCGATGCGGCACCAGCACGCCCTTCGGATTGCCGGTGGAACCGGAGGTGTAGATCACGTAGGCCACGGATTCCGGCGTGCTTGCATCCGTGTCGCGTCCGATACGCGCGGTCGCCGCCTGCTGCAGTTCCGCGGCCAGCTGGTCCAGCGCCAGTACCGGTCGCCCGCGCAGATCGAAACGCGCCGCGTGTTCGCTCTGCGTGACCAGGGCGGCGAGACCCGCGTCACTGACCATGTAATTCAGGCGCTCCAGCGGGAACCCCGGATCGAGCGGCACGTAGCCGGCACCCGCCTTCAGGACGCCGAGCAAGGCCGCCACCATGTCGATGCCACGATCCAGCGCAATGCCGACCAGCGCGCCACGGCGCACGCCGTTCGCCCGCAGCAGATGGGCGATGCGGTTGGCGCGCAGCTCGAGTTCGGCATAACTCAGCGCGGTGGTGCCCGCGCGCACCGCCACGCGATCGGGCGTGCGGTCGCACTGCGCCTCGAAGAATTCGTGTGCACGCCGCTCCACGTCGAATGGCGTGGCCGTCGGCTGCAGTGCCAGCAGTTCACCACGCGCGGATTCGCTCACTAGCGGCAGCGCGCCAAGCATCGCCTCGGGTCGCTCGACGGCCGCGCGCAGCAGGGTTTCGTAGGCGGCCAGCCAGCGGCGCACCGTGGCGGCGTCGAACAGGTCGCGGTTGTACTGGCATTCCAGCCGCAGCTGGCCATGCTCCTGCACCGCATTGATGAACAGCTCGAAGTTCTCGAAGCTGCGCGCGGTACTGGAGAACTCCATCGCCAGCCCCGGGAACGCGGTCGCCTCGTGGTCGAGTGCCTGGTCGATGTTGAACAGCACACTGACCAGCGGCAGCCGGCTCGGGTCGCGGCCCATGCCGAGCTTCTTCAACAAGGTGCCGAAGGTGTACTGCTGGTGATCGAGTGCATCCAGCAGCGTGGCCTGGTTCGCCTTGAGCAGTTGTGCAAAGGGTATCGCCGGATCTGGCGTGAAGCGCAGCGGCAGCAGGTTCACGCCGTGTCCGACCAGGTCCTGGTGGCCATTGAGGGCCTGTGCCGCGGCAGGAATGCCGATCACCACGTCGGCTTGCCCGGCCACCCGCGCCAGCACCGCGGCAAAACTGCCGAGCAAGGTGGCGAACAGACTGGCCCCGCGATGCGCGCCGAGCTGCTTGATCGCCGTGAGCAGGGCGGCATCGAGCACGTAATCCTCGCGCGCCGAGGCAAACGTGCGGCGCGGCGGTCGCGGACGGTCGGTCGGCAGCTCGAGTACCGGCGCACCGTCGGCATAACGTGCCAGCCAGTACGCCTCGTCGGCGGCCAGCGCGCGGATGTCCGGATGCGCTGCCTGGGCCAGCGCGAAATCGGCAAACGAATCGGTGGCCGGGGGCGTTTCCACCCATGTCCCGTGACGCCCGGCATACAGGGCGGCGAGCTCGCGCACGATCACCCACCACGACCAGCCATCGCAGATGATGTGATGCGCCGTCAGTATCAGCACATGGTCGTCGGCGCCGCAGCACACCAGTTCGGCACGGAACAGCGGTCCCTGCTCGAGCACGAACGGCGTTTCCACGGCACCGCGCTTGTGTTCGGCGAGCGCGCTGTCGCGTGCCTCGCCGGCCAGCGGGGTCAGATCGGTTTCCGGCAGCGCCAGTGCGAGCCGTTCGAGCACGCAGAATGTCTCGCCATCCGGGCCGAACGTCGCCCGCAATGCATCGTGGCGGTCGACCAGCTCCTGCAGTGCCGCGTGCAGGGCCTCGCGATCGAGCGCGCCGCGCAGACGCAGCGTGACCGACTCGTTGTAGGCCAGCGAAGCTTCCGGACCGAGTTTCGCGGCCAGCCAGATCTCGCGCTGCGATTCGGTGCTGGGCACCACGCGCAGCAGCGGGACCGCACCAAACGGATCGTAGTCGACGGCGGTCAGCGCGACCCGCGCGGACTCGCTCGCCGTGTTCATCCGCCCACCTTCATGAACTTGCCGGCCTGATCGGGATTGGGCACGAACCAGCACGGACGGCCGTCGAGGTCGCGCCCGAGTCGCGCACCCGGCAGCGGCGGCGCATTCGCATCCATGACCGTGTGGATGGTCGCGGTGCGCCGCGGCAGGAACTCGGCCTCCTGCAGTTCGATCACCGAATCCTTGTAGGCCTGGATGATGCGCTGGAAGTCTTCCTCGCTATGCGCGCTGGTGAAAAAGCACGGGAAATTGTCCAGGATGTGGATGCCGCGGCTGCGCATCATCGCGAACAGCAGATCCTGCAGCGGGTGATCCTCCAGGAACTGGGTCTTCCACACCGAGGCAAACTGCTTGATCGCGATCGGCGCACCCACTTCGCTGCAGAAGGCATTGAGTTCGTCGGCCAGTGCCGTCGTGCGTGCGTTGACGCGCTCCTGCAGCGCGGGACCAGCCTCCTTCATGTGTTCCAAAACCGCCTTGGCCGCCGCCAGTGCGAGCGGATGGCGCACGAAGGTACCGGCGAAATAGGTAACCCCCACGGTCGGCACCGAATCGTCGCCGAACTGCCACGCCCCGCCGTCGAGCGCATCCATGTATTCACGCTTGCCGGCGATGACGCCGATCGGATAACCGCCGCCGACGACCTTGCCGTAGGTGGCGATGTCGGCCTTGATGCCGAACAGGGCCTGGGTGCCGCCCGGATGCGCACGGAAGCCGGTGACGATCTCGTCGAAAATGCACAGCGTGCCCGACGCTGCCGTGATCGCGCGGACTTCCTTGAGGAATTCGACCGGCTGGAAGTCGGGACGTCGGCTCTGCACCGGTTCGATCAGCACTGCCGCCAGTTCGTGCGCGCGGGTGCGGATGATTTCCAGCGATTCCGGCGTGCCGTAGTCGAGCACCAGCACGTTCTCGGCGGTGTTGCGCATGATGCCCGGCGCCGCCGGTACCGCACGCAGCTTCTTCGTGCCGCGCACGATGACCTCGTCGATGATGCCGTGGTACGAACCCGTGAACAGCGCCACCGTGCTGCGACCGGTCACCGTGCGCGCGATGCGCAACGCACCCAGGACTGCCTCCGACCCGGTATTGCACAGTGCCGCGCGATCGTGCCCGGTGATCTCGCAGACCAGGCGAGCCACCTCGCCGGACAACGGATGCTGCGGGCCGATCTCGTAACCGAGATCGAGCTGGCGGCGCACGGCATCGACGATGAAATCGGGCTGCCAGCCGAACAGGCTCATGCCGAAGCCGTTGAGCGCGTCGACGTACTCGTTGCCATCCAGGTCCCACATATGGGAACCCTTGGAGCGGCCGATCACGATCTGGTAGACGATTTCCTTGAGCAGCGGCCGGAAGCCGTTGACCACCCGCGGATCGGCCATGTGCGGGCGGTGGGTCTCGGTGTAGTCCCTGGATTTCCGCGTCCGCGTCACATAGCGCTGGATGAACTGGTCGAGGCGACCCTGCTGGCGCGCGGACAATTCGAGCTTGCCGGCGGTGTCGATGCGGGCGATCGCGCCGAAAGCCTTCTTCACGTCGTACCTGGTGTGCGCGAGTGCGGCTTCCTCGTCACCGGGAGGCGTGGCGGCAGCCGGTGCTGGGGCCACGGCCGGCACGGCGACCACGGCGGCAGGCACCGGAGCGGCTGGCGCGAGTGGAGCCGCAGCGCCGACATGGCCGGCCAGCAGCGCCAGCTGCTGCGCCATCAGCTGCATCTGCTGCTCGATCACCTGCTGCACGTAGTCGTTGTTCATGGCTGTCCCCTGCGCCGGCCGTGCCGGCAGCACTGGTCCCGGGGTGGCGGCCAACACCGGCGCCACAGCCGGCGATGGCGCTGCCTCGGCGGGCAACTGCTCGTCGATCAGGCTGGCGAGCTGGTCGATGCTCGAATAATCGGTCATCAACTGGCGGAACGTGATGGTGACCGGGAACATCTTGGAAAGATGCAGCGCCATCTGCGTCAGCATCAGGCTGTCGAGACCGAGCTCGATGAAATGGGTCGCGTCATCGGTATCGGCCAGGTCGATGCCGGCCACATCCTCGAAGGCTGCCTTCAATTGCGCGATCAGGCGCGGCCGACGATTGGCAGCGGGTACTGCCTGTGCTGCTGGAGCAATCGACATCGGGAGTTCCTCGATAGGCGTGGGCGCCGCGGCAGCCGCCGGCATGGCTCCGGCGGCCATTGGGGCACTGGCCGCGACGGCCTCGACCCAGCAGCGCTGAGGTTCAAACGGATAGGACGGCAACAACACCCGATGGCGTGTCCCGCGCCGGTCGAGCTGCGCCGGATCGATCGCCACGCCGCGACACCAGAGCTGGCCGACCGCAAGACGGAAGGCCGCCACCTCTGCCACCGGCGTGTCGGCCAAGGTCGACAAGGCCACCACCTGGCTGCGCTGCGCGCCGAGATGCTGGCGCGCCAAGGTGCTCAGCGTGGCGCGTGGCCCGACTTCCAGCAGCACCCGCGCAGGTGCATCGAGCACGCGACCGAGCGCTGTGGAAAAGCGTACCGGCCGGCGCAGGTGATCCGTCCAGTACTCAACCGAGCTGGCCTGATCTGCGCCAAGCCAGTCGCCCGTCGCCGTCGACACCATCGGCAACCGGGGTGCACCGCGTACCGCCTTGGCCACCTCGGCGCGGAATGGCGCCAGCACCGGATCCATCATCGCCGAGTGGAACGCATGCGAGGTCTTCAACAGACGACAGGCAACGCCGTCGGCATCCAGCGCAGCCTGGAACCGCGCGATCGCGTCATGCGGCCCGGCGACCACGCACAGGCCAGGGGCATTCTCCGCCGCCAGTGAAAGATCGGTCGGCAAGCGCGCCTGCAGCGCCGCCAGCGGCAGGCGCACCGACAACATGCCGCCTTCCGGTTGCGCCTGCATCAGCGCACCGCGACGTGCGACCAGATGCAGCGCATCATGCAGTCCGAATACGCCAGCCAGGGTCGCAGCGACGAACTCGCCCACGCTGTGGCCGACCATCGCCGCCGGCGTGATGCCCAGGCTCATCCACAACTGGGCCAGCGCGTATTCGATCGCGAACGTGGCCGGCTGCATGACCGCCGTGGGCAACAAGGCCTCGGCATCGTCGGCGAAGACCCGTTCGCGCAGATCAAAACCTAGCTCTCCAAGCAAGGCTTCGGCGCAGGCATCGAAGGCACTGCGGAAAGCCGGCTCGCTGGCATACAGCTCGCGCCCCATGCCAGCGTATTGCGCACCCTGGCCGGGGAACAGGAACACCACGTCGCTGGGGCGGGCCGGATGACTGCGGGCCACCGCGGCGGCGGTTTCCGGACTGCGAAGCCGGGCAACGGCGGTGTCGATGTCCTCGGCCACCACCACTGCACGATGCGCAAAGGCCTTGCGACCCACGGCCAATGTCCATGCAACATCGGCGAGGTTGATCCCGGGCCGGGCGATCAGGTGATCCGTCAACCGCGTCACCGCCGCGCCGAGCGCGCTGGCCGTGCGTGCCGACAGCAGCAGCAGTTGCGGCCCGCTCGCGGCATCGGAAGGCGGCTGCGGCGGCGCCTGCTCCATCACCACATGTGCATTGGTGCCACCGACACCGAACGAGCTGACGCCCGCACGCAAGGGTGCGCCATCGGGCCGCCACTCCTGCAATTGATGATTGACCACGAACGGGGAGCCGGCGAAATCGATGCCCGGGTTGGGCGACTGGAAATGCACGGTCGGCGGAATCCGCTGCTCGGCCAGCGCGAATGCCGTCTTGATCACGCCTGCCGCGCCGGCGGCAATCACCATGTGGCCGACATTGCTCTTGACCGATCCGACATGACAGAAACCGATGTCGCTGGTGCTGCGCCGGAAGGCGCTGGTGAGGCCCTCGATCTCGATCGGATCGCCGATCGGCGTGGCCGTGCCATGCGCCTCCACATAGGAAATGCTGCGCGCCTCGACGCCGGCATCGGCGTGGGCCATCGCGATCACCGCCGCCTGTCCGGCACTGCTTGGCGCCATGAAACTGGCCTTGGTCGCGCCGTCGTTGTTGACCGCGCCGCCGCGGATCAGCGCATAGATCGGGTTGCCGTCGGCGATCGCATCCGACAGCCGCTTGAGCAACACCACCGCGGCGCCGTCGCTGAACACGGTGCCGCGCGCATCCGCATCGAAGCTGCGCGTATGCCCATCCGGCGAAAGCATGGTGCCTTCCTGGGAGAGATAGCCGCTGCGTGGCGGACAGGTGATCGATGCACCGCCGGCCAGGGCCATCGCACAACGACCTGCGCGCAGTGCGTCGAAGGCCTGGCAGATCGCCACCAGCGACGTGGAGCAGGCGGTATTCATGCTGATCGCCGGACCAGTCAGGTTGAGCCGGTGGGCGACACGGGTGGCAATGAAGTCCTTCTCGTTCGCCAGCATGACCTGGAAGTCGCCGAGCTTGTCGATCAGATCCGGTCGCGTGCTGAGGTGCCGCTGGAAATAGGTGGCGTGGTACATGCCGCCAAACACGCCGACCGGTGCCGTGTGCGCATCCGGCACGTGGCCGGCGCGCTCGAGGCATTCCCAGCACAGCTCGAGGAAGATCCGCTGCTGCGGGTCCATCAGCTCCGCCTCGCGCGGCGGGATGCCGAAGAACGCGGCGTCAAAGTTCTCCACGCCGTCGATGATCCCGCGTGCGGCCACATAGGCCGGGTCGCGACGCTGTTCCGGCGGGATGCTCGGGTCGAGCTCGTCGGCGCCAAAGAACGTGATCGATTCCCGGCCCTCGCACAGGTTGCGCCAGAACGCCTCGACGTCACCCGCGCCCGGGAAACGCCCGGCCATCGCGATGATGGCGACCGGCTCGGCATCGGTACCACCCTCGCCGCGTGACATGTGATGCGTGATGGGCGTGCCCTGCGTCCTTCCCTCCATCGCCACCACCAGCGCCGCGGGCGTGGGATTCTGGAAAAACGCCAGCATGGTCAATTCATGCGCCGCCAGCTTGTTGAGTTGATTGACGGCACGAACGGCTGACAGCGAGTCGCCGCCGAGGTCGAAGAAATTATCGTCGCGACCCACGCGATCCAGTCCGAGCAGTTCGCCGAATACGGTGCATGCCTGCTGCTCCATGGACCCGACAGGATCCATGTACGGCACGGCAAGCTGGGGCCGGCTGGAATCCGGCACGGGCAGCGCGCGGCGGTCGATCTTGCCATTGGCGGTCAATGGCAGCGCGTCAAGCCGCACGTAGCACGCCGGCACCATGAATTCAGGCAGGCTCACGCCCAGATGACCACGCAGCGCCTGTGCCGTCACCTTGCCGCGGATGCACACGTAATACGCCACCAGGCGCTTGCGGCCGGGCTGATCCTCGCGCGCCATCACGGCACAGGCACCGATGGAGCGATGGCGTGCCAGCGCTGCCTCGATCTCCCCGGTTTCGATGCGATAGCCGCGAATCTTGACCTGGCCATCCATGCGACCGACGAATTCGATGCATCCGTCCGACAGATAGCGCACCAGATCGCCGGTGCGATACAAGCGCTCGCCCTCATTGCCGAACGGATCGGGAACGAAGCGCTCGGCGCTCAGCTCGGGGCGTCGCAGGTACCCGCGCGCGACTCCGACGCCACCCACGAACAACTCCCCGACAACGCCGATCGGCAGCAGCTCCATGCGTTGATTGAGCACATATAGCTGGGTGTCGGCGATGGGACGGCCGATCGGAATCGTGGGCGCATCAGGCGCGAGATCGCGCGGCACGCGATAGGTGGTGGTGAACGTCGTGCATTCGGTCGGGCCGTAGGGATGAATGATGGTCGTTTCCGGCAACGCATCCAGCGCCCGCCGCACATGCCGGACGGATACCTTCTCGCCACCGGTGAACAATTCATCCAATCCGGCCAGGTGGCGCGGATCGACATCGACAATGGCATTGAACAGCGCGGTGGTGAGGAATGCCGTACTGACCTTGTGCCGCGCAATGGTGCGCGCGAGACCGGTGCCGGTGGGGATGGCCTCGTCATGCACGATGACGCAGCCGCCATTGAGCAGCGCACCCCAGATCTCCAGCGTCGAGGCATCAAAGCCCAACGGAGCGGCATGCAACAACCGCGTGTCGGAACCCAGCGTGATGTAGTCGACTCCGCACACCAGGCGAATGATCGAGCGATGCCGGATCTCCACGCCCTTGGGCGTACCGGTCGAGCCGGAGGTGTACATTACATAGGCCAGCGCGTCGCCATCCAGCACGACGGGCGCGCAGGCTGCGTCGATGTCCTCCTCGGACGCGCCCGCGACGGCCACACGCATGATCGAGCCGGCGAGCGGCAACACCCGGTCGACGCGCGGAGTCACCACGACGCGCACCCCGGCGTCGTCCAGCATGAACGCCACGCGCTCTTCCGGATAAGCCATGTCGAGCGGCAGGTAGGCCGCCCCCGCTTTCAACACGCCGAGAATCGCGCTTACTGCGTCGACCGAGCGATCCAGCATCACGCCCACGATCGCACCCGGTGCAACGCCGGCATCACGCAGACGCGCCGCCAGCCCGTCCGAGCGCCGGTCCAGCTGCGCATAGGTGAGGCTGTCCTGGTCATCGACCACCGCGATCTTGTCCGCATGTTTCCCGGCAACGGCCGCGAACAGGCCATGCACCGTATCCTCGGCGCGCCGCGGTACGTTGGTGGCATTCCATTCGACCAGGAGCCGATGGCGTTCGGCCGGATCGAGAATGTCGATCGATTCCAGCGCGCAATCCTGCGGTACCCCGAATGCACCCAGGGTGCGCAGGACGCAGCCGGCAAGCAGGTCAGCGGACGCCTCATCCAGCGATCCGCGAAAATCGACATGCAGCAGCGCTCCGCCCGCCAGGTGCAGTCGCCATGCCAGTTGTGCCGACACTTGACTGGAAGCGAGTAGTGCTTCGTCGTCATGAACGAACCATGCACTGTGCGCCGGCGCATCTGTCGGCTCGCCGAACGGACGCGTACTGATTTCGAGCCATGCATCGCGCGATCCCTTGCGCGGCGTCTCAATGGAACGCTGCGCGGCGCCATGCATTCCCCATGCTGTCGCAAGTACTGAGTCGGCACCGGTCAGGCGCGATTCGACCAACACCAGGGCCGCACTCAGCAGTTGTGCGGGACCAATCGAACGTCGGCGCACAGCGTCAACCAGCGCGGTGGCCAACGCAGCATCAAGCGTGTACTGCCGATGCTGCCACGCGTCGCCCACACCCGTGGACTGGCTTGGCAGCACATCGAGCAGCCCCATGTTTTGCATATCGCCATGCGCCATGATCTGGATACTCATCGAACTTGCTTGTGTGCCTGCCGACGATCGGGATGACCAACCGGCCATCGGACTCAATCATCGGAGGCGTAGGGCACTCCATCGGAACGTGTTGGCCGCCCGAACCAGCGGCGGGTGGATCTGCGCAAATCGTCTGCAGTGCGGGCACCTGCATGCATCCATGCATCGAACAACGGTCGCTGGCCGACCGGGGGCAGCCCGATCCCGATCCCGCGCATGCGGTCGCGCACGACGTGCAGCAACGCGTTGCGACGCGAGGCCTGGGTGTTGTAGCTGAGGCTCAAGGTGATGGATGGCTCGTCACTGGTCTCGACCATGTGCGGGCTGGTCAATGGCATGTACACGCCCATGCCGGGCCGCAGGTGGAATACGTGCGCGCGGGCGCGGAACTCCTCGTTCCACTTCACCAGGGCAAGTTCGCGATGACCATGGAACCAGTCACGCGCGCGATCGCTGACCACCGTGGCATCGTCGGGGTCCCACACATAGACGGTCTTGGTGCCGCGCACTTGCAGCAGGATGCCGTGGTTGCGGTCGATGTGGAACGGCGTGACCGTGTGCGGCGAGGACACGAAAATCCAGCCGGCCCGGTAGCACATGCCGGGGTCTTTGTGCTCGATCTGCGGCTTGACCTCATCGAGTACGGAGTCGACGAGCGCACGATAGGCAGGATCAGCCTGCACGTGGCGGAGCAGCATCCATGCCTTGGCGTGGCTGATGTCCTGCAGGGTTTCCTGCGCGGACTTCCGGTTCGGATGGGTGCTTCCCACCTCGTTGAAATTCGCGGCTGCGGTGGCGTCGTTGCTGAACGAGTAGAGCTGGGCCGCCCGCTCAAGGCGCCGGCCGAACTCCACCAGCTGGCCGGGCTGCAGCAATGGATGCTCCATCAACCGATGCCGCACCGCCTGGGGCCGCCATGGATCGAACGCGGCCCAATCGGCATCGATGAGCCCAGTGGCCCTGGCATTCATGATTTCCGCCCCCCATCCCTTTGCGGAGACCGTTAGTTTCCGCTTCTGTGACGGCCGTGTCACTATTCAAAGCGGTAAATGTGGTAATCCCTCCGGGATAGGCCATGAGGCACATCGCGGCAGCCTGCCTCACGCGCACGCACCCGAATCCTTGGGCGTGCACCGCGCCATGTGATGTTTCGCCCTACGCTCCAGCGGCAGTGGCTATTCGCCGGACTGGAACGCGAACAACCACAGGATCGCCCCCTGGGCCGGACTGCCTGTCCAGGTGACGCTGTAGGTGCCGGCCGCCTTCACCTGCCTGAATGCCACGGCACACTGCGTGCCACTGTTCGGCGGCAACTCCAGGAAGCTGTCAATCACCTTGAACCCGTTGTCGGGCACGGCCGTCATCGAATAGACGGTGGCATCGCCCCACCACACCGCGATCAGGGTCGCCGGTCCGGTCGTGGTGACGCTGCCGCTGGTCAGCGCAGTGCTGGAAACCGAGGGGTCGCCGGCGACATCGTGCCAGACGCGCGCCAGCTTGTTGGCAGCCCTGCCGACGGTCCCGGGGACCGGGTAATTCTGCGCGACATCCTTCAGTACGCCGGCATGCCTGATCTCGATGATGGGCACCGAGATCTCCCCCGCCGCATCACCGCTCTTCGTGACGCTGACCGTGTGGTTGGCGCCACCCCTGGCCGAAAGCGCCACATAGGCCCGGGCGTTGAACTTGCCGTCATAGCCGTTGTAGGTGACGCTGGGACCCAGCTGCTTCCACGTATTCGAGTAACTGTCGGTCGGATCATCCGAATTGCTCGCATAGCTGCTGACCAGAACCAGTAGCGAACTGCCGCTTGCCGCGGTCTCGATCGGCTTGCTGACCGCCGGACTGCTTCCCTTTCCCTCCGTCTGCACGAGCAAGGCATGCGCACCCAATGCGGGAGCCAGTGCCGGCAGCGGCGCATCGGTGGAAGGCGTGCCATGGGCGCCACCAATCACCGTGGCCAGCAGCGCGGCAGCCACGGCTTCGCGGAGGTTGCGATGTCTTGCAGCATGACGCCCGGAATCATTGCGCATGAGGCAGCCCCTTGTCGGTTTGTCGGGTCGATGCGCGTTCCATTTTGTCAGGATGCGAGACGGGCAGGTATCTCGCGCATGGCCTACACCGCGCTCGCCATCCATGTGCATGCAGGACATGCGGCATCCGGGTCGGCCGCGACACGATCGCGCGAGACGACATCGAAACAGATCCTCGTCATGCGGATCAGCGTCGAGCTGATTGACTCTGCTCGACGTCCGCGCCGCTACCAGAAAAGTCCCGACAAAATGCTTTCCGCATGATCTTTCGATGCTCCTGCATGACAACTTTCGACGCATGAATTTGCTGAATTGACACTGCAAAAAAGCCCGCGTAGCGTCATTCGCGATTGATACGTTGCATCAGTCGGTCGGCCATCTGGCGACCCTCCCGGCTTGGCGTGCAGGAGCCACTCCGCTGAATACCGCAGCCATCCATCCGGATGCTCGCGCTGCCTCGGTGCAGACCCGGGTCGCGGTGGAACGTCTTCGTGCCGATGACTTGCCCTATGCGTCTTTCGTGCGCGAATACGTGGCCACGAACCGGCCGGTCGTAGTGGAAAACGCGATGCGGGCATGTCCGGCCATGGGCAAGTGGACCCCTGAATTCTTCAAGCACCAGTTCGGTGCGAAGCAGGTCAATGTCAGCCACAGCCAGCGGATGACGTTCGATGCCTTCATCGATGCCGTACTGGCCTCACGCGAGGATGCCCCCGGACCCTACATGTACCGGCTGTTCATCGGCCCGCATCTGCCGGAGCTGCTGCCCGATCTCGAACCGCAGAATCCCTATGCATTTCCGCGGCGACTGGCCAGCCCGTTGATGCTGCGGCCATGGAGACGGCCGGACGGCTATCTCAAGTTGTTGATTGGCGGCACCGGCGGCCACTTCCCGATATTGCACTATGACGGCGAGAATGGGCACGCAACGATCACCGAGATCTACGGGGACAAGGAATTCATTCTTTATCCTCCGGAGGATTCCGCCTATGTGTATCCGAAATCAGGCATACCCAATCAATCGCTGATTCCGGATGTGCAGCACCCCGATCCCGAACGATTTCCTTTATTCGCCAAGGCCACCCAGTACCATACCGTGCTGCGCCCCGGCGACATGGTTTTCGTCCCTTCCCGCTGGTGGCATGCCGCACGCGCTCTCACACCATCGATATCCATTTGCCAGAACATGTTCGATGCTTCGAACTGGTCCGGCTACGTCAATGAGATTTGCCCGCCTGTTGCCGGCCTGCGCGGCCTCAAACGCATGGCGAAGAAGGCCTACCTGACCGGCCTTGGCAACATCCTCTCGACACTCGAGCGGGAACCCCGTCGCCATGGTGCGCTCGCGGTGCGCATTGCACGGCTGGCGCCAGTCAGCATCGACGATGTGGGCGATTCCAGTACCTGGCCCGTCGGCAGCTGGGATGCGAACTGACATCCCGGCCAACCTGGTTGAAATTTCCGGCCGGAAATGCGGCATGCTGTGGACTGCGGCCGCGAGTCAGGCCGCGACCTATCCAATTCACCGCGTGTCAGGGGGAGAGACGTGGCCCGCGAGACCGATTTTCTCGATCTGTACAAGATCCTGGGATTGAACCCCGGCTGCGATTTGGCCGAGTTCAAAAAGGCTTATCGCCGCCGCGTGTCCGTGCTGCATCCCGATCGTCGAAACGGCGGGGGTCGCAATAACGTCATTGCGGCGGAGAGACTGCAGCAGCTCACCGCACTATACGGTGCAGCGATGGAATTCCAGCGTCGGCACGGGCGCCTTCCGGGCGCCATGCATGTGCGACAGCCTCAAGACACTGTCGTCCAGCCGCCCTCACCTCAGCGTTCGCTTACCCCTGCGCCACGCCACTCGCGCCGGCTGGTGGTTGTATTGGCAGTGGCAGCCGGTCTCGTGTGGCTGCTGTGGGATTCCGCATGGCTCCCATGGAATAGCGAATCCGGACCATTCACGACCGTATCTCAACCGCTTGCCTCGGCGAACGGCACCTCTGGTGAACGGGTAGCTGCGGCGGCGCCTTCCATGCTCGAACTCGGCATGGACACCGGTACCGTGCGCGCCATCCAGGGTGACCCCGTGATCAGCGGCGCAGATCATTGGGAATACGGGCCGTCATGGATTCGTTTCGAAAACGGCAAAGTCGTGGACTGGTACAGCTCGCCGCTGAACCCGCTCAGGACAGCCACCGCGCATCCAGCGCACACGCGCGACTGAGCTGGAAACGAGCGGCATCAGCCTTTCGGCAATCAGCGCGCGCCACGCCTGAACAGCACGACCTCGACCGTCTGAATCAGGATCAGCACGTCGAACAGCAGGTTCTGGTTTTTGACGTAATACAGGTCGTACTTGAGTTTCTCGGCCGCATCGTCTTCGGAGGCGCCATAGGGAAACCGCAGCTGTGCCCACCCTGCCAGACCCGGCTTCAGGCAGTGGCGCAGATCGTAGTAACGGATTTTCTGCGCCAGATCGGCAACAAACTGCGGACGCTCGGGACGCGGACCGATGAAGCTCATTTCACCCTTGAGCACGTTCCACAACTGCGGCAGTTCGTCCAGCCGCACCTTGCGGATGAACCGGCCGACATGGGTGACGCGATCGTCGTTCTTGCTGGCCCAGCGCGCCACGCCGTCCAGTTCGGCATCGGTGCGCATGCTGCGGAATTTGATCAGATGGAACGTCCTGCCGTGCGCGCCAACGCGTTCCTGGCGATAGAGAATGGGTTGGCCGGCACCTGATTCGATGCGAATCGCCAACACCACCAGCAGCATCAGCGGCCACGTCAACAGCAATACCAGTAAGGCGACACCCAGATCGAAACAGCGCTTGCTGAGCAGACGCACCGGCGTGGCATTGAAGCCGCCCGAGAAGACGAACCAGGATGGATCAGTAAACGGCAGCTGCAAGCGGCCCGCCTCGCGTTCGAAAAACGTGGTCATGTCGGTGACATCAATGCCCAGCTGCCGACATTCGAGCAAATCCTCGATCGGCAAACCGCCGCGACGATCGTCGACACCGACCACGATCTCATCGACCTGCTCACGCTGGGCTAGGACATGCAGGGGCGTGTCCGAAGCCCATACCTGCTCGGTTGGTACGACAATTTTCTCGCCCGGCCGTGGCACGAAGCCCGCCACGATGAAGCCACGTCGATCCGAGCGTCGACGCATGTGGTTGTGGATCTGCGCGGCACGTGTCCCGGCACCGAGTATCAGTATGCGTCGCTTGAATACATCGACGTCCACAAGACGCAGAAACAGCGCGCGGAAGCCGGTTACCGCAACAAAACCCAGCCCCAGTGCAATACTCAATACACCACGGCCAACATAGGCTTGGGGAACGACGTAATACGCCACGACGAGCCCGAAACCACCGAGGACAAAGCCCACGGCCTGGCGCGCCAGCAGGCCAAACCAGCTGGTACGCATATGCGCCTGGTATTGACCCAGTGCAGCCAGGCCGAGCAGGAGGACGCCTCCGAAGATCAGCGAGCGTTCGGGCAGATGCCGCGAAAACTCCGTCAGTTCGTCCGCATGCCGGAAATAGCGCAGGTACATCGCGACATTCAGCGAAATCGCCAGCAACAGGAACTCGCCCAGGCCCAGCAACAGGAGCCAGCGCGTGGCGTGCTTGCTCATGAACTTGTACATGACACTCCCCCGTTCAACTCGTCTTCCGCTCACACGCGTCGAATCGTCTGCCCCTCGTGCAGGTGGATTTCGAGGTTATCGCCTGCTCCGGCACGGTGTCCATGCATCCAGAACGTCTACGCCTTATCGCGGATGTCCGGTGCCGGGGTTTCACAGCATGACTCGCGTACAGCCATACACGTCTTGTGCCAAGCCGCGCCAATCAAGGGTTTGAGGGCGGCTCATCCATGCTGATTTCGTGACAAGCATGATTCGTGCCGCCTATACCGGCCGGCACGTACAAACGGCATAGGCCAACAGTGACCGGCGCCGCGAATGCTCCTGCCACTCCCGTCGGCAGATCCAGCTCGCACACCCGGCACGGTGGATGCGCAGAATTCGATGGCGGAGCCACCGGCGCGCTTGTGGCTGCCGGCAGCGTCGAGGGAGATTCCAGCAGACCCGTACCGAATGCCTTGAGCAACGCCTCCTTGCGTGTCCACAGCGCCAGCAGGGCTGCTTCACGCACCGTCACGGGCAGTTCCTGCATGTCCGCCGCTTCGACCGGCGTGCAGATTGTCGTCGACAGATCACTCAGCGCGATCCGCGCCGGCGAACACTCGATATCGACGCCCACGGTAACGGCATGGCCCACGGCGATCGCCACCCAGTTACCGCTGTGGCTGAGACTGGTGGCAAGCGGCGTATCCGGCAGTTGCGGCTGACCCCACGGCGCCCGCACCAGCGGTACTGCGGACGCCTCCATACCCAGGCAGACCCCCAGCACCATGCGCCACAATGCATGCGCCAGCAGGTAGACCGAACGGTCGCGCTCGAAATGGAATCGTGCGGCACGATGGCGTTCGTCGGCATCGAGCATACGTTCTGCCACCGCCGCGTACGTTGCCAGCGCGGAAGTGTCGACCACCAGCACACAGGCCTCGCCGATACCCGGTGCAGCAAAACCGGTGCGCGCGAGGATGCCCGACACTACCTGTGCGAAGTCATTCATCGCGATGTCATGGCTGCTCATCGGACCGCCGGGATTGCGCCGGACTTACGCGTGATCGTGCCGCGCGATGAAGTCCAGATACCATGGCATCGCCTCGCGCAGGCCCGTCGGCAGCGTGTGCGTGGGCTCGTAACCCAGGCGGGAATTGGCGCGGCCGATATCGGCCAGTGAATGGCGCACGTCGCCTGCGCGGAAATCGCGATAGACCGGTTTGCGCGCATACTGCCGACCTTCCATCGCCAGCTGCGCGACAAGCGCGTCGAACAGCTCGTTCAGGCTGGTGCGCTGGCCCACGGCCACGTTGTAGACCAGGTCACGATGCTCCTCGGCAGACAGCGCGGCGAGCAGGTTCGCCTGCACCGCATTGGCGACGAAACAGAAGTCGCGGGTGGTCTCGCCGTCACCATTGATGAACACGTCTTCGCCGCGAATCATCGTCGCGATCCACTGCGGGATCACCGCCGCATAGGCACCGTCCGGATCCTGGCGACGACCGAACACGTTGAAGTAACGCAGGCCGATGGCCTTGAAGCCGTAGCAACGCGCAAATACCTCGGCATAGATTTCATTGAGCAGCTTGGTCGCCGCGTAAGGCGACAGCGACCGGCCGATCTTGTCCTCGACCTTCGGCAAGGTGGGCTCGTCGCCATAGGTGGAACTGGACGCCGCATAGGTGAAGCTGGCCACACCCGCATCACGCGCAGCCACCAGCATGTTGAGGAAACCGGTGGCATTGGCCCCGTGTGTGGCCAGCGGATCCTCGATCGAACGCGGCACCGAGCCCAGTGCGGCCTGATGCAGCACATGGCCCACGCCCGCACAGGCCGCGCGGCAATCCTCGAGGTTCTGGATATCGCCCCTGATGAAGCGGAACCGCGACCATGCCTGCGCACCGACGAGTTGCTGCACCTCGTCGAGATTGCGCTGATAACCGGTGGCGAAATTGTCCAGCCCGACGACCTGCTGACCCAACCTGAGCAGCGTCTCGACCAGGTTGGAGCCGATGAACCCGGCCGCACCGGTGACCAGCCACGGCAACGACTCACCCTGTACGCGCGCCTGCAGCGCCGGCGGCAATGCGACTTCGGCAATGGCCATCACAGCCTCCCGTCCACCGCTTCACGCGGCAGCACATATTTCACGTCGTAGATCACCGCCGCCGGCTTGCCGAAGGCACGGATGCCCTCGACGCCCATCGCGACGAACTGCCTGTGACCAACCGCGATGATCACCGCGTCGTAACTGCCTGGCTGCGGCTGCGCCACCGGGCGGACGCCATACTCATGCTCGGCCTCGGCCACATTCACCCACGGGTCGTGAATGTCGACCTCGGTACCGTAGCCGTGCAAGGCCTCCACGATGTCGACCACCCGGGTGTTGCGCAGGTCCGGACAGTTCTCCTTGAACGCCAGGCCCAGCAGCAGGATGCGCGCGTGCACCGGATTGATGCCCTTGCATACCATCAGCCGGATCACTTCGTTGGCGATATACGGGCCCATGCCGTCGTTGGTACGGCGCCCGGCCAGGATCACGTCCGGATGGTGGCCGACTTCCTGCGCCTTGTGGGTCAGGTAGTACGGGTCCACGCTGATGCAGTGGCCGCCGACCAGACCGGGGCGGAACGGCAGGAAATTCCACTTGGTACCGGCCGCCTGCAACACCTCCAGCGTATCGATGCCCAGCTTGTTGAACAGAATGGCCAGGTCGTTGACCAGGGCAATGTTGAGATCGCGCTGGGTGTTCTCGATCACCTTGGCCGCCTCGGCCACCTTGATGCAGCTGGCCTTGTGCGTGCCCGCGGTGATGATCGAGCCGTACAGGCGATCGACGAAGTCCGCCACCTCGGGGGTAGAGCCGGAGGTCACCTTGAGAATGGTGGTGACGCGATGCTGCTTGTCACCGGGATTGATCCGCTCGGGGCTGTAGCCGGCAAAGAAGTCGTGGTTATAGGTCAACCCGGAGACTCTTTCGAGAATCGGCATGCACACTTCTTCGGTGCAGCCCGGATACACCGTCGATTCGTACACCACCGTGTCACCCGGCTTGAGGACCTTGCCGAGGGTTTCGCTGGCCTTGATCAGCGGGGTCAGGTCCGGCCGCTTGGCGGAATCGATCGGCGTCGGCACGGTGACGATGTAGACGTTGCAACTGCGCAGGTCGTCGAGACTGGCGCTGAAGCGCAGGCGCGTCGCCGTGGCCAGCTCGTCGGCATCGACTTCCAGCGTATTGTCACGACCGGCGCGCAACTCGTCGATGCGTGTCGCATTGATGTCGAAACCGACCGTGTCGTAATGCTTGCCGAACTCCACCGCCAGCGGCAAACCGACATAACCCAGGCCGACGATGGCGATCTTGGTGCTTTCCAGATTCCGCATGCGAAACATCCTTGATGGATTTTCAATTCGGAAAATCGGAGCGGACACTTGGCTTCCCGCTTCGATAATGTGCAATACCAACGCGAACCCGGCACGCCGAGCCGCCATGATGACACCGACCCGGCCGAATATCGAAGTAGCCAGCCGGCGGATTGCCTTTGCACTAGGCGCAGGCAGTGCAGCAGTAAAAAAGAATCGTCATGACCCTGCGCTGACTGCCGACACGGGCGCAACCCTGCCGAATCGCGTACCCTTGCCACGATTGCCGCGATCATCCCGGTACGAGCCAAGGCATGCGGCCCGCTCTTTCCTCGAAAGAGCCCCATCGCCCGCATATGGCTGAACATCACCCCTGCAACAGCAACAACACGAGACAACCCGACATGGTGGCCATGGCAACCGAGCACGTGATCGACGTGCAGCATTGGAACGACACGCTCTTCAGCTTCCGTACCACGCGTGATCCCGGCTTTCGCTTCGACAGCGGCCAGTTCGTGATGATCGGACTGGAAGCGGACGGACGCCCGCTGATGCGCGCGTACTCGATCGCCAGCGCCAGCTGGGAGGAACACCTTGAGTTCTTCTCGATCAAGGTCGCCAACGGCCCGCTCACCTCGCGCCTGCAGCACCTGAAACGGGGCGATCCGCTGATCGTCACGCGCAAGCCCACCGGCACCCTGGTATTGAATGACCTGAAACCCGGCAGGCACCTGTACCTGCTCGGCACCGGCACCGGGCTGGCGCCATTCCTGAGCATCATCCGCGACCCGGAAACCTACGAACGCTTCGACCGGATCGTGCTTGCCCATGGCGTGCGCCACATCAACGACCTCGCCTACGCGGACTACCTGGAGCGCGAACTGCCGCGGCACGAATACCTCGGCGAGCTGGTGCGCGAGAAGCTGATCTACTACCCCACGGTGACGCGCGAGCCCTTCCGCAACCGCGGCCGCATCACCGACGCGATCGCCGACGGCGTGATGAGCGAGGTCACCGGCCTGCCTTCGCTGAACCCCGAAACCGATCGCGTGATGCTGTGCGGCAGCCCGGTGATGCTCGACGACCTGTGCGCCCTGCTCGACGGCCGTGGCTTCCAGGCCTCGCCGCGCACGCGCGAGCCGGGCGACTACGTGATCGAGCGGGCCTTCGTCGAGAAATAGCCTGCGAGGAACACGTAGAGAAAAGTGGGGAACAAGGCAGGCATCGCGCCTTTGATGCTTTCCCGTTCATTTCTCACTCCTCCCCATCCGCTTCTGCTCCAATGCCGGCATGACTGTAGCGACGGAACACCACTGATGATGGATATCGCGTTGTATGCGCTCGCCGCGCTGCTGATCGTCGGCGGCCTGGCCGGTTCGGTGCTGCCATCATTGCCCGGCATCCCGATGATCTTCGGCGGCATCTGGCTGGTCGCCGCGGTGGATGACTATCGCCATCTCGGCCTGTGGTGGCTGTTGATCATCGGCACGCTGGGCGGCATCGGGGTGATCGTCGATTTCGTCGCCAGCACGCTCGGTGCCAAACGCGTCGGCGCCAGCAAGCGGGCACTATGGGGAGCCAGCCTGGGCACCCTGGTCGGGATGTTCTTCGGCATCCCCGGCCTGCTGTTCGGGCCGTTCCTCGGCGCGCTCGCTGGCGAACTCGCCTCCGGCACCAGCGTGCTGCGCTCGGCCCATGTCGGCATCGGCACCTGGCTGGGGCTGCTGTTCGGCACCCTGGTCAAGCTTGTGCTCTCGTTCGTGATGGTCGGCCTGTTCGGCGTCGCCATGCTGTTCTTCGGGTGAACGGCTGCGCTTCCCACAGCCATCGCATGAGCGAAGCATCAGCTCAATGGCGGGACCTGCGCACGTTGCAGGCTGCACCCGCCGCGCTCCTTGCCAGCCATGTGGCCAAGCCTGCCGTGTCGTGGTGCAGCGATGCCGGCAGCACGATGTAATGCCGGCTCGGCGCCGCGCCCGGTTTTGCAATCAACCGCGAAGTGCCGTCGAGCCGCAGCAGCGCGGACTGGTCGGCCGGCGCCAGCTTCAGGGCCAGTCCTCCCATCGTCAGCCAGGCGCAGGGTTTTTCATCCAGATACGCCATCAGACCGCCGAACATCGGCTTGAAGCGCAGGTCGTGCGGCCTGCCCAGATGGGTGGCCGCGTCCTCGAGGTCACGACGCATAGCGTCCAGCGCGGCCGGCACGCTCAGGCCGCCGTATCGGGAATCACGTACAGCAGCACGGCAAGGAAATGCAGCACGCTGCCCGCCAGCACGAACATGTGCCACAGCGCGTGGTGATATGGCAATCGCCGCCACAGGTAAAACGGCACGCCCAGCGTATAGGCCACGCCGCCGCCGATCAGCAGCAGCATGCCGCCGGTCTGCAGATGCGCGCTGAGCGGCTTGAACGCGATCATGCCGATCCAGCCCATGCCCACGTACAGCAGCACGGCCAGCTTGTGGTAGCGCCTGAACAAGCCGAGCTCCAGCGCGATGCCGGCCAGCGCCAGCGTCCACACGGCGGCAAACAAGCTCAGGCCCCAAGAGCCGGGAAGTGCGATCAGGGTGAACGGAGTATAGGTGCCGGCAATCAGCAGATAGATCGCGATGTGGTCGAGCACACGCAGCGCCGGCTTGGCCTTCGCCACGGAGATCGAGTGGTACAACGTGGATGCGGTATACAGCAGCACCAGCGAGGTACCGAAGACGGCGCAGGCGACCACCGCGAGCGCGTTGCCGTGCAGCGCCGCAAACGCCACCAGCATAGCCAGTCCCGCGATGCTGAGGACGATGCCGATACCATGAATGACGCTGCTGGCCAGTTCGTCGCCGAAGCTGTAGCGCGGGATGGCCGCGCCGGATGTGGCGGACATGGGTGACTCCTGACGAAGTAACGGTGGCGTGCAACGTTCCCTACCTTACCCGGCGTACCCACGATTGCATATCGCGGTGCATGGTCATCTGCTGCCATGGACCGCATTACTCGATGACGAAGGCACCGAAAGCCACGCCCATGGGCAAGACCCGGCGTGAAACCCTCTTTCACTTCAATTGCACGCTGACCCCATGCGCCCGGAGTGAAACTGCCGGAGCGGATGCAATCCATCCCCCCTGTCATCCGCGTTCCGCCCCGCTCCCCGCGGGGCATTTTTTTGCCGATCCGTACAGCCTGATGCCGGCGTACCGGCATCACCTTGCACTCGATACCACCTTGGTACGGACCGCATATGGACGTCCGGCCGTCCACTTGCGCCATGGCGCGCAACAGGCATACGCTGCCATCGCGGCCGCACGATCCCCCTGCCTGTGCGCAGCGTGACGGACGCTACAACCCAAACTACCGTCAGGAGGTCGCTTATGTCGTCCGCAAGCCTGGCTGTTGCTCGTCGCCCACGTCCCGACCGTACACGCATCGCTGCGCTCAGTGCCGCGATTGCGCTCAACCTTGCCGTCATCGTGATCGCCTCTCGACCGATCACCTCCGCACAGCTCGCCGTAGTCAATCAACTGGCGCCGGTGCAGCTGATCCGCTTCATCGATCCCCCGGCCGTGTTGCCGCCACCGCCACCGGTGGAGCTGAAACCACTGCCAAAACCGCCAGCCCTGCCACAGGTCCATGTGCGACCGATGCCGGTGACTGCGCCACCAGTAGTGATGCCCAGCACGGAGGGAGACGTCGCCGCGCCACCGGTCACCACGCCGACCCTGGCCCCTGCCAGCAGCCTGCCCGGTACCGTGGTGACCGCGCCGCCGATCGAAGCCAGCCTGGCCTATCTCTCGGCACCCTTGCAGTTTCCGGTTCAGGCATTGCGCCAGCACATGCAAGGCACCGTGCTGCTGCGCGTGCTGGTAGATGAAACCGGCAAGCCGGTGGATGTGCAGGTGGAACGCAGCAGCGGCTATGCCCTGCTCGATCGCAGCGCACGCGAGCAAGTGCTGGCCGGCTGGCGTTTTCACCCGGCGATCGTGAGCGGTCAGGCAGTGCGCGCCTGGGCACAGGTCCCGGTGAGCTTCACCCTGCAGGGACAATAGGCCAAGAGCCTGTTCACGATCTCGGCAAACGGAAGGCCCGGCCGGCAACGCATGCCCGACCGGGCCCTTCCACGGCAACCACAAGCCCGACCTCGTGAGCCGACGCACCTACGCGCCGCGTCGCAGCCTTTGCGCAACGGCCTTGACCACCACCATGAAAGTGGATCAGGCCGCCGGCGCAGCTCCAGCATGGAGGTCGCACGCGCCCGACGCATGGTGCAAAAGTCATGGCAAAAAGCCGCCGGCGTCTTACACGCCTTTAACGGCAGCCATGCTCCACTGATCTCCACACCCTGTCGAGTTTCATGCATGGGCAAGCACAGCCGCACCCTGAAAACCCTGCGCAACATCGCGCTCGAGTACGGCAGCAGCGAGCAACCGGATCTGGCCTTGATGGCGCGCGAACTGGGCTGCGTGGTACATCAGCATGCAGTCGTGCTGGCCAACCGCCTGGCCCCCTTGCGCGCGCGCCAGCGCGGCTTCGAGCGCTGGCTGCTGGCCGAGCGCAGCAAGCCTGCGCTCAGCGTGCTGGTAATGGCGTGGCCACCGAACCATCTCACCCCGGTGCACGACCACGCCGGCTTGTGGGGTCTGGAAGTGGCCCTCGCCGGAGCGCTGGAGGTGCAGTCCTATACGCGCGACCCTGCCTCGGGTGACCTGCGCATGCTGGGCCGCGACTGGCTCGGCCCTGGCGATGGCACCTGGTTCGAGGGTAGCGATACCCACGTCCATCGCTGCCGCAACCTGTCGCAGCACGATACGGCACTGACGCTGCATGTCTACGGCGGTGATCTCGCGCAATTCTTTGCCTACGAACAGGCCGACTCCGCCGGCGGCTGGATCGCGCAGCCACAACGCAGCAGCATTGCCGGCCGCCTGCGCGGCTGATTGCACGACACCAAACGCACAGGGAATGCCATGTTTCGACGGGTCGCCATCATCGGCGGCGGTGCCGCGGCAGCTACGTTGCTCGGCGAACTGCTGGAGCGCCAACCGGCGCAGCCGCTGCATCTTGACTGGTATACCGGTGCTGCCGGCGCACCGGCGCGCGGCGTTGCCTACGGCACCACCTCGGATCGCCACCTGCTGAACGTGCGTGCGGCCTCGATGAGCATGTTTGCCGGCAAGCCGCGCGGTTTCCTGGATTTCGTGCAGCGCGACGATCCGGCGATTACCGGCACCGACTTCCTGCCGCGCCGCCGTTATGGCGACTATCTGGAAGCCGAGGTGGCGCGCGCGTTGCAGCAGGGCAAGAACCATCGGCATGACGTCAACATCATCCCGTTCGCCATCGATGCACTGGTGCCCGAAAGCGACGGTGTCACACTGATCCACGGCGAGGAAAGTCACCACGCGGATGCTGCCGTACTGGCGCTTGGCGCGTTGCCGCCACAGCCTCTGGGCGGTGTCAGTGCCGCCGCACTCGACAGCGGCCGTTATGTGGTGGACCCATGGCCACTGCTGGCCGGTGCTCCGGGCATCTCACCGTCGCCGCGCAAGGTGGTTTTGATCGGACTGGGACTGACCGCGGTCGACGTGCTGCTCGAGCTTGCCGCGCAATGGCCGCAGACCGAATTCATCGCGGTCTCGCGCCACGGCCTGCTGCCTGAGGCACATCTGCACAAGGCCGCCGCGCCGGCCGATGACAGCGCCGAGCTGATCGCCGCGATGCGAGATGCGCCGGAAATCCATCGCTGGATGCACCTGCTGCGCGAAGCGTGTGCACAGGAGACGGACTGGCGCCCGGTCATCGACAGCCTGCGGCCGCATACTTCCGGCCTGTGGCAGGAGCTGCCACTGGAACAGCGTGCACGCTTCCTGCGCCATGCGCGCTGGATCTGGGAGCGCGTCAGGCACCGCATGCCGCCGCAGGTACTCGAGTCGATCACCACACTGGAACAGTCCGGCCAGCTGCAGCGCCAATGCGGCCGGGTGCAATCGGTGCAGCTGGTCGACGATGTCCTGCAGCTGACCCTGGGCCACGCGGGCGAGACACGCACGCTGTGCGCCGACCTGGTGATCCAGACCGTCGGCCTGGATACCGACGTGCGCCGCACCCGGCATCGACTGGTACGGCAACTGCAGACCAACACGCACATCACGGCAGACCCGCTCGGTCTCGGCGCGCAGGCCGATGGCGCGGGCCGCCTGCGCCATGGCGACAGCCACTGGCCGCATCTGTTTGCCATCGGCAGCTTGCTACGCGGTACGCTGTGGGAGTCCACAGCCATGCCGGAGATCCGCCAGCAGGCCCGCAATCTCGCCGATCACTTGCTGGGCGACTAGTCGGCCTGTACAGCCTGCCATGACCCTCAGCATGCTTACCGCCGGGATCCTGCTGCTGCACCTGCTGGGCGTTTTCGCGGCAATGCATGCCGTGATGTACACGCGCACTCCGCAGGGTGCGATCGGCTGGGCGCTCGGCCTGCTTCTGCTGCCCTATGTCACCTTGCTGCCTTACCTGTATCTCGGTTCCAGCCGTTTCCTGGGCTATCGCACGGGGCGCAGGCGGCGACCGGCGCCACTGCCTTCGGCCAGCACCGACGGACATGCCATCGATCCGGGCTGTGCCCGCTTCGCCGCGATCAGCGCCCTGCAGAGACAACCGTTCCGCGGCGGTCACCGGCTGCGCCTGCTGATCGATGGCGACGCCGCATTCGACGCCATGCTGGCCGCGATGGCCGCTGCGGAAAACTGTCTGCTGGTGCAGTTCTTCATCATCCACGACGACGGCCTCGGCCGGCGCCTGCAACAGCTGCTGTTGCAGCGTGCCGCCGCCGGCGTGCACGTCTGCGTGCTCTACGACGGCGTCGGCAGCCATGACCTGCCGCAGCAGTACGTCGACACCCTGCGCGCGGGCGGCGTGGCGATCCACCCGTTCGCTACCCACCGCTGGCGCAACCGCTTCCAGCTGAATTTCCGCAACCACCGCAAGATCGTGGTGGTGGACGGTACCTGCGCTTTTGTCGGCGGCCTCAACGTGGGCGACGAATACCTCGGCCTGAAGCCGCCGCTGGCGCCGTGGCGGGACACCCAGCTGGAATTGCGTGGCGCGGTGGTGGCCGACCTGCAGCGACGCTTTGCCGACGACTGGCAATGGATCACCGGCAGCCTGCCACCGATGCCGTCGCCGCTACCCGGCGATGGCGATGCCAGTGCACTGGTGGTGGCCAGCGGACCGGCCGACGAGCTGGAAACCGGCTCGCTGTTCTTCACCGCGGCGATCAACGCCGCGCGCGAACGGGTATGGCTGAGCACGCCGTACTTCGTGCCGGACCACTCGGTGCGTGCGGCACTGCAGCTGGCGGTGCTGCGCGGGGTCGACGTACGCGTACTGATCCCGGCTCGTCCGGATCACCGTACCGTGTTCCTCGCCTCCACCCTGCATGCCCACCACGCGGTACGCACCGGCATTCGCATGTTCCGCTACCAGCCCGGCTTCCTGCACCAGAAGGCGTTGCTGATCGACCACGACAGCGCGGCGATCGGCAGCATGAACCTGGACAGCCGCTCGTTCCGGCTCAATTTCGAGATCGGTGCGCTGATCGTCGACCGTGCGTTTGCCGGCGAAGTGGAGACCATGCTGACTGCCGACTTCGGCCGCGCCCATGCCATCGACGAACGCGAATACCTCGACGCGCCCTATCTGCGCCGGGTGGCGATGCATGTGGCACGATTGTTCGACCCGCTGCTGTAGGCAAAGCTGGGGCGTACCCGTTGCGCGGCGACCTGCTGCGTCCAATGCATCATCGCGAACCGGAACACCGCCGAGGAATGCCACCATGCGCCGTCTCACCCTGCTGCTCTGCCTGATGATCGCCAGCGTCACCGGCTACGCCAGTGCATCGCCACCGTTCGTGGAACGCTCGCTGGACCTGCACGGCAAGACTTATCGCTACCAGGTATTCGTTCCAGACGGCTGGACGGCCAAACAGGCATGGCCGGTGGTGCTGTTCCTGCACGGCAGCGGCGAGCGTGGCGGCGACGACCACAATCAGCTCAGCCAGGGCCTGCCACCATGGCTCAAGGAGCATGGCAAGGATTTCCACGCCGTGGTGGTGATCCCGCAGGCGCCGGACGATACCGCCTGGAACGGCGAGATCGAACAGATGGCTCTGCAGGCGCTGGACGACAGCGTCAAGGCCTACCATGGCGACCGCCAGCGGCTCTACCTCACTGGCCTGTCGATGGGCGGCTACGGTGCGTGGCAGATCGCGCTGGATCACCCCGGCATGTTCGCCGCCGCCGCGATCATCTGCGGCGGCATCGGCCGCCCCAACGACGACGACTTGCATGTGGAAGGCATTCCCGCCGGCGTGACCGATCCCTATGCCTGGGTCGCCGGGCACATCGGCAAGCTGCCGGTGTGGATCTTCAACGGCGCCATCGACGACGTGGTGCCGCCGGCAGAATCGCACCGCATGCACGCCGCGTTGCAGGCGCGTGGCGACGATGTGCGTTATACCGAATTTCCCGGCGTCGGCCACGCCGCGTGGCCGGCGGCCTACGCCACCCCGGAACTGTGGCCGTGGATGTTCTCGCATCGGCTACCGATGGCATCGGCACCACGCTGAGACTTTATCCGCGAAGGGGCAAAACTCAGCCGGGCTTGCCCTGATCGCCGGAACTTCGACGCCCATTGCCGCTGCACACCACCCAGCCGACATAGATCCCCAGCGCCACGCCGAGCAATTCGCACAACACGCGCATGCCGATGCTGTCCGGGTCATGCACCTGTGCCAGCTTCAACTTGAGCAGCGGCAGCGACTGCAGTGGTGCGTAGTTGAAATAGAACAGGTCCGACAGGTCGCCGCTGGCCGTGAGCAGGGTGGCCAGCAGGAACGACCAGCCGATCTGCGGACCGTAGCCCCAGCCATTACGGCGGCCCAGCCAGTGGAACACGACGAACAGCAGCAGGCCCGCCAGCGCGGAAATCACACCGGCTTCGATACCACCGACGATGCCGTAGCCCATCCAGTCCTGGTTGTAATGCATGGCGCCGTGATATCCATCTGTGATTGCCCGGCACATTATGCCTGCTGCGCACACGCGTGCCGGCCCGTGGCGACAAGCTAGACTTCCGAATCCGCCCGATGCACGAACCTCCAGCATGGACCACATCCTTCCAGCCCGCGCAGTCTCACCCCAGGCCGCCCTGATCGTCGTCGACCTGCAACCGGACTTCATGCCCGGCGGCGCACTCGCCTGCCATGAGGGCGACGCGATCGTGCCGGGCATCGACCGGTTGTTGCGCGCACGTGTGTTTCGCCATGTGGTGGCGACCCAGGACTGGCATCCGCGCGGGCATGTCTCGTTCGCCAGCTCGCATCCGGGCAGCGCACCGTTCGAACAGCTCGATCTCTACGGACAGCCGCAGACGCTGTGGCCGGATCACTGCGTACAGGGTACGCACGGCGCCGAGCTGCACCCGGATGTCGACTGGTCGGCGCTCGATGCAGTGATCCGCAAGGGCAGCGATCCCGGCATGGATTCCTACAGTGGCTTCCGCGAGAACCATGGGCCGGCTCGTCGGCGCCCGCCCACCGGGCTGGCCGGCTGGCTACGCGACCGCGGCGTCGACGAGGTATTCGTGTGCGGCCTGGCGCGCGACGTCTGCGTGCTGTGGACGGCGCAGGATGCGCGGGAACTCGGCTTTCGCGCCAGCCTGCTGTGGGACCTCAGCCGCCCGGTGGCACCGGCCAGCGACGACGCCACGCGATCCACGCTGCTGACGCAGGGCATTGCCATTGTCGAGGCCAGTGGGCTGCTGCCGGACTGACGCGACGGTTGTCTCGAGTCAGGTGGTCAGGGCGATCGTGCGTCGGCAATCGACCATAGCTGCGGCAACCGGATGGCGAACAGCCCGGCACTGCGGGTGCGGCGGTCCAGCTTCAGCAGCTCGTTGTCCTTGCTGAGCAGCCAGCGGGCCCGCGATGCCAGGGCAAGTTCCAGGAATTTCTGGTCATCCGGATCGGCGCAGCGCGGCAAGGGAATGTCGTCAGCCGCCGTCGACATCTCCGGTGGCAACAGCCGTATCAACGCGTCGAAAGCCTCACGGAAAGCCGGGCGCTGCCGGTCATCGATCGGCAATTGCGGATAGTGCAGCACCCGCTGCCATTCCTCACGGCAGTCGTCGCGCGTCACGGCCTGCACGGCGCCAGCCTGCAGCGCCGCCAGCAGATGCGAACACAACGGGTCGCGGAACACGAACAGGTCCAGGCACACATTGGTATCCAGCACGATACGCGGCACCGGCGGAATATCGTGGGTCATCGCGAGCGCACCGGGCAAGGCCGTCGCATGAGTGCCGCCGCGTTCATCAGGCCTCGTTCTCGGATGCCGCACTCACCTGCGCCTCGCCGTCCGCATCGATCCGGATGCTCAGGGTGATCGGCCGGCAGCAGACCTGGCAGTCCTCGATGTACAGCTGATCGCCAGCCGAGGCATCGACGAGGATCTCGATGGCTTCGCCGCAATACGGACACGCGATATCGAAGGGTGCAAGCATGGGTGCATTACCGGAACACGGGTAACGCAGCTTGCCACAGACCGGCCACACCGGATGGCGGCGCCGTGCGCGCTACAATCGATCCGTACCGCCCATCCATCCTTGCGAAGACACCCGGGCAGATGCTGCACTTCCTGAATCGACCACGGATCATCGACATCGGCGGGCGACCGTTCGTCAGCCAGGGCCTGTCGCGACGCGTCTGGGATGACATCTATCATCGCGCGCTGACCGTGAGCTGGCCACTTTTCTTCGGCCTGGCCGCGGCGGCCTTCCTGGTGCTCAACACCTTCTTTGCCGGGATCTACCAGCTCGGCACGCAACCCATCGCGAACCAGTATCCGCATGGCTTCGCCGGCGCCTTCTTCTTCAGTGTGGAGACGCTGGCCACGGTCGGCTACGGCGACATGCATCCGCAGACCGTCTACGCGCATATCGTGGCCACCGTGGAAATCTTCACCGGCATGGCATGCATCGCGGTGGTCACCGGACTGATCTTTTCGCGCTTCTCGCGCCCACGCGCGAAGATCATCTTCACCGACTATCCCATCGTGCGAATGATCGACGGCAAGCAGACCTTGATGGTCCGTGCGGCCAATACCCGGCAAAACGTGATCGCCGAAGCCTCTGCCCAGTTGCACCTGCTGCGCCTTGAAACGTCGCCGGAGGGTTTCAAGCTGCGCAAGATCTATGACCTGAAACTGGTCCGCGATCGCCATCCGATCTTCATGCTGAGCTGGAGCCTGATGCATGTGATCGACGAGAGCAGCCCGCTCTATGGCGAAACTCCGGAGACGCTGGAACGCACCCAGTCGGCCTTCCTGCTGAGCCTCGAAGGCATCGACGAAACGACTTCGCAATCCATGCTGGCGCGCCAGCGGTGGAATCATCAGGACCTGCGCTGGAACCATCGTTACACCGATCTTGTCCGCGTCGACGATGCCGGCATCAATATCATCGACTACAGCGTCTTTCACGAAGTGCTGCCGCTGGACGCGGACGAAAGCTCGCCCGGCTGATACTGCGTCACGCACGCCAGGCGATACACTGTGCCTTCCCTCTAGCGGATGACCACCGATGGCCGAGCGCGAGTTCGACAACTACCTTGCCCGCTCCGGCGCCACCCTCGAGGGTTCGCGTTATACCGCCTTTCTCGCAGTGACCCCACGCAAGAGCGGCTACCCGATGTATTTCGCGATCTGCGAAAACCGCAGTTTCCGCGACAAGACGATCGCCGAGACTGCTGCCGCCAAGGCGCTGGCCGACATGCTGGGACTGGAAGACGACGGCACACCGATCTTCCCGGACGACTACACCGGTTTCGATGACGACAAGCCGGCCAACGAACCGGAATGATCCTGCCCCCGGTGCCTATCGAGCGCACCGGTCCGCGTCACTCACAGCGTCAGCAACACCTTGCCGATCGCCTCGCGGCTTTCCAGATAGGCGTGTGCCTTCGCGCCGTCGCTGAGCGCAAAGCGCGCCGCGATGTTCGGCTGCAGCTGGCCGGCGTGGATCTGCGCAAATAACGCCGCTGCCCGTTCGCGGCGGATCGACGCGCTGGTCAGCACGTTCCACAGGTCGCCGCCAGTCAGCGTCAGCGAACGATCCATCAGCAGGCGCGGATCGACCGGATCGGGATCGCCCGCCGCCATGCCGTAGAACACCACCGTGCCACCGATGCTTGCGGCCGCCAGGCTGTCGCCCAGGGTGCGGCCGACCGAATCGTAGATGACGTCGGCACCGTGCGCCGCCGACAGCTCCCTGGCACCTGCCAACCAGTCGCCGTAACCGGCCACCGCATCCGCACCGGCAGCGATCACGGCGGCACGCTTCACCTCGCTGGAGGCAATGCCGAGTACGTGCGCACCCCGTGCCTTCAACATCTGCACCAGCAGCAGACCCACGCCACCGGCCGCCGCGTGCACCACCGCCACATCGCCGTGCCGCACTGCATAGCTGTCGGTCACCAGATACTGCGCAGTCAACCCCTGCAGCAGGGTCGCCGCGGCCGTATCGAACGTGATGTCGTCCGGCAGCGGGATCAGCTTGTCGAGATCCACGGCGACCAGCTCTGCATTCGCGTAAGGCATGTCGGCAAAACCGACGCGGGTGCCTGCCGGAAACAGGTGGTCGCCTGCGGCAGCACGTTCGATTACGCCGGCGCCTTCGTAGCCGAGAATCCACGGCGCGGTGCCGCTCAGGTGGTAATTGCCGTTACGCCGGTAGACGTCCGCGAAATTCAGCCCGACGCTGTGCATGCGCACCAGCGCCTGACCGGGCGCCGGCATCGGGTCGGGCTGCTCGCCCCAGTGCAGGACACCGGGGCCACCGAATTTTTCAAACAGCAAGGCATGCATCGTATGGCGCTCCAAATCGGTTCTGATCCCGACGATCCTGGTCACACAGCGCGCGATTCAGGCCGCCCACTCGCGCAACTGCACCACCGCTGCCGGGATTGCCGACGGCGCATCCACCGTGATCACGCGCGAATGGTCGCCATCGAGGCCGTTTTCCAGCTCGTGCGCCCAGGTCACGTGATACGGCAGGTGCACGCCCCAGCCACCAAGGCGCACCACGGGCTCGATATCCGAGCGCAGCGAATTGCCTACCATGGCGAACTGCTCCGGTTGCAGATTGAACTCGGCCAGTACCCGCTGGTAGGTGTCGGCATTCTTCTCCGACACGATCTCGATGCGCCGGAACAATTCGGCCAGCCCCGACTGTGCGACCTTCTTCTCCTGGTGGAACAGGTCGCCCTTGGTGATCAGCACCACCGCGTGATGCTGCGCCACCGCCTCGACCGCCTCGCGAATGCCGGGCAGCAGCTCCACCGGGTGCTGCAGCACATTCTTGCCCAGCTCGATCAGCCGGTGGATATCACGTGCCGTGATGCGCCCGTCAGTGACCGCAATCGCCGTCTCCACCATCGACAAGGCCATGCCCTTGGCGCCGTAGCCAAACAGCTTGAGATTGCGCTGCTCGGTGGCCAGCATGGTGTCGTGTACACCCTGGTCGCCCAGATCCACGTAGCGTCCGACGATCAGCGCAAATTCCGCATTTGCGTGCTGGTAATAACCCTCGCTGTGCCACAGCGTGTCGTCGCCGTCGAAACCGATCAGTTGCAGCATGGAATGATCCGGAACCCGTTGCCTGTCGAAAGCGGCAGAAGATGCCGCACCTTGCCCTACTGCCCGAGTTCAGCTCACTTCGCTGCAGCTTGCCACATCATCGGGCTCAACTTACGTCGCTGCCCAGGCGCAGGTTGATGCCCAGCGCCGTGGCCAGCTCGCGCAGAGGCTCACCATCGCGCGTCAGCGTCATCCAGCCCGCATAGCGGTCACCGCCGGTTTCCCACGCCCACAGCGTGTAGCCGGACTCGGCCAGGCGGTCATAGGCGATCGAAAACAACTCGGCCGCATCCAGCTCGTCGAAGAAGCCGTCATCGTCCGGATCGCCATTCCAGTCGACCGACAGGCTCCAGCGCGAAGACAGTTCGTCGATCGCCTGCACCAGCGAACGCAGATCGCCAGCGTCCACCATGAAACCGGAACGCCAGTCGATCACCCGGCCGATCAGCTCGACCGGCTCGACCTCGTCCGCATCGGCATCCTCCATCGCCTCGCGGTAATCAGCGAACTGCTGCAGTGCGGTTTCCTCGTCGCCGGGATTGATCAGCAGCAGCAACTGCCAGACCTGCGACTCCACCGACTCGCCCTCACCTTCGTCGAAGTCGGGCTCGGTGTCGTAATCGTCGTCGGATCGGCTCATGGATGGGTCACTGAAAGGCGGGCGTGCATGGTTGCGCATGCTACGCCAGTTGAAAAGCGCCCATCGTCACGCACCTACCCGGCGTCGTACCGCCATCAGGTCACGCACCGGACGGATCTCGATGCAGCCGGTACGCGCCCACGGAAACTCCGCGGCGATCCGCACTGCCTCGTCCATGTCCGCGGCCTCGATCAGGTTGAAACCGCCCAGGTACTCCTTGGTCTCGGCGAACGGCCCGTCGACGACCGTTACCCGGTTGTTGCGGATGCGCACTGTCCGGGCCGTGGACGGCGCCTCCAGCTGCTGCGAATCGAGCAGGTGCCCTTCGTCGCGCAGCTCGTCGGCATGCTTGAAGCATCCATGCATCAGCGTGTCGAACTCGCCCTCGGGTAGCACATCCAGCAGGGCATCGTCGTTGTAGATCATGACCAGGTATTTCATGGCGTCCTCGGCAGGGGAAGGTTCATGGAACCATGGGAGGCAGTGCAAGGATGGATAATGCCGCCATTCCGCCATGCGTGACTACCATGCACGACACCTCCAGCGCGTTTTCCTGCCAGCCGATCGCCTTCGTCCGTTCGCCGTATGCGCGGCGCATCGACGCGCCGCACCAACCCACCGTGGTGGAAGGCACCGAGACCGGCGCGGCGGCCGAGGCCATCATCGAGTTCGTCGCAGACTTTCCAACCGCGGCGTTCCGTGACCTCGCCGGCTTCGAACGTGTCTGGCTGCTGTTCGTGTTCCATCGCAGCGAAGGCTGGAAGGCCGAGGTGCGGCCACCGCGCGGCGGCGGCAAGCGCAGCGTGCTGGCCACCCGTTCGCCACACCGGCCGAACGCGATCGGCCTGTCCGCGGTCGAACTGGTCGCCGTGGAGGAACATGCCTTGCGCGTGCGCGGCGTGGACTTGCTTGACGGCACCCCGATCCTCGACATCAAGCCCTACGTGCCCTACGCCGACGCGTTTCCGGGATCGCGCGCCGGCTGGATCGACGGCATCGACGCGGCGCAGGGGCGCCACTCCGCGCCCGGGCCGCGCCGCCCGCGATCCACACCAGGCAGCTGACCGCCCAAGGTGCCACCCTCACGCATGCTCTGCCGGCTCAGGGGCACTGGCCGCCATTGAGCGCGTTGTCGCTGTCGCAACGCAGGCTCTTCCGCAACGTCACCAGCTTCCCGCGAATCGGGCCGGCGCAGCGGATTTCCACGTCCTTGCCGTCGGCAGTCGCGGCACGTACGCCGGCGCTGCGCCTGTCATTCTCGGTGTAGTCGAAAACGGCATAGTCGGTATCCGCACGGCTGAACGTGACTTCCGCGCGATCGGTCTGATAGCGGGAGTAGTGCGCGTAACGAAGCTGGTCCGCTCCCTTCGATGCATCGTCCGGAAACTGCAGCTCAACGCGGGATGCATTGCCGTATCGATACTGCAGGTTGTCCGGCACGGCACCGCACAGGCTGATCGTCTTGTGCCTCGCGGTATCGCAACTGAAATACGTGGTTTCGCGCGCCTGGCACATCGAGCCTGTCGATGGTTGCGCGGCGCAGGCAGCGGGCATGACCAGAAACAGAAGCAGCGCGGCTTGGTTCTTCATGGAAGAGCGTACCGGGCAATCCATGCACGGCTGGCCATCATGCTTCCCGCCACGGGCCGCCGGGAATAGCGGACTCGACATTGGCTCATCCCTGTCGGTTGGATCACGGATTCATGGGCAACACGGCTGCAGCACTCGAGAATACTCCGGCTAGTGCTCCAGCATCCCGGATTTCCGGGATACCGGCCTGTCATGCGGCGATAACCTGAGCGGTCGATGATACAGATCCCCTCTTCTCAGCCGCTGAGACACTACCCCGTTACTTTGCCCTCGCCGCAACGGAACCCTCCGACGATGGCTCCCGACTTCCTGGCAGTGGTCGGTTCAAACCTCTTGCCGCGTCAGGCGCAAGCCTGGCGCGGCCTTTTTGTGCACGCCTGCTCGCCACGCTCATCAAATCCTGTTCACGCCCGGGCTGCTTGAATCAGTGCCAGGAGGTTCCGTCATGAAAATCTGCACGCTGCTGCTATCGCTCGTCCTCGCCGGCTGCGCGATGACGCCGGCATCAACCACACACGCGACCACGCCCGTCGCGGACAGTTCGAACGCATCGGCGTTGCCGAGTACGCTCACGCGCTATCACTGGCAATTGCACGATGCTGTCGACAACAGCGGCAAGCGTCTCGATGCACTGTTCGGCCTGCCGGACAGACCGCTGCAACTCGACTTCACCGATGGTCGGGTCAGTGCGCGCAACGCCTGCAACCGGATCGGCGGCAGTTACCTGATTGTCGAGGACCATCTCCAGGTCACGCAGATGATGCAGACCATGATGGCCTGCCACGACCAGACCCTGATGCAGCGCGAGATCACCCTCAAGGCGGTGCTGCGCGGCATGCCGACCCTGATCCTGTCGAATGAAGGTAACGCGCCCCTGCTCACGCTGGCGGCCAACGACGGCCGGACGCTGACCTTCGTCGGCAAGCCCACTGCCGAGACGCGCTACGGCAGCGCCGGCGAGACCGTGTTCCTGGAAGTCGCACCAGACAATGTGCCGTGCCATCACCCGTTGATCCCGGACAAATCCTGCCTGCAGGTGCGCGAGATCCACTACGACGCACAAGGCCTGCGCAGCGGCCAGCCCGGCCCGTGGCAGACGCTGCAGCAGGACATCGAGGGTTATGCCCACGTGCCGGGCAACCACGATGTATTGCGGGTAAAGCGTTATGCACTCAAGCAGCCGGCCGCCGATGCGTCATCCATCGCCTATGTGCTCGACATGGTGGTCGAGACCGGCACCGTGAAATCACCGGTCCCGGGCTCCGGGCACGATCAGCCGCCGCATCAGTGACCTGTTGAAGTCGCCGGTGCAGCGGCATCCGTGGCCCTGAAATCCGGATCGTCGAGGTGTTCGGCCTTCCAGATCATTGCGCGATGGATGCGGTTCCAGCCGCTCGGATGATCGAAGAACACGAACTCCTCCACCGGGCCGGGATGCATCTTGCGGTATTCGGAAAGCTGCACGGCCGCCTCGGCAAAACCGTCCGGCTGGCGCGCTGCATTCAGGCCGAACGCATCGGCCTCCGCCTCCATGCTGCGGGTAATCGTGTTGTTCACCGGCGTCAGGAAGAACATGAAGATCGTGAACAGCGCCGCGATCAAGGGCAGGCCGGCCACATCACCGACGCCGCGAATGCCCCAGCGTGCGCCCCAGCGTCGCTCGGCCCAGCCAAACCCCCAGTACACGAAGGCGAAGCCGAGCACGATGACGATGCCGAAAAAGACCAGGCCCTTGTAGACGTGATTGAGCACGTAGTGACCCATCTCGTGGCCAAGCACCGCCTTGATCTCCGCCGGCGTGCTGCGGTTCATCAGGTTGTCGTTGAGGCTGATCCGCGTGGTGCCGAACATGCCGCTCACGTTGGCACTGATGCGCTTGCTCTGGCGCGAGGCGTCGAACCAGTAGACATCGGTGGCGGGAATGCCGTTGGCGCGCGCCATCGACAAGATCTGTGCCTTCAATGGGCTTTCCGGCAGCGACTTGTAGGTGTTGAACACCGGTGCGATGTAGACCGGTGCGATGGTGGCCACAAAGACCATGAACACCAGCGACACGCCTGCCCCCCACAGCCACCAGGTACGCGTGGCCTTGCGGATCACCGCATAGATGATCACCAGCGCCACGGTGCCCAGGATCAGGGCAATGACCAGCCCCTTGGCCTGATCGCCCAGCCATTGCCCCAGGTTCTGGTTGGACAGTCCGTACTGGTGCTCGCGCACGAAGCCCTCGTAGATGTTCCACGGCAAGGTCAGTAGCGTCGTCAGCAGGATGTACTGCAGCGCATAGACGGCTGTCTGCAGCCAGCGCAAACGCGTCAGGCGCTCGGCGAAATCGCGCATGCGCGCCGACAGCCGCGTGCCGAGCAATAGCCACGCCACCACAAGGGCCACCAGCAGATCCCACAGGATCAGCCAGTAGCCGCCCTCGAAATACGCATCGGAGTTCGCCCGCGCCTGCGGCGACAGCTGGGCCATGTAGGCATCGGTGGCGGCATCCACATCGAAGTGCGCCGGACTGGCCGCTGCGGTTGATGCACTGAGCGCCGGTGCAGTATCAGCCGCCGGTGCGGCCCATGCCCGCGCCGCACCCAGCGTCATGACGGCCATCAGCAGGACGGCAAGAACGTATTTCATGGACGACTCCCCTCGTCTGAAGAGTCTCCAACGTAACCGAACCGATGTACGGCCGCCACCCGATTGACTGCCTGCACTCCCGGTCGCTCCGCATGGCGACAGGAAACCTTTCGGATACCATGGACTCATCTTCGATGAAGTAACTTTCCCCGCGGATTGGCGAAGAACAAACGTATCTACACAAACCCTTGGTCCATCCTGCCCGGGGTGTCGACTGGAGAGTAAACGCCATGCCGACCCGTCCGCTCTTGAAACTCCTGCTCGGTGCATTATCACTGCTGGCCTGCTGCGAGCTCGGCTACACGCAGGATCTGCGCGCGACTCACCCACTTGTGGTGGTCGAACTGTTCCAGAGTCAGGGCTGTTCGTCGTGCCCACCGGCCGAGGCCAATCTCAACGCGATTGCGGGACAGCCGGGCATTCTCGCGTTGTCCTACGGCGTCACCTACTGGGACAGCCTCGGCTGGAAAGATACGTTTGCCGCCCAGGCGTACACGGACCGGCAATGGGCGTACGCGAAATATCACAAGCGCGACAACGTGTGGACGCCGCAGGTATACGTGAACGGTCACAACGATCTGGTCGGTTCCGATCGCGCGCAACTCGACCAGGTCATCGCCACTGCAACCTCGCAGGGACCGCAACTGTCCTGGGAGCATGGCCAGCTCGTGGTCGGTGCGGGCAAGCCGGCGGCCATCTGCGACGTGTGGCTGGTGCGTTACGATCCGCGCACGATCAACGTCGCCATCGGCGGCGGCGAGAACCGGGGGCGCACGCTGCCGCATCGCAATGTGGTGCGCGAACTGGTGCATCTGGGTACGTGGGATGGAAACCCGCGTACGTTCGCCGTGCCGTCTACGACGCTGGCCGGCCTCTCGACCGCGGCACTGGTTCAGATCGAAGCCGGCGGCGATATCCTCGGCGCGTCCAAGGATTCCACTGCACGTTGAAAGGCAGCTGACGCTGACTTAGTCATTAGAAATTTTGGTGAAATGCCGGAGACCCGAAGGATCCGCATGAGTCCCCGGCGAGTTGGCTCAACTCAGCGATAGCTCTTCAAAGCCATATTGTTGTCGACGGATACGGAGTACCGCGCCCGTGTCATAGTCGAACAACCAGATACAACAAGGATGACGCCCAAGAGGGCAATCGATGTTTTCTTCGCAATACTTCCCCTGTAGTTGAACTCAGCCCGGGTTTCCGGGATTTCGACTGTAATGTCGACTCACAACTGCTCCTATGTCCGCCATCTCGCGCGCAATTTCTGCGCATGGCTTCCATGCGATGTAGATCCAAGCGGAGATATGGCTCACCGTCCCAAGCCCCGGACGTGATGAGATATTTGCGCGACAGTCAGCGCAAAAGCGATGGCTTGCAGAGCGAAATAATTTGCGAAATGAATGCCATCAAAAATGGGCTATGGCAGCGCATCTGACGTGTGCCACGTCCAAACATGCGTTGCTTTTCCGGCAGCCATTCCATTAAGAAGCGTTCGTCCACGTCGTCATGAGCCATGAAGCGATAGAGCGCGCGTAACTTTCCCTGTATCCCAACGAATGAATGGATGACCGGTGCAATTCCGGTCGCCCGGAAGTACGGCAGGACGACTCCAAATCAGGTCGCCATTTCCAATCGTCACACTCGAGGATACGCACATGAAAAAAGCAGCATGTGGTGTGGGTTTGCTTTCACTGATCGTGGCCGGCGCGGTAGCGGCGCAAGGCGCTTCATCGTCGAACAACCAGCAGGCACTGATCGTGACCGCGTCGAACACGACGCACAACCAGCTCATGGTCTACAACCCGATGGGCATCCTGCTCGAACAGCTCCCCACCGGTGGCGCGGGTGGCGTCAGCGGCAACGCCGGTGGCATCGCCCAGGATCATGCGCGACTCGCCGTGGTCAATTTCGGCTCGGGCAACGTGTCCGTATTCGACAAGGATCTTGAGCATGCCGGCTTGCGCTACGAGAAACTGGTTCCGGCCATCACCAACCCCGTAAGCGTCGCGTTCGGCAACCACCACCTGTACATCCTGACCACCTCCTATATCGAATCGCACCGGATCGATCACTCCGGCGTGGAATCGACCGCGGATGGCGAAGCGAGACTGGTCATCGGCGACGGCTCCGCTGCACAAGTGGGAGCGCTACGGAGACAGTTGGTCATCAGCGAAAAAAGCAATGCGATCGAAACGGTCAACCTGGATAGTCAAGGTGCGGTCATCGGCTCGACCAGGCTGGTTGCCAACATCCCTGCCAACGTCAATGCGCCGTTCGGCCTGGCCACACGCGGCAATGACGCGTACGTGACGATTGCCCACGCGAACGAGATCAGTCTGGTGCGAAACAACGCGGTGCTGACCGTCACCGGTTCGGGCACCCAATCGGCACCGTGCTGGGTGACGCTGGACGGACCCTTCCTGTTCTCCGCCAATTCACCGAGCAAGTCGGTGTCACGCTATGCCGTCTACGGCGAAAAAATGATTCAGGACGCGGCGGTCGTCACTACCTTCAATGGCAACCCGACCGACATCACCTATCGCAGCGACCTGGCCGCGGTGATCGACGCCAGCGGCAGCGTCTCGCATGTCTCCATTTTCGACGTGGACGAGGATGGCGGCTTCACCTTGAAGGGACTGGCGACCATCAACAACGCTGCCACGAACGGAGTCGCCATCGTGCGTGCGGATCACGATTCCGATTGATCATGTTGCAGGCAAAGGAACCGGAAATTTTGAGAAACCTGCCTCTGGTTCCTTTGCTCGTACTCGGCACGACCTGAGCACTGACCGGAACCGTGGTCGCCGAACAGCATCACTCGCTGACGCGTGCGCAGCTGGTGGGCTGCGCGCAGCTCACCGGCGCGACCAGAGCGACGGCAGCGACTGACAAGGAGAAACCACAACCGGACAGAAGATGCAGCACGTGCGATGGGGATACTTTGTCAGCCGACGTCGATCTTGCCCAGCGGCGTGTTTCCCGCAGCGACATCGAGTGCCTGTAACGAGACGGTCTTGCGGCCACCGTCGAGTTGCTGCCGGCCGATTTCACGGAATCCCAGCTTGGCGTGGAACCGTTCGGACGCCGGATTCGGCGGCACGATATCGAACTCGCAGGTGATCAACGGCACGCCATCACGCGACGCCCGCGCATACACCTCGTGATAGAGCCGTGTCCCGACACCCCCCGCCTGCGTGCCAGCAGCCACCACGATGCGATCCACATACAGGAAGCGCGCATGGCGCTGCGCAAACCACTGGTAGTTCGGACTGTCGTAGTCCGCTCCTTCGCGGAACACGAGCAGAAATGCCTCAACCCGCCCGTCCTGTTCGATTACGCGGTGCAGCGCCGCCTGAGCGTGCAACTGCGCCAGGCGTGCGGCGTCGAGCGGACTGAGTACGGCCACGAAAGCCTCGTTGAGGGCGAGGATGGCGGGGAAATCGGCGGGAACGGCGTCTCGGAGCATCATCAATGACCTCGTCTGCCCACAGCATGCCGTAGTCGGCAACCGATGCCCATGCTCAGACCGCACGACCGACCGGATCCATGCGAAGCACATAGTGCTCCTCGTCGTGGAACGTGCCCCGCACTTGCAGCGCAGCAGGTTCCACGCCAAAGCACTCGAAGCCCACCGATCGATACAACGCCCTTGCTGCCGTGTTGGTGGCATTGACGCCAAGCGTAACCTGACGAATACCCGGGACGGATTGCGCATGAACCAGGGCCGCCCCCAGCAGCGCACGACCGAATCCGCGGCGGCGAAATTCCGGGGCCACATACATGCCGGCCAGTTCCATCCGATGACGCAATTTTTCCCGCAGCGGGTGGATGACAGCCAGGAACCCGGCCAGCTCATCATGCTCGAAGACGCCAAGCGTGCAGATCGAGCCATCGGCCGCAGCGGCGATACGGGCAGCCACTTCATCCATGGAGCGATCCGCCTCATCCTCGGGACTGGCACTGAATGCGGCCGGATTCTCCCGCAGCGCGCGCAACCGGAGACTCTGGTAGGCCCTGGCGTCGGCACGGTCGAGCAGTCTGATTTTCATCGCAGTACCCCCCGGCGATCTGATTTCAGCTTGGACACACACCGGGGAAAGGCGCACGCCGCCATGCGCCACCCCGAACAGCGTGGTCGACCCAAGGTGCGCATTCCGGAATCAGCACGGACAGGTCGGTGACGCCGACATCGATGCCGAGCTGGCTGAACAAGGTGGTGACCTGCCCGCGGTGATGGGTCTGGTGATTGAACACGTGGCGCAGTACCAGCCCACATGGCTTGGTGTGCAACTCGCCAGCACTGTTCGTGTAACTCAGCGGCCGGACATATAGCGCGTCGGTGGCTTCATGCGCGAACGTGATGATCGCCGCGTCCATCGCCTCACGGTCGGCTCGCAGCCGAACGAAATCGGGAAACGTGATGCCGCGAACCAGCCCAGGCAGCGGCACGCCCCGCACGTCATCCAGCGAGGCCGCTTCGGGAAACGCCACCGCGAAGCGCTTCATCCAGTGCGTATCGGCGGCCAGGATATGCGCCAGCGTAGCCAGGATCGAGCCGAAGAACGCGCCCCGGTCCGCGTGCAGCTCCGCCTCGTCCAGCTCCGCGGCCGCCTCGTAGAGCCGCGTGTTCATCCACTGGTTGTAGCGAGCCATCAGTTCGAAATCGGACTTGAGCGACATGGGGTTCCTGGGGCAGCGAAACCCGGCAAGGATAACGCTCCTCTTCAATACTCTCCGAAAGTGCACCCTGAACCGACCCGGTAGGATTCGAAGCATTCATTACCGGAGAGGAGACGGAAGACATGGATGACGTCGACGATGCCTCCCGTCCCTTGACGCGCGATGACTGGCTAGATCGCCTGCCAGTTCTTCGCCAGTTCCCCGGCAAAGTCGCGATAACGACGCGGCGGATGACCGAGCAGGCCCGTGAGGATGTCGACCGCGTGCGATTTGCCCAGCATGCCGTCGACGTGAAAGCGCGCCAGCATCAGACGCAGATCGTAAGCCGACCACGACGGCATGACACCCGCCATGAAGCCTTCGTACGCGTCGAGATCATTGCCGCCATGGGTGATCGGCTTGCCGAGTACAGCGGACCAGATCGTCGCCAGCGCATCGCCGGTCAGTACGTCTGGCCCGGTGATCTCGATCACCTCACGCGGCAGCGGCGCCGACGCATGGGCGCGGCGCAGCAGCGAGGCCACCGCGATCTCCGCGATATCGCGCACATCGACCATCGACACGCCGACATTGCCGATGGGCATGCCGTAGCGGCCCTGCTTCATCAAGCCGTCCCTGAGCATGGCATCGTTCTGCATGAAATAGGACGGCCGCAGCACGGTCACCGGCAGGTCGAGCTGCTCGATCATCCGCTCCACCGTGTACTTGCCGGTGAAATGCGGCACGTCGGTGTAGGCATCGCTGTTGAGCACCGACAGATAGACAATGCGTTCGATGCCGGCCTCGCACGCCAGGCTCAGGGTGCTGATGGCCTGGGTCACTTCATCGGCAACCACGGCATTGAGCAGGAACAGCGTATCGACATCTTTCAACGCCGCTCGCATCGAGGGGATGTCGGTCATGTCGCCTTTTACGGCAGTGACGCCTTCGGGAAACGAAACCTTGTCCGGGTCACGTGTCAACGCGTGAACGCTGGCGCCTTGTGCAACCAGTCCGCGGACGACCAGGCGGCCGATCGTGCCGGTGCTGCCAGTAACGAGAATGTTCATGGGTGTCTCCTTCAGTGATGGGATTGCGTGGTGGACAGCCCCATCCTGATGTTTCATAAAAGCCACCGATAGACGCATAATCTGGACATCGTGTCTCATCGATGGAACATCCATGGATCTGCTCGCCCTGGCCGACTTCAACGACGTGGCACGACATGGCGGCGTCGGCCGCGCCGCACGGATCACCGGCCGACCCAAGGCCACGCTTTCGCGCCGGGTGCGCCAGCTCGAAGACGCACTCGGCGTGCGCCTGTTCGAGCGTGGCGGCCACGCGTTGCACCTCACCGAGGAAGGACGCGAGCTGCAGGAACAGACGCAGTCGCTGCTGGAGCACATCGATGAAGTCGGCGAAGTGCTGCGGCAAGGCATCAGCACGCCACGCGGCAGGTTGCGCATCAGCGCGCCGGTACTGTTCGGCCAGCGCGGCCTGGGCCGGATCGCCGCCGACTACGCCCTGGCCTATCCCGACGTGCAGCTGGAAGTGATCACCGAGGACCGTTTCGTCGATCCGGTGAATGACGACTTCGATCTGATCATCCGGGCCAATCCCGATCCCTCGACCGATCTTGCCGGGCGCTGCTTCCTGCGCGACGTGCTGGTCGTGGTGGCGGCGCCTTCCCTGCCCCGCCCGGTCAGGCAACGGGATGTCGCCGTGCCCGTCATCACCCTGCCCCGCACGCCGGCCGATTCGCCCTGGCAGCTCAGCCGCACACGCAGCGTGCTGACCATCGCCACCCATACCGTGCTGCGCCTGTCATCGATGGCGATGATCCACGATGCGGTGATCACGGGCGTCGGCGCCGCGGCGATGCCACGCTCGCTGGTGCAGGCCGATATCGACGCCGGCCGACTGATCGACTGGGGCACGCTCGCCGACCGCCGCATCGAAGTATGGGCGCTATATCCCTCGCATCGGCATGTGAGCGCCCGCGTGACTGCCTTCGTGAAGCTGCTGGTGGATCGTTTTGAAAACGCCTCACCCGCAGCCTTCGCCCGGCTCGCAGGCACGAGGTGACATGGCGCCAGCGCAGCCGCCGGGAAAACGGGATAGCGATGGCTATCTCGGATGAACTGCCTCGCTCTCCGTTGTCGCGCTGTGACTTCTCGGAAAAATGCACTCCAACTGCTGCTTCAATCCTGCCCGACTGGGGCCCGTGCATCGTGTGCCAATGCGAACTCGATCGCCGCACACACCGCCGCCGCCTGCGCGGCGTTGCACTGCTCGGCGGTAGCGCGGGGACTGTCGGGGTAGACCTCGGTGGTGGTCTTGTAGCGCGCATTGGTGATGCCGGCGCACAGACCGAGTTGCCTGAGCGGGTACTCGATGACGCCTGGCGCGACCACGGGCGAACCGATGATCTCGCCGTGGCTGTCGGCAGCGGCGATGTGGGTGACTTTAGCCACTGCCGCGATCACCGCCTGCTGGAATGCGGGCTGCGGATGTTCACTGTCGTCGACCAGATAGAAGCCGTCGGGAATCTCGCCCGGCTCGTACGGCTTGCCGTCGCGCGCGGCCAGCGCCGGACGAAATTCGGACTCGTCGCTATCGGTGGTTTCATGCAGATCGATATGCACCAGCACGCGATCGCGCAGGGGTGCGACCAGTCGCATTAGCGACGCCGACTCCTGCGCCGGGCTGTCTTTGCGGAACGAGCGGTTCGGGTCGATCGCACCCACGTTCCAGCGGTGAATCCGTTCGTAAGCCCAGGGGCTGACACAGGGCACCACAACAAGGTTGGCCCGGCCCGCATAACTCGACGCATGCTGGTCGACAAATCGCAACGCGCCATGCACACCACTGGTTTCATAGCCATGCACGCCACCCGTCACCAACACGGTGGGAAGCTCATCACGCCAGTCGCGACTCCTGATCGCGAACAGCGGGTAGCTGTCGGGGGCGTAATCCAGACGGCCATACTCCACTACGTCGAAGCGCGCCCGCAAACGCTCGATCGCGCTCAGCACATCGGCCTCGTAGCTGCGCTGGCGGGTCTGTCGTGACAGCCAGGCGGCGACTTCCGTCGGCCCCCACGGAGTGCCAGGCGTGCCGATCGGATAGGGGGCGTGGGTTGTCATCATATCGCTCGCTTTTCAAGACAGGGGGGAGGCGAGGCAATGTAGCACCAGCCTCAAACACTGCCTGCAATCAGGGGCCTGCTTTGCGGGGGAGCATCCATTTCTCAAGCGCACCGGGTCACCCGCTGGCAACCATCGCGCAAGGAAAGTGCGCTCCGGCCCCCGTTTTCCCGGACGCTATTTGCACCGCTTGAGCTGCTCGCCGTATTCCCGGGCCAGGTAGGCGACGGTGGCGGCAGTCTGCAGAAGATGACTGTCGTGCCGCCAGTGGCCGTCGCGGTAGCCACCGATGCCTTCGTGGTAGGCGATATACAGATGCTCCGGATCCCACTTGGAAATGCCGAGTTCGCGATGGATGCGGTCGGTGTACCAGCCCAGAAAATCGAGCGCATCGTCCATGTCGGTGCGACGCTTGAACCAGCCGCCGGTCGCTTTCAGGTAGTCGCGCCAGATCGGGTCCTGCGCCTGCGCGTAGCCATAGGCGCTGGACTTGCGCGGCAACGGAATGAACAGAAACCTGGGCCGGTCGGGGCGCACCTTCCGGCGGAACCCGGATTCACGCCGCACGAACGCCATCAGCACGTTGACCGGCGTTCCCCAGCGCTGCTGGGCGGCATGGGCATCGCGATACCACGACGGGTACTGCTCGAAGACCTGGCAGATGTCCTGGCTGTCGCGGGGCGGAGCGGTGGTGGCGCACCCGCCCAGCGCCAGCAGGCAAACAGCGAGAAGAACCACGCCGAGGCGGTGTGGCGGCGTGGCGTTCCGTGCTCTGTTCATGCCCGCAAGGTAGCAGCCGATGGAGCAAGTGCAGAAGTTGACGCCGACTTGGCGGAATAGTGCACGCTGCCCCCTGCTTTTGATTGCGCCGACCCTTGAACGTCGATTATTTCCCGTTGCCGCTTGGCGCGTTGCCGCTCGGCAGCGGTTCCAGGTTGAGGGTGATGGTGGTGATCTTGCGATCCAGCCCCTGGACGACGTCGCTGGTCAGGTCGTTGGTCATGTTGCCGGCGAGCACCGAGTCACGGTTGAGCAAAAGCCCGCAATGATGGCTTTCATAGCTGCCGGCGACGATCGGTTCCGCCACCTGGCCGATGCGCTGCATGGCCTTGGCGCGGGTGAGCTGGATACGTTGATTCAGATTGTCGGCCTGGGTCTGCAACGTCTCCATGCGTTGCTGCAGGGCCGCCCCCTGTTCCTTGCGCTGCGCCTCGCTCAAGGACTGTTGCTTTTGCTGGAAGCTCTGGACGTCCGCGTCGAGCGGCTTGCGCTCGCTGGCCAGCTGGCTGCGCGCCTGCTCGGCCAGCTGGCCGAGCTGCTGGCTCGCAGCCTGACCGACCTTCGCCTGTGCAAACACTGCCTCACGCGAAAGCAGGCACACGCCAGGTATGGGGTTGCCCTGGAGATTGTCGGCGGCGGCGCGCGCGGACGATACCGGGACGGCGGAAAGGCCGGTAACGGCGATCAGGGAGGCTACGAGCAAGGGGCGATGCGTATTCATAATGGGCGGTCCCGTGTGTTGGAGGTCGCGTGTCCATCGGCTCGGCGAGGATCACGTGGTTCCCAAGCATACCCAATCGATGCGTCTCGCCTGTCCGGCGGTCGACACCATTCCGTTCCCGACGACAGCTCCGGGGGTTGGCCGGCCGAATCCGTGCGCCCTGCCCCGGGTTTTTCATCTTTCGCCCGAGGTGATCCTCAGAGCTTTTCGGCTCCCTTGCGCAACCAGAGGTCTATCAGGGATTTCTCGTAGCGCAGCGGATCCTGATCGTTGGCAAAGTTGTGGTTGAGGAAGGCCGGGTCACGCAGCTTGCGGCTGCCCTTGTTCAGCACCTTGCCGTCGGCGCCGTACAGGGTGAAGTCCAGATCGATGCGCGGTGGATAGATGTCCTTGATGATGCGCACGTCGTTGAAACGTGGCCCACGCCAAGGCTCGTATTCGCCGGCACGGGCCACATCGGTCACCTCGATGTCCAGCCGCTGGCCCGGCGCCAGCACGCGCGAGGCACGCTCGGCGATGTAGGCCTTGAGCGGTTTCAGATAAGCGTCGGCGTCGATCAGGTGCACCCCCACATCGCGCGTCGTCTCGGTGAAGTGCTGGGAATCCCTGTAGTGGACGTCGACGTTGTCCGGCGGCGGCGCCGCCCTCGCAGTGACGGAAGCGAGAGCCAGGCAGGCGACGCACAAGAGGCAGGACAGCGGGGAAGCTTTCATGGCGGATCTCCCGGATCGGAACAGGGCGGCAGCCGGAACGGGCACAGATCGCGACAGCAGATCGGCGTGAATCAGTATACGCCGGCTCGCCGAAGACACCGTTCGGGGAAATACGCTCGGAGCTGGCTCGGCTTTTCGGGCGTACGCTACGGCACCTGTACCCGATGAACTGGAAACCACCGGAGGCTGGGGCGATGCGCATCGCAAGCGTGGGTCATGCGGTCTTTGCGGCGATCATGATCGCGCTCGGCATCCTGGGCCTGATCCAGGGTGATTTCGCCCCGATATGGCAGCCATCGCCCAAGGGCTTGCCCGCACGCGAGGTACTGGTCTATCTGTGTGCCTTGATCTCCCTGGCGTCCGGCATGGGCCTGCTCTGGCGGCGCACGGCCACCCTTGCCGCCCGCGTGCTGCTCGCCTATCTCCTGCTTTGGTTGCTGCTGTTCAGAGTGCCTGCCATCTTCCTCGCGCCCACGGCGCAGGATGCCTGGTCGGGCTGCGGCGAAACTGCGGTATATGTGGCGGGCGCCTGGGTGCTGTATGCCTGGTTCGCCGCTGACCGGGACAGGCAGCACCTCGGTTTCGCCACCGGCGACAACGGGCTGCGCATCGCGAGGGCACTCTACGGCCTGGCCTTGATCCCCTTCGGCCTGGCCCATTTCCGCTATGCCAGAGAGACCGCCACGTTGGTGCCTGGCTGGCTGCCATGGCATATGGCCTGGGCGTATTTCTTCGGTTATGCCTACATCGCGGCGGGCGTGGTGATACTCATCGGCGTGACTGCACGGCTGGCCGCCGCACTCTCGGCGTTGCAGATGGGCATGTTCACGCTGCTGGTATGGGTACCCATCGTGGCGGCAGGCTCCAGAGACGCCTTCCAGTGGAGCGAGACCGTCATATCTTTTGCGCTGACGGCCGGCGCCTGGGTGGTAACGGATTCCTATCGCGACATGCCCTGGCTCGCCGTGAACAAGCGCTAGCACCCGTACCGCGACAGGCTGGGCCATGACCCGCCCGTCCACGCGATAACGCCGTATCGACCGCCGATCCCGGGCTCGGAGTTCAAACAACCAGGCGGTCAAGTGCGCTCCTGTTGGCCACGACGGCGAAATGGCGAGCGGTGGCTTCAACTTCGAAGTGCAACGGTTGCAGGTCTCGGAGAAGACATCATCGATGAGTTCGAAAGCCGGACTGTTTTCCCGGGCCGGCAGTTGAACTTGTCCTCGCTCGGCTGAAGTTCGTCGTCGTGTCACGTAAACGCAATACACGCCGGCCGGTCACATGGCACAGGCATCCCCCTCGATTGCGTCACACTTTGATGTATCCAAGTCCTGCCAAAGCGGGTCAAGGGGGCTCGATAGCGCTTTACTAGGACGGAGCGTTAGTCCGGTTCGGACATCGCCCCCACGTTCGCCCGATGTATGCGCGCCTCTTTCGTATTCGATGCGCCATGAGCGGCGATACCAGGCCCGATCGCGCGGCATGACGCCTCTCCATCCGATCAGGCTCGCCCCTGCCGCTTTTGTGGCAGGTCAACACGAGCTTGCAGCATGCAAGCCGAGGCGTCCCAAATTCGATCCAGTAACGAGAAGTCATCGCCATGAAAGCATGTCGCCTAACAAGGTCTCTTCCCTGCGTATTACTTGTTGCCGCTTCCATCAGCGCCGTCGGCAACGCCCACGCATTCGCTGCAAGTTCTGCCGGGTATCAAGACACGGCAGCGACACACGAGATGGTGAACACCCCCCGCCAGGCTCAGCCTGTCGCGCTGAGTAACACGGGGCAGTTTCGTTCCCGTTTCGCTACGGCAGCAACCAGCGGCGTGATTCCCCGTTACGACCACGTCGTGGTTGTCGTCATGGAAAACGCCAGCAGGAGCAGCATCGTCGGCAATACCACCGACGCGCCGTACATCAATTCGCTCATTTCCAGCGGCGCGAACTTCACCCAGGCCTACGCGGTGACGCATCCGAGCCAGCCGAATTACCTGGCCCTGTTTTCCGGATCCACGCAAGGCATCACCGACGACAGCTGCCCGCACACCTTCGATACGGACAATCTTGGCCATCAGCTGATTGCCGCCGGCTACACTTTTGCCGGCTACTCGGAGACCCTGCCGTCAACCGGATACACCGGCTGCACGTATGGAACGTCCGGGTATGCCCGCAAGCACAGCCCGTGGGTGAACTTCAGCGACCTTGCACCGTCGACGAACCTGGCCTACACCGCGTTCCCGAGCGACTTCACCCAATTACCGACACTGTCGTTCGTGACTCCGAACCTGTGCGACGACATGCACGACTGCTCCATATCGACCGGCGACAGCTGGTTGAGCTCCCACATCGACAGCTACGTCACCTGGGCCAAAACCCACAACAGCCTGCTGATCCTGACCTGGGACGAGGACGACGACACCGCCCTGGCCAACCAGATCATCACGCTGTTCGTCGGCGCGAACATCAAGACGGGTGCCTATGCGGAGCAGATCAATCATTACAGCGTGCTGCGGACACTGGAAGACATGTACGGCCTGACCGCACTCGGCAATGCCTCCGCAGCCACGCCGATCACCGACGTCTGGAGTTCGAGCCAGCTCGACTTCGGCATGACCACGTCCCCGACATCGCTCGGCGTGAGTCAGGGGGCCCAAGCCACCGAAACGGTCACCGTCTCCAGCCTCAATGGTTTCAATGCGTTCGTGAACCTGTCCATCTCCGGACTCCCGAGCGGCGTGACCGCGACGTTCTCGCCTGCCTCGCTGATGCCCCCGGGCAATGGAAGCGCCACGTCCACGCTGACGCTGTCCGCAGGGCCCTCGGCCACGATCGGCAGCGCGACGATTACCGTGACCGGCGTCGCCGGCTCGCTCACGCACAACAGTCCGATCAACCTCACCGTCAACGCGCCTGCCGGCGTGACGTACTGGATGAAGAGCGTCAACTCGGGCCTCGTCATGGACGATCCGCAGAGTTCGACCACCAGCAATACGCAGCTGATCCAGTTTCCGCAAACCGGCCACGACAACCAGAAATGGATGCTTGCGCAGAATGCCGATGGCTCGTGGACCATCGAGAACGTGCACAGCGGGCTGTGCCTGGCCGTCGACAATGCCTCGACATCCCCCCGCGCGGCCGCCGTCCAGGCAACCTGCACGGGCGGATCCGAGCAGCATTGGCAGCTCACGCCACAAGGTAGCGGTTACGAACTGGTCGACCAGCACAGCGGCCAGTGCCTCGATGTGACCGAGTCTTCAACCGCGGAGCGCACACCGCTCATCCAGTATCCCTGCCACGGCGGCCCCAATCAGCAGTGGACGCTGTCGCAGGCGAACTGACGGCAAGAGCACACAGAGTGCAGCCGGTCCGTTGGACGGCTGCACATGGGGGGAGATGCATGACGGCATCTTCTCCAACGGCAGTAGCAGCGCAACGCGAGCGTTCATCACTGCCGCCTGGATCGGTACGGCATGATTCCTGGCGTGTTCCACTGCGAAGTGCGCACGGTTGAAGGAGTCATCGAGGACTTGCCGCGGTGTGCACCGGCCTGGTGTATTCACTCCCCATCTTCCCGGTTCATGGGACCGGACTCCCAAGTCTGCCGCTACTCACTCCGTGGACGTCGCGGGAACTCCCTGGGCTTTCAGCTCAAGCGTCGCCACAGCAGCAGAGTGGCCCGGAGGCCTGAGCGTCACCTTGAAAAGACCCGTCCGCGGATCGCGTTCCGTCGACACGATGGCCGCACCCTCTGCGTGCGCAGCGATACCTGACCTTGCATAGCCGGCCACGGTGATATCGCCGTCCTTTGCCGCGAATGCCAGTTTCAGCCTGGCACCACGGGTATCGTCTTCGTAGGAAACAACACGCTTGCGTCCCATGGTGACGAACTTTCCGAGATCACCGAAAACGGCGATGCCCGATGCGGACAGCGGCGCGACGATGCGATACGCGAACGCATCGGGGCCAGTCAGTTTTCCTGTGATGGCCCTCCCGGCATCCGTGATCACGACGGCTTCGGATACAGGGTCGAATACCGCCACGGTTCCGCTGAAGCCCAGATCCCTTGGCGTCAGGGAAAAGTCCGCCGTGGCGTTCCGGGGATCATCGGCGAATGCCAGCATGTAAGCGGTGGCATGGCCGCCGTGCCGGGTGAACGTAGCGGCGATGATGGGCTCGCCGGTCTTTTGCGCCTGGGTCAGGTAACTGACGCCAAGCGGCATGAGGGGTTCATCCGGTTTCACGATCTGGCCGTCGGCACGTGCTGCCCTGAAGATGTTGGTGCGATCGAGCTGCTCGAACGCGTCGCCGACGCCGACCGGTCCGCCTGAAAGAGTGGCGAATAGCATCGCTGCCGTGTCGCCCGATGGCATCACGTCCGTTGCCGGCCATGCGCCCAGCTCATGGATCAAGCGCGCATTGAACACCAGCTGCGTCCATTTCTCACGCGTCAGGCCGTCGCCGGCGGCTCGAATGGTCGTCAGGTTCGGATATTTCACGCCCTGCAGCATGTGCAGCGGATAGGCCATGCAGTACTGCATGGTGATCCCGTGCGCAGCCATCGCGGACGCCATGCCGTCCATGAACATCTCGCCCTTGCCGGGTACGGCACGCAGTTCCGGCGAGAATCGGTAGGTCGCATCGAGCCAGTCCTGCAGATAAACGGCAATGCCACTCGCGGCGGCGTAGTTCGCAAGCTCGTTCCAGTAGCCACGATCGACCGCCGCCACGCCGGAGATCTCGTAACGCTTGCGATATGGGCTGTCCTTGTCGATGAAGCGATTGTGCGCGAGGAAAGGCAGCTTCACGCGCTCATGGAACGCAGCCATGCCCTTCGGAAACACGCCCGGCTGCGCCTTCCATTCGACAAGGCCGCCGTAGCGATTCCAGTCCTCGTCAGGCAATGCCGGATTCTTGATCCGGCCGACCCGCTCCTCCGGATTCCAGGAGCTCTTGGCGTACCACCAGCTATCGAGCTGCAGGTAACCAAACGGAAAGCCGGCCTCGTGGCTGCGCTTGAGGAATCGCACCAGCGACTCTTCGTAATTCAGGCCCTCGGCATATTCGTAGTTGTAGTAGTAATGGCCGCCCGCGTTGTCGGTAAGCACACCGATATCGCGCAGGATCGGGTCGGCATCGGCAGCCGCGGGAGCGCGATGGTAGAGCCCGCGCAACGCAGCTCCCCAGGTGTCATAGGCAGACGCTATGTCTGGCGACGCGGCCACGAGTGCCGTCGAGGTGAAGCCGGCGGGAAGCTTTCCCACTTCGGCATTCAATCCGACTGCAACGCGCGTCCTGGCGTCACCGAGCATGCTCGCAAGGAAGAAATCCGAAGCTGGCGAGATGATGAGTGTGTGACCGGTCGCGGTGAAGAGCACCCATGGTGTCGACACGTCCTGCGCAGCATCGAAAACCGGCGGCGCAAAATTCAATTGCCGATGTGAAAGCGAATGCAGCCCGGCGGGTACGGCCATGAAGTCCGGAAACGCCGGTGGCGGCGTCACCGGGGCCGCGCCCGCGACTCGCCATGAGAACAACAGGGCATTCGACTGGCCGGGTGCCGGGGCCACGGTCGCCTCGACCCCGTCGACAAGTGGAAAGTGCAGTCCCCCGGCCGATTTCGTCACGCGCGACCCGCCGCGAGGCAAACGACCACCGAAATGCAGCTCGCCGTCGTCGAGCGTGTAGGCACCGGTGGCATCGTCGATCGAGAACACCAGCGATCCATTCACGATCTCATGGCGCATGCCGAAACTGGTCCGCGGCAGCAGAAGAGACATGAGCAGCAATGACGTGGCCGCGAACAGCAGGCGATTTTTCATGATCAGGATATCCAGACGGTTATCCCCCACTTCAGCTGACACCAACAGTGGAGCCAGGCAGCAAGCGCCAGTTTCTGCGTGGGGGTGATGGCACCGAGCCATGTTCGGGTGCTCGCGATTGCCTGTCCATAGCCGGCGGGTAGCCATGTCCCGTGCTTGTTCGATGGAAACGAACAGGGTTCGCGCAAGCCATGCGTACTGCAGGCCACCCCCGGGCGGATCACGCATGGCGATCCTGTTAGTTTCCATACCCCTATAACGCCACTACTTTGCAAGCATGGGCGCCTGGGTCATGGTGGTGCATCCACATCACAGGAGACTCCCATGCGCATTTTCCTCACCGGAGCAACCGGCTTCATCGGCTCCAGGGTAGTGCCGGAATTGCTCGCCGCGGGTCATCAGGTGCTTGGCATGACACGTTCGGATGCCGGCGCCCGGGCGCTCGCCGCTGCTGGTGCCGACGTGCATCGCGGACAGCTTGAAGACCTCGACAGCCTGCGCAGCGGCGCAGCGCAGGCCGACGCAGTGATCCACACCGCGTTCGATCACAACTTCGCCAACTTCATCGCGAACTGCGAAAAGGACCGCCAGGCGATCAGGGCCCTGGGCTCGGCCCTGATCGGTTCGAACCGCCCGCTGCTGATCACGTCCGGCACCGGCATGGGCAACGCCGGCCATGGCCAGCCTGCGATCGAGACCGTCTTCAATCTCGATCACCCGAACCCGCGGTCCGCATCGGAACGGGCAGGCGCCGAGATGTCGGCCGCAGGCGTCAACGTATCCGTCGTACGGCTGCCGCAGGTGCATGACACGGTCAAGCAGGGGCTCGTCAGCCCGTTGATCGAAGTGACGCGCGCGAAAGGCGTCTCCGCCTATATCGGCAACGGGCTCAACCGCTGGCCGGCTGCGCACGTGCTCGACGTCGCCCGGCTGTATCGGCTGGCCCTGGAAAGGAACGAGCCGGGTGCGCGCTATCACGCGGTCGCCGAGGAAGGTATCTCGGCCCGCGACATCGCCAAGGCCATCGGCGCCGGCCTGAACGTGCCGGTGAAGTCGATCGCTCCGGAAGAAGCGGCCGATCACTACGGATGGCTAGCCGCATTCGCCGACATGGATCTTCCGGCGTCGAGCGCGTGGACGCGACAGGTGCTCGACTGGCATCCGACGGGGCCGGGGCTGATCGCGGACCTCGAGCGGATGGATTATTCCGGTGCCGACACGGTGTAGGGATTCTTGAGCGCACCTGGGAAATTGTCCCTGACACCTTTTCGTTTACAACGTTTTCGCTAGTCTCTGCCTCCGGCGTTGTTGCGACCGAGCGCGGCGGCACGCTCCGTCGCTTGCCGTGCGTGGCGCTCATCGCCCAGTTGCTGATAAGCGTGGGCCAGTCCGAAGTAGAAACGCGAGTCGCCGTCATAAAGGCGGATGGCCCGCTGGTAGTGCTTCACTGCAGCCGCGTAATCACCCTGCTTCTCTTCGTCCTCGGCCTGCAGGAACTGGAAGTAGGGGTTTTTCACCTGGATCTTCTCGATACGCCGCTCGTAGATGACGCGGTGCGCCTCGTCGCCGTTGTTCCGGTACAGCGTCACCAGGTTGACCAGCGCACTCGCGTTTTCCGGGTCGAGTGTCAGCGCCTTCAGGTAATCGCGTTCGGCCGCTCGCGGATCGCCCTGGCTCAGATACAACACGCCGGCATTGGCCCAGGCGCCGGCATAGCGCGGGGCCAGTTGCAACGCCATGGCCATGTACGGAGTGGCCGCCGCGGGCGAGGCACTGGCAAGCAGCTCGGCGGCGCGGTTGTTGTAGTAGAGCGCCAGCAGACGCTGGTCGGAAATCGGCTTGGGTGCATCGCGCGCCATCACCAGGTCCCGCACCACATCCATCGTGAAGTGCGAGCGACCTATGGTGATTCCCGCGTTGGCGTGGTTGAAGCCGTAGATGATGTCGTCGTCCACGCTCCAGGCCACGATGTCGTCAAGCTCCTGCCCATAGGCCCGCAAGCCGGACTCGCGTGCCAGCGCCACGGTCAGCAGGGTGAAGGTCAGGCAGTTGGCCTTGCGTGTACGGTAGGCCTGTTCCACGGTCAACGTGGTGCCGGGTGAATACTCCATGCCCAGGCCCGGCTTCTGGAACAGGAAGGCCGTCAATCGTTCCAGTCGCGACCTTCCGGAACCGCCCGCATCGATGACCTGCTGCTGCAGTTGCGTACGCAACTCCGGTGGCACCGCCATGACCTGCTCCGGGCGCGGCATCGGCGACACGGCCGGCGTGACCGGCGTGACCGATGCAGGCACGGCAACCGACCATGCCAGGATCGCCGCGTACGCCCAGATCACCATGCCGAAACCCTCCACGCCGTGCGGCGGGAACGTTTACCAAGGCCAGTTTAGTCCTTTCGCAGGTGCCGGGTCAGCCCGGTCAAACCGCGGGGACGGGGGTCAGGTTGGACTATCCCCGATTTCTCAGACGGATTAATTAGTCACTCGGTCCATGCTCTCAAACACGTCGGGCGAGCGATAGTCCAAGCTACTGTGTAGCCGCTGGCGGTTGTAGAAGCTCTCGATGTAGTCGAAGACCTGGCTCCTGGCAGTACCGCGATCGACGAACCGCTCGTGGTACGTCAGCTCCTGTTTAAGCGAGGCGAAGAAGCTCTCCATCACGGCGTGCTGATAGGCCTTGCTGGTGTACTGCGGGCCCTGATCGCTGTGGTGTATGACCTCTTTGGGTGGATGTCGGCGTGCGAGCACCCTCGTCAACGCATCGCTGGCGAATATCTGGTCGGGACGTTCACTCATGGTCCAGCCGAACAAGACGCGTACCGTGTGGTTTCGCCCCCTGGCGATCCAGGCGTAGTTCACGGCAGCTCCCGCGCAAAGTACGCTGCGGCTTTTTTAAGATCTCATTCTCTTCCTTCAGGCGGGCTAGTTCCCGCTTGAGCGTGGTTAGTTCGTCGCTACTGGCCTTCGGTCGGCCACTGCCACGGAATACCTGATCGCCTTTCGTCTCGGCGTGTCACGCACCGCGCTGATGGTGTAGTGGTAATGCCAATGGGTCTTCTCTGCCGCCGCAGTGACCCTCTGCATCACGTCGACGAACGTTCCCTCCGGCTCGTACCTAGGTTTCAGCTTGATTCCGTTCACTTCGAGGAAGGGCCTGTTTGCACGCTCCGAAGCCACCTGATCAGGATGCCTCCGACATCACCATATCGGCGCTTTATCTATGAAATTACTCGACGCTTGCGGCATTTCTCGTTCTCTCTCGTAAAGATCAGCAATCCATAGTTATGCGATTTCTGAGACGCATCCTTAGATGATCGAGTGCGCGTTTATGCAGCTGTGAAATTCGCCCCTTGGTAACACCTAGTTGCGCAGAGATTTCGACAAAAGGCACATGGTGGTAGTAGTGCATCACCAAGATCATCTGTTCACGCTCGGGAAGGCGTTCTATGGCTTCCGCCATCGCCGTACTTAGCTCTTCCCTTTCCAGTTCGGAATACGCATCGGACCCTTGTGCATGGGAAGGCACCGAGCTCGCCTCCAACAAGAAGCCCAGACCCAATCCGACCGTTGTACTGACGAAGGCTTCCAGAGGGTCCGTGGTGCTCTCGTCGTCGAATATTTCCATTCGATCGAGTGCGGCAGCCATCTGATCGTAGCTCCTTGTGCCTTGTGCCAGGCTTTCACGCAAAGTTCGCACACCGTTGAACACGGCACCGCGCACGCGGTGGCGTGCGTACGATTGAAAGCTCACTCCTCGGGCTGGATCAAAGCGGTCCATCGCTTCGAGCAATCCGATCAATGCGTTCTGCACACAGTCATGCCACGCGTCCCTGAGTGCGTAGACGCGCACATACACATCACGGGCAACCAGCCGAGTCCAGGGCGAATATTTGACGATCAGTGCATCGCGCGCGGCCACGTCCTTCGACGTACACCATCGTTCCCATAGCGCGAACTCATCGGCTTCCAAGGCGTTTCGTCTATCAGCTCACGTGTGATAACTGCTTAGCAACGCCTGGGCCAACAACCCCCATCCATTGATAAGAAGAAACAGGAGGATCTTCAAAGGTAAGCTGATCGTGGTTGGCGGCAACATGATCATCCCAAGCGCCATAAGAATGGCTGCCACAACGAGATCAATAAGAAGAAACGGCAGAAAAATCACGAAGCCAATCTGAAATGCAGTACGCAGTTCGCTCAGCATGAATGCCGGAATCAACTGTAGCGCGCCTATATCGTCCACTGACTTGGGCGGAGCCATTTTGGCCATGTGAATGACCGCAAGCAGATCCTCCTCACGCGTCTGCTTGACCATGAATAATTTGAATGGTGCAAATCCGCGAGAGACTGCCGTCTCCATCGGTATCTCATGTCGCAGGTAGGGGTCTATGCCCGTTTGCTTGGCCGCCTGAAACACCGGGTTCATTGCAAACAGCGTAAGAAACATCGCCAACGTCAGCAACACGCTGTTTGGGGGTGTCTGCTGCAATCCGATCGCACTGCGTACCAGCGACAGGACCACGATGATGCGCGTAAATGACGTCAACGCAATCACCATCAGTGGAATGAATGCCAACAGCGACAGCAGCAGGAAAGAACGCAAAATCGGGGAATAGTCTTCGGCCGAAGCACGTGAGACCGCATCCTGAATCGGATCGCTACACCAGCCGATGGCGGGCAACGCCAAACCCGCCAATATCAAAGCGGTGAATATAAAACGCTTGCTCACCCTCATGATTCTTCGCCTGATTTGATTGCGGAAGAACCCAACTGGGTAACGGCTACAGTAACGCCACGCGTACTCTCGACGAGAAGGTACTCGCGTCCGCGGTACAGCACGACATGTGCGGTCGTCGCCATACTCACGCGTCGCGTCGCACAGACTTCAATACCTTCAACGGGCTCAGCTCGCTTGGTCGAAATCATTCCACTGGGCCAGCGCCCGTTCCAACCTCGGCGACGTGCATAGACAAGGACCGCAATCAGAAGCATGAGCACCAGCACCGTGATCGATACGCTGAATGCGATGCTGCCAGCCGAAACCGGCATCTCAGTGCGAAAAGGAATGGCAGCTTGCGCAGCACCTGCCATGCCGGTATCCGGTGCAGCGATCCATACGATCGCGCTTGAAACGTACGCGTTCTTCACAGGATTTCGGAGATTTTCAGGCCAAAGTGATCACCCGCTGCCACAAGATGACCGCGCGCAATCGGTTTCCCGTCTAGTTGCAATGTCACAGGTGCATCAAGTCCTGTGTCCAGCTCTATGGAATCTCCCTTGCCGAGCGAAAACAGCTTTTCGACGCTCAACTCTGCGCCCCCTATCAGCACATCCAGGCGGACATTGACGTGGCCGAGCAACGCCAGATTACGTTTAATGAGCGGATCGGTCGCGATCGGCTCGTAATCGACTTCTTCCAATTCAATCGGTGCAACGACGACTTCGTTCATGACGCGTTTCTATCCTCTGGGTTGACGCCGTCAAGCACGACGGCACGTTGCAGGCCCGATCGCCTCAGGTAACCTGTGGCGATCGAGCCACGACCTTCTACGTAAATTTCGAGAGCATCATCCAGTCCTCGGTCGCCGACCACGACTTCCCCCACGCGAAGATCGGATAGATGGGTAAGACTGACTGCACCGAAATCCAGGACTGCTTGAATCTTTAATGGCGCACGACCCAGTGCTTCGTGGCGCGACACAAGATTCGCTCCATGTACTGTCGCCCGCGGGGGCACCAGTCGATCCACGAGCTGACGATCAAGGGCAAGCCCCAGCTTTAAAGAGCCCAAGGCGATCACTGCGGTAAAGGCCCCCAGTCGTGCATGCTCCAAGCTTGTGGTTGCATGCAGCCTGGACAACCTGACTGGCTTGCTAATCCCTGCACGCTTGTGAAGGCGCGCAATCAAGTCTTCCAGCGCATCTTGACCAATGTGCTGCGACCACTCCGCGTCTTCGTCGCCCACTGCTCCGGCTAAATGGCGCCCTATGGCGTTCATCTCCTTGCCACCGAGATAGAACGCCACCAAACCCAATTCACTATTCGATATCCAGGGCAAGGCCTCTCTAGGGCCAGCATCATGCGAACCACTCTTCGACTGCACATCAACCTCTGCAGAAGCATGATGAATCCACCATTCACGCGACCAATCTGCAACTTCTGCAGCTATCAGTGAACGCAATGTGGTGCGACGGGTTTCGCCGATCCAACCGAAACGGATTTCACTCATTGGATTAGCTACCCCGAGTGGCATCGTAGAGTTGTTGAAGCATGTCGCTGGACACCGTCATGACACGCGAGCTGGCCTGATAGCCACGCTGGATGACAATCATGTCCGCCAGCTCCTGAGTCAGATCCACGTTAGACATTTCAAGGCTGCTACCTTCGATCTGCCCGAATATCGTGGTGTTGGGACGACCGATCTGTGCGTTCTGATTCTGCGGCGGCATATACAGATTGCCCTGAATCATTTGCAGTGAGTTCTCATCCTGAAACGAGGCCAAAGCCAGCTGCGGGCCAGCCTTCGTCTCGCCATCGGTATAAGTGAATTGAAGGGTACCGGTTGCATCGAAGGACTCGGATGAAACACCCACGACGGCGTGCCCATCAGCCACCTTTGCAGCGAGGCTCCCAGCCGTTCCCGAAAAACTTGTCGCCCCACTCAAACCATTGGGCGTGCCGAAGTTGAACGTGATCGTTTGCGATGCGGCGCCGAGTGTGGCCGTCATCGCTACAGTGTTATTACCGGTTTCCGGAGTACCGTCCGTGTTGAAGATGACGTTACCGCTGCCTACGGTGGCGCCTGTGCTGTCCGTGATGGTGACGCCCCAGCTACCAGGTGTTGTGGCCTCGTTGTTGGTCAGCGCCATGCTCAAGGTGTGAGCATTTCCTTGAGCATCATAAACAGTGATGCTGCTGACACTCTCGGTAGGATCGGAAGGCGACATATTGCCGGTCATGTTGACCGTGGTGGTCGCCTGAGCCGGAAGCGTCTGGTAGTTGGTGATATTGATGTCGCCGAACGTTCCCGATGGGTCGTAACCCTGCACGAAATACCCATTGACGGAGTCGACCAGTTTTCCTGATGCATTGAGCTCGAATTGACCCGATCGTGTGTAGTAAGTATTGCCCTGGGAATCCTTGAGTATGAACAAGCCATTGCCCTGAATGGCTACATCCGTACTGGTGCTGGTCTGTTCGATCTGACCCTCACTGGTATTTTCCGCCGTACCTGAAATCTTCGTGCCGTCATCATCCATGATGTTCTCGAAGAACGAATCGCTGCCCCGAAAACCGGGTGTATTCATGTTGCTGATGTTGTTGCTGATCGTATCCAGACTCTGCGAGAAGCTGAAAAGGCCCGATACGCTGTTGTACAACGCCTGCATGATGCCTGGCATGATTTTCCCCTTACGGCGTCACAAGCTGGATTTGCGAGAGATTTACGTTCGTCAGCACATTGTTGGTGGAGGTAGTCACGGTCAGTTGCACGCCGTTGGTGCTGTACTGGATCCCAGTGACCTTGCCCGTCGTCGTCGTATTGTCTGCATTGGTTACTTGGACACTGTGCGATAGCAGACCCAGGGACTGATCGGACGAATCGAGCGTCAACAGATTGTTGATCCCCGATACTTCCTCGCTCTGCTGTTCGATACCTACGAATTGGGCTAGTTGCGTGAGGAACTGGCTGTTGTCCAGTGGCTGCATCGGATCCTGATACTGCAACTCACTCACGAAGAGCTGAATGAAATCCTGCTCGTTGATTCCCGCGTTCGGCGTTGCCGACGGGTCGGTAGTACTCAGTGTGCTGCCAATGGCTTCGACCGACATGACATTCCTCGCTTAAGTATCGCTACGCGAAGTCCATACTTCGCGGCCGTTCAACATGATCTTGCCGAGCACTACTCCTTTCGCATTGGCTTCTTGCAAAACGCTGTCCCTGAGATTTGCTGCTTCCGCAGCACCTACTCGATAGTCACGCAGCCAAGCCGTTGTGCTGCCATCTGATTGCTTGGTGAAGCGCAAGGAACGTTCAAGCCATTGCGACAAAGGGGCACTCGTCGAGGCCGTCGCTACGGCGGCATAGGTCAGGGTTTCAGTCGCCGCTTCGGATGCTTCGTTCGCAACTGGAGCTGTTTGCATCACCAAGGCTTCGATTGATGACTGCTCTTCCAGGGAAGTGGATTGGAGCGAGCGCGCCGAGCTGACTGGCATCGCCTGTCCTTCCTGTGGTGCGGCTGACGATTGCACCGCGTTCACCGCATCGAATGCGATATCAGCAGTGGCACCCTGCGAGAGGGCAAGTTCGGAAAGATAGCCACCGGCAAGCAGGTGCATTCCAAAAATGCGGGACCCGAGCAGCGCTTCAGTAACGCCAATGGGTTGGACCACCGTGCCCAGTTGCTGCTGTGCGTTTAAGAGGGCAGCTTCCAGGGATAACACGCTGTTATTGCCAGGTAGAGATCTCCCGGAAAGTTGTTGACCCGCAGGCGTTGCCAGTTCAGCAACCACCCCATCTTGGGTCTGCCTCTCTGTGGTCGCCTTGCCGCCCTGCTCTTCCTGGGCACGCGCAGCAGAAGGAGTATCACTGCCCTTTTGCGCGTGAGTCTGTGTATCCGCGGGCGCCGTGTTGGCTTCCTTTGCCAATTCATCGGCAAAATCCTGGGAAGGAGATCTATTGGTGCTGGAGCGCCACGGGTTGATATAGCCGTCGATACTCGGGATATCGGCCATCACTTGATCTCCCTGTTTTCCAACCAGAGCTCGATGGCTTCGTCCTGCAACCTCGCTGAGTGTTCCCGATACAGCGTTTGACTGACATCGGTGACACGCTCATCCACCTTTTCGCAATAACGCTTGGCCATCACATTGGCATTCGCTTGATCATCGCGCAGCTGCAAGGCTGAAACGTGTTCTCGTGAGGCTGTTTCCAATCTGTCGGAAAGCGAAGCATCCAATCGCGAAAGCATTTCATAGCGCGCCATGTCGACATTCGAACTGTCTTCGACACATCGGCGACCCGCCACAGTCACAGCATCGCGAGCGACTTCCACCTCATCCCGGTGTGATCGTCGTGCACGCTCCTCATCGGCTGCTTTGGCAAACGCAACCGAGGCTCGAATCTCTTGCACCTTGGCTATGCGCAACATGACTTCGTAGGCATGCAGTTTTCGCTCGGTCATGGTTGTCCGGCCCCTGCCGATATGATCTCGCGCAGCTGGTCGACGCTCTCCTGTCGGGTAGACCACTGTGTGGGTGTCTGGCGAAGGCATTCAACTATGCGCGGATAAAGAACAATGGCTTCATCAAGCGATGAGTTGGCTCCCGCCTGATAGGCGCCCATGTCAATCAGGTCGCACGACGCCTCGTAGGTTGAAACGATGGCTCTGACGCGCTGGATGACATGCTGTTCTTCTACATTTGCCACCCGCGAAACCAATCGACTTACGCTGGACAGCAAATCAATCGCTGGAAGCTGCCCACGTGCGGCCAAATCGCGCGATAGGACAACATGGCCATCCAGGATCGCACGCATATGATCGGCTACGGGCTCGTTCATATCGTCTCCCTCTACCAAGACACTGTAGATAGCCGAGATGGAGCCGCCTTCGCGCACACGGCCACCTCGCTCGAGTATCTGCGGAAGAAGGTTGAATACCGATGGCGGATAGCCGCGTGAAGTGGGCGGTTCGCCGACTGCCAAACCGACTTCACGTTGCGCCATCGCGAAACGGGTAATTGAATCGATGATCAATAAAACGTCCTGACCTTGATCTCGAAAATATTCGGCAACGGCGTGCGCTGCATGGACGGCATGAGTTCGCACCAGGGCGGGTTGATCCGCTGTTGCCACCAGCATCACCGAGCGCTCTCGCCCTTCAGCACCCAACGCCTCTTGCAGAAAATCGCCTACTTCTCGGCCGCGTTCACCGATCATCCCTACAACAACGACATCCGCACGGACGTGGCGGGCCATCATTCCCAGTAGCGTGCTTTTCCCGACACCACTCCCGGCAAAGACGCCTACGCGTTGCCCCTTGGCAAAAGGCAATACGCCATCAATCGCTTTGACACCTGTTTCAAGTGCCTCGTCCAATGGCACCCGGCGCATCGGATTGATCGGCGGCGGCTGAATATCGCGATGATTTTCGGCCTCTATATCGGGGCCGCCATCCAATGGCGTACCAAAAGCATCGAGCACACGCCCGATCATGCGTGGCCCAACGGGCACCTTGAGTGTTCGACCCAATGAGCGAACGCGTGCGCCAGCCGATACTCCGCGAAGATGGCCAAATGGCATCAGGAGAACGCGCCCTTCGCGGAAGCCGACGACTTCGGCGCGTATATTCTTGCCCTGCCCGTTACCGTCGATTTCGCAGAGCTCGCCAATCTTGGCATCCGGCCCCAGCGCTTCAATCACCAAGCCATTGAAGCCGAGCAAGCTCCCACACGCATGCGCCATGGACTTGCTCTCAAGCAAGTAGCGATAGCGATCGAGAGCAACGGCCACGCTCATGGGCGATTGGCTCCCAATGATTCAAGCATCGTGTCGCAGATCGCGCTCAATCGCATGGCAATGGAACTCTCCACCTGGCCGCGTCCGGTCACGATCCGGCACTCACCTCGCGCAAGCCCGCTCTCGGCGATAACCTCCAAGCCCTCGATGTGTTCAGGAAGGGTCGAGCGATCCTCGATCGATACGCAAACGCGCACGGCTTTTACCCGAAATTCCTCGACCACCTGAACGCAGAGGCGCTGGAGTAGCTGCTGGTCACCCGGCAGCTGGCCGAACGCTCTCGACAGGCTGGTCAACGCCACTTCGAAAGCCAGCTCTCCCATGGATGCAGCATGTCGGGGCAAGGCATCGGCCATTCCATCTATCAGAGCAACCAGCCGCTCGCGTTCAGTGGTCAACTCCTGCAGACGAAGGCGTGCATCGCCTTCGAGTTTCTCCATGCGCTGCGCCGCTTCACGCAAACCGTCGTTCTCGCCCGCCTCGAAACCTTCGGCGTAGCCATTCCGGTAGGAGACAGTATCGATGGCATCCTGTGGATCAGGGAGCACGAAGGCCTCTTGCGGCTCACGCCCTCCAGTGATCATTCGGCGATCATGGGCTTCATGAATGGCGTCAGCTTGCAGGCGGCGGATCACAAATCGCCCTCCGCTATCCGCAGGTCATGGCCGACTTCGCCGAGGTGACGCGATATCGAAGCGGCCAACGCAGCCGGAAATGGGTACGGTAGACGCGCCATTTCACGCCGAATGTTTGCACTTCGCACTTTGTCGCAAGTCGCCAGATAAAGTTCTGCATGATCTGGCACGGCAGCTACCAGCACACGAGCGGCCCACTGGCTGGACAAGCGTTGAAGGACCGCGATCATCACGTCAGGCGTAGGTACCTCCACTGCGCGATACGGATCCAGCCCTGCCAGCACCTCTCGCACCAACCCAGCATCAACCGAAGCAAGATGCTGAACTTCGGCGATCAATGGATCGAGCGCATGCCTGCATCCTTTTGGCAGCCGCGCCAGCATCCAACGCCGATCGGCGGGATGCATGGCTGCCAGCGCCAGCGCTGCAGTGCGGGGGCCGGGCGTGCTCAATGCTCGATCTCCACCGGCTCGATCCATTGACGTAACTTTGCCAGTGCTTCTTCACGTTCTGGAGCCGATAACCGGCGAGGTGCATTGCTGCGACCGGCCATCACCAAAGCAGCCAAGACGATCAAGATCAGAGCGGCGATGACCGGGTAACCCCACGTTGGCATCGGGTTGGCTGCTGCAACAGGTTCGTCCACCGCTGCACCATGGGTAGCGCCAGCGTCGGCCGATGCAACACCGCTTGACACTAGCGGCGAGGGGCTTGTGGATGCCTTCGCCAGCTCGGGTGGCGCAATGGCGGCGATATCGACTTTGTCTCCACGCGCGGGATCGAGGCCGAGTCCGGCCGAGACCACTTCGGAAAGTTTGTCGATTTCACTGCGAGGCAGACTGGACGGAATCACGATACCGACGGAAATACGCTCGATGCGGCCTGGCGCCTGCTCAACCTCTTCCTGTTCGCGACCGTGGGCGTACTCGATATCGCGCTCGTTCGTTGATGAGCTTGGCTTGACCTGATCCGGAGCAGAGTCGTCCACCACCCGGCCGCTCACATGAGTCTTTTCGCTCACCATCAACCCGTTGCCATCCTTGCCCTGGGGAATCAGTCGCTCGCTGACCTGCTTGACGTGGTCGTAGTTGAGTCGCACATCCACCGAAACGGTGTAGTCATCCGTCAGCAATACGCGCTTCAGCAGTTCGCCAATGCGCGTTCGCAGCAGGGCCTCTACCTTGGTCTGCTCGTCCAAGCGATCACCCACCAGGGCGCCGCCCTGGCCATCGGTCGCATGACCGGACAGCACCATACCCTTGTCGTCGAGCACCACCACCGACTCCGGCGTCAGTGCATCGACGGCGGATGCCACCAGACGCTGGATGCCGACGACCTCACGGGCATCCAAGTGTTTTTCTGGCCGCATGCTGATTGTCACCGATGCCTTGGAGGCTTCCTGATCATGCTCGAACAGATCGGCACGATGGATCGTCAGGTGCACGCGGGCCGAGGCAACCTCGTCCAACGATTCGATGGTACGTTCCAGTTCCCCTTGCAACGCACGCTGAAAATTGACTTTCTGGGCAAACTCGGTGACACCGTAATCCGAGTCCTTGAACAGCTCGAAACCGACACTGCCACCCTTGGGCACTCCCTGCGAGACCAGCTTCATGCGGGTGTCGTAGACCTGCTCGGCAGGCACCAGGATGGTCTTGCCCTCGTCGGCCAGGTGATAAGGCACCTGCATCTGGCTGAGCGTGGTCGTGATCTCCGCGGCATCCGCCTCTCGCAGGTTGCTGAAAAGCACGCCGTAGGGCGGATGCATGATCCACCATGTTGCCCCCGCGATCACGCATGCGATCAACAGCAGGCATGTCGCAAAAATCACGCGCGAGCGTTGGGACATGGATGTAAAGAACTGCCGCATACGTACTCCAGAAAATCCCTACGGAAGACTCAAAAACTTCCCGAGGTAGCAAACAAAGTGCATCCACAGGACATGCACGGAAATACCTGCATCAAAGCTGCATGTTCGTCAGGTTCTGATAGGCATCGGTGATGCGGTTGCGCACCTCAACGGCAAATTGCAGTTTGAGATGCGCATGCTCCATCGCAATCATCACGTCGTGCACAGGCACGTTTTCTCCAGCGGCCAGCGCGCGTGTCGCCGCATCGGCACTGTTGAGGCTGCCATTGAGCTCGTTGATGGCCGATCCCACCATCTGCATGAATTGCGGGCCGCTCTGTGCGACCTCCCCGATGGCCCGTTCCGCGATGCCGCTGATCTGGCCGATGGAAACGGCCGTGATAGGAACGATGTTCATGAGCCACCTCCCACATCCAGTGAATGCAACGCCATGCTGCGCAAGGTGTTGAACGCGCGCACGTTGGCTTCGTACGCCCGACCTGCTTCATCCAGCGTGCTCATCTCTTCCACCAGGTCGATGCGCGGATAACTGACCATGCCATTCTTGTCCGCCATTGGGTCGGACGGATCGCGGACTTCCCTTGACTCTGCATCGATGGCAACCAGGGCCGGTTCGGATGATCCGATCGTTGCCCCGAAGCTGACTCCATAGGGCGCCGTTGCACGCATCAGGCGCGCAGGGCGTCCGGGAACATTCGGTGTATTGGCCACGGCGATGTTGTGGCTGGCCGCCTCAAGACGGAGGCGTTCGAATTCCAAGCCAAAGCGTGAAGCGGCGAAAATCTGATCGACACCCATCGTTTAGTTCCTCCCGGCCATGGCCAACTGCATCAATGCAAAGCGCCGCGACATCAGCGTCGACAGCGTCTGAAAATCCACATTCGCGGTTTCCAGTTCCGCCACTTCCCCATCGAGATTCACGGGCGCGTTGGGATTGGGCTCAACAAGGTGCACCGATTGACGGATGACTTCTGGCGTCATGAGCTCAAGACGGCCGCTCTCCATCGATGGCTGGTCCGCTGCCTGGCGCAGAAGACCCGCTGCCTGTCCGAAATCGGCACGCTGTGCGCGATAGCCAGGCACATCGACGTTGGCAATGTTTGTGCTCGCAACTTCCGCGCGCACCCTCGCCATGGTGATACCCATGCGTATAGCTTCGGTGGTCAGATCCATAGCCATTTCCTCATTGAATAATCAGTTCGCCGCGCAGCGCGCCAGCGGCTTTGATCGATTGCAGAATCGTGATCACGTCACGCGTGGTCAGGTGAATCGTCCGCAACGCGGTGATCAGGTCCGCCACCGTGGCCCCGTTGGGCACGCTCACCAGCTTGGCTTCGGGATCCTGCACGTTGATGTTGGCTTGCGGAACGACCGCCGTACCGATGTTTCGCGAGGGATTGAGCAACACGCCATCGGGCTGCGAAACCTGGTAATCGGTTTGCACGACGATGCGCAGGTCGCCCTGGGAGACGGTCACTCCGCCCAATCGCACATCGCCGCCGGACACCACCGTCCCCGTGCGCTCGTTCACCACCACCCTGGCAACCTGATCCGGCGTCACCATCACGTTCTCGATTCTCGAGATGGTCCGGATCATGTCCTGGGGAGGCGATGCGAATGTCACACGGATCTTTCCGGCATGTTCGGCGATCGCATTGACGCCTGCATTGCGGCGCAACGATTCAGCGACACGCTCGGCCGTGGTGAAATCAGGTTGGTAGAGCACCACGTCCAGCGTGCGGCTGTCATCGCCAAGGCCCAACGGGGCCTCACGCTCCACCGAGGCACCATCCGGCACGCGCCCGACCGTCGGGTGATTTTTTGTTTCGGAACTGCCGAACGCGCGAACCTCATAGCCACCGACCGATAGCGCGCCCTGGGCCAACGCATAGAGCTTGCCATCCGGGCCATTCATCGGCGTCAGCAACAGGACACCACCGGTAAGGCTTCGCGCATCGCCAAGCGAGGCCACCGAGACATCCAGCTTCTGCCCGGATTCGGCAAAAGGCGGCAAGGTGGCGGTCACCATCACGGCAGCCACGTTGCGGCTGTTCAAGTCGTCAGGACTGATATTGACGCCAAAGTGGCTGAGCGCGTTGGCCACGGACTGGACCGTCAGGTGGTTCTTGCTGGAATCCCCCGTGCCTGCCAGACCGACCACCAGCCCGTAACCGATGAGCGCGTTGTCACGCACGCCCTGGACGCGTGCGATTTCCTTGAGCCGCACACCGTAACCATCGGCCGACACGCCGCCGCAATAGCACAGGGCCAAAAACAAAATGCACAGAATACGGCTCATATCAGGCCCAACCAGCGGGTGATGCGGTAAAGGATGCCGCGACGTTGCGCTTCGGATACGTCGCCATGCCCGGTGAACTGGATGTCCGCCTCACTGATGCGATTGGACAGGATGGTGTTGGTCGCCGAGATGTCCTCCGAACGCACCAGCCCAGTCAGGGCAAACTGCTGCTTCTCGCCGTTCACCACCACGGTCTGCTCACCATGGATGCGCAACATGCCGTCGCCTTCCACCGCCACCACGCGTACCGCCAGTTGTGCCTGCAAGGTGCCGGCACGCGAGGTCTTGCCCTCGCCGGCATCGTTCCCGGACGTACCCAGCCCCAGGCTATGGCTGGAGTTGTGCGTTTGCGTATTGGCACCGAGCTGTACACTGCTGTCGGCATCGGTGTTGGCACTTGCCGTGGCGCGTGCGGTCTCGGTGACCACCACGGTCAAGGTATCGCCAACCTGATGGGCACGCTGATCCGCCGCCAGGCCACGGTATGTATCCGGGTTGATCATCGATCCGGATGTCGTTTGCGCGTTCACGGCAAGGGTCACACACGCCCAGGCCAGACACACGATCAAGCATCGTTTACTGGACAACTTCCACGACTCCTTTGTCAGTGATACGCGCATGTACGGGCGCTTCGGCGCCATCGACCAATACCGGAACGATGTCGCCGTCATTGCCCTTGCCGTTCGACGTACCCCTGGCTTGCAGATGAATGGCGCCGAGCGCCACCAGGACCTGGACCCGCTGCTGACGATCGACATCGGGCACGGGCTCGAAGTCCTCCCGCACCACGACCGCACCGGCCAGCACCGGACGGCGCAGGCGCATGCCATCGATATCGTGGGGGCTCTGGGGCAATTCGCCCTGCACGGAAGCGACATCGACATCCTGCGGCACCAGCTTGAGTGAGGCGGCCGAGGCCCCGATTACCGCATCGGCCGCATAGGTGAGCTCGGAACGATGCACGCTCAGGGCAAACCAGACCGTTGCCGAGCGCACCACGCGATCGTTCACGCTGATATCCACCGGCACGCCGACACGTGCGCGCGGCCAGCGTCCGGTCAACGCATGCACCTTGAGCGTGACTTTTCCAGGGGCTACGACCGCATCCTCGGGCGCGCCCACCACGGTCACGGCTGCCGCGGCACGATCGCTCGCCAGCTTTGCGTCGATCTGCGCGCGCGCAGCGGCAACGATGCGCACCGCCGCGACAGACTGAAACACTGGTGCTGCGGCCCATGTCTGCAACGAGACGGCCACGAGCATCCATGCGGGCAGGCGCTTGAGCATCATCCCTGGCGCAAGTTGTTGATGGTATCGAGGATCTGGTCGGCGGCCTGCAACACGCGTGCGTTCAGCTGGTAGGCGCGCTGGGCAATCACCAGCGTGGACATCTCCGACACCATGTCCACATTGGAGCCTTCCAGGGAGCCCTGCACGATGGTCCCCACCCCGTTTTCGTTGGGCTTGCCCACGCTCGGATCGCCGGACGCCTGCGTGGCCACGTAGTCGTTGGCTCCCACCGACTGCAGGCCTTCGGGAGAGGGAAACGTACTCAATTGAAACTCACCCAGCAGCGTCTGGGTGGTACTACCACCTACCGTCGCATAGACCTGACCGCTCTGATTGACCTGGATGTTGCTGGCGTCGGGAGGAATCTGGATGTCCTGGGCCAGCCGGTTGCCATTGGCATCGGCCAGATACCCCTCGGTGTCCACATGCAGCTGTCCGTTGCGGGTGTACAGGTGATTGCCGCTGGCATCGACCACCTCCAGAAACCCTTCGCCCTGGATACCGATATCCCAGGTCTTGTTGGTCTGCGACATCGTCCCCTGCGCAAACACGGAACTGGTCGAGATGATCTCCGAGCCGGCACCGCTATGTTCAGGACTCAGCCCTGCCTGCACCTGTGCGGGAGTGATCACGGCAACGTCGCCGAAAGCCACGCGCTGGCTCTTGAAACCCGGTGTCTGCAGGTTCGATATGTTGTTCGACAAGGTGTCGATTTGTGTCTGCGTGCTCTGCATGCCTGCGGTCGCGATAGAGAGTGCATCGATCATGGTCAGTCCTCAGGTGTTGTCGCCGATATGGTTGATGCCCGCCTGCATGGCCTCGTCATAGGCCTGAATGGCGCGCTGCACGGACTGTGCGTGTCGGGTCAACTCCATCAATCGCACCATCTCGGTGCCGGGATCGACATTGGATTGTTCCAATGCGCCTTGATGGATGCTCCCGTTCCAGTCCGCAGAAGTACCGGTATAGGTATAGAGACCATCACCTGCTTCACGCAGGGCATCGGGTTTATCGATGGCGACAATGCGCAGGCTGTCGATCGTTTTGTCGCCGTCGACGATCTCGCCCGCGCTGTTGATATGCACGCCTGCCTGCGTAAGGGATATCGGCCCGGACTGCCCCTGCACCGGATGACCCGCGGCATCGACCAGTTGCTGATCCGCATCGATATGGAACTGTCCATTGCGTGTCAGCATTTCCTTGCCGCCGGCATCGACGACAAAGAAACCCGGTCCCTGGATGGCCAGATCCAACGGCTTGCCGGTCTTGGTAAGCGTGCCGTCCACCATGCTCAGAGTCGGCATGGGGTCCACGATCCCCGTCCTGAAGTCCGTTTTAAGGCGCTCGTTGCGATAGCCCGCCGTGCGCATGTTGGCGATGTTCTGGCTGATGACATCGAGCGCATCGACGTCATTGCTCAGATATCGCGCGATGCCGGAAATGACGTTGCTCATGAGCTCCTCAAGCTGCGGCTGCAGCGGTAGTGACGGTGCCGAACGCCTTCACCACCACGGTGGAAGGCACTTCGTTGATGCCCAGGACGGTGACGTGCGGAAGGCTGCGTTGAATCAGCGCGCGCAAATGACGACGCACCGGGCTCGGGCAAAGCAGGACCGGAAGATGGTTGCGCGACATCATCGCTTCGGACTGTTTGGCCAGTCCCTTGAGCAGCGCCTCGAGCTGGCCCAGCTCGCTGATCAGCACCCCCGCACCCTCGCGCTGGCGCACCGCGGAAACGATCGAGCGCTCCAAGTCCGGCGCCAGGGTCAATACATGCAGCTCGCCATCGGCGTTGCTGACCCGCTGACAGATCGTGGGTCCCAGGCGCTCACGCACACGCTCCACCAGGTCCTCGGTCTGCTTGAGCGTCTTGCCGGCATCCACCAGGACTTCCAGGATGGTTTCGGCACTGCGGATGCTGACGTGTTCACGCAGCAGCTGTTGCAACACCTTTTGAATGTCGGTGTACGACATCACGCCGGGTACCAGCTCGTCGACCAGCGATGCCTGCTGCTCGCGCACGCGGGCCACCAGGCGCTCGGTTTCGGCACGGGTAAGCAGCTCGGGCGCGTGACGCTTGACCGCTTCTCCCAGGTGGGTGATCAGCACCGTCTCGGGATCGACCAGCGTATAACCCGCGCCACGTGCAAAGAGGCGCTGCTCGGCACTGATCCACAACGCCGGCAATCCGTAGGCGGGGTCACGCGTTTCGCGCCCTTCCAGCTTGGGCCGCTTGCCACCCGGATTGATCGCGAGCAAGGCATCGAAGTGCAACTCACCGCGGCCAACCCGCGACCCCTGCACATGCAGTTCGTAGGCATCGTCGGCCAGGGGCGCGTCCTGGATCAGCTTCACCTTGGGCAGGATGAAACCGGCGTCCAGCGCAAATTGCTTGCGGAAGGTGGCAATGCGGTCGCCCAGGTCCAGGCCGCGTGCCTTGTAGGCCGTGGCGATACCGCCGCCCAGATGAATCTCGATCGGCTCCACGGCGAGCAGCTTGTAAAGATCCTCTTCGCCACGCTTGGTGATCGGCTCGGGCGTCTCTTTGGCATCCTCCGGCACATTGGATGCCGCGCGGGCCGCAAAGAAGGTCAACGCACCTACGCCAAGCAGTACCAGCAATACCGGCCATGCCGGCAGGCCCGGAAGCGCCAGGATGCCGGTCAGGGCAATCGCCACGATCAGCAAGGTGCGCGGGTTCGACAGCACCTGGCGCGCGATCTCGGTACCCAGCTGCGCATCGGCCGCCGCGCGCGTGATGATGATGCCGGTGGCCACCGCGATCACCAGCGAGGGGATCTGCGTGACGATGCCATCGCCCACGGTCAGCAAGGTATAGCGGTGCGCAGCATCGCCCCAGCTCATGCCGTGCTGGACCATGCCGACGGCCAGGCCGGCGATGATGTCGATCAGGATGATCATGATGCCGGCGATGGCATCGCCCTTGACGAACTTGGTGGCGCCGTCCATCGCGCCGTAGAAACTCGCCTCCTTCTCGACCTGGGCGCGTCGCCGCTTGGCTTCGTGCTCATCGATCAGCCCCATGTTCATGTCGGCGTCGATGCTCATCTGCTTGCCGGGCATGCTGTCCAGGGTGAATCGGGCCGCGACCTCGGCCACACGCTGTGCGCCACTGGTCACCACCACGTACTGCACCACCACCAGGATCAGGAACACCACCAGGCCGATCACATAATTGCCGCCGACCACGTAGGAGCCGATGGCATTGATCACCCGCCCGGCGTTGCCCTTGTCGAGAATCAGGCGCGTCGCCGAGATGTTCAGCGCAAGACGGAATAGCGTGGTAATCAGCAGCAACGACGGAAACGTCGAAAAGCTCAGCGGCGAATCGGTGAAGAACGTGATCAGCAGCACCAGCAACGCGGCCGTGAAGTTGAGCACCAGCAGGAAATCCAGCAGCCCTGGCGGGATCGGCGTGAACAGGATGACCAGGATGACGATCATCCAGAGCACGAGGATCACATCGCGCTTGCCACTCCATAGCTGGCCGAACAGAGCGTTCACGAGAAAATCCTGTTGCCGGGACGCTTCATCAACCAGCGATACACGGGTGCCAGCTGCCGATAGAGAGGTGCGGGTACGGCCTGATCGACCCGGCACTCGCGAAACAGTGCGCGTGCCAACTCGGGCGAACGCAGGCATGGCACACCGGCATTTGCAGCGATCATGCGCATGCGTGCGGCAACGGCGTCGGTTCCCTTGGACAGGACCACCGGGGAGCGCATCGTCTTCGTGCGATATTGCAGCGCAATCGCCAGATGCGTCGGATTGGTCAGCACCACGTCGGCGTCCGCCACCCGCCGCACTGAACGCGAATGCTTGAGCAGCTCGGCGATCAGTCGCTTGCGCTTCTGGCGTATATCAGGGTCACCATCGCGCCGTTTGACTTCGTCCTTGATGTCGTTGCGACTCATGCGCAGCTTGCGTATGTATTCGCGCCGCGTGAACAGCAGGTCCAGGATGGCCACGAAGGCCAGCATCACCAGCAGCCATGTCGTCACCTGCACATACGTGGAACGCAATAACAGTCCCACGCTCGACGGCGGCAGGAACGCGGCGGCTTCCATCTTGTGGTCGATGCTGCCGGCGAGTGCCCACGACAAACCGGCCAGCATCGCTATCTTGAGACTGAGCTTGAACAGTTCCCACAGGATGCGCATCGAGAAGATGCGCTTCATCCCCTGCACGGGGTTCAGGCGCGAAAAATCGGGCTTCAGCGGTGTCGTGCTGAAGGTCGGGCCCGTTTGCATGATGTTCGCGAGGACCGCCGCGACCAGCACGGCCAGCACGACCGGCAGCAAGGCCTGCCAGGTCGGCTCGAAAGTCTGCTGCAACCAGCGCACCAGGCCTGCAGACGGCTCGGGGGCATTGCCCGCCATCAGCACGGTGCGGCGAATCGCGCGAGCCATGGCAGCGACCAGCTCGTAGCTCGACGCGGTAAAAGCGATGCTGAAGACGATCGCCACCACCACGCCACTCAGATCGGTGCTGCGTGGAACCTGCCCGCGCTCGCGCGCTTCCTGCAGGCGATACGGCGTGGGCTGCTCGGTCTTGGTTTGATCGTTGTCGGCCACGGTCAGTGGGCTCCCAGACCGGGCAACGCCGAAAATGCATCGCGATAAAGCCGTTCGATCAGCGGCGGCGCGAAGCGCAACGACCCTGCGAGCAACATGAACCCCGCCAGCACCTTCAATGGCAGCGCGACGAAGTACACGTTGGCTTGCGGCATCGATCGGCTCGCATAGGCCACCGCCAGGTCGATCGCAAACAGTCCCAGGATCACCGGCGCCACGACCATCAGGCCAAGCAGGAATTGCGAGGAAAGCATGTTGATGAATGCCTCAGGCGTCAGCGCAAACCTGCCCTCGCCCAGCGGCACGACATCGATCGACGCGACCATCCCCTGCAGAAGCAGCAGATGGATGCCCAGCGTAAAGAACACCATCATGCCGGCCCACTGCACCGCGGTGCCGGCCAACGACTCCGTCACATGGGTCGATGGATTGAACAGGTTGGCAGCCGCCACACCTGACTGCATGTCGACTACACGTGCGGAGAATCCCAGTGCCGCCGCCGGCAGCACCACGGCCACGCTGAAAGAGAGACCGAGCAGGCTCTCGCCGGCCATTGCCAGCACGAACGGCAGGGGTGCGGCCGCATCAAGGTGCACGGTGGGCGCCCCCCGGATGCCGGTGGCGATCAGTGTCAGCGCGAGCAGAATGGTGACGCGCACGGAAACCGGCACCCATGCAAACGGCGTAAAGGCCGGCACCATCAGCAACGGCGAGAACCTCGCCATGGCGAGCAGGAAGGCCCCGACTGCAACATCCACCGTGCTCACTATGCGCTCACATCCCTGCGATCAGGCCGAACAAGTGCCTCGAAAACTCCACCACGACCGCCATCATCCAGGCCCCAGTCATCAGGAACATCGCCACAACGGCAATCAGCTTCGGAATGAAGGTCAAGGTCATTTCCTGGATCTGCGTCACCACCTGCAGCACGGAAATCACCACGCCCACCACCAGGGTGGCCAGCAGGATCGGCGCCGACACCTTCGCGGCGGTGAGCAAGGTCTCCGATAAAAGGTGCATGGCCATATCGCTGTCCATTGGCCATCAACCTCTGGGGCGAACGACTTCGCGCAACTTGTAGATGAAATCCATCGACACCTGCATCGCGCGGCCGGCCGGCCTGGCAAGCAGGTCATCGACGATTCGGCGCGCCTCGTCGGTGCGCCCCTCGTCAAGCAGCAGCACGCTCTTGGCGTACTTGGCCGACAGGCCGGCGGGATCGAGGCGCGTGGCCCGCTTGATGGACTCCTCGGCTTCCTTGCGCTCTCCACGCAAGGCATGCACGAGTGCCAGTCCGCCATGCGTTTCGCCAAATGTCCGGTCCAGTGCAAATGCCTGATCGAAATCGTGCTTGGCACCCGCCAGGTCGCCTTCCAACAACTGGCACCAGGCGAGCGCATGCCATGTACCGATGTGATCGGCCATCGCGGCACTGGCGCGATCGAGCACCGAGCGCGCCGCAGGAATATCGCCTCGCAGCATCAGGTTCTCGCCCAGACCCAGCAACGCGCGCCCGGAATCCGGGTGGTACGCCAGTACCTTCTGGAACGTCGCCATCGAACCCTCGACATCCCGCGCCCAGAGGGCCACGGTGCCTGCGACGAGACCCGCTTCGTGCTGCTCGGGATCCGCGTCCAGTGCCTTCGTTGCTTCCGCGGAGGCGCGCGCCGCTTCACCCAGGTCGAGCAGCAGCAACGCGCGCAATCCGTGAACTTCAGCCATGCGCGAACCGGTTGAAACAGGCGCGAGAATTTCAAGCGCCGCGTCGTATCGACTCTGCCGGTGCAGAATGCGGGCCTTCAACAGCGCGATGGCAACACCATCGTCGCCTGCGACATGGACCGGCGCGAGCGTCTGCCATGCCTCATCCAGCAAGCCGAGACCAAGCTGCGCGTAGGCAAGGTCGTGGCGAATGGCAGGCGCGGCATCGGGCGACTCCTGCAGCAACGAGTGCAATATCCTGACCGCCCCTGCGAGATCCTGGCGCATCATCGCGCAACGCGCTTCGCGAAACCGGACGCCCACCAGCGCTCGCAGGTCTGGCGGTGCGCTGCGCAGGCGCGCCCACGCGTCATCGACCCGGCCTTCGGTCAACAGCTCATCCAGCAAATCGCACAGCAGGATCGGATTTGACGGATCCTTGTCGGCGAACTGCTCCAGGTGCGTCACGCGATTCATCGCGCAGACCTAAACTTTTGTCGCAAACCCTTGATAGGTTCAGCGACCAGGACCGGATGATACCGACCCCATTCCCTGTGCTCGAACACGTACAGCCCCCATCCATTTGGACTTGGACGTCCAAACGCAACCTGTCACACGTCCATCAGCCTTTCTGTACAGTGCCCCTGTGCACTGTCTAGCGAATCCCTGCTTAATACGGGTACTCGAGCTGCCTTGAGGCCGAGACTAAGAGGCACCTTCTGTGTCCGTCAACAAGATTTGTAATAGTAATTTCTTGCGAATTTTTCGAACGTTATCTTTTGCTGCTGTTCATGACTTGACTCGGTTCCGTCGCAATCTCTTGCTTAACCACTCCTTGCCCTCTTGTTCCGGACGTAATCGTTTTCAACCCAATCATCCTGGCCATCGCACATGTGGCTTCATGCGTTGCCTGCACGAGACTGGAGCGTGCAAGGCGGTGGCGGGTGTAGCTGGCTGATTGCCCTGAACAACCGTATAGGCGCTACCGGACTGGCTAAACTGGACGCCACTCGCCCCATGTTTGTCTTTGGAATAGCCCCATGCCGATCGACCGCATTTCGTCGTCATCCTCGCTGATCGAAACCATGCGCGCGCTGGCCCGGGATCGGGCCCGTGGCACCAGTCGTGACGGCGGCGTCGCCGGCACGGATTCCACGCCGACGAAGCAACCTCATGTACCCGCCTCGCACTCCGTCGAGGAGCTGCGCCAGCGCCTCCACGCCCTGGTTGCACACGTCAACGTGGCGGATGCACAGTCGCTCGCCAGTGCGCGCGAACCCGCACTGCGGGAAATTCTGCTGTGGGAGTTCGGCAGCGATTTCCGCAAGGACTCGCAATTCCTGCCCATGGTGGACGCGATCGGCCGCACCCTGGACGCCGACCCGCGTTTTCAGCAACGGTTTGCCGACATGGTCGCCGGGCTGCAGAAATCCTGAAGGGAACACTGCGACGCTGTGACAACGTCTGTCTCCGCCATGCGAAATGGCAGTGCTGCGGCGTGGCCAGCATCGAGTCGGTAAGTGAACCTGGCCCCGCTTTGTCGCACCGGCACCTCTGGGAAGGTCGCTACAAATCCTGCCTGGTGGACAGCGAGACCTACGTGCTGTCCTGCTACCGCTATATCGAGCTCAATCCGGTCCGCGCCCGCATGACGGACGATCCCATGCAATTCCTCTGGTCCAGTTGCGCCGCAAACTGTGGCTATCGGGACAATCCGCTGCTCAGACCCCACATTGCCTATACGACTCTGGGCAGCGCGCCTGCCGAGCGGGCCATCGCCTACCAAACCCTGTTGCGCGAGACGCTATCAGAAGACGACTTGCACGACATCCGGATCTACCTGCAACAGCAACGCGCCCTCGGCCGCGATGACTTTCGCGCCATGATCGAGGCCAAGACCCATCGCTTTGCCGGCACTCGCCCCGCCCACCGTCCCGCCGGCGCTCCATCAAAACCCGCCGATAAGTGAACCTGACCCCGTTCCGGTAAAAGATGTACAACCTGCAGACCACGATGGCTTCGATTTTCAAAGAAAGCGAGCGAATATGATCAGGATTTGAGCCAAATTCGCTTGCCGGATTTCAAAATTTCGCTGCGCATGGGAGCAATTTTTGCTTTGCGGACAGCGGACGGGGCACCGCCTTACCAAAACTGGCGGGCGCAAGATTCGTTCCGTTCACGAGTTGGTCGTAACTTCCGGGACTCATCAGTCCTTGGGCAAGGCCAGGGTTCGCAGTCAAATCCGCGACAGCCTGGTTTGTAGTCGCCTGCAGCGAGGTCGTTAGCTGATCTAAGCCTCCCGCCCCGTTTACGCCACTAGCTCCCGCGTTTGGAACAACAAAACGCCCGCATAGAGCGGGCGTTTTGTATCTTCATCATTCTCCGGATTCAATTCGTCGAATGATCTCCATAGCTAGTTCCTTGTATACCTCCACAGGAGGGCTGTCGCTAGGAACATATTGGATCTTTTCGAGCCAATAACTGCCCTTACAAAAGCTGCGAGCCTCAGTCAAGCCAAGCTTCACCTGCTCAACAATCTCGCTATCTGATAGGCATTCTTTTTCCGCGGCGGACACGGAAAGGCGCTCTACCACCGGTTCACCGATCAACGGTGCGTCAGCGAACTGAAGGCCGAGAAAGTTGTGCTTCGGACCAGTAATTCTGCTGAGCTTAAACAACGGCGCATCATTCACAAATTTCATAACAAGCTCACTGGAAAGGAGAAGGATAGCGTGCTTGTGCAGCGTTATGCGCAGCCGAATAACTCGGGCCATTTTGACGCATGTACCAAGCCTCAGCGGTCTCGTGCCTTAGCATCTGGATATCTTCAGCAGTGTGAGTTCCATCGGTAAGGCGCGACCACGAATTGGCCATATCCAAGTCTGAATCGAAGCGCCCCCATTCTGCGGGAACTCCTAGATCGACATACCGATCGAGGAGATGCTCATCGTAAAACACATGATCCTTCACCGTCTGTATGTTCTCGGGCTTGATACCTGTGTTCTGAGCGATCTGATTGACGTCTGCATCGTTGGCGCGAATGGCGTCATACAACTCATCTGCTGAATGTACGCCCGCGCCACCTCCCGTTTGACGAAGTCCCATGTCTGGAACGGTAGCTGGCGCACCAGCCGGTTTGTAACCCTGCCTCACCTCCTGCCATACATCATTCAGGGCTTTCGATGCGCCATCATACAACTCGCCAACGTCGCGCCCCAGCACAGGTGCGATTGAGACCGCGCCCTCGGCGATCAGCCCTATCCCCTTTCCGATCACCTTGCCACCAAACAGGCCGATCGCAGCCTGTTGCACGCTATTGGGCATGAATGTGTTGTAGAACGCGTACTTCATACCATCCAGTACGTTGACGCATAAGGGGACGGAGGGAATTAAGCCGCGTCAAACCTGGTGAAGCCCTACACTACGCGAATCGACGCGCCTGCGGATGGGCACGCAGTTGCGTGCCACGCTGCCGCCATGCCTCGTCAAACCCGTCTAGAACTCCCGGGCACTCCCCTCCACATCACCCAACGCGGAGTAAACCGCTGCGCCATCTTTGTGGATGAAGAAGATCGCCGGCATTACTACGAACTGCTGTGCGATGCGGTGCACGAGCACGGCATCAGGGTTCATGCCTATGTATTCATGGGCAACCATGTCCACCTCCTTCTGACCTCGCCGGAGCGCGATGCGCTGTCTCGCGCCATGCGCAACGTCGGTCAATGCTACGTCCAGGCGTTCAATCGCCGGCATCGCCGCACCGGCACCCTATGGCAGGGCCGCTTCAAGTCGTGCCTCGTCGACAGCGAACGCTACCTGCTGACCGTCTACCGTTACATCGAACTCAATCCTGTGCGTGCAGCGATGGTCGAACGACCCGAGCAGCATCGTTGGTCAAGCGTCCACGCCAACCTGAATCAACGACCGGACGATCTGGTAACGCCCCACCCGGTCTATCTGGGACTTGATAGAGATCCGAACGTTCGCGCGGAGGCCTATCGCATGTGGCTCCGCCAGGGCGTCAGCGACGACGACCTGCACCAGATCCGGCGACATCTACAGCAGGAACGCGCACTCGGAGACATCAAATTTCAGGCAATGATCGAAAGGGCCCTTGGCCGGCCTGCCACGGTTCGTCCGCGAGGTCGACCGCCACGCCCCACTGAATGAAACCAACGTGCTTAATTCCCTCCGTCCCCTTATCGGGCAGCATCCCGTCCTGGACCATCATCCGGTTGTCGGCGTCGTGGGTGAACCACTGCGTTTGACTAACCGCTTCTAAGCTTATTCAGCGCTTCAATCGTCACACCATATGCATCTATAGCATATTGATCATCAACCTCTGATGCTTCACCCTTTGAATCTCCTCTAATATTAGGCGGCGAGCTTCTTAACTCAATAAGCGCACCAGTCGGTGGATAAAATGCAAGTAGCCCATCCCATCCTCGATTAATTGAACTATCTCCTTGCGCTACAACCTTAAGTGCATCCAGATCGCAGTCACGCACAACACCTGCTGCATCCACGTATGTACCGTGCATCATTACTTCAACTCCCTAAATCGAGGATTCAAAACATTCTGTGCATTCAACTGCGGGTAATTGAATTCGGAGAACGGAGTGCCCCGAGTTTGGCCACCCTTCTCGAATAACGGATAAGGTGCCTCTAAAGCATTATTCAATCCAGTCCAATCTTTTAATTGTAACTCTACCAAATACTGAGGCGCGTAATCCAATTGCATTGCGTCCATGTAGGCGCTTTTTGTAGTTATGCTGGTTAGCTGCTCAGCTGATCCCATAAAACCCATACCGTTCGTATAACCTTGATTAACATATCCTAACGACTGAAGATTTTCGTCCAGCGGACTATATGGCCCTATCGACTGGCCGCCAAAGTCGACATCTAGTCCGTTTGTCATGGCTACGTATTGCTTCGCGTTAAGTGAGCGAACGAAATAACCATCCGAGGGTAATCCGCTTGCACCCCAATTCGATATGTCATATGAAAGTGGAGTTGCGTTACTTGGAGCAGCGACGCTTACCTGCACCGAGTTCTGTTGCAAGGATACCGGCTCCAACCTATCCATGGGGGGAGCTTCCATGGGAACAGGTTCGACTGTTCCCGCTGCAACACCGGTTAGCAAGACCGAGGCAACTAGTGGACCGAAGGTAGCGTTGAGCTGTCTCTGCTGAACCTGTTGCGCCAACAGAGAAGGAGTCGAGTCCTGCACGGTGGGCATCGGCCGACCGCCGTTGTACTGCATCTCCTGCTGCACCTGACCCATATGAAGTTCCATAGCAGCCTGATTGGCTTTAGCCACTACCACAGGATCCGAACTCACCGACCCTAGCGCCGCCCTTTGCTGCATGAGCCCCGTCCATGTGGGGCCTCCAGGCAACGCATCTTGCAGCTGCAGATCAATGTTGCTTTGTTGATCCAGAGCAGAATTCGAGAAGTACGAGTTGTCCAACGTCAGGTACTGCGGGCTTGCGGTGACCGTAACAGGCGTCAAATCGGTGATTGTGCGTCCTTGGAAAAGATACGGCGTCCCATCTGCGTTGGTTTCCATGTACGACGCATAGCCAGGCAGTGAAAGGAGGTTGTATTCGTCGCCGTTGGACGACTCCCACGTATTGGATGTGCTGACCGGCGCGGACGAATCTTCGTCAGCATCGGACACTCCGTGCACGCCGGTGTACGTCGAATACGCATCTGTCGATGCCAGCTGCGGACTGGCCGCGATGAGCGCCTCTGCCTGCTGATCAAAGGCCAATTCGTTCAAGCCTTGCGCAGCTTCTCCACCCCATTCCCTGTTGGACTGTGTCTGATCCTGGGTCCAGGATTTGTTGGCCCATGCATTGAACGAGGCCGTCTCCTGCGCACTCTTGGTCTCGTACGCGTTTATCCCTGCGATGGCCGCATTGCCCAGCGCATTGCCAAACACATCCTCACCGACCTGCTGCCAGCTCTGCACATGACTGTCGCCCAAGGCCACGCTGGTTTCACGCGTGGTGACGTCCTGCACGATATTGGCCTCGACCCTGTTCCATGAAAAGTCGCCTTGCTGACCAGCCGTCGCCTGGGCATTGCTAGGACCGAACTCACCACCCGCCGCTGATCCAGCCGCACTCGCAATCAGGCCAGCCCAACTGAAGTGCGCCGCCTGACCGCTAACCTTGGCCGCTTCGTAAGTGCCTGCATAACTGGCAGCGCCGATAAGAGCATTGCCGGCCTCATTGATACCGTTACCGGTGTTAGCGGCAAATGTACTGGCGAAGGCGCCTCCTTGGCTGAACTCCGAACTCAAGCCCCCACCAATCGCGCCGCCTACGGCACCCATCAACACCTGTCCGAAGCTGAAGCCATGTTGCACACCCAATGCATCACCAGTGACCTGGCTGGCCGCACTGCCTGCCGCCCCTGCTATGGCACCAGCCGCCCAAGCGCTCATTTCGGGCGCTAACGTCTCGTAGCTCGCGACCGAAACTATCACCGCCACCGCAATGATGACGATATCCGCCAGAGCATTGCACCCCGCACTACTCGGCGGCGGCGGCGGCGCTGTCGGCAGATTCGGCGTCGTACTGCCGATGATGCTGCCCGGGTCATACGGCTTGAACGTCGTCGCCGTATTGCTGCTGGTGGTCACCGCCGGGATCGTG
>NZ_BAAGRR010000011.1:0-281230 GCF_054782855.1 Rhodanobacter koreensis | reverse complement strand
GCAAGAGTAGGTCACCGCCAGGGGCTTTATCCCAAAAACCCTCACCGGAAACGGTGGGGGTTTTTCTTTATGCGACATGGCTGACGCGATCGAAGAGCGCAACCCGCTGACGGCGGGTTTCTTTGCATGGATTGCAACCCGGTCACGGTCGGTCATGCGCGATCCCCTATGATGGTCGGCACGCCGCTATCCGGTCGCTATCCGAGGAAATGCGCTTTTGTTTGTACACGTCGAAACACGCCGCCGACCCCGCTGGCACTGGGCCACCTTGCTGGTGGTCACGCTGTGTGTGGTGTGTTTCGTCGGTCTTGCGTTGACACCGCCGCCGCAACGGATTTCGTTGTTGCTGGAATGGGGAACAGTGCCGGCGAACATCTTCGATCCGCACGAGGCATTGCTGCCGCAGTTGACCGACCCTGCTCTGCTGCGCCTGTTCACGGCGCTATTCATTCATGTGACCTGGCTGCATCTGCTGAGCAATCTGCTGTTTCTGGCGATCTTCGGTTTGCCGGGCGAGCGTGCGTTGGGCTCGCTGCGCTTTCTGCTGCTGTTCGTGATCGGCGGTATCGTGGCGAACCTGATTGGTGCCTTGTCATTGGCGGGTGTGCGCCTGCCGATCATTGGTTGCAGTGGTGCGGTGTCGGCAGTAGTAGGCACCTATGTGGCGCTGTTTCCACGCGCCAAACTCGGACTGGTATTGCCGCTGGGCTTGTATCTGGAGTTTGTAAGAGTGCCGGCCTTTCTGCTGATCGGTATCTGGGTGCTGCTGCAATTGTTGTTCAGCTACGCCGGGCCTAGCTATGGCGCCTATGTCTGGTGGGCGCATATTGGCGGTTTTCTGTTCGGTGTGGTGTTCGCCCTGTTCTCACGCGACGCAATCGCCCGACGCTTGCGCGGTTGAACATTCAACCCCACGCGGCTGCATGACTCCACCCGTGCAGGCGGGCAAACTGCCGCAGCAGTCGGCGGGCGAGCGGCGTGGCGGCGACGCTGCTAAAGGCCCTATGCGGATCTGCGCCTTCGCGCTGCATGTCGACATGCTTGCGCTTGATGTATGCGCGCATCACGTCGGCATTGAACTCGGGATGGAACTGGCTGCTGATCGCCTGCGGTCCGTGGCGCAGCAGCTGATGCGGATCGCGGAGGGAGCGCGCCAGCACGGTGGAGCCACGCGGCGGTTCGAGCACGCTCTGCTCGTGGGTGGTATGTGCACGGAAACTGGCTGGCAAGCTGCAAGTCAGGGGATCGGCTGCAGCGCAGTCGAGCAGTTCGATCGGTTGGGTGCCAATCTCGCGCCCACCGGGTAGGTAATCGACACGCCCACCCAACGCATGCGCCATCAGCTGATGGCCGTAGCAGACCCCGAATAGCGGCAGTTCCACATCCATCGCGCTGCGGATCCAGCCGGCAGTGCGCTCGCTCCACGCTGCCCGCTCGGTGACCATGGCCGCAGAACCGGTAATCATGGCGCCGGCAATTTCCTGTGGTGGTGGGAGTGTCTCGCCAGCGGCGACATCAATAATCCGGATCTGTTGCGGATGCAGTTGCGCACCGAGCCGGAACCAGTGGGGGAAGTCGCCATGCCGGCCACGGATGTTGTCCGGCGCACGGCCGGTTCGGATGATCAATACGGGTTTCATGCACGGAAGCGCTGAATGAGGAGTGGGCGTCTCTACGGCGGTGTGTCGTCGAAGGTCTCGATGGGCGGCAGCACGGTGAGGATTTCCTGCACGGTGGTCAGTCCGGCAGCCACCTGGTCGGCGGCGGATATGCGCAACGGCCGCATGCCTTCGGACAATGCAGCCTGCCCGAAGTTGCCCAGATCGAGCTCGGCCGAGATGAGTCCGCGCAACCGTGGAGAGAGCTTCATCATCTCGTAGATGCCGGTGCGGCCCATGAAGCCGGTATTGCGGCACTCAAGGCAACCGATCGGCTGAAATACCTTGTCCGGCACCGGTATCGACCAGCCGTGGGTGAGTACTTGCCATGCCTGCGGATCCTGCGTGGTTTCCTGTTTGCAGTGCGGGCACAGGGTGCGCACCAGTCGCTGTGCAACCACGCCAGTCAGGGTGGACTGGATCAGGTAATGCGGCACGCCCAGATCGAGCAGGCGAGTGACCGCACTGGGCGCGTCGTTGGTATGCAGAGTGGACAGCACCAGGTGACCGGTCAGCGAGGCCTGCACCGCCATCTGCGCGGTCTCCAGGTCGCGGATCTCGCCGACCATGATGATGTCCGGATCCTGGCGCAACAGGGTACGCACGCCAGCGGCGAAATCCAGGTCGATCGCGGCATGCACCTGCATCTGGTTGAATTCAGGCGAGACCATCTCGATCGGGTCTTCCACCGTGCACACGTTGAGCGCGGGTGTGGCCAGGTGCTTGAGCGTGGAATACAGCGTGGTGGTCTTGCCCGAGCCGGTCGGACCGGTGACCAGCACGATGCCGTGCGGACGCTCCACCATGCTGCGCCAGTTGGCACCCTCGTCGACGGAGAAACCGAGCTGGGCGAAGTCCTTGACCACCAGGTCAGGATCGAAGATGCGCATCACCACCTTTTCGCCGAAGGCGGTGGGCATGTTGGAGATGCGCAGCTCCACCTCGCGGCCGCCTGCCGAGCGGGTCTTGATGCGGCCATCTTGCGGCCGGCGTTTCTCGGCCACGTCCATGCGCGCAAGGATCTTGATGCGCGCGGTCACCGCCGTCATCACCGGCGACGGCAGCTCGAACACCTTGTGCATGATGCCATCGATGCGGAAGCGGATATGCCCGGTCTCGCGGCGTGGCTCGAGATGGATGTCGGACGCACGTTGCTCGAATGCGTACTGCAGCAGCCAGTCGACGATGTGCACCACATGGCGGTCGTCGGCGCCGACCTCGCCGCTCTTGCCCAGCTCGACCAGCTGCTCGAAGTTGAGAATCGCCGAGGCGTTGTTGTCGTTGGCCTTCGCGTCCTGCGCCAGCTGGATCGAGCGCTGGACGCCATAAAATTCCTGCAGGTAGCGGTTGATGTCGATCGGGCTGGCCACCACCCGCTTCACGTCACGCCGCAGCATCTGTGCCAGATCGGCGGCCCAGCCCGCGTCGAACGGTTCGCAGGTGGCGAACGTCACTTCGCCGGGCGCGGCTGCCACCGGCAGGATCCGATGGCGCTGGGCGTACGCGTGACTGACCACCTGGGTTACCGAGGCGACGTGGATCTTCATCGGATCGATTTTCAGATACGGCAGACCGGCGTGACTGGCCAGCCATTCGGTCAATGCTTCCAGTTTCAGCGGTCGCCCCGGCTCGCGTTGATTTGCCAGCTTGGCGTTGGCGATCAATACCAGCGGATGCAATTCCACGGTACTGCGCCCGGCGCGTGCGCCCATGCGCACCTGCTTGGCGTCATCTGCCAGCAGATAGCCGTCGACCACCAGCGCAGCCAGCAGATCGTCCAGTTCCAGCCGGCCGCGACGGCCCAGCAGGGATGCGATTTGCGGTGATGCGGCCATTCCGATATTACCCCCGTGGTGCTTTGCCGGTCGGAGCCCGGTGGGAAAGCAAGCTGCGGCTATACTAACGCGCTTTATCCCAGGTCACGGAAAGCCATGTCCGCGCGCACCTTCCAGGATGTGATCCAGACCCTCAACCGCTATTGGGCGGCGCAGGGTTGCGTGCTGTTGCAGCCACTCGATACCGAGGTTGGCGCAGGCACGTTCCACCCGGCCACCTTTCTGCGCTCGCTCGGTCCCGAGCCGTGGGCGGCGGCGTATGTGCAGCCCTCGCGCCGACCGACCGACGGTCGCTATGGCGAGAACCCGAATCGCCTGCAGCATTACTACCAATATCAGGTGGTGATGAAGCCGAATCCGGAAAACATCCTCGATCTGTATATCGGTTCGCTGAAGGAACTCGGCCTCGATCCGCTGGTGCATGACCTGCGCTTCGTCGAGGACAACTGGGAATCACCGACCCTGGGCGCGTGGGGACTCGGCTGGGAAGTCTGGTTGAACGGCATGGAAGTGACCCAGTTCACCTACTTCCAGCAGGCCGGCGGCCTCGAATGCCGCCCGGTCACAGGAGAGATCACCTACGGTCTGGAGCGGCTGGCGATGTATCTGCAGAACGTGGACAACGTCTACGACCTGGTCTGGACCGACGGCCCACGTGGCATCGTCACCTATGGCGACGTATTCCATCAGAACGAGGTAGAGCAGAGCACCTACAACTTCGAGCATGCCAACGTACCTGAGCTGCTGCACTGGTTCGACGTCTGCGAAGGCGAGGCGAACAAGCTGATCGCCGCGAACCTGCCGCTGCCGGCCTACGAACAGGTGATGAAGGCCAGCCATACCTTCAACCTGCTCGATGCACGTCGCGCGATCAGTGTCACCGAACGCCAGCGCTACATCCTGCGCGTGCGCACGCTGTCGCGCAGCGTCGCCGAAACCTATGTGGCGCAGCGCGAGAAGCTGGGTTTCCCGGGCCTCAAGCAAGTGAAGGAGCTGGCCCATGGCTGAGCACAAGCCGCTGTTGATCGAACTGGGTACCGAGGAGCTCCCGCCAAAGGCGCTGGACGAACTCTCCTCCGCATTCCTGCGCGGCATCTGCGACGGGCTGGCCAAGCGCGGTATCGAGGCTGCGCTGGATCAGGCAAAAGCTTATTGCACGCCGCGCCGTCTGGCCGTGCATATTCCCGCAGTCGCACAGGCGCAGCCGGAGCAGGCAATCGAGCGACGTGGACCGGCGATGAACGCCGCGCTGGATGCCGATGGCCTGCCATCCAAAGCGCTGCTCGGCTTCGCGCAGTCCTGTGGCGTCGGTGTCGAGCGACTGGAAAAGCTGGAAACCGACAAGGGTTCGTGGTTCGTGTTTCGTGCGGTGAAGCCCGGTCAGCCGGTGGCGGCCCTGCTGCCGGAAATCATCGAAGAAGCGCTGAAGAACTTGCCGATTCCGCGGCCGATGCGCTGGGCCGATCACGACTACAGCTTCGTGCGTCCCGTCCACTGGCTGGTGATCCTGCACGGTGCCGAGATCGTCGATGGTGGCTTGCTCGGCCTGAAGAGCGGGCGCAAGTCACGCGGCCACCGCTTCATGCATCCACAGCCGGTGCATGTGGCCGATGCCGACAGCTGGCTGGATGCGATGCGTGCTTCCAACGTTCTTGCCGACCCGCAGGAACGGCGCCAGCGCATCCGTGCGGAGGTGGCCCGGACTGCACAGCAGACTGGTAATGTGCCGCGGCTGGACGAGTCCTTGCTCGACGAGATCGCCAACCTTACCGAATGGCCGGTGGCGATCGCCTGCACCTTCGAACGTGAGTTTCTTGCTGTTCCGCCGGAGGCGCTGGTGACCACCATGGTGGCGAACCAGAAATTCGTGCCGGTGTTCGACGCCGACGGCAGACTCACCGAGCACTTCATCGGCATCGCGAACATCGACAGCAAGGATCCGGCCGAGATCCGCAAGGGCTACGAGCGGGTGATCCGGCCACGCTTCGCCGACGCCAAGTTCTTCTGGGACGAGGATCTGAAGACGCCGCTGGCCAGTTACCAGGAGCAGCTCAAGAACGTCACTTACCAGCAGGCGCTGGGCAGCCTGTGGGACAAGAGCGTGCGTGTGGCCGAGCTGGCGCGCGTGATCGCCAACCGGGTTGATGCGGATGCCGGTGCGGCCACCCGAGCCGCCTCGCTGAGCAAATGTGACCTGCTGACCCGCATGGTTGGCGAGTTTCCCGAGCTGCAAGGTGTGATGGGGTGTTACTACGCCAGCCATCATGGTGAATCGGCCGAGGTGGCCGCGGCACTGGACAGCTATTACCAGCCGCGCTTCGGCGGCGATGCGATCGCTGCCGGCAAGCTGGGCCAGGTGCTGGCGGTGGCCGAGCGGCTGGATACGCTGGCCGGTATCTTCGCGGTGGGCATGAAGCCGAGTGGAAACAAAGATCCGTTCGCACTGCGCCGTGCTGCACTCGGTCTGGCGCGTACGCTGATCGAGGCCGGCCTTGAGCTCGATCTGCGCGGCAGTTTTGTCGAGGCACTGGAACTGCTGCCGGATAATGCATTGGCGGCTGGCCTGAAGCCGAGCAAGGACGGCAAGCCACCGGTCCTGCATGCTGGCGAGCGACGGGCGATCCTGCTCGAGGAACTGTACGACTTCGTGCTCGATCGCCTGCGCGGCTACTACGCCGAACAGGGTTTCGACACCGCGCAGTTCGAGGCCGTGCTGGCGGTGCAACCTACCAGCCTGGTCGACTTCGACCGGCGCCTGCGCGCCGTGGCCGAGTTCGGTCGTCGCCCGGAGGCGATCAGCCTGGCCGCGGCGAACAAGCGCGTCGCCAATATCCTGCGCAAGCAGGCCGAGGAAACGGGTGCGCCAGTGATCGGTCGGGCAGTCGACCCGGCACACTTCGAGGCAGATGCGGAGCGTGAACTGGCCGACGCGCTCAGCACCGCTCAGCGCGAGACGGCCGGGGCGCTGTCCGCGGGTGACTACACCGCCGTGCTGGCCCGCTTGTCGCAACTGCAGGCACCGGTGGATACATTCTTTGACAGCGTGCTGGTGAATGCCGATGATCCGGCCGTGCGCGCCAACCGGCTAGCCCTGCTGGGCCAGTTGAAAGCGCAGTTCGGCGCGATTGCCGATATCGCCCTGCTCTGAGCAGAGGCCATAAAAAAACGGCAGCCATCGTGGCTGCCGTTTTCATGGGTGAACGTTCCGCTGCGGAATCAGACCGCGCTGCGGTCCTGACGGATACGCTCAGCCAGACGATGGTTGAACGTCACCATGGCCAGCGGGTCAACATGCGAGCCGCCCGGACCGAGGATTTCGTAGAGCTGGGTCAACAGGTCGGTGTTATCGGACAGGGAAAGCTGGCTGCCGGCCAGGCTCAGCTCCGACTGCAGGATACGCATGGCGGTGTTCAACCGCTGGGCGTCGACGCCCGAGTTTTCGGCATGCCCCTGCGTGCTCAAACGGCTGCGCGGCCGATGGGACGTCACGTTTTCCGAACTGTATTGGTCGTCCTGGGTGGGCACGGTCGGGTCGATCTGCAGCGTGCCTTCACCCGCCACCAGCCACACCAGCGAAATGCCCAAGGTGCGCGCCAGCGTGACGCAGCGTGCTCGCGACGGATCGGTGTTGCCATCGCGCCAGCTGCGCACCACGCCCTCCGAAAATCCGCACATTCTGGCGATCTCGGTAGCACTGCCAACGCGCTGGATCAGCAGCTTTATGCGATCGGAGAAGGTTCCACCAGCAGTGGAGAGCGTGTTTTTTTGCGCGTTCATCGGCGGTGGCCAGGGCGATGATTAAGGGGCTTGCCTATCGTAGTACCTAATGCGGGGGGAATTCTGAAGATTAAATAAAGTTACGAAATGTTGCGGACAAGAGCGGCCGGATTGCAATAACAAGCTGTTATATCGCAATAAGTTACGAAATAATCTAAAGCCAGAACGAGCAAATAGATCAGAACAAGCATGGCTCCGTACTTCGATGCGATGGGTGCGCAAAAGTTTCAGTCAGTTTGCGCAATGTCAAAACCCGCGGATCGGTGATCAAAAAACATACCCGGCATGGTGTGTTCGCACGGGGTACGGCGGATCCAACTGCAGACAAACGTGATGGCGGCAGTGGCCATGTTGCCGTTCAGTGCGGGGCCTTGCATGCGCTGCGTTGTGCGGAAACCTTTTCGATGGCAATAATCCCTTGAACGAAGAGGCCCGGCGGGCTGACACGGATCTTTTCTCACCAGGGCATCGCATGAGTCAGTTCGCACTGCTGGGCAAGCGGCGGTTTGCGCCGTTCTTCTGGACCCAGGCGCTGGGTGCGTTCAACGACAGCGCGTTTCGCAATGCGATGGTGATGCTGGCAGCGTTCCAGATGGGGCTGCCGGATCAGCAGGTGTCGCTGTATACCAATCTTGCGCCGGCGCTGTTCATCCTGCCGTACTTCCTGTTCTCGGCCACCGCGGGGCAGCTGGCCGAGAAGTTCGAGAAGACCCGGATCATCCGTTACGTGAAGCTGTTCGAGATCGCGGCGATGCTGCTGGCGGCCTACGGCTTCCATACCCACCACCTGATGCTGCTGCTGATCGTGCTGTTCATGATGGGCGTGCATTCGACCGTGTTCGGGCCGATCAAGTACGCGATCCTGCCACAGGCGCTGAAGCCGGCCGAGCTGGTCGGCGGCAACGGCATGGTGGAGATGGGCACCCAACTGGCGATCCTGATCGGCATGATCGCCGGCAATGCGTTGATGCTGCTGGCCGGCGTGGGACCGCTGGCTTCGGCCGTGCTGACGATCGGCGTGGCGGTGCTCGGCTACGGCGCGAGTCGTGCGATTCCATCGGCGCCGGCAACTGCGCCGGAGCTGAAGTTCAACTGGAACCCGCTGAGCGAGACGGTGCGCGTGCTCGGCATCACGCACAACGATCGTGCGGTGTTCAACGCAGTGCTGGGCATCTCGTGGTTCTGGTTCTTCGGCACCGTGCTGGTGGCGCAGCTGCCGATCTATACCCGGCTCAATCTAGGTGGCGACGGTTCGGTCAACACGCTGGTGCTGACCCTGTTCTCGCTGGGCACCGGCGTCGGCTCGCTGCTGTGCGAGAGGATGTCGGGCCGGCGGGTGGAAATCGGCCTGGTGCCGCTGGGCGCGTTCGGCCTCACCGCGTTCGGTGTCGATCTGTTCTTCGCACGGCCGGCGGCATCGGCGGTGCAGGGACTGGACTGGCTGGCCTTTCTGCATGTCGCGGGCAGCTGGCGCATCGTGTTCGACCTGACCATGATCGGGGTGTTCGCCGGCTTCTACGTGGTACCACTGTTCGCCTTCATCCAGAGCCGGGCGCCGCGCGAGCAATTGTCGCGAATCATCGCCGGCAACAACATCCTCAACGCGCTGCTGATCTGCCTGGCCGCGGGCTTCGGGCTCGGGTTGAGCGCGCTCGGCCTCGGGGCACCGCAGATCTTCCTCGCGGCGGCGCTGCTCAATGTACTGGTGGCGGTCTACATCTTCACCCTGGTGCCCGAGTTCCTGATGCGCTTCATCACCTGGTTGCTGGTGAACACGCTGTACCGGGTGCGCGTGGATGGCATGCAGCACCTGCCGGAGGAAGGCCCGGCGTTGCTGGTGTGCAACCATGTCAGCTTCATGGATCCGCTGCTGCTCATGGCGAACCTGCGGCGCCCGGCGCGCTTCGTGATGTATTACAAGATCTTCAACATCCCGCTGCTGCGCTTCGTCTTCCACACCGCCAAGGCGATCCCGATTGCGGGCCACAGGGAGGATCCGGCGGTGCTGCAACAGGCCTATGACGCGATCGACGAGGCGCTGGCGGCTGGCGAGGTGGTCTGCATCTTCCCCGAAGGGGGACTGACCGGCGATGGCGAGATCGCGACATTCCGCCCGGGCGTGGAAAAGATCCTGGAGCGCCGGCCGGTGCCGGTCATACCGATGGCACTGCGTGGATTGTGGGGGAGTGTATGGAGCCGACGTGACTCGATGCTGCGTCGCGCACGCCTGCCGCGACGTTTCCGTGCGCGCGTGGAACTGGTGGCGGATGCGCCGCAGGCGCCGCAACAAGTCAGTGCGGCGACGCTGGAGGCACGGGTGCGCGAGTTGCGCGGTGACCTCGCGTAGACTGGTTCGCCATCGGTGCGCGGTCAGCTCACCCAGCCGCCCAGCACGATCAGCGCCACCAGGCTCAGCCATGCCAGCAGTGCGCGCAGCAAGGCGCTGCGCAAGCGCACGAGTTCGACCAGCGGATCACTGTGCTCCTCGGCGTAGCCGTCGCCGGCCTCGATATCGATCAACACGTCGGCCTGCGCCGCGTCACCGAGAAAGCCTGGACCGACGCTGTACCAGCTGGTGGCGGCTGCCTGGCTGTGCCAGCGTTTCCAGGCGCCGATCACTGCGTCCCAGTGGCCCACCACCGCCAGGGTGAAGGTCAGCAACTGTGCTGCTGGCCAGTCCAGCGCGTTGGCGGTATAGCGTGCCGCCGTGCGGCTGCCGGGGTCGAGCCGCAGCGACTCGTCACGGCCCAGTGTTTGCGCCAGGCGGTACAGCAAGGCACCGATCGGGCCGAGCAGGAAGAACCACAACAGCACACCGAAGCGCCGGCGCAAGGCGGCGTATGCGATCGCGACCCCCAGAGCGGGAGCGTTCCAGGCGACCGTTTCACCATCGTCGGCGAGCGCCTGCGCGGCAGCTTCGCGACTGGCACCGTCAGGCGCCGTCAGGATGTTTTCCAGGTCGGTTTCGAATTCGCGCGGGCCGAAGCAATACAGCAGCACGGCCAGAGAGAACAGTAGCTGCAGTAAATCACCCAGCAGCAGGTGGCCCAGCAGCCACCATAGCAGTGCGCATAGCGCGACGGGCAGTAGCAGGGTCAGCAGCACGCGACCGCTGCCACTGGTGTCAGCCAGCTGCGCAACCCAGCGACGGAACCATCCATCACCGCGCCAGCGCGCCAGTTGCGGCATGGCATGCAGCAGGCCGAGGGCAATGAGGGCAACGAGCAGACTGATGGCCATGATGCGTACTCGCAGGTGATGTCCGCATTGTAAGCGAGTGTTCGATCTCTTCGCAGATGCAGTAGAGCAATGTGCGCGCCAGCCAGCCAGGCTGGATGGGCTGGTGCGCCTCAGTGGCCGAATATCGCCGGATGAGAGAGGGCATCTATCGTGGCATCAAGTGCCGCATGCCCGAGATGAGGCCCGCAGCCGGCTGTTTCGAGCGCCTGATCGATCATTTCGGGCGTGAACTGGTGGGTGCTGTTCTGCAGACGGAATTGTTCGTTTGTGCAGCGACTGACCTCAGCAAGCCGGTGCACGGTTCCCATGATGCTGGAACCGGTCTGCAGCCGGATGCCGCCTATCCGCGGTGTGATGCTGCCGGGGATGTGATCTGGCCTTGTTCGCTGCGCGTTCTGCAAGGCCATCCGGAAATCGCCGGGCTGATAGCTCCGGTGCAGGCCGCCAGCCATCAGCGGTGTCGTCGTGATCGGGGTTGACGTGGTCGAAGGTGAGGCGTTTGCCAGGCGCGTGACAGAGGTGGTCATGACCTCGGGCAATACGATCGCTGATCGCGCAGGTTTCGTCTTGGTCGGCACTCGCGTGGTAATACGAGTCGACGAAAGCCGAACGACTTCCGGTAACCGGTCGAAAGTGAGCCGAAGTACGTGATCCTTTGGCCGACGTGCCACATATCCGGCACGCCGCCACGAGGGGTGCAGCACCATCATCAGGATGACGAGATGGCCCGCGAGTACGCCGCCGAGAATGGCGCCGCGTCGCACGGCGTCTTGCCACCCCGGCATGCCGGATCGACTCGCCAAGCGCAGGTGCTGTTTTGCATCAGGTGGACTACCCCGGTGTTCCATCGCCAATCCTGGTGATGCACGGAGGGTTATGACAGACGATTTGACCTCAAGTTCGCCGATGAACGGCGGCGGTGACCTTCCCGGGAGTCAGTGCGGAGCGGTGCCGGCAACCAGCCCATCGAGGTCCAGCCCTGCACGCTGTTGCAGCCAGTGCGCCAGCAGCTGGTACGACACCGACAGGGCGGTGGAAGGTATGAAGCTGCCGTCCGCGATGCCGTCGACGATCTGCTGGGGGGTAAACCAGCGTGCGTCTTCCAGCTCGTGATCGCGCATGGCGATGTGACGCGATGCGGCGGTGGCGATGAAGCCGACCATCAGCGACGCGGGCAGCGGCCACGGTTGCGAGGAGTGATAACGCACCTCGTCGACGATCACGCCGGCCTCCTCGGCCACCTCGCGGCGCACCGCGTCCTCCAGCGCCTCGCCAGGCTCGACGAAACCGGCCAGGGTGGAATAGCGACCCGGCGGCCAGCCGGCCTGGCGACCGAGCAGGCAGGCACCCTCGTGTTCGATCAGCATGATCACGGCCGCATCGGTGCGGGGGAAATGCAGGCGCGCGCAATCGGGGTTCGTGCACTGCGCGCGATGGCCCGCAGCGACCAGTTGCAGCGATGCACCGCAATGCGCGCAGTGTCTGGTCTCGCGCTGCCAGTGCGACAGGCCCTTGGCGTAGGCGAACAGGCCCGCTTCGTTCGCCGTCAGCAGCAGGCCGGCGGCACGCAGGCCCGCGCGGCGGGCATCGAGTGCGGTTTCCAGTGCGGCGATGCGGGCGGCATCGTCCAGCACCAGCATGAAGATCGCCTGCCCGTCGGCGATGCCGAGCAGGCTGCCGGGCAAGTCATCGAGCCAGCGCTCACGTTCGATGGCGTCGAGCCATCGCAGCGCCTCATGCTCGCGTTGCAGAAAGGCTTCGCCGACCGCGTCCAGCAGCAGGTAGCGCGCCTCGACTGAATGAGCCTGAGCGCGGACCCATGCGGAGTCATCGCGCTTCTCGGCGACCCGGTCGAGCACCCGGCTGAGTCCGGCAAAGGTGTTGGGGCGCGGCAGTTTGGCCCGGTCCATCGGACGGCCTCTCAGGTGGAGAACGAGGAGCCGCAGCCGCAGGTGGTCTTGGCGTTCGGGTTGCTGATCACGAATTGCGCGCCGCTGAGGTTTTCGGCGTAGTCGATCTGCGCGCCGGTGAGGTACTGCAACGACAGCGGATCGCACAGCAGGGTCACGCCCTCGCGCTCGACCGCAAAGTCGTCCTCGGCCTGGGCCTCGTCGAAGGTGAAGCCGTACTGGAACCCCGAGCAACCACCACCGCTGATGTACACACGCAGCTTCAGCGCCGGGTTGCCTTCTTCGGCAATCAGCTCGTGCACCTTGTGTGCGGCCGCGGCGGTGAACAGCAGCGGTGCGCCGCTGCTGCGGTAATCAGGGATCGAGAGCAGAGTTTCCATGACGTTCAAGTGGGGGCGTTGCCGGTTGATGCAAGCATACCGCTTAGGCAGGCATGGCGTCGTCGAGCAGATCAGTGCCGGCGGTTTCCGGGGCCGGCAGCTCACGCGGGGTGTCTTCGGCCTGGCGTGAGATGCGTCCGTTGACCTGAGCGCCGGCGGCCATTTCCAGCGTGTGATAGCGCAGGTCGCCATCGATGCGTGCCTGCGCCGCCAGTTCCAGCCGGGCGCTGATGTGCACGTCGCCAGTGACGTGGCCGTTGATCACCGCATGCGGCACGCGGATCTCGCCCTGCACCTGGCCGTGCTCGCTGAGCGTGAGCATCGCATCCTCGCCTTCGGCGAACACGGTGCCTTCGATGCGGCCATCCAGGTGCAGTGCACCGCTGAAGCGCAGATCACCGCGGATCACCGTGCCGCGGGCGATCAGGCTGGTTTCGTGGCTGGCATTGCTGCGCTCGTTGCGCTTACGGTTGAGCATCTTGATCCCCTTGGGCTGTGGTTATGTTGCCGCTCAGCGCGGCGCCCCAGGCGACGGTACGGTCAACCGGTTCGCCGCTGGTGGGTTGAATGAGCAGGCGCAGCCGCGTCGGGCGGAAATCCGCCGGCAGCACGAAGGTGCCGTGCAGCTGCTGGAAATACACGAAACGAAACGGCAGCCCGTCTTTCTGCGCGGCATCGCCGAGTGCCGCCCAGTCGAGCGTGACTACTTTGTCGCCGCGCAGACCTTCCACGCTGATCACCGCGTTGCCGACGGTTTCCTCGTCGCGCTTCGCGTTCTGGGTCAGGCTGAGGGTGAGGTTCCAGCCGTGCGAACCGGTGATCGGCTGCAGCTTCACTTCCTGCAGTTTCAGGCCGGTCCGCTGGGCGTCACCGCCCACCAGCCGGGAATAGAAGCCCAGATCGGCGCGCAGGCCATTGAGCTCTTCCTCGCGTTGGGCCAGCGTGCCGCGCAGCGAGCGGGTGGCGACTTCATTGACCTGGGCGGCGCGCTGCAGGTTCGCGACCTGCTGCTTGAGATCGTCGATCTGCGCGTTCAGCGCGCGCTGCTGGCGCTGGTCGTTGGCCGCCGGGCTGGCGTGGCGGGTCAGCAGGCCGACCAGCAACCCGGTCAGCAGCAGGCTGGCCAGCCACGCGGAGCCCAGCCACAGCCCGCGCCGACGCGAGCCAGCATCATCATGCCGGCGCACGACGAAGCGCGGTGGAGGGCGTGAAGCCATGCGGGCCATTCCGGGGAAAACCGAAGGTATAGCCCTGCCGTGACGAAAGCGTCAAGGAACCGATGCACGCTTCAGCGCACCGGCGAGGTGGCTCAGCTCTGCATCTTGCTCTGCAGATAGCGCTCGGCGCCGATGTCCTTGATCAGGCTGAACTGGGTTTCCAGCCAGTCGATGTGTTCTTCCTCGTCGTGCAGGATGTCCTTGAACAGGTCGCGGCTGATGTAGTCGGCGATGCCTTCGCTGTGCGCGATCGCGGCACGCAGGTCGACCACCGCGGCCAGTTCCAGATCCAGGTCGCCCTGCATCGATTCCAGCGCGTTCTCGCCGATGCGCAGCTTGCCCAGGTGTTGCAGGTTCGGCAGGCCGTCGAGGAACAGGATGCGCTCGATCAGGTGATCGGCGTGCTTCATCTCCTCGATCGATTCCTTGTACTCGTGCTCGGCCAGCTCGGTGTAGCCCCAGTCCTTGAGCATGCGGTAGTGCAGGAAATACTGGTTGATCGCGGTCAGTTCGTTGTAGAGCACCTTGTTGAGGAACTCGATGACTTTCGCATCACCTTTCATGGGGCTCTCCGGCTGCTGGCGCGTTGGGTCGCCACTATACAAACTCAGCGCGCACGCCGACGAAATGCGAATGGCAATGGTTTGCCGATGCACGGGCCGTGCACGGCCATGCGGTCGCGATGGATTCGTTGCGGAGGATTTTGCAGCTCAGGCCGTGAGGATCGGCAACTGGCCGAGTACGTGTTCGACGGCCTTGTCCAGCGTGGCACGGGCCTCCTGCTCGCAGCAGCCGCAGCAATCGGAACAGCCGGTGCGGGCCTGCAATTCGGCAAAGGTATGCACGCCGTCGGCCGCCTCGCGGCGGATGTCGTGGTCGGTAACGGCATTGCACATGCAGATATACATGGCGCGTATAAGAACGCGAATGCGAATGATTGTCAACAATTAGGCAATGACTGCTTGCTGTCTTTCATTCAGGCGGCCTTGCAGCCGTCGTGGGGGCCGGGTGGTGTGTCATCGGCGTTGTCCCGTGGCGGTACATTGCCGAGTTCGACACTGAACAGGTCTTCCACCAGGGGCGCAAAGTGGCGCAGCGCCCGTTCATACACCTGTCGCTTGAAGTTCACCACGTGCGCAGCCGGGTACCAGAAATCCACCCAGCGCCAGAGGTCGAACTCCGGTTTGTCGCAGGCATCCAGCTTCAACTCCGCCTCGCTGGCGACCAGCTTGAGCAGAAACCACACCTGCTTCTGGCCGATGCACGTCGGCCGCTGGTGATGGCGTACATAGCGATTGGGCAGGCGATAGCGCAGCCAGCCGTGAGTGGCGGTGATCACTTCCACGTGGTGTGGTGCCAGCCCGGTTTCCTCCTCCAGTTCGCGGTACATCGCTTCCAGCGGAGTCTCGTCCGAACGCATGCCGCCCTGCGGAAATTGCCAGCCATCACGATTGACCCGGCGCGCCCAGAACAGCTGCCCGTCTGCATTGAGCAGCACGATGCCCACGTTCGGACGGTAGCCATCAACATCAATCATGTCGCCTCCAGGAGTGGGCCAGCGTGGTCTCCGCCGGTAACGCCGCACCCAAGTTTCACCCGATTCAACCACGGCGAGCGAAACGACAGCAAGCATCAGACTTGAACCGACAGGACGACCCGACTACACTGCCGCGCCCCGCCCGCATCGTTCCGATGCCGGTACGGCGGGTTCCCAAAGGCTATGTAGCTCAGCCGGTTAGAGCACAGCACTCATAATGCTGGGGTCGGTGGTTCGAGTCCACCCATAGCCACCAAGAACTTATCCAGTGACGTCCAAAGAAGGCCGGTAAACCCAGCAACAGCAAGGGTTCCAGCCTTTTCTATGTCTGGCGACGTCTATCACGTCCATTGTTGATCTACCGTCGCGTGGCGGTAGGTATTGACGGGAGGTTGCTACCGTCAAAAAAACTGCCGCCATGTCGCTGACTGATACCAGGATCAAGGAACGCTAAACCTGCCAGCAAACCATTGGAGACGACCGATGGCGGAGGGCAATAAGGTTCGCGTTCGGCCGGAGACAGCACGCTCAACTTGGCGACGTGATGCACAGATTTGCCGCTACGCCATCGACGTCTCGCCGAACCAGGGCCTCGTCCGGTTCACGATGTGGACCACGGACAGCATCACGGGGACCTCAACCAGGACGCCGACCACAGTCGCGAGAGCTGCGCCGGATTGGAGTCCGAAGATGCTGATGGCCGCGGCCACCGCCAGCTCGAAGAAGTTGCTGGCGCCAATCAGTGCGGCCGGTCCCGCCACGCAGTGAGGCACCTTGAGCCAGCGGCTCAACCCGTACGCGATCCCCGCGTTGAGGTACACCTGAATCACGATGGGCACAGCGAGCATCGCGATGACGAGGGGCTGCGCAGTGATGGCTCTTCCCTGGAAGCCGAACAGGAGCACCAGGGTTGCCAGCAGGGCGACGGTGGACCAGGGGTCGAGGCGTTTCAGCGTTCGCTCCAGCGCCGGCAGCCCCGGACCACGCAGCAGTTGCATGCGCCAGAGCTGCGCTGCGATCACCGGCACGATGATGTACAGCAGGACGGAGAGCATCAGCGTCGGCCAGGGCACGACGATGGATGCCACGCCAAGCAGCAACGCCACGATGGGAGCGAAGGCAACGACCATGATGGCGTCGTTCAGAGCGACCTGGGCCAGGGTGAAGTTGGGCTCTCCATCGCACAGCCTGGACCATACGAAGACCATTGCCGTGCAGGGCGCCGCGGCAAGCAGTATCAACCCCGCGATGTACGAGTCGTGCTGCGCCTCCGGGAGCCACGCCGCGAAGACGTGGCGGACGAACAGCCAGCCCAGCAGTGCCATGGAGAACGGCTTGACGCCCCAGTTCACGAACAGCGTGATGCCGATGCCTCGAGCCTGTCGGCGCACTCCGCTGAGCTGGGTGAAGTCCACCTTGATGAGCATCGGGACGATCATCAGCCATACCAGCACCGCCACCGGCAGGTTGATGTGCTGCACCTCCAGGGACGCCAGGGCCGAGAAGAGGGGCGGGAAGAAGTGCCCGAGTAATACGCCAGCGACGATGCAGGCCGCGACCCAGACGCTGAGATAGTGTGCGAAGAAGCCGATGGGAGCGGGTGCATGGGTGCTTGTAACTTCGGTGCTCATCCGGCGTGCTCGGTATTGCCGATGCCCCGCAATTCGCGCTGCGTGGCGATGCGGTCCAGCTTCGCCAGAGGGAGGGCCAGGAGCAACTCGATGCGCTGTCGAAGCATCATCCAGGCGCTTCGGAATGCCCGCCTGCGGGCCTCTTCGGGGCCTTCGATGCTCACGGGGTCAGGCACACCCCAGTGGGCTGTGATGGGGTGTCCGGGCCATATCGGGCACACTTCTCCGGCTGCGTTGTCACATACGGTGATGACCATATCGATGGGAGGCGAGTCCGGCTGTGCGAACTCATCCCAACTCTTGCTGCGCAGTGCTGTTGCGTAACCGAACTCGCGCGCCATCTCCGCAGCGATCGGCTGAACCGTGCCACTCGGGAAGCTGCCGGCGCTGTGGGCGATGAAGCGGCCCTGGCCCAAGACGTTGAGCAGGGCTTCAGCCATCACACTGCGAGCCGAGTTTCCGGTGCACAGGAAGAGGACGTTGTACGGGGGCGTGCTCATTGGGACCTCAACGGCAGTGGCTTGATGTTTGTGGTGCGCAGCTGGCCGCGCCTGCTTCCGAAGGGCCGCAGCAGGAACCCTTCATCGGCTCGGCGGAGCTCGGTGCGCTGGTATACGTCGTGGCTTCGCCATGCGTCCTGAAGCTCTCCCAGCGGACTCCCTGAGGGTCTTCAGCCCAGAACTTGTCAGAGCGGGCGTAGCAACAAGTCGTGGCCTTCTCGGCAAGCGTCACTGCGTCGGCGGATTGGAGACGTGCCCCGATGGCGGCGAGCTCGTTGTCGTCGTCCGCCTGAAGTCCCAGGTGATCTACGCCAATGGCGCGACCTCGAGCCGAGATGGCGAAGTTGATCCTGGGGTCGTCGAGCATCCACTTGGCGTAGTCCTCTTTCACGACAGCTGGGGACATCCCGAAAAGGGTCGAGTAGAACGAGATGCTGGTGCCGAGATGTTCGACGTTCACGTGGACGTGGAAGCGCTTCATGATGTTTTCCTTGGCGGGCAGTTGATGGCCGGCGCACAACCCGCAGAGCCGCCGGAGCCCTCGCAGCAGTTCTCGGTGAGGAAACCGAGCAGCGAGTTCATCTGTTCGTAGTTCGCGCGGCATTGGATCACCCGCCCGCGGCGTTCGTCGGCAACCAGACCTGCGCGTCGAAGGATGTGCAGGTGATTGGTCAGCGTTGCGCCCGGAAGGCGCGTTGCCGTGGCGAGCTCGCCGACAGACATGCCCTTCTCGCCAGCCTGGACCAGGAGGCGAAAGAGATGAAGGCGGTGCTCCTGGGACAGGGCACTGAGGCAGATGAGGGCGTTCGTGGATTCCATATTTCGATAATTACGGAAATATCAGGATGCATCAAGTGCTCCCCGAAATGACAGCCAGGACGGGTTGAGACGATCTAGGAGATTGCGCACGGACGATGGCTGCGTCCCGCTTCACGGTATTCCTTCGGCGTCATGTCGATCGGGGAAATGCCCGATGATCGGCTGCACGACCAGGCCGGTGACCGGTGCGGCGATCCACAGCACGGGAATCTGTTCCAGCGATGCGCCCAGGGTCTGGAAGATCCGGCTGACATCGGCCGTCTGCAGCGCGAAACCGAACTGGATGCCGAGAAAGCCGAAGCACATGTTCCAGATCTGCCAGAACGACAGCGCGGGCTTTTCCCTCATGGCGAAGCGGTTCCTGGCGCGATGGGTGGAGCCGTATGGCACGCGCAATCGTCCAGCGTGTCAATGCGGGAAGTTTTCCGGATGCATGGAAGGCCGAGTCACGGCAGCACCAAACCCTTCGTCCAGATGGATGGTGTTGCGGTGGCCAAAGATGGCGCGCACTTCGCCTGCAGGGATGCATCCACGACGCGGCATTCGGCCGATGATCAGCAAGGCTGATCGTGACAACGCTTAACTACGGTGAAAAGTGGTTCTTGACCGTGACCCATGGAGAGGTAGGCCACCTGGGCCTGAGCCGCGTATCTCTCTCTTTCAAAGCGACCTGCGCATCTCGTGCGCCGGGATCACGGCATGAAGCGTTGACTTGCCAGCCGACGAGTGGTGCGTCACCTTTGGCAGGGCAGTGACATGTGCGCCGATCCGGCTTGCAAGCTCTCGTTGAAACTGCTGCCCCGCGTAATGGCGAGGGGTTTTGCGCGTGGTGATGACGGAGCAAACCATTGTGCGGTTCATTGCCGCGCGTCGGCGGCAATGAACCAGGTACCGCAATGTCGGGCGCCCCCTTAACTCAGGCGGCAGCGTCCTTGAGCTTCTTCAGCGGGCGCACCTTGAGCTTCACGCTGGCCGGCTTGGCAGCAAACCACTGTTCCACCTTGGTGAAGGGATTGATGCCCTTGCGCTTCGGCTTGGCCGGCACATTGACGGCAGTGATCTTCAGCAGACCCGGCAGCATGAAGGTGCCGGCGCCCTTCTTGTGGACAGAGCCGACGACGGCACCTTCCAGTGCGGCGAGCACGGCGCGCACGTCCTTGGCCACGACGCCGCTCGTTTCAGCGATGTGCGCCACCAGCCCCGACTTGCTCAGGGTCTCCTTGATCGGTTTCGGGGCGGCCGGCTTGGCGGCGGCCTTCTTCACAGCCTGTTTCTGGGTCTTTGCCATACGTTTCCCTGCGCAATTCGGTGAATGGAATGCCGGAACGTCGCCCGGCAAGCGGAATGTAGGGCAAATCCGCAGTACGGCCAACAGCCGGACGGCCTATTAGGTGCTGGTGAAACGTGCCTGGCGCTGGTTGTGCCAGCCGTCGACGTCGACGTAATGGGCTCTCGTGGCATCCGGTAGCGCAGCAGAATCCGGGTTGCCTGGATCAATCATGCCGCGGTGCCACACATGCCCGGCTGTACAATGCCGACATGAATATCTTCAAGATTTTTACCCTCGAGGCGGCGCACCGGCTGCCGAACGTGCCGGCCGGGCACAAATGCGCCCGGTTGCACGGGCATTCGTTCCGCGTCGAGATCCACGTCTCCGGCGAGCCCGATCCGCAGCTGGGCTGGGTGATGGATTTTGCCGATGTGAAGTCGGCCTTTGCGCCGTTGTATGACCAGCTCGATCATCACTACCTCAACGACATCGAGGGGCTGGAGAACCCGACCAGCGAAATGCTGGCGCGCTGGATCTGGCGGCATCTGCAGCCGCGTCTGCCTGGGCTGGACAAGGTGGTGGTGCATGAGACCTGCACATCGGGAGCAAGCTGCAGTCGTCGTGATTTTTGACGCGACGCGAAAAGTGTTAACTGTCATCAAGTAAACGTTTTCGTTGAATTTTTTGTGACTGGTCTGGTCGATAGTGCAAAAATATATTGCATTGCACAAAAAGTGCTGATAGAGTGCGTCCCACTACCCCATCCTCCGTGAGGACAGCACCATGACTCAGCAATTCAACAACCAGCTTTTCGCTTTCACCAAGCAGCTCACCGACAGCGCCTTCAAGGCCCAGTCGCTGGCCCTGAAGGGTCTGGAGACGGTCGCCGAGCTGCAGCTCAAGGCGCTCGAGGAGCAGACCAAGGTTTCGGCCGAGTTCGTTGCCGAAGCGCTGGAAACCCGCGACATCAACGGCCTGCGCAGCCTGTGGGAAAAGGGCACCAGCCTGAACCGCGACAACGCCGAGCGTGCGGTGGCGGTTTCGCAGGAAGTGATCGCCGTCACCCAGAAGACCGCCGAGTCGCTGAATGCACTCGTGCAGGAGCAGCGCCAGGCCGCCAACGACGCCGTGACGGCGCCGGTCGCTGCCGCCAAGAAGGCTGCCAAGTAATCCAGAGACACAGTTGCATCGTCGCGGTTCGCCGCGATCCCAGGGCCGAACCTCGTGTTCGGCCCTGTTTGTATGTGCGGTGGCAAAAGTTTCTGCGAATGAGCAAGACTTCCGGCTTGGCTGCACGCTGAATTTGCGGCTGCCGGGACGAGATGCCACAGCTTGCACGGCTTGTCGCTGCAAGCGGCGCACTGATATACTTTTGCGGATTGGATCGTGGCCCGTAGCTGTTTCGGTGCCGCCTGGTGTAAACCGCGCGGGGACGTTACGTGCTCAACAGTCTTGCCTCCGGTCGACGTCTCGCCTTGCGCATCATGTGGCTGCAGCTTGCTGTGGCGGTGCTGGTTGGCCTCGTTTTCCTGACGCTGGGGCGTCGTGAGGCGATGTCGGCTGCTGCGGGTGCGGCGATCGTGGCGCTGGGTACCGCGCTGCTGTCGGCGCGGTTCTTCAGCGGGTTGAACGGGGCTGGCATGGCGTTGAGCCGATTGCTGACGGGCATGTTCCTGAAATGGGTCGTGATCGTCGGGGGGCTGGTCGTGATCCTGTTCCAATACAAGTTGCCGCCGCTGGCCGCCATCACGGGGTTGGCGGCTGCTTACGCGGTTTATCTGCTGGCGTTCAGATTCAAGGGTTGAGACATGGCGAGCGAGTCGGGCGGTCTGACCGAATACATCCAGCACCATCTGACCCACCTGCGTCCGCAGGCGAGTCCGGATGGTTTCTGGGCAGTGCATATCGACTCGGTCACCGTGTCGCTGGCGCTGGGCGTGATCTTCTGCCTGCTCTTCTGGCTGAAGGCGCGCAAGGCCACGGCAGGCGTACCAGGCAAAGGCCAGGCATTCGTCGAGTTGGTGCTGGAGTTCGTCGACGGCCAGGTCAAGGACGTGTTCCATGGTGATCGTCGTTTCCTGGGTCCGCTGGCGCTGACTGTATTCGTCTGGGTGTTCCTGATGAACGCGATGGATCTGCTGCCGGTGGATCTGCTGCCATGGATCACCGAGAAATTCGGGATCGGCCATTTCCGCGCCGTACCCACCGCCGATATCAACATGACGTTCGCGATGTCGCTGACCGTGTTCGTGCTGATCATCTTCTACAGCTTCAAGGCGAAGGGCTTCGGCGGCTACATGCACGAGCTGTTCACCGCGCCGTTCGGTGCGCATCCGGCATTGTGGATCCCCAATTTCCTGCTCAACGTGGTCGAGTTGCTGTCCAAGCCGGTGAGCCTGGCGATGCGACTGTTCGGCAACATGTACGCCGGCGAGCTGGTGTTCATGCTGATCGCCGGCCTGTTCACCGCCGGCAGCTGGGCGCTGTACGGCATGGGCATCATCGGCTACACGGTGTGGGGCATCTTCCACATCCTGATCATCGGCATCCAGGCCTTCATCTTCATGGTGCTGACGATCGTGTACATCTCGATGGCGCACGATCATCACTGATACGCGTTTTTCGAACCATCTGTTTCAACCGTTTTGATCTTTCAAGTTTAAATTTCTTCAGGAGACCGTCGTGGAACTCATCGCTCATATTGCTCAAGTGCAGTCCTTCACCGCTATCGCGCTGGGTCTGATCATCGGCCTCGGTGCACTCGGTGCCTGTATCGGTATCGGCGTCATGGGTTCGAAGTTCCTGGAAGCCGCTGCCCGCCAGCCGGAACTGGTGCCGCTGCTGCAGGGTCGCATGTTCCTGCTTGCCGGCCTGATCGACGCGGCGTTCCTGATCGGCGTGGCGCTGGCGATGTACTTCGCCGTGGCAAATCCGTTGCTGTCGAAGCTGGCGGCAGGCTGAGTCCCCTGGCGGCGCCGTGGCGCCGCCGTCTGTTCGGCACGGGTGTCGTGATGCCCGTGTCCGTTTCATCCCGTATTTACAGGTAACGCAGCGATGGATTTCAACGCGACCTTGATTGGCGAAATGCTTTCGTTCGCCATCCTGATCTGGTTCTGCGTCCACTTCATTTGGCCGCACATCAACAAGGCGATTGAGGACCGGCAGGTCAAGATTGCCGAGGGCCTCAATGCCGCCGAACGTGCGCACGCCGAGCTGAAGAGCGCGGACGTGAAGGTGGCTGGCGAGATCAAGCAGGCCCGCCAGCAGGCTTCCGAGATCATCGACAAGGCCCAGCAGCAGGCCAACCAGATCATCGACAAGGCCCGCAGCGAAGCCATCGCCGAAATCAACCGGCTGAAGGCGAGCGCGCAGGACGACATCGCGTCGATGGCCCAGCGTGCCCGTGACCAGCTGCGCGAGCAGGTGGGCGCGTTGGCGGTGCAGGGTGCCAGCAAGATCGTGCAGCGCGAAGTCGATGCGTCGACGCACAAGGCCCTGCTCGACCAGCTCGCGGCTGAGATCTGATCCATGGCTCAGGCAATCACCCTCGCCCGTCCGTACGCCCGCGCCGCGTTCGAAGTGGCCCATGCGGCCGGTTCGCTGGCTGCGTGGTCGCAGGCGCTGGCCTTTGCCGCTGCGGTGGCGAAGGATCCGCGCGTGGCCGATCTCGGCACCGATCCGCGGGTGCTGCCGGCCCAACTGGTGGCGCTGCATCTGCCGGCCGGCATGGTCGCTGACGCCCCATTTGCGCAGTTCCTCGGTGAAATGGCCGAGCAGCGTCGCATGGCATTGCTGCCGGAAGTGGCCGATCTGTACGAGGCGTTCAAGCGTGAGTCCGAGTCGCAGCTGCTGGTCAAGGTGACCAGTGCGATGGCCCTGGACGCGGCGCAGGCCGAGCAGCTCAAGGTGTCGCTGAAGCGCCGCTTCAAGCGCGAGATCGAACTGGAAACCCAGGTCGATGCCTCGTTGCTGGCTGGTGTGGTGATCGATACCGGCAGCGAAGTGATCGATGGCTCAGCGCGCGGACGGCTGGCAAAGCTGGCCGGCGCACTGAGCCACTAGTTTTACGCGAAGTCCATTTCGCGAAGAGCCAAACCGGCCATCTATTGCCGGACTCTTGAGAAAGGCGACTCGTTTCCAAATTTTCCGGGATTAAAGACCATGTCCAGCACCACTTTGAATCCGTCCGAGATCAGCGAACTGATCAAGAACCGCATCGAGCAGTTCAAGCTCGGCGCGGAAGCACGCAACGAAGGCACGATCATCAGCGTGTCCGACGGCATCGTGCGCATCCACGGCCTGGCCGATGTGATGCAGGGCGAAATGATCGAGCTGCCGGGGAATTCGTTTGCCCTCGCCTTGAACCTCGAGCGCGACTCGGTCGGCGCGGTGGTGCTCGGTGAATACCAGCACCTGCGCGAAGGCGACACCGCCAAGACCACCGGCCGCATCCTTGAAGTGCCGGTTGGCCCGGAGCTGCTCGGCCGCGTCGTCGACGCGTTGGGCAACCCGATCGACGGCAAGGGTCCGCTCGGTGCCAAGCTCAACGCGGCGATCGAGAAGGTCGCGCCGGGCGTGATCTGGCGCAAGTCGGTCGACCAGCCGCTGCAGACCGGCTACAAGTCGGTCGACGCGATGATCCCGGTCGGTCGTGGCCAGCGCGAGCTGATCATCGGCGACCGCCAGACCGGCAAGACCGCGCTGGCGATCGACGCGATCATCGCGCAGAAGGATTCCGGCATTAAGTGCATCTACGTCGCGATCGGTCAGAAGCGCTCGTCGATCGCCAACGTGGTGCGCAAGCTCGAAGCGAACGGCGCCCTGGCCAACACCATCATCGTGGTCGCCTCGGCGTCCGAATCGGCCGCGCTGCAGTACGTCGCGCCGTATTCCGGTTGCGCGATGGGTGAGTACTTCCGCGATCGCGGCGAAGACGCGCTGATCGTGTATGACGATCTGTCCAAGCAGGCCGTCGCCTACCGCCAGATCTCGTTGCTGCTGAAGCGCCCGCCGGGTCGTGAAGCCTATCCGGGCGACGTGTTCTATCTCCACTCGCGTCTGCTCGAGCGCGCATCGCGCGTGTCCGAGGAATACGTCGAGAAGTTCACCAACGGCGCAGTGAAGGGCAAGACCGGTTCGCTGACCGCGCTGCCGATCATCGAGACCCAGGGCGGCGACGTTTCGGCGTTCGTGCCGACCAACGTGATCTCGATCACCGACGGCCAGATCTTCCTGGAAACCGACCTGTTCAACGCCGGCATCCGTCCGGCCGTGAACGCCGGTATCTCGGTGTCCCGCGTCGGCGGTGCCGCGCAGACCAAGATCGTCAAGAAGCTGTCCGGCGGCGTGAAACTGGCACTGGCGCAGTTCCGTGAGCTGGCCGCGTTCGCGCAGTTCGCCTCGGATCTGGACCCGGCCACCCGCGCCCAGCTCGACCGTGGTCAGCGCGTCACCGAGCTGATGAAGCAGGCGCAGTACTCGCCGCTGTCGATCGCCGAGCTGGCGCTGTCGGTATACGCCGCCGAGAAGGGCTACCTCGACGACCTGCCGGTCAACAAGGTGCTGCCGTTCGAGAAGGGCCTGCACGCGTTCATGCACCAGAACCACGCCGAGCTGATGGCCAAGATCGTGGCCACCGGTGACTGGAACAACGACATCGAAGCCACCTTCAAGGCCTCGCTGGACGAGTACAAGAAAACCGGTAGCTGGTAATACGGCAGTAGTGCATCGGAAGGGCAGGCAACGTCCTCCCTTCCACCAGCGAGCATAACGAGCGGATAGAGCATGGCCAGCGGACGCGAAATCAAAACCAAGATCAAGAGCACGCAGAACATGCGCAAGGTCACGCGCGCGCTCGAAATGGTCTCTGCTGCGAAGATCCGTCGCGCGCAGGACATGATGAAGGCCTCGCGTCCGTATGCCCGCTCGATGCGCAAGGTGATCGCGCACGTGGCCCAGGCCAGCACCGATTTCAGCCATCCGTTCCTGACCCAGCGCGACAACGTGGCGCGGGTCGGTTACATCGTGGTGTCGACCGATCGTGGTCTGTGCGGCGGCCTCAACTCCAACCTGTTCCGTCGCCTGCTGCCGGCGATCGCCGAGTGGCAGAAGCAGGGCGTGCAGGTGGACGTGGTGGCGATCGGCCAGAAGGCGATTTCGTTCTTCCGCCGTCTGAAGGGCATCAACCTGATCGGCAGCGTCAGCCATCTTGGCGAGAAGCCCAAGCTTGAACAGCTGGTCGGCGTGATCAAGGTGATGATGGATGCCTATACGTCCAACGGCCTGGATCGCGTGTTTCTCGCCTACAACGACTTCGTCAACACCATGACGCAGAAGCCGACCATCGACGCGCTGCTGCCGCTGCCGCTGGTGGCGTCGGAAATGGAGGCGCACCAGGCGGCCGGTGAGTCGGCCTATGCCGGTGTCAAGCTGGAAGCGAGCCACGACTGGGACTACATCTACGAGCCCGATGCGCAGGCCGTGCTGGAGCATGTGCTGGGTCGTTACATCGAGTCGGTGGTGTATCAGGCGTCGCTGGAGAATCTGGCCAGCGAGCACGCCGCGCGGATGGTGGCGATGAAGAGCGCGTCGGACAACGCGAACAAGGTGATCGGTGAACTGACCCTGGTCTACAACAAGGCGCGCCAGGCGGCGATCACCCAGGAAATTTCGGAAATCGTCGGCGGTGCTGCAGCTGTATAAGTGCGATCGTCCGTGATCGCAGAACAAGATCAAAAAGCGGCCATCCGTGGCCGCACTCTCAATAAGAGCGACGTTCACACGGCGCTTAGACAGAACCTTAAAAGATCCATCCGGAGCATTCCATGAGCCAGGGCAAAGTTGTTCAGATCATCGGCGCGGTCATCGACGTCGAGTTTCCGCGCGATCAGGTACCGCAGGTGTACGACGCACTGAAGATCGACGGCACCGAGATCACGCTGGAAGTGCAGCAGGTGCTGGGCGACGGCATCGTGCGCACGATCGCGCTCGGTTCCACCGACGGCCTGCGCCGCAACCTGATCGCGCGTAACACCGGCGAAGGCATCAAGGTGCCGGTCGGCAAGCAGACGCTCGGCCGCATCATGGACGTGCTCGGCAACCCGATCGACGAAGCCGGCCCGATCGGCGAGCAGGCGCAGTGGGTGATCCATCGCGAGGCGCCGAGCTACGACGAACAGGCGGCCGCGAACGACCTGCTGGAAACCGGCATCAAGGTGATCGACCTGATGTGCCCGTTCGCCAAGGGCGGCAAGGTCGGCCTGTTCGGCGGCGCCGGCGTGGGCAAGACCGTCAACATGATGGAACTGATCAACAACATCGCCAAGGCGCACGAAGGTCTGTCCGTGTTCGCCGGCGTGGGCGAGCGTACCCGCGAGGGCAACGACTTCTACCACGAGATGAAGGACTCCAACGTGCTCGACAAGGTCGCGATGGTGTACGGCCAGATGAACGAGCCGCCGGGCAACCGTCTGCGCGTGGCGCTGACCGGCCTGACCATGGCCGAGTACTTCCGCGACGAGAAGGACGCTTCCGGCAAGGGCCGTGACGTGCTGTTCTTCGTCGACAACATCTACCGCTACACGCTGGCCGGTACCGAAGTGTCCGCGCTGCTCGGCCGCATGCCGTCGGCCGTGGGTTACCAGCCGACACTGGCCGAGGAAATGGGCGTGCTGCAGGAGCGCATTACGTCGACCAAGACTGGCTCGATCACCTCGATCCAGGCCGTGTACGTGCCCGCGGATGACCTGACCGATCCGTCGCCGGCGACCACCTTCGCCCACTTGGATGCGACCGTGGTGCTGAGCCGCAACATCGCTTCGCTGGGTATCTACCCGGCGGTGGATCCGCTGGATTCCACCAGCCGTCAGCTGGATCCGAACGTGATCGGCGTGGAGCACTACGACGTCGCCCGTCGCGTACAGGGCACGCTGCAGCGCTACAAGGAGCTGAAGGACATCATCGCGATTCTCGGCATGGACGAGCTGTCGGAAGAAGACAAGCAGGCCGTGTCGCGCGCGCGCAAGATCGAGCGCTTCTTCTCGCAGCCGTTCCATGTGGCCGAAGTGTTCACCGGTTCGCCGGGCAAGTACGTGCCGCTGAAGGAAACCATCCGCGGCTTCAAGATGATCGTCGACGGCGACGTCGACCACCTGCCGGAGCAGGCGTTCTACATGGTCGGCAGCATCGACGAGGCGGTCAAGAAGGCCGAAGACATGGGCGCCAAGAAGGCCGCCTGATCCTCAAGGGCGGACCTTCAGTCCGCCCGGTGTCTTACGCATTCGGAACCTGAGTCATGACCACCCAAACCATACGCGTCGACATCGTCAGTGCCGAAGCCGAGATCTATCACGGCGACGCCGTGATGGTGGTCGCCACCGGCGAACTGGGCGAGCTGGGCATCACGCCCCGCCACGCCCCGCTGATCACCCGTCTGAAGCCGGGCCACGTCGACGTGGTGCTGGCCGGCGGTGAGCGTCAGCAGTTCTGGGTTTCCGGCGGCATCCTGGAAGTGCAGCCGCAGGTGATCACCGTGTTGGCCGACACTGCCGCCCGCGCGTCCGATCTGGACGAGGCGTCCGCGCAGCGCGCCAAGAAGGAAGCCGAGGACGCGCTGGCCCACCGCACCGACGCGGTGGACATCGCCGAAGCCCAGGCCAAGCTGGTCGAGGCGATGACCCAGCTGCAGGCGCTGGAGCGCCTGCGCAAGAACCTCAAGCACTAACTGACGACTAGCAATAATGAACAGACGCCGGCCTTGTGCCGGCGTTTTTGCGTGGGCAGGATATCGATATGACGCATGAGTGCGCGACGCGCATGACAGGGCAGACAGCTCGATGGCGGTACGCAGGTTGCTTCGCGCTGCTGATATTGACCGGCTGCGCCAGCTCGCCGCGCATCGCGCCACCACCGCCGCGCGGCGACGCCTCGTGGAGGATGGTGCCGCCGCCGGGTACGACGCGCTATCACTTGGCGCTGGGCGATGTTTCCACCGGTGCGACGCTGTTTCAGCGCGTGATGCCGGTCTATCCGGCGAGCCAGCTCGCCGCCTGCCTGCCGCCGCAAGAAGTGCAGGCACGGTTGATCGTGGACAAGGCTGGCATGGTGAGCGACGTGCGGGGGATAGTGATAGACGCGGCTCCGCCGCGCTGGCAACAGTTCTTTGCCGCCGTTCGCGTGGCTGCTCTGCAATGGCGGTTCACCCCGCTGCAGATCGAACACTGGGCTGCCGACGCCGATGGCAACACCCATGAGGTGGACAGCGAGGCCCAGCCATTCAGCCTGGACTATGTGTTCCGCTTCGAGTGCCACGCCGGCCAGCCCTCCGTCTCTACCGAAGCGTTCGGGGCGGTGCGCCCGTGGCGGCCGTAGCCATCCACGCCGCGCGAACATGCCGGTATCTAGAATGCGCTGACTTGCACCGTGGATCGATCCCATGAAGCCTCATCATCGCCGCCATCTTGGCCGGCTGCTGGTCGTCATCCTGCTGCTGGTGATCGCGCGCGCGCTGCTGCCTTATGTGGTGAAGCATTATCTCAATACCCGCATGGATCGGATGGGTGACTACCATGGCCAGATCGCGGATATCGATTTGCACTTGTGGCATGGCGCCTACACGATCAATGGGCTGCGCATCGTCAAGACGACCGGCAAACTGCCGGCGCCCTTGCTGGATAGCAAGCGCGCCGATATCGAGCTGAGCTGGTTTGCGCTGAGCCATGGCGTGTTTCGCGGCAAGGTGAATTTCACCGAACCCACGGTCAATTTTGTCGAGGGACAGGGTGAAAGCGGCAGCCAGACCGGCAAGGGCGTGGACTGGCGTGCCGAACTCAAGCTGCTGGCACCGATGCGGCTGGATGAGGTCAATGTGAGTCAGGGTACGGTGACCTTCCAGAACTTTGTGTCGAACCCGCGCGTCGACCTCAAGATGACCGATGTCAACGGCACGGTCACCAATCTCACCAACATCCAGCGACGTCACGGCAATCGTGTGGCCACCCTGCATGCCACGGCGAAGATCCTCGGTGACGCGTCGTTTGAGACCAGCGCGAGCTTCGATCCACTAAATCACTTCGGCGATTTTTCCTACCAGCTGCAAGTCACCGGCATCCAGCTCACCCGGGCCAACGCGCTCGCGCAAGCCTATGCCGGGCTTGATTTTGCGGGTGGCAGCGGCACTTTCACGATGGAACTGGAAGCCAGAAACGGTCAGCTGGACGGTTATGCCAAACCGATTTTCCACGACCTGAAGCTCTTCAGCTGGAAACAGGATGTGGAACAGGACAAGAAGGGACCGGTCAAGCTGGCCTATGAAGCGCTGGCCCAGGGCGTGGTCTCGTTGTTCGAGAACCATGCGAACGATCAGTTCGCGACCCGCGTGCCGATCAGCGGGCGCATCGACGACAAACAGCTGGATACATCCGAAGCGATCCTCGGCGTGCTGCGCAACGCTTTCGTCAAGGCCTATGCGCCGCAGTTGAGGAAGCTCAGGCCGGCAGCAGAGGAAGCGAAGCATTGAGCCAGAGTACGGACAGAGGCAGGATGTATCCTGCGCCGTCACTATCTCCAGATGGCCATGGGAGCGATATGGAAGCTGCAAACCTGCATGTGATCATTCTCGCCGCTGGTGCCGGCACGCGGATGAAATCGAACCGGGCCAAGGTGCTGATGCCGCTGGCTGGCAGGCCGCTGCTGGCCCATGTGATCGCCGCAGCACGTGCCTTGCAGCCGGTGGCGATCCATATCGTCTACGGCCATTGCGGCGAGCAGGTGCAAGCGGCGTTTGCCGATCAGGCCGATCTGCGCTGGGTGCTGCAGGCCGAGCGGCTGGGCACCGGCCATGCGGTGGAGCAAGCGCTCGCCGGCGTGCCGAGGGATGCGCGCGTGCTGGTGCTGTATGGCGACGTGCCGCTGACCCGGGTGGCGACGCTGCAGCAACTGGTGCAGGCGGAGGGTGGCTTCAGCCTGCTCACCACCCGGCTCGCCGATCCGCACGGCTACGGCCGGGTGCTGTGTGACGGCAATGCCAAGGTGCGCGCGGTGATCGAGGAAAAGGACGCCGACGCCAACCAGCGCGCGGTCAATCTGGTCAATACCGGCATCCTGATTGCCGAAGCGAAGGCCCTGCGTGGCTGGATCAAGCGGCTCGATCGCAACAATGCCCAGGGCGAGTACTACCTCACCGACATCTTCCGCATGGCCGCCGAGGAAGCTCGTGCCGCGCTCAGTGTGGAATGCGCGGATCCGGTGGAGGCCGCTGGTGCCAACAATCCGCTGCAACTGACCGAGCTGGAAGCGGCGTATCGCCAACGCGCCGCCCACGCGTTGTTGGCCGAAGGCGTGCGGCTGGCTGACCCCCTGCGCATCGATGTGCGCGGCGCGATCCATACCGGCCATGACGTCGAGATCGACATCGACGTGATCCTCGAAGGCCAGGTGAGGCTCGGCGATGATGTGCGCATCGGCGCGTTCACCCGGTTGAAGGACGTGCAGCTGGCGGCCGGCACCGTGGTGCAGCCGCATTGTGACCTGGAGGGCGTGATCACCCACGGCCCCTGCACGATCGGTCCGTTCGCGCGGCTGCGTCCCGGCACCGAGCTGGATGCCGGCGTGCATGTCGGCAATTTCGTGGAGGTCAAGAAGACGCACATCGGCGAAAACAGCAAGGCGAACCATCTCAGCTACCTCGGCGACAGCGAGATCGGCCGCGGGGTCAACGTCGGCGCCGGCACCATCACCTGCAACTACGACGGCGTGAACAAGTTCGTCACGCGCATCGGCGACGGCGCCTTCATCGGCTCCAACAGCGCCCTGGTGGCGCCGGTGACGGTCGGTGCGCAGGCCACCATCGGCGCCGGCTCGGTGATCACGCACGATGCGCCGGAGGGCGAGCTGACCGTGGCGCGTGGCAGGCAGCAGACATTCCACGGTTGGAAGCGGCCGGTAAAAGCATCGAACGACGGTGGTCAGCAGGAGGCTTGACGTCGCCTGATCCCGATGGTTTGCTGCAAGCGTCAGCTGATGCCATTGACGAGGTGAACTGGCTGGTTCGCGATGCGGTAGCTCGGCGTTCGGGTTATTCGCGTCCTTTGGCGTGTTTGGCAGCCACCGAGACATAGCAAGGGAGCGTGCGATGCGGATATGGATGATGAGCGCAATGGTCCTGCTGCTGCAGGGATGTGCAGCACCGACTGCAATCATGAGTCCGGCGCAGCAGCAGAGCTTGCAGTCCCTGCAGCTGTTCGGTGCCGATGCAAGCCCGCGATTCACCTTCTACCTGGCGTGTACCAGTGACAGTGTCAATTGCATCACGGTCGAAAATGCATTTTCCGACTGGGCATCCGACCGGCACGTTACCTTGCTCGCGGTTGAAGCCAGCGATGGTTCGTTCCGGAACGATCAACCCTCTCGTTCAAAGGATCAAGCCAGGCCGTATCGTGTTGCAGTCCATTATTCACCCTGGATCACCGCCGGTTACAGCAACCCGTCCCTGAGTGGCGGCGGCGGTTCCTTTGCACCTGTGGTCGGCTATTCCGCGACGATATCCGTGTTTGACGCGGTGACCGGAAAGTTGCTGCAGACCGTGCCCGTTCGCGCAGAACAGAGTGCCGATGACAAGAATGCAGACAAGAAAGCGGGTGCGAATCCGTACATTCGTTCTGCGGTGCGCAGCTTTCTGGGCAGTCTGGATCCGGCCTACGCGCGCCAGTAATGCATGACGCGGCATGGGCCGAGCTTTCAGGCGTAGCGCCAGCCATCGATTTCCACCAGCAGTTCGCTGCGGCAGATATCGCCATGCAGCAACAGTATCGGCACGCCGGGAAGGCGCTGCCGGAAGAATTCGCGCACGCGCGCGGCGTCGGTGCTGTGGCGCACGTAGGCTTTCAGCGGTGAGTGGGTGTCGAATCCGGCCGCCATGTCGGCGCTGGCGAGCAGCGCCTCCAGGTTGGTCAGGGTTTCATCGAGCTGCGCATCCAGGTCGTCGTGATGCGCCGAGGCGTGGCCGACCACCGCGGCGGTGCCGGAGATCGCCAGCGCATCTTTCGCCGGAAACACCATGGCGCGGGCAAAGCTGGGTGGCGTGCGGCCGTACTGGCGCGGATAGCGCCAAGCGCTGACCTGGCGGGGATTTTCCACCCGGATGCCGCACTGGTCACAGGCCAGCAGGTAGACCTGCAGCCGGTGCACGTCGCCGTGATGGCCAATCGCGGTGGCGGCGGGGAAACCTTCGGCGAAAAAGTCACCCATGCCGGCGGCGCGGCCGTCGCAGAAGTGCTTGTAGCGCTCGGCATCACCTTCGCCATGATTGATCGCGCCAAGGTAGTTCCATACCCGCAGCACATGCTGCGCGCCGCGGGTTCCCACGAAGCAGTGCAGTTGCTCGTAGGCCAGCTTCGCGGTGGCGGTGGGGCCGCCGTGCTCGCGCTCGTCCAGTTCGATGGCCGCAAACAGCCAACCGCCACCGGCCGACCAGCGCAGGGCACCGTCGGTACCGCAGCTCACCGGTGCATCAACCTGCCAGACCTCCAGTGGTGCGGGCGCGTCGAAGCATTCCAGCGTCACTTGCAGTTGACGCGGATCGCCGGAATCCGGGCTGCCGGCACCAAAGCCGAACAGCACCAGGGTGCCCGGCTCTTTCAGCACATCTGCAGCGTCCGCAATCCGGTAGGAAATTCGCGGCGCACGGCGCTGCAGCGGTTCGATCTGTGGGTCTTCACATCCCTGAATCATTGGTTGCAACCGGGAACGACAGGGGCGCTATGTTACACTCCGCGCCCACTGCCACCGGGGGGAGGCAATGAATCAGGCGTACGGAATCGAGCATGGCAGAACAGACAGCAGCGCAGCACGAATTGGCCACGTTGATCGTGGAATGCCTGAATCTCGAAGCCGTCACGCCGGAACAGATCGCCCCCGATGCCGCGTTGTTCGGGGGCGAGCTGGGCCTGGATTCGATCGACGCGCTGGAAATCGCGCTGGCCGTGTCCAAGCGTTACGGGTTCCAGCTGCGCTCGGACAACCCGGACAACCGACAGATTTTCACCAGCCTGCGCACGCTCTCCGCACATGTCGAGCAGCACCGCGTCGGCTGACGTTCACGCTTCAACCCCTCGGCGTCACCGGCTTCGTCACATGGTATTCAGCCGCAAGTGGCAGGCTGTCGATTCTGGCGGAGCCATGGCGGAATCCGGCATGACATCTTGTGTGCAACCGATTCAACACACGACGCGGCGTTATGTGCTGGTCTTGCTGCTGGCGTATCCGTTGCTGGCCATGGCCGGCGCGCTGACGCATCGGCAGGTTTTCCCGCTGATCGCGCTCTCGCTGCTGCTGACCGCCGTACTGCTGCCGCGCCTGCTGACCCGGCGTGCCGGACCGTGGCTGGCGTGGCTGGGTCTGCTGGCGACCTTGTTGCTGTTGTCGCTGTACGGGTTCGCCAGTCTGCTGCTGGAAGCGGTGCCGGTGCTGATCAATGTGTTGCTGGCCTGCTGGTTCGGGCGCACGTTGAGCACGTCCGAGCCGTTGGTGGCGCGCTTCATCGTTGCCATCGAAGGTGCCGAACGGCTGCAACAACCCGGGGTGGCAGGCTACGCACGTCAGCTCACCTGGTTCTGGACGCTGTTGCTGGGCATGCAGGCCATCGCGCTGGCCGTGTTGTTATTGTTCGCCGAGCACAGCGGCCTGCTGGCGCGGCTGGGTATCGCCTCGCCGCTGCCGCTGTCGGATCGCTGGGCCGCGGCGTGGCTGCATGTGGGTGGTTATGTGCTGCTTGGTGCCGCCTTCCTGCTGGAGTACGGCTATCGCCGCTGGCGCTTGCGTCATCTGAGCCATCCCGGCCTGCACGACATGCTGCTGCAGCTGGCCCTGCACTGGCCACAACTGCTGCATGGCAGCCGGGCCGTCACCCCATGAACCACGCCGTATACGAGCAGGCGCTGTGCATCGATGCCGCGCATCCGGCCTTGCCTGGCCATTTCCCGGGCCATCCGCTGGTGCCCGGGGTGATTCTGCTGGAGCAGGTGGCACTGGCCCTGCGCGCATGGCGAAACCAGCGGCTGGCACGTGTGCTGGAGGCGAAGTTCGTGGCGCCGCTGCTGCCGGATGAGGCGGCCATGCTGCATTTGACGGAAACGGATGCGGACCGATCGCGCTTTCGCTTCGAGGTTCGACGTGGCGGCAACCTGCTGGCGCGTGGCCTGGTCGAGGGAGCGACATGAGCACGAACGAACACTGGCAGAGCCGGCCGGAAGGTGGCGGCCGTTTCGCCATCTGGCTGATCCGCGCCATCGCGCTGTACGGCGGTCGCCGCATGGCGCGGCTGTGCTTATATCCGATCACGCTGTATTTCTACCTGCGCCGCCGGCCGGAGCGGCAGGCATCGCAGCAGTACCTGCAGCGCGTGTTCGGCCAACCCGTGATGCCGTGGCAGGTGCTCAGGCATATCCACTGTTTCGCCGCCACGATCATGGATCGGGTGTTTCTGCTGGCGCATGGCGAGAAACCGTTCCGGATCGAGGTCGAAGGGCTGGAACTGCTAGACCAGCGCATTGCGCTGGGGCGTGGCGTGCTGCTGTTCGGTTCGCACCAGGGCAGCTTCGAGGCGTTGCGGGCGCTCGGCGCACGTCGGCCGGAAATGCCGTTGCGGGTGGTGTTGGACAAGCAGAAGACACCGGCTCTGACCGAACTGCTGGAGGCGCTGGCGCCGGAAGTGGGTGCCAACGTGATCGACGCCGCGCAGGATGGCACCTCGATTGCGCTGGCGATGTCCGAGGCCTGCCAGAACGGCGCCGTGGTGGCGATGCTGGCCGATCGCGGGCGTGGCCACGAAGTGTTGCGGTATGCGCCATTCCTGGGTTCGCCGGCGCCGTTTCCGGTCAGCCCATGGTTGCTGGCGCACACGTTGCAGGTGCCGGTGGTGTTGTGCTTCGGTTTGTATCTGGGCGGTAACCGCTACCGGTTGATCTTCGAGCCGCTGGCCGACCGGGTGGAGATTCCGCGGCAGCAGCGCGGCCCGGCGCTGGACGCGATGATTGCCCGTTATGCGCAACGTCTGGAACATTACGTCCATGTCGCTCCCTACAACTGGTTCAATTTCTATGATTTCTGGCAGCAAGATCTGCGTGCTCCTGCTGGGCATGGCGCTGCCCCTGTGGGCGAGCGCGTCGGCGTCTGAGGCCGGTAGCGCCACCCCGGCTCCCGCTGCGTCATCGTCATCCGCACATGCGCTGATCACGGCACTGGGTGTGCCGCCGCCGGCACGTACGCCGTTTGCCGAGGCGCGCTTCATGCAGGTGCTGGAGCGGCCGCTGGTGGTGTCCGGTGAGCTGGCATGGCTGGGTGGCGACAAGCTGCAGCGGCACGTCCTGCATCCCAAGGAGGAAACCGCCACCATCACCGACGGCGAAGTGACGCAGCAGCAAGCGGGAAAGAGTCCACGACACTTTTCGCTGCAACGTGCCCCCCAGCTGCAGGTGCTGCTGGACAGTTTTGTCGCGTTGCTGAGTGGTGATGCCGGGCGCTTGCAGCAGGCGTTCGAGATACGGCAGAGCGGCGACGCGGCCGGGACGTGGACGCTGAGCCTGATTCCACGCGATGCGAAGGTGGCGAAAACCATCGCCGGCATCACGATCGATGGTGTCGGCAAGGAGTCGCGCTGCATGCGCATGCAGGAGGCCGACGGCGATCTTGCGATCGACCTGCTGGGCCCGCTGGCGGCGAAGATGCCCGCACAGCCAACGCGCGAAGCGTTGCAGGCGCTGTGCCAGGGCACGCACTGAACATGCACCGCGGCGGTCGTACCACGCTGCTGGTCGTCTGGTTGCTGGTGCTGGCCGGACTCGGCTGGATGGTCAGTCAACGGCTCAAGGTCAGTACCGATCTGCGCAGTTTCATGCCTGCGCCAACCACGCCGGATCAGCGGTTGCTGATGGAGCAGGTCGGTGACGGGCCCGGCTCGCGCCTGCTGTTGCTGGCGATCAGTAGTGACTCCCACGGGCAACTTGCCGATACACGACTGGCGGCGCTGAGCCAGGGATTGGCGAGCGCGTTGCGCAACGACAAGCGCTACAGCCAGGTGCTCAATGGCAGCTTCGACCTGGCTGCACTGCCTTCCGGCCTGCTGCCGTATCGCTACCTGCTGTCGCCGACGCTGGATACGCAGCCGCTGGACGAAGCGTATCTGGCCGATCAGCTGCAGCAACGGCTGGATGATCTGTCCTCGCCGGCGGCAAGCCTGCTGAAGGGCCTGCTGCCGCGTGACCCCACACTGGAAGTGCTGAAGCTGGCCGAGCGCTGGGCACCGGCAAAATCGCCCGACGTGCGGGAAGGCGTGTGGTTCTCGCCGCAGGACGAAGCCTTGCTGCTGGTGCAGACTTCCGCCGCGGGTTTCGACCCGGACGCGCAACAGCAGGCGATCGACGGCATCCGGCACGCGTTCGATGCGCTGCCGGGGAGTGCCGGCGCGAAACTCGGGTTCAGCGGTCCGGGTTATTTCAGCGTGGTGATGGGCACGCAGACCCGGCAGCAGGCCGACTGGATCGGCCGCATCTCCAGTGTCGGCTTCATCGCGTTGCTGCTGCTGGCCTATCGCAGTTTCAGTTCGCTGCTTCTCTCGGCGCTGCCGATCGCCAGCGCGGCACTGGCCGGCATCGCCGCACTGACGCTGGCTTTTCCCGAAGTGCACGGGATCACCCTGGCGTTCGGTTTCACCCTGCTCGGCGTTGCGCAGGAATATCCCATCCGCGTGCTCAGCCATCGCCGTGCCGGCGAGGATGCCGTGCAGAGCGTGCGTGCATTGTGGCCGCTGCTGCTTACCGCGATCGCCTCGGCCTGCATTGCCTACCTGGCGTTCTACGCATCCGGCGTGAACGGGTTGAAGCAGCTCGCCGTATTCACCATCGTCGGCCTGCTGGTCGCCGGTTTCAGCACGCGTTATCTGCTGTCGCATCTGCTTCCTGTGCGCGTTCGCGATGTAGCGCAGATGCGCTGGCTGGCGATGGCGCGCGCGTTCGTCGACCGGCTGCCACGACCGCGCTGGATTCCGGTGCTGGTGGCGATGGCGATCGCACTGATGCTGGCATTCGCGCCCGGTCCGTTCTGGCAGAACAATCTCGCTGCACTGACCCCGTTGCCGCAGGACATGCTGCAGAACGATGCCCGTCTGCGCGAGGCATTGGGCGCACCGGATGTCCGCTATCTGCTGGTGCTGCAGGCACCCACCGAGCAGGGCGTGCTGGCCTTGTCGGAAAGGCTGCAGCCGCGCGTCGATGCGCCGGTGGCGAAACATGCGGTTGATGCGCTGGAGTTGCCGTCGCGCTATCTGCCGACCGTGGCGCTGCAGCTCGCGCGTCAGCAGAAGCTGCCGAATCGCGCCACTTTGCAGCACGAGTTGAACGAGGCCTTGCAAGGCCTGCCATTCCGTCCCGACCTGTTCCAGCCATTTCTCGACGATGTGCAGACTGCGCGCGGATTGCCACCGCTGACACCCGAGCGTTACGCGCAGACGCCGCTCGGTCAACGTCTTGCCGCGATGCTGGTGCAGCGCGACGGCCATTGGCTGGGGCTGGGTACGGTCAGTGGCGTGCATGATGTGGCCGCGCTGCAGGCGCTCGGCGAAAACACGCATGGCGCGGTGCGCCTGCTCGACCTGAAAGCGGCCTCGGAATCGCTGGTGGCCGACTATCGTACGCGCATCCTGCAGGCACTCCTGGTCGCCAGCCTGCTGCTGGTGCTGACGATTGCGCTGGCGCTGCGCAGCCTGCGCCGCGCCTGGCATGTGCTGGCACCGATGACGCTGGCGACGTTCCTGGTGTTGGCGGTGGAGCGCGTGGCTGGCATCGAGATCTCGCTGTTCCATCTGGTTGCGCTGATCCTTGCCGGCGGGCTCGGCCTGCACTATGCGCTGTTCTTCGAGCGCGATACCGGCGATCCGGCCGAGCAGCGGCGCACCCTGCATGCCACCATCGTATGCGTGCTGTCCGCGCTGCTGGTATTCGGCATGCTGGCGTGGGCAAGCATTCCGGTACTGCGCGCGATCGGGCTCACGGTAAGCCTGGGCGTGGCCTTCCACTTCTGTCTGTCGATCCTGATGGCGCCGCATACGCATGCTTCCGAAGACTGACTGGGCGCAGCTGATACCGCATGCCGGCACGATGTGCCTGCTGGATGCGGTGCAGGTGTGGGACGAGTGCACGATCCATGCGGTCAGTGCCAGCCACGCGCGCATGGACAACCCGCTGCGCGGCCCGCACGGTCTGCACGCGGTGCATCTGGCCGAATACGGGGCACAGGCGATGGCCGTGCACGGTGCCCTGCTGGCACGTGTCGACGGTGTGGACGTGGCGCGGCCGGGGCGGCTGGTCAGCCTGCGCGATGTGCAGCTGTTCGAGGAGTATGTCGACGGACTGGACGGCATGCTGGATATCCATGCCGAATGTCTGTACGCCGACGATGGCGGTGCGCAGTACGCGTTCCGCGTCGAGCATCGCGGTCGCCTGCTGGCCAGCGGGCGCGCTGCGGTCATTTATCCTGAATTTCGCCATCCCGAGTCCTGAGCTGCGAGGTCACGTCATGTCTGCAACAGCTGTTCTGCGCCGTGCGCTGGTTACCGGCGGCAGTGGTGAACTCGGTGGTGCGATCGGCCATGCGCTCGCTGCAGCCGGTTATCACGTCATCGTGCATGCCAACCAGAGCCTGCACCGCGCGGAAGCGGTGGTGGTGGCGATCCGTGACGCCGGGGGGAGCGCGCAGGCCACGGCATTCGATGTCACCGATGCCGAGGTGACGCGTGCGGCGCTGGATGCGCTGTTGCCCGAGGGGCCGATCCATGCCGTGATCAACAATGCCGGTATCCACGACGATGCGCCGATGGCCGGCATGAGCAGCGAGCAATGGCATCGTGTGATCGACGTGTCCCTGCATGGTTTCTTCAACGTGACCCAGCCGTTGCTGCTGCCGATGGCGCGCGCACGCTTTGGCCGCATCGTCTCGGTCAGCTCGGTGGCGGCGCAGCTCGGCAATCGCGGGCAGGCCAACTACGCGGCGGCGAAGGCCGCCCTGCATGGCGCCACCCGATCGCTGGCGCGCGAGATGGCCTCGCGCGGGATCACGGCGAACGTGGTCGCGCCGGGCGTGATCGAGGGGCGCATGATCGGCGAGGATTTTCCGCCGGAACGCATCCGCGAGCTGGTGCCCGCACAACGCGCCGGCAAGCCGGAGGAAGTCGCCGCGCTCGTGGCATTCCTGTGCAGCGATGCGGCGGCCTACATCAATGGCCAGGTGATCGGTGTCAACGGCGGCATGGCCTGACTCCGCGATGCGGGATGGTTTCAGCGGTTGTCGCAGACCACGGTCGGTGTGCCACGCGAGCGACGATGGCTGGCGATGACGTTGCCGTAGTGGATCACCCGGCCGATGGTATAGACGGTGATGCGGGTGACATCGCGCACCGGGTTGAAATGACTGAGCCGGAACTCGCCGTGATAGCGCGACGCGATCGGCACCGAGACCACGCCGAGCTTTTTCTCGCGCGAGGCAGCAATCAGGATCGCTGCCTCGAACACGAAGTTCTCCGCCGGCAGGTCCACCAGCTCCAGTGCCGCGCGCGGATACCAGCGCTGGCCGCTCTGGGTGTCGGCGACCGGTTGCGCACAGGCCCACGAGATGCCCCAGTCGGCGACGGCGTTGGCGCGGCGGCGACTCATCGGTTGCTGCGCACGGTCGAGCAGACGGGCGCCGATCACGATGTGATCGGGATACTGCGCGGCGGCGGCCACGATGCGCGGGATGTCACTGGCCAGGTGCTGGCCGTCACCGTCCATGGTCAGCACGGCATCGAAGCCTTGCCGCAGTGCTTCGCGAAAACCGCGGCGCAGCGCCTCGCCCTTGCCGCAGCGCGTGACGTGGCGCAACAGGGTGACCGGCAACGCGGCGACGATCTCCGGCGTGCGGTCATCCGAACCGTCGTCGATCACGATCACCGGCGCACCGAGTGCAAGTACGGATTCGACCACCGCCTGAATCGCGGCTTCCTCGTTGAGGCAGGGAATCAGCACGCACCAGCGCGCAACGGTGGTGTTCAAGCGACCGGCTCCCTTTCGATTCGATCCATGTCGATCTGCAATCCCAGTGTGGCGGCAGCATCCAGCTGACACTGGCCATGCCCCATGGTCAATAGTGCCAGCAATGGCAATGCTGCGGCCGAGGCATTCGCATCGCGCCAGCGTTCCATGGGTTCGGCCAGCAACGTGACGGGTCGGGCCGAAGTCAGCGTCAGCTCGAGTCGGGCCAGCGCGGTGGCGCTCGCTTCCGGTGCCAGTACCAGTGCACAGCCGAACGACTGGGTGCAGCCGGTGGCTTCCAGCAGTGGCCCACTGCCAGCGGTATCGCTGCATGCCAGCAGAACCGGACGCTGCTCGGCCAGCACCTGGCAGGCCGCTTCTAGCAGACCGGCGCCGAAGCTGGCACGCTGCGCAGCTACGGCCGTGGAGGGCGCGTGGCAACCAGTGGCGATCGTCCAGTAGCCGACTGCGGCGTTGTGCACCGAATTGTGGAAACGGATCGGCGACAGTTCGGCGGGCGTGTTCGCCAGCGTGGCGCACATGTAGTCGGTGATCGGCTGATCGCCATGCGAGGACGCGAATACGCAGGCCAGTTCGCTCGCAGCACGGCCGCTCATACTTACCGCCTGGTCGGCGACTTCCACCGCCAGCAGCACGCTCTCCGGTGCGCGACGGCGTTCGTTCGGCGGCAGCGTGGCGGCGGTGGGCCGGGTCGGTGGAGGTTCCGGCACGGTGCCTGCCAGCAATGACTTCAGCGCCGCGAAATTGGCCAGCTGCGGCGACCACAGGCCGACACCTTCGATGTAGACACGCAGCATGCTCATGCGACAAATCCCGCGCGAGCGAATGCGAGGCAGGCGTTGTTGCCGCCGAAGCCGAACGAGTTGCTGAGTGCCACCTCGATGTGTTGCTGCTCGTTCTGCCAGGCGAACTGCGCGCCGCAGATCGGATCGGGCGTGATGCCGCCGAGGTTGCCGGGCACCAGTCCATGTTCGATCGCCTGCAGCGCAATCGTCGCCTCGACGATGCCGGCCGCACCCAGCGTGTGGCCGGTATAGCCCTTGGTGGAACTGGCCCGCGTGCCGGTCGGGAAGGCGCGGCTGACCAAGGCTGCCTCGACTTCGTCGTTCTTCAGGCTGGCGGTGCCGTGCAGGTTGATGTAGTCGATCTGGGTCGCTTCGAGGCCGGCGCGCGACAGCGCATCGCGCAGCGCCAGCTCGGCGCCGAGGCCATCCGGATGCGGGGTGGACATGTGGTGCGCGTCGCTGGCTTCGCCGTAGCCGAGCAGTTGCAAGGCAGCGGGTGCGGCGTCGATCCGTTCGAGCAGGGCGAAACCGGCCGCCTCGCCGATCGAGATGCCGTTGCGCGCGGCATCGAACGGCCGGCATGGCTCGGGCGAGACCAGTTCCAGCGCGTTGAAGCCGAACAGCACGCTGTCGCACAAGGTGTCGACGCCGCCGACCACGATGGCATCTACGAGACCGAGGCGAAGCATCCGCTCGGCGCTCGCGAATACCTTGGCACTGGACGAGCAGGCGGTGGAGATCGTCAGGCAGGGGCCTTCGAGGCCCAGGGCTTCGCGCACGAAGGCTGCCAGCGAATGTGGTGCATGGATCGCCGGCCGCAGCATGTCGCCGGCAAAACCGCCATCGGGGTCGAGCCGGCGATAGGCTTCCTCGGTGGCGCCGATGCTGGCGGTGGAGGTGCCCAGCAGCAGCGCGATGCGGCTGGCGCCGTAGCGTTCGCGCGCGGCTTGCACGTGGCCGAGGAAGCCGTCCTGATTCAGGCCGAGCCACGCCAGCCGATTGTTGCGGCATTCCCATGCCGCGTGGATCGCGGGCAGCGCGGCGTCTTCCACGCCATCGACACGACCGATCCAGCAGGCCAGCGGTGCGCTGCTGAAATCGTTCGGGCGCAAGCCGCTGCGGGCATGCCGGAGCGCGCCGAGCTGGGCGGCGAGACCGTGGCCCATGGCCGAGGTGGCAGTGTACGCAGTGATCGCGAGAGGGGTCATCTGAACAGGCATCAGGAAAGCCTAGCGGCCGCCTCCAGGCTTGCCTAGCCTGTGTCGGCGCGCCCATCGGCGGATCCGCATCGTGGCCATGCCGGCATGAACATGCCGCGAACCCCGTGCCGCCCGGTTAAGCTGGACGGTCTTCGCCGATCACCGCTGATTCCCGTGCCGTCCAGCATGCCTGCATCACGAAGCCCCTGGCGCTATCTGCGCGACCGCGACATCCTGCATGCGGGCGTGGTGACCGTGCTGGCGGTGCTGCTGAGCGCCGGTATGGTCTGGCTGGGCTATCTGATCCATGTCTGCCGGGTCGCCGTGCGCAGCCCGCTGGCACCACCGCGTCGGATGATTGCGCTGGTGTTCGGTCGCCAACTCGAGGGCGATGCGCCGGGACAGGATTACCGGCAACGCCTGCATCGCGTGCTGACCCTGACCCAGCAGCAACAAACCCGTCACGTATTGCTGCTCGGCGGCTGCAGCGGTGGCCAGCACAGCGAGGCGCAGGCTGGTCATGAATGGCTTCGGCGGCACGGGCTGTCTGCCGAGGTGCGGGTGGAGCTGGAGCAGGAGTCGGTCGATTCGTTCGAGAACCTGCGACATGCGCGCCGCCTGTTGCTTTCGCAAGTCGATGGCACGGCATTGCCGTCCGTGGCGCTGGTGACCAGCCGCTACCATCTCGCCCGCTGCCTGCTGCTGGCACGCCGGTTGGGTTTCACCGCGTCGCCGGTGGCCGCCGAGCCGAAGCTGCCGTGGCATGGGCGTTATCTGGGTCTGCTGCTGATCGAGTCCGGCTACCTGATGTGGACCGATCTGGGTCTGCGCTGGGCCCAGCTGATCGGTCATCGGCGCATGCGCGCACGGATCAGTTGAGGATACGGGCCGCGGCAGAACGACATCGGCACCAGGCTGCAACACCGCCTGTGGCAGGGTTGACCGGCGACAGCTGTGCGCGACACCGCGCCGCATCGGCCGGCGCTGTCGCGGCTTGCTAAGCTCGCGTCATTAGAAGTCATGGGTAGCGTGATGAGCGAGCAGGCAGACCGTGCCGAAACCTTCCTGCGCGAATTGCAGGATCGCATCTGTGCCGCGATCGAGCAGGTCGACGGCAGCGCGCATTTCGAGGAGGACGCGTGGCAACGCGCGGCCGGTGGTGGCGGGCGTACCCGCGTGCTGCGTGATGGCGCGGTGTTCGAGCAGGGCGGGGTGAATTTCTCGCGTGTGTCCGGCAACCAGCTGCCGCCCAGCGCGACCGTGCACCGGCCGGAGCTGGCCGGCGGCAGTTTCATCGCCACCGGCGTGTCGCTGGTGCTGCATCCGAAGAACCCGCACGTGCCGACCACGCACGCCAACGTGCGCTACTTCGAGGCCAGCAAGGAAGGCGTGCAGCCGGTGTGGTGGTTCGGCGGCGGCTTCGACCTCACGCCATTCTACCCGGTGGACGAGGACGTGGTGCACTGGCACACCGTCGCGCGCGACTTGTGCACGCCCTATGGCACGGATGTCTATCCGCGCTACAAGCAGTGGTGCGACGAGTACTTCTACCTGAAGCACCGCGACGAGACGCGCGGCGTGGGCGGACTGTTCTTCGACGACCTCAACGAAGGTGGCTTCGAGCGCTGCTTCGGCTTCACCCGTGCGGTCGGCGAGGGCTTCCTCGATGCCTACCTGCCGATCGTCGAACGCCGCAGGGACACGCCGTACGGCGAGCGCGAGCGCGAGTTCCAGTTGTACCGGCGCGGCCGCTACGTGGAGTTCAACCTGGTCTACGACCGCGGCACGCTGTTCGGCCTGCAGTCGGGTGGCCGCACCGAATCGATCCTGATGAGCCTGCCGCCGCGGGTGCGCTTCGAGTATGCATACACGCCCGAACCGGGTTCCGCCGAGGCGCGGCTGGCCGATTACCTGAAGCCACGCGACTGGCTATGAGCGAGAGGTGAGTGGAGAGGAGCGAGAAGTGAGAGAAAGCAAGTCGCACTGGCTTTGGCACACTCTCACTTCTCACTCCTCTTCCCTCACTCCTCACCTTACGGCTGCGCGCCGCTGAACTTCACCACCGTGGCGCCTTTCACCGGGCCGATCTGCGCGCTGTCGCTGACTTTCAGCACCACATCCCGGCGAAACTCCAGCGTGCCCTGCACGACGGCGTGCGGGCCGATCACCACCAGCGGCGTGCGGCTGTTCCAGTTGAACCAGCCGCTCGGCTTGTCGACCAGGATGCCGCCCTCGACGTGCGAGTTCGCGCCGACCGTGATGTCGCCGCCGACCGTGCCGAGTCCGCCGGCGACATGTGCGTTGTCCAGCACGATGGCGCCGTTGACGTTGCTCAGCTTGCCGCCAACCTCGGCGCCGGGGGCCAGGTGCAGGCTGCCATTGACGGCGTCGACCTGACCGCTGACGCGACTGCCGTCGCCCAGGCTGATCGCGCCATTGACCGTGCCCAGTTCACCGGCCTGGGCCTTGTCGCCCAGTTCGATCGAGCCGTTGACGGTGCTGGCCTTGCGCACGACGGCACCGTCGGCGATGTGCACCGCGCCATTGACGGTGCTGACCGTGCCGGCATGCTGGCCGGCCTCGACCCGTACCGAGCCGTTGACCTTGTCGATGTCGCTGTCCTGCGCCACCGCCAGCAGCGGCAGGCCCAGCGCGAATGCAGTCGTGATGAGAACCGTCGAAAGACGACGCATGGCTTGTCTCCGTGTGTGAGTGGTAAGACTAGGATGCCTCGACGCTCCCATCGGTTTAGCATGACCTGTGGCAGGGTCGGCATTTGACGATGCCGGGGCCGGCCTGCACCATTCGCGGTTTACCGCATCCTGATGAGCGCAGCCATGCACAAGCTCGTACTGATCCGCCACGGCCAATCGCAGTGGAACCTCGACAACCGTTTCAGCGGCTGGGCCGATGTCGACCTCACCGAGCAGGGCATGGCCGAGGCGCAGGAAGCCGGCCGGCTGCTGCAGGCCGAGGGCTATGCGTTCGACGTGGCGCACACCTCGGTGCTCAGGCGCGCCGTGCGCACCTTGTGGGGCGTGCAGGACGCGATGGGCCTGATGTGGCTGCCGGTACATACCGACTGGCGCCTCAACGAGCGCCATTACGGTGCGCTGACCGGCCTCAACAAGGCCGAGACCGCGGCGAAGTACGGCGAGGAGCAGGTCAAGGTCTGGCGCCGCAGCTACGACATCCCGCCGCCGCCGCTGGAGCGCAGCGCCAACGAATCGGTACACGACCCGCGCTATGCCACGCTCGATCCGAAAGAGATTCCCGACACCGAATGCCTGAAGGACACCGTGGCCCGCGTGCTGCCGTACTGGCACGAGGAGCTGGCTCCGGCGATCAAGGCCGGCCAGCGCGTGCTGGTGGCCGCGCACGGCAACTCGCTGCGCGCGCTGGTGAAATATCTCGACGGCATCTCCGACGAGGCGATCGTCGAGCTGAACATCCCCAATGGCGTGCCGCTGGTGTACGAGTTCGACGAGCATCTCAAGCCGCTGCGCCACTACTACCTCGGCGATGCCGACGCGATCGCGGCGAAGATGGCCGCGGTGGCGAACCAGGGCAAGGCGAAGTAGACCAGTATGATGTCCAGCGCGAGTTCGCCGAAAGCCATCGCTGCCGCACTCGCCGACTACTGGTCGCCGCGGGTCGTCGGCGAAGTCGATGACAGCTACATCAAGGTCGCCAAGGTCTTTGGTGAGCTGTGCTGGCACAGTCACGACGACGAGGACGAGCTGTTCCTGATCCTCCAGGGGCATCTGCGCATCGAGCTGGAACATGCCGCGCCCGTCGAACTGGACGAAGGCGAGATGTTCGTGGTGCCCAGGGGCGTGCGGCACAATCCGGTGGCCGAGCAGGAATGCCTGCTGATGCTGATCGAGCGCAAGTCGACCCGGCATACCGGCAATGTGGTGACGGAGAGGACGCGTTCGCTTGCCGAACAGCTGGGCAGCGGTTGAGCCTGCCCGCCGGGATGGGGCGAGAGATGACAAACGTCAGTCGTCAGCCGCCGTTCGCTCGATTAAGCTGGGTGCAGTCCATCACCCGGTGACGCCGATGCCTCCCCACATGACCAACTACCTGATCATGCTGCCGCTGCTGGCCTGGATCGTGTGGCGGCGCGTCAGCCGCCAGTTCGGCCGCCAGCCGATCCGGCGCAAGCGGATGATCGCGCGCATCGTGGTGTTTTCGGTCATCGGTGTGCTGCTGGCGCTCAGCGGTTTTCACCGGGTCGAACTGGCCGGGGGATTGTTTGGTGGCGTGCTGATCGGCGGCGCGCTGGGCCTGCTCGGCATCAGGCTGACCCGCTTCGAAGTCGACCCGGTCAAGGGCGACTGTTATGTGCCGAACCCGTGGATCGGCGCGCTGCTCACCGTGCTGCTGCTCGGCCGGTTGCTCTGGCGTTTCATGGTGGTACTGCCGCAGATGCAGCAGGTATCGGCTATGACGACACAGGTTGGAGGTTATCCGGGGTCACCGATGGGCGGCTACGCCTCCAGTCCGTTGACCATGCTGGTGATCGGTCTGCTGGTCGGTTACTACATCGTCTATTTCGGCGGCCTGCTGATCCACCACCGCCGTTTCCAGCAAGCGCATCCGGACGCGACCGCGTTGTAAGCGTCGCGGTTACGGCCTGGCGAACATCGCCGAAAACTCCCGCGCGAAGCGGTGCACGTCGCCGGGCCAGCGCGCGGAGAGGTAGTTGCCGTCGCGCACCACGAAGGCCGGTGACGCATCGGCGTCGCTGTCGCGTGCCAGGCCATTCGTCTTGCGGCGGTAGTCCGGTGCATCGCGCGGCACGTCGAGAAAGTCGGCCGGATCGGCCAGTGCACGTGTCACTTCCTGCTGCACCGACATGTAGCCGACCGGCTGGCCCGGTGCTTCGGCATAGGTGCGGTAATAGAGCGGATCCCAGAAGCGGCTGATCCGCGCCGTCGCCCAGGCTTTCTTTTCCAGCGCCCAGGTCAACGCGGTGGTGCGGCGCCCATGCAGTACCGAGCGGCCGCTGGCCGCATGGCTGCGCGCGGCCAGCAACACGCCGTGGCAGATCGCCGCGACCGGTTTGTTCGCCGCGAAGAATGCCGCGACCAGACGCTGCAGTTGCCGGCTCTCCAGATACTCGCGCATGCCGCATGCCCGATGCCCGCCGGGCAACAGCAAGCCATCGAAGTCTGCAACGTTTAGATCGTCCCAGCGCAGCGGCGCGTGGAAGGCCATATCCTGCAACATCGACACATACGCGCTGCGCGCATGCCGATCCGCGCGCAGCAGCAATCCGACCAGGCGCAGTCGACGCAGTCCCGGTATCCAGCCCCACGGATCGAGGCCGATGCCGGTGATCATCAACTCGTCGGCGCTGGCCATGCGCTCGTCCGGCGTGGCGAAGATCACCTGGTGGCCATCGGCATGCAGGGTGTGCCAGCTCACCGCGACTTCGGACGGATCGAAGTCACGGCGTGGCAGCGGGATCAGGATGCGGGCCATGCGTGCGGTTCGCCACTCACGAAGCCGGGGCGTCGAGGTAATCCAGGCTGGCCTGCAGCATCGACTCCATGCCGATCTTCAGCGCGTCCTCGTCGAGGTAGAACTTCGGCGAATGGTTGGCCGGTGCCTTCGAGGCGTCCTGGCCCAGCGGCGTGGCACCGACGAAGAAGTACACGCTGGGCACCGCCTTGGCGAAATAGGCGAAGTCCTCCGAAGCCATCCACGGTTTCGCCTCGATCACGTGCTCGCTGCCGAGCGCCTTGCCGATGCTGCTGCGCACGCGGGCGGCGAGCGCGGGATCGTTGACCAGGATCGGGTTGCTGTCACCCACCGGGATCTGTTCCTCCACGGTGGCGCCGTTGGCGGCGGCGATGTGCTCGGCGATGCTTTTCAGATTGTCGATCGCCTGCTGGCGCATATCGGCGTCGAACGTGCGCAAGGTGCCCTGCAGCTCCACCTGGTCCGGCACGATGTTGTAGCGCGAGCCACCCTCGATGATGCCGAAGCTGAGCACCGCCGGCAGGTTGCCGATATCCAGCTTGCGGCTGACGATGGTCTGCGCGGCGCTGATGATCTCGGCCGAGGTGACGATCGGGTCGACTCCGTCCCACGGCATCGCCCCATGCGTCTGCTTGCCGTGTACCACCATGCGGAACCAGTCCGAGCCCGCCATCGTCGGCCCCGGCCGCACCGCCACCGTGCCCACGTTGAGCGAGCTGACCACGTGCATGCCGAACATCGCGTCCGGCTTGAAGTCGCGGAACAGGCCCTCCTTCAGCATCAGCGAGGCACCGCCTTCCTCACCGGCCGGCGCACCTTCCTCGGCCGGCTGGAACACGAACAGCACCGAACCGTGCAACTGCTTCTTCATGCCGCTCAATGCCTGTGCCATGCCCAGCAGCATCGCGGTGTGCGCGTCGTGGCCGCAGGCGTGCATCACGCCGGTCGGCTTGCCGCGATATTCGCCCTTGGCCTTCGAGGCGAACGGCAGGTCCACCTCCTCGGTCACCGGCAGCGCATCCATGTCGGCGCGGATCGCCAGCCGCGGGCCGGGCAGGTCGCCCCTGAGCAGGCCGACCACGCCGGTATGCGCGATACCGGTATGCACTTCCAGTCCCAGCTTCTTCAGCTCGGCGGCGACCAGTGCCGAGGTGCGTACCTCGCGGTTACTCAGTTCCGGATGCTGGTGGATATCGCGCCGCCACGCGGTGACTTGCGGCAGCTCCTGCTGCGCCATTGCCTGCACGCTGGGGGCATCAGTGGCATGCAACGGAGCGATGGCGGCGGCAAGCGCCAGAAAGAACAGGGTGCGGCGCATGGGTATCTCCTTTGGGGATGACCGATGCTAGCGCGTGGATACAGCGCGTGGCCGACTTTTTGCTGGACGGAAACGAATTCGTTGGTGCGTAAGACCGTTTCGGCCAGGAGCTGACGGTCAACGCTGGAGTTAAGCGGCGGCGAAGCCGTCCGCCTTGAACGAAATGTTAGACCTAGCACCCGATGTAGGAATCTTTTGGATCTGGCCAATTTTCCATGAGGTCGGCAAAAACCTGTGCGACCCAGCTTTGGTCATGCGCAGCTTGGAACCCAACATAGTTGTTCCTAGCACCCCAAGTCTCGAAGCGAAACGCCAAGCCTTCTATGTCACGTGACCCCGTTACGTCAGATAAGTACGCAATGCCTTGCTTTGTTACCCGTAGCTGCCAGTTCTGGGTGTCCAAGACTGAGCCAATGAGCTTGGCAACATTTTCACGCGTGAACTGAGCTGGGTCGTTGAGGTCGATTGTAAGCATGTCTGGACGGGTCTAACGCCTGAGTTAAGCGGCGCGCGGTACGCGCGTCCGCTTGGATGAGTTGTTAGAGGCTACACCGCGAGCCCCCGATGCTCACGTAACCAAGCCTCATACCCTGCTTGTTCTTGAGCGCGACGAGCGGCTACAAATGCTTTACGTTCGAGAATTGTTTGCAAGTGGCCACTACGGCATAACATGGAATTGCATGCTGGACAGCACGCAACAAGGTTAATTGCGTCATCAGTGCCGCCAGTAGCCACCGCATGAACATGGTCAACTGTAGCTGACCAATACGAAGAGAAGGTGGCAAACAAATCGACTCCGCAGTACTGACAAATACCATTGTCGCGCGCGATTATGGATCGCCATGTTTCAGATGCTACACGCATGACAGCAACCTCTAACTACCTAATAAACGGTCCCGTGGGTCCGGCTATACATTCCTGATCACGTTCGTGGGTTCCGACGCAACGCTATGATTCACCTGGAGCTTATCTGTGCGGGGTCCGGCTAACAACCGGATGTATAACCGGATCCATCGTGCCGCTTTATCGTTGCACATGAAGCGACATGCAATGTTCGCTTTGGGTGGCGGATATTTGGAGGTTGCTGTTTGGCTATCCGCTTCGCAAGGTCTGTATTGCTTGTGAGCAGGCATAGAAGCTATCGACAATTCCAAACAACTGAAGTGGTGGCGGCCGAAGGTCGGCCCTGTCATGCCGCGTGGACGAAGTCCTTGGGCACGTTGGCGTCGATCCAGTGGGTGATGAACACTTCAAGCACCACACGTTGTGGAACTTCGATGCCGGCTTCACGGACAAACGCCGCGGCGGCCTTGATGAAAGATTGCTTCGACTGGCTGGAGGCTTGTCGGGCGGCGGCCTGCTTCTGCCGGAGCTGGACGATATGTGGCGACGGTTGCCCGGGCTTGGCAAACTTCTGGTAGCGACGCAGTTCGTCGGCTGCCAGGTCCGTGTCGAATGCTGCCTTCAGCGTTGCCAGCTTTGCCTTCAGCAACTGGATCAGGCAACCGGTGGCCTTGGTCAGTTCCACGGTCGTTTCGTTCGAAGTCAAAAGAATCCGGGCAAGTAGTGGCGAAAGCGCTGCGCCAGCAAGCAGGGAAGTGGATTCACCAAGCAGCTCCAGATGGCTCAAGAAGCCGGCTTGGGGGAAGGACATCTTCGTTGCCATGAGAAACCCGACGGTGCGGAGCGTGGACGATACGCCTTTATACGTGGCTCCACGTCGCCAACAGCTTGGTAGCTCGCGGCGATGCATTCCATGCTGTGCAGCATGTTCCCAAACACATCGTGGCGGCCTATGCCCGATGCAACATGCGCTTTTCCGGGTTGCGATACACCAGCGCGGTGGCGATCAATCCGCACAGCGCCGCGAACGACAGCCACAGCAACAGCCCCGGCGCGGCGCTGTTGCTGGTGAGATGGATCTACCATTGCGAGATCGCGAGGCTCGAACCGCCCAGCATGATGGTGAGGCTGTAGGCGAGCGAGAAACCGGCAGTGCGCACCTCGACCGGCATGATTTCGGTAAGCGCCACCACCAGTGCGCCGTTGTAGCTGGCGTAGATGCAGGATAGCCACAGATCCACGCCGAGCAACCGCTCGAAGCCGGGCCTGGCCACAAGCCAGTGCAGCACCGGATACGCGGTGAGCAAGGCGAGTACGGTGCAGGCGAGCAGCAAGGGCCACAGACCATGAAGTCGTATATCTCGAGGAAATTGCCGCCGACAACGCGGAAGATCGCCTTGACGTTGTCGCGGCGAGAGCGGGTCGGCATGGCATTCATGGCAGGGCGCTGCGAGGCATGACTGTCGAGGCTAGTCCGCGCGATGTTCCAGCGCCAGATAGTCCTTGCTCTGCATCTCGATCAGGCGCGATTCGGTGCGGCCGAATTCGGCCCGCAGGCGTTCGCCGTCGTACAGCTCAGTGATCGGTGCGGCGGCGGACAGCACCAGCTTGACGTGGCGGTCGTAGAACTCGTCGACCAATTGCACGAAGCGCTTGGCGGCATCCTCGCTGTAGATGGTGAACTGCGGCACGTTGGCGATGATGATCGCCGGGCCGGCCTTGGCCAGCGCGATGTAGTCGGCGACCGCGCGCGGGCCTTCGCACAGTGCGTCGAAATCGAACCACAGGATGTTGTCAGCGCGCTTGCGATACGGGATGTCGCGGCCGTTGATCTGCAGCGAGCCGTCCTGCTGGACGGACCCACTGGCCTGACTGCTGAAGATGCGCTCCAGCGCACGATGCGCTTCGGCGCCCGGCGGGGTCAGGTACACCGGCGCCTGCGCCAGCGCACGCAGGCGCCAGTCGTGCGACGAGGCCATCTCGACCACATGGCAGCGTTGCTCGATCAATGCGATCGCAGGCAGGAAGCGTGCGCGTTGCAGACCGTCCTTGTAGAGATTGGCTGGTGCGGTGTTGGAGGTGGTGACCAGGGTCACGCCACGCGCGAACAGCGCGTCGAGCAGGTTGGCCAGGATCATCGCATCGCCGATGTCGTTGACCAGGAATTCGTCCAGGCACAGTACACGGCAGCGTGCGGCGAGACCGGCGGCCACCTCGACGAGCGGGTTCTGGCGATCGCCCAGCGAGCGCAGGCTCTCGTGCACTTCACCCATGAAGCGGTGGTAGTGCCGGCGCAGCGCGACGCCATGCGGCAGGCTGGCGACGAACAGGTCCATCAGGAAGGTCTTGCCGCGACCGACGGTGCCCCACAGGTACAGGCCGGGCACCGCTTCGGGCTGATCGTTGCCGAGTAGCGATTTCAGCCGTCCAAACAGTCCGTTGCCATTGCCCGCCGGTCCGGCGCACAGCGCCGCATGCATGCGGTCGAACTCGGGCAGCAGCGCCAGTTGGGTGGGATCGGACTCCCAGCGATGCGCGGCGACGCCTTCGAGATAGCGCGCACTCGGCGCAAGCAGGGGAGTTTCACTCATGAAGCGGCAGGTCTTGGATGGAGGTGAGGGCAGTGTCAGGTACGGCGCGCCGTGCGCTTCACGACTCGCGCGCCGGTGGCAGCCAGTCGATCACGGCATGTTTCACGGCGCCGCGCAGATCCATCAGGCGACGATGGAAGAAGTGGCCGGTCTCGGGCATGCGCACCAGCTCCGGTGGAGCGTCGAGGCTGTCGATCCAGTCGAACACGGCCTGCGGTTCGACCACTTCGTCCTCCTCGCCCATCACCACCAGCCAGGGGCAGCCGGGCGGGGTGATCGACTCGAACGACCAGCGGCCGGCCGGCGGGGCGATGCTGATCAGCGCCTTCGCCTGCAGTCGGGCTGCGTTGCGGATGGTGACGTAACTGCCGAACGAGAAGCCGGCCAGCCACAGCGCATCGTCCGGCCGCGTGCGGCGCACCCAGGCCACCACGGCGGCCAGGTCATCGCCTTCACCCTCGCCATTGTCATACGCACCTTCAGAGGCGCCGGTGCCGCGGAAGTTGAAGCGCACCGTGTCCAGCCCGGATTCGCTCAACGCGCGCTCCAGCATGGTCACCACCTTGTTGTGCATGGTGCCGCCCTGCACGGGGTTCGGATGGCAGATCACCGCGACCGCGCGGCGTGCATCGGCGCGTTCGGCGACATCACTGATGGTTTCGAGCTTGCCGGCGGGGCCGTCGAGCATGAAACTGGCGGCGATATCAGGAAAGCTGGCAGGCTCGGCGGGGAGCTCGGTGGGATTCATGCACATGATGATAACCGCCGGTCGTGTCCGCCGCCTGTGGCGGCATCCGGATCAGCACGGATGAACCATCTGGCGCACATGCTGCTGGCCGGCGACGACGAATGGCTGCAACTCGGCGGCATGCTGGGTGATTTCGTGCACGGCCGACCCGATGAACGACAATTCCCCCCGAGGGTGATCACCGGCATCCAGCTGCATCGCGCGATCGACGTGTATACCGATGCCCATCCCGAGGTACTGGCGGCCAAGGCGCTGCTGCCATCGCCGTACCGGCGTTATGCCGGCATCCTGCTGGACATGTGGTTCGATCATTGCCTGGTGCGGGATTTTTCGCGCTGGTGCGCGCAACCACTGGATGAATACTCCGACGCGCTGCGTGCGCTGCTGCACCGTCACGATGCCTTGCTGCCACCGGCGCTGCGGCGGTTTCGCGGCTACATGGAGGCGCATGACCTGCCGGCCGGCTATGCCGGCGGCGCCGTGCTGGGGCAGGCGCTGGCAGGCATCGGGCAGCGGTTGAGCCGGGACAATCCGCTGGATACGGCATTACCCGTGCTGGTGGCGCGGGAGGCGGCATTGCAGGAGCGCTTCGAGGCGTTCTTTCCGCGATTGCAGGGGTTTGCGCGGGAGTGGGTCGAGGTGCATGGAGGCTGAAGGCCATGCGCGTGGTACTCCCTTCCCTGCATGCAGGGGAGGGCTCGGGACGGGTGCTTTTGATCTTATCGCAAGCGCGGACAATCCCATCCCGACCTTCCCCTGCAAGCAGGGGAAGGAGCAAACGAAAACGCCGCCCAATCAAGGGCGGCGTTTGGTCTTGCTCTATTTGAAGCTGGCTTACTTGGCCTGACCGACGATCCAGGTCACGGCGGCCTTGATCTGCTCGTCGGTGAGGGCCGGGTTGCCACCCTTCGGCGGCATGAAGTTGCCGTCCGGGCCGTGGTAACCCTCGGTGGCATGCTTGATCAAGGTGTCGAGGCCCTCGGCAATGCGCGGCCCCCACATGCTCTTGTCACCCAGCTTCGGCGCGCCAGCGACGCCGGCGGTATGGCAGCTGGTGCACAGGTGGTCGTAGATTTCCTTGCCGTTCGTGGTGCCACCGTAGGCGACCTGTGATGCAGCAGCCTTGGCGGCGGCATCGGCGGCGGCCTGCATGGCGGCGCGGCCGGTATTGCCGGCGTAGACGGCACCGGCCGGAGCAATCCGTTCGGCGATCTGTGCCGGCTCGTTCGGATTGGTCTCGTGCGGCGCATGCTCGTAAATCGCCAGGGCGGAGAAGATCAGCACCAGGGTCAGCACCACCAGGCCGCCGATCATGACGGAAAACTGGCGCAAGACGCTCTGATCGGATTTGCTCATGGGACCGCTCACGCACGTACTCCTGTCAGTGGGCAGGGCGACAAGGCCACGATGGCCGTTCCGGCATGCCTGATTTGCTTGTACTGGATTACCGGTCCGGAAAGTCATCCCGGTACGGGTTGCCGGGCCGTAGATACCCGCTTGTCGCCGCCAGACCCGTGACCAGGTCGGACAGCCAGTCGCGGATTATAAACGAAGCTCGCGGCAAGTTTCAGGCCTTCGTGCCGGTGATCTGGCGACATGGCCAGGTTTTCATGCGGCTGGCCGCGAGCTTTGTCGCGGACCGTGGGCGCTCGCCCCTGCCATCGGTCATACCCCACCCCTGTCAACCGGCATTGTCCAATCTTGTTCAACTGCCCCTATGCTTTCACCCCAGAGGAGTCCGGTCGGACTTTGTCCCGGTGGGTGAAACCGACAAACTCCATACACATCAGCTATGCATACTGCGTGATGGTGTGCCGAGTGGCCGCGCCGTTTCAGTTAAGTCCAGGAGTTTCACATGTCGCGTTTTTGGAAGATCGCATTGATCGTCATTGCGGTGATCGTGGTGGCGGCGATTGGTTTCCGGCTGCTGCACAAGCCGGCTGCCGAAGGTGGCCAGCGCCATGGCGCCCGTGCGAATGCAGCCGCAGATCAGAACGGCGGACAGGACGGCAAGGACAACGCGCCGGTGCCGGTCACGGTCGAGCCGGTGGTGAGCCAGAACGTGCCGATCTACCTGACCGGCCTGGGTACCGTGCAGGCGCTCAACACGGTGACGATCAACCCGCAGGTGGCCGGGCAGATGATGAGCATCAACTTCACCGAGGGCCAGTCGGTGAAGAAGGGCGATCTGCTGGCGCAGATCGATCCGCGTACTTTCCAGGCGGCCTATGATCAGGCGGTCGCCAAGCAGAAGCAGGACCAGGCTCTGCTCGCGACCGCGCAAAGCACGCTCAAGCGCAACCAGGCGCTGGTGGCCAGCGGCTACGTGGCCGCACTGGACATGGATACCTTCCGCAACAACGTGGGCCAGTTGCAGGCGGCCGTGACCGCGGATGAGGCGAGCGTGCGCTCCAGCAAGGTGCAGCTGGATTACACCCGCATCATCTCGCCCTGCGATTGCGTCACCGGTATCCGCAGCGTGGATCCGGGCAATGTGGTGACCACCACAACCGCGATCGTCACGCTGACCCAGGTGCATCCGATCTACGTCATCTTCTATCTGCCCGAGCAGAACCTGGAAACCGTGCGCAATGCGTTCAAGGGTGGCGCCCAGCTCGAAGTGGCAGCACTGGATCGCACCGACTCCCACCCGCTCGCCAACGGCGGCGTGCTGCAGGTGATCGACAACCAGATCGACACCAGTACCGGCACGTTCAAGCTGCGCGCACAGTTCCCCAACGCGGACAACATCCTGTGGCCGGGGCAGTTCGTCAACGTGCAGCTGAAGGTGCGTACCGATGCCGGTGGCCTGGTGATTCCGGCCCAGGCGGTGCAGCGCGGGCCGGACGGTGACTATGTGTATCTGCTGCAGGACGACAAGACGGTGAAGATGCAGCCGGTGACGACGGCCAACGAAGTGGGCGTCAGCCACGTGATGATCGTGAAGGGCCTGACGGTGGGTGAGCAGGTGGTCACCGAAGGCCAATTCCGGCTCAAGCCCGGCAGCAAAGTGCAGGCACTGAAACCCGGCGAGGTGCCGGCGGCACCCACCGCGGCGGAATTGCAGAAGTCCAAGCAGAATGGTCAGAAGGGCGGTGGCCGCCGTGGCGGCGGCTGACCAGCTCGACCTCACGCGGGGGGTGATCACGGCCGATCTGCCGCTCACCCGCACGGGTCCGTTCTCGCGCGACCCGTGTCTACGCTGCGCTTGTTCGCTCGGATTTTATTCGGTACTTCCATTGATGGTCGACCACGACCACGCCTACTGACGGTTGCGACGCCCCATGGGATTTTCGACGCTCTTCATTCGCCGCCCGATCGCCACCTCGTTGCTGATGGTGGCGATCCTGCTGCTCGGCATTCTCGGTTACCGCCAGCTGCCGGTCTCGGCGCTGCCGGAGATCGAGGCGCCCAGCCTGGTGGTGAGCACGCAGTACCCGGGTGCCAGCGCCGCCACCATGGCCTCGCTGGTCACCACGCCGCTGGAGCGCAATCTCGGCCAGATCTCCGGCCTGTCGATGATGACCTCCGACTCGTCGGCCGGCCTGTCGACGATCGTGCTGCAATTCAACATGGATCGCGACATCGACATCGCCGCACAGGACGTGCAGTCGGCACTCAACCAGGCGCGTGGCACGCTGCCCAGCACCTTGCCGTATCCGCCGGTATACAACCGGGTCAATCCGGCCGATGCGCCGATCCTCACGCTGGAGCTCACCTCCGACAGCCTGCCGTTGCGCGACGTCAACAACTACGCCGACTCGATCCTGGCGCAGAAGCTGTCGCAGGTGCAGGGCGTGGGCCTGGTCTCGATCGCCGGCAACGTGCGCCCGGCCGTGCGCGTGCAGGTGAATCCGGCACAGCTGTCCAACCTCGGCCTGACCATGGAGGACGTGCGCAGCGCGCTGACCCAGGCCAACGTGAATGCACCGAAGGGGACGCTCAACGGCGCCACGCAGAGCTACAGCATCGGCACCAACGATCAGCTCGCCACGGCCGAGGAATACAAGAGCACCATCATCAGTTACCAGAAAAACTCGGCGGTGCGTCTCTCCGACGTGGCGAACGTGGTCGATGGCGCGGAGAACGACCAGCTTGCCGCATGGGCGAACGGCAAACCGGCGGTGCTGCTGGACATCCGTCGCCAACCCGGTGCGAACATCGTGCAGACGGTGGAGTCGATCCGGCAGATCCTGCCGCAGCTGCGCGCGGTGCTGCCGGCCAACGTGCATCTGGACGTGTTCGCCGACCGCACGGTGACCATCCGCGCCTCGGTGCACGACGTCGAGTTCACTCTGCTGCTGACCATCTTCCTGGTGGTGGCGGTGATCTTCGTGTTCCTGCGCCGCCTGTGGGCCACGATCATCCCGTCGGTGGCGGTGCCGCTGTCGCTGCTCGGCACGTTCGGCGTGATGGCGTTCACCGGCATGTCGCTGGACAACCTCTCGCTGATGGCGCTGACCGTGGCCACCGGTTTCGTGGTCGACGATGCGATCGTGATGATCGAGAACATCGTGCGCTACATCGAGCAGGGCAAGGACGGCAAGGAGGCGGCCGAGATCGGCGCGAAGGAAATCGGCTTCACCGTGCTGTCGCTGACCGTATCGCTGGTCGCGGTATTCCTGCCGCTGCTGCTGATGCCTGGCGTCACCGGCCGGCTGTTCCACGAATTCGCGTGGGTGCTGACCATCGCGGTGACCATTTCGATGCTGGTGTCGCTGACCCTGACGCCGATGATGTGCGCCTACCTGCTCAAGGCTGACCAGCTGCCCGAAGGCGACGATGCACATGAGCGTCATGCTGCGGCCGGCAAGAAGAACCTGTGGACGCGCACCGTCAACGTCTACGAACGCTCGCTGGACTGGGTGCTTGATCATCGGGGCCTGACCCTCACCGTCGCATCGATCACCGTGGTGGTCACCGTGTTCCTCTACATCGTGATCCCCAAGGGTCTGCTGCCCGAGCAGGACACCGGCATGATCACCGGCGTGGTTCAGGCCGACCAGAACGTGGCGTTCCCGCAGATGGAGCAGCGCACCAAGGCTGTCGCCGATGCATTGCGCAAACAGGACGGCGTGGCGGGCGTGGCGGCCTTCATCGGCGCCGGCTCGGTCAATCCCACGCTGAACCAGGGCCAGCTCAGCATCGTGCTTAAGGATCGTGGCGTTCGCCCCAATCTGGACACGATGGTGGCGAACCTGCAGGCGGCCGCGGCAGACATTCCCGGTGTGGCGCTCTATCTCAAGCCGGTGCAGGACGTGACGCTGGACAGCCAGGTTTCTGCCACCGAATACCAGTATTCGCTATCGGACGTGAATTCGGCTGAGCTGTCCGGTTATGCGAACCAGATGACCCAGGCGATGCGCCAGCGTCCGGAGCTGGCCGACGTCGGCAACAACCTGGCCGATCAGGGCACCGCGCTGAAGCTGACCATCGACCGCGACAAGGCCAGCCGGCTTGGCGTGCCGGTGCAGACCATCGACGACACGCTGTACGACTCGTTCGGCCAGCGCCAGATCTCGACCATCTTCACCCAGCTCAACCAGTATCGCGTCGTGCTCGAAGTGGCGCCGCAGTTCCGCACCAGTACCTCGCTGCTGAACCAGCTGGCAGTGAAGAGCAACGGCAACGGTGCGCTCACCGGCAGCAATGCGACCAGCTTCGGCCAGGTCGCCTCGAGCAATTCGTCCACCAGCACCGGCATCAACGTCGCCAATACCGGCGTCATCCTCGGTAGCGGCAGCATCATTCCGATCGCCTCGCTGGCGACGTCCGAAATCACCACCGCGCCGCTGGTGGTCAGTCACCAGCAGCAGCTGCCGGCGGTGACCGTGTCGTTCAACCTGGCGCCGGGCTATTCGCTGTCGCAGGCGGTGGATGCCATCCACACGATCGAGAAGCAGCTGAATTTCCCGCCGCAGGTGCGCGGCCAGTTCATCGGCAAGGCGGCGGAGTTCTCCTCCAGTCTCGGTGACGAGGTGCTGCTGCTGCTCGCTGCCATCATCGTGATCTATATCGTGCTGGGTGTGCTGTACGAGAGTTACATCCATCCGCTGACGATCATTTCCACCTTGCCGCCGGCCGGTGTCGGTGCGCTGCTGGCGCTGATCCTGTGCGGCATGAGCCTGTCGGTGGACGGCATCGTCGGCATCGTGCTGCTGATCGGCATCGTGAAGAAGAACGCGATCATGATGATCGACTTCGCGATCGAGGCGAAGCGCACCGGCATGAACGCGCACGATGCGATTCGCCGCGCCTGTCTGTTGCGCTTCCGCCCGATCATGATGACCACCGCCGCGGCGATGCTCGGCGCACTGCCGCTGGCGCTGGGCAACGGCATCGGTTCGGAACTGCGCCGTCCGCTGGGCGTGTCGATCGTCGGCGGCCTGCTGCTGTCGCAGCTGGTGACGCTGTACACCACACCGGTGATCTACCTGTACATGGAGCGTTTCTCCGACTGGCTTGCCGCGCGTCGCGAACAGCGCGCACTCCGGCACGCGAAGCAGGGTGTGGCTTGATCTTGTCCACAGGGCGCCTTGCAGGTGGAAATGCAGGTGCCCGATCATCCAGGTTCCAGCTCAACCTTTTCGCGGCAGCTGCGTTAACAGCCTGATGAGCTCTCCGCGCGCCATCTGGGTTAACGTGATCCGTACTTTGATCAAGCCAGCTTCATGAATATCTCCGGCCCGTTCATCCGCCGTCCGATCGGCACCTCGTTGCTGGCGATCGGCGTTTTCGTGGTCGGCGTGATCTGCTATGCGCTGCTGGGTGTGTCCGCACTGCCTGACATGCAGTTTCCGGTGATCTTCGTGCAGGCCAGTCAGGCCGGCGCCAGCGCCGGCACCATGGCTTCCACCGTGGCCGCGCCCCTGGAACGTCATCTGGGCCAGGTGCCCGGTATCGACACCATGCGCTCATCCAGTTCGCTGGGCAGCACGCAGGTGTTCCTGATGTTCAATACCGGTCGCGACCTGGACGCTGCCGCGCGTGACGTGCAGGCGGCGATCAACGCGGCGCAGTCGGATCTGCCATCCGGCCTCAACAGCCCGCCCAGTTACGAGAAGGCCAACCCGAACGACGATCCGATCATCGCCTTCGCACTGACTTCCGACACACAATCCACGCGCGACCTGTACGACGTGGCCGATTCGCTGCTGGCGCAGCGGCTGCGCCAGCTCAAGGGCGTGGCCTCGGTGGATATCGCCGGTGCGTCGACGCCGGCGGTGCGTGTCGACGTGAACCTGCGCGCGCTCAACGCGATGGGCCTGTCGCCGGACGATCTGCGCAATGCCCTGACCGCGGCCAACGTGACGTCGCCGCAAGGCTTCCTGACGGACGGCCGTACCACCATGGCGGTGACCGCCAACGACGCCCTGCACAACGCCGCCGATTTCGCCAAGCTGGTGATCGCCAACCAGAAGGGCGTGGCGGTGCGCCTGTCCGATGTGGCCAGGGTCTACGACGGTACCCAGGACGCCTATCAGGCGGCCTGGTTCCAGGGCAAGCCGGCGATCCTGATGTACGTCTACAAGCAGTCCGACGCCAACATCATCGGCACGGTGGACCGGGTCAAGGCAGCCATCCCCGAACTGCACGGCTATCTGCAGCCGGGCACCACGCTGACGCCGTATTTCGATGGCACGCCGACCATCCGTGCGTCGTTGCACGAGGTCCAGGCCACGCTGCTGATCAGCTTGGCGATGGTGGTGCTGACGATGGCGCTGTTCCTGCGCCGGCTGGCGCCTACCCTGATTGCCGCCGTGGCAGTGCCGCTGTCGCTGGCTGGCGCAGTCACCTTGATGTACGTGCTCGGCTATACGCTCAACAACCTGACCCTGCTTGCACTGGTCATCGCGATCGGCTTCGTGGTCGACGACGCGATCGTGGTGATCGAGAACATCGTGCGGCACATCGACCAGGGCATGACGCGGATGCAGGCGGCGCTGGCCGGTGCGCGCGAGATCGGTTTCACCATCGTGTCGATCACCGGCTCGCTGATCGCCGTGTTCATCCCGTTGCTGTTCATGGGCGGCATCACCGGGATGTTCTTCAAGGAATTCACGATGACGCTGGTGGCGGCGATCGTGATCTCGGCGGTGATCTCGCTGACCCTCACGTCGTCGCTGTGTGGCCATTTCCTTCGGGGTCATCGCGAAATGGCGGAATCGTCGCGCTGGGGCCGGGCGATCGACCGCTTCCACGAGCGCATGCTCGCGGTCTATGTGCGGTCGCTGGATTTCTCGCTGCGGCATGCCTTGCTGCTGTCGCTGACCCCGCTGATCCTGATCGGTGTCACCGTATTTCTGTTCACCCAGGTCAAGACCAGCCTGTTCCCGCAGCAGGACACCGGCCTGATCCGCGGCCGTGCGACATCCGGCGCCACGGTGTCGTTCCAGGACTCGGTCAATCGCCAGCAGCGCCTGATCGACATGCTGCTGAAGGATCACGACGTTGCCACGGTGGGCTCGCGGCTGGGCAGCAGCCGGCAGGGCGCCAGCGGTTTCTTCGACATCCAGTTGAAGACCCATCAGGCGGGGCGCACGGACGACACCTTCGAGGCGCTGGCGCGGCTAAGCGCGAAGGCGGCGAAGTATCCGGACTTGAATGTGCGGCTGCGTCCGATCCAGGACCTGCCCAGCTTCGGTGGCGGCGGCAGCAGCCAGGGCGCGCAGTACCAGATATCGCTGCAGGGCGACGACCTGGCCGAGCTGCAGACCTGGTTGCCGAAGCTGGTGACCGAGCTGAAAAAGAATCCCAAGCTGAAGGATGTCGGCAGTGACGTCGACGATGCCGGTCTCGAACAGGACATCGTGATCGATCGCGACAAGGCTTCGCGACTCGGGCTCTCCATCGGCACCATCGACGGCGCGCTGTATGACGCCTTCGGCCAGCGCCAGGTGTCGACGATCTATTCCGACCTGAACCAGTACAAGGTGGTGATCAACGCGCTGCCGAACCAGACCGCCACACCGGCTTCGCTGGACAGCACCTATGTGCGCTCGACCAACGGCAGCATGATTCCGCTCACTGCTTTCGCGCATCAGCGGGCGGGTCTGGCGCCCACCCAGGTCACCCACGAGAACCAGCAGACCACGATGGATCTCAGTTTCAACCTGGCGCCTGGTGTGAGCATGGGCGAAGCGCTGCAGGTGATCCAGGCTACCGCCGGCAACATGCGCATGCCCGGCGACATCAAGCTCAACGTGGGTGGTGATTTCCGCCGTTTCCAGCAGTCGCAGAGCGGCATGTTGTGGCTGGTGCTGGGCGCGATCCTCACCGTCTACATCGTGCTCGGCATGCTGTACGAGAGCCTGATCCATCCGGTGACGATCCTGTCCACCCTGCCTGCGGCCGGTGTCGGCGCACTGCTCGCGCTGTGGCTCACCAACACCGATCTGTCGGTGATTGCGCAGATCGCGCTGGTGCTGCTGATCGGCATCGTCAAGAAAAACGCGATCATGATGATCGACTTCGCCCTCGTCGCCGAGCGCGAGCATGGCAAGAACCCGGTGGATGCCGCGCGCGAAGCCTGCATCGTGCGTTTCCGCCCGATCATGATGACCACGATGGTTGCCATTCTCGCCGCGCTGCCGATCGCGATCGGTCTTGGTGAAGGTTCCGAGCTGCGCCGTCCGCTCGGTATCGCCCTGATCGGCGGTCTGCTGTTCTCGCAAAGCCTTACCCTGCTCAGCACCCCGGCGCTGTACGTGATCTTCTCGTGCCTGGCAGCGCGCTGGAAAAGCTGGCGCGCGAGCCGGCAGGAGCGAGCGCGTCGCATGGTCGGCGTGCGGGGTTGAGGTACGCGCTGTACGCGATCCTGGCATGAGCTGCAGGCCTGCTTGTAAGCGATGCTTTGCCTTCGTGCACACGGCCTGTTAACAGCAGGACGGTTATCACTGAACCTGTTTCCAGGCTCAAGCCTGTTCGTTTTTCCCGAGGCAGGAGGTTCCAGATGAAGATGACTCGCCAGATCCTGATGTATGCGGCTTCTGCCGCCGCCGTGCTGGCCCTGAGTGCGTGCGGCAAGAACGATGAATCGTCCCCGCAGGTGCCCGCCACGCCACCGCCGGCCGCCACTGCGGCATCGCCGGCCACGCCGCCACCGGCGCCCGCTGCCACCACCCAAGCGCCGGCAAGCAATGGCACGGCCATGACGCCCATGAACAGCGGCACGGCCTCGCCGCCGCCGGCCAGCACGACGGGGCATTGAGGCGACGGTGTCATTGATGCTCAAACCTGTCTAAGGGTGTCCTTCGGCAGGTTTGGGTCATCGGGTGCTGATGTGGTCACAACAGGAGCGCGGCTTGGCCGGGCTCCTGTTTTCGCATGCGTGCGATATCGCCGTGCGCCGGCTTGCTGCGCGACTGCGATCGACATCGAGGCGCTCCATGCGGGCTGCAACCGCGGTCCGGAACGGGCGTGAAACTGGCCCTGGGCAGGGCCAGCACGATGCCCCATGCGCCGATGCATGTGGGCCGATTGTGCCGGGCGCGCGCTTCCCCCTCCCCGCTGAAACCGCGACAATGGGAGGCTTTTCGTGAACTCCGATCAACCTTGCCGGGGTGGCTCGCATGATCCGGTCGCCGCGGGCATGGCGCGTGCCATGCCACTGCGGCCTGACCCGGGTCGCAGCTCCCATCCCTGATTGCCGCAGCAAAGAGGCCCATGCAGACCATGTCCACCACGCCAAAGATCATCTACACGCTCACGGACGAAGCGCCGTTCCTGGCCACACAGTCGCTGCTGCCGATCATCGATGCCTACACCAGCACGGCGGGTATCGCGGTAGAGACGCGCGACATCTCGCTGGCCGGACGCATCATTGCGCTGTTCCCGGAGCTGTTGAAGGACGGGCAGAAGATCGCCGACGATCTGGCCGAGCTGGGCCAGCTGGCGACCACGCCGGATGCCAACATCATCAAGCTGCCCAACATCAGCGCCTCGATGCCGCAGCTAAAGGCGGCGATCCGGGAATTGCAACAGCAGGGTTATGCACTGCCGGATTACCCCGAGGCACCGAAGGACGTCGGCGACTGGAACGTCAAGGCGCGCTACGACAAGGTCAAGGGCAGTGCGGTGAACCCGGTGCTGCGCGAGGGCAATTCCGACCGCCGCGCACCGTTGTCGGTGAAGAACTATGCACGCAAGCATCCGCACAAGATGGGCGCGTGGAGCGGCGATTCGAGGACCCACGTGGCGCACATGGACGGCGGCGACTTCTACGGCAGCGAGCGGTCCGCGCTGGTCGGGAAGGCCGGCCATGTCAGCATCGAGTGGTTCGGCAAGGACGGTAGCCACACCGTGCTGAAGGAAAAGACGCCATTGCTGGCCGGCGAGCTGATCGATGCCTCGGTGATGAGCAGGCGGGCGCTGGCCGGCTTCATCGACGCGCAGATCGCGGACGCGAAACAGCAGGGCGTGCTGTTCTCGCTGCACCTGAAGGCCACCATGATGAAGGTGTCCGATCCGATCATGTTCGGTGTGGCGGTCACCGAGTTCTACAAGGACGTGCTGGCGAAGCACGCCGACACGCTGCAGGCTGCCGGTTTCAATCCGAACAACGGCATCGGCGACCTGTATGCACGCATCGCCACGTTGCCCGCCGATCAACAGGCCGCGATCAAGGCCGATATCGATGCCGAATACGCGAAGCGCCCGGCGGTGGCGATGGTGAATTCCGACAAGGGCATCACCAACCTGCACGTGCCCAGCGACGTGATCATCGACGCCTCGATGCCGGCGATGATCCGCGACTCCGGCAAGATGTGGAACGCCGAAGGCAAGCTGCAGGACACCAAGGCGGTGATCCCGGATCGCTGCTACGCCGGTGTCTACCAGGCGACGATCGAGGACTGCAAGGCGCATGGCGCCTTCGATCCGGCCACCATGGGCAGCGTGCCCAATGTGGGCCTGATGGCGCAGGCGGCCGAGGAATACGGCTCGCACGACAAGACGTTCCAGATCGCCGGCGACGGTGTGGTGAAGGTCATCGATGAGTCCGGCAAGGTGCTGCTGGAACACGTGGTCGAGACGGGCGACATCTGGCGCATGTGCCAGACCAAGGATGCACCGATCCAGGACTGGGTGAAGCTTGCCGTGAGCCGAGCGCGCCTGAGCAGCACGCCTGCCGTGTTCTGGCTCGATCCACAGCGTGCGCACGACGCGCAGGTGATCAGCAAGGTCGAGCGCTACCTCAAGGACCACGACCTCTCGGGCCTCGACATCCGCATCATGACGCCGGTGGAGGCTACCCGCCATTCGCTGGAGCGCATCCGCCAGGGTCTGGACACGATCTCGGTGACCGGCAACGTGCTGCGCGACTACCTGACCGACCTGTTCCCGATCATGGAACTGGGCACCAGCGCCAAGATGCTTTCCATCGTGCCGCTGATGGCGGGTGGTGGCCTGTTCGAGACCGGCGCCGGCGGTTCCGCGCCCAAGCACGTGCAGCAGTTCCTGGAAGAGAACTGCCTGCGCTGGGATTCGCTGGGCGAATTCCTCGCGCTGGCCGCGTCGCTGGAGCATCTCGGTAATCGCTACAACAATGCGGCCGCCGGCGTACTGGCGCGGACCCTCGACCAGGCCACCGGCAAGTTCCTCGACAACAACAAGTCGCCGGCGCGCAAGGTCGGCGAGCTGGACAACCGCGGCAGCCATTTCTACTTGGCGCTGTACTGGGCGCAGGCGCTGGCCGCGCAGGACGAGGATGCCGCGATGAAGGCGAAGTTCGCTCCGCTGGCCAAGGCGCTGGAAGAGAACGAGGCGAAGATCGTCGGCGAGCTCAACGGTGCGCAGGGCAAGCCGGTCGACATCCAGGGTTATTACCATCCGAACCTCACCCTGGTCAGCGAGGCAATGCGCCCCAGCAGCACCTTCAATGCGGCGCTGGCCACGCTCGCGAAGCACTGATCGCGGCCAGCCGGGTATCCGCGGCGGCAACGGATGGAACGGGGCGCTCCGGCGCCCCGTTTCTTTTGTGTATTGGCGACGCGGGCACGGACGGAATCCGGCAGCCCCATGGCATGTTCGCGGGCTTCGGTCCGCCCGGATGCCGCCGTACAGCTGTGACCGCGTATCAGGCAATCTCCGAGTCATAATGGGCCTGCCACAATGGGCGCTTCGAGAACGGAGTCATCCGGATGCGCCTGCTGTGTGGAATTTTCCTGTTCGTGCTGTGCGGCACCGTGCCGGCATTCGCGCAATCGGCTGCGGCCACTGCGCCGCTCGCACCGGTGCCGACGGACGTGGCGAACCTTGCCGCCGTGGTGGTCAGTGGCGTGCAGCCGGGCCCGGGCCTGTGGAAGGTCAGCAAGGGCGATCATGTGATGTGGGTGCTCGGCACGCTGTCGCCGCTGCCACGGAACATGCAGTGGCAGTCGCACGAGCTGGAGCAGGTGATCAGCCAGTCGCAGCAGGTGCTGCTGTCACCTTCGGTCAAGCTCGATGCCAAGGTCGGATTCCTGGGCAAGCTCTTTCTGCTGCCGTCGGCGTACAGCGCGCGCAAGAACGACGATGGTGCAACCCTGCAGCAGGTGCTGCCGCCACCGGTGTATGCACGCTGGCAGGTGCTCAAGCAGAAGTACCTCGGCGACAACCGCGGCATCGAGCGCTGGCGGCCGATCTTCGCGGCGCAGGAGCTGTATCGCAAGGCGATCTCGGCGAATGGTCTGAGCAAGACCGGCGGCATCCAGGCCAGCGTTGATGCGCTGGCCACGCGTTACGGCGTCAAGGAGGTGTCGACGGACTACCAGGTCGTCGTCGAGCACCCGGGCGCGGCGATCAAGGCGTTCAAGAGCTCCGCGCCGCACGACACCACCTGTTTCATCCGCACGCTGGACAGCATCGAGCAGGACATGCCGGCGATGAAGGCACGCGCCAATGCGTGGGCTACCGGGGATCTGCAGGCCCTGCGTGAACTGCCCGACAGCGAACGGCGCGATGCCTGCGTGGCGGCACTCGCCGGTGCGGGCTTTGCACGCACGCTGGGGCTGGACGATGTGCCGGCGAAGCAGCAGGCAACATGGCTCGCCGCTGCGCGGACGGCGCTCGTCCACAACACGCAGACGTTCGCGATGTTGCCGATGACCGAGTTGCTGAAACCGGACGGCTATCTGGCCGCGCTGAAGGCAGATGGCTATCGGGTCGAGTCGCCGGAGGATCAGGATGAGGTTCCTGCTTCCGGCAGCAGTGCCGGTGCTCCTGCAAGTGCGAGTACCTCACCGGAGTGATCCGCCGCGTGGTCCGGTCGCCAGCCGGCGTCGTGCCATGGATGCGGAAGGTATGCTGGTCCGAGCGGATATCACCGTCGCGGGGTGGAGGGCAGCATGCATGGTTTCGGCAAACGGGTGCTGATGGCAGCGCTGCTGGCGACGGCGCTTCCGGCTGCGGCCACGCCGCCACGCGTCGCGTCGCATGCAGTTACCCTGCAGACCGTGACGGTTACCGGCGTGCAGCCGGGTCCGGGCTTGTGGAAGGTGAGCCGGGGCGACCACGTATTGTGGGTACTCGGCACGCTGGATGAGTTGCCGGGCAGGATTCGCTGGCAGGCGCAGGAGGTGCGGCAGCGGATTGCCCAGTCGCAGCAGGTGCTGGCGGCGCCGGTCGTGCGCATTCACGCGGATGTCGGCTATTTCGACAAGCTGGCGTTCAATCCCGCGGGCCGGAAGCTGCAGGATGTCGTGTCGCCGACTGACTATGCGACATGGTTGCGGCTGAAGACGGCCTACATCGGCCGCGACGACAGCATCGAAAGCCATCGGCCGATCTTCGCAGCGATCCGGCTTTACCTCGCAGCGATGGAGCAGGCCGACCTTTCCGGCACGGTGATCGAGCCGGTCATCACGGATGCGTTGAAACAGCATCACCTCGGCCTGACGCCGGTGGTTTATCGCGCAGATCCGGTCGGGCCGCCTGACGCGGTCAGGAATTTCGACCTGGCCCAGGCCGATGACCTGCAGTGCTTCGAGAAGACCCTCGACCATCTCGAGGGCGATGTCGAGTTGATACGCAGCCGAGCCAATGCCTGGGCGCTGGGCGATCTGGATCGTCTGGAGCAGCTGCCGATGAGCGACCAGCTGGACGTCTGTCGTACCGTGCTCGCCGAATCGGGCGCAATGCGCAAGCTGGGCATGGCCGAACTGCACGCGAATGTGGAGGCTGCCTGGGTGGCGGCTGCGAGCCAGGCGCTCGATACCGACAAGGTCAGCTTCGCCCTGCTGCCGATGGAGTACCTGCTGGGTCCGCACAACTATCTGGTCGTGTTGCAGGCGCAAGGCGACCAGGTGGAGCTGCCAGATGGCCTGACACCACCGCCGGCCGCCGCTGCCGCGGAGTCAGCTGCTCGCTAGATCCAGTTGGGCGATCTCGTCACTGCCAAGTGCCAGCGTCATCGCGCCAAGCAGCTCATGCAGTTGTTCCGCGCTGGTGGCGCTGGCGATCGGCGCGGTAAGACCGGGCCGCGCAATCAGCCATGCCAGCGCCACCTGGGCCGGGGTGGCGTGATGGGCAGCGGCGATGGCATCCAGCGCGTCGAGCACCTGCATGCCGCGTGGATTCAGGTATTTCTTCACCGAACCGCCGCGTGCACTGCTTCTGGCCAGGTCGGCCTCGCTGCGGTACTTGCCGCTGAGGAAGCCGCTGGCCAGCGCGTAGTAGCTGATCACGCCGATGTCCTCAGAGCGGATCAGCGGCTCCAGTTCCTTTTCGTAACCGGCGCGGCTGACCAGGTTGTATTCCGGTTGCAGGCTCTCGTAGCGTGGCAGCCCGTGCTGTTTCGATACCGCCAGCGCATCGGCAAGGCGGTCGGCACGGTAGTTCGACGCACCGATCACGCGCACCTTGCCGACCTCGATCAGTCGCGCGAACGCCCCCAGGGTTTCCGCCAGCGGCACGCCGGCATCGTCCTCATGGGCCTGATACAGGTCGATATGGTCGGTCTGCAGGCGCTGCAACGACGCATCCACGGCTTGGGCAATGTTCACCGGCGACAGGCCGGGATGCTCGGCCCACTTCGCCACCTTGGTGGCGATCACGACCTTGTCGCGCTTGCCGCTCTGCCTGAGCCACCTGCCGATGATGGCTTCTGATTCGCCGCCGCTGTTGCCCGGTACCCAGGCCGAATAGACATCCGCGGTGTCGATCAGGTTGCCACCGGCGTCGACGAAGGCATCGAGCAGTTCGAACGAGCGTTTTTCGTCGACACTCCAGCCGAACACGTTGCCGCCGAAGGCGAGCGGGGCGATGGACAGCGACGATTTGCCAAGTGGGCGCTTGTGCACGGAGGAACACCTCGGAGCATTGAAAGCGCCAAGCATGCACGCGTCCGGGCAAAAGGAGCGTGATGTATCCGGGGACGTGGCATGCCGGACACGGGAAGCGTCGGCTCAGCGCGGTCCGACGAGCCGCGGCCAGACCGCCGCGCAGCACATCCGTGCGATGGACTTGGCTTTCCCGGGGGCGGGCTTGCGCCGGCCCGTCTCGGTGCGCGCATCGGGCCGCCAGGGCAGATCGGTGTGGGTGACGTGGCCGTGCAGGAACAGCAGGTTGGTCCAGAGTGAGCTCATGACGGGATCTCCTGGGGAGCATGGAGGCTTGGTGTGAGCTCAAGATACACAGGCCACATGCCGCCAAAAAGCGATATATTCGCAAGCCAGACTTGAGGAAAATTCAAGATGCGCAAGCTGCCGCTGGGTCTGCTGCAACAGTTCGTTCTGGTTGCCCGCGAGGGCAATCTGTCGCGTGCGGCAGCGCAGGCGAACCTCACCGTAAGCGCGCTCAGCCACCAGATGCGCCAGTTGGAGGAACGGCTGGAGCGGCGCCTGTTCGAACGCGGGCCGCGCGGGGTGACGCTGACCGTGGATGGCTGCAGCCTGCTCGAGGCGGTGGGCGAGCATTTCGACGGCATCGAGCATGCGATGTCGCGCTATCACCAGCGTCACCACGATGCGCTTACGCTCAGCGCCAGTCCCGGCATCATGTCGAGCTGGCTGGTGCCGCGACTGCCACGGCTGGTCGCGGTGCACCCGGATCTGGAGCTCAGCCTGCAATCGAGTTCGGCCTTGGTGAATTTCGAGCGCGAGCCGGTCGATGTCGGCTTGCGCTATGGCCGTGGCAACTGGCCCGGTCTGCACAGCGAGCGGCTGTTCGGCGAATGGATCGCGCCAGTCGCAGCGCCGGAATTGATAGCGCGGATGCAGGGTGTTGACCCCCGTGACCTGTCGCGCTGGCCGCTGCTCGGTGAGCCGAGTCCCTCCACGCGCTGGAGCGACTGGTTCGGTCGCACTGGCGGCACGCCACCGAAGCGCTATGTGGCGCAGTTCGACAGCCTCGATGCGTTGCGCCACGCGGCGCTGGAAGGCCTTGGCGTGGCGCTGGGGCGGATGGTGACGTCGAAGTCGCTGATCGACGCCGGGCGGCTGCAGGTGCTGGGCGAAAACTACCTGGCGGTGAAGGAGGCCTACTGGCTGGTGTATCCGTCACGCTCGCAGGAACATCGCGGCCTGCAGCTGTTCCGCGAATGGTTGCTGGCCGAGGCGGACGACTACGGTCGGCAGATGTCGGCGTTTCGGCCCGATGACACGGCCGTTGGCTGATGTGGTTTCGCAAAGCCGGCGGACACGTCATCATCGTGGGTCGTTGCAGACCGATTGCCAGGAGTTGAACCATGAAGTCACGTGCTGCCGTAGCCTGGGAAGCGGGCAAGCCGCTCACGATCGAACAGGTCGATGTGGACGGACCGAAGGCTGGCGAGGTGCTGGTGCGCATCGTCGCCACCGGCGTCTGCCACACCGATGCGTTCACCTTGTCGGGTGCCGACCCCGAAGGCATGTTCCCGGTGATTCTCGGCCACGAGGGTGGCGGCATCGTCGAGGAAGTCGGTGAGGGTGTGACCTCGCTCAAGGTCGGTGACCACGTGATCCCGCTGTACACGCCCGAATGCGGCGAGTGCAAGTTCTGCCTGTCCGGCAAGACCAACCTGTGCCAGAAGATCCGCGTCACCCAGGGCAAGGGCCTGATGCCGGACGGCACATCGCGTTTCTCGCTCAACGGCAAACCGTTGCTGCACTACATGGGCACCAGCACGTTCAGCGAATACACCGTGTTGCCGGAGATCTCGCTGGCGAAGATCAGCAAGGCCGCGCCGCTGGAGAAGGTCTGCCTGCTCGGTTGCGGCATCACCACCGGCATCGGTGCGGTGCTCAACACGGCGAAGGTGGAGCCGGGTGCGTCGGTGGCGGTGTTCGGCCTGGGTGGCATCGGCTTGTCGGTGGTGCAGGGTGCGGTGATGGCGAAGGCCGGGCGCATCGTGGTGGTCGACACCAACCCGGACAAGTTCGAGATGGCGAAGCTGCTCGGCGCCACCGACTTCATCAATCCCAGGGACTACCCGGACACGCCGATCCAGCAGGTGATCGTCGAGCTCACCGACGGCGGCGTGGACTATTCGTTCGAATGCATCGGCAATGTCCACGTGATGCGCGCGGCGCTGGAGTGCTGCCACAAGGGCTGGGGCGAGTCGATCATCATTGGCGTCGCCGGCGCCGGGCAGGAGATCAGCACGCGGCCGTTCCAGCTGGTCACCGGTCGCGTGTGGCGTGGTTCCGCCTTCGGCGGAGTCAAGGGCCGCTCGCAGCTGCCGGGTTATGTGGACCGCTACATGGCCGGCGAGATCCGCATCGACGAGATGATCACCGAGGTGCTCCCGCTGGAGCGCATCAACGACGCATTCGAGCTGATGCATGTGGGCAAGGTGATCCGCTCGGTGATCCATTACTGAGCGGCATCGGCTGCCGTTGCAGTGGAACCTTCGCGTAGAATGAGCGTCCGTCGCCGGCCCATTCTGCCGACGGCGTTCATTCATCCATGCCGCATGCCCATAAGGTTGTCCCATGAACCGTACCGCCATCCTCGTTGACGGTGCTTTTTTCCTTGCCCGCTATCGCAAGGTGTACGGCGAGCGTGACGCCAACGATGCGCGTGCCGTGGCGAAAACCGTGTTCACCATGGCGCTGGAGCATCTGAAGGCGGTCGATCGTCCGCGCGAATCGCTGTATCGGATCTTCTTCTATGACTGCCCGCCGCTGGAAAAGAGTTTCATCAAGCCGGTCAGCGGCGACAGCATCGACTTCGGGCGCACCGGGGCCGCCGGGTTCCGGCGTGAGCTGCACGACCAGCTACGCCGCCAGCGCAAGTTGGCGCTGCGGCTGGGCAGGCTGGCCGAACGCGGCGAATGGCAGTTGAAGCGCAACGCCTACCAGCAGCTGCGTGACGGCAACCTGCAGTGGGACGATCTCGGCGATGAGCATTTCGAACCGGACATGCGCCAGACCCAGGTCGACATGAAGATCGGCATCGACATCGCCGCATTGACCTACAAGAAGCTGGTCGACCAGATCATCCTGATCGCCGGCGATGCGGATTTCATTCCGGCCGCGAAACTGGCCCGTTACGAGGGTATCGATTTCATCCTCGATCCGATGTGGCAGGGCATCGCGCCGGATCTGCACGAACATATCGACGGGCTGCAATCCGTGTGCCCGCGGCCGTTCTGAGACATCCACCGAATCTGCACATCGCGGTCGTCATGATGGCGCCGGGTCCGGACAACCAACACACCAAGGGGCAATCGATGAATCGCGGTATACGAGCAGCAAGCAGGGGCGCAACGGTGACGTTGTTGTTGGCGGCCTGCCTGAGCCTGCCCGGCATCGCCATGGCGCAAGCTGCGCCGGCGAGTTCGACCGGAACGGATCAGCCCGCCAACGAGTTGGTACCGCCAACCAGCGCCAGCGATTTCACTTCCGCCCAGCTGGATAGCGTGCTGGCCGGCAGCTGGCGTTCGGAGGCCAACCGCGCCCGCGACGTGTATCGCCATCCCAAGGCCACCTTGCAGTTCTTCGGTATCCGGCCGGATCAGACGGTGATCGAGATCACTCCCGGTGGCGGCTGGTACAGCGAGATCCTGGCGCCGCTGTTGCACGACAACGGTCACTACGTTGCCGCCGTGCAGGCGCCGAGTGGCGGCGGCGAAGCGCGTCGCGACGACGATGCACTGCATCGCAAGTTTGCCGGCGACGCGACGCATTACGGCAAGGCACAGTTCGTCACCTTCGATCCGAAGGCGCCGGTGTTCGGCGCGCCCGGTTCGGCCGATCTGGTACTGACATTCCGCAACGTGCACAACTGGGTGATGACGGATACCGCGCCAGCGATGTTCAAGGCGTTCTTCGCGGTGCTGCGACCCGGTGGCGTGCTGGGCGTGGTCGATCACCGCGCCGACAACGATGCCCCGCTGGCAACGGTGAAGCAGAGCGGTTACCTGCCGACCCGCTACGTGGTGAAGCTGGCCACGGATGCTGGCTTCACATTGGACGAGAGCAGCGAGATCAACGCGAATCCGAAGGACACCAAGGACTACCCGAAGGGTGTGTGGACCCTGCCACCCACGCTTGCGCTGGGCGAGCAGGACAAGGCGAAGTATCAGGCGATCGGCGAGTCCGACCGGATGACCTTGCGTTTCGTCAAACCGTCGGCACCGGCATCGACCGCCTCGACGCCCTGAGGCGCCTTGCAGGCGCGTCGCCATGCTGATCGCCTTGAACAAACCGTATGGCGTGCTGTGCCAGTTCACTGATGCGGGCGGACGGCGCACGCTGGCCGAATTCGTCCGGCAAAAGGACGTCTATGCGGCTGGACGGCTGGATCATGACAGCGAGGGCCTGCTATTGCTGACGGATGATGGTGGTCTGGCACATCGGCTCACCGATCCGCGCCACAAGCAGACCAAGACCTATCTGGTGCAGGTCGATGGAGCAATTGGCGAGGAGGCCCTGCAGGCATTGCGCCGAGGTGTCTCGTTGAATGACGGCGGAACACTGCCAGCGGAAGCGGAACTTGCAACGGAGCCAGGCTGGCTATGGCCACGCGATCCGCCGGTACGTTTCCGCAAGAGCATTCCCACCAGCTGGCTCAGTCTCACCCTGCGCGAGGGCCGCAACCGGCAGGTTCGGCGGATGACCGCCGCGGTCGGCTTTCCTACGCTGCGGCTGATACGCGTGCGAATTGGCGAGCATGCGCTGGACGGGTTGGTGCCTGGCGAGACGCGCACGTTGTTGCCGTAGGGGCGCACCTCGGGTACTTCTAGGGATGGTCTGAATAAATCTTTGCCCGTCATCCCAGCGAAAGCTGGGATCCAGTGCCGTTGCAAGACACTGCAGACGCTGGATTGACCAGCTTCGCTGTTGTGGAGCTTTTCAGCTTTCGCTGGTAATGACGAGTTATTCAGGCCATCCCTAAGGGAGCTGTAACAGGCCGAAGAACGCCTCCGCGGTAGCGGTGCTGTTCGCCGCCGTGACGGCCACCGGTTCACCACGGTCGCGCGCGATCTCCTCGCAGATGTGCTTCAGATACATCGGCTCGTTGCGCCGGTGCGCCGGCTGCGGCCGCACTGTGCGCGGCAGCAGATAGGGTGCATCGGTCTCGATCATCAACCGATTTGCGGGAATCTCGCGCACCAGTTCGCGCAGGTGGGTGCCGCGGCGCTCGTCGCAGATCCAGCCGGTGATGCCGATATGGCAATCCAGCGCGAGGTAGTCGCGCAGCGCTTCACCGGTGTCGGTGAAGCAGTGCACCACGGCGGCAGGAACCTTGTCGCGATAACGTCGCAACAAAGCAATGAAATCGACATGTGCATCGCGTTGGTGCAGGAACAGCGGCTTCTGCGTATCTGCCGCGATCTGCAACTGGCGCTCGAACACCTGCAGTTGCACCGCGCGTGGCGAATAGTTGCGGTTGTAGTCGAGCCCGGTTTCGCCGATCGCGCGAACCGCGTGATCCTGCGCAAGTTCGCGCAACACCGCATCGGTGGCATCGTCATAGTCGATCGCGTGGTGCGGATGCACGCCGGCGGTCGCGAACAGCACGGCCGGATGTGCCTTGGCCAGCATCAGTGCATGCGCGCTGCCTTCGCGCGAGGCGCCGGTGACGATCATCCGGCTGACCCCGTGCGCATGCGCACGCTGCAATACGGCATCGAAATCGTGATGGAACGACTCATGGCCGAGGTTGGCGCCGATATCGAGCAGCTGCATGGTTCGGCCAAGGAGCGAAAACAACATTGTCCCAGACGTTGATGGGTGTGCAAGACTGCCCCTGAATCCACCGCTTCGAGTCAGGTGCTGCTGCATGAAGCGGCAACGCGTCGAAATAATTTGCGCGAACGGGATCACAGCCGGCTTAGGCCGGGAAATTTTCCCGGCCGCTGGTGCCCATCAGGGCGATGCAAGCCTCACAATGGGCATTCATTTCAGGTGCGATCCATGAACGGGACAATGACGTGGCACGACGCTGCTCGCCTGTCGCCTGCCGGATGTGATAACTATGGTGTTTACCGTTTCGCTGAAGGGGGGCGTTGACGGTATTCGCCTATATTTGAGCGGGGTGGAGGATGTCGGCAGCCATTGAGCCGGCGATTGACGGGGCGGGCACCGGCATGGACGACCGCGAAGCGGAAGTCTGTGCGTGGCTGGTCGCACGCGGTCGCCTGAAGGACAGTGACCTGGGGCGTGCGCGCCGGCTGCACGAGGAATCCGCCGAAGGCACGCTGACCACCTTGATGGCTCGGCTCGGACTGGTGTCCGAGCGCGATCTGGCCGAGGCCTGGGCGGAATTGCTGCAGGTGCCGCTGCTGGCGGCGCGCGATGCACCGGAGTTGCCGCCAGTCGATCTCGAACTGTCGTTGCGCTTCCTGAAGCAGCAACACGTGGTGCCGGTGAGCGATGAAAAGGACGGGCTGGCCCTGATCGTGGCCGACCCGGCGGATCCGTATCCGTTGCAGGCAGTCGAGCTGGCCGCGGGTCGACCGGTCGCCCTGCGGATTGGCCTGCGCTCGGAAATCGATGGCCTGATCGAACGCTATTACGGCAGCGGCCGTTCGGCGATGGGCACGATCGTCGAAAACCTCGACGGCAGTGCCGCGGAAGAGGATGACGTCGAGCACCTGCGCGATCTGGCGTCCGAAGCGCCGGTGATCCGGCTGGTGAACCTGATTCTTCAACGTGCGGTCGAGCAGCGCGCCTCGGACGTGCACATCGAACCGTTCGAGAACCGGCTGAAGGTGCGTTACCGCATCGACGGCGTGCTGCATGAAGTGGAGGCGCCGCCATCATCGTCGACCGCGGCGGTGATTTCGCGCGTGAAGATCATGGCGCGGCTGAACATCGCCGAGCGCCGGCTGCCGCAGGACGGCCGCATCCAGCTGCGCGTGCAGGGCAAGGAGCTCGACCTGCGCGTGTCGACCGTGCCGACCAGTTTCGGCGAGTCGGTGGTGATGCGCATCCTCGATCGCGAATCGGTGGTGTTCGATTTCGCCTCGCTTGGCTTCACCGACAGCTTCCAGTCGCGTTTCGTCGAGGTGCTGAATCGGCCGCACGGCATCCTGCTGGTCACCGGTCCGACCGGCTCGGGCAAGACCACCACGCTGTACACCGCGCTGTCGCAGATCAATACCAATGACGTGAAGATCATCACGGTCGAGGATCCGGTCGAATACCAGCTCGAAGGCATCAACCAGATCCAGGTGAAGCCGCAGATCGGGCTGGATTTCTCCGGTGCGCTGCGTTCGATCATGCGCCAGGACCCGGACGTGATCATGATCGGCGAAATGCGCGATCTGGAGACCTGCCGCATCGCGATCCAGTCCGCGCTCACCGGCCATCTGGTGCTGTCCACCCTGCACACCAATTCGGCGGCCGGCGGCATCACGCGGCTGCTGGACATGGGCGTCGAAGACTACCTGCTCGGTTCCACCGTCAACGGCATCCTGGCGCAGCGGCTGGTGCGCCGGCTCGATCCGGAAACGGCGATTTCCTACGAGGCGTTGCCCGAAGTGATCGCGCAGTTCGAACTGGAAAAATACACCGACGAGCGGCCGATCCGGCTGTGGAAACCGGGCAGCAGCACGGCCAATCCCACGGGATATCGCGGTCGCCGCGCGATCATGGAATTTCTCACCATGAGCGATCCGCTGCGCCGACTGGTGATGCAGCGCGCCGATGCCGGCGAGATCGAGAAGCAGGCGCGCGCCGAAGGCATGCGCACGATGTACGAGGACGGCATCGTCAAGGCCGTGGCCGGCATCACCACGCTGGAGGAGGTCCTGCGCGTCACGCAGGAAGGCTGACGTGGCGCAGTTCCGTTACAAGGCAGTCAGCGATGCCGGCGAAATGCTGCAGGGGCAGATGGAGGCCGCCAGTGTCGACGAGGTGATCGGCCGGCTGCAGGATCAGGGACACACCCCGCTGGAGGCGCAGCCTGCCGATGCTGCCGGTGGCGGCAGTGGGCTGGCGGCCCTGTTCAAGCGCGGTCCGTTCACCGGTGACCAGCTGGCACAGTTCACGCATCAGTTGGCCACCCTGCTCGGTGCCGGCCAGCCGCTGGATCGCGCGCTCGGCATCCTGCTCGAGCTGCCGGAGGGCGAGAGCGCGAAGAAGCTGGTGGAGCGCGTGCGTGACCGCGTGCGTGGCGGCAACACGCTGTCCTCTGCGCTGGACGAGGAACACGGCGTATTCCCGAAGCTGTATGTCAGCCTGGTGCGCGCCGGCGAGGCAGGCGGTTCGCTGGAAGAGACGCTGCGCCGGCTGGCCGACTATCTGGAGCGTTCGCAACAGTTGCGCGGCAGCATCGTCAACGCGTTGATCTACCCGGCGTTCCTGATGGTGGGCGTGCTCGGTTCGCTGGTGCTGCTGCTGGCCTACGTGGTGCCGCAGTTCGTGCCGATCTTCGAGGACATGCAGGTGCCGATCCCGTGGATCACCGAAGCGGTACTGGTGCTCGGCAACACCTTGCAGGCATGGTGGTGGCTGATCCTGCTGGTGCTCGGAGGCGGGCTGTTTTTCTGGCGTGCGCGATTGCGCGATCCGCAGGCGCGGCTGGCCTGGCACATGCGGCTGTTGACGATGCGGCTGGTCGGCCCGCTGTTGCTGAAGGTGGAGACCGCACGGATCGCCCGCACGCTCGGCACCCTGCTGAAGAACGGAGTGCCCTTGCTGAGCGCGCTGACCATCGCACGCCAGGTCACCGGCAACCGCGCACTGGATGCGGCGCTGACGACAGCGCACGAGCAGGTCAAGGGCGGTGCCGGACTGAGCCTCGCGCTGGGACAGTCGAAGCTGTTCCCGCGGCTGGCGATGCAGATGGTGCAGGTCGGCGAGGAAGCCGGCCAGCTCGACACCATGCTGCTGAAAGTGGCCGATACGTTTGAACTTGAATCCAGGCGCGCGATCGATCGTCTGCTGGCTGCGCTGGTACCGGCGCTGACCATCGTGATGACGGTGATGGTGGCGATCATCATGGCGGCGATCCTGCTGCCGCTGCTCAGTCTCACCAGCAATATCCAGTAGATGCACAACCATTCGCCAACCCGAGGTAATCCCATGCAATACAGGCAACCACGACGTATCGGTTCGAACGCCGGCTTCACCCTGCTCGAAATGCTGGCGGTGATCGTGCTGATCGGCATCATCGGCGCGGTGGTAGTGACCCAGGTCGGCAAGAACGTCGACAAGGGCAAGTACGGTGCGGGCAAGGCGCAGCTGCTGACGCTGAGCCAGAAGATCGAGAACTACGCACTGGACAACGGCTCGCCGCCGCAGCAGCTGGAGGATCTGGTGGTGAAGCCGGCCAACGCATCGAACTGGCAGGGCCCGTATGCGAAGGAATCGGACCTGAAGGATCCGTGGGGTCACGCCTTCGGTTATCAGTATCCAGGCCAGCACGGCAACTTCGATCTGATCTTCTACGGTCAGGACGGCAAGCCTGGTGGCGACGGTTACAGCCAGGACGTGGGCAACTGGCAGTAAGTCATGAAGCTTGCGCGCGCCAACGGGTTCACCCTGCTCGAGATGCTCGCGGTGATCCTGCTGATCGGCATCGCGGCCGCCGCTGTGTCGGTCGCGGTGACGCAGGGGCTGGCCAGTGCGCGCGTGCGTGCGGCCAGCAGCGAGCTGGCCGGTGCGCTGCGGGCCACACGTGCGCAGGCGATCGTGCGCGGACAGGAACAGAACTTCGACGTGGACACCCGCGCGAATACCTACCGCAACGTACGCGAGCAGGACATACGCCTGCCGAAGGGGCTGCGCGTAAGCGTCACCAGTGCGAAGGAGGACGAGCCGAACGATCACACCGGGCGCATCCGCTTCTTTCCCGACGGCAGTTCCACCGGCGGACGAATCACCCTGCAGAGCGGCAAGCGGCAGTGGCATGTCAACGTGTCCTGGCTGACCGGTGAAGTGCGCGTGGTCGATACGGTGGCGGCGCGATGAACCGCCTGCACCCACGGCATGCATGCTTGCAGCAAGGCTTCAGCCTGCTCGAGGTGATTGCCGCGATCATGCTGCTGGCGATTGCATTCACTGCCTTGATGAAGGTGGCTGGTGCTTCGATCAACCTGAGCCGCAACGCAGCCGAACACAGCGAGGCGGCGATGTGGGCACGCAGCATGCTGGACAGCGCGTATGTCGGCGAGCCGCTGCAGGCGGGCAGCCGTTCTGGCCAGTTCAATCGCCAGTTCCGCTGGCGGCTCGACGTGACGCCATGGAATCAGGCCGGCGTGGCTCCGCCCGCTGCGCCGCTGCATCTGTACCAACTGGATCTTGACGTGCAATGGGGACCGCCGGCGCATCCGCGCGAGGCGCATTTCCGCACGTTGCGGCTGGCCGGTCCGCAAGTCGGCGGTGGCAGCGCCGGCAGTCTGCAGGCTGACCGATGAAACGCGCTGCCGGGTTCACCCTGCTGGAAGTGCTGGCCTCGCTGGTGCTGCTGGCGCTGCTGCTGGTGGGCGTGTACTCAGGCATCCGCACTGCCACCCACAGCGTGCGTTCGGGTACCGCCGCGATCGAGCGGGTCGACCAGATCCGTTCGGCCGAAGATTTCCTGCGGCGCGAGCTGGCGCAGAGCCTGATCCAGCCGATCAGCCACAACGAACACGGTGAGGCCATCTATTTCGAGGGAAGCGCACGCGAGATGCGTTATGTCGCGCCGCTACCCGGCTATCTCGGCAAGCTCGGCCCGCAGTTGCAGCAGCTGCAGCTGGTGAGTGACGGCAAGGGCGGCCTGCGGCTGGAGCTGAGCCTGGCCGTGCTGCCGCCGGACGGCCAGCCGCTCAAGTCCCTGGGCGATACGCAGGTATTGCTGGATCACATCAAGGACGGCAGCTTCGGCTATCGCGGCGTCGACGGGCAGGGACAGGCCGTGGCGTGGTCCGGCACGTGGGCGGACGGCCGGATGCTGCCGCAGCTGGTACGCATCGAGCTGCAGCCGGAAGGCAACCAGGGCTGGCCGCAGCTCGATGTGCCATTGCGCGCCAATCCGCTGAACAGCAACGGACCTGCCGGCCTGCCGCGGGCGATCCTGCGTGGCGGGAGTCAGCCATGAGGCGGCGGCTGGCCCGGCGCAGCGACCAGCGCGGGGTGGCCCTGCTGCTGGTGCTGTGGGCGTGCACCCTGCTGGCGATCCTGCTGGGAGGTTATGCCGCGCTGGCGCGTACCGAGGGTTTGCAGGCGCGCTACGAATTTGCCCAGGCCCAGGCGCATTACGCCGCCGAAGCAGGCCTGATGCGCGCAGTCTACGGGCTGCAGAATCCGGACCTGAAGCAGCGATGGATGGGTGATGGACGCATTTATCCGTTCCATTACGACCATGCCACCGTCATGGTGTCGGCGATCGACGAGGGCGGCAAGGTGGATCTCAACAGCGCCACGCCCGACGTGCTGCAGGCTCTTTTCCAGGCCGCGGGGATGGACCCGGAACACGCCAAGACGCTGGCCGCCAACGTGGTGGACTGGCGTGGCCAGGCCGGCCTCGACAGCGCGGCGACCACCCAGCGTGCCGCCTATGCGGCGGCCGGACGCGACTACGGTCCGCGCCACGGGGCGTTCGCCAGCATCGAGGAACTGCAGATGGTACTGGGCATGACGCCGGCGCTGTATCAGCTGGTGGCGCCAGTCATCACGATCTGGTCGGGCAACCCGAGTCCGGATCCGAATACGGCGCCGCCACTGGCGCTGGCAGCAATTCCGGGAATGACGCCGCAGCAGCAGAGTGCGATCCAGGCCACACGCCTGCGCAATGCAAACGATCCAGGTGTGGTTCTCAACAACGGAACCACACACAGTATCCAGTCCGAGGCTACGCTGGCCGATGGCACGCGTGCCGTATTGCGTGCCACGATTCGTATGCAGGGGGGGCAGGCCGGTGCGCAACCGTATGTGGTGCTGCGCTGGCAGGAGGGGAATGCGGAATGAGTAATACGGCAACTCAGTCGTTGCGGCCGCTGCTGGATCGTCTGCGTCGAAGCTTGCGTGCTTCGCCATTGCCGGCCTTTCTCGGCTGGTGGGGTGGCGAATTGCGCGGGCTGCTGCCGTTGCGCTGGCGTGGCTGGCTCGGCGGTGGAGCCGACTGGCATCTTCTGCAATGCACGGGCACGCAGTGGACGCTGCGCCGCGCCGGGCATGGCGAGACGCTGGCCCGTTGGGATGACAACGCCGAGCCGTCAGCCGTCGATGCCGGCTTCGGGCAGGCTGCACTGAACGCCGCCTTGCAGAAGGTCGATCGCGAGGATCTGCGGCTGGCCTTGCTGCTGCCGCCGCCCATGGTGTTGCGGCGTACGTTGCTGCTGCCGGTGGCTGCGCGAGACAACCTGCAACAGGTGATGGCGTTCGAGATGGACCGGCAGACTCCTTTCAGCGCGGCACAGGTGTATTACGCGGTGCGCGAACTGAGTGCGCCCATCGCCGGACGCTTCCATGCGGAACTGGTAGTGGTGACGCGTGGCATGCTGGATCCCCTGCTGACGCGCCTGCGCGAGCTGGGCGTCTCGATCGATGCGGTCGATCTGGCCGTCGGCAATGACCGCCTCGGCGTCAACCTGCTGCCGCTGGAGCAGACGCCGCGCCACGTGCGGCCGCGTCGTCGATTGAACCTGGCGCTGGCGGCGGGTTGCGTGCTGTTGCTGTTGCTGGTGCTGGCGCAGTGGCTGCAGAACCGGCAGACGGCGCTCGAGCAGATGCGCACCGAGGTCGAGAACATGCGTGGCGAGGCGCAGCAGGTCGCTGCGCTGCGCACGCAATTGCAGGACAACGCGGGTGCCGCCGGCTTTCTGGTCCGGCGCAAGAAAAACACCAGTGCCATGCTCAGCGTGCTGCAGGATGTCACGCAGCGGCTACCGGACAGCGCGTGGCTGGAGCGTTTCAACGTGGACAATACCGGCCAGGTGGGCATGCAGGGACAGAGCCAGCAGGCAGCGAAGCTGCTCGATGCCCTGAAGGATTCGCGACTGATCACCAATGCCAGCTTCCAGGGCAGCATCCAGCCCGATCCGACCACCGGCAAGGAACGTTTCTACCTGATGGCGCAGTTGGCGACGGCCCAGGCAAAGCCCGCTGCCGCGTCGTCGGCAGGCGATGGGGGCGCGCCATGAAGCTGGCTGCACTCAATCCCCGCGACAGCCGCATCGCGGCGATCCTGCTGTTGTTGCTGACGCTGTTGCTGGCTTACTTCGTCTTGCTGCACTGGTGGTTCGTGGCGCCGTTGCGGCAGATCAATGGCGAGATGTCCGACCTGCGCGACACGCAGAGCCGCTATGCGGCGGCGATCGCCGAAAAGCCGGCGCTGCAGCAGCGGCTTGCCGCGCTGGGTGCGGGTCAGGCGGCCAGCAGTGCGTTTCTGGCGGACGACGATCCGAACACTGCCGCTGCCGATCTGATGCAGCGCGTGGTCGATGTGGTTGGCAACAGCACCCATGGCGGCAGTTGCGAGGTGAGCCAGAAGATGCCGTTGCCGAGCCCGCCGGCGACACCCGGCGAGCCTTATCGCAAGGCAGCCGTGAGCATCAATCTGAGTTGCGACATCGAATCGCTGGCGAGTGTCCTGCATGAACTCGAGCAGGGTATACCGTACGTCTTCATCGACGATCTCAGCATCTATCGCAATCCGGTGGCGGCGCAGCAGAATCGGGGCGCGCCGCTGGAGGTGCAGTTCACCTTGTCCGGTTACCTGCGACCGTCGCACGGGAGCCCTCCGGCGGCCCCCGTGAATGCACCGCCCGGCATGCAGCCATCGGGTCAAGGAGCTGCGCCATGAATGCCGCACATCAGCGCAGCCTGACCCCGGTACTCGCGGTGACTGCGATCGTGCTGGGTTCATTGTGGTTGCTGCTGCTCGGCGGCATCGGCAGCAAGGTGCACTGGAACGCACCGCGAGCGCTGGCGCCGCTGCCGCGGGCGGGCAATGCCACCAGCCTGCCGGCACCGCTGCCACTGGAGCAGTTCGCCGTGGTCTGGCAGAAGCCGTTGTTCAGCCCCGACCGCAAACCGGCGGCACGCATGGCCAGCGCGGGTGCCGGCCTCGGTGACCTCGAACTGACCGGCATCATCCTCACGCCGACGCTGCGCATGGCCTTGCTGCGCGACAAGAATGGTGATCATCGTGAGGTGCGACTGCGCGAGGGTGCGTCCTTGCCGGATGGCAGCGTCACCCTGCTGGAAGTGCATCCGCGTTCGGCGGTGTTCGCGACATCCGCTGGTCAGACCGAGTTGAAGCTGCCGGCTGGCGCGCCTTTCGACGGGCAAAAGCCCGGTACGGCAGAAGCTCCGGTCAGCCCGGATGTTCCTGCAGGCGCAATGATGAATGTCCAGTCCCATGATCCTGCCGGTCCGGCAAATCGCGGCGGGAATGATCAGGCTCCGCAAGTGAAGCCGCAGCCGGGGAATCCGCCTCAACAAAAAGTCCTTGAGCGACTCAGGGAAAATATCCAGAAACGTCGTGCCGCTGCTGCTGCGGCCAACGCAGGAGTACGTTGATCCATGTTCCGCAAACTCACTCAGCAAACCCTGCGCACTGGCGCGCTGGCATGTGCCGTATGGCTGGCAGGCTGTGCCAGCCTGCAGCCGCCATCGCTGCCGCATGACGACGGCGCACTGCAGCGCGAGGCGATCGCCGGCACGCAGAATCCGGTGCCCGCGCCGTTGCCGTTGAACAACGGCATATCGGACAACAGCGCGGGCGCACCCCAGTCGGAGGTGAGCCGGGGCAGCGGACAGTTCATCCGGCCCACCGCGCTGAGCCAGCCGCGGCCGACAGCCAGCGGTGGCGGATCGGTGACCTTCAATTTCGAGAACCAGCCGGTGCAGGCGGTGGTCAAGGCGATCCTCGGCGACCTGCTCAAGCAGAACTACACGATCGTGCCGGGCGTGCAGGGCAATATCTCGTTCTCCACTTCCGAACCGGTCGACGCGGAGCAGGCCCTGCCGATCCTCGAGACCTTGCTGTCGTGGACCCATAACGCGCTGGTCAAGCGCAACGGCGGCTATGTGGTGCTGCCCGAGAAGGAAGCCGTGGCCGGCAACATGGTGCCGAGCCTCGGCGCCAGCGCACCCACGAGCGGCTTGCAGTCGCGTTTGTTTCCGCTGCATTACATCTCCGCCACCGAGATGCAGAAGCTGATCAAGCCGTTCGCGCGGGCAGATTCCGTATTGCTGGTGGATCCGGCGCGCAACCTGCTGGTGATGTCCGGCACACCGGAGGAACTGGCCAACTACCAGAGCATGGTGCGCACCTTCGACGTCGACTGGCTGCGCGGCATGTCGGTCGGCGTGTTCAACCTGCAGTACGCCAACGTCGGCGAGCTGATGCCCAAGCTGGATGGCATGTTCGGCGAAAAGGGGAATACTCCGCTGGCCGGCATGCTGCGCTTCATTCCGATCGAGCGCACCAACGCCCTGGTGGTGATCAGCACCCAGCCGGAATACCTGCAGGAAGTCGGTGACTGGATCACCCGCATCGATCGCGGCGGCGGCAACGAGCCGCAGTTGTTCGTCTACGACGTGCGCAACATCAAGGCCTCGGATCTGGCCAAGTATCTGGCGCAGATCTACACCAACGGTGCTGGCAACGGCGGCGACAACGGTGGCAAGGTCGGGCCAGGCCTGAGCAGCACGACGCTGGGCAGTGCCGACAACAGCAATGGCGGGACCAGCATGGGTAGCACCGCCGGCAGCTTCGGCAGCTCGGCCAGTGGTTCGAGCGGTGCGTTCGGCTCGACCGGAACCACTGGTTCGACCGGCTTTGGCGGGCTGGGCGGCACCGGCGGCACTACCGGCACCAGCACCGGTTTCGGAAGTGGCACGTCGACTGGAATCGGTAGTACGGGAAAGAATTTTGCTCCTGGTGGCGGCAGTGCGGGTACGGGAGACGCCGCTGGCAACGGCGGGTCGGGCGACCAGCAATACACCTCCAGCGACGGCAGCGTGCGCATCAGCTCGGTCGACAGCAGCAACCAGCTGATGGTGCGTGCCCGGCCGTCGCAGTGGGAGGAGATCAAGGGAGCGATCAACAAACTGGACAATGTGCCACTGCAGGTGCAGATCGAGACGCGCATCATGGAAGTCACACTTACGGGTGACTTTGCGTTCGGTGTGCAGTGGTATCTGCAGGGGTTGACCGGCAGCACCACCAACAGCGATGGCAGCGTCACGCCCGGGCAGCCATATCGCCATCGGGCTGCCGCACTTGGCGGCGGCGGCAACACCTACAACAGCGGTGATTCGCTGTTCTACTCTTTCATTAACAGCAAGATGCAGGTCGCGCTCAGCGCGATGGAGACCAGCGCCAATACCAAGACACTGTCGGCGCCCTCGATGGTCGTGCTCAACAACCAGCTGGCGCATATCCAGGTCGGTAACCAGATCCCGGTCAACCAGACCTCGATCATCGGCCTGGGCGCGACAACGTCCACGGATGCAACGGCCAGTACGGTGACGTATCTCCCCACGGGCGTGATCCTCGATGTGCAGCCGCGGGTGAATCCGGGTGGCCTGGTCTACCTCAATGTGCACCAGCAGGTCAGCTCGACACTTGGTGCCGCCAATGCGCAGGGCAACTTCACCATCGCGCAGCGTGATGTGGCGACCCAGATCGCGGTGCAAAGCGGGCAGACGGTATTGCTTGGTGGCCTGATCCAGCAGGACGAAAGCACGACCAATACCGGCATTCCGGGACTGAACGATATCCCCTGGCTGGGCCGGCTGTTCGGCACCACCAGCCGCAGCAAGGACCGCACCGAGCTGATCGTGTTGATCACGCCGCGGGTGATTCGCGGTGCCCAGGATGCCAAGCAGATCACCGACGATTACCAAAGCAGGTTCGAGTCGCTGGCACCGCTGCGTGCAGCAGGCAACAGCGTCAGCACGGCACCCGCCGCGATCGTGCCTTTGCCGGCAGCATCTGCGCCGGAGCCAAGCTGGCCGGAGCAGCTGCAGCAGCATGCCGAGGATGCCCTGCGCCAAGCCGACTATGCCAATGCGCAGGACCTGGCGATGCAATCCTGGCGACAGGGTTCGCGGCACGGCAATTTGTGCGAACGCAACTGGCAGGTGATCGTGCAGGCGCGCCAGCGCAGCCATGCGCTGGGCAGTGCCGATGTGGCGCGCAAGCAGGAAGCGGCATGCCTGCAGCCGGCAGCCTCGCCGTAGTCGCCGTCGAACAGGGTTTGCATTGACACGGGCCAAGGAAGGCCGGTCGCGTACGACAGCCGTTATCATCGGCGCGGATGACTTCATCCACGCCTACCTTTCCGATCACCCCGCTGCTGCCGGAGATTTGCGCCTCGCTCGCCGCGCATCCGCGGCTGGTGCTGGAGGCGCCGCCCGGCGCCGGCAAGACCACCCAGGTGCCGCTGGCCCTGCTCGATGCGGCATGGCTCGATGGGCAGAAGATCGTGATGCTGGAGCCGCGCCGGATCGCCGCGCGTGCCGCGGCACAGTTCATGGCATGGCAGCTTGGTGAAGAGGTTGGTCAGACGGCTGGTTACCGCATCCGCTTCGAGTCGAAGGTGGGCGCGACGACGCGGATCGAGGTAGTTACCGAAGGCATCCTGACCCGCTTGATCCAGCACGATCCGGAGTTGACCGGCATCGGTGCGATCGTGTTCGACGAATTCCATGAGCGCCATCTCGCCGGCGATCTCGGCGCGGCGCTGGCGTTTGATGTGCAGGCAACCTTGCGACCGGAACTGCGTCTGCTGGTGATGTCGGCGACGCTCGATGGCGAACGCATAGCGTCCTGGCTGGACGCGCCGCGGCTGAGCAGCCCGGGTCGCAGCTTTCCGGTGCGCATCGAGCACCCACCGGCACGCACGCAGGAAAGCGTCGAGCATCATCTGGCGCGGGTGGCACGTCAGGCGCTCGAGGAAAACGAGGGTGACGTGCTGGCGTTCCTGCCAGGACGCCGCGAGATTGCACGAACGCAGGTGCTGCTCGCGGAGACGTCCCCACAAATCCATGCGCTGGAGGTGGTCGCGCTGCATGGCGAGCTTTCGCTGACCGAGCAGCAGGCTGCGCTGAGTCCGGCTGTCGCGGGCACACGCCGGATTGTTCTGGCGACCAATGTGGCTGAGTCCAGCATCACCCTGCCGGGCATTCGTGCGGTGATCGATGCGGGTCTTGCGCGTGAGCCGCGGTTCGATCCGAACTCCGGCTTCACCCGGCTGGAGACCGTCACCATCTCGCAGGCCTCGGCCGATCAGCGTGCCGGCCGTGCCGGCCGTGTGGCTGCAGGCACTGCGTATCGGCTATGGCCGCAAAGCAAACGACTGGAGCCGGTGCGCGGCGCCGAAATCGCCCAGGCCGAACTGTCCGCACTGGCGCTGGAACTGGCGGCGTGGGGCATCACGGCGAACAGCAGCGTCGACCTGCCCTGGCTCGATCCGCCGCCGGGCGGTGCGCTGGCCCAGGCGCGCGAACTGCTGACGAATCTGGCCGCGCTGGCTACGGACGGCCGCATCACGGCACTCGGTCGGCAGATGCTCGAACTGGGCGCCACACCACGCCTTGGCGCCGCCGCCTTGCGCGCGCCAGCGGAGCTGCGCCCGCTGATCGCTGATCTGCTGGCCTTGATGGAGGCGCGTTCGCCGCTGCGCGGCACGCACGCGCGCAGCGATGATTTTCGCGTGCGGGTCACTGCCCTGCACGCATGGCGCGATCGTCGCGGTACGGCCGGCGGCGGCGATGTCGATCGTGGCGCACTGGCCGTGATCGAGCAGGCCGGCAAAGGCTGGCGGCGACGTCTGGACGTGCGTACCGCGGCCAGCGGCATGCCGGACAGCCACGCGGTCGGCGATCTGCTGCTGCATGCGTTTCCCGATCGCATCGCGCGGCGCGACGACAACAATCCCTTGCGCTACACGTTGGCGAACGGTCGCGGCGCGCGCCTGCATGAAAACACCGCCCTGCTGGGCGAACCATGGCTGGTCGCGCTGGACTTGCGTTTCGAGGCGCGCGACAGCCTGATCCTCGCGGCCGCGCCGCTTGATCCGCGCGTGCTGGAGCGCGATTTTCCGCTGCAGTTCACGCGCGAACGCACGCTGCGCTGGAACGACGAACGCGCCGCCGCCGAAGCCTTCGACGAGCGCCGCTTCGGCGCCATCGTGCTGGAGCGTCGCAGTGTGCCGGTGCGTCCCGAGGATGCATTGCCGGCGATGCTGGCAGCCGTGCGTGCGAAGGGCCTCGCCGTATTGCCGTGGAGCGGCAACGCGCAGCGCCTGCGCGCGCGCATGCAGGCGCTGCGCGCGTGGATGCCGGAGCTGGGCTTGCCGGATGTCTCGGATGTGGCCTTGCTCGCGGCGCTCGATGTCTGGCTGGCGCCGTATCTCGGCGGCAAGCACCGGCTCGACGCGCTCGCGGCCGAAGAACTGTCGCAGGCGCTGCTGGCGATGTTCGATCACGAGCAGCGCCGGGCGCTCGATGCGCAGGCACCGGAAAGTCTCGCCGTGCCGAGCGGCCAGCAACGACGACTGGAATACGCCGAAGGCGAGCCGCCCGTGCTGGCGGTCAAGCTGCAGGAGCTGTTCGGTCTGGCCGACACCCCGCGCATTGGCGGCGGGCGCATCCCGGTCACCCTGCACCTGCTGTCGCCGGCCGGCCGGCCGATCCAAGTCACGCAGGATCTGAAAGGTTTCTGGGAGCGCACTTACCCGGAAGTGCGAAAGGAACTGAAGGGGCGCTATCCGCGCCACCCGTGGCCGGACGATCCGTGGACCGCCACGCCGACGCACCGAGCGAAGCCGCGCGGCACCTGAGTGTTCACACTTCAGCCCTGAAGGTGCGGCCCAGCCGCGAACCGCGGCCGAAGTAATGCCGGAACACGTAGAACAGCGGGTGATAGCGCGCCGGATCGATATGCTGCGTGCCGGCGATCACCACTTCCTCGTGGGCGTGCACACACAGTACTTCCAGCTCCAGGATCACGTAGCCGCCGGCCTGTCCGCGCCAGGCGTCGAGCGGGCGGGACAGCGCATGGCACAGGCGCGCTTCCAGTTGCAGTGGGGATTCGGCGATACGCGGCGCGGCCACGGTCGACGAGGGCAGGGCATGCCAGCCGGCCAGTGCGAACTTGTCGGATTCGTGCCGGTAGCCGATCTTGCGTTTCCAGGGCGGAACCGGATCACGGCCGGTGGTCGGCGCCAGTCGCTCGATCGCCTCGTGTTGGTCCGTGTCGGCGAGATTGAGCACGCATTCGCGTTCGCGCAGCAGGTTGGCCAGGCCCTGGCCGTCGCCGGTGAGGCCGATCACCACCCGATCGGCCAGCGCCCAGGCGGACGACATCGGCGTGATGTTGGTCGAGCCGTCCGGATTGCGTGTCGTGATCAGGACGATCGGCGTGCCGAAGTAGAGGATCGAAGGATGGATGACGAGGGAGTCGGGAGTGCGATGCATGTCCATGCCGGCAGTGTCGACGCATGCCACCGGCCGATGTTTCGCCGCGCGGCGAAGCGTTCGCGCGGCGGCCTCGCTAGACTGCGCGCATGAACGATGCCGCGCCGCTCAATCGATATCAGCTGGCCGAACTTGGCAGCCTGCTGGCCGAGCCGGCACGAGCGGCGATGCTGCTGGCGCTGACCGATGGCACGTCGCGTCCGGCCGGTGAGCTGGCGCAGGCGGCCGGCATCACGCCGGCCACCGCCAGCGCGCATCTGCATCGACTGCTCGACGGTGGCCTGCTGGCGCTGCATGTGCAGGGACGCCATCGCTACTACCGGCTGGCGGACGAGCGTGTCGCGGCCATGCTGGAGTCGCTTGCACTGGCACGAGCGCCGGCGCTGCACGCCATGCCGGCCAGGGGCGATGTGCAACTGCGCCGCGCACGTTGCTGCTACCGGCATCTGGCCGGTGCCCTTGGCGTGGCGTTCTGCGCCACGCTGCTGCAGCGCGACTGGCTGCAGACCGATACACGTGGACTGCGCCTGCGACCCGTCGGCATCGAGGCGCTGCGTTCGAGCGGGCTGTTGCTGGCCGACGCGGCCCCCTTGTATGGCCGCAGCTGCCTGGACTGGACCGAGCGCCGCATGCATCTGGGCGGACCGCTGGGCGTGGCGTTGACCTCGGCGATGTTCGAAGCCGGCTGGTTGCGCAGGCTGCCGCATGGCCGTGCCTTGCAGCCCAGCGCCGATGGCCTGCGCCGGCTCGGCGCGCTGGGCGTACCGCTCGATTGATAACGGTGTTTCAGTGCTTGTCGGGTGCGGTCACCGCTGCCGGCGAACGCTCGAAGCTGCCGGCAAAACCGGGGAATACCACCGGGCTTTCGTAACCGTCGGCCGATACCGACGAGACACCGAAGAACCAGTCGTCGATCACCACGTCCTGCAGCACGGCATGGTCGACATCGCCGACAGCACGCTGGTATTGCCACTGCGGGGCGCTGGTGTCGCGCCAGTGCACGCGGTAGCCGGCGGCGCCGGGCACCCGGGTCCATTTCACCGTGGTGTCGGTGGCCAGCGCACCTTCTGTGTCGACGCCGGTCGGCGGTGCCGGTGCGCGGCTGAGCGCGGCCATGGTCAGCGTGTTCAATGCGGTGACGCGGGCGAGGTAACGGAAATCGATGCCGTCGATGGTATCGCCGTAATGCACGCCCCGATCCTGGTCGGTGTGTCCGGTGCGCAGATCCTGGTGCTGGCGGATGTAGTCCTCGTGCGCCTCGGTCACGCGCACGGCGGGGAAGCCGGCTTCGAGGAACGGCACCTGGTCGCCGCCGCGAGCGTAGCGATCAGTGCGATAGACCATCTTCACGTGGAAGTCCGGCATGTACTCGTCGGCGATGGTCGCCATGTAGCGGGCCACGTTGCGCGAAGGCGAGTCGACCTCGCCACCGTGGTAGCGGCGGTAGTCCGCCTGTTTGCCGGTCTCGTTGCTCTTGGTGCCTTCGGAGAACACGCGTACCGTGGTGTTGTCGATCACGCCGTTCTGGCCGCGGCTGTTGCCGACGATGTCGTTGTTGAGATCGGCCTCGACCTGCCAGCCCTGTGCCACGGCGTAGTCGGACAGCACCTTGCCGCCGTACAGGCCTTGCTCCTCGCCGGACAAGGCGGCGAATACCAGGGTGGCGTCGTTGTCCTGCTTCGACAGCAGGCGTGCCGCTTCCATCAGCGCAGCGACGCCGGAGGCGTCGTCGTTTGCACCGGGCGCGTCACTGTGGTTGTTCATCACATCGGTGACGCGCGAATCGAGATGTCCGGTCATCACGATGACCCGCTTCGGATCGCCCTTGCCGCGCTTGATCGCGACCACGTCCAGCACTTCTGTCGGCGTCGGGAGTCGCTTGCCGGTGAACATCTGCGACGGCGTGACGACTTCGATACAGCCACCGCAATCGTGCGAGATCGCCTCGAAGCGCGACTTCACCCAGCGCCGTGCAGCACCGATACCGCGCTTGTCGGACCGGGTATCCGACATGGTGTGCCGGGTGCCGAAGCCGACCAGGCGGGTGATGGTGGCGCGCAGTTCGGCTTCGCTGGGTGCACCGGCGAGGGCATGCAGTGCGGGCTGTTCGCGCGGAATGGCAGGTGCCCCGGAGGTTGCCTGGCTGGCGCTGGCAACAGTCAGCAAGGAGAAGCAGAGCATTCGCGTGGTTCGCAGCATCGTCAGGATCCTGGGCGGCAAAGTGGTGACGATACAACGCCGGGATGGTTCTGGTGACGGACCGGGTTCCGCCGAGGGCGTCAAGACATGAAAGGCCCGATCGTTGCCGATCGGGCCCTGGGTCCCTGATAGTCATGCGAACGTGCTTCCTGCGCGTTCTGTCGCGTGGTGTCTTCCAACCGGTCTCAGGCATTCCTGCCGGCAAGCGCAGGGACAGGGCGCACATCCGTGTGCGCCGTTTGGCCTTCCGGACTTACTGCACGGTCAGGGTGATGTCGTCGAGCGTGAAGTCGGTATTGCCCGAGGACGAAGTCTCCTTGCCGGTGAACTTGAGGGTTACCGTCTGGCCGATGTACGCGGACAGATTGGCGGTCTCCACGGCATAGCCGGTGTTCGTGTTCTTGCTGGTGAACGAACCCACCGTGCCCAGCACCGTCCCTGACGAATTCAGCACCTGCACGGTAAGCGTGTCGACGGCCGTTGTCTTGGTCGAGTCGATATGCAGGTAGTACTGCAGGGTCGCCGAGGTCTTGCCGCTCGGGATCGCTACCTTTTGCGAGACCGTGTCGGTGTGCGAAGTGCCATAACCGTCAAGCCAGGCGAACCACGATCCGGCGTGCGAAGTCTCGCCGCTGCCGCAGTAGCTGGACGAGGAGCTGCTGCTGTTGCACAGCGTGCCCGAGCTCATGGTCCACGGTGTCGCCTTGCCGGTTTCGAAGCCGGTGTTGACGAGGATCTGCGTCGGGGTGCCGCCGCTGGAGACCGTCACCGATGCCGTCTTGGAGCTGGTCTGGCCATCGACGCTGTCGGTCACCGTCTCGGTCACGCTGTAGGTACCGGCAGCGGCGTAGGTGTGGCTCGGGCTGGTGGCGGTCGAGGTGCTGCCGTCGCCGAAGGTCCACGCATGCGAGCCGATGGTACCGCCCGCATCGGTGGAGCTGTCGGTGAAGGTGGCGGTCAGGCCGCTCACGGTATCGGTGAAGTTGGCGGTCGGCGTGCCACCGGCGCTGGCGACGGTCACGGAGGCCGTCTTGGAGCTGGTCTTGCCGCTGACGCTGTCGGTCACCGTCTCGGTCACGCTGTAGGTACCGGCGGCCGCATAGGTGTGGCTCGGGCTGGTGGCGGTCGAAGTGCCGCCGTCGCCGAAGGTCCACGCATGCGAGCTGATGGTGCCGCCCGAATCGGTGGAGCTGTCGGTGAAGGTGGCGGTCAGGCCGCTGGTCGTGTCGCTGAAGTTGGCAGTCGGTGTGCCACCCGTGCTGCCGCTGCCGCCGACGTTGCTGGACAACGCGCTGACGATGATGCTGCCGAAGCCGGTGGTGTAATCCCAGCCGGTGGCGGCCGTCTCACCGCTGTTGTTGCCCGAGGTGATGTCGTGGAAGTCGGTTGCATAGTTGGCCGCGGCTGCCTTGTAGATCAGCGGAGCAGCGAAGCCGAGGGCGCCGCCGTTGGCCGCCTGGATACGCGCCCATGCACCCACGAACAGCGGCGAGGACAGGCTGGTGCCACCAATCTGCTGGTTGGCCTGACCGTCGACGATGACCAGTGCGCCGGAATCCGGGCTGCCTTCATAGGCGATATCGGGCACGCCGCGGGTGGTGTGGCCGGCGTTCTGGCCCACGCCCGACTGCCAGCTCGGCATCGGCTCGAAGGTGCTCGGGCTGCCGCCGGTGGCACCCTCGCTCTCGTTGAGGTTGTTCCACACCGTCTCGCTGGCCCAGGTGGTGGTGCCGGTGGTGTAAATCTCAGTACCGCCCGCCGCGATCACGTACTGCGAGCTGGCCGGCCAGCTCGGGGTGGTGCCGCTGCCGGTGCCGCACTCGTTGGCGCCGGAATCGCCGGCGGAGACCGAGAAGGTCTGGCCCTGCGCCACGGCCTGCTCGAAGACCGCGTCTTCGGTCGTGGTCGTGCCAGCCGACTTCGCATCGGTTTCGCACTCGCCCAGCGAGACGTTGATCGCAACCGCCTTGTCGTCGGTCACCGCCAGGTTGTAGTCCGTGGTGAGGGCGGCGTCGGAGAGCGAGGCAGCATCATAAAGAATCAGGCTCTTCAGGCCACCGGACATAGCGATCATGTCCTGGGTGTCCAGATCCCATTCGCCGTCGCCGCTGGCCGAGACGCTGCCGGTATTGCCGGGGCCCTCGATGCTTGGGACGAGCGAGGTCAGGCCATTGGTGCTCTCGAAGGACTTGATGTCGTTCAGCACATCGCTCATCTGGCCCGACACCACGTTGCCGACGGTGATCGAGGTTGCGGGCGCAAGGCTGCTGGCGCCGTAGATCTTCGGGAAATCAAGCGGGTTGTGGCCGACGGCGGTACCGGACGTCGCATCCGTGTGAACGGCGTTTGCACGTACCCGGCGCGCGAAGATGTGCGACATGTGCACGTTGTCCAGGCCCAGCACGGACTGCACCGTGCTCTGCAATTCGGCCGGGATCATCACATCGTTGGAGTTGGCGTATGCATCGCGTCCGTCATGCGTGCGCACATGCACCATCGAGGTATGGAAGGATGACTGCACGGTGTCGGCATGGCCATCGGCTTCGACCAGCATGCGGTTGGGCGCGATCGTGACATTGGTGAAGCCGGACTGCTTCAGATAGTTCGCGACCGCCTGCGCCTGTGCCTGGGTCGGTGCATACATGGCGGTGAATTCAGCCGGCGTGAGTGCCTTGTGCTTGGGATCGGCTACATAGGCGTCCAGCTTCGACTTGTTCTGCAACTTCAGCGAGATCACCACGTGCATCGGCTGCGAGAACGCCAGCGGCCCCTGGGCAACATCACCGTTGCGCAGGCTGGTGGCGTGATGCGGCTGCGTCAGTGCGACGAATGAAGTAGGTGCCGCGAAGGCTGACGCGGTGGCGGCCATGCCGATCGCGGTTACCAGCATCTTGAGACGAAAATGGTTTGGCATTTAGAGCTCCCAGAATGTTTTTCGAGGCCAAACGAAGCCGCTGAGACCCGTGGACCTCATGATTGAGTGTCGTGGACAGACACGACACGACGAGTTTTCTTGGATTGCCCTGCGATCCTGTGTCTTGTGCCCGACCCTCCCCCAGGTTTCCCTCAGGGTTGAACACAGATTTGAAATGGTTTTGCAGGCGTGGCGACAGGATCATTCGCCAAGCTCCCCATTGGCGAATTCGTCGACGGTATGAGTTGCAGATGAAACCAGTCAATAGGACTTTTTGAAGTGCTCGGTGATCGCTATCACATAATCGAATAATTACGCCGTCGTGCCGTCATCGCAAATATTTTCAATAATCGTGGCGTTGCGGTGTTCCTGTGAAGGCGCGCTTGAGAGATCCCGCGATGGGCGTACTGCGTCGGGTTTTTTCATGAATCCAATCAAGCAAATAGAAGGAGCAAGCAGGCCCCCGGCAAAAGCGTTCTTGCGTGATCTGGCATGGGCGATGAAATCGTTTACCCGGGCTTGGGATATTTTTGATAATTGCGCAATTACATGCGTTTGGAACGATATTAATCCGTCCGATTGCGCAATATATTGCCCGGCCCTTGCGGGGTGTCGCTGCGATAATTCATGAAATCCGATTAATTCGGTTTATTTTCAATTCAGTTGATTCTGATCGAACGCCCTGGACCAGGTGAGTCGACGTCAGCCCGGTCGCCGCGGGATGACCCGGTCGCCGGTTCATTCCATTCAGGCAGCATGCGACCATGCACGGATGACCCGGACAACTCCTCCCCACCTGGCCATCATTGGCGGCGGCCCCGCCGGCCTGATGGCCGCGGAAGTCGCGTGCAAAAGTGGTCTGAAGGTCGATCTCTATGACGTGATGGGCTCGGTCGGCCGCAAATTCCTGTTGGCCGGCAAGGGTGGCCTGAACCTGACCCACAGCGAACCGCGCACACGCTTCGTCGAACGTTATGGTGTGCGGCAAGCCGACATTGCGCGCTGGCTCGATGCGTTTGATGCGGACGCGTTGCGTGCCTGGGCGCACGGGCTGGGCGTGGAGACGTTTGCCGGCAGTTCGGGCCGGGTGTTTCCTGTCGACCTCAAGGCCGCGCCCCTGCTGCGCGGCTGGTTGCGCCGTCTGCGCGAATCCGGTGTGACGTTCCACATGCATCATCGCTGGCTGGGCTGGCAGGAGCATGGCGCGTTGCACTTCGCCACCCCGCAGGGTGAACGTGTCGTGCCGACCGATGCGGTGATCCTGGCACTCGGTGGCGCCAGTTGGCCGCAGCTGGGCTCCGATGGTGCGTGGGTGGCTCCGCTCGAGCAGGCTGCGGTGGACGTTGCACCGATGCGGCCGGCGAATTGCGGTTTCGAACTGGCATGGAGCGAGCATCTGTCCAGCCGCTTTGCCGGAGCTCCGCTCAAGGCGGTCGTTGCCCACTGGACGGATCGCCGCGGCGTGAGCCACGCACGGCAGGGCGAGTGTGTGCTCAGCGAATACGGCATCGAGGGCAGCCTGATTTACGCGATCGGCGCTGAACTGCGCGAGCAGATTGCCGTGCGTGGTGATGCCATGTTGATGCTGGATCTGGTGCCGGGCCATACCCGACAGGTGCTCGCCGAACGCCTTGCCGCGCCGCGAGGCAAGCACAGCATCGGTGACTGGCTGCGTCGGCGGGCCGGGCTTGATGCAGCGAAGTGTGCGCTGGTATTCGAACTGACCGCGAAATCGACCTTGGCCGATCCGGTCGCGCTGGCGGCACAGCTCAAGGCGATGCCGTTGCGCCTGCTTGCGCCGCGACCAGTCGCCGAGGCGATCAGCACGGCCGGTGGCGTGCGACTGGAAGCACTGGACGAAAACCTGATGCTGCGCGTGCGTCCCAGCGTCTTTTGCGCCGGCGAAATGCTCGACTGGGAGGCGCCCACCGGTGGTTACCTGCTGACCGCCTGCTTTGCCAGCGGCCTGCTGGCCGGCCGTGGCGCGGCACGCTGGTTGGGAAGGTAGCCAGCAAAGGTATCCAGTCACCACCACGTCATTCCGCTGATTCAGGCTTCATCGCGGATGATGGCCGCGATGGTTCGTGTGGTCCGGCATGAAAGGATTTTGTCCGGTGGACAACCTGCGGTGATTTGCGGGTGGCAGGTCAACGCATGGCCGCAAGAAACGTTCAATCAGTCCGTGCGCCACATCCGGGTGCGACCGAGGATGTCCGAAAAGCACGGCAAAAATACATATGCAGGAATAATGTCGCATGAGTTTGAGTTGACGCGCTGCTTTCAGCGATGGCCTGTCCGGCCTCCCTTGCAGCGGCATCCCGTTCCCGAATGGCAGTCCGCCCCTGAGCTCATCGCCCTGGTTGTACATCATTGCTTGAGCGAATCCGTGGCGGGTGAGAACGTGAACGCTGAATACAAGTCCGGTAACCGCACGAACCATGGATCGCCCAATGCACGCTGAGAGTCTTGCCGCAGGCGGTTTTACCGCGCGAGGCGACGATGTTTCGGTCAACGAAACGGCCCTCGCAAACAGGGCAATGAACACCTGGAGATACTCATGAATGTCGGCGCCCCGCAAGCAGCCAGACCCTATTACAAGAGACGCGGTCTGCTGATCGCCGTGCTCGTCATTGTGGCGGCGATCATCCTGATCCTGATCCACCTCCTGGGCGGCAAGAAAGCCAAAAACGGCGTGTCGGCGCAAGTGGTGAGCGCCGCCACCGTGAGCCTGGGCAACATGCCGGAAATCCTGAACGAGCTGGGCACGGTGACCCCGGTCGCCACGGTCAACGTACTGCCGCAGTTGAGCGGCTACCTGACCGCGGTGGGCTACCAGGAAGGCCAGGACGTGACGAAGGGTCAGTTTCTCGCCCAGATCGATCCGCGCCAGTACGAAATCAACAAGCAGCAGGCGCAGGCACAGCTGGCCAAGGATCAGGCAAGCCTGGCACAGGCCCGTGCCGACCTTGCCCGCTATACACAGCTGCATGCACAGAAGTCGATTGCCGAGCAGACCTATGCCGACCAGCAGTTCACGGTCCAGCAGGACGAGGCGGCGGTCAAGGCTGATCAGGCGAACATTGCGCAGTTCGATCTGGACATCGCCTATTGCCACATCACCGCGCCGGTCGCCGGACGGGTCGGCCTGCGCCTGGTCGATCCGGGCAACTACGTCACTGCGTCGAGTTCGCCGGGCATCGTGACCATCACCACCATGAAGCCGACCACGGTGCAGTTCACCGTGCCGCAGAATGCGTTGGCCAAGGTGCAGCAGCAGTTCAGCGCGCCGGGTGCGAAGCTGGCGGTCAAGGTCTACAACAGCGACAACAGCAAGCAGCTCGCCAGCGGCACGCTGTATGCGATCAGCAACCAGATGGCAACCAGCACCGGCACGGTGACCCTGCGTGCGACGATCCCCAACGACGACGAGGCACTGTTCCCGAGCGAGTTCGTCAACGTGCAGCTGCTGGTCGACACGCTCCAGAAAGCGGTGCTGGTGCCGACGCCGGCGGTGCAGAGTGGTGCGCCGGGGGACTACGTCTATCTGGTCAATGCCGACAATACCGTCTCCGTGCACAAGGTGACCCAGGGTCCCAGCGATGGCAAGAATACGGTCATCCTGTCGGGCCTGTCGGCGGGCCAGACCGTCGTCACCGACGGCATGGACCGGCTGAGCGACGGCGCCAGGATCAAGATCGCTGCGGCGAAGTCGGCCAAGCCAGCCGGGGCCGGCAGCGCTCCGGCGCCGGCTTCGTCCTCGGCAAGCGCACAGCATCAGGGCGGCAAGCGGGTGCGCGGCACTGCCTCCGCTGCACAAGCTTCCTGAGCGACGGATACGCGAGCCGATGAACATTTCCCGCCTGTTCGTGCTCAGGCCGGTGGCGACATCGCTGCTGATGATCGCCCTCGTGCTGGTGGGCCTGGTCGCGGTGCGCTTCCTGCCGGTTTCGTCGCTGCCGGACGTCGACTACCCGACGATCCAGGTGCAGACCTTCTATCCGGGCGCCAGCCCCACGGTGATGGCGACCACGGTGACCGCGCCGCTGGAAGTGCAACTGGGCGAGATCCCCGGTTTGCAACAGATGACCTCGAACAGTTCTGCCGGGGCATCGGTCATCACCCTGCAGTTCGATCTGTCGCTCAACCTCGATGTGGCCGAACAGAATGTCCAGGAAGCGATCAACGCATCCAACAGTCTGTTGCCCGCAGGCCTGCCTGCACCGCCGACCTATGCCAAGGTCAATCCGGCCGACCAGCCCATCCTCACCCTGGCGGTCACTTCCGACTCGATGTCGCTGCCGCAACTGCAGGACGTTGCCAACAACCGGCTCGGTGCGAAGATTTCCGAAGTGCCGGGTGTCGGCCTGGTTACGCCGGCCGGCGGCAACGTGCCCGCCGTCAGGGTCGAGGCCGACCCGCAGAAGCTGGCCGCCTACGGACTGAGCATCGACGACCTGCGCTCGCTGATCGCGAACGTCAACGTCAGCCAGCCCAAGGGCAACTTCGACGGTCCGAACCTGGACTACACGATCAACGGCAACGACCAGATCGAGAATCCCACCGATTACCTCAACACGGTGATTTCCTACCAGAACGGCGCGCCGGTCTATCTGCGCGATGTCGCCAGAGTCACCCAGTCCGCGCAGAACACCGAGCAGGGCGCCTGGTACAACAAGACGCAGGCGATCGTGCTCAACGTGCAGCGCCAGCCCGGGGCGAACGTGATCGCCACGGTCAACCAGATCACGAAGGAGCTGCCGCAGCTGGAGTCGACGCTGCCGGCGGGGATGAAGGTCGAGGTCGTCTCCGACAGCACCGGGGTGATCCGTTCGTCGGTCTCCGATGCCGCGTTCGAGCTGGTGCTGGCGGTCGTGCTGGTGGTGTTGGTGATCTTCGTCTTCCTGCGCAATGTGCCGGCCACCCTCATCCCGAGCATTTCGGTGCCGGTCTCGCTGATCGGCACGCTGGCGATGATGTACGAGCTCAACTACTCGATCGACAACCTTTCGCTGATGGCGCTGATCATCGCCACCGGCTTCGTCGTCGACGATTCGATCGTGATGATCGAGAACATCGTGCGTTATCTGGAGGAAGGCATGACGCCGCTGGAGGCGGCTCTCACCGGCGCCGGGCAGATCGGCTTCACCATCGTGTCATTGACCGTCTCGCTGATCGCCGTGCTGATCCCGCTGCTGTTCATGGGTGGCGTGATCGGGCGGCTGTTCAGCGAATTCGCCGTCACGCTGGCCGTGACCATCGTGATTTCCGGCGTGGTCTCGCTGACCCTGGTGCCGATGCTGTGCGCGCGACTGCTGCGGGCACAGAAGGAGCGGCATCCCAGCCGCTTCGAGCGGATCAGCGAAGGCCTGTTCGACAGGACCCTGGCGGCGTACGAGCGCGGGCTGCGCTTCGTCTTGCGTCATCAGACGTGGACTCTGATCGTCGCCACGGCCACCGTGGCGCTGACCCTGCTCTTGTACATCGTCATCCCGAAAGGTCTGTTCCCGACCCAGGACGTGGGCGTGATCGAAGGCATCAGCGTGGCCGACAATTCCGTGTCGTACACCGCGATGGTGGACCGTCAGGCGGCGCTGGCAGACGCGATTCTCAAGGATTCGAACGTCACCGGACTGACCTCGTATGTCGGCATCGACGGCACCAACACGACGCTCAACAACGGCCGCTTCCTGATCAACCTGAAAGCGCGCGACGATCGCTCGCTGACCGCGGCGGAAATCGCCAGGAATCTGCAGCAGGAAGTGGCGAACGTTCCCGGCATCAAGCTTTACCTGCAGCCCGAACAGGATCTCACGCTGGATACCACGGTGTCGCCGAACCAGTACCAGTTCGTGCTGAGGGGGCCGAGTCAGCAGGCCTTCCAGCAATACGTGCCCGCGCTGATCGCGCGCATGAAGAAGATCACCTCGATCACCGACGTCACCAGCGATCTGAACAATGACGGCCTGAGCGTGAACGTGGAGGTCAACCGGCAACTGGCCGCGCGTTACGGCATTACCGCGGCGACGATCGACAATGCACTCTACGATGCGCTGGGCCAGCGCATCGTGTCGACCATCTTCGACCAGTCCAGCCAGTATCGCGTGATCCTGGTCGCCAAGCCCGAGAAGTTACCCACACTGCAGTCGCTGGGTGAGCTGTACCTGCCCAGCCAGACCAGCAGCAGCGGCCAGGTGCCGTTGAGTGCGATCGCCAAGATCGAGGTGACCAAATCGCCGCTGGTGATCAGTCACCTGGCACAGTTTCCCGCGGTCACCATCTCGTTCAACCTGACCAAGGACGCCTCGCTCAGCAAGGCGGTGGATGAAGTCAATCAGGCCGAACAGGCGGTGCATCTGCCGTCCTCGATCACCTCTTCCTTCCAGGGCGCCGCGCAAGCGTTCCAGGATTCGCTGTCCAGCGAGGTGTACCTGCTGATCGCGGCGCTGGTGGCCGTCTACATCGTGCTCGGCGTGCTGTATGAAAGTTTCATCCACCCGGTAACCATTCTCTCGACCTTGCCCTCGGCCGGCATCGGCGCCCTGCTGGCGCTGATGATTGCGGGCAGCGATCTGGACGTGATCGGCATCATCGGCATCGTGCTGCTGATCGGCATCGTCAAGAAGAACGCCATCATGATCGTGGACTTCGCGCTCGAGGCCGAACGCGAGCATGGCAAGCTGCCGGCGGACGCGATTTTCGAAGCTTCCCTGCTGCGCTTCAGGCCGATCCTGATGACCACGCTGGCGGCGATGCTTGGTGCGTTGCCGATGCTGCTGGGCACCGGTACCGGTTCGGAACTGCGCCGTCCGCTCGGCCTCGCCATCATCGGCGGCCTGGCCTTCAGCCAGGTGTTGACCCTGTTCACCACGCCGGTCATTTATCTGTTCTTTGATCGCCTGTCGCAGCGCTTCCAGCGCAAGCGCCCCGAACCGGCGTCCGAGCTCGCGCCGTGAGCATCCCGGGGCTTTTCATCCAGCGGCCGGTGGCGACCACCTTGCTGGCGGTCGCCATCCTGTTGTCCGGTCTGCTGGCGTATTTCAAGCTGCCGGTCGCGCCGCTGCCGAACGTCACCTATCCCGTCATCGTGGTGCAGGCAAGCATGGCGGGCGCCAGTCCGGACATCATGGCTTCCACCGTGGCCGAACCGCTGGAGCGACGCCTGGGCACGATCGCCGATGTCAACGAAATGACCTCGACGAGCACGGTCGGTTCGGCCCGGATCATCATCCAGTTCGGCCTGAGCCGCGACATCAACGGTGCCGCACGCGATGTGCAGGCTGCCTTGCAGGCATCGCGCGCGGACCTGCCTTCGACGCTGCGCAACAATCCGACCTATCGCGAGTTCAATCCGGCCGATTCGCCGATCATGGTGCTGGCGCTGACCTCGAACACGCTGACCCGTGCGCAGCTCTACGATTCGGCCGATTCGGTGATCCAGCAGCAGCTGTCACAGGTCGACGGCGTGGGCCAGATCACCCTGGGTGGCAGCGCGCTGCCGTCGGTGCGGGTGGAACTGCAGCCCGACCAGCTCAACAGTTACGGCATCGGTCTGGAAGATGTGCGTGCCGCGATCAGCTCGGCCAATGCCAATAGCGCCAAGGGCCACATCGACCAGGGCGACCAGCGCTACGAGGTCACCTCCAACGACCAGATCAACAAGGCTGCGCCCTACCGCGATCTCGTCGTGGCCTACCGCAACAATGCGCCGGTGCTGCTGCGCGACGTCGCCGATGTGCAGGATTCCGCCGAAAACATCCGCAACGCCGGCCTCTACAACGGCAAGGATGCGGTACTGGTCATCGTCTATCCGCTGCCGGGCGGAAACATCGTCAAGACCGTCGCGCAGATCCGCAAGGTGCTGCCGTCGATCGAGGCCACCCTGCCGCACGATGTCCATGTCGGCATCGCGGTGGACCGCTCGGAGTCGGTCAACGCCGCGGTGAACGATACCCAGCGCACCCTGTTCATCGCCGTGCTGCTGGTGATCGGCGTGGTGTTCGTGTTCCTGCAGTCGCCGCGCGCGATCCTGGTGCCGGCGGTGGCGCTGCCGCTGTCGATCGTCGGCACGTTCGGGCCGATGTACCTGCTCGGCTACAGCATCGACAACCTTTCGCTGATGGCGCTGACCATCGGCACCGGCTTCGTGGTCGACGACGCGGTGGTGGTGCTGGAGAACATCGTGCGCCACGTCGAGTCCGGCATGGATGTGCGCGAGGCGGCGCTGCGCGGCAGTGCCGAGGTCAGCTTCACGGTGATCTCGATGAGCCTGTCGCTGATCGCGGTATTCCTGCCGATCCTGCTGATGCCCGGCATCATCGGCCTGCTGTTCCATGAATTCGCGGTGACGCTGTCGATCGCCATCCTGTTCTCGCTGCTGATCTCGCTGACGGTCACCCCGACCATGGCGGCCTATGTGCTCAGCCGCAACAAGGCGCTGCATTCCAAGGCCCGCTGGGCAGTCTGGTACGAACGGCAGTTCGAGCGTTTCAGGAAGGCATATTCGCGTTCGCTCACCGCCGTGCTCGATCACGCCCTGCTGGTCGGACTGACCCTGATCGGCCTGGTCGTGCTGAATGTGTTCCTGTTCAAACTGGTCCCCTCGACCTTCTTCCCGGAGCAGGACAACGGCATCCTGATGGGCCAGATCATCGCCGACCAGAGCATCTCGTTCCAGGCGATGGAGAAGAAGCTGGCGCAGCTGCAGGCCATCGTCCAGAAGGATCCCGCGGTCGCCTCGGTGGCTGGCTTCACCGGCGGCCGTGCGTTGAATTCCGCCAATGTGTTCATCGAACTCAAGCCGCTGGCGCAGCGCAAGCTTTCGGCGGCGCAGGTGGTCGATCGCCTGCGTCCCAAGCTCAATGCCGTGTCCGGCGCAAAACTCTTCCTGCAGGCCGCGCAGGACCTGCATATCGGTGGCCGCTCGTCGGCAGCCGAATACCAGTACACGCTGACCAGCGACGATCCGGACGCGCTGTTCAAGTGGGTACCGCAGCTGGTGACCGCGCTGGGCAAGGATCGCAGCCAGATGACGGACGTGAACTCGGATCTGCAGCAGAACGGTCTGCAGATCTACGTCAACTTCGATCGCGCCACCGCGGCACGTTATGGTTTTGCGCCGAACCAGATCGACAGCGTGCTCTACGACGCGTTCGGTCAGCGCACCGTGTCGACGGTCTACAACCAGCTCAACCAGTATTACGTCGTGATGGAGGTGGCGCCGAAGTATTGGCAGTATCCGCAGATGCTCGACCGCATGCGCTTCAGCACCGCAGCAGGCAACGCCACCGGTACGGCACAGACGCAGATGTCGAGCGCGCTGGTGCAGCCGGTCAAGCAGGTGTCGGCGGTGGGTGCGGCACAGGGCTCCACATCCTCCACCAATGCGCGCAACGCCAACGCCGAGGCCAACCAGCTCACCAACGCCATCTCCAATGCCAAGGGTGGCAGCTCCAGCGGCAGCGCGGACAGCACGTCATCCGAGACCCTGGTGCCGTTCCCGATACTGGCGACGTACACCAGCAACCACACCGCCACCCAGGTCAGTCATCAGGGTGGTCTGGTGGCCGCCACGATTTCGTTCAATCTGCCGCCTGGTGGTTCGCTGAGCAAGGCGACCGTGGCGATCGATCAGGTCTCGCAGCAGCTGGGCCTGCCGGCCTCCATCCATGGCAGTTTCGCGGGTGCCGCGCAGGTCTACGCGCAGTCGATGTCGAGCATGCCGCTGCTGATCCTGGCGGCACTGGCGGCCGTCTATATCGTGCTTGGCATCCTGTACGAGAACACCGTGCACCCGATCACCATTCTCTCCACCCTGCCGTCGGCCGGCATCGGTGCCACGCTGGCCTTGCTGATCTTCGGCACGCCGTTCTCGGTGATCGCGATGATCGGCATCATCCTGCTGATCGGTATCGTCAAGAAGAACGCGATCATGATGATCGATGTCGCCATCCACCTGCAGCGTGACGAAGGCTACGAGCCGCAGAAGGCCATCCATGACGCGGCCGTCATACGCCTGCGCCCGATCATGATGACCACGGCCGCCGCCGTGCTCGGTGCGGTGCCGCTGGCCATCGGCATCGGCCAGGGTGCATCGCTGCGCCAGCCATTGGGCATCACCGTCATGGGTGGCCTGATTTTCAGCCAGGTTTTCACGCTGTACACCACGCCAGTGATCTACCTCTATCTCGACCGCCTGCGCGCCAAGCTCGCCAGGTGGTCGGCCACCCTGCCGTGGAACCGATCGGACGCAAGCGCATGAACATGAAGATCCTCCACACGACCCTGGCCGCCTCCTTGGCATTGTTGCTCGGCGGCTGCATGGTCGGCCCCGACTACCACAGACCGCAGGTGGCGACACCGCCGCAATACAAGGAGCTGCCTGGCTGGACCGCGGCGGCGCCGGCGGCCGAGGCGCCGAAGGGTGACTGGTGGACCGGCTTCAACGATCCATTGCTCGACCAGCTCGAGCCGATGGTATCGGTGTCCAATCAGACCGTGCGCCAGGACTACGCCAACTATCAGGCCGCGCTGGCCGAAGTGCAGGTGGCGCGCAGCAGCCTGTTCCCCACCATCGGCATCACCGGTTCGGCAACGAAGGAGCGCAGCGCCACCAGCAGTCTCGGCACCAAACCATCGATAGGCACGGCAGGCTCGCTCGAAGGCAATGTCAGCTGGGCGCCGGATCTGTGGGGCAAGGTCCGCCGTACGATCGAGGAGAACAAGGCGACTGCCCAGGCCAGCGAAGCAACCCTTGCCAACGCCACCTTGTCCGAGCAGACCGCATTGGCCACCGCCGTCATCGAACTGCGCGTGAGCGATGCCAACATCGACCTGCTGCAGAAGACCGTCGCTGCCTACAAGGAATACCTGCGCGTGATTGCCAACCAGGACAGCGCCGGCACCATCCCGCCTTCCGACGTCATCAGTGCGCGCACCCAGCTGGAGAACGCGCAGGCCAGCCTGATCGCGCTCGGTGTCGCCCGCGCGAAGTACGCTCATGCGATTGCCGTACTGGTCGGCAAGAACCCGGAAGAGCTTGATATTCCCTCCAGCACGACCCTGCCGACATTGCCCGTGGTTCCGGCTGGCGTACCCTCGACCCTGCTTCAGCGTCGTCCGGATATCGCCGTCGCCGAACGCCAGATGGCCGCACAGAACGCAGCCGTCGGCGTTGCCATCGCCGCCTATTACCCGAGCCTTTCGCTGTCGGCGGCAGATGGCTTCTCGCAATCGCCGCTCGCCGGCCTGCTGCATATCGCCAACCATGTCTGGTCGCTGGGCGCGGACGTCAGTGAAACCGTGCTCGACTTCGGCGCACGCCATGGCGAGGTTGCTGCCGCCAAGGCAACCTACGAAGCGACGGTCGCCAATTACCGCGGCACCGTGCTGACCGCGTTCCAGAATGTGGAGGACGATCTTTCCGGCCTGCGCATCCTCGCCCAGCAGGCCGAGGTGCTGGACGCGGCCGTGCGCGACGCCACCCGCGGTGCCGAGATCGCGTTCAACGAATACCAGGCCGGCACCGTCGACTACACCACCGCGGCCACCGCCCGGGCGACCCAGCTGAGTACGCAACAGAGCGCGCTCGACGTGCAGCAGCAGCGCCTGCTGGATTCGGTGTCACTGATCGGCGACATCGGCGGCGGCTGGTCGGCCAGCGAACTCGATGATTCGAGGAAATCGACCGCGCAGCGTTGAACACGTGCGCTTGCCGGTGAATCCCGGTGGCTCGACCGGCTTCGTCGGCGTCACCGTGTCGGCTGTTTCACCAGCCTGATCTCGAACAGCTTCGGCCAGCGCTTGCCGGTGACGAACAGCCGGTCATGCGCAGCGTCGTAGGCGATGCCGTTGAGCACGTCGTTGCCGGGGTCGGGCAGCTTGCTGACATCGAGCAGGCCGCTGAGGTCGATCCAGCCTACTACGTGACCGGTGGCGGGATCGATCCGCGCAATCCGGTTGGTCAGCCAGACGTTGGCGTAGATCTCGCCCTTGACCCATTCCAGTTCGTTGAGATTGGTCACAGGCTGGCCATCGGCCATCACCATGATGCTGCCGGTGGTGGCCAGGGTCTCCGGATCGAGGATGCGTATGACCGCTGAACCATCGCTCATGTACACGTGCCGGCTGTCGCGGGTGAGTGCCCAGCCTTCGCCCGGATAGGTGAAGGTGTGCTGCAGCTTGAAGCTGGCCAGGTCATAGACGAAGCCGATCTGGGTTTGCCAGGTGAGCTGTACCAGCCGGCCTTTCCAGTCCACGATGCCTTCGCCGAAATACTGCGACGGCACGTTGTAGCGCTGCACCACTTCACCGGTCTTCAGCTCAACCTTGCGCACGGTCGACTGACCGGCTTCGCCGGTGCTCTCGTAGAGATAGCCGTCCTTGTAGAACAGGCCCTCGGTATAGGCGCCGGTATCGTGCGGATAGACGTGCACGACCTTGTAGCCATAGACCGGTATGTCCGCTGCCTGCGACGTGTGCGCACAGGCGAGCAGGGCGAAGGCGAATGTCCAGGCGAACCATCGGGTCATGGGCGGATGCTTGGTGAAGGTGGAAGGGTGGCAGTCCGGTTTTGCTGCAGGTATTTCATCGATAGTCACGCACGATATCCAGCAGCGAACCTAGATGGGCCTCGAAATGTTTCCAGCGTGCCACGGACGATCGGTAGATCGGTTTGCGCACCTGGGCGATGCTGGCGGTTCTGACGACACGCTTGTTCTGGTGAAAGTCGAGGCAGCGCTCGTCCCAGGGCAGGTCGAGGTAGTCGAGCAGGCGCCGCGCCTGGCCTTCGGTATCGGCCACCATGTCCTCGTAGCGCAGGTCCAGCACGGTGCCGGCCGGCAGCACGTGCTGCCAGTGCCGCATCAGCTGGATGTAGCGCACGTAGTAACGGCCGACCGTGCCGAGGTCGTAGGTGTAGTCGAGGTTGTTGCCTTCGAACAGGCGCGCGTAGCACGAGAAGCACGAGTCCATCGGGTCGCGCATGGCATGGATGATCTTCGCGTGTGGCAGCATCAGGTGGATCATGCCGATGTGCAGGTAGTTCATCGGCAACTTGTCGGTGATGCGTTCGGCCTGCGGCGCCAGCCGCCACGCCCGCTCCGTGTACGCTTCGCCGAGGCGGCGGAAGTCGTCGGCCGACAGCGTGGCGGCAAGTTCGGGATAGGCATCTGCGCGTTCGCTGTTCTTCGTGCCGAGGGCGCGCAGCATGTCGTCCATATCGGTCAGCTCGCCGGCGCCGTGCACACCCGGATGCGTGGACAGGATCTGCTCGATCAACGTGGTGCCCGAACGCGGCATGCCGACAATGAAGATCGGTGCCTTGCCGGCGTGTTCCGACCGTGGCCGGCTGGCGAAGAAGTCTGCGCCGAACACGGATTGCAGGCGTTCGATCAGCGTCGCCTCGCGCGCCTCGTCATGCGGGTACAGCACATGCTGCTGACGATTGCCTTCGGCATAGGCGGCGAACGCATCGTCGTAACGACCGGCATCCTCGCACATCTTGCCCAGCGCGAACCAGTAGCTGGCGCGCCTTGCCGGCGGCAGGCCGGGAAGCTGGTACTGTTGGCTTTCGAACACGCGCAACTGCGCATCGTCGGCGGCATAGGTCTTGAGCGGTGCCAGATTGCAGTGCGAGCGCAGGAAATCCGGCTTGAGCGCGATTGCGGTTTCGAAACACTCGCAGGCCTCTTCCACGCGGCCCTGCCGCTTCAGGCAGATACCCAGGCTGTTGAGCGCCATCACATGGCCTGGTTCGATTGCCAGCGCTCGCCGGAAGCTGCGTTCGGCATCGAGGTGCTGCTCCCGCTCACGCAAGATGATGCCGAGATTGAAATGCGGGCCGACGAGTCCGTCGTTGAGTGCCAGCGCGTGGCGGTAGCTGGATTCCGCTTCTTGGCTGCGCCCCTGATGAAGCAGTGCATTGCCCAGGTTGTTGTGCACCTCGGCGGAGTCCGGGTTGAGCGCCAGCGCGCGGCGAAAGCAGGCTTCGGCCTCGGCCATGCGATCCTGACTGCGATAAGCGATGCCGAGGCTGAAGTGCAGCTGCGCATCGTCCGGGTGTGTCGCCAGCGCCTGCAGGAAATGGGTCTCGGCCGCGCCGGGCTGGTCGAGTGCCATGAGGGTCTGACCAAGCCTGGCATGGGCTTCGGTGAATTCCGGCCGTAGCGCCAGTGCGCGGCGAAAGCTGTCCGCCGCATTCGCCAGCTGTTTCTGCGCACCCAGCGCATCGCCAAGGTTGCAGTAGGCCTCGACGTAGTCCGGCTTGAGCTCGATCGCCTGCCGATAGCTGTCGGCGGCATCGGCATGGCGTCCCAGCGCCATCAGGCTGTTGCCGAGGTTGTAATGCGCACTGGCGTCGCCCGGCAACAGCGCGACGGCCTGTTGCTGGGCGGTCGCGGCCTCAGCGACGCGACCTTGCGGCTTGAGCGCCGCACCCAGTGCCTTCCAGACGAAACCGCTGCCGGGAAAGCGGGTGGCCAGCTTGCGTGCCAGCGCCTCGGCTTCAAGGTGATGTTGCCGAGTGATGAGGCTGACCAGCGCATCCAGGTCCTGCCGGCTGGGCGAGCCGGCCACGACCGCAGACGCATCGGGATGCTGCGGTCGCTGCTGTGTCTTCTCATCGTGCGACATGGAGGTCCCTGGCGATACGTGAAGAAAGCCGGTTCGCGTCAGCCCAGAGATCGTACGCGGAAATTTCGCCCCTTGATCTTGCCGGCACGCAATCGCTCCAGGGCCTTGTTCGCCAGCGCGCGGCCGATCGCCACATAGGCACGGGTGGCGAAAACGTCGATCTTGCCGATGTCCTTCGCATCCAGTCCAGCGTCACCGGTGAGTGCGCCGAGTATGTCGCCGGGGCGCAGCTTGTCCTGGCGGCCGGCATCGATCACCAGCGTCTTCATCGGCGCCAGGTACAGGGTCTTGCCCCTTGCCGGCGTGATCTTCAGCGGACGCCACGGCAACGGCGTGCCGGTCAGCTCCTCGATGTTCACGGCCTTCGGCCGCTCGCGTGAGGAGCACAACGTGATCGCCAGGCCCGACTGTCCGGCGCGGCCGGTACGGCCGATCCGGTGCGTATGCGTCTCCGGGTCATGCGCGATGTCGTAGCTCACCACCAGCGGCAGCGCAACGATGTCCAGCCCGCGTGCGGCGACGTCGGTGGCGACCAGCACGGCGCAACTGCGGTTGGCGAAGCGCACCAGCACCTCGTCGCGGTCGCGCTGCTCCATGTCGCCATGCAGCGCCAGCGCCGAGTAGCCGCGGCGATCCAGTTCCTGCGCCACCGCATCCACTTCGCGGCGCATGTTGCAGAACACCAGCGCATGCTGGCCGCGTTCGCTGCCGAGCAGTTGCGCCAGCGCATCGAGTTTCTGCGCCGGCTCCACTTCGATGAACTGCTGTTCGATCGCCGGCTTCGCCTCGAGCGGCGCCTCCACCGTGATCTCGACGGGATTCTTCTGCACGCGCTGGCTCACCGCGCGGATTTCGTCGGGATAAGTTGCCGAGAACAGCAAGGTCTGGTGATGCTTGGCGATGCGCCCCACGATGTCGTCGATCGCCTCGCTGAAGCCCATGTCGAGCATGCGGTCGGCCTCGTCCAGCACCAGCACCTTGATGCCGCCGCCATGCAGGCTTTCGCGTTTCAGATGCTCCTGCACGCGACCGGGGGTGCCGACCACGATATGCGGATCATGGGTCAGCGACGCCAGCTGCGGCCCCAGCGGCATGCCGCCACACAGCGTCAGCAGCTTCACGTTCGGGATGTTCGCCGCCAGCTTGCGGATCGCCTTGCTGACCTGATCGGCCAGTTCGCGGGTCGGGCACAGCACCAGCGCCTGCAGCCGGATCGTGTCCACATCCAGCGATTGCAGCAGGCTGAGCCCGAATGCCGCGGTCTTGCCGCTGCCGGTCTGCGCCTGCGCGATCACGTCCCGACCCTCCAGCATCGGCGGCAGACTCTGCGCCTGCACCGGCGTCATGGTGGCGTAGCCAAGCGTTTCGAGGCTGGCGAGCAGGGCGGGTTTGAGCGGCAGTGTGCTGAAGGCGGTCATCGGTACATGATCGCACGAGTGCCAGGTGGCGCCGCGGCGACTTGCATCCAGGCGCCGGCTCGCCGACCCTGTACGGCTATCGCCCCAGTGATTACCGTCATGGATATCGTTTTCATCGAAGATCTGCGCATCGACACCGTCATCGGCATCTACGACTGGGAGCGCCGCGTGCGCCAGACGCTGTCGTTCGACATCGAGATGGCGTTCGACAACACGCTGCCGGCGGCCAGCGACGATATCGCGCTCACGCTGAACTACAAGGACGTCTCCAAACGCCTGATCGACTATGTAAGTGGATCGAGCTTCGGGCTGGTCGAAACGCTGGCCGAGCGTTGCGCGTCGATCATCCGCGAAGAGTTCGGGGTTGGCTGGGTGCGGCTGAAGCTGTCCAAGCCTGGCGCGGTGCGTGGCGCGAAGGCGGTGGGCGTGCGGATCGAACGCGGCACGCGGCCAGACTGATGGCGCGGGTTTACCTGAGCCTCGGTTCCAATCTCGAGCCGCGACGCTACCTGCCCGCGGCGATCGCGGCGCTGCGCGAGCGCTTTGGTGCAATCGCGGTGTCGCCGGCGTACCGCAGCAAGTCGGTGGGTTTCGATGGGGCGGATTTCGTCAATCTGGCGGTGGGGCTGGATACCGAACTGTCGCCCGAGGCGCTGAACGACTGGCTGCACGCGCTGGAGGATCGCCACGGTCGCCGCCGCGATGTGCCGCGCTATTCCGACCGCACGCTGGATATCGACATCGTGTTCTATGGCGCGCTGGTGCTCGACGGGCCGGGGCATCTGCAGATTCCGCGCAAGGAGCTGAAGCACGCCTTCGTGCTGCGGCCGATCGCCGATATCGCACCGATGTTCCGGCATCCGCTGAGTGGCCTCAGCATGGCCGAGCTATGGGCGGCGTTTCCGGCGGAACACGAGCCACTGATCGTCGAGTCGTTGCCGGACTGAGTGGTCCGCACTGTCGCGTGTTGATGGCTGGTGCTAGAAAGACGCCTTCACAATCCACGGACGCGGGGGCGACGCACATGGCTGGAAAATTTGCACGCAGTTGGGCCTTGATGAAGGCGAGCGCGGCGGTACTGCGTTCGGACAAGTCATTGCTGGTGTTTCCGTTGCTGTCGGGGCTGTGCACGCTGCTGGTGGCGGCGAGTTTCCTGATCCCGGTCGCGGTGATGGTGATCGGTGGCGAGCATGTCGGGCAGGATTTCCATCAGCGCATGTCGGTGGGTGCGTATCTGCTGATGTTCGCGTTCTATCTGGTGCAGTACTTCGTGATCATCTTCTTCCAGACCGCGCTGACCGGCGTGGCGTTGATGCATCTGCGCGGTGAGCCGACCAGCGTGGCGGCGGGTTTTGCGCTGGCGCGTTCACGGCTGCCACACATCTTTGGCTATGCGCTGATCGCGGCCACGGTGGGTCTGGTGCTGCGGATGGTTCAGGAACGGCTCGGCCTGATCGGCCGGCTGGTGGTCGGCTTTCTCGGACTGGCCTGGACCGTGGCCACGTTCCTGGTGGTGCCGATCCTGGCCAGCCAGGACGTGGGGCCGGTGGATGCGGTCAAGCGCAGCGTGGAGCTGCTCAAGCGCAGCTGGGGCGAGAATCTGATCGGCAACGGCGGCATCGGCGTGGTGTTCGGCCTGCTCATGTTGTTGGCCGTGCTGGTGGCAGCCGTGCTGGTGGGTGGCGCAGTCGCATCGCAATCCGTCGTGGCGATCGTGCTTGCCGTGGTCGTGGCGGTGCTCGGCTTCATCCTGCTCGGGCTGATCCAGTCGTCGCTGCACGGCATCTATGCCGCAGCGCTGTATCGCTACGCGGAATCCGGTGAAGCCAGCGTGGGTTTCGACCAGGCGTTGCTGGAGCAGGCCTTCCGCAGCAAGCAGAAGTAAGCGTGATACGTGGCGGTTGCCGCATGCAGCAACCGCCGCTCACACCGGCAGCGTGCGGCCACCGTCCACGTGGATGATCTGGCCGGTGACGAATGGCGCATCGCGCAGCAGCCACAGCACGGTGCCGGCGACATCGTCCGGTGAGCCGGACCGCTGCAAGGGAGTGCGCGCGAGCATCGCCTGCTGGTCGGCGTAGGGCTTGCCGTCGCTGGGCCACAGCACGGCACCGGGCGCCACGCCGTTGACGCGTATCTCGGGACCCAGGTCCAGCGCCAGCGAACGGGTCATTGCGGCGAGCGCCGCCTTGGCCATGCAGTACAGCGGATGTTGCGCCAGAGGGCGCTCGGCGTAGATGTCCACCAGGCTGACGATGCTGCCGCGTGCCTCGCGCAGCGCCGGGATGGCTGCCTGGCTGAGGAAGAACGGTGCCTGCGCGTTGGAGGCGAACAACTCGTTCCATTGCGCCGGCGTCGCCGTGCCTGGCGGCGTCGGGTAGAACGCAGAGGCGTTGTTGACCAGCGCATCGAGTCGGTCGTAATGCGCCAGCAGCTGTTCGATCAGCACCGGCAGTGCAGGCAGATCGGCCAGCTCCGCCTGCAGCAGCAGGGTGCTGCCGGTGCGTTGCTGTTCCAGCTCGTCGGCCAGCGTGCGGGCGTCGTTGATGGAGTGACGATAGTGCAGGGCCAGGTCGTAGCCTGCCGCGTGCAGCGTGCGCGCGATCACCGCACCCACACGTCGACCGGCACCGGTAATCAGCGCGACGGGTCGCTCATGGCGTGGCTTCATGCGTCGGCTCCTGCGGCAATCTAGGGATGGCCTGATCCATTCTACGCAGGCGTACCGTCAATCCGCCTTCGGCTTGCGTGGTTTCCTGCTCGCGGCCTTGCGTGCGGCACTGGCGACCTTGTGTGCAGCACCGGTCGTCGCCTTGTCCACCAGCTTGTCCACCGCGCGACGCACCGGCGATGCTTTCTTGCGTGGTGCTGCCTTGGCGGGTTCCGCGCTGGCTTCATCGGGCTCGCTTTCCATCACGACATCGCCACTGAACAAGGCGATCGCGGTGCTGGCGACCTGTCCGGTGTCGTAATACGCGTAGGCGCCGACGCCAAGTGCGCCGATCACCGGCAGCCAGCGCGACAGGCCTTCGCTCACCGTGCGCTGGGTGAGCTTGACGCCGACTTGCTTCGCCACGCGCTGCGCGACGGTATAGGACATGCGGCGGAATACCAGACGATCGCCCATCTGCACGACCAGGTCGCGGAATGCCTGCGCCGCGGTATGCCGGAACAGGCACCACAGCATCTGCTCGCGGCCGAGAGTGTGGTTGCGGCCGTAGGCAGCGGCGATGTCGCTGACCATCTGGCCCTGGATCTTCCAGATCGCGATCAGCTCCGGCAGCAGGGTCAGCCAGCCCAGCGGCCCGGGCGGCAATGCCAGCGAGCCGGCGGTGAGCGCGGCACGCTGGGCGGCACGCTGGGCCAGCCGGCGCGCTTCGCTGGCGGGGTCTCCGCTTGTGCCGACCTTGCTGTCCGGCACGCGGCTGACGAAATCGAGGATGGCCTGGGTCACCCGGTTGTGGTCGGCCGGTGCGATGACGGCGGGAACGTTCTCGCTGTACTTGGCCATGCGGAGCTCCGTGAGGGGATCGCGCCGTGAGTTGGCGTATGTCCGCAGTCTAGAGGAGCGATGTGAAGCCAGACTCAATGGGCCGGCGAGAGCCAGCCCGCGGTATATGCCTGATCCGCATGCATGACTTCTGGCGCAGGCGGACGAGACGGATGATTAGTAATGTTATAACATTACGAAATAGATCATTTCCCCTTGTCCCCGCTGGAATTCGTGATGAAACCTTCCCTGCTTGCCCTGAGCCTTGCCGTTGCGCTGGCCACGACCGTCGTTCATGCCGCCGATACGTCTGCAGCGACGACCACGGCCACTGCCGCCACGGACGAGCCGGCGGATAGCGGCGCCGGCAACCCGCAGCCCACGACCAAGGATCTGGGCGCGATCAACGTGTCGGCCAAGCTGGATCAGGCACGCAACGCACTGTCGCCGGATACCGGCAGCAGCCAGTACGTGATCGATCAGAAGGCGATTGCCCAGCTGCCGCTGGGTGCCTCGACGCCAATGAACCAGGTGTTGCTGCAGGCGCCCGGCGTGGTGCAGGATTCCTACGGTGGTTTGCACGTGCGTGGCGATCACGCCAACCTGCAGTACCGCATCAACGGCGTGATCATTCCCGAGTCGATCTCGGGCTTTGGCCAGACTCTGGACGCCCGCACGATCCAGAGCGTGAAGCTGCTCGACGGCGCCTTGCCGGCGCAATACGGCCTGCGCACCGCGGCGGTGGTCGACATCACCACCAAGAGCGGCAGCGAGCTGGGTAATGGCGGCAGCGTCGGCGTCACCACCGGTTCGTTCGGCACGTTCAATCCCAACGTTTCGCTGTGGGGCAGCAGTGGCCAGTGGAGCGCGTTCTTCACCGCGAACTATCTGGAAAACGATGTCGGCATCGAAAACCCGACCGCCAGCCGCACGCCGATCCACGATCACACCAACCAGGCGAAGGCGTTCGGCGACATCAGCTACCTGATCGACAATGACACCCGGTTGAGCTTTCTGTTTGGCGCTGCCAACAACCGTTTCCAGATTCCCGACAATCCGGATCAGACGCCGCAGTTCGGCTACCTCGACACGGTCGACTTCAATTCCGCCAACCTGGACGAACGGCAGAACGAGCAGACCCGTTTCGGCGTGCTGGCTCTGCAGGGCAAGTTCGGCAGTACCGACTACCAGGTCTCGCTGGGCCAGCGCTACAGCGGCCTGCAGTACCTGCCCGACGACATCGGCGACCTGATGTTCAACGGTGTCGCCGGCGCGATCAACCAGAGCGATCGCGCCAGTACGCTGCAGGCGGATTTCTCCACGCCGATGGGCGACAACCACACCTTGCGTTACGGTTTGTACGGCAGCTTCGACCACGCCAGCACCAACACCAATTCGCTGGTGTTTCCGGCCAACCCGGACGGAAGCCAGGCCAGCACCGTGCCGTTCAACATCTTCACCGGTGATCAGATCACGGCCAAGACCTGGTCGGCCTACGTGCAGGACGAGTGGAACATCGGCCAGAACTGGACGGTGAACTACGGCCTGCGCGGCGACCAGTACCAGGCGTTCAATGCCACCGCAAGCCAGTTGAGCCCGCGCCTGGGCGTAGTGTGGCAGGCCACCAGCACCACCACCGTGCACGCCGGCTACTCGCGCTACTTCACACCGCCGGCGACCGAGCTGATTTCCTCGACGGATCTCGCCGCGTTTGCAGGCACCACCAACGCGGTGAAGAACTATGGCGACAACACGCCGCTGGCCGAGCGCTCCAACTACTTCGACGTCGGCGTCTCGCAGAACCTGGGCAGCGACTGGACGCTGGGCCTGGATACCTACTACCGCAAGGTGAGCCGTTTGCAGGACGAAGGCCAGTTCGGCGCGGCGCTGGTGTATTCCACCTTCAACTACAAGTACGGCCGCGTCGGTGGCGCGGAGTTCACGGCGAACTACAACGCTGGTCCGCTGTCGGCCTATTTCAACTTCTCCTACACCAAGGCGATGGGCAAGGACGTGATGACCAGCCAGTACAACTTCAGTCCGGAAGATCTGGCCTACATCGCCAACAACTACATCTATCTCGACCACGACCAGAAGTACACCTCGTCCGGCGGCGTCAGTTACGCACTGGGCGATGCTACCAAGGTCGGCGCCGACTACCTGTTCGGCACCGGCCTGCGCAAGGACGGCAGCGTACCGAACGGTGGCACCCTGCCGGACTACTTCCAGTTGAACTTCAATGTGTCGCACGACTTCACGTTCGATCATTTCGGCCAGCTGCACACCCAGCTGGCGCTGATCAATGCGCTGGACCGCACCTACGAGCTGCGTGACGGCACCGGCATCGGCGTCGGTGCGCCGCAGTTCGGTCCACGTCGCGGCCTGTACCTGAGCCTGCAGAAGGATTTCTGATCGGAATGACACTTACTTGAGCTCGTCATCCCCGCGGAAGCGGGGATCCAGCGCCTCTGGCAGTCTGAAATCACTGGATTCCTGCTTGACCAGGCTTTGGCTGTTGAAAAGCACCTCGCAGGAATGACGAAAATTGGAGCTTTGCGCTTAAGCACGGATCGTTCATTTCTGGTCGTGGTTCCCCTTCTTCTCATTGGGGAGAAGGGCGGGATGAGCGGCGGGCGCTAGCCAGATAGCCGCTCGAAGCACTCTGGTGAAGCGGATGTCGTTGTCTCATCCGCTATGCTGGCGGCGATTTTTTGCTGCCGGCAAAACCCATGCGATCGCAACTTCCCGAACCGAGCGCCGACGAGCGCGCGCATTCCGATCACCTGCTGCAATTGCTGCGCGAACAGATCGCCTCGCATGGGCCATTGCCGTTCTCGCAATACATGGAGCGTTGCCTGTATGCGCCGGGGCTGGGTTACTACAGCGCTGGCAAGACCAAGTTCGGCGCGGCCGGCGATTTCGTCACCGCGCCGGAACTGGGCGAGCTGTTCGCGCGCTGCGTGGTCAATGCCGTGCAGCCGGTGCTGGCGATGCTCGGCGACGACGCGGATTTCCTTGAGCTGGGCGGTGGCAGCGGCGCGTTTGCCGAGGCGGCGCTCAAGGCGCTGGCCGCCGGTGGCACGCTGCCGCGGCAATACCTGATCCTCGAACCCAGCGCCGACCTGCGCGCGCGTCAGCGCGAACGCTTGCGCGCGAATCTTCCGGCCGAGCTAAGCGCGCGCGTGCAATGGCTGGATTGCCCACCCGAGCAGGGCTGGCGCGGCGTGCTGTTTGCCAACGAGGTAATCGATGCCTTGCCGGCTACCCGCTTCGCGATGCGCACGGGCGAGGTCTACGAGGAGCATGTGGCGCTGGATGGCGAGGGCCGCTTGCTGCGCGTCGATCGTCCGGCCGATGCGCTGGTGGTCGGCGCAGTGCGTCATGTCGAACGTGACCTCGGCACTGACTTCCCCGAGGGCTACCGCTCGGAAATCCTGCCGCAGCTGCCGTACTGGATCCAGGCGGTGGCCGGTTCGCTGACGGCCGGGCTGATGCTGTTCGTCGACTACGGCTACGTGCGCCGCGAGTTCTACCTGCCCGAGCGCGACGACGGCACCTTGATGGTGCATTACCGCCATCACGCGCACAACGATCCGCTGTATCTGCCGGGCCTGAACGACCTCACCGCCTCGGTCGATTTCACCGCGCTGGCCGAGGCCGGCAACAGCGCCGGCTTCGGCGTGGCCGCGTACCTGCCGCAAGCGCAGTTCCTGATCGGCGCCGGCCTGCAGGACATCTTCGAAAGCGAGCAGGCGAAGATCGCCGACGAGCACAGCCGCTACCGGCTGGCGCAGCAGGTGAAGCGGCTGATGCTGCCCGACCAGATGGGCGAGCGTTTCCAGGCGATGCTGCTGGCGCGTGGCCTTGAGGCGCTGCCGTTGCCGGCCGAACTGCTGGCCGCCGATCAGGGCGACCGGCTGTAGTCATCAGCGGCGAACCCGGTGTTGTCGGCCGACGACACCGGGCGATGACTCGCTCAGTGAGTGCCGGCCGCTGCCGGTGTTGCCATCGGACTGGCTGGCACCGAAGTGGCAGGTGCCGGTGCGGATGCCGCCGGCGCGGGCAGCGGCACCGGCTGCACCGGCGTCGAATCGCTCGGCCGGCGTACCAGCTGGCCACGCTTGAACAGGTCGCTGGCGACCTGGTAGTAAGCGATGGTCTGATCGACCATCGCCTGGTTCACCGGCTGGATCGGCGTGGCGTCGCCGGTGGCGTAATCCGGTTTCATCTGCTCCAGCTTGCGGCGTGGTTCGAGCACGGTGAGCACGTCGTCGCGCAGGTAGCCGAGCTTCTCGTAGGTGCCCGGCAGGGCGTGGCCGCCGCCGGCCGGTAGCTGAAACACGTCCTGGCCGAAGAAGCGCGTACGGTAGCTGAAATTGAGCATGCCGAGCAGGGTCGGCGGGATGTCCAGCTGCCCCATCAAGGTATGCACGCGCTGCGGCGGGAAATTCTTCGGCGAATAGATCCACAACGGGATATGGTAGTGGTTGATCGGCAGCGCGGTCTTGCCGGCGCTGGAAGCGCAGTGGTCGGCGGTGATCACGAACACGGTGTTGTCGAAGTACGGCTTGCTGCGCGCGCGCTGGATGAAGTCCTTGATCGACCAGTCGGTATACGCCACCGCGCCCGGACGCGACGGCGCGATCTGCGATACCCGTCCGGCCGGGTAGGTATACGGCCGGTGGTTGGAGGTGGTCATGATGTGCAGGAAGAACGGCTTGCCGGCAGCCTGCGCGTCATCCATCTGCTTCAACGCCAGCGTGTACAGATCCTCGTCCGAGACACCCCACACGTTCTGGCTGTGGATCACCGCATCCTTCGGGATGTCGCCACGGTCCACCGTCTTGTAGCCGTTGTGGCTGAAGAAGTAGTTCATGTTGTCGAAGTAGCCGTAGCCACCGTAGACGAAGTCCGACTGGTAGCCGCGATCGTTGAAGATGTCGGCGATCGAGAACAGGTTTTCGTTGTTGTGCTCGCGGATCAGCGAATCACCGGGCGTCGGCGGTACCGACAGCGACAACGCTTCCAGCCCGCGCACGGTACGCGTGCCGTTCGCATACATGTTGTCGAAGAACACGCTCTGGCTGACCAGCGAGTCCAGATACGGCGTGAGGTTTTCCTTGTTGCCGAACGTGCCCAGGTAATCGCCGGACAGGCTCTCCACGCTGATCAGCACCACATTGAGATGCTTCTCCGGTCCGACGTGGGTGATCGCGCGGGTGAGGTCCCTGGGATCGTCGCTGATGAAGCTCGCGTTTGGCGCCTTCAGGTTGTCGCGCAGGATGCCGAATGCCTTGTCGTCCGGCAGGGTCTGGTAGAACTTCGCGTAATCGAGATGGCTGCTGCGGAACGCGGCGAAGAACTGGTAGATGCCGTTGCCGGCGAGCTCGTCGACATAGTTGTTGCCGGTGCGATCCTTCATCCCGCTGTTGACCGCGAACAGCGAGATCACGGTCAGCACCAGCCACAACAGCACCAGCTTGCTGCGTTGCCAGAAGCGGCTGCCGCCATCGCGCGTGCGCAGGCCGCGCTTGGTCAGTACAAACACCACCAGCGCGACCACCATCAGCAGCGCCAGCCAGCGGCCGATCGGGTAGGACTCCTGGATATTGCCGATCACCTCGGTGGTGTAGACCAGATAATCCACCGCGATGAAATTGAAGCGCACGCTGAACTCGTTCCAGAACACCAGCTCGGATGCCGCCACGAAGAACAGTCCGTACAGCAACACCAGGCCCATCACGTACATCGCCCATTGACCGCTGCGCGCCGAGTACGCCAGCGCCGGCATCGGCAGGAAGAACAGGAACAGCACGATCAGCGGCCACGACTCGCGCGCATGCACATGCCACAGCAGGAACACCAGACCGAGGCAGGCCGCATACAGCAACGCCATGCCGATCAGGTACAGCAGCCACTGTCCGAACCCGGAAATCCACGCGCGCCGCGCCGGCACCAGCCACAGCATCAGCACCATCGGCCATGCCACGTAGACGAAGGTGACCAGGTCGTAGCCGAGGCCCACGCCAAAGGCGTACAGCAGATTCAACGGCGTATGCGGCACTTCCTGGCCGGACATGACCAGCAGCGCGACGCGGGTGACGAAGCAGATCGCCAGGAAGACGATGGCCAGCCACAGCAGAGGGCGAAAACGCTGACGCAGGGGTGAGGGCGGATTGAATGCACGCGACACGGGCAGCTCCAGCAGAACATGGGATCGACAGATGCCCGATGCGGGCGAGCTTCATTATCCGGGTTTTATACCGCGGATCAGCTTGGCGGGTGGTTAGTTTTCACGGCGGCGATCGCGCTGGTGCGGGCTGCGGCCATGGCCGTGCCAATGGCCGGCCCTGTCAGGCCTTGTTCGACAAACGCACTGGCATCGACGGCTGCCGCCGCGGCCGTGGCTTCGCGCAGGTATCCGGCCTGCGGGTAGGCATCGTGTTCGTGGCCCAGCCGGCCGCGCTTGTCGGCTTCGCAGGCAGCCAGAAACGCCGCCAGTCGCGCCGGCCGCCGCAATGCATCGAGTGAACCCAGCAGTTTCAGCACGGTGGCCGGCTTCAGCTCGAACACGCGATGTGCATTCAGATGCTCGCGGCAGACCAGTTCGGCCAGCGCGGCATGTTCGGTCGGCACCTTCAGTCGCGCAGTCAGCGCGCGCAGCGGCGCCACGCCACGATGCTCGTGGCCGACATGTCGCGGCAGTTCGTCGGCCGGCGTCAGCGCCTTGCCGAGGTCGTGCGTGAGCGCGCAGAAACCGACCAGGTCGTCGCCCGGCGCGATCCGCGCCGCGGCATCCAGCACCATTTCCAGGTGCACGCCGGTATCGATCTCGGGATGGAACTCGGCGCGCTGCGGCACGCCATAAAGCGCATCGACTTCGGGGAACAGTACCGCCAGCGCACCACATTCGCGCAGCACGCGCAGGAACGCCGATGGCTGCGGCTCGCCCAGCGCCTTGCGGGTCTCCGCCCACACGCGTTCGGGTACCAGGTGATCGACCTCGCCGTCGTCGACCATCTGCCGCATCAACGCCATCGTCTCCTCGGCCACCGTGAAACCCAGTGGCGCGAAGCGTGCAGCGAAACGCGCCACGCGCAGCACGCGCACCGGATCCTCGACAAACGCGGGCGACACATGCCGCAGCACGCGCGCCTCGATATCGTGCACGCCGTGATACGGATCGGTCAGTGTGCCCTGCGCATCCTCGGCGATCGCGTTGATGGTGAGGTCGCGCCGCGCCAGATCCTGCTCCAGCGTCACCGAAGCGTCGGCCTGGAACACGAAGCCGTGATAGCCGCGTCCGGTCTTGCGTTCGGTGCGCGCCAGTGCATATTCCTCACCCGTCTTGGGGTGCAGGAACACCGGGAAATCCTTGCCCACCGGCTTGTAGCCCAGCGCCAGCAGCTCCTCGGGCAGCGCGCCGACCACTACATGGTCGTGATCGACCACCGGCCGCCCCAGCAATTTGTCACGGACCGCGCCGCCGACCAGATAGATGTGCATAGGGGGATTCTGCCATGCGGTTGCACGCCGGCGGCAGGAATCCGCGACCGACGATAGCCTGAAAACTCAAGAGAACGACCGGGGGTGTGGATTCGACGAGCCACCTCTTTGGGTGCTCAGCCCTCAGTGCCGAGAATTTCGGGACCGAAAGAATTATCGATCACACAACGCAACAAACTATCGCCTTGTTTTCGAAACACAGATGTAGCGACAGAGTCTTTTGAAAAAGGTGAACCGTTGAGGAGCTTCCCCGTCAGGCTCCATCTGGAAGTGAAAAGAACGGGTAGAGCAGTCGACGGCTGAGGAGTGACAGCTTATCGACGCAGCGCCCGCGCCCCATTCAGCCGCCGCTGCAGCGGCGATCTGCCGAGCAATCGCGGCAACCACGGCGTGAACGGCTGTGGCGTAATGCCGAGCGTGGCGTAGCCATCCGTCTTGCCGACCGAGTCGGTGCGCAGCGACAGGAAGTTGTCGAGCGAAAACGGCTTGCCGGGCAGCAGGCCGGCGAACTGCGCCTGCAGCCGGCCGAGGCTGTCGGGCAACGGAATGATCGGCGTGCGCAGGCCGGCGCTGTCGCGGATGGCGCGCACGATGTCGCCCAAGGTCAGTGCTTCGGGGCCGTACAGCTCGAAGCTGCGACGCTGGCCGAGTTTGTCGCTACCGACGCAACGGGAGATCGCTTCGGCTACGTCGCCGACCCAGGTAGGCGCCATTCGCACTTTCGCACGTGCCAGCGGCAGCACCGGCATGCGCCGCAGCAGCGTGGCGAAGCGGCTGACCAGACCATCGCCTTCACCGAAGATCACGCTGGGTTGGTAGATCGTCCAGTCGAGTCCCGATGACTTGACCAGGGCCTCGGCCTCGCCGCGCGTCTTCAGGTATTGCGACAGCCCTTGACCGGCCTTGAGCGAACTCATCTGGTGCAATCGCTTCACGCTGCTCGCATGGCAGGCTGCGATCACGCGTTTGGTCAGCTCCACATGCGCACGCTGGAAGCTGTGCTTGCCACGCGGGTTGAGAATGCCGATCAGGTTGATCACCGCGTCGGCGCCATCGAGTTCACGGCGCAGCACGTCGTCGTTGTAGACGTCGGCGCTGCGTACGCGTACCTGCGGCAGCACGCCCAGCTCGCGATGCTGCTCGCGGTTGCGACTGAGCAGCACGATGCGGTGACCATCGGCGGCCAGTCGCGGCACCAGATGGCTGCCGACGAAACCGGTGCCACCGAGGATGACGAGTTGCCGTGCGGCCATGTGGAAAGATCCTCGGGACGGACAGGATGTTATGGCGAGGAGGTCCCCGTCGTGCTGGCTGCGGGTACCGGTGTGCCGGTCGGGGCGATCGCCGGGCAGTCGACCGTGCGTCGCGCGGTGCCGGCATCGGGCAGGCTGTATGGCTGGCCGATCGCGGTCATGCGGTCGCTCAGCGGTACGGCCTTGCCGTGCAGGCGCCAGTCGTACATCACGCTGAAGTCCATCACGCGTGCCACGTATTCGCGGGTTTCCTTGAACGGGATGGTGGCGATGAACAGGTCCGGCGCCAGCTTGCTGCGTGCGGCTACCCACTGGTCGACGCGGTTCGGGCCGGCGTTGTAGGCGGCGCTGGCCAGCCATGGCGCGCCGTTGTAGCGCTCGGCCATCTGCGCCAGGTAGCGCGTGCCCAGTTCGATGTTCACGCTGGGGTCGTACAGCGAATCGCCTCCATTCCAGTTCAGGCCGTTGCGCTTGGCGACCAGTTCGGCGGTGGCCGGCACCAGTTGCATCAGGCCGCGCGCATCGGCGCCGGAGCGCGCGTCGCTCATCCACGCGCTTTCGGCGCGCAGAATGCCGTAGGCCCAAGCGGGATCGATGCCGGCCTGTTCGGCCTGTGGCACCACGCCGTCCTGGCTGGCGAGCGGGAAGCGCAGCGTGTAGTAGTGCATCGCCTCACCGTGGTTGAGGGTGAATGCCGCGCGGTCGTACCAGCCGCGCGCGTCCGCCAGTTTGACGGCCAGCACCTGCGTGCGTTCGTCGGCGCCATCCAGCGCACGTGCCCATTCGCGCCGCGCCAGCTTCGGCAGGTCTACCATGAACAGCTCGAATGCGCGCTGCAGGCCGGGTTGCGCAAGCAGCGCCTGCTGCTGGTGCGGGTCATCGATCGGCGCAGTCGGGCAGATTGCGTAGGGTTGGCCGAGCTGATCGGCGGCGAGGAAACCGAAGAACGTGGTTTCCCTGGCGAGGCTGGCGTACAGCGCCTGCGCCGGTCCGGTCTGGCCGGTGGCGGCCAGTGCACGCGCGCGGAAGTAGCGCCACTCGCCGTTCTGCTGCTGGTCGGGTGGCATCGCGTCGATCGCGGCCAGCACCGCGGACCATTCCTGTTGCGCCAGCGCGACGCGCACGCGCCATTCGCGGCTGGCATCGGTTTGCGCGGCAGGCGGCAGGGCGATCAGCCGGGCCAGCGCGCCGTCATCGAAATCGGTGGCATGGAACAGCGCCAGTGCATGCAGGATCTGGTTGCGTTGCGGCTCGCTGAAGCTGAAACGTGCCTGCAGCTGCTGCCATGCGCTGTCGGCACTGGCGGACTGGCGCCGGGCCAGGCGGCTCAGCGCGAGCGTGACGGCTTGCGTATTGCGCGAGGTATCCGGCCAGCTGGCGGCGGCCGCTGCGGCGCCCGCCGGATCGCGCAGGGCCAGCGCCAGTCGCTGCGCGGCGGCGCTGTCGTCCGCCGGCAACCAGTTCGCGAGGCCGGCGATGGTGCCGGCCTGGCCGGCGTCGGCGGCGCGATCGATCCGCGTCCACAGCCGGGCTGTGGTGAGCAGGCCCTGATCGTGCGCGGCGTTCAGCACCGGATCGCAGGCGGCGGGCAGGTTCGGCTTCGTCCACAGCGTTGCCAGATCCTTGTCGAAGTCCAGCGCACCACCGTTCGCCAGCTGCGCCTGCAGTGCATCGCAGCTCAGCGCATCGCCGAGGCCTGGCTGGTACAGCGCGAGAAAACCATTCCAGTCCTGGCGCCGTGCCAGCTCCAGCAGGAAGTCGCGGCGCAGGTCGGCGGCGGGAATCCAGTCCGGGTATTGCTTCAGGTACGACTCCACCGTGGCACGGTCGATCTGCTGGATGTCGTGTTCCAGCGCGGCGGCCGGCAGGTACGGATACAGCGGATAGTTGCGCAGGCCGCCGGCCAGGCTGCGCCAGCCATCGCCACCCTGCTGCGCGGCGGCATAGGCCTGCCTGAAGGCGGCGCGCTGGCTGGCATTCGGTTCACTGGCCCAAGCAGTCGTGCTGGCCAGCAGCCATCCGGCGGCCAGCAACATGCAGGCCCGCGAGACGCGTCGTGGAAGGGTGGAAACAGACATGGAAACTCCTGTGCTCGATCCGCCGGCAGTGTAGTTCATGACCCTGGGGCGATCAGGTGAACGCAGGCCATCGGCGCGCCCGTATGCGCCTGCTAAGCTGGCGCGCTTCATCGTCAGCATCTACGGAACCGGCATGTCGTCAGCCTCTTCGCCCGTCAATTACCGGCACGGATTCGCCTGGCTGGCGCTGGTCCTGTCGGCGCTGGCCGGCGCGTACTGGTGGTGGGCCGTGGGGCGGCCGGTGACACTGCCGGATGCGCCGTCGGCGCGCATCGCCTGCGTGTCGTATGCGCCGTTCCGCAAGGCGGGCGAGACGCCGCTCGATCCGAAGGCCTTCATCAGCCCCGAACGCATCGATGAGGACCTGCGGGCGCTGTCGCAACGCTTCGACTGCGTGCGCACTTATTCGCAGGGGCAGGGCCTGAGCGCGGTACCGGAGATTGCCAGTCGCTACGGCATGAAGGTGCTGCTGGGCATCTGGCTGGGTGGCGACAGGAAGGCGAACGATCAGCAGGTACGGCTGGGCATCGCGATTGCGCGCAAATATCCGCAGGTACTGCGTGGTGTGATCGTGGGCAACGAGGTGTTGCTGCGTGGCGAGCTGTCATCGGTGCAACTGGCCGGCTATCTGCACGAAGTGCGCTCCGCGATCAGTGTGCCGGTGACGTATGCGGATGTGTGGGAGTTCTGGTTGCGCCATCCCGAACTGGCCGGTTCGGTCGATTACCTCACCATCCACATCCTGCCGTATTGGGAGGACACGCCGGTGTCGCCGGAGCGCGCGGTGCAGCATGTCGCGACGGTGTACGCCAAGGTGCAGCAGGCGTTTCCCGGCCGTCGCGTGATGATCGGCGAAACCGGCTGGCCCAGCGCGGGACGGCCGCGCCAGGCGGCCAGTGCCAGCCTGGTCAACGAGGCGCGCTATCTGCGCGAATTCCTGCGCTATGCGGCCACGGTGAACATGCCGTACAACGTGATCGAGGCGTTCGACCAGCCATGGAAGCGTGCGCAGGAAGGCACCGCCGGCGGTTACTGGGGCATCTTCGACGCGCAGGCACGGCCGAAGTTCGCGATGGAAGGACCGGTGACCGAGGAACCCCGCTGGTGGGCTGGCTGGCTGGCTGGCGTGGTGGGAGCAGGTCTGTTCGTGCTGATCGGCGCATGGCGCCGCCGCTGGAGCGGCTGGCGTGGCTGGCTGGCCCTGAAGCTGGCCGGACTCGCCAGCGGTTGTGCGCTGGCATGGCAGTTCCGGCAAATGCTGTTTGCCTGCCGCGATCCGTGGGAGTGGACAGTATCGTTGCTCGCCTGTGCGCTGGCCCTGCTCGGCGGGCTGTGGATGGCGCGCTGGATCGCGGCACGCTTGGCCGGGGAGAGGCCACTTGCGTTGCCGCGCTGGCTGCGCTTCGGCGGATTGTTCGTGCTGGCGTTCTATGGATTGCTGCTGGCGTTCGACGGACGCTATCGCGATTTTCCGCTGGGCCTGTTCATGCTGCCGTGTCTCGGTCACGCGCTGGTGGGCTGGTTGTCCGACCGGCGCGAACTGTCGATGCCGTCGCTGGAGGAGCGTTTCCTCGCTGTCGCAGTGCCGGTGCTGGCGACGGTCGTGCTGGAGCAGGAGGCCTGGCTGACGCCGGTGGCGTGGCTATGGCTGGGACTGAATCTGCTGATCGCGCTGCCGGTGCTGACCGAGTGGTGGATTGGACGTTCGCGCCTGCAGCCGCAGCAGGCGTAGGCAGCCGATCAGCAGGGCCAGCGCGCCGGGTTCGAAGCAGTACAACTCCAGCGCGAACACTCCCGCTGCGGCCGCCAGCCAGGCCGCCCAGGGACGTTTCGACAGCAGGGCCAGTACGGCGGTGGCCAAGGCGAGGACGCCATAGACGCTGATACCAGCGGCGTGGTGCTGAAAACCCAGCACCAGCCATTGCCGCCAATCGCACCATGCCGGACCGTGACTGCCACTGCACAGTTCGCCCATGACGCTGGGTTCGATCAGGCCGTAACGCAACCATGCGGCGCCCAGCGCCACCGCCAGCAGCCCCAGCCATGCCGGCGCCCGGCGCCACAACGGCGCCATCACCGGCGACGCCTCTGTGCCGATGCCTTGCCGCCGACATGCCCCGGCAGGCGGATTTCGGCGGCCAGCGGCAGGTGATCGGAGAACGCCTGCGGTAGTGTCCATACCTTGTCCAGCCGCACCGTGGCCGAGGTCAGAATGTGATCCAGCGCCCGCCGCGGCTTCCAGCTGGGGAAGGTCGGCGTCGACTGCGCCGGAGGCTGCAGGGTGCATTTGGTGAACAATTGCCGCATCTCCAGGCTGTTCGGTTCGGTGTTCAGGTCGCCCATCAGCACCGCGTGCGGGAAGTCCTGCAGCAGCTCGGCAATAAAGCCGAGCTGGCGCGCGCGTGCCGGGGCGCTCAGCGACAGGTGCGCGATCATCACGGCCAGCGCGCTGTCACCTTCACCGAACTGCGCCAGCAGGGCGCCGCGACCGGGGATGCGGCTGGGCAGCGGGTAATCCAGTACCGAATGGGGTTTCAAGCGGCTGATCAGGCCATTCGCCGAATGCGCCAGCCGCGCCATCGCGCGGTTCGGCTGATGGCTCCAGAACGGCATGCCGGCCGTTTCGGCGAGATAGCGGGTCTGGTTGAGAAAGCCCGAGCGCAGGCTGCCGGCGTCGGCTTCCTGCAGGCCGATCACGTCGAACTGAGGCAGTACCTCGGCAAGCCGGTCGAGGTTGTCCATCTTGTTGCGTCCCGGCAGCACTGCATTGATGCTGCGGGTGACGTACTCGCTGTAACGCTGCACGCTGGCGCCGGCCAGGATGTTGCAGCTCAGCAGGCGCAGGCGGCGCTCGGCGGGGGCGTCTTGGAGAAGGGCGGCGCGGGTCATCGAAACACACTGCACGGAAGGGGAATGCCGACGGCCATGTCGATGGGCCGTCGACCGGATTCTGCCGTCAGCATGATCCACCCGAGGTGAACCGCGCACCAGCTGCGCCACTGGCGGTATGCGCGGGCCGCCGGCTTACTTGCCGCCGAGCTCGCGTTTGGCCAGCCATACGGCCACGGCGGCTATCTCGTCCAGCGAGTGGACATTGTTCACGCGATACTTGCCATCGACCACGATGCTTGGGGTGCCATCCACCTGCCAGTGCTGGATCAGGCTCAGGTCGCTCTTCAGCTTCGCGGTTGCCTCGGGCGAGGTGGCGATACTGAGGAACTTCGCACGGTCGACGCCCTCACGTGCGTAGAAGTCGGCCAGTTCATCCATCGAATTGATCGGGTAGTGTTGATCGAACTTGGCGGCAAACAGCTGCAGGTGCGTGCGATCGACGACGCCGAGCTGGTCGGCCGCGTAATAGGCGCGCGCGAACGGCAGCCATTCGGCATTGAACGGTGCCGGCACCAGCTTGAACGTGACGCCGGCAGGCAACTCCTTGCGCAGCTTTTCCGCGATCGGTGCGAAGTGTGCACAGTGGATGCAGCCGTAGGAAAACACCTCGACCACTTCCACCTTGCCCGCGCTGCTGTAGCGCTGGTAGGGGGCAGGCAGGGTCACGTATTCGTTGCCCTCGGTATACGGCGCCGGCGCGCTGGACTGGGCGGTGCAGGCACTGGCCAGCAGCAGGCCGCCGAGCAGGAAGATGGCACGCAATCGGGTCATTCGCTTGAGCATGGGAGGTTCTCTTTGCATGGCAGCCGTTCGGCTGCCGGGGACCGGACCAACCGACGGATCCGCGACTTACTTGCCGGCCGCTTCCTTGGCCACCAGCCACTGGGTCAGTTCGATCGATTGCGCATAGCCGCCGGCGGAACTGGTGGTGAAGCGGTACTTGCCGTTGACCACCATGGACGGGGTGCTGTCGACGCCGTAGGCCTTCATCAGGTCGTCGGCGCGCTTCATCTGGGTGTTGACGGTGAACGAGTTGGCGATGCCGACGAATTCCTTCGGATCGACACCGTACTTGGCATAGAACTTCGCCACGTCATCGATCGTCGGCCACGCCTCCTTCGGCTTCAGCCCGTTGCCTTTCAGGTTGTAGGTGGACAGCTCGCCGCTCTTCCACACCGCGTCGTACATCGCATCGTGGGTCTTGTCGACCACGCCCAGCGCCTGCGCCGCGAAAAAGGCACGCTGGTACAGCGGCCAGTTCTCGTCAGGGCGGAACGAGGCAGGTAGGTAGTTCATCACCGCATTGGCCGGCAGGCTCTTGGCGATCTGGTCCACCGTCTCGTGGAACGAGTTGCACGCCGGGCAGCCGTAGGAGAACACCTCGGTCACCTCGATCTTGCCGGGGTGGCTGGTCGGCTGCGCCGGGTCGATCAGGAAGTAGTTCTTGCCCTCGACCCACTTGCCGGTATCGACGAACGGAGCGGCCGGTGCCGCCGGTGCCGCGGCCGTCGTGCCGCTGGCTGCTGGAGCGGAGCTGGTTGTGGCGGCTGCGGGAGCTGCCGTCGTGGTTGCCGTCGCCGGTGTCGGACTGCTGGCGGCCGGGGTGGTGGCTGCGCTGCTGGTCGCGACAGGCGCGGTCGGCTGGGCAGTACCGTTGCCGTTGTCATGGCTGCAGGCGGCAAGCGCGAGCAGGGCGGCACACAGGATCGGCAGACGCTTCAACATGGAGTACCTCGACGGGTGGAGCTTGAGCGGGTTGGACTTGAATCGGGAGGCTGAAACCGACAGCGCCGACTTTGCGGTCGGCGCGTGGATGATTCAGATCAGGGCGTGGCGGCGGCCGGCTGGATGTCGGCGCTGTGCAGGCCCTCGATATAGCTGGCCAGCGCGGCGATGTCGTCGGTATCCAGTTTCTTCGCAATCAACGGCATGACCTGTGCGTGCGTATCGTCGCCCCAGGTGGTGCCATCGTGCCAGGCCTTCAGCGTGGCTTCGATGTACTGCGCGTGCTGGCTGGCCAGCTGCGGATACATGGCGCCCGGATTGCCGCGACCGTCGACGCTGTGGCAGGCCATGCAGGCTGGAATGCCGCGGGTAGTATCGCCCTGGCGGAACAGTGTCTCGCCGTGCTCGACCAGGGCCTGGTCGGCGACGCCGGGCAGCGAGGTCTTGCTGGCGAAGTAGGCGCCGATGTCATGCATGTCCTGCTCGGACAGTGGTGTGGCCATGCCCAGCATGATCGGGTTCTGTCGCTTGCCGGCCTTGAAGTCGGTCAGCTGGCGGACGATGTACTGCTCGCTCTGGCCGGCCAGCTTCGGGTACTGCGCGTCACTGGAATTGCCGTCCATGCCATGACAGGCGCCGCAGGCGGCAGCCTTGGCCTGGCCGGCGGTGGCGTCGCCCGGCTTGACCGCGGCCTCGACGGTCGCCGCCGCTGTCGTGCTGCCTGCGCTGGCCGGTGCGGCTGCCGTGCCGGCAGCGGCTGGCGCGGCGGTCTTCGGCTGGGCATCCTGTGCCATCAGCGCACTGGCGGACAGTGTCAGCACCAAGGCCATGGCGGACCCGAGAACAGCGGGCCGAAAACCGGCGGAGCGAAAACTCATACACTTGACTCCCGAGAGACTTGCGAACACCGCCGTGAATTGCAGCCATCAGGCCTGCAGCAGGCAGAAACCGCAGAATTATCCCTGCGCCACCATAGCTTGGTCAAACCATCCCCATGTCGAATCCCCTGCAAGGCGCGCAGTTCATGCTCGCCGCACACCGCATCAGCCAGCTGCCCGCCGATCAGGGCGCCGAGGTGGCGTTCGCCGGCCGCTCGAATGCCGGCAAGTCCAGCGCGCTGAATGCGCTGACCAATCACAAGGGCCTGGCGCGCACCTCCAAGACACCCGGCCGCACCCAGCAAATGGTTGCGTTCAGCCTGCCGTCGGCCCAGGTCAACGGTGAGCCGCTGCCGGACATGCGCCTGATCGACCTGCCTGGCTATGGTTATGCCAAGGTGCCGCTGGAAATGCGCGAGCACTGGAAGCTGGAGATCGATGCGTACCTGCATCAGCGTCACAGCCTGCGCGGACTGGTGCTGATAGTCGATATCCGCCACCCGCTGAAGGAGTTCGACCGGCTGATGCTGGAGTTCTGCTTTGCCACCCAGTTACCGTGCCACCTGCTGCTGACCAAGGCCGACAAGCTCTCGCGCGGACAGGCTGCGCAGGCGCTCGCGGCACTGCGCAAGCAGTTCATGGCCGAAGGCTTGCACGCTACTGCGCAGATATTCTCCTCGTCCGCCGGCACCGGCGTGGAAGAGGCGCGACAAGCGGTGATGACGCTGCTGCGGCAGCCACGCGACGGTGCGCATCAGGGGCGCTGACATCGAGTCACGAGATGGTGGGAGCAACTGCAGTTGCTCCCCACAGATCAATCGCGCACGGCTTCCATGAACACCGCACACAGCGCCTGCATGCCGGCGCGGTCGTCTTCGTCGAAGCGATCGATAACCGGGCTGTCCACGTCCCATACGCCAAGCAGGCTGCCGTCGGCCTTGACCAGCGGCACCACGATTTCCGACTGCGAGGCAGCGTCGCAGGCGATATGGCCGGCGAAGGCGTTGACGTCGCGTACCAGCTGGGTTTCGCGCGTCTGCGCGGCGGTACCGCAGACGCCACGGCCGAGTGCGATACGGATGCACGCCGGCTTGCCCTGGAACGGACCGACCACCAGCTCACTGCCGTCGTACAGGTAGAAGCCGGCCCAGTTGAGGTCGGGCAGGCTGTGATAGACCAGCGCGCTGAAATTCGCCGCGTTCGCGATCAGGTTGCGTTCGCCGGTGAGCAGGCCACGCGCCTGCTGCGCCAAGTCTTCGTAGTGCTCGCGCTTGCCGGCGTAGACGTGTGATTTCAGTTCGAACATGAAGTGATCCGGATGCAAAGTCCCTATTATGCGCCGACCCATCCGCGAGGGCGGACGGAAGTTTTGCAGCAAGCCCCGGCGAGGTATGAGTTTGTCTGGAATGGATCGCAGCGTCTTCATCGCCGGGACCGATACCGGTATCGGCAAGACCCATACGGCGTGCACCTTGCTGCATGCCTTGCGTGCTGCAGGATACACAGCCTGCGGCATGAAACCGGTAGCCAGCGGTTGTGCGGAAACGCCGGAAGGCTTGCGCAACGAGGATGCACTGGCGCTGCAGGCGGCCAGCAGCCACGCGCTGCCGTACGCGCTGATCAATCCGGTGGCATTGCGCGATCCGCTGTCGCCACATCTTGCGGCGGCCCACGAGGGCGTCGAGATCGCGCTGGCGCCGCTGCAGCACGCCTTCGGGCAACTGGTCGACAGTCATCAACGCGTGGTGGTCGAAGGCGTCGGCGGCTGGCTGGTGCCGCTGGCACCGGGACTGTTCGCGTCTGACATCGCCAGGCAATGGCGACTGCCGGTGATCCTGGTGGTCGGGTTGCGGTTGGGTTGTCTCAATCATGCCTTGCTCAGCGCGCGCGCGATCGAGGCTGATGGTTGCCGCCTGCTGGGCTGGATCGGCAATGCCATCGATCCGGCCATGGCGGCGACGGAAGAGAACCTGACGACCCTGCGCGAGCTGTTGCCGGCGCCGTGTCTGGGCGTGCTGCCGCACGGCGTGGCGCCGGTCGTCGCTGCCGCGCAGCTGCATGCCGCCGTGGCGGTCCTGGACTGAGTTCTTTCACATCCGTTGTGCTTGGATGGGCATGGATGCCCATCATCGGAGGCCTTATGGCCCGCAACCACTATTACCTCTCCATCGCCGATCTGGCTCATGCGCGCGGTGCCGACCCGCGCTTTGCCTATGCAGGCGTGGGTCCGAATGACTTTGCTGCCGCGTTGCAGCAATCCCTGCGCGACGATGGCCTGTTCCAGCGCTGGCGTGCCGTGCAGCCGGATCCGGACGCCGTGGACACAAGCCTCGGCGCAACGGATCCCGCGGCGCAGGTGGCCGCCAGGGTCGTCGATCTGCACACCGAGGTCGACCTGGTGACCGACCTGCCGATGAGCGTGGTGCGGCACCGGCTGTATTTGCTGATCGGCGCGGCGTGGCAGCTGCGCGACATGCGGGCGGCCTGAGCCGAAGCCGGTGGCATCGGCCGGAACGATGGTTGATGGCATGACTTGTGGGCTTGGAGAAACCCCCCGGGAATGGGTACAGTCGGAGGTTCCGACTTAACTGTGTCCGACCACGGACGCGCCACTTGGGGAAGCCAGATGCTACGTCTCCGCTTGATTGTGATCGCTACCACGATGGCCCTTGCTGCCTGTTCACAGCAACCTCAGGGGGCCGCTACCTCACCCGCGCCGGCCGCTTCGACGGCTGCCGCCAGCAGCGCCGCACCGGCCGCCACCGCCATGACCAGCAACCCGTTCTTCAGCGCCAGCACCCTGCCGTTCCAGGCACCGCCGTTCGACAAGATCAAGGACGCGGACTATCAGCCGGCGATCGAGGAGGGCATGAAGCAGCAGCTGGCCGAGGTCGAGAAGATCGCTGACAACGCGGACGCGCCGACGTTCGAGAACACCTACGTGGCGATGGAAAAATCCGGCGTCATGCTGAATCGCGTGATGGCCGTGTTCGGTGCCGTCACCGGTGCCAATACCGACGATGCACTGCAGAAGGTGCAGGAGAACGTGGCGCCCGAACTGGCGGCGCACGAGGACGCGATCTATCTCAACAGCAAGCTGTTCCAGCGCGTCGAAGCGGTCTACAACCAGCGCGACACGCTCAAGCTCGATCCGGAATCCGCACGTCTGGTCGAGGTGGTCTACAAGAACTTCGTGCATGCCGGCGCCAAGCTGTCCGACGCCGACAAGGCCAAGCTGAAGGATCTCAACAAGGAAGAATCCACACTCAGCACCGACTTCACCAACAAGCTGCTGGCGGCCACCAAGGACGCCGCGGTGGTGGTCGACGACAAGGCCAAGCTGGCCGGCCTGTCCGATGCCGAGATCGCCGCTGCCGAGCAGGCCGCCAAGGACCGCAAGCTGGACGGCAAATACGTGCTGACCCTGCAGAACACCACGCAGCAACCCGAACTGCAGGACCTGAGCGATCGCGATACCCGCAAGACGCTGTTCGAGGCCTCGTGGAACCGCGCCGAAAAGGGCGATGCCAACGACACCCGCAAGATCATCGAACGGCTGGCGCAGATCCGCGCCGCGCAGGCCAAGCTGCTTGGCTTCCCGAACTATGCGGCGTGGAAGCTGGACGACCAGATGGCGAAGACGCCGGAAACGGCGATGGCCTTCATGGACAAGCTGGCACCTGCCGCCGTGGCTCGCACGAAGAAGGAAGCTGCCGACATCCAGGCGCAGATCGACAAGGACCAGGCCGCACTCAAGCAGTCCAGCTTCAAGCTGGAGCCGTGGGACTGGAACTACTACGCCGAGCAGGTGCGCAAGGCGAAGTACGACCTGGACGAAGGTCAGATCAAGCCGTATTTCGAACTCGACAACGTGCTGCAGAATGGCGTGTTCTACGCGGCCAACCAGCTGTACGGGCTGACCTTCAAGGAGCGTCACGACATCCCGGTTTACCAGCCGGATGTGCGCGTGTTCGAGGTGTTCGACAAGGACGGCAAGTCGATCGCGCTGTTCTACTGCGACTACTTCAAGCGCGACAACAAGAACGGCGGCGCCTGGATGGACAACCTGGTGGGGCAGTCCAAGTTGCTCGGCACCAAGCCGGTGATCTACAACGTCGCCAACTTCAGCAAGCCGGCCGCCGGTCAGCCGGCGCTGCTGTCGTTCGATGACGTGATCACCATGTTCCACGAATTCGGCCATGGCCTGCACGGGATCTTCGCCGACGAGCAGTACCCGACCCTGTCGGGCACCGCCACGGCGCGCGACTTCGTCGAATTCCCGTCGCAGTTCAACGAGCACTGGGCGACCGATCCGAAGGTGTTCGCGAACTACGCGAAGAACTACAAGACCGGCGAGCCGATGCCGCAGGCGCTGGTCGACAAGATGAAGAAGGCCGGCAAGTTCAATAGTGGCTACGCCATGACCGAGCTGACCGCAGCGGCCCTGCTCGACATGAACTGGCACACGCTCGGCGCCGATGCGCCGCTGCAGGACGCCGACCAGTTCGAGACGGCCGCGCTGAAGAAGGACGGCATCGACCTCAGCTACGTGCCGCCGCGTTACCGTTCCAGCTATTTCCAGCACATCTGGGGCAATGGCTACGCCGCCGGTTACTACGCCTATCTGTGGACGCAGATGCTGGCCGACGATGCCTTCATCGGCTTCAAGGACCACGGTGGCCTGACCCGCGAAAACGGCGACCGTTTCCGCGCGATGGTCCTCTCGCGCGGCAACACGGTTGATCTGGCGAAGCTGTACAAGGACTGGCGCGGTCAGGATCCGAGCATCGAGCCGATGCTGGAGAACCGTGGTCTGAAGGAAGCGCCGAAGAAGTAACCGGCATGCCGGGGCAGTCGAATCGCCCTTGCTGCATGACAGGCCCGCCATGTGCGGGCCTGTTTCTTTTCGGGCGCCCGCTGTGATGTTGTCGCCGCACGAAACGTGGTTCCGCGTGGAATAATCAGGCCTCTTCGACACTAATGGCGCACGCGTGGACAGCTCTCATTTCCTGCAGACCGCGGTGGTGTTCCTGCTTGCCACGGTGATCGCGGTGCCGCTGACCAAGCGCTTCCGGCTGGGCTCGGTGCTGGGCTACCTGCTGGCCGGCGTGGTGATCGGGCCGCAGCTGCTGGGCCTGGTCAGCGATACCGAAGGGGTCGCGACGATCTCCGAGTTCGGCGTGGTGCTGATGCTGTTCGTGATTGGCCTGGAGCTGTCGCCGCAGCGGTTGTGGGTGATGCGTCGCCCGGTGTTCGGCACCGGCCTGCTGCAGGTGCTGGCGTGCAGCCTGGCGATCGGCGCCGCGGCGTACTTCCTGTTCGGCCTGCCGGGCAATGCGGCCGCGATCATCGGCGGCAGTCTGGCGTTGTCGTCCACCGCATTTGGGCTGCAGATCCTCGGCGAGCGCAAGGAGGCTGGCTCGGCCTATGGCCGCCAGGCTTTCGCGATCCTGCTGTTCCAGGATCTGGCGGCGATTCCGCTGATTGCCGCGGTGCCGCTGCTGGCCGGTTCGTCGGCCGCACACGGTATCGACCTGCTAGCCATGCTGCGCACCGTCGGTGTGATCGCGGTGGTCATGATCGGTGGCCGTTACCTGCTGCGCCAGGTGTTCCGCTTCGTGGCACGTGCCGATTCGGTGGAGGTGTCCACCGCCACGGCACTGCTGGTGGTGATGGGTACGGCGTTGCTGATGGAGCTGGCGCATGTGTCGACCACACTGGGTGCGTTCCTGGCCGGCGTGCTGCTGGCGGATTCGGAATACCGGCATGAACTCGAATCGCATATCGAGCCATTCAAGGGCCTGCTGCTGGGGTTGTTCTTCATCAGCGTCGGCATGTCGATGGATCTGTCGCTGCTACTGCATGTGCCCCTGCTGGTGCTGGGACTGGTGGCCGCGCTGATGTTGCTGAAAGGCGTGCTGCTGTGGCCGCTCGGACGGCTGCTCGGCGAACTCGATCGAACCGATGCACTGCGGTTGGCGGTGCTGCTGGCCTGTGGCGGCGAGTTTGCCTTCGTGGTGCTGAAACTGGCGGCCGGGCAGCAACTGCTCAGCACGCGACAGGGCAGCCTGCTGGTGCTGGCGATCACCTTGTCGATGGCATTGACGCCCTTGCTGGTAACGCTCGTGGCGAAGCTGGTCGGTGGCAAGTCGCACAAGCCGATGCGCCCGTACGACACGATCGACACCCACACGCCGCGGGTGATCATTGCCGGCTACGGCCGCATGGGGCAGATCGTGGCACGTGTGCTGCGCGCCCAGGGTATTCCGTTCGTGGCACTGGATCATTCGGTCGAGCAGCTCGATCTGGTACAGCGCTTCGGCAACGTCACCGACATTTTCTATGGCGATCCGGCGCGCCCGGAGCTGCTGCGCGCCGCACAGGCGGACAAGGCCGAGGTGTTCGTGCTGGCCAGCGACGATCCCGAATCCAGCCTGCGCGTGGCGCGGGTGGTGCGACGGCAGTATCCGCATCTGAAAATCATTGCCCGGGCGCGCAACCGCCAGCATGTGTGGCGGCTGATGGACCTGGGCGTGGACGAACCGGTGCGCGAGACGCTGTATTCCAGCCTCAAGATGACCCGCAAGGCGCTCGAGGCGCTCGGTCTTGCATCGGAACAGGCAGCTGATCAGGTGGAACGCTTCCGGCGCCAGGATGCGGAACTGATCAAGATGCAGTATGCGGTCTACGATGACGAGGCCAAGCTGATCCAGACCACACGCGAGGCACTCACCGATCTGGAGAAATTGTTCGAGGCCGATGCCGAGCCGGCGGCGGCGCGGATCCGCCGGCGTGATGCCGATGTGCCGCTGACCGGCGACGACTGACTGGGTCGGCTACCCCGCTGCTGGCCGGCAGCGGCGGGTTCGCGGGGTGGGACATGGGCGGCGTCAACCGGTTGCCAGTTCCCACGTTGCTAGGAATCATGCCCGCGACTCACCTCACCGCAGCAGCCAGCCCCGTCGTGATCCGCTTCGGTCGGCTCGGCGACACCATCCTGCTGCAGCCGCTGTTGCATAAACTGCACATGCGCTACGGCCAGCCCTGCCGATTGCTGGCGTTGGGGGACTGGCCGGCGGCGATTTATTCGGCACAGGCCGAAGTGGCCGGCTGCATTCGCCTGAACTCGTTCTATGGGCCAATCTGGATGCATCCGCAGCGTTGGCGTGCGGTGCTGGCATTGCGGCGCCTGCGCGGATCGCCGTTCTACATCAGCGAACCGGTGGAGCGTACGCGGACCAAGGTGCGCCCGATGCTGGCGCTGGCCGGCGTGCCGGCCGAACATTGCACGTTCATCGAAGACATTCCGCTGATCGAGCACGAGCACTGGGTGGACCTGCTGCTGCGCTTCGGCGACACCACGCCGGCAGCATTCCGCGCAACCTGCGCTGAGCCGACGTCGCCCGTTGCCGCCGCACCGCAGCTGCAAGTCAGCGTGGCCGAGCGTGCCGATCGCGATGACTGGTTGCGTGCGCAAGGCCTGAGTGGTCGCCCGCTGGTCCTGCTGCAGCCGGCCAACAAGCGCACGATGCGCTGGAACGGAGTACGTGCCGCCGAGGATGACGACAAGTCGTGGCCGGCTGAACACTGGGCCGCGCTGGCACGCACCATCAGCCACCGTCTGCCGCAGGCGCAGGTGCTGCTTTGCGGCTCGCCGGCCGAGGCGGGTTACCTTGATTTCCTGATGTCGGTCATGGATACGGCGTCACCCAGGATCGAGGCCGCGATCTTGCCGATCGGTCGTCTGAAAGCGTTGCTGGAGATTGCCCACAGCATGGTCTCGGTGGATACCGGACCAGGGCATCTGGCCGCCGCCATGGGCTGCCCGCTGGTGGTGCTTATGGGTTCCCGCGAGCCGCAGCTGTGGACGCCGCGCAGCGGGTCGGGCAGCGACGTGATCGTGCTTGGCGGCCTGCCGTCGATCCGGCGTGTGGACGAGATCGATACGGTCCAGGTGGTGAATGCCTGGCGGGCACTGCGCTGGCGCACTGCCATGGCGACGGCCGCCGAAAGCAGTGCCGAAGCGGGTAGCGTCTATTCGGCCGGTTGCGCCGGCTGACGCAGGGTCTGCCGCACGCTCGGGATGGCACTGCTGCGTGCAGCCAGTTCGTGCGCGATATCCACATAGCCCAACTGGCGCGCCACGTCGGCGGCGGTGCGACCGAATGCGTCGGCCGCGGCGCGGTCGGCACCGCGTGACAGCAGCACGCGCGCCGGCGGCAGCAGGGCGTGCATGGCGCAGGCGTGCAGGGCGGTGACACCGCGCTGGTCGGCATGCTCGACCAGCGCGCCGGCGTCGAGCAGCAATGGCACCAGCGCACCGATATGGGTGGCGTCGCACTCGACGCCAGGACGTAGTTGCGCGCCCAGCAGCAGCAGCAGCGGAGTCTTGCCCTCGCTGTCCGCGCGGTTGATGTCGGCGCCGCGCTTGAGCAGACCGTCGAACAGGCGTCGCGCACGCAGGCTGTCGCTGTGCTCGAAGCCGAACTGCGCGGCGGCATGCAGCGCAGTGCGACCACCGGCGTCGACCGCGTTGACGTCGGCGCCGGCATCGAGCAGCCGCTCGGCGATTTCCGGATAACCCATCGCGGCGGCGACCATCAGGGCGGTGGCATCGTTCGGCAGGCGCTGGTCGGCGCCGACGTGATGCTCCAGCAACAGCTCGACGAGTGCCTCGCGCCGCGCGGCGACCGCCGCAGCCAGCGGTGTCACACCACTGTTGGCGGCCAGCGCCGGATCGGCACCGGCCGCGAGCAGACAGGCGGCGATCTCGCGATGACCGGCGCCACATGCGCGCAGCAGCGCCGAGGCACCCTGTTCGTCGCGCGTATCGACGGTGAAGCCCAGCTCCAGCAGCCGTTGCACGGTGGCCAGTGCGCCGGCCGCCGCGGTGACCGGGAGATCGTCGGCACGCAGCGGGCGGTTCGGCCGTGGCCAGTCGCGCCAGTCCAGCCAGCGCTCCACCGCCGGATGCTCCAGCGCCAGTCCCAGCGGCGTCTCGCCATTGGCGTCGGCCGCTTCCGGGTTGGCGCCGTAGGCAATCAGCGTGCGTACCAGCGGCAGTGCCTGTGCACCGTGTTCGAGCGCGGCAAACAGCGGAGTGCGACCGTCGCGGTCGCGGGTGTTCGGATCGCAGCCGCGTGCCAGCAGTGCCTGCAGCAGGTCGAGCTGGGCATTGACCACGGCCAGGTGCAGCGGGGTGCGTTCGCGCGCGTCCGGACCGAACGGATCGGCGCCGCGTTCGAGCAGGTTCAACGGCAACGCGGCACCTTGCACCGTGCCGTTCAAGCGCGCCAGCGCCTGGGCCAGCAGACCGGTGCCGGCCGGGCTGGCACCGTTTTGCAGCAGGTCATCAATCGCTTCGGTCGAGTTCGGCAGCTGCTGCAGCAAGGCATCGAACAGACGCCGGCCCAGGGGCGGCAGTGCGGGTGTTTCACCGGTGTCGGCATCGTCGAGTCGCGGTGCTTCCAGTCGTGCCTCGGCGTCGAGACCGTGTTCGAGCAGCCAGCGGCGGGCCGCGGCGAGACCCGGTGTGGCCAGATCCAGATACAGCTGCGCCAGTTGTGCCTGTGGCCATTCGCGCACGCGTTCGGCGAAGCCCGATACGATCGCCCAGTGCCCGAAGCGCAGCGCATCCAGCAAGTGTGCCGGGGTGTCCGCACCTTCGGTCAGCACATCGTGGCTGAGGCTGGCCGGCAACGGCGTGTCCGGATCGAGCAGCGCGACCAGGTCCCAGCGGCCTGCGGCGGCGGCATGATCCAGCGCGCTGCGGCCATCGCTGCCGGGCGCCTTCGGTTCGGCGCCCAGCGCGAGCAGCGCACGCACGGTTTCGCCTTGCGCGTGCGGTGACTGGCAGGCGAGGGTGAGTGCGTCGCGGCCATGCTGGTCGCGCACGCGCGCATCGGGCTGTGCCTCGGCCAGCAGTTGCACGATGCCGCCGGCACCAGCGCGGGCAGCCTCCATCAAGGCCGTGCTGCCGTGCCGGTCGATCAGATTGACGTCGGCACCCGCCGTGCACAGCACGCGGGCGATCTGCTCGTGACCTTCGGCAGCGGCGCTCAGCAGTGCATGGCGATGGCGCGCGTCCACGGCATTCACCGCGGCGCGGTGCTTGAGCAACAGTTTGACCCCGGTGACATCGTCGTCGGCGATGCCGGCGGCGGCGACCAAGGCCGGCTCACCATCGGCTGGCGCCGGTTTGGCGCCGTGTTCCAGCAGAAACTTCGCCAGCGGCCAGTTGGCGGCGCGACAGGCGGTGGCCAGCGGGCTGACGCCGGCCTGGTTCACTGCGTTGATCGGTGCGGCGGCATCCAGCAACATGGCCGCCACGCCCGGTTCGGCGCTGAGCACCGCGCCATGCAGCGCGGTATTGCCTTCGGCATCCGTGGCCAGCGGGCTGGCGCCATTGGCGAGCAGGGTCAGCACAGCCTCGGCGCGGCCGTGCCAGCTGTCGCGGGTGGCCGCCAGCAATGGCGTGAGACCGCCGGTGGCGCGATTCACGTCGGCACCCTTGGCGATCAGCGCACGCAGCAGGCGCGTATCGGGCAGCAATGCGGCCAGCATCAGCACCGGACGCTGATCGCGATCCTCGGCGGCAGGTGCGGTATCGGGATCGGCGCCGGCTTCGACGAGTGCCAGTGCACGTTCGATATCGCCATCGCGGGTGGCGACCAGCAAGGCCTCGGCCTGCTCGGGCGTACCGGCAGTGCGTTCTTCCTCGGTCAGCACCGGTCGCGGGGCACTCATGTTTCCCACTGCTGCAGTTCGGGCCTGGTCGTCACGCCGACGCGGCTGGTGCCGCTCGCACAACAGCGCACGCAAGGTGCGGTTGGCAATGACCAGGCAACCCAGCGGCAGCAGCACGATGCCATACAGCGCCAGCGCGGCGATGCGTGGTTCGGATGGCAGCACGCCGACCAGGCCGGTCAGCGCGATCGCACCGAACGCCAGCGTGAGCAAGGCCAGCGCCGCGGGCAGGAAATGGCTGAAGAACCGCTCCTCGTGCGACAGATGTCGCCCGAATGCGATGCTGCGCAAGGTCGCCGTGAAGATCCACGAACCATCGCGCTGGCTCGGATAGGCGTCGTCCCACACGAATACCAGACCAAACGCGGGCCACAGGCGCCACAGTGCCACCAGCGCCAGCACCAGCGCGGCAGCCAGCAGCAGCACTGCACCGAGGCTGGGTGCCTGGCTCAGTTGCAGCATCGGCCACGCGACCAGGACGAACACCAACGCGGTATAGCCGGTGAACATAACCAGATGAGCGGCGCCACGACGGAACACCGTGCGGAAGAAGTGCGGCTCGGGATCGAAGCCGATGGCATGACAGATCGCCGCCATGGTCAGCGCATTGGCCAGCAATAACGGAATCAGCGTCAATGGATGCGTGGCCAAGCCGGCGGCAGCGACCGCGATAAGTCCCGGAATGAACCAGGCAAGGGCTTGCAGTAATGGCGGGCGGCGGCGCGATTTGGGCTGGGTCATGGCGACAGTATAGAAATCGTTGGATGTGCAGACGGTAACCGAGTGTTAACCCCATCGACATATTCGCGCGATTCACTCGCCTCGATCGTTCCGGGGAGAGTGCTGGTAGGCGGGGTGGTTGGCCGAGGCCAGGGTCTCCTGCGGTGGCAACTGCAGATGCCAGCCCTGCGTGCGCAGATGTTCGAGTACCTGGGCAGCATCCTCGACCGGCAGCTTGCGCTGCTCGTCCAGTGACACCTCCATCACGAAGCGCAACTCGCCCAGCAACAGCACCAGTGATTCGGGCAAGACGTCGAACCCGTCGCGCTGCGCCAGCCACAGGTAGCTGTCGTGCTTGCGCAGACTGGCATAGACAAAACACTGCATGGCGATACCTGCCTGGAACGCATGGCGGGACGAAGCCCGGAGCATTCACGAGGGTAGCAGGAGCGCGGACGAACCGCGCCGTTTCAGCCGCGTTTCAGCAGCAGGCCCAGCATGCGCTTGAAGCGTGCGCCGTACGGCGGGTTGAGCAGGCCGACGCCGTTGAAGCGAGCCTGCCGGAACACCGGCTTCAGATGCGAGAACGTGCGGAAGCCGGCTTCGCCGTGATAACCGCCCATGCCCGAGGCGCCAACGCCACCGAATGGCAGGCCATGCTGGGCGATGTGAAACAGCGTGTCGTTGAGGCTGACGCCTCCGGCCACGGTGCGTGCCAGCACGCGGTCGATCAACGCCTGATCCTGCTCGAACAGATACAGCGCCAGTGGATGCGGATGCGCGGTGACGTAGGCGATCGCCTCATCCAGGTTGTCGTACGGCACCAGCGGCAGCAAGGGGCCGAAGATCTCTTCCTGCATCACGGTCATCGTGTCGTTGACACCGGTCAACAGCACCGGCGACAGCCGACGCGGTTGCGTGTTGCCTGCGGTCTCGTCACCCAAGGTTTCGACACGCGCGCCGGCGGCCACCGCGCCGTCACGCAGCGCGGCAATGCGCTCGTATTGGCGATCGGAGACGATGCTGGTGTATTGCGCGTTCTCCCCCAGCTTGGGGTACAGCCGGCTAGCGGCAGTGCGAGCTGCAGCAACGAAATCCGCCACCTGCGAACGGGGCAGCAGCACGTAGTCGGGCGCGATGCAGGTCTGCCCGGCATTGACCAGCTTGCCGAACAGGATGCGTTCCACTGCATGCTCGAAACGCGCGCCGGGCCCGATGATCGCCGGCGACTTGCCGCCCAGCTCGAGCGTCACCGGGGTCAGGTTGGCGGACGCGGCGCGCATCACATGGTGGCCGACCGCGGTGGAGCCGGTGAACAGCAGGTGGTCGAACGGCAGCGCGGAAAAGGCCTGCGCCACGGCCGCATCGCCAGTCACCACAGCGACTTCGTCGGGCTGGAAATAGCGGGCTACCTGTTCGGCGAACAGCGCCGAGAAGCGCGGCGTGAACTCGCTCATCTTCAGCATCGCGCGATTGCCGGCGACCAGCGCGTCGACCAGCGGGCCGACCGCCAGATACAGCGGGTAATTCCACGGCACGATGATGCCGATCACGCCGAGTGGCTGTGGGCGCAGTTCGGTGCGTGCGGGCAGGAACGCCAGGCCGGCCAGCCGGCGCCGTGGCTTCATCCAGCGCCGGCCGTGGCCGAGTGCATGGCGGACCGCCGACAGGCTGGGGAACAGTTCCAGCAGGTCGGTTTCCTCGCGCGGACGGCAGCCGAAGTCGGCATTGATCGCCACCGCGAAGGCCTCGCGCTGTTCGAGCAGCATCTTCTCCAGCGTACGCAGCCTGGTGGCGCGCGCAGGCCACTCCGGCATGGGCTCGGCGCGCTGGGCGGTGCGCAGGAGCTGCAGACGCTGGCTGAGGTCGGTTGCGGAATCGATCATGAAGGCCACTTGTGTGAAGAGTTGCAGCATGCGCCCATGCAGCGGAAATGTGCGTGAGGACGAGCCGCGTGGCTGCGCCGGTAGCCGATGTCAGAACTTCGCACGCAGTTCGACGCCCCACATGCGTGGCGGCGTGATGTTCGCGTAAGCCGAGCCCAGTGGCGCCGCAGTATTGTCGACACCGGTGACGTAGCGCTTGTCGAGCAGGTTGGTGACAAAGATGCCGACGCCCCAGTGATCGCCCGGTGCATTCCAGTCCAGCCGCATGTCGACGCTCTGCTGCGCACTGCCGACGCTGAAGTTGGGGCTGACCTGACACGTGCCCTGCAGTATCGAATCGCTGTTGCAGCGGGACTTGCCGCGATAGCCGTAGGAGGCGTCGTAGACCAGGCTGCCATTGAACACCTGCGGCAGGGTATAGCTGAGGGTGGCGGCGCCGGAGAAGCGGGGCGTACCTGTGGGCTGGCCAGCTAGGTTCTTGCCGTCGGGGGCGATGTAATGGGTATAGATCGAATCGATGAAGGCGCCGTTCAGCCCCAGGCGCAGGTCATCGAGCGGTGCCCACTGCAGTTCGGCCTCCAGGCCGCGGGCGTGCTGGTCGCTGGTGCTGGTGACGTATTCCGGAATGCCGTTGGTGCCAGCTGTGGCCGGTTGGAGCACCAGGGCCTGCAGGTTGTTGTAGGTGTAGTAGTAGCCGGTCACGTTGAACAGCAGGCGCTGGTCGGGGAACACGGTCTTGATGCCGGCCTCGTAGTTGGTGACATGTTCAGGCGCGTAGATCGAGTTGAACTCCAGCGCGTTGTAGCCACCGGCCTTGTAGCCCTTGGTGACCGAGGCATAGGCCATCACGTTCGGAGTGAAGTGGTAGTCCAGCACGACGCGCGGGCTGAAGTCGCGCCAGCTGTTGCGGGCTTGCGCCAATACACCGACCGGGGCGCCGGTGGCGGCATTGAAGATCTGGTTTTGCTGGAACACGCTGGGGTCGATGCCGGCGAGTTGCAGCAGCGGTGCCAGTCCGGCCAGGGTGGCATCCAGCTGGGGCGCGTAGCGGGTCGGGTTGAACCAGCTGAATTGCTTCTGGTCGAGCGTGTAACGCGCACCGGTGGTGAGGTTGAGGTTGTCGGTGAGGTGCCAGATCACGTCGCCATAGGCGGCATAGGCAGTGATGTTCTCGTCGTTGCGGACCTCTTCGAGCCACGGGTTGCCGAGCAGGTGGTACTGCCCGTAGCCGAACAGCGGCAACAGCGAGTCGTAGTAGGCGAAGGTGCCCGTCGGCGTCAGTGCACCGCTGTTCAAGCCGAGCGTATCCAGGGTGTTGGTGTTGGTGCCGACCTGGCTGATCTGGCGCGCCTGCTCGTGATAGAAGCTGGTGCCGGCAACCCAGTCGACCAGGTCGGTGTTGCCGGACAGCTTGAACTCCTGGTACCAGCTGTTGTTGTGCTCGATGTTGGCGGTGGTGAGGTAGGTATCGATGTTGCTGGTGCCGTCGTAGTCGCCGAGGTTGAAGGTGTCGAAGTTGCGCCATGCCGTGGTCGAGGTGAAGCTGCCCCAGCTGAAGGAGTGGTCCACGGTCAGCGTGGCGCCGTCGAAGCGGCGCGTTTCGGCCGCACCCACCGCATCGTTGTACAGCGGCGCATGCAAGGGATTGAGGTAGGTCAGGGGGTCGGCCGGGAAGGGGGGCACCAGGCCGGTCAACGGGGCGGGGCGGGGCACATAGCTGGAAAGCGGCACCAGGCCGAATGCCGGCTGCGGTGGCTGCTTGAGCTGTTCGTGGTCCCACGAGAGCAGTACGCGCGTATCCGGCGTGATGTTCCAGCGGTATACCGCGCGGGTGCCCCAGTCGTCGTTCTTGCCATAGTGCTGACCGGTCGCCTGGTCCTTGACCCAGCCGTCGCTCTGGTTGTCCAGCACGCTCACGCGCAGTGCCATGTCGTTGTTCAGCGGGATGTTCACCAGCACATCGCCGTAGCGCTCTCCGTAATTGCCGTAGCGCAGAGTGCCCGTTGCCTCGAACTTGTCGCTCGGTTCGTTGGTGACGATCGATATCGCGCCTGCCGCGGAATTGCGGCCGAACAGGGTGCCTTGCGGGCCTTTCAGCACCTCGATGCGCGCAATGTCGTTGAACGCCAGCAACGCGCCGCCGGAGCGTGCGGCATAGACGCCATCGATATAGACGCCGACCGCCGGTTCGGTGCCGATGCCGAACCCGCTGCCGCCGATGCCGCGCAGTGAATAGGAGGGCTGGGTCGGCTGGCCCGCGCTGACCACCAGGCCGGGCACGAAGATGTCCATCTTGCTCATGTCGGTGGCAGCCAGCGTGTCCACCTCCTTTGCCGTGATGATCTGCAGCGGGATCGGCACCGACTGCATCTCCTGCGAGCGGCTCTGCGCCGTCACCGTCACGTTGCCGAGCAGCTTCGCCTCGGCGACCTTGGCCTTGCTGTCATGCGCCTGGCCAGGCGTGGTGGCCGTGCTGCTGGTGGCATTGTCCTGTGGAGCAGGGTCGGCGGCGATGGCCAGCGACGGGCCGCACAGAAGCAGCGTACTGGCGCCCAGCAACAACCGGCGCAAGGCGATCGAAAGTGGATGTTGACGCATGCTCATGCCGTGCTCCCCATGCATGGAATGCCCGCGCCAGGTCTGGCCGCGGTGCTGTTGGTTTGTGTGTCAGGTGTTCAATGCAGTACCACGCAAGTGCCCGGCAGTGCCGCGATCCAGGCCTTGATCAGCGCGACTCCCTCTCGGTGTACGGTACTGCGCCCGATCTCCGGCATCATCGTGCCCGGTTCGGTCGACGAAAGCCGGAACGGGATGATCGAATCATCCGGCTTGCCCGGCACGATGTCGAAGAAGTGGTCGCCGGTGCCCTGGCCGGCGGCGGTGGGCGGCTTGCAGATACCCAGGCGGTGATCCTCGGGCGTCCCGTAGATCAGCGACAGGCCCGTGGTGTTGGCCGCGCCATGCGGGTTGTGGCAGTGGCCGCAGTTGATGTCGAGATAGGCGCGCGCACGCGCATCCAGCGGCGCCTTCGGGTCGGCCCAGTTCGCGTCGCGCGGAACCTGGTCCAGCGCCGGTGCATCGCTGAGGTAGCCGACCTTGATCAGATGTTCGAGCTGATTCTGCTCGCCGTCGGCGTAGTGGTAGTCCTTGTTGATGTGACGTGCCTTCGGGCCGATCGGATGCACCTTGCGGTCGATCCAGTCCTGCGCATGGCAGCTGGCGCACTGGCTCTCGTCGGGCACCACGTAGTTGAAGTCCTCGCGCGCGGGCACGCCGGCGTTGCTGTCGCCGGTGGCGACCAGGGTCAGCGGGATCACCGCGCCGGTGCGCGCCAGCGTGGCTTCGGTCTGCGCGTCGTTCCACACGTAGGGAATGGCCGCCCAGCCTTCCTTGCGATGCACCAGGATGCGCGTCTCGATCAGATGCACGCGGGACAGGTCGAGTCCCTGCCCGGCGAAGTCGTGCGAATAGTCGTCGGTGCGCGCCACGTCGGTGAACTTGCCGTCGCCGGTGCGGCCTTCATCAGGCCTGGGGTAATAGAACGTCTTGCTGATCACCGTGCCGACCGGGAAATCGAGCGTGTCGACCGGCTCGTATTTCGCGGTCACTCCCTTCGGCATCCAGATCGTGCGCAGCTTGTGCGCGTAGTCGGTGAACAGCGGCGTGTTGAGGTCGTACGGCACCACTCCCTGGTTGAGCTCAAGCTTGCCGTCATGCACCTCGACCACATGCCAGTCGCTGAGCTTCGGTGGCCGGCCATCGGCGTGGAACGCCACCGGCGGCATGCCGCGCTGGCAGGCGACCAGGAGCAGGGCAAGCAGGGGCAGCGCCTGTTTCATGAACTTCTTCAGCACGAACTTCACCCACACGAACGGCAGCCTCACACCTTGGGTTCCGGATTCAGCACCACCGGCGGCAGCTTGGGCAGGGTGCATGCGAACGGCTTCATGTCCTTGCTCGGGTTCTTGTAGTCGTGCGGGCCATCCGCATCGAGGACGCCGTTGACGTCCTGGATGCAGATGCGATCGGCTGCCGGTGGCAGGCCGTCGACCAGGTCCTTGGGGTCGACGTAGCCGTCCCACAGCACGTCGGGGAAGCCGCCGGTGAGGCCGTACATCGCGGTCTTCAGCGTCTTCAGCTTGAGCCCGTCGGGCGAATCGCCGCCGCCCTTGAGGCGGTTGCCGTAGACGAAGATGCCCTTCGGGTACGGGTTGTAGTCGGCGGCCACGCCGCGGGTGTTGTAGTAGTTGGTGGAGAAGTAGCTGGCGATGATGATGTTCGCGGTCTGGTTGTCGGCGATGTCGTTGTCGAAGATCTCCACCTTGTCGTTCGAGTTCACCACCACGCCGGAACCTGCCGGCACGCTGGCCACCGCCGCGCCCTTGGCGGCGAAGTTGCCGGTGTTGTTGGCGAACACCTTGTTCTTGAACACGCGCGTGGCTTCGCCATGCAGCGACAGGTTCGGCATGTTGAAGACCAGGATGCCACCGGTGTTCTTGGTCGCGGTGTTGTCGTAGACATCGGCATTGACCGAGTTCTCGATCTCGATGCCGGCCACGTTCTGTTCGGCGCGATTGCGCCTGACGATGATGTCGTGCGACTGGCCGACGTAGATGCCGGCGTCGGATGCACCGATCACCACCGAGTCCTCGACCAGCACGTTCTGCGTCTTCACCGGGTACAGGCCGTAGGCACCGTTGGTGGTCTGTGGGCCATTGGTCCACTCGATGCGTACGCCATGGATCGTGATGTTCTTGCCCTGGTTGATCTTCAGCGCGTCGCCCTTGGTGTCCTCGATCGCCAGGTTCTCGATGGTGAAATCGTTGGCGTTGACCAGCAGGCCCTCGGGGCCGACGACCTGGCCCTTGAACGACAGCACGGTCTTGTCCATGCCGGCACCGCGAATGGTGACGCCGTCGGTGCGCAGGCTGAGGCCGCGCTTGAGCGAATAATGCCCGGCGGGGATCTCGATCACGCTGCCGGGCTTGGCATCCAGCAACTGTTCCTGCAGCTTGGCCTCGAAACTGGCGTCGCCGGCATTCTGCGGAGCCGGTTCGTGGTTGCCGCAACCGGCAATGGCCGCGCCGAGCGCGATGGTGATGAACAACTTGCGCATGATCGTGAACTCCCCAGTCAGATCCGCTGCCATGATGGATTCCACTGTCGCCCAATCCACCCCGTCGGGGGAGGGCAAAACGGCCAGGAGACGGGGGGCAATCCGGCCAGAATGCGGCCTGATGGGTAATCAGGCCGCCGCGCGGCGGGCTTCCTGCGGCGGCATGCCGGTCCAGCGCTTGAAGGCGCGGCGGAACTCGCGCGGATCGCTGAAGCCGACCTCGTTGCCGATCTCCGCCACGCTCAGTTTGCCGGCCTGCAGCAGTTGCAGTGCGCGTTCGGCACGCACGCGGTCGTGGATCTCGCGGAAGATGCGGCCGCTCTCGGCCAGCTTGCGGCGCAAGGAGCGTTCGCTGAGGTGGAGCGTGCGGGCCACGTCATACAGCTTGGGCGGCTGGCGCAACTGGCCGCGCAGCAGGCGTTCTACGGCGGCGACGATCTCCTGGTGAGCGATGCTGCCGCCGGGTCGTTGTTGCATGCACAGCGCCAGCGCCTGCCGCGCCGTGAGCGGATTGTGGCCGGGCAGTTCCCGTCCCAGCCATTGCACATCCACCAGCACGCGGTTGAGCGGGGTACCGAACTGCAGTTCGCACTGGAACAGTTCGGCATAGGCCTGCACATGTGCAGGCTGTGGATAGCTCAGTTCCAGCCGCACGGGATTGAACGATGCGCCGAGCAGCTGTCGCGCGATCGCCAGCGAGCTGGCGAACAGTTCCTCGCACAGGAACGGCAGCAGGGCCGCATCGCTGAAGCGCGGCCACGCGACGACCGCCACCTGGTGTTCGTTGACCACTTCGAAGGTGACGTCGAGCAGGCTGCCGCAGACCTTGTGGTATTCGATACCCACGCCCATGGCTTCGCCGAAGGTGCGCGCGGTCATCATGGCGAGGCCAAGCAGGCCGAAGCTGCCCAGCGTCTCGGTGCGCCCGACGCTCAGGCCTAGGCCGGGTTCGCCGATCACCTGCAAGGCACGGCGTACCACCATGCTCGCCTGCCGGTAGGAGACACGCAGCGCCGGATCGCTGAGCTGGCGCCGGTCCAGGCCAAGCCCGGCGAACCAGTCGTCGCAGGCGATGCCACGCGAGGCAGCCAGCTCGGTCAGATACACCAGCACGTTCGGCGGAATCTCGGCCGCGGTGTAACGCGGGTCATCAGCCAGCGAAGGGCTGATGGCGTGATGCAGGCCGATCATGGTGGCGGGACGAGCCATGGTGCGATCACTCGGGGCGCATGTCAGCCGACCGGTGTCGGCGCTTGCCCCTTTCTATCACGCATGCGCTGCCGACCGCTTGCGCATTGCACAAGCGGTCGGCAGCGTCCGGGGACTACTCGCCGATCGTCAGCAGCGAAGCATTGCCACCGGCCGCCGTGGTGTTGATGGTGAGCGTGCGCTCACCGGCGAAGCGCAGCAGGTAGTGCGGGCCGCCGGCCTTGGGACCGGTGCCGGACAGGTTCTCGCCGCCGAACGGCTGCACGCCGACTACCGCGCCGATCTGGTTGCGGTTGACGTAGCAGTTGCCGACGCGGGCGTGGCTGGCGATGTAGTCGACGGTGTCGTTGATGCGGCTGTGGATGCCGAGGGTGAGGCCATAGCCGGTGGCATTGATCTGGTCGACCACCTGCTTCAGCTCGCTGCCCTTCCAGCGGATCACGTGCAGCACCGGACCGAACACTTCGCGGGTCAGCGTGGCCAGCGAGGGAATCTCGTAGGCGCGCGGGGCGAAGAAGGTGCCGTTGGCGGTGAGCGCCGGATCGAGTGCGACTTCACCGATCTTCTTCGCTTCCTTGTCCATGCGCGCGGCGTGGTCGACCAGGATCTTCCTGGCATCCTCGTCGATCACCGGGCCGACGTCGGTGGACAGCTGGCCCGGATCGCCCACCTTCAGCTCGCCCATCGCACCGGCGAGCATCGCGCAGACCTTGTCCGCGATGTCTTCCTGCACGAACAGCACGCGTGCAGCGGAACAGCGCTGACCGGCGGACTGGAACGCGGAGGCGATCACGTCCTTGACGATCTGCTCGGGCAGGGCGGAGGAGTCGGCGATCATCGCGTTCTGGCCGCCGGTTTCGGCGATCAGTGCGGCGATCGACGCATTGCGTGCAGCGAGGGCGCGATTGATCGCCCAGGCGGTCTCGGTGGAGCCGGTGAAGGCGACGCCGGACACACGTGGGTCGCGAGTCAGTGCGGCACCGACGGTGGCACCGTCGCCCGGCAGGTACTGCAGCACATCAGTCGGCACGCCGGCGTCGTGCAACAGCTTCACCGCGGCATGGCCGATCAGCGAGGTCTGCTCGGCCGGTTTCGCAATGACGGCATTGCCGGCGGCGAGCGCGGCGCTGACCTGGCCGAGGAAGATCGCCAGCGGGAAGTTCCACGGGCTGATGCAGACGAACACACCGCGGCCGTTGAGGAACAGCTGGTTGCTCTCGCCGGTCGGACCCGGCAACTGCTCGGGCTGACCGAACAGGCGACGCGCCATGGTGGCGTAGTAGCGCAGGAAGTCGGCCGCCTCGCGGATCTCGGCGATCGCGTCGGGCAGGCTCTTGCCGGCCTCGCGCACGCACAGTGCGATGAACTCGCCGCGATGCGCTTCGAGCTGCTCGGCGGCATGTTCGAGGATCGCGGCGCGGCTGGCCGCGGGCAGACGATCCCAGCCGTGCTGCGCGGCAGTGGCATTCGCCAGCGCCTTGTCGACTGTGGCGCTGTCGGCGCTGACGTAGCTGCCCACGTTCTGGCGGCGGTCGGCCGGGTTGGTCACCTGCACGGTCGGGCCGTTGGCGGTCGCGCCCGGCACCAGTGGAGCAGCGGCCCAGGGGCCGGCATGGGCGTTGACCGCGTCGGCCATCGCCTTCAGTTCGTTGTCGTTGGAGAAGTTGACGCCCATGGAATTCTTCCGGAGTTCTGCGTAGATGTTGACCGGCAACGGGATGCGCGGATGCGGGATGGAGGCGAATGACCGCACGGTTTCGCACGGGTCGGCAACCAGCGTGCGCACCGGCACGCTCTCGTCGACGACGCGGTTGACGAAGCTGGTGTTGGCGCCGTTCTCAAGCAGGCGACGCACCAGGTACGGCAGCAGATCTTCGTGCGTGCCGACCGGCGCGTAGACGCGGCAGGGCACGTTCAAGTTCTGCGGGCCGATCACTTCGGCATACAGGTCGGTGCCCATGCCGTGCAGGCGCTGGTACTCGTACGGACGGCCCTGTGCGATGTGATGCACGGCGGCGATCGAGTGCGCGTTATGCGTGGCGAACTGCGGGTAGATCAGTTCGACGCCGGCACCGAACAGCTTGCGTGCGCAGGCGAGATAGGACACGTCGGTATTCGGCTTGCGCGTATACACCGGATAGCCGGCCAGGCCGTTTTCCTGCGCTCGCTTGATCTCGGCATCCCAGTAGGCGCCCTTGACCAGGCGCACATACCAGCGGCGATGGGCGGCGCGGGCGGTCTCGATCAGCCAGTCGATCACGAACGGGGTGCGCTTGGCATACGCCTGCACCACGATGCCGAGACCGTTCCAGCCTTGCAGCGACGGATGCGCGAACACGTCGCCGATGATGTCCAGTGACAGTTCGAGGCGCTCGGCTTCCTCGGCGTCCACGGACAGCGCGATACCGTACTTCATCGCCAGCTGCGACAGCTCCAGCAGCTTCTCGCTGAGCTGACGATGGGCAAGTTCGCGCTTGGCCACTTCGTAGCGCGGATGCAGCGCGGACAGCTTGACCGAGATCGACGGTGCGTCGGTGTGGTTCGCGAACGGGCCGCGCGCACCGATCGCGGCGATCGCGTTGCGGTAATCCTGCTGATAGCGCTCGGCGGTCTCGCTGGTCAGCGCGGACTCGCCCAGCATGTCGTAGGAGTAGCGGTAGACCGCGTATTCCTTCTTCGCGCAGCGGTCCAGTGCCTCGTCGATGGTCTGCCCCATCACGAACTGGTGGCCCATGATGCGCATCGCCTGGCGCACGGCAAGGCGGATCGCCGGTTCGCCGGCGCGACCGACCAGCCGCTTCAGCGCACCGGCGAAGTCGTGGCGGGTGTCCTCGGCGAGGTTCACCAGATGTCCGGTGAGCATCAGTCCCCAGGTGGAGGCGTTGACGAACAGCGACTCGCTCTGGCCGAGATGTTTCTTCCAGTCCGCATCGCCCAGCTTGTCGCGGATCAGCTTGTCGGCGGTGGCCTTGTCGGGGATGCGCAGCAGCGCCTCGGCCACGCACATCAGCAGCACGCCCTCCTCGGAGGACAGGTCGTACTGGCGCATGAAGGATTCGACCGCGCTCTGGTCCTTCGCTCGTGCACGTACGCGCGTGACCAGGTCGGCGGCCAGGTCGATCACCTTCTCGCGCTCGACCGGCGGCAAGGTGGCCTGGGCGAGCAGGTCGTTGACCGCCTCGGTCTCGTCGCGCAGCCAGGCGGCGGTGATGCGCGCGCGGGCCGGCTCGGCGCCGGTGGGGAGTTCGGGGCTGAGGATGGGTTGGGTCACGGTGGGGATCGATGTGATGGCAGGGATGGTTAACCGTGCGATTGTACGCTGGACATGGGATGCCGCGTGCACGATATCGGACGTCTGCCGATGATGGGCCGGTGGTGCGGGCGGCCTGTCGAGCCGGTCGAAGAGCCATTGGATGATGTGGATTCGCCATCTGATCCAGGTCATCCGGGTGCGGCATTCTTGCCCGCCGACTCGCCGCGGCCTATCATTCCGCTGTTCCAGGCACGCCGGATCTCCATGATCGTGCTTCGACCAGCTGCCGCCGGCTTGCCGTGCGTGACGATGTGGCTCAAGCCCAATCGCACGCTCAGCCGACGCGGCCTGCGTCGATTGATCATGGTTCTGGTGACCCTGGCGCTGATAACGGCAGGACTGGGTGCGTGGCAGGGGAATGTATTTGCTCCGCTGTTTGCCCTGGTGGAATCCGCCGCCGTGGCCGTCGCCTTGAGCGTGGCCTGGCGGGCTGGCGACCGCAGTGAGCGCATCACCCTCGACGCGTCGTCGCTGGAGGTGCAATCCCTGCCGGGCCGCCGCAGCACGCGTTTCCAGTCCTACTGGGTGCGCGTGTTGCTGGAGCCGGGCAACGGGCGTCAGCGCCTGCTGCTGTCATCGCACGGGCGCGAAATGGAAATTGGTGCTTTTCTGGCGGAACAGGAACGCGTCGAGCTGTCGAAGAAACTCGTGGTGTTGCTGGCCGAGCTCAACGGACAGCCACGCAAATAGGTTCAACAAAGGTGCAAGACATGACATCTGGCGGCATCAGGCGATCATTCACGGCATGGGCGGCGCTTGCCCTTGCGTCGTTCGGCGGCGTGGCTCAGGCCGATCCGAGTCCGTACCAGCTGAACATGCAGCGCGGCGCGAGCACCTGGTCGCAGGTGCCATACGATCTGAACAACATCTCGCTCGGCGTGTGCGTGGTGATCGGTATCCTGGTGTTCGGCGCGATGTTCATCGCCATGTTCCGCTTCCGCAAGTCGCGTGGCGCGGTGGCCGAGAAGTGGTCGCACAACACCATGCTGGAGGTGGTCTGGACCACGATCCCGGTGATCATCCTGATCGCGCTGGCCTATCTGGCCACCGGTGGCATCACTTCCTGGTCGGATACGACCGGTTCGCAGATGACGGTCAAGGTCACCGGCTACCAGTGGAAGTGGCGTTACGACTATGTCGATTACCTGGGCAAGCCGATCAGCAAGGTCGGCTTCATGTCCAAGCTCGATACGCAGAGCGACCAGACCCGCCAGCTCGGTTCCGGCATGGATCCGTATGCGGTCAAGGTGGGTGACGAGAACACCTATCTGCTGAATGTCGACAAGCCGCTGGTGGTGCCGGTCGATACCAAGATCCGCTTCGTGATCACCGGTGCCGACGTGATCCATTCCTGGTGGGTGCCGGCGCTGGGCTGGAAGCTCGATGCGATCCCCGGGATCATCAACGCCGCCTGGACCAACATCAAGGAGCCTGGCACCTATCGCGGGCAGTGCGCCGAGTTGTGCGGACAGGATCACGGCTTCATGCCGATCGTGGTGGTGGCCAAGTCGAAGCCGGATTTCGCCAAGTGGCTGGCTGAGCAGGAGGCGCAGTCGGCGGCACCGGCGGCGGCATCCACGGCTGCTGCACCGGCGCCCGCGCAAACCGCTGCGACGCCTGCCACAGCCAAGTAGGGCTGATTCCCAGCTACTCACGCAGTCTCATTGCAGTCGCATTCCATATTTTCAGGTTAGAGGTGCAAGGCCATGTCCCACGCAGCCACCCATGATCAGCACGATGATCACCACGGCGCGCCGAAGAATTTCTTCCAGCGCTGGTGCATGTCCACCAACCACAAGGACATCGGCACGCTGTACCTGGTCTTCGCGCTGGTGATGTTCTTCATCGGTGGCAGTTTCGCGATGCTGATCCGCGCCGAGCTGTTCAAGCCGGGCCTGCAGCTTATGCAGCCGTATTTCTTCAACCAGCTGACCACGATGCATGCGCTGGTGATGATCTTCGGCGCGATCATGCCGGCCTTCGTCGGTCTCGGTAACTGGATGATCCCGCTGATGGTCGGCGCGCCGGACATGGCGTTGCCGCGCATGAACAACCTGTCGTTCTGGATCCTGCCGTTCGCGTTCACGCTGATGCTGTCCACCCTGTTCATGGCAGGCGGCGGCCCGGCCGGCGGCTGGACGATGTATCCGCCGCTGTCGTTGCAGAGCGACTCGCTGGCCTATGTGGTATTCGCCATCCACCTGATGGGCATCAGCTCGATCATGGGCGCGATCAACATCATCGCGACCATCCTCAACATGCGCGCACCCGGCATGGAGCTGCTGAAGATGCCGGTGTTCGTGTGGAGCTGGCTGATCACCGCCTTCCTGCTGATCGCGGTGATGCCGGTGCTGGCCGGTGCGGTGACGATGCTGCTCACCGACAAGTACTTCGGCACCAACTTCTTCAACCCGGGCGGCGGCGGCGACCCGGTGCTGTACCAGCACATCTTCTGGTTCTTCGGACATCCCGAGGTGTACATCATGATCCTGCCGGCGTTCGGGATCATCTCGGAAGTGATCCCGACCTTCGCGCGCAAGCCGATCTTCGGCTACAAGGCGATGGTGTTCGCGATCGCCTCGATCGCCTTCCTGTCGTTCATCGTGTGGGCACACCACATGTTCGCGGTCGGCCTGCCGATGGGTGCCGAGATCTTCTTCATGTACGCGACGATGCTGATCGCGGTGCCGACCGGCGTGAAGGTATTCAACTGGGTCAGCACGATGTGGGGCGGCTCGATGACGTTCGAGACGCCGATGCTGTTCGCGATCGCGTTCGTCATCCTGTTCACCATCGGCGGTTTCTCAGGCCTGATGCTGGCGCTGGTGCCGGCCGACTTCCAGTACCACGACACCTACTTCGTGGTGGCGCATTTCCATTACGTGCTGGTGACCGGCGCGCTGTTCGCGATCATCTCCGCCACGTATTACTGGCTGCCGAAGTGGAGCGGCCGGATGTACAGCGAGTTCTGGGGCAAGGTGCACTTCTGGAACAGCGTGATCTGGGTCAACGTGTTGTTCTTCCCGCAGCACTTCCTGGGCCTGGCCGGCATGCCGCGCCGCATCCCGGACTACAACGTGGCGTTCGCCAACTTCAACATGATCAGCTCGATCGGCGGCTTCCTGTTCGGCGCCTCGCAGCTGATCTTCCTCGGCGTGCTGATCCATGGCGTGTGGTTCTCCAGGAAGAAGGCCGCCGACCGCGTGTGGGAAGGCGCCAAGGGCCTGGAGTGGACGGTGCCTTCGCCGGCGCCGCACCACACCTTCGAGGTGCCGCCGGTGATCCATGACGAGGAACTGGCACACGGTCACGTCAACGATTGATCCCATCCATCATGGCGCCATGCCGGCAACGGCAGGCGCCGCAAGTAGCCGATCCACATGACGCAACCGAAGATGCCGCCCGCAGTTACTGACCAGGTCGACGATGACCGCCGCAAGGGTGTGCGGCGCACCGTGACGATCCTGGTCGTGATCGTGGCCGCCTTCTTCCTGGTGTCGTTCGCGCAGATCATGCTGATGAAATAGCGGTACCGCAGTCGCTACATGTTTTCTTCAACCGGTCGGGTTTGACGACCGGCATGCAGTTCCCCGGTCGGCCTGACGGGGTTAAGTCATCAAGAGAAATCCACGGGGTCTCACCATGGGTCAGCAGCACGACGCTTACTTTGTTCCGGCCAAGAGCTACTGGCCGTTCGTGGCCGCAGTGGTCATGTTCACCACCGTGTTCGGCGCCGCGCACTGGCTGAACGCGGAGCCCGGCGACGCCGGCTTCGGCAAGACCGTGCTGACCGTCGGCGTGATCGGCGTGCTGGGCATGTTCTTCGGCTGGTTCCGCTCGGTGATCAAGGAGTCGCTGTCCGGCAGCTACAACCACCAGGTGGACACCTCGTTCCGCATGGGCATGATGTGGTTCATCTTCTCCGAGGTGATGTTCTTCGGGGCGTTCTTCGGCGCACTGTTCTACATCCGCATGTTCTCGGTGCCGTGGCTCGGTGGCGAAGGTCACGGCACGCTGACCCACCAGTTTCTGTGGAGCGATTACGCCGCCTCGTGGGGCGCTGCTGGCGGCAATGGTCCGGAGCATGCCGGTGGCGCGTTCTCGACCGTGCCGGCGTGGGGTCTGCCGCTGCTCAATACGCTGATCCTGCTCAGTTCCAGTGTCACCGTGACGATTGCGCATCACGCGCTGCGCGCCGGCCATCGTGGCAAGATCCTGCTGTTCCTCGGCTTGACCGTCCTGCTGGGCGCGCTGTTCCTGAACTTCCAGGCGCACGAGTACATCGAGGCCTACAAGGAGCTGAACCTGACCCTGCACAGCGGCGTCTACGGTTCCACCTTCTTCCTGCTGACCGGTTTCCACGGCCTGCACGTGACGCTGGGTACGATCATGCTGGCGGTGATCTGGTTCCGCGTGCTGAAGGGTCATTTCAACAAGGACCACCACTTCGGCTTCGAGGCCGTGGCGTGGTACTGGCACTTCGTCGACGTGGTCTGGCTGGGCTTGTTCATGTTCGTTTATATTCTTTGAGTCAGCCGTACTGACTTCTCCAACAAAAAGCCCGCCAATGGCGGGCTTTTTGTTGGAGAGAGATCACTCATCGGTTGCCGTCGGCGACCGCCAGTTCGCGCGATTTGTCGCGGCCGGCTGCGTCGCCGGCGCAGCCGGGTACAATTACCGGCCGACGTCGTGCGGGTGCAGCCAGCCCATCCAGATGCCGAGCGCGACCATGCCGATCAGCACCAGCGACAGGCCGATGCGACGGGTCAGCGCCCATACGGTGCGTTTGTCGTCGTCCTTGTCAGTCATCATGAAGTACAGCGCCTGGCCGAGGCTGAAGATCACCACCAGCAGTACCACCACCAGCGCACATTTGTAGACGGTTTCCACGTGATTGATCCGATCCATTTCGACAGGGCAAGTATAGCGACCGCCGGCGGGTGCGCCGCGTGATCGGATTTCGCCGTCCGCCGTGGTGGGCATTGCTGCTGACGGTGGCTGGCGCCCTGCTGTTCATACGTTTGGGCATATGGCAGCTCCATCGCGCCGACTTCAAGGACGCACTTCTGCGGCGGTATGCCGCATCGGCGTCCGCACCGCTGCAAGACTTCGCCAAGGTGGCCGAGGCGCCCCCGACGGATGGTTTTCCGCGGGTGCAGGTGAAAGGCCGTTACCTGGTCGATCGGCTGTACCTGCTGGACAATCCCCAGCATGACGAACGCGGGGGTGTGGAAGTGTTCGCACCGTTCGAGTTGCGCGATCCACAACGATTGCTGCTGGTGGATCTGGGCTTTTTGCCGGGCAACGGCACTGCACAGGTACCGCAACTGCCGGCCCTGCCAACCGGTGAGGTCAGCTTGCAAGGCCTGTACGTGCCGCCGCCGCCGCTCGGTTTCGAGATGGGGGGAGATGCGCTGGCGCGACAGACGCGGTGGCCGAAGAACAGCATCTTTCTCGATCCGGCAGCCGTCGCCCATGACCTTGGTCGTCCGCTGTATCCGCGTGTGCTGGCACTGGATGCCGATCCGGCGTCGATCTACGTGCGCGTGCACACGCTCGATTTTTCCTCGATGCCGCCGGCTCGCCACCGGGCCTATGCCTTCCAGTGGTTCTCGTTTGCACTGGCGGCGGTGGTGATCCTGCTGGTGCTCAATCGCAAGCGCAGGCCGCGCGAATCCCGATCCCCGAATGAAATCAAGTCCGATGACGATGAAGTCCGATGAATACTGTTGACCCCAAGTCGTTGCGTCGCAGCCGCATGTTCCTGATCCTGATCGCGCTGGTGTTTGCTGCGCCGATGATCGTCGCGGGCCTGCTCACCTGGGGCGGTTGGCAGCCGGGTGTGAAGGGCAATGGGCATGCGATCCTGCCGCAGCGCAACTTCCTCGACGAGAAGGTGCAGGTCCAGCTGGATGACGGCACGTCGTGGCCGTGGCGCGATAGCGAACCGCGGCTTACCCTGGTTGCGCTGGCCGGCCCGGACTGTGCCGCGCAATGCTTCGAGACATTGACCGAAATCGCCAAGGCGCGGGTCATGCTCAATCGCAGTCAGTCCCGCCTGCGCCTGCTTTACATCGGTACACCGCCGGCAGATTCGGGTCGCCGCGTCGCCATGCAAACGTATTGGACGCTGGGTCGTGACGCGGATGGCAAGCTGGCTGCCTATGTGCCAACCACGCCGGACAGTGTCAGTGCGGTGCTGGTGGAATCCAACGGCACCGCCTTGTCGCTGTACCCGGCGGGTTTCGATGTTCCCGGCCTGTTGCGGGACATGCTGAAGGTGATCAAGTGATGTCGCCACGCATCCTGAAAATCCTGCGCTGGCTGTCCCTGCTTGCCGCGGTGTTCGCCTTCGGGTTGGTGATGTTCGGTGCCTTCGTGCGCCTGTCCAACGCCGGCCTGTCCTGCCCGGACTGGCCGACCTGCTACGGCCAGGTGACCTGGCCACAACATGCGCAGGCGGTGGCGAAGGCCGACGCGGCGTTTCCCGACCGTCCGTACGAGGCACACAAGGCCTGGCGCGAGCAGGTGCATCGCTTCCTGGCCGGCACGCTGGGCGTGCTGGTGCTGGTGCTGGCCTTGCTGGCCAGCTGGCGCCGGCGTGGTGCGCAATGGGCGGTGATCGCCGGCGCGGTGTTTGCGGCCGTTGGAGTGGGTTTGTACATAGGCGGCGAGCATCGCTGGTCATCGCTGCTGGCGGTATGCGCGATCGCGCTGCCGCTGTACGCGGCGATCGTGTTGCGCCGACCCGGCGCGTGGCGGATCAGCGTGCTCGCGCTGGCGGTGATCATCTTCCAGGCGATGCTCGGCATGTGGACGGTGACCCTGCTGCTGAAGCCGGTGGTGGTGATGGGGCACTTGCTGGGTGGCATGACCACGTTCGCACTGCTGGCGTATGCGGCGCTGCGGTTTGCCGGCATCGGCGCGCAGGATGATCGCCTGGGCGACCTGCGCCGGCTGGTGGTGATCGGCGTGGTGCTGCTGTTCTGCCAGATCGCGCTGGGTGGCTGGACCTCGGCGAACTATGCGGCACTGGCCTGCGGCTACGGTCCCGGCTCATTCCCGCAGTGCCTGGGTCAGTGGGCACCACCGACGGATTTCCACCAGGGCTTCGTGCTGTGGCGCGGGATCGGCGTCAATTACGAAGGCGGCGTGCTGGACATGGCGGCACGCAGCGCAATCCAGCTCGTGCATCGGTTCGGTGCACTGGTGGTGTTCTGCTATCTCGGCTGGCTGTCGCACAAGCTGGCGCGGCGCGGCCTGCGCGTCTTCGGCATCGCGATCGCCGTGGCGCTGGTGAGTCAGGTGCTGCTGGGCATCAGCAATGTGTACTTCGGTTTGCCGCTGGCGGTGGCGACCGCGCACAATGGCGTGGCCGCACTCTTGCTGTTCACCTTGCTGGCCACACTGGCGCGTACCCAGCGTCGGCATGACGAGTCGATGTTCCTGTCGCTGGAGTCGCGTTAAATGGGATCGTTCAGCGAATACCTGCAACTGACCAAGCCGCGCGTGGTCGCGCTGCTGGTGTTCTGTGCGGTGATCGGCATGTTCCTCGCCGTGCCAGGCATCCCGCCGTGGCGCGCGCTGGTGTTCGGCACGCTGGGGATCTGGATGGCCTCGGGTTCGGCCGCGGCGTTCAACCACCTGATCGACGAGCGCATCGACAAGCTGATGGCGCGCACCGCGCGGCGCCCGCTGGCCACCGGCTCGCTCACGCCGCGCCAGGTGCTGGTGTTCGCAGTGCTGCTCGGCATCGTCTCGATGCTGGTGCTGGCATTGCTGGTCAACCCGCTGACCGCCTTGCTCACCTTCGGTGGCCTGATCGGCTATGCGCTGGTCTACACGGCCTACCTGAAACGCGCCACGCCGCAGAACATCGTGATCGGCGGCCTTGCCGGCGCGATCCCGCCGGTGCTGGGCTGGACTGCGGTCACCGGGCACCTGCATGCCTTCGCGCTGCAGTTGTGCCTGATCATCTTCGTATGGACACCGCCGCACTTCTGGGCGCTGGCGATCTTCCGCCGCGACGACTATGCGCGCGCGCAGGTGCCGATGCTGCCAGTCACCCATGGCGTCGTGTACACCCGCTGGCATGTGCTGTTCTACACCGTGCTGCTGGTGCTGGTGACCCTGCTGCCCGCGCTGACCGGCATGAGCGGCCTGATCTATCTGGGTGGCGCGGTCGTGCTGGGTGCGGGCTTCCTGTATTACGCCGTGCGCCTGCTGAATCCGCCGGATGAGCTGTTTCCGATGAAGGTGTTCAAGTACTCGATCGTGTACCTGATGGCGCTGTTCGCCTTCCTGCTGGCCGATCACTGGCTGGTCGCACCGATGGTGCAGCACGGACTGGTATTGGAATCGGTGGGTTGAACGCCGGCGATCCGTCCGGCGATTTCCGATCGCATCGCTTCGCCTGGATCCGATATCGCCGGTTTCAGACTTTTCATCCATCCATTCAGCTCGCATGGGTTGACACTTCCGCAGCGCAGCACGACAATGCGCGCGCCTCCCGGCGCACCGCGTCGGCTGGCTCCCAGTCCTGACAAACCAAGGCATATGGACGTTTACCCTAGTCGCAACGTCGACATCCGCGAGCATCGGATGCCGGCATTGCATAACAAGCTGATGATCTGCGGCGACCGTCTGCGGTCGGCTGGCGCTTTCCTCGACTAGGGAAGACCGGCCCACCTCCTGCGGCGCCGTAGGCGCCGTAACGAGGAGATGGGCTATGAAGCTCCTTCGCGATTCCGTTTTGCTGCGCGTGCTGCACCGGCTGCTGGCTGGTCGTCGTGATGCCGTGCGTGCCACTTATACCGTCACCGTGCCCGCCCCGCTGGACCGTGCTCCGTTGGAGCAACCGGCCGGCAGCAATGTGATCGAACTGCACCGCCGATCCCCCGCGGCTGCCAATCGTTCGCCGATCCATGCCCGGAATGATGCACTGCCATCATCCGTACATCTCGCACTGGTATCCAGTCGCTGATGGTCGCCATGACGTCATGCAAGGGATGGCCTCCGCCAATGGCGGCACCGTTCCGGCCGCATGTGCGGCCATGCGCACCGACGGTGGCGCAGTTCGCGGATTGATTCCGCAGGCTCGCACCGACGACAGGCATCAGCGAATTCACGGAAGCGGGTCATGATCAAGCAATCCATCCAGGGCGGCCTCCCGAAGGCGGCCGGCAAGGGTGCGCCGACAGCGTTGCATGTGGCGGTAGCCCAGGAGGCGTTCCGCCACAACGAGGCGCTGCTGGCCGCGCTGGACAGCACGCCGGCCGGCCTCGACGAGGAACAGATCGCCGAGCGGCTGGACCGCGACGGCATCAACGAGGTCTCGCACGAGAAGCCGCCGCACTGGTCACGGCAGCTGCTGCGTGCGTTCAAGAACCCGTTCATCATCGTGCTGCTGGTGCTGGCCGGGGTGCAGTTGTTCACCGATTCCAGCGATCTCACCGGGCCGATCATCATTGCGGTGATGGTGGGCATCAGCGTGCTGCTGAGCTTCACCCAGGAATACCGCTCCTCGAAGGCGGCGGAGAAGCTCAAGGCGATGGTGCGCAACACCGCCACCGTGACGCGCCGTGCTTCCGACGGCCACAGCGAGCGCATCGAGGTGCCGGTCGGCGAGCTGGTCGCCGGCGACATCGTGCACCTGGGCGCGGGCGACATGGTGCCCGCCGACCTGCGCCTGCTCAGTGCGAAGGACCTGTTCATCAGCCAGGCGATCCTCACCGGCGAGTCGCTGCCGGTGGAGAAGGCCGCACCGAGCGCGCGCGGCATGGCCGAGGCGGACCATTCCAATCCGCTGGACCTGCCGACGATCTGCTACATGGGTACCAACGTGGTCAGCGGCACCGCTACCGCCGTGGTGGTGGCGACCGGTCCGCGCAGCTACCTCGGCTCGCTGGCGCACACCATCGTCGGCCAGCGCGTGCAGACCAGCTTCGACCGCGGCGTGAACAGCGTCAGCTGGCTGCTGATCCGCTTCATGGCGGTGATGGTGCCGGTGGTGTTCCTGATCAACGGCTTCGACAAGCACGACTGGCTGCAGGCCTTCATGTTCGCGCTGTCGGTGGCGGTCGGCCTGACCCCGGAGATGCTGCCGCTGATCGTCACCGCGAACCTGGCCAAGGGTGCGCTGGCGATGTCCAAGCGCAAGGTGGTGGTGAAGCGGCTCAACGCGATCCAGAACTTCGGCGCGATGGATGTGCTATGCACCGACAAGACCGGCACGCTGACCCTGGACAAGATCGTGCTGGAGCGCCATCTCGACCTGTACGGCGAGGATTCCGACGAGGCGCTGGAATACGGTTATCTCAACAGCCGCTTCCAGACCGGCCTGAAGAACCTGATGGACAAGGCGGTGCTGGCGCATCGCGACCTGGAACCGACCGCGGCGCACTACCGCATCGTCGACGAGATTCCGTTCGACTTCCAGCGCCGGCGCATGTCGGTGGTGCTCGGCAACGGCGACGGCCACGACTTGATCGTGTGCAAGGGAGCCGTGGAAGAGATGCTGTCGATCTGTGCCTACGCAAAGACCGGCGACGACATCGTGCCGATGACCGATGGGCAGCGCGACGAGATCAAGGAGATGACGCGAGGGCTCAACGAGGACGGCCTGCGCGTGCTGGTGGTGGCCGTGAAACAGCAGCCGCCGGCTGGTCGCCCGTATGGCGTCGCCGACGAGAGCGGGCTGACCGCGGTGGGCTGCCTGGCCTTCCTCGATCCGCCGAAGGATTCGGCTGCCACCGCGATCGCCGCGCTGCATCATCACGGCGTGCAGGTGAAGGTGATCACCGGCGACAACGAGGCGGTGACGCGCAAGATCTGCCGCGAAGTCGGGCTGGATGTCGAGCACTCGGCGCAGGGCAAGCACATCGAGCCGCTGGATGATGCGGCACTGGACGAGCTGGTCCAGCGCACCACGGTGTTCGCCAAGATGTCGCCGCTGCAGAAGGCGCGCGTGGTGAAGTCGCTGCAGCGCCAGGGTCACACGGTGGGCTTCCTCGGCGATGGCATCAACGATGCGCCTGCCTTGCGCGAGGCGGATGTCGGCATCTCGGTGGATACCGCCACCGATATCGCGAAGGAGTCGGCCGACATCATCCTGCTCGAGAAGAACCTGATGGTGCTGGAGGAGGGCGTGATCGAGGGCCGCATCACCTTCGGCAACATCATCAAGTACATCAAGATGACCGCCAGCTCGAATTTCGGCAACATGTTCTCGGTGCTGGTGGCCAGCGCGTTCCTGCCGTTCCTGCCGATGCTGCCGCTGCAGATCCTGGTGCTGAACCTGCTGTACGACATCTCGCAGCTGTCGATCCCGTTCGACCGGATGGACGACGAATACCTGCGCAAGCCGCGCAAGTGGGACGCCAGCGACATCGGCCGTTTCATGGTGTGGATCGGCCCGGTCAGCTCGATCTTCGACATCACCACGTTCCTGCTGCTGTGGTACGTGTTCGGCGCGAACTCGGACGCGCACCAGCCGTTTTTCCAGTCCGGCTGGTTCATCGAGAGCCTGCTGACGCAGACGCTGATCGTGCACATGATCCGTACCCGGCGCATTCCGTTCCTGCAGAGCGTGGCGGCAGCACCGGTGCTGGCACTGACCACCGCGATCATCCTGATCGGCCTGTTCATACCCTTCACCGACATCGGCACGAAGATCGGCATGGTGCCATTGCCAGCGGTGTTCTTCGGCTGGGTGGCGCTGACCGTGCTGACGTACTGCGCGCTGACCCAGCTGGTGAAGCTGATCTATATCCGCCGCTATGGACGCTGGCTGTAATGCCGGTCAGGGCGTCCGGTCCCGGCATTGCCATGGGTCCGGCAGCGACGGCATGGCGTAACACTCGGTCATCATCATCAAGTCATCAGGAGAAACCTGGTCTTGCACAGTAGTCGCTCAACCGATCAACCACCTCCAAGTCAGCCGTATCGGCGCTGCACCGCACACACTTCGTCCTGAAGTGAGTCCCGGACGCGGCGGCCGTTGACGGCCCAACCGCGGTCCGGGATGCGCCTGCCGTTCGCCAGCGAACGGCGGCCTTTCCCTCCCGCATGTATTGCCCGTTGGCCGCAGGGTCGCCGCGGGCGCGTTCATGCCTTCATGTCGAAGGGGAAGCTCATGTCGTTCCATTCCATTCAAAATCTTTCGCGCCTGACCGCCGCCATGCTGCTGGCGTTGTCACTTATTGCCTGCTCGCATGGGGCGAACGAGACAGTACCGGAGACACCCGCCGTGACGGCCGATCACGGCCGGTTGCAGGTACCGGAAAAATCGCCGCTGCGCGCGCGACTGGTGATCCAGCCGGTCGAGTCGCGCGCAGCGCCGCACGCGGTGACGTTCCCGGCCACGGTCGAGGCCGATCCGGCGCGCACCGCGAACGTGCTGCCTGCATTGACCGGCAAGCTGGTCGAGCTGAAGGTTGGTTTGGGCGATCACGTCAGCCGCGGCCAGCTGCTGGCGGTGATCGATTCGGGCGACCTGGCGCAGGCCTATGCCGATGCGGACAAGGCGCGCGACGCACTCGGTCTGGCGAAGAAGAGTCTGGATCGCGCCCATGGCGTGCAGCAGGCCGGCGGCAATGCCGTGAAGGATCTGGAGGCGGCGCAGAGCGGCTACAACCAGGCGCTGGCCGAGTTCAATCGCGCACAGGCGCGGCTTGTCGCGGTAGGCGGCACATCGGGTTCGCACGTGGCGCGGACGATGGATGTGACCGCACCGGTCAGCGGCTACGTGACCGCGCTGTCGGTGTCGCCGGGCATGTACGTCAACGATGCCACCGCGGCGATGATGACCATCGCCAACCTCGATTCGGTGTGGATCACCGCCAACGTGCCGGAAAGCGAGGTTGGCCTGGTGGCCAGGGGGCAAGCGGTCGACGCCACGCTGTCGGCCTATCCGGATCAAGTGTTCCATGGCCGCGTCAGCTTTGTCAGCCCGCTGCTGCAGCCGGATACCCGCCGCGACATGGTGCGCGTTGCCGTGTCCAATGCAGACGGACGGCTGAAGCCGAACATGTACGCGAATGCGAGCTTCAACATCCCGCAGCCGGCGCAGGTGTTCGTGCCGGAGTCGGCGCTGCTGATGAACAACGACAGCACCACGGTGTTCGTCGAGGTGGCGCCGTGGACGTTCGAGCGCCGCACGGTCGAACTGAGCTACGACGAGACGGCTGGCGCGCGCGTGCTGAAAGGCCTGCAGGCTGGTGATCGCGTGATCGTGAAGGGCGGAGTGCTGCTCAATGATTAACGCGATCTTCCAGTTCTGCTTCCAGAAGCGCATGTTGTTCATCGTCGTGACGATCCTCGTCGCATGCTTCGGCTATTACTCCTGGACCCAGCTGGCGATCGAGGCGTATCCGGAACTGAGCGATGTCACCGCCCAGGTCACCACCCAGGTGCCGGGCCTGGCCGCCGAGGAAATCGAACAGCAGATCACCACCCCGCTGGAGCGTGGCCTGGCCGGCACGCCCGGTCTGGTCAGCATGCGCTCGAGCAGCACGTTCGGGCTGTCGCTGATCACCCTGGTGTTCAAGGATGGTGCCGAGGATTACTGGGAGCGCCAGCGCGTGATGGAGCGCATCGCGCAGGTCACGTTGCCGCCGGGCATCACGCCCGGTCTCGACCCGGTCTCCGGGCCGGCCGGCGAGATCTATCGCTACACGCTGGAATCCGACAGCAAGAACCTGATGCAGTTGTCCGAGTTGCAGAACTGGGTCGTGATCCCCGCACTGGAAGCCGTGCCCGGGGTGGCCAACGTCGACAACTTCGGCGGCTTCACCAAGGAGTTCCAGCTGGAACTGGATCCGGCCCAGTTGCTGCACTACGGCGTCAGCGTGAACCAGGTCACCAGCGCGATCTCGGCCAACACCGCCAACGCCGGCGGCGGTCGCATCACCCGCGGTGAGCAGTCGTACATCGTGCGCGGCATCGGCATGGTGCATACGCTGAAGGATCTGGGCGACATCGTGGTGACCCAGAGCAATGGCGTGCCGGTGCTGGTGCGCGATCTGGGCAAGTTGCAGTACGGCCATCAGGTGCGCGAAGGCATCCTGGGCAAGGACAACGACCCCGACACGATCGAGGGCATCGTCGACCTGCTCAAGTACGAGAACCCCTCGCGGGTGCTGGAAGGTATCCACGCCAAGGTCGACGAACTCAACCAGCAGCTGGCAGCGCAGGATGTGCGCATCGTGCCGTACATCGATCGCGACGACCTGGTCAACGCGACCAAGCAGAAGGTCTTCCACACCGTGATGGAAGGAGTCGGCCTGGTCTGCATCGTGCTGATCCTGTTCCTGGGCAGTCCGCGTTCGGCGCTGGTGGCTGCGGTGGCGATCCCGATGTCGCTGGTGACGGTGTTCATCCTGATGCAGTTCACCCGGATGCCGGCGAACCTGTTCTCGCTCGGCGCGATCGACTTCGGCGTGATCGTCGACGGCACCATCGTGGTGATGGAGGCGATCCTGCGCCGGCGCGAGGAGAAGCCCGACGCGGTGCTCACCGAAGACGACGTGATGACGGTGACCAAGCATGTCGGTCGTTCGATTTTCTTTGCGACGCTGATCATCATCACCGCCTATCTGCCGCTGTTCGCGTTCGAGCACGCCGAAGGCAAGCTGTTCCGGCCGATGGCGTTCACCGTGGGCTATGCCTTGCTGGCGGCCCTGCTGTGCACGGTCACGCTGACGCCGGGGCTGGCCTATATCGCGCTGCGCAAGCCGCGCAAGCTGTTCCACAACAAGCCACTGGAGCGGCTGCAGGCTGCCTACAGCGTCAGCCTGGGCCGGCTGCTGCATCGGCTGCCGGTGGTCTACGTGACGGCCGGCGTGGCACTGCTCGGTGTGCTGGTGCTCGGTGCGACGATCGGGCGCGAGTTCCTGCCCGAACTCGATGAAGGTTCGCTGTGGCTGCAGGTGCAGATGCCGAGCGGCCTGTCGCTGGACCAGGCCAGCGCGATGACGGCCGAGCTGCGTCGCGCGGTGCGCGAGTTTCCGGAAGTGTCCTACGTGGTGACCCAGCTCGGCCGCAACGACAGCGGCACCGATCCGTGGACGCCGTCGCATGTCGAGTCCGCCGTCGGCCTGAAGCCCTACAGCAGCTGGGCAAATGGCGAGACCAAGGCGGAGTTCCTGCGCAAGTTCAATGCGCGCATGCAGCAGATTCCCGGCATCAGCGTGGGCATCAGCCAGCCGATCATCGACGGCGAAAACGACATGGTCGGCGGTGCGCACAGTCCGCTGGTGCTGCGCATCTACGGTGACGACTTCAAGGAGATGCGTCGCATCGGCGGCCAGATCGTCGACGTGCTGAAGGGCGTGCGCGGTACGGCCGATGCGTCGATCTTCCAGGAGCCGCCGATCCCGCAGCTGGCGATCGTGGCGGACCGTGACGCCGCGGCACGCTACGGCATCAATGTCGGCGACATCAGCAACCTGATCCAGACCGCCATCGGCGGCGCGCCGATCACCCAGGTCCATGTGGGCGATCGCAGCTATAACGTGACCGCGCGCGTATCCAATGCGGTGGCCAACAATCTCGAGGCGATCGGCGCATTGCCGCTGACATCGGCCAGCGGTGCGCAGGTGCCGCTCAAGCTGGTGGCCCACATCGGCCTGCAGACCGGCGAGAGCACCATCTCGCATGAACAAGGTCATCGCGAGTTGACCATCCGCATCGACAACCGCGATCGCGCGCTGTCGGAATACCTGGCCGATGCGCAACGGCAGATCGATGCCAAGGTGCACTTCGACCGGCAGGACTACCGGCTTGAATGGGCCGGCAACTTCCAGAACCAGCAGCGCGCGCAGGCGCGTTTGATCGTGGTCCTCGGCATGGTGCTGGCGATCATGGCGGTGCTGCTGTTCGCCGAGTTCGGCAAGCTGCATCAGGCATTGCTGGTGCTGGCGGTGGTTCCGTTGGCGACAGTGGGCGGCCTGGTCTCGCTGCACTTGCATGGCGAGACATTGAACATCGCCACGGCTGTCGGCTTCATCGCCCTGTTCGGCGTGGCGGTGCAGAACGGCATCATCATGGTGTCGAACATCAACCGTGTCCGCAAGGAAGGCCTGTCACTTGCCGAGGCCGTGCTGGTCGGTGCGACCGAGCGGTTCCGCCCGGTGCTGATGACGGCCACGGTGGCCAGCGTCGGCATGCTGCCGGCAGCACTGGCCACCGGTATCGGTACGGACGTGCAGCGTGGCCTGGCCACCGTGGTGGTCGGCGGCCTGCCGATTGCCACCCTGCTGACGCTGTACATCCTGCCCGGCTGCTATTTCGCGATCGAGCGCTTCATCGAGAGGCACCGCGGCCACGCGCCGTCGGCGAAGGACATCTGACCATGCACGCTTTCCACAAAATCACGACACGCTGCGCTGGCAACACGCTGCTCGGTCTTGGCATCGGCCTGCTGCTCAGCGCATGCGCAGTCGGGCCGGATTACCAGCGCCCGGCGGCGCCTGCCACGCATGACTACGCGCCGACAGCCCTGCCGCAAACCACCACTGCCGCACCCGGCCCGGGCGGCAACGCACAGCGACTGGTGCAGGACATGGATATCCCGGGGCAGTGGTGGACGCTGTTTCATTCCGCGCCCTTGAATGCGCTGATCGACGATGCGCTGAAACACAACGCGGATACGGAGGCGGCGCAAGCGGCGCTGCAGGCGGCGTGGGAAAACGTGCGTGCGCAGCGTGGCGCGTATTTTCCCGAGGTCGATGCCAGCGTGGAACCGACCCGGCAGAAGATCGCGCACGTGCTGGCTAGTCCGGCCGAATCCGGTGCCACGTTCTACAGCCTGACCACGGCGCAGGTCAGCGTGTCGTATTCGCCGGATCTGTGGGGCGGCAATCGTCGCCAGGTGGAATCACTGGTGGCGCAGGCGAACGCACAGCGTTTCCAGCTGGAAGCGACCTACCTCACGCTGACCACCAACCTGGTCAATGCGGCGGTCCAGGAGGCCTCGCTGCGTGCGCAGATCGACGCCACCCGCAGCATCGTCGCGGACCAGGAAAAGATCATGGCAACGCTGCAGCGCCAGCGCACGCTCGGCGACGCTTCCGAGGCCGCCGTCGCCGCACAGTGGGCCGCGCTGGAACAGAGCCGTGCCACCTTACCCCCGCTGGAAAAGCAGCTCGCCCAGCAACGCGACCTGCTCGCCGCGCTCAGCGGACGCATGCCTGGCGACACTATCGATGCCCGCTTCACGCTGGACGCACTGCAGTTGCCGACCGAGTTGCCGCTGAGCCTGCCGGCTCGTCTGGTCGAACAACGCCCCGATGTGCGCATGGCCGACGAGCAGCTGCATGCGGCCAGTGCGCAGGTCGGCGTGGCGATCGCCAACCGGCTGCCGAACGTGCAGATCAGCGCCGACATCGGCAGTGCGGCGGAGAAGGCGAGTTCGTTGCTGACGGCCGGCACCGGTTTCTGGAGTCTTGGCGCCGGCATCACCGCGCCGCTGTTCGACGGTGGTACGTTGAAGCACAAGCAGCGTGCCGCCGAGGCCACCTACCGGCAGAGCGCCGCGCAATACCGCAGCACGGTGATCGACGCGGTGCAGAACGTGGCCGACGTGCTGCACGCGGTGCAGTCCGATGCCGCCGCACTGACTTCGGCGGAACTGGCCGAGCATGCCGCCGCACGCAACCTGGCGATCGCGCAGCAGCAGCTCGCGATGGGCGACCTCAGCGAGGTGGCGATGCTCAATGCCGAACAGACCTGGCGGCAGGCCGAAATCACCCTGGCGCAGGCGCGTGCGAATCGTTACGCCGATACGGTGGCGTTGTTCCAGGCACTGGGTGGCGGCTGGTGGAACAGGCACGACGTAGTGACGACGGCGGTTTCGTCACCATGAGACATGATGTCGATGCAGCAAATCGGGAAATCAACAGGCTGCGGCTTCGTTCGTTACTGGAGCGGTGATTTCACGGGTGGGTGCCGCTTTGCGGTGCACACCCGCTGCGCGAAGCTCAATCCTCTGCGCAGCGCGCGTTGCGACGATGCCGCCACCACAGCGCCAGCAGGATCAGCACGAGCAGGACGACCAGCGCCCACAGACTGCTCTGGCCACGGTGAACCCACTTCATCAGCCATTCGTGGTTGTCGGCGCCCAAATAGCCCAGGTACACCCAGAAAGGCACGCTGATCAGCGCGGCCAGTCCATCGATCAGCAGGAACCGCGTGAACGAGACCCGGTGGCTGGTGCCGGCGGTGATGTAGACCGTGGTGCGCATGCCGGGCAGGAAGCGCGCGATGAACAGCATGCGATTGCCGTAGCGCACGAATTTTTCCTGCACCATGGCATAACGCCTGGGCGTGAGTATGCGCGCCACCAACCGCCACTTCAGCATGCGTGCACCGTAGTGGTGGCCAAGCAGGAAGATCGCGGAGTCTCCAAGCAGCACGCCGAACATCGTCAGCGCAAACATCGCGTGCACGTTCGCGTAGCCGAGCCCGGCGATCACGCCGCCGGCCACCAGGGTGATGTCTTCCGGCAACGGCAGGCCGGCGCCACAGATCATCAGCGCGATGAATACCGCGACATAGCCGTTCTCGGCGAAAATCGTGATCAGTCGTTCAAGCAGATCCATCGATATCCTTGCGCGTCTTGCCTAGTCTGCCTCGCAGCAGCGGGGCATGATCCCACAGTCGGCCGGTGATGGCCTCCCGGCGAAGCCAAATGATGTGGGCGGGGCCTCGGCATGCAATGCGGTGTCACGTCAGTCCGGAGCGGTAACCGGCCGCACGCGCGCGGCCAGCAATTCCCGCAATTCGGCTTTTTCGGCGCTGTCCAGCATACCTTCACGGCTCTTGGCGGTGAGGATGTCGCGGCGCTGGGTGGTGGCCTGATCGTCCATGCGTGCCAGTGCATCGAAGAACTCGGCCCGCTGCGCTTCGAGTTCGCCCACCGCGACCGCCGCCATCAGCTTCTGCAGCGACGAATACTCCGGCCGCTCGGCAAAATGCTCCACCAGCATCGCCGGGTTGATGCCGGGGCGTGAGCGGGCCGTGTCGATCAATTCGGCGAGCAGTTCCACGCCCGGCTTGTCCAGCCGCAGGAAACGGTAAGGCCTTTCCACCTGGTCGGCCAGCCCGGGCTGGGCCAGCAGCAGCGAGATCGCGCTGCGTACCAGGCTGCGCTGCACCGCCACCGGACGTTGCACCGCGCGATGCGTGGCCGGGTCCGGTTGCAGCAGTGCGCGGGCGCCGCTGCGCTTCTCCAGTTCCTGCGCCATCAGGTCGCGGAACGCGCCGTCGGGCAGCTTGGCGATCAGCGGACGGGCACGCTCGGCCAGTCGCGCACGGCCGTCGAGACTGCCCATCTCCACATCGTGCGACAGCTCGTTGAAGAAGTAGTCCGACAGGGGCATCGCCTGCTTGATGCGCTGTTCGAAACCATCCCTGCCTTCCTTGCGTACCAGCGAATCGGGATCCTCACCGTCGGGCAGGAACAGGAAATACGCTTGGCGGCCATCGCGTAGCCGTGGCAGCGCGGATTCCAGCGCCTTCCACGCGGCGGCACGGCCGGCGCGGTCGCCGTCGAAACAGAACACCACGTCGGGTGCGGCGCGGAACAGCACCTCGGTGTGTTCCGGTGTGGTCGCCGTACCCAGCGTGGCCACCGCAATCGGCAGCCCGGCCTGGTGCAGCGCGATCACGTCCATGTAGCCCTCGACCACCATGATCCGCGTGAGGTTCGCGTTGGCCTGTTTTACCTGCCACAGCGCGAAAAGCTCGCGGCCCTTGTGGAATAGGGGCGTCTCGGGCGAGTTGAGGTATTTGGGGCTCTGCTCCGACTGCAGCACGCGACCGCCGAACGCGATCACGCGGCCGCGGCGGTCCAGGATCGGGAACATCAGCCGCTCGCGGAAGCGATCGTACTTGCTGCCACGCTCGCTGCTGGCGACCATGCCGGCTTCGTTGAGCAGTTGCATGCGCCGCTCGCTGCTGCCCAGCGCCTTGATCACGCCGTCGTAGCCTGCCGGCGCCCAGCCAAGCCGGAACTGCTTGATGGTTTCCGCATCCAGTCCGCGCTTTTTGCAGTAGGCCTGTGCCTCGGCACTGCGCGGTAGCTCGCTCTCGTACCAGCCCGCTGCGGCGTCGAGCAGCGCGTACAGATCGGTCTTGTCCTCACGCGGCGCGGCCTCGCGGCCGCCTTCGCGCGGTACCTTCAGGCCGACCGTCTGCGCCAGTTCCTCGACTGCGTCGGGAAACTCCAGCCGCTCGTAGTCCATCAGGAACTTCACCGCACTGCCATGTGCGCCGCAGCCAAAACAGTGGAAGAACTGCTTGGCCGGGCTGACATAGAACGACGGCGAGCGTTCGTTGTGGAACGGGCAGCACGCCGTCCATTCGCGCCCGGCTTTCTTCAGCGGCACGCGCCGTTCGATCACGTCGACGATGTCGACGCGGGCAAGCAGTTCATCGATGAAGCTGTCGGGAATCAGGCCGCGCATAAGCGACCTAGTTTAGGACTAGTACTGCGGCGACGGGGGCGAGTCGGCCAAAGTGGTGGGGAGCCCGGCCAATCTGCCGGCACCGGACGATGCGGCGGCAATCATCACGCTAGCATGCCGGACAACCCCTGGTTGCCCTTTACGAGACTCTGATGCATCAGACAGGACGCGCACCACTGCAGTTTCGCCAGGCAACGCCAGGCGATGTATTGCCGGTGGTGCCGCTGATCCACAGCTCCGGCCCGGCGGCGTTCGACTACGTGTTCGCCGTGCCGGGACATGGTGATGCGCAGGCGTTCCTGCGTCAGGCATTCATCGATGGCGCCGGCGAGTTCGGCTGGCGCAATCATGTGGTGGGTGAACTGGATGGTGCGGTGGTGGCGGTCGGAGCCGGTTTCGGCAGCGACACGAAGTGGTCGTTCACGCTGGCGGCGGCGCGGCAAATCCTCGGCCACTATGGCTGGCGCCATGCCAGTGGCACGATCGTCCGTGGTTTGCGGGTGGAGGCAGTGATTCCGCCGCCTGCGGGGGCCATGCATTACCTTGCACATCTTGCCGTGGCGCCTGCCTGGCAGGGGCAAGGTATCGGGCAGGCGTTGATCGGACACCTGCTGGCACAGGCGCGCGTGCTGGGGCGACAGCAGATCGTGCTGGATGTCGCCACCAGCAATCCGGCGGCCGAGCGGCTCTATGCGCGGCTGGGCTTCAATGTGACCGGGGAGCGGTCGTCCCGGCTGGCCAACGCGCAGGGAAGGGTGCCCAATCATCGGCGCATGCAGCGCCTGCTCGCTTGAGGCGCGGCACGATGACAAGCCACCATCGTGCCGCAAACGTCAGAGGATATGGAATACGCCGATGACCGCCAGCACGGCGATCAGGAACAGGATCACGAAGATCGCGAACAGCACTTTGGCGATGGTGCCCGCAACACCCGAGATGCCCCGGAAGCCGAGCAAGCCGGTGACCAGCGAAACGATGGCGAAGATGATGGCCCACTTGAGCATGCGTTTCTCCTGCAGTGATGCTTGCCCATGCGGCCAGGAATAGCCGGCGGGCCAAGTGCTGCTTTGTAATGGAGCGGATGTGAACGCGATGCATCGCGCCTTGCCAGTCACTGCATCGGGACGGCAAGCTGCGCGGTCGAGCCAACAGGGCCACGCCGACAGGAACGACAATCATGGTGATCACCGCAGTCATGGCGCACAGGCAGGGCGCGATCGTGCGTGCGTTCGTGCAGGCCGCCGCGATTACGGCGACAACGGCGTGTACCGCGGAGCAACTGGGCGTGAAACCGGGTATGGCCTGGCACCAGCTGGTGGGCCAGGCAGTACTGCGCTGCCCAGGCGAGGGGCGCTATTTTCTGGATGTGGCGAACTGGCAGCGGCTGCGCCAGCGTCGCCGGCGCCTGGCGTTGCTGGCGATTATCGCCGGGTTGCTGGTGGTGCTGGCGGTGATACTGCTGGCGGCACGCGTGGGCTGAAACTCAGCCGGCCAACCTTGCCTTGATCTTGCCCGAGACCACGGCCATGTCGGCGCGACCGGCCGCCTTTTCCTTCACCGCGGCCACCACTTTGCCCATGTCGCGGGCCGAACTGGCACCCGTGGCGGCGATGGCGGCGGTGATCAACGCGTCGATCTCGGCATCGTCAAGCTTGCTTGGCAGGTAGGTTTCGATCACCACCATCTCGGCGCGCTCGATCGCGGCCAGATCCTCGCGGCTGGCGGCCTCGAACTGAGTGACGGAATCGCGTCGCTGCTTGAGCATCTTCTCCAGCGTGGCCAGGACCTGCACGTCGCCCAGCTCGACCCGCTCATCCACTTCGCGCTGCTTGATCGCTGCCAGCATCAGGCGGATCACACCCAGCCGGTGCTTGTCGCCGCCGCGCATGGCGTTCTTCATGTCTTCGGTGAGCTGCTGCTTGAGTGTCATGGCGAGGCCTCGGGGTGTGGGGGCGGATGACGATGGAAAGTCGATTCTACGGAAACGACAAAGCCGGCGTTGCCCCTGGGGACAACACCGGCCGGATCGAAGCCGAGTGCTTGCGGTGGCTGCGAGAACCCGCGCCAACCGCGTTTCCTGATGCGCGCAGCGCCGTGGCGCTGCAGGATCCACCGACGAAGCGGCGGATCGGCGGAAACTCAGTACAGGCGGACCTTGCGCGAGACGTCACGCGACAGGCGGCGCAGGTGACGCTTTACCGCGGCAGCGCGCTTGCGCTTGCGCTCCTGGGTCGGCTTTTCGTAGAACTCGCGCTTGCGCGTTTCAGCCAGGACGCCGGCCTTTTCGCAGGTACGCTTGAAACGACGCAGTGCGATCTCGAACGGCTCGTTCTCGCGAACTTTTACGTTGGGCATGGAAACTCCGAGTGGTAATCTGCCCGCTTGTACGGGACTGTCAAATAGGGCGAGCCGCGAATTATACCGTGGATATCACAGAATTTTCAAAGCCGGCGAACAGGCCGGTAATAGGCCCGGTGCTGGGCATCGAGACCTCCTGCGACGAAACCGGCGTGGCCCTGCTGCGCTGGGAGCCCGATGCCCCGGGTCGTGGCCTGCTGGCACATACCCTCTACAGCCAGATCAAGCTGCATGCCGATTACGGCGGGGTGGTGCCGGAACTGGCCAGCCGCGACCATGTGCGCAAGCTGCTGCCGCTGATCCGCGAGGCGCTGGCCCAGGCCGGCCTGACCGTGCAGGATCTGGGCGGCGTGGCCTATACCGCCGGGCCCGGCCTGGTCGGCGCCTTGCTGGTGGGTGCCTCGGCCGGGCGTGCGCTGGCCTGGGCGCTGGGCGTCCCCGCGATCGGCGTCCACCATATGGAAGGTCATCTGCTGGCGCCGTTGCTGGAGAACAACCCGCCGGAACCGCCATTCGTGGCCCTTTTGGTGTCCGGCGGCCATTCCATGCTGGTCGAGGTGAAGGCGATCGGCCAGTACACCATCCTCGGCGACACCTTGGACGACGCCGCCGGCGAGGCGTTCGACAAGACCGCCAAGCTGATGGGCCTGCCGTACCCCGGTGGCCCGGCGTTGGCCAAGCTGGCCGAACGGGGCCGTGCCGGCGCGTTCCGCTTCTCCCGGCCGATGACCGACCGGCCCGGGCTGGATTTCAGCTTCTCCGGCCTGAAGACCCAGGTGTTGCTGGCCTGGCAGAAGTCGGATCAGGGCGAACAGACCCGCGCCGACATCGCCCGCGCATTCGAGGAGGCGATCGTCGACACGCTGATCATCAAGTGCAGACGCGCCCTGCAGGCCAGCGGCGCGCACCGGCTGGTGATCGCCGGCGGCGTCGGCGCGAACCGAAGATTGCGCAGCGAGCTGGCGGCTGCCGGCGCGAAGGACGGTTTCCAGGTCTATTTCCCGCGACTGGATTTCTGCACCGACAACGGCGCGATGATCGCGCTGGCCGGCGCGATCCGGTTGGCCGGCGGTCAGCATCAGGGCGAATCGGTTGAGGTCCATCCGCGCTGGGATCTGCAGAGCCTGCCGGCGGCGTAGTTCGGAGTACTGCTGGCAGCCTGCGACCTGCTTGTCACGTGCCGCTTTTGCCGTCATTCCCGTAGATGCGGGAATGACGACTTCTCAACCAATGCAATTGCCGTGTTTCACCACTGCGTACGGCCGGGCAGCAGCCCCTTCAATTCCGCTTCGGTGAGGTTGCGCCATTGGCCGACCTTCAAGTGGGCCAGCTTCACGTTGACGATGCGCACGCGGCGCAGCTGGGTCACGCGGTAGCCGAACGCCGCAGCCATCAGTCGGATCTGCCGGTTCAGGCCCTGGGTCAGCACGATCGAGAAGCCGAACTTCGCGATGCGGCGCACGCGGCAGGGCTGGGTCATCTGGCCGTGGATGCGCACGCCCTTGGCCATGCCGGCGAGGAATTCGTCGGTGACCGCCTTGTTCACCGCGACCAGGTATTCCTTTTCGTGGCCGTTTTCGGCGCGCAGGATCTCGTTGACGATGTCGCCGTTGCTGGTGAGCAGGATCAGACCCTCGGAGTCTTTATCCAGTCTCCCGATCGGGAAGATCCGCTGCGGATGGTCGACGAAGTCCACGATATTGCCGTCGACGCCGTGATCGGTGGTGCAGGTGATGCCGATCGGCTTGTTCAGCGCGATATACACCGCCTTCTTCGCCGCCGGCGTGGCGGCGAGGATGCGCGCACGCACGATCTCGCCATCCACGCGCACCTCGTCGCCTTCCAATGCCTTGGCGCCGGTCGAGACGATCTCGCCGTTGATGCTGACGCGGCCGGCAATCAGCAGCTCATCGGCCTCGCGGCGCGAGCACAGGCCGGCTTCGCTGATGTATTTGTTGACGCGCATGGGCGAACAACCTTGAACGAATACGAGGAATTCGTCATTCCAGCGCAAGCTGGAATCCAGCGTCGTTCGTGTTGATTGTGGAGTCACTGGATCCCGGCTTTCGCCGGGATGACGAGCAAAAAATCAGGAACGCAGCCCGACGCCGCGCTTGAGCAATTGCAGCGCCACGATCGACAGTCCGACCACGAAGCCCAGCATCACCACGAACGCCACGCCCACGTTGACATCACTGATGCCAAGCACGCCGAAGCGGAACGCATTGACCATGTACAGGATCGGGTTGACTCGCGAGATTGCCTGCCAGGGCTCGGCCAGCATGTTCACCGAATAGAACACGCCGCCGAGATAGGTGAGCGGGGTAAGCACGAAGGTCGGCACCAGCGCGATGTCGTCGAACTTCTTCGCGTACACCGCGTTGACGAAACCGGCCAGCGAGAAGATCGTGGCGCCGAGCAGCACCGAGGCGAAGGTGATCAGCGGATGCACTACCTGCAGATTGGTGAAGAACAGTGCGATCAGCAGCACCAGCACGCCGACCACCAGCCCGCGTGCCACGGCACCGGAGACGTAGCCGAGCAGGATCACCCAGTTCGGCATCGGCGACACCAGCATCTCCTCCACCGCGCGGCTGAACTTGGCGCCGAAGAACGAGCTGGAAATGTTGCCGTAGCTGTTGGTGATGATGCTCATCATCACCAGGCCGGGCACGATGTACTGCATGTAGCTGAAACCGCCCTGGATCGTGCCGATACGGCTGCCGATCAGCTTGCCGAAGATCACGAAGTACAGCGTCATGGTGATCGCCGGCGGGATCAGCGTCTGCGTCCAGATGCGCATGATGCGCACGATCTCGCGGCGCACGATGGTGTTGAGGGCGACCAGGTTGGCAGCGGTATTGCTCATGCCACTTTCTCCTGACCGTTGCGGCCCGGCTCCTGTCGGCCTGGCTCTTGTCGACCATTCTCTACCAGTCGCACGAACAGCTCCTCCAGCCGGTTGGTCTTGTTGCGCATCGAAGTTACCGTGATGCCGTGCGCGGACAGCGTCGCGAACAGCGAGTTGAGGTCGTGCGAACGGGCCATCTCGGCTTCCAGCGTATGCTCGTCATGACGTCGCAGGGTGACGCCGGGCACGCTGGGCAGCTCGTCCGGCATCGCCGCCACGTCGAGCACGAAGGTCTCCACGTCGAGCGTCGCCAGCAGACGTTTCATCGTGGTGTTCTCGATGATCGTGCCGTGGTCGATGATCGCGATATTGCGGCACAGCGACTCGGCTTCCTCCAGGTAATGCGTGGTCAGGATCACCGTGGTGCCGGCCGCATTGATGCCGCTGACGAACTGCCACATCGAACGGCGGATCTCGATGTCCACGCCGGCGGTCGGCTCGTCGAGGATCAGCAGCTTCGGCTCGTTCATCATCGCGCGGGCGATCATCAGGCGCCGCTTCATGCCGCCGGACAAGGTGCGCGCCTGCATCTGCGCCTTGTCCCACAAGCGCAGCTCCTTCAGGTACTTTTCCGCGCGCTCGGCGGCGATCTTGCGCGGGATGCCGTAGAAACCCGCCTCGTTGACGCAGATGTCGAACGGCTTCTCGAACTGGTTGAAGTTGATCTCCTGCGGCACCAGGCCGATCAGCCTCATCGCCTCGCTGCGCTGCCTGTTCACCGACACTCCGAACACCTGCGCGTCGCCGCCGCTGGAGTTCACCAGCGAGGACAGAATGCCGATCAGGGTGGATTTGCCGGCACCGTTGGGGCCGAGCAGGGCGAAGAAATCGCCGGGCTGTACGGTCAGCGAGATGCCTTTGAGGGCCTCCACGCCGTTGCTGTACGTCTTGCGCAGGTTGTCGACAACGAGTGCGGGTGTGGAGGTCATGGATGGCGCCGGGTGAGGGAAAGCCGAGGAAAACCAGCCGCATGGGCATGGCGACACCGACAAAACGGGTAGCCGAGCGTGCCCTGCAACTTGGTTGGTGGCTCGCAGCCACCTATTATAGCGGGCTTGATGCCACTGCCCGGGCTGAGAGCCTGCCGGGCTTGGGTTGGCCGGGCTGCAAATTCGCCTACGCGATCCATATTTCCGTCGCTTCTTGACCCATGGAACCACCATGGGTCGGCAAATCGGCGAAAATCTGTCTTCGCGCAGCCGCATTTTCGCCTCGACCACCCCAAGCCCGACAGGCTCTTGCCGGCGCACTCACTGTTTCCCGGAATCCGCTACATGGCCGACCACTTCCAGCTACGCCTCGTCGACAGCCACATGCTGGCGCCCAGCGTGCGTCATCTCGTGTTCGAGCGTGCTGACGACCAACCGCTGGCATTCATGCCTGGTCAGTTCCTGCAGATCCACTTCCACTACGACGACGGCACCGCGACCAAGCGGAGCTACTCGGTGGCCACTGTGGGCGATGGCAGCTCACCGGTGCAACGCATCGAGATCGCGGTGAGCTATGTCGACGGTGGTGCGGCGACCCGGTTGCTGGGCGATCTCGAAAATGGCGGCATCATCGACGCCAGCGGGCCCTACGGCCGTTTCTGCCTGCAGGACGCGGACGTCCATCCGCGTTACCTGCTGCTCGCCACCGGTACCGGCGTCACCCCGTACCGCGCGATGCTGCCGCAGATCGGGAAACTGCTGGCGAAAGGCGGTCGCGAGGTGGTGCTGTTGTACGGCGCCCGCACCGAAGCCGAGCTGCTCTATGGCGAACAGTTCGAAGCGTTCGCGCAGCAACATCCCGGCTTCATCTTCCACGGCTGCCTCAGCCGTCAGCCACGCGCCACGCCGCGCAGCACGGATCGCAGCGGCCACGTGCAGAACGTGCTTGCGGAACTCGGTCCCAGCGCCGAGCGCGACATCGCTTATCTATGCGGCAACCCGAACATGGTTGACGCGGCCTTCACCGTGCTGAAGGAGTTCGGCCTGCCGGTGCCGCAGATCCGGCGCGAGAAATACATCTCGTCGCGCTGAGCAGCATTGCCGCATACATCGTTCGCGCCAGTTCACGGCTCGAACTATCCCGATAGGCCAAGTGGTCAATCAGCCGAGTGATCGCTTCACGCCGTCATCAGATGTATTTCGACAACATCCCCGTTCTCCCATCAAAACGTGATCTGGTTCGCATTTCTCATGCGTAACCGAGCACAGAGTTGATTTCACCTCTAAAGGTTCGGTTGCGTCAGACCGATAGCGCTTAGGTACCCCGTAATAGCCACGGGGTATCGCGAGGTGCGATATGAAGTGGTCGATCGGCTGGTTGTGCGTAGGTGTTGCCACCGTTGTCGGAATGCTATGCATCCCGCGGATAGCTGCGGCAAGCGGGTCGATGGGTGCATCAGGCGGACGGATCACATTCGAAGGGACCATCGTCGAGGCGACTTGTGCGGCCAGTGCCGCCAGCATAGGTGCCGATGCACTGATGCCTTCGAGCAGCATTGCCACGCCGCATCGTTTCGCGTGTAACAGCGCCCGGACGAGCGCCGACTCTGGCCGGTTCTACTCGCTCACCGTCGTCAACCTCGATGCGGCCACGATCAATCACGATCGGGTGCTCGACTACTTTGCCGGTTATATGAAAGCTGCAGGCAACGAGGCGACGGCAAGGCTCGTCACCCAGACTTTTGAGTAAGCATTGATCAGTCGGTGCCGGTCGCCACCAGCATGCTTGAACAGGGACGCGCGCCGCCAAGTTGAAGCTGATGCTGCCACGTTCTGTGGACGCTACGGCCTCGTGTAGCCGTATCCGTGCAAGCACTATGTCTGCGTAACATTGCCGATATGTCATGCACATGTTTCTGATGGTGAAAGTCAAACTGGTATTGATGCCGGTACGGCAAACCGATTACAGCCGAACCATGATGGGCGGGGCGCCTGACATGCGACCAGCCCCCTGCAGGTGCGGGCCGTTCCTATTCGCGCACGGTGGCCAGCCTCGTGACTATCGCCAATGATCGGCTGTTGGTTTATTTCGCCAGCTACGCAGCTGTTGCTGGCGGCACGGTGGGAATAGTTGTCCGCACATGCGATTGAGCGGAAGCATCTACTGATGCCGCAGTGTGGATGTCGCCGTAGTGCTGAGCAGGCTTGCGCTATCGGTGTCTCTGGTCTGGTAGAAGCGCGCAAAGTAGCCCACTGAGGCGGCTCCGTTAGGTGTCGCCCCGATCGTCTTGGCGGCAATTGAGCAACACATAGGATTAGTTATAGGTCAGCGTATAGGTGGCCGTGGCACTGACCTGACCGACTGTCACTGTGCTGTTGGAGGTCTGATAGTACCGCGCGAAAAAGGGCAGGTTCATGGTGCCGTCCTGAGTGGCGCCCTCGGAGATTGCCTTGTCGAAGGTAACAGCGGTGCTACCGTTCTGTTGGAGGATCTGCACGCCTACATTCGTCGCGTAGCCTGCGCCGGTGGTGTTGCTGATCACGCCGAGCGTCTTGGCGCCGAAACCGTTGGTTGTGCTCAGGGTGATACTGAGATTGGCACCGGAGACGCAGTTCAATTGCACTTGGAACGGTTGTTGGCCGGCAGTGCTGCCGTTGCCGGTAAAAGCCGTGGCGCTTACCGCAGAAAGCGTCACTACAGTGGGATCGACAGCCGCCGTGCAGGTGGGAATGACAAACTTGATGTTGGTTATCTTGAAAATTTCAACAGGCTTGGCGCCGTTTGTCATGTCGACATTCCACTGCGCAAGCTGTCCAGCCGGGATTGTCATTTGCTGTGTGCTGCCTTGCTGACCTTGGGGGATGATGCCGGTCACCACCAGTTGCAAAGCAGAAGCTACGCTGAAGGCAACACTTCCTGTCGGTACGGACGCATTGTTCGGATAGGCTGACAAGGGGGAGGATGTATCCGGATGCAGAATCCGAAAGGACAGCCACGAAAGATTGGTTGGATAGAGGGTGTCGTCGCTGCCAACGGGCGCCCCGTAGCTGCTGACGACGCCATTGTTGGTGGCGCCCGTGCAGGTGAGGGTGGGGTAGTTTGCAGGAGTCGCTTGTGACGACGTCCACAGGACGGTACCTATGGCAGTGCCGGTGCTTGACAGCGTAATTTGGCCACCAGGTGGTGAGAACGTCACCGTGCCGGGATTGTTGGAGTTGGTGCAATTGGCGTGGGCACGGCCAGACAGAGCCAGCGCAACCATGGCCAGCAGAAGTACCGCCAACTGCCTGTAGCTATAGCCGGCGCGATGCCATGGATGTGCCTGGACCGCAGCGGTTGCCGTTTGTCGTCCAACTGCATGGCAGGATGCGCGATGCAGGGGCGCCGTGCTGACGGTTGCACGCTCGATCATGCTCCATCCTCCTTCTGCGGCTGTGCTGCGGTATTGTCCGCGACGCACGTGGCCTGGATCTGCTGATACGCCGTCGCACCCTTGCCGGGCTTGGGCAGTGTGTATGGGAATGCGCAAGCGTGCGCCACGCCTTGCTCATCATTCCACTGGACGTTGAGTCTGCCGCGTGGGCCGACGCCGCGCAGCAGCGTCAAGCCACCCTGTCCGACCACGCCCAACGCTTCGTCCGTGGCATCGAACACCTGTGCCCCGAACGGCGCCGGTTTGCCATCGGACATGCGGATGCGTGCGATCAGTGCGCGACCGGCCTTGCTCTTGAAGTCCACCATCACCACCGCGCCGGCATATGGCGCCACCTGTGCGCTGGTGGCGTCTAGTTGCACGCCCAGCGGCAGGCCTTGGGGGTCGATCTGGATGGTATCGAGCTGGTAGGCCGTGAGATAGGGCACCAGTGCATAGCCGGAGCGGTCTACGCTCAGGCCCGGTGCATTGGTAATGTGCGCGCCGTATGCGCCGGGTACATGCACGATGGCCACGGTGTCGCCCATCGGCGGACCGAAGGTGATGCCGCCCTGGTGCATAACCACCGCGCCGCTGGCGTTGAAGGATGCCTGCGAGTAGCCGCTGCCGTTGCCAATGCTGGCGTTGAGCGTGGCGTAGGGGCTGTTGTAGCCGGCATTTGCACTGTAGGAGCTGCCGGTATCGTTGCTGCCGTGCGAGGCGGTGGCGCCATAGGTGAACTGGTTCCACTGGCCCAGCGTACCGTTGACGGTGGCCTGTTCCTGCGAGCCGCTGTTGGTGTCGTGGTTGAGGTTGAACGAGAGGCTTGGCGCATGCGGAGTGTCGCCCAGCGGCAGGCTGGCATTGAAGGAAACCTGGTTGTCGTAACCGCCCAGTTCCGTGCGTCCGCGGCTCACGGAAACGCCGTAAGTAAGACGCCCGAAATGGTTGTTGTAGCCCATCTGGAACTGCGTGTCGTTGCCGCTGCGGTTCCAGTAGTCGTTGATCGAGGCGTTGGCGTATAGCGAACCACCGCTGCTTCCCAGCTGCTGATTGAGCGTCAGGGTGAAGCGGTTGCGCTGCTGCAGCAGGCCATGCGCGGTGTAGAGATTGTTGACGTTGTAGGCGGTCCCGCTCAGTGCCGCGAGCTGGGCTGGCGTGAGCAGACTCTGCGCGGGCAGCCCGTCGATCATCTGCTGGTTGGTCGGCTGGTACTGCAGTGCATTCAAGCCGTGGCTGGCGTAATCGCGTGCGGCTTCGGCGTCGCTCAGACTCAGGAAGCCGCTGGTTGAATAGCGGTCGGCGGCCACGCTCAGCGAGGTGTTGGTTTCCGGGATGATCTTGCTGTAGCTGACGCGGAAACTCTGGCCGTCGTAGGTGCCGTAGCCGGGAATGTTCGCGTGGGCGTGGGTGATATCCAGCGCCAATGCGCCGTAGGGTGTGTTGAGCGCACCGCCGACCAGTACAGCGGCGTAGCCGTCCGAACCCTGCACGCCGGCGTAGCCGGTGAGTCGGTTGCTGAAGCCGTGCTGCACTGCGGCCTGGATCACGTCGGGCCGGTTCTGCAGGGTGGTATCGCGCAGTTGTCCGGCGGCGATGTCGAAGCGAGTGACGCCGGGGCGCATCAGTTGTGCCACCGAGGCGTAGGGCACGGTGAAGCTGTGCTGGCGACCATCGGCTTCCGTCACGTTCACGACCAGGTCACCGCCGTAGCCGGTGGGATAAAGGTCGTTGAGCACGAACGGGCCGGGCGCGACGGTGGTCTGGTAGATCTGCACGCCGTTCTGGGTCACCGTGACCTTGGCGTTGGTGTAGGCCACGCCATGTACCACCGGCGCGTAACCGCGCAGCGACTGCGGCAGCATGCGGTCGTCGGTGGCCAGTTGCACGCCGCGCAGGCCGTAGCTGTCGAACACGGCGCCGTCGGTGTAGCTGTCGCCCAGGCTCAGCACGGCGCCCAGACTGGGCAGCGCACGCTGCACGTAGGCATCGATGTTGTGCCAGTGATGCTGGCTGGGCTGGTTGGTGCCCGATTGCAGCGTGCCGGTGCTGTCCTGCCGGAACTGCCAGAGGCCGATGTTGAAGCCGGAACGCAAGCCCAGGTAGGTGCTGGTCTGGCTTTGCCCGCCGCTGGTGCTGTGGTAGCTGTCGAAGTTGTAGTTGAGCAGGAACGCCGGTACGCCCGCGTCCCACGACGCCGGGTTGACCCAGCCGCGCGGCCGCTGGTTCATGTAGGCCTGCGGCACGCTGGCGTCCATGCGCAGGTCGGACATGTCGAAAGACAGCGTGGCGCCGGGAATCAGGTCACCCAGGTTCACGCAGTCGGACGGCGACGACAGTTTCGCAGCCGCCGCGGCATCGGCCTTGGCGGGCACCAGGCCCATGCGATCGAGCAGCGCGGTGCTGACGCAGGCCACGGCGTTGGCGCCGGGGGACGGTGCGGCGAAGCGCACGTCCATGCGCCCCATCCAGTTCTTGTTGAGATAGACGTCGAGGTTGTAGACACCGGGCATCACGGGGTTGCCGTGCTCGAAGCGCGAGAGGTCGGCGGTGTCGTGCCCGGCGCCGGGCAGCATGCTGCGGTCGAAATCGGCGAAGCCACCGCTGGCGCTGGCATCGGCGGTCGCGCCATCCGCAGCTGCTGAGGCTGCCGCCCAGGTCGGGCGAGGCCAGCCCGTGGCGACGGCCAACGCCATGCCGCACGCCAACACGAGCGCCGTATGGCGCCCGGTCGGGTGCTGAAGCATGGCGCGCCGTGCCATTGTCATGGCGCTACGGTGCCCTTGTGCGCGTCGATACCGCCGTAATCGTTGATGGCGGTGAACACCACCGACGTGCCGGCGGACGGTGCCTGCGCGAGACCCTTCAGGGTCAAGTGCAGGTCGCCGAACGGTGCGACCATGCCACTCGCTCCGTCGAGCGGTTTGCTGTCGGCGCCGAACGAAAGCTTGCTGATCGTGACGTAATACGGCGTGGGGTTATGTACTTCCAGCGCCGCGCCTTGGCCGGCGGCAGCCTTGAAGACCAGTTTGTCGGGCGCCTTCAGCGCATCGCCCTGCAGACTGGGAGGGCGGTAGAACAATTTCAGCCGCGACCGTATCGCGAACTGCAGATAGTTGCGGCCGGCAAACTGCGCGCCGCTGGGCTTGGGCGGGATCTCCAGCACATTCAGCCAGAACAGCGACTCGCGGTCGGTCGGCAGTGGCTGGGAGCCCTGGGTGTAGATGAGCCGCAGGTTCTGATCCTTGCCTGATTCCATGCGGAACAGCGGCGGCGTGATCAGGAATGGCGACTTGGCGCTGTCCGGCGTGGAATTGAGGTCGCCTTCGTCGATCCATGCCTCAACCAAGGCGGGATGGTCGCCGTCGTTGGTCAGGCGCACGGTGACTTCGCCCTGCTGGGCAGGAAACACCACGCGGGTGCCTGCGATGACGACGCTGGCATGGGCAGGGCCGATGCCGACGACGAGCGCTACCAAGGCTACGCCCACGCTGCAGAAGAGGCTTTTCATCAAGAGTGTCCCTGCTGGGTCTGGCCAGGTGCGGTGTCGGAGACGGGGCGAGAAGGCGTGCCGCAGCCAAGGGTGGCTGCGGCACGCAGCGCCGCTTACTTGCTTACTGGTACGAGAAGGTAACGGTGGCGTTGGTGCTGACCGTACCGGCTACCACTGTCGTTGCTTTGGTGTAGTACTGGGCAGCCATGGCGATGGTGCCCGATGAGCCGCTGGTGAGCGCGATATTGGCGGGAGCATTGGCGTTGCTGGCCACGTTGATGGCGCTGCCGCTAGTACCGCCGTTCAGCAGCTGAACCTCGACGTTGGTGCCGGCGGTGCCGGTGTTCTTGAGGTTGCCAGTGGCAGCGTCGTTGTTGGCGCCGGTGCTGAAATTCAGCGATGCCGAGGTGGCCGATGTATCGCAGCTGGTGAGGGTGAGGTTAAAGGCTGTGGCGCCTGCGACTGTGCCGACAGAAGTGTTCAGGGTCGCTGTCGTCACGGTGGGCAGGGTCACGGTGCCATTTTGAGTGCCATTGACGTTGAGCTGGCAGGTGTCCGCGACCACCTTGCCGGTGATATTGATGGTGCCGGTGTTGGCAGCCGCCTGGGCGGTTGGCGCCAAGGCCAGCGCGCTGAGCGTGGCGAAGGCGGCGGAGAGAAGAGTCTTGTTCATGCGTATTTCCTTTCAGGATGTTGGGTTGTTAACTGGGTCGACGCGCTGTGGACAATGTGGTCGCGCTACTGCACCACCCCGACTGCAGCCTTGCGCGTGGCTGGTCGATGGGGGAAAAGCAAGCTGTGTGCCAAGCTCTGGATGTAAACGATTACCATCGGCTCCCCTGCCGTTGGCAAAGGGCTGACGTACCGGCGTGGCGGGCGTTTGGCCCGCGCTGTAGGTCATCCCTGACAAATTATGGCAGCTAAAAGTGCGAACCACGTCACCTATTGTGAGCAAAAGATTCACGCGAGCCACACGCAAAAAGTTGCGAATGTGGTAAATCCAGGGCAAATGTAAAGCGTGCTTGACACGACTGGAAGCACTCCGTACGCTGCGAATGTCAAGGTTGCTTGACATGCACAATCGGAGTTGTCCTTGAACAAGCCCCGTTCCATCCATCAGCGCTATCAGCGCGAGTTCTGGCCGGCGATGGCGGCCTATGTCGCGATCATGTTCCTGCTGTGGCCGTTGCTGCCGAAGGTGCACAACGCGTTACTGGAAGTCGTGCTTGCGTTGTTGCCGGTGGTGCCGGTGCTGTTCGTGGTGCGTGCGATGGTGCGGCTGGTGCTGGGCAGCGACGAGCTGGAGCAGCGCATCCACCTGATCGGCCTGGCGGTGGCGGCCACGGTGGTGAGCACGCTCAGCCTGGTCGGCGGCTTCCTTGCCGCGGCGGGCATCATCAAGCTGGATGGCGCGATCCTGATCTGGGTATGGCCGATCCTGGTAGTGGTGTATGCCTTCGGGCGCGGCTGGGCCAGTCGCCGCTACGGTGGCAGCTCCGATGTGATGTGCGACAACGGTGTGGCCGTGCACTGGCGCCTGCTGCTTGTTGCGCTGGTGATTGCGGCGATCGCCGGGCTGGGGCGTCATCAGATGAGCGATTACCAGCTCGGCATGTTGTGTGGCATGAGTGCGGCACTCGGCGCATGGGCCGTCGTGCTGGCCGTATTGCGCTGGCGCAGGCAGCACCGTGGCGGCCGCGAGGCATCGTGATGCCGAGTTGCCGCCGGATGTCGGCGAACGCCAATGAATAACCACGTACGCGAGCTGCGCAGCGAGCAGGGCTGGTCGCAGGCGGATCTGGCCGAGCGGCTGGAGGTGTCGCGGCAGACCATCAACGCGATCGAGACAGGCAAGTACGATCCCAGCCTGCCGCTGGCGTTCAAGCTGGCGAAACTGTTTGGCCGTCCGATCGAATCGATTTTTGTACCGGGTGAGGAGTAAGGCATGGCATTGAAGGGACGTACCGCGATGCGCATCGGCGTGGTCGTCGTGGCCTTGGGGGTGCTGGCGTGGAAGCAGTTCCAGCATCCCCAACAGACCGCGGCACCGGTTGCAGCCGGCATACAGAAAACCACGACGGCAGCCGCCACATTGCCGCCGGCCAAGCCGCAGACGTGGAAACTGGGTACGGTGACGTTGACCGCATGCCAGTTGAGCCAGCCGAACAGCGGCCTGAGCACGGCGGCGTGGTGCACGATGTTTCCGGTGCCGGAAAACCGCGCCGATCCGCACAGCCGCACGATCAAGCTGAAGCTGGCGCTGCTTCGTTCCCGTGCGCAGGTGTCGAGCAGGGACATGCTCGTCTTCCTCGCCGGCGGTCCAGGCGAGGCGGCCACCAATGCGGCGGGTGCGATCGCCACGATGCTGGACCCTTTGCGCGTCCACCGTGATGTGCTGCTGCTCGACCAGCGCGGTACGGGTGGCTCCAACGCATTGAGCTGCAAGGAGTCGGACGAAGCAGCCATGCCCGATGACGACGACAGCCTCGATGCCGGCAAGATGCGCGCGGCGGCGGCCGATTGCCTGAAGCAGCTGGCTGACCGGGCCGATCCGCGTTTCTACACCACCACGATCGCGGCGCAGGATCTGGAGGACGTGCGCCAGGCGCTCGGCTCGCCGCAGTTCGATCTGGTCGGGGTGTCGTACGGCACGCGAATGGCGCAGCAATACCTGATGCGTTATCCGGACGCCGTGCGCAGCGTGGTGCTGGACAGTGTGGTGCCGAACTCGCTGGCACTGGGCGAGGACTTTGCGCGGAATCTGGACGACGCCCTGAAGGCGCAGTTTGCGCGCTGCACCGCCGAACCGGCGTGCAAAAAACAGTTCGGGGATCCGGACCAGACGCTGTACCAGCTGCGCGATGCCTTGCGTGCCAATCCTCATGAAGTCAGCTTCCGCGATCCCGAGAGTTACCAGACGGTCAAGCGGGTGCTTAACGAGAATGCGCTGGCCAGCGTGGTGCGCATGTTCGCTTACAAGCCGGAGACGGCTGCGCTGCTGCCACTGTCGATCGACGCGGCTGCACACGGTGATGTTGGTCCGTTGCTGGGTCAGGCGAAGATCCTGTCTGGTGCCCTGACCGAGCTGATGGGCAGCGGCATGCAGTATTCGGTGATCTGTGCCGAGGACGCCGACCTGCTCACGCCACGCCCGCAGGATGCCAACACCATCCTCGGCACGCATATGATCGACGCGCTCAAGGCGGTCTGCTCGGTGTGGCCGAAGGGCACGCGCCCGGCAGACTTCCATCAGCCGCTGAAAACCGACAAACCGGTCCTGTTGCTGGCGGGGCAATACGATCCGGTGACGCCGCCACGCTATGCCGAGGAAGTGGCGAAAGGCCTGCCGAAGGCACGCGTGCTGGTGCTCAAGGGGCAGGGCCACAGTGTGCTGGCGGCCGGTTGCACGCCGCAGCTGGTCCAGCATTTCGTCGAGAAGCTCGATCCCAAGACGCTGGATGCGACGTGCCTGGGTCGGTTGCAGCCCACCCCGATCTTCATTGATTTCAACGGTTCAACCCCTTGAGGAGCAGCGTCATGAAAAAACGCTACGTGCTGGCGAATGCCATGCTTTGGGCCGCGGCCATTCTTGCTGCGGCCGTGCTCAAGGCGCCCGTGTTCCTTTCCCTTGTCCTGCTGCCGATGCTGGCCACGCTGTCGCTGCTCATGGCCGGTCCGGACGCATGCCTCAACCGGAGTGACATCTCGTGATCGAAGTCAGGGATCTGCACAAGGCCTTCGGCGCAGTGAAAGCCGTCGATGGCGTCAGTTTCACTGCCCGCGATGGCGAGATCACCGGCCTGCTCGGCCCCAACGGCGCCGGCAAGACCACCACGCTGCGCATGCTCTACACGCTGATGAATCCCGACAGCGGCCAGGTGCTGGTGGATGGCATCGACGCGGCAATCGATCCGCTCGGCGTGCGTCGCGAACTGGGCGTGCTGCCGGATGCGCGGGGCCTGTACAAGCGATTGAGCGCGCGCGAGAACATCGACTATTTCGGACGTCTGCACGGCCTGCCGGAGGATCTGCTGGCGAGTCGCCGTGATGCGCTGATCAAGGCACTGGAGATGGGCGACATCGCCGAGCGTCGTACCGAGGGTTTCTCGCAGGGGCAGCGGGTAAAGACGGCGATCGCCCGTGCCCTGGTGCACGACCCGCGCAACGTGATCCTCGACGAGCCGACCAACGGCCTCGACGTGATGGCGACGCGGGCATTGCGCCAGTTCATGCAGAAGCTCAAGAACGAAGGCCGTTGCGTGCTTTTTTCCAGCCACATCATGCAGGAGGTGGCGGCGCTGTGTGACCGCATCGTGGTGATCGCGCATGGTCGCGTGGTGGCCGACGAGTCGCCGGATGCGCTGCGCGCGCAGACCGGTGAGCACAACCTGGAGGATGCGTTCGTGAAGATCATCGGTACCGACGAGGGCCTGGCCGCATGAATGCCGGTACAAAGAAAGTGAATCGCAGCCGTACCTTCCTCACCGTGTTCCTGAAGGAAGTGAAGGAGAATCTGCGCGACCGGCGCACCCTGATCAGCGCCTTCCTCACCGGCCCGCTGCTCGGTCCGGTGCTGTTCGTGATGCTGCTCAATGTCACTCTCAACCGTGAGCTGGACAAGGCCGAGAAATCGCTGCCGGTACCGGTGATCGGTGCCGAGTACGCGCCGAACCTGGTCGATGCGCTCAAGGCCGGCGGCGTGGTGCCGGGCGCGCCGGTGGCCGATCCGGCCCAGGTCGTGCGCAAGCAGGACGCCGACGTGGTACTGCGCATTGCACCCGGCTACGGCAAGGCTTGGCGCAAGGGCGAACCGGTGCAGGTGGAGCTGTTCTACGACTCCTCGCAGCGCGATGCCAATACCTCGGTGGAGCGGGTAAGCACCCTGGTCGAGAACTACAGCCGCCAGCAAGGTGTGCTGCGGCTGGTCGCACGCGGGATGTCGCCGAGTACCGCATGGCCATTGCAGGTTGCCAAGCGCGATCAGGCCACGCCGCAGTCGCGTGCGGTACTGATGTTCGCGATGCTGCCGTACTTCTTCGTGATCACCGTCTTCATGGGCGGCATGTACCTGGCCATCGACCTCACCGCCGGCGAGCGCGAGCGGCAGTCGCTGGAGCCGCTGTTCGCCAATCCGGTGGCACGCTGGAAAATCCTGTGCGGCAAGCTGGCGGCGATCTCGGTGTTCTCCACCGCCAGCCTGCTGATCACCTTGCTCGCGTTTGCCGTGGTGGGCCAGTTCATCCCCGCCGAGAAGATCGGCATGGAGCTGGACCTGGGCCTGCACTTTGCGACGTACGTGCTGTTGCTGATGCTGCCGTTGGTGTTGCTGCTGTCCGCGCTGCAGTCGATGGTGGCGGCGTTCGCCAAGAGCTACCGCGAAGCGCAGACCTACATCTCGCTGCTGATGCTGGTGCCGCTGATTCCCAGTGCGCTGCTGTCGTTCATGCCGATCAAGGCGCAGGCCTGGATGTATGCGGTGCCGCTGCTGGGCCAGAACCTCGGCATCATGCAGTTGCTGCGCGGCGACGGCGTCAACGTGGAGCAGATCGGTCTGTGCCTGCTCGGGAGCCTTGCGGCTGCGCTGCTCGCACTGCTGGCGACGATTCAGCTGTACCGCTCCGAGCGGCTGGCGATTTCGGCCTGACACAGGAGTGATGCGCGCGCCTTGCGGCGCGTGCATCTTCAGCCCTGTGGCGGCGCGGTCAGTTCCTGCGCATTGAGGTAACCGTGGTGGTGGCGGTCGAGCTTGTGGAATTGCCGGCGCAGATTGCCCTGGTATTCCTTCAGCGTGATCGGTTTGCCGCGGCCGCCGGGCAGTTCGCTGGTTTCCAGTACACCATCGTGGTTGGTGTCCATGCGCTCGAAACCCTGGCTCATGTAGGCCACGTATTCGGCCTCGCTCACCTTGCCGTCGCCATTGGTGTCGAACAGCTTGAGGTAATCCGCACGCGAATCCTGCGCGAACGCGACCAGCGGCAGGAGCAGGGCCGCAGCGATGACGAGGCGACGCATCAACGACTGCTGCCGTGGATGCCGATGAACTGCAGGAATTCCGCGCGGGTGCGCGCGTCGTCGCGGAAAGTGCCGAGCATCTGGCTGGTCACCATCGACACGCCGCGCTTGTGCACGCCACGGGTGGTCATGCATTCGTGGCTGGCGTCGACCACCACCGCCACGCCGGCCGGCTGCAGGGTTTCCTGGATGCAGTGGGCGATCTGCGCGGTGAGTTTCTCCTGCACCTGAAAGCGGCGCGCGAAACCCTCGACCACGCGGGCCAGCTTGCTGATGCCGACCACGCGGTTGGTCGGCAGGTAACCCACGTGGGCGCGGCCGATGATCGGTGCCATGTGGTGCTCGCAGTGGCTCTCGAACTCGATGTCGCGCAACACCACCATCTCGTCGTAGCCCTCCACTTCCTTGAAGGTGCGGCGCAGGTAGTCGCCAGGATCGGACTCGTAGCCGGAGAACCAGTCGCGGTACGCCTTGACCACCCGCTTCGGCGTGTCGAGCAAGCCTTCACGTGCCGGATCTTCACCGGCCCAGCGCAGCAGTACACGCACGGCATCTTCGGCCTGTTGCTGGGTGACGCCGGTGTCCGGTGGCTGCTTGCTCATGGGGAGTCCTTGGGGGTCAGACAGAGCGATAGTGTAGCGGCCGCACTCGTCGATGGAATGGCGAGCCCTTTATGGGGCCCTTTATCGGGAGGGGAGTTTGTCGAACAGGCGCCGTTCCAGCACGCCGAACGCGAGCGTGACCAGCAGCGCAGCGGCAGCCCCCAGGGTGACTTCGCCGAGCCGGAACAGGGCGAACTGCCAGAACGCACCACTGTGAGGTACCAGCATGATGATCGTGGTGGTGATGCCGCTGATGCGGCCGGCCGCACCCAGGTCGAACACCGAGCAAAGCAGCATGCCGGCGATCACCGCCAGTACGTAAGCCAGGTAGTGATCGTGCCCGAGCATGGCGGCGCCCAGCCCGATCAGGCCACCGATCATCGCGCCGACAAACTGGTCGCGCGAAGAACTGCGCACTTCCGCGTAGCTGCTCTGGCTGACCGAGATCGCGGTGATCGCGGCCCAGAAACCTTGCCCGAGGCCCAGTTCGAGGGCGGTGAAATAGCCCAGGCTCGCGGCGAGCACGGCGCGTAGTGCATGGACCAGACCAACAATCAGGCGGTCGCGTGGCGGCAACGCCTGTCGCAGCCGCGCAAGTTCATCCGTCAGCAGATCGAGTCGGCGACGATGCTCGGTCAACGGTCGTCGCGGTTCGTTCATGCTTCCTCGTCAGCTTCGTTATCGGTGTCGCTGCTGTCGTGCTCAAGTCCGCTATCAAGAGAATCAGTCGGTTTTGTACCATCGCTATTCGAGGAGAGTCTCTTCGGCATGGACTTCTTCGGTTTGATGCCAAGGTCGCGCAGTTGCTCGGCCTGACGCACCAGACCATTCCTGGGGTTGATCAGTGCTTTCTCGGCTGACTGCGCAGCTATGGTCGCCTTGCCAAGTGCATCGTTGATGGACACGACATGCTCGCTGAACCGCACAGCGGCGTCGTACATCAACCCTCCACGCTTGACGATCTCTTCCATGCTGCGTGTTGTTTTGTCCACACGCCAGATGTACTCGATTGTGCGCAGAACGGTAAACAACGTATTGGGTGACACGAGGGCGACGTGACGTTCGAGAGCGTATTGAGCAAGATTGGGATCGGCTTCGCTTGCAGCCATTAATGCGCTTTCGATAGGTACAAAGAGAAGTGTGAAGTCCACACTTTTTAGGTTGTAAAGCGAAGGGTAGTTTTTCTTTGACAGATCTTGGATATGCCTTTTGATAGATGCTGAATGATCGTCCAGGGCCGCCATGCGTACTTGTTCATCGCCGCTTGAAGAGACGAAGCGCTCATAGGCAACCAAAGAGACTTTCGCATCAATTACGATGGAACGATCTTGCGGAAGGTCCAGCACGACGTCAGGAACGCGTCGCTCATCGGTGCCTTCGACTTTGTGGCTCACCTGGGTCCGGAACTCCATACCTTCGCGTAGCCCGGCTAGTTCCAGAATACGTTGCAACACTGCTTCCCCCCATATGCCGCGCGTCTTGCTTTCACCGCGCAAGGCATTCGTAAGGGATTGGGCTTTGGCGCCTATATCCTGGTTCAACTTCGTAAGCTCGAGAATCTGAGCGATCAGACCTGCTCTTGCAGCGACATCCGCTTCGCGCGCGGACTCAACCTTGCCTTTGAAATCCTTGAGAGTCTCGTTGAAGGGATCAAGCAACGTGGAAAGAGTGGATCTCTGTTGCTCTGTCAGCTTTGCGCCCTTCTCCTCGAGCAAGGTATTGGCCATGATTTTGAACTCTTTGGCCATTTCCTCTTTCGCGCCTGCAAGTAGCGTGGTTGTTTCGATTTCCCGCTGTTTTGCGGATTTCACTTCCTGCTCAAGTCGTGCATTGGATTCGAGAAGTGCGCCTTTACTCTCGACAATGTTTTTATTGGTAGCGGTTAGCTCGATGAGCTGAGCATTCGCCACCGCAAGGGCTTTTTCGACCGCGTCCAACTGGCTCGATTTGCCGGCCAGATCTTCACGTTTGGCGGTGATTTCTTCGGTCGCAGCGCGCATTTCCAATTCGAGAGCCTGGGCGCGTTCCGCCTGCGCTTGCGCTCGTGCGAGTTCTGATGAAACTTCGCGCAAACTCGCATTGGCATCAACCAGGGCTTTCTGCGAATCGTCGTAACTCCGGCGTCCTCGCAGCAGCGCGATCACTTGCAGCACGCCAGCCACAAGCACGGCGATGATGAGAACAATCAACAGCATTTCAGTGGCAGGCATAAGAGAATCCAGTGATGCAGACTGCGAGTTTACGCAAGGCTGTCTCGCCCGCTGCGATCAGGTCGCTCAATCCACGCGGCAGAACACGGCCTTGAGGTAACGCCCTTCCGGTACATCGGTGCGGAACGGATGGTCGGCACCGGCGCCGCGCACTTCCAGTACCTGAATCTCGCGTCCGGCATTCAGTGCCACGCGGCGCAGCATTTCCAGGAATTCGCTTTCGCCGACCAGACCGGTGCACGAGCAGGTCAGCAGCAGACCGCCGGGCGGGATGATGTCCAGCGCCATGCGGTTCATCGCGAAGTACTTCTTCAGCGCATCCATCACCTTGCTGCGATCGCGGGTGAGCTTGGCCGGATCGAGGATTACCGCGTCGTACTGTTCGCCGCGTGCCACGGCCGCACGCACCCAGTCGAAGATATCGGATTGTTCGAACGTCACCGCAACGTTGTTGGCGGCGGCGTTGGCGCGGGCGACCTCCAGGATACCCGCATCCAGATCGACGCCGACCGCTTCGCGCGCGCCGGCGGCCATCGCATGCACCGCGAAACCGCCGGCGTTGCAGCACAGGTCGAGCACGCGGCGGCCCTTCGCCAGTTCCGCGAAGCGGCGGCGGTTGTCGCGCTGGTCGGCGAAGAAGCCGGTCTTGTGGCCCGAACCCGGTGCGGCGTGGAAGCGCAGGCCGTGCTCGTGCACCTCGAACGCGGCGGGCACGTCGGGGCTGCGGCAATCGAACGATTCCTGCTTCTGCACATGCGATTCGGCGAACCAGTACAGCTGCGCGCCGGGGAAGTGGCTGAGCAGCGAGGCATGGATCGCCTCGCGGAAACGCCACATGCCAGCGGCGAAGTATTCGATCACCAGGATGTCGGCGTAGCGGTCGACAATCAGCCCGGACAGGCCATCGCCTTCGCTGTGCACCACGCGCCAGGCGTCGCTGACCTGGTCGAGCTGCAGCCAGTCGCGACGCAGCTGCACTGCGCGGGCGATGCGCGCGGCGATCCAGTCGGCGTCGATGATGGAAGCTGGATGTGTGTCCAGCAGGCGCAGCGCGATGCGCGCATGTCCGTTCCAGAATGCGCGGCCGACAAAGCGCCCTTTGGCGTCGTGAACCTCGACCAGGCTGCCCGGTGGCAGTTTCTGCTCCGGCTTGTAGATCTGCGCCGACCATACCCACGGATGGCCCGGGGCACGATCGGATTTCAGGCGGATGACAGGTAACGCAGCAGGAGTATTCATCTGCGCATGATAGCTGGTGGCTGCGATTCCCCTCCCTGCGACCAAAGCGGAGTCCTCTTTTGGGGCTTTGCAGGGAAGGGAGCGAAGCGCTGTGTCAGCGCAGGCGCAGCGCCAGCCATGACAATAGTGCCAGCAGGTTGATGCCGAGCCGCGAAACGGACGGGCCGGCTGCCGCCAGCACGAAGCCCTGGCTACCGAAGTACCAGTCGATGCCGAGTCGCGGCGCGGCGTGCAGCGTGGCGAACACATTCACGAAGGCGCCGCAGTGCAGCCCATAGCTGAAGAACGGGAGGGCGATCAGCGGCAGCTGCAGCAGTTGCGCCCAGCCGGACATGCGCACGCCGCGGTCGCTGCCGTCGAGCAACTGCACGCCGGCGGCCAGCACGAATCCGTACAGCGCCAGACCGAGCAGGGCGATCAGGCTTTCGTGGGCCGGACCGAACGGCAGCAGCCGATGCAGCATCGCCGCCACGCCATACAGGCCGCCGGCGATTTCGAGGATGCCGATCAGGCGGAACAGGATGGTGCGCATGCAGGACTCCGATGGGGAAGGATGGAAATTGTAGGAGCGCACCCTGTGCGTTCTTGCTGGATATGGCGATTATTCAAGCTCGTCGGCCAGTTCGTGCAGGTCGGCGATGTGCTGCTCCCACCAGCGTGATTCGGCGGCGAACGGGAAGGCGGCGGGGAAGGCCGGGTCATGCCAGCGTGCGGCGATCCAGCCGGCGTAATGCAGCTGGCGCATTGCGCGCAGGGCAGGGACCAGCAGCAATTCGCCGTCGTCGAAATCGCGGAACTGGCGGTAGCCGTCGAGCACGGCATCCATCGCGCGCTCGTCGCCGGCGAGCATCCACAGGTCCTGCACGGCCGGGCCGGTGCGCGCGTCGTCGAGGTCGACGAAGTGCGGGCCGTCGTCAGTCCACAGCACGTTGCCGGGATGGCAATCGCCGTGCAGGCGCAGTTGCCGCACCGGGCCGACCGCTTCAAGGCGCGATGCGATGGCGGCATCGAGACGCGTCGCCGCCGCCCGGTATTTCGTCTGCAGCGATGCCGGCAGCAAGGACGACGCAAGCACTGCCTGCATCGGTTGTTGCACCATCGTCTCGCGATCGAGCCGGCCGCGATGGGCGAACGGCTGGCGCGCGCCGACCACGTGCATGCGCGCGATCAGCCGGCCCAGCCATTGCAGTTGATCGAGGGCCTCCAGTTCCGGTGCACGGCCGCCGCGGCGCGGGGTCAGCGCATAGCGGAAGCCCCCGTGGAACAGCAGAGTGCGCCCGCCGAACACCAGCGGTGCGACTACCGGCAACTCGGCCGCCGCGAGTTCCTGGGTGAACGAGTGCTCCTCGATGATCGCCGCGTCGCTCCAGCGGCCGGGTCGGTAGAACTTCGCAATCACCGGCTGCATATCTTCCAGCCCGACCTGCCATACCCGGTTCTCGTAGCTGTTCAGCGCGAGCAACCGGCCATCCGGCCACAGGCCGCAGGTGGCGACGGCGTCGAGCACCAGATCGGGGCTGAGGCTGGCGTATGGCGTGTCGTTCAACGCGGCGCCACGACGCGCGCCGGAATCACCGCCATGGTGATGCGCGAGATGCATACCAGCGCACCTTCATCGCTCTCGATGCGGATCTCCCAGACCTGCGTGGTGCGGCCAAGATGCAGCATCTTCGCGGTGCCGGTGACGGTGCCGCTGCGCACGCCGCGGACATGGTTGGCGTTGATGTCGAGACCGACCGCCAGCTCCTTGTCCGGATCGAGTGTGAGCATCGCCGCGGTGCTGCCCAGCGTCTCGGCCAGCACCACCGAGGCACCGCCGTGCAGCAGGCCGTACGGCTGGTGAGTGCGATGATCGACCGGCATGGTGCCCTGCAGCCAGTCGTCGCCGATCGCGCTGATGCGGATGCCGAGCGTCTCCATCATGGTGTTGGCGCTCCACGCGTTGATGCGCGCGAGGTCGGCAGGCTGTTTCCAGATGCTCATGGTTGATTCCTAGATACCGGGCCCGCATTGTTGTCCGCCGCGATCGCAACGACAATGCACCTGGTGTTTACCGTTACCCTCAAATCCTCGGACCGCCAGTTTTCGGTGGCTGCCGGTGAAACCGTGCTGGAAGCGGCGCAACGGGCGGGTGTGGCCTTGCCGTACTCCTGTCGCGCCGGCGTCTGCGGCAGTTGCAAGGCGACCTTGCTGCAGGGGCATTGCGAGTACCCGCGCAACCCGCCGCTGGCGCTGAGTGCCAGCGCGCTCGCCCATCAAGCAGTGCTGTTGTGCCAGGCGGTGCCCACCAGCGACCTGCTGCTGGAGGCGCGTGAGGTGACCTCGGTGGAGGACATCGCGCGGCGTCAGCTCGGCATGGTGGTGACCGACAAGTGGTCGCTGGCAGCGGACGTGATCGGCCTGCGCCTGCTGCCTGCCCACGGCGAGCGCCGGCTCAACCGGTTGCCTGGCCAGTACCTGGATGTGTTGCTGGAGGACGGCAGGCGACGCCCCTTCTCGGTCGCCAACGGCCCGCAGGCCGACGGCATGATCGAACTGCATGTACGGCATGTGACGGGCGGCGGCTTCACTTCGTGGGTCAACGATGTGCTGAAGGTGGGCGACCACTTGCGCATCGAGGGGCCGCTGGGCACCTTCGTGCCGCGTGAGGATTCCGAGCGGCCGATGCTGTTCATGGCGGGTGGCACTGGTTTCGCGCCGGTCAAGGCGATCGTCGAGCATTTCATCGCGCTGGGTACACGTCGGTCGATGCAGGTCTACTGGGGCGCACGCACGGCGGCGGATCTGTACCTGCGCCCGCTGGCCGAGCGCTGGGCGAGCGAGCTGCCGAACCTGCAGTTCCACCCAGTGGTGTTCGATTCGGAGCAGGCGGCTGGCCTGCGTACCGGTCTGGTGCACGAAGCGGTGCTGGCGGATCAGCCCGACCTGTCCGGCCACGACCTGTACATGAGCGGGCCGCCGGCGATGATCGATGCCGCCCACCCGTTGTTCCTCGATGCCGGCCTGCCGGAGGACCGACTGTATTACGACTCGTTCGAATACGCACCGGACGTGCTGGCGCAGATCATGGCCGGTCGCGCGGGGATCCACGACAGCGGAGAAGTGAGAGAAAAAGAGTGAGGAGTGAGAGAAGAGCCGCGCTGTGCATGCCTTCTCTCACTCCTTTCCACTCGTTCCTGCTACTTGTTGCCTTTGGCCACGGGCAGCTGCGCCGCATGCCACGCCAGCACGCCGCCACCGAGCGTATGGACCTTGCCGAAACCGGCCTTGACCAGGCGCTGTGCGGCCTTGACCGAGTTGCCACGACCATCCTTGTCCATCACCACGACGGGCAGTTCCTTCGCCTTGGTCAGATCCTTGTTTTCCGGATCGAACTGGCTCATCGCCACGTGCTTCGCGCCCGGCACATGCATCTTTTCGAAATCCGCATAGGCGGACAGATCGATCAGCAGCGGGTTCTCGCGGTTGATCAGCAGGGTCAGGCCAGCCGGAGTCAGTTCCCTGGTCTTGCTGAACAGTTCGGCGATCTGCATGGCGATCAACGCCACCAGGAGGATCGCGAACAGGGCCACGAGGGCCACATGATTGCCGATAAATTCGGGCAGCTTGTGCAGGAAATCGTTCATCGTCAGTCCACAGTGCCTTGATCGCACCAGCTCGGGTAAACCGTCGATTATACGGGCACCGCGCGGCTGGAAGGGGCGGGTGGCGGTGAACTCAGTCCTGGGTGATGTCCGGCAACCCGCTGATCAGCCACCAGTGCTTGGTTTTCTCGTCGTACTGCCAGGTCTGGTGGTCGACGATGCTGCGCTCGGTCTGGGTATGGATGTTGACCAGGCTGATATGCACGGTCTGCTGGACTTTGCCTTTGCCGGCCGGGAGCGGTCCGTTGCCGTCGTCGTAGTCGCTTACCTTGACCTGCTTGTAGCGCGCGATGTCCAGCGCGCTCAGCGGATGCTTTTCGCGGATATCGGGATCGATGAATTGCGCAGCGCTCTGGAAATCGCCCCAGCGCAGCGTGCTCGCATATGCATTGAGTGTGGTGGTCAGTATGTCACCCTGTTTCTGGGTGGCGCAGCCGGCCAGAAACAGCACGGACAGCAAGGCAAGAATGCTCAGGATACGGCGCATGAAGGTTGCTCCCGATGAAGACCGGCCCATTCTGCCTCAACCGGGTTGTCGAGGTTCACTTGCGCCGCTTGGCGACGAAGCGTGCGCTCAGCGTGGCGGCCGGCTTGCCGTCATTGCCGGGCACCACGCAGGCGACTTCGATGCGTGCCCTGCCGCGTGCGTTCAGTGTGTTGAAGAACGTGACCCAGTCGGCGTCGGCGGCCAACCGCGCCTCGCTGCGAAAGTCCTGCCACAGCGGCGTCAGGTAGCGCACGCTGGATTCGGCCACGAACACATCGCAGTCATGGCCTTGCCGGCGCAGTGCCAGTTCCACCAGCGCCCAGCCGCTCAGTGTCATCAGGCTGACCAGGCTGCCGCCGAAGGCACAGCCCTTGTCGTTGACGTTCGGGGCCAGCGGCGCGAGCAGGCTGAGCATGTCGTCGCTGGATTCGCCCAGCTGCAGATCCATCGTGTGGGCCAGCGGAATCTCGTCGCGGATGAACCGGATCAGCTGCTGCGCCTGGGTGGTTGCGTCGTCGGTGGTGCTCACGTTGATCGGGTGCCTTGCTGAAAGAATGACCTCCCAGTGTAGGGCGACCATTACACTGGGGCCATGACCATGACGAATGCGATGCGCGGATGCAGCGGCAAACCCCGGTAGACAACGCGGGTCTGTGCGGTCGGGTCGTGGTGATCACGCGTCCGGCCGGTACCGCCGCCGCCCTGACGCGACGGGTACGTGGCCTGGGTGGCGTGCCTTTGTTGCTGCCTGGACTGACGTTGCGTGGCGTCGCCGACGAGGCCGCGGCACGCAAGGGCCTGCGGGCAGTGTTGCAGGGCGACGTACTGGTCTTCACCAGCCCGGCGGCCGTTCGCTTCGCCGCGATCCTGGCACCGTTGCAGACAACGGCCACGGTGCTGGCCGTGGGCCACGGCACCGCACGGGCGTTGCGCCGGCACGGTATCCGCATGCCGCTGACGCCGTCGCAGCAGGATAGCGAAGGCCTGCTGGAACATCCGGCCCTGCATGACCTGCGTGGCCGCCGCGTCGGCCTGATCGGTGCCGCCGGCGGTCGCGGCCTGCTGCGCGAGCAGCTGGTCGCGCGTGGTGCGCAATTGCACGAGCTGCATGTCTATCGGCGCGTGGCGCCGCGGCTGGATCGCCGGCATGTCGATGCGCTGATGGTGCTGCCGTCCTCGGCGCAGGTATTGCTGTCCAGCGCGGAGGCGTTGCACAACCTGCAGCAGCAGCTGCCGGCAGCTGCATGGGCGCGGCTGTGCACGGCAACTGCGGTGGTCAGCAGCGAGCGGCTGGCGGCGGTCGCTCGCGACAGCGGTTTCTCGCGCATCGTGCTGGCCACCTCGGCGCTGCCGGCCGATCTGCTTGGCGCTGCCATGCGCGTGGGTTGAGCCTCTTCACGCCACCTTGCTACGAACGCGGGCGTATGGGCTGTTAGCATGCGCGCATGAGCAACGTAGACAAGCCCAACGAGTCCGCCGCGCCCGAGGGCGCCCGTCCCGATGCGATGCCGGTGCGTCCGGTGCGAACCGCGCCCGCCACGCGCGAATCGCGCCCGCGTGGCGGCGGCAGTCTGGCGCTTGCCTTGCTGCTGGCCCTGATCGCGCTCGGCGCTTCCGGCTACGTCGGCTGGCGCCAGTGGCAACAGGAACAGGGCAACGCTGCCGACAGCCGGAGCGTGACCGGCCTGCAGCAGCGCGTCGCCGCGCTGGAAACCACACTGACCGGTGTCAGCGGCGAACGTACCAGCCTCAACCAGCGCCTGAACGACGCGGCGGCAGTCAACCGTTCACTGCGCGAGGAGCTGCTTGGTCAGGCGGAGCGCACGCGCAATCTCGAGGACGCGGTGGCGAAGCTCGCCGAGAAGAGCCTGTCCGGGCACGATGCGATGCTGCTGGATGAAACCGAATCGCTGCTGCGCATGGCCAGCGAGCGCTATACGCTGTTTCACGACGCGCAGGGTGCTGCGGCTGCATATGTACTGGCCGACCAGGCCCTGGCGGCGGTCAACGATGGTGCGTTCTCCGGCGTGCGCCAGGCCATCGACGCCGAACGTGACGCGCTGGCGAAGAGCCAGCCGGCCAGCCAGGCCAGCGCCCTGCAGCAACTGACCGAGTTGCGCGGCGCACTGGCCACGCTGCCGTTGAAGCCGCTCGACACCGCGAACGTTGTCCAGATGCCGGATACCTGGTCGCGCATCCGCCATGCGCTGGCCAGTGTGGTCAGCGTGCAGCGCGACAACGGTGCACCGCTGGCAGTGGCCGATGCGCGCTTTGCCCGCGAGCTGGCCGAACTGGACCTGGCGCAGGCGCAGATCGCGCTGATGGCGTATGACGGCCCCGCGTATGCGGCCGCGCTGCAACGGGTGGACATTGCACTGGCGACCCAGTTCGACGGCAGCACGCCGGCCGTGCAGCAGGCGCACGCCACGATCAAACAGCTCGCCGCCGCCTTGCCCGCGAAGGCCCCGGTACAGCTCGGTGCCGCGTTGAGCGAGTTGCGCAACCTGCGTACCGTCCATGCATTGAAACCGGATGCCGCCCCTGCCGCCGCCAGCGGCACGACAAAGCCAGCAGCCGGAGCCAGGCCATGAAGTTGTGGCGCTGGATCCTGCTGCTGGTGATCGTTGCCGCGCTGGCTGCGTTCGGCTGGCATTGGGTGGCGGTGGATCCCGGTTATGTGTTGCTGCGGCTGCGCGGCTGGCGCGTGGAAACCACGGTGGTGGCGGCCGTGCTCATCCTGTTGCTGGCGTGGGGTCTGCTTACCGCGCTGTGGCGTCTGCTGCGCTGGCCATTCGGCGCGTTCTCGCGGCGGCATCGGCGACTCAGCCAGCAGCGCATGGGCGAGGGGCTGATCGCCCTGATCGAGGGCCGTCATGGCGACGCCGAACGCGACCTCAACCGCGCCTCGCGACTTGACAGTCTGCGCGGTCCGGCGTTGCTGGCATCTGCCGAAGCGGCCTCGCGTCGTGGTGAACACGGTCGTGCGCTGGAAGCGCTGAACCAGGCCTCGCAAGCCGCACCGCAGGCATCCCGTGTACTGCGCGCTCGCGTGCTGCGCCGCGAAGGCAAGCCGGGCGAGGCAGTGGCGTTGCTGGCGCCCGAATCCGACAAGGGCACGCTGACTCCCGGAGGCTGGCGCGAGCTGGCCTTGGCAGCGCTGGCCAGCGGCGATATACGGCGCGCCCGCGAGGCGCTCGATCCGCTGCAGAAAAGCGGCGCACTTGGCAGCCGCGCCTACGCTGCGCTGGAAGCGAAGGTACTCGCCGCGACGATCAACGCCGCGCCGGATGGCGCCGCACTCAACACGCTGTGGTCGCAACTACCGAAGGCGCAGCGTCGGGTGCCCGCGGTGATCGACGCGTATGCACGTCGCGCGGCCGGCTTCGGCCTGATCCTGCCGGCGATGGATGAAGTCGAATCTGCCTTGCGCCGCGAATGGTCGCCATTGCTGATCGAGACCTACGGCACGCTTGGCGGCGACGATATCGAGGCACGCCTGCGCCGCGCCGAAGGCTGGTACGACGGCCATCCGAATGACGCGGTGCTCCTGCTCACGCTCGGCCGCATGTGCGTGCGGCTCAAGCTGTGGGGCAAGGCGCAGCAGCATCTCCAGCGCTCGCTGGCGTTGGCCCCAAGTGCCGGCGCGTGGGAAGCGCTCGGCGACAGCTTCGCCGGTCAGGGCGACGTCGAGCAGGCGCAACGCTGCTACCGCAACGCGCTGGCGTTCATCCGTGGCGAGGCGGTCGATGCGCTGCCGCCAGACAGCCGCGGGACCCGCCTCGATACCCAATCGATCGCGGTCGAGGAACGTGACCAGCACGGTGTGCCGCGGTTGCGCGGGTAGATGCATTGGAGGCGCAACAACCGCGTCCTGAATCTCATCGGCATCACCTCCGCTGCCTGGTCAGGCTTCAGCGTGCTGCGTCGATCGGTTGAATCCTCGACCCATTGCTGACATTCGCGGTCGGTCGAGCCGGGCGACTTGGCGGGTGCGGGCTTCATGGCGCAATCTCCACGCAACCGGGAGCGGTCTAGGGTCCGCTTGTGCGCACGGTGTTGTGCCCGGAACCGGCCACCGTGATCTTGCACCTCATCGCCGATGGGCTCGGTATTAAGATACGGCTGCGAGGGTCACGTTGGAGCAACACGATGACTGCTGCAGGCGTATCCGTGAAGAGCTGGGTTGGCCCCATGGCATGCCTGTTGGCGTGCTGCTGGTGGAATGTCGCCGCTGCCGGTCGCTTCGATGCATTGCCGCACGAGACAGTCACGGATCCAACCCGCAACTACTTGCCGGCCAAATACTACGAACGCATCGCGTTGGATGCCATGCATCGCAAGGACTATGCGGATGCCGTGAGCGCCTACAAGGAAGCCGCGTACTGGGGCAACAAGGTAGCTCAATACGATCTCGGCGAAATCTATTTTCACGGCATGGGGAGCATCCCCGCAGACCGCGCGCGCGGTGCCGCGTGGCTTGGCATCGCTGCCGAAGAACACGAGCCCAATTACGACAAGGCATTGGTCAGCGCGTACGCGGAACTCAGTCCTGACGAACGCCGGCGCGCAGACGGGATCTGGAAAACACTGGAGGCCGTCTACGGCGACAGGTTCACTCTCGCGCGGGCGACCCAGCTGTTCGAGCGAAGCTACCGTGCTGCGCGCCTCGGATCCGCGACCACGGAAGACGATCCCACCGCTTACGTCTTCTCGACCAGCGGTTTCAACCCTGCCGGAACGCCCATGGGCAATGCCGCCCTGATCTCCGAGTTGAACGCGACAAGCATGCGGACCAGCGTATCCTCCGAAGCGAATTTCTGGTCGGCGCGAAAACAGGAGTTCGACAAGTTCATCACCAGTCAATTCGGGCACGTCGACGTCGGGCCTCTTGAGCCGGTTCCGGCGCCGAAAAAGTGACCAGTGCGCTGATGGCGAGGCCGCTGTTTCTATGGGCCTGAATCCGTCTCGCTGCTGGCGGCGCAAGATCAGGTGTCGTGGCCAGCGACAAGGCACTTGGTGCTGACCTACAGCGGCGTCAGGTTCGCATACGCCGCCACCAGCCACTTGCTGCCGGCGCCTTCGAAATTCACCTGCAGCCGCGTATGCGCGCCGCTGCCTTCGGCGCTGAGCACCACGCCTTCGCCGAAGCTGGGGTGGCTGACGCGCTGGCCGAGTTTCACCGGCAGGGCTTCTTCGAGCGATGACGATGTTTCGCGCGAGCGACCGGCATACATCGGTCGGGTGACCTGTACGCGCGGGCGGACTTCGTCGATCAGTTCGGCGGGCATTTCGCCGAGAAAACGCGAGGGTCGTGCCAGCATTTCGGTGCCGTGCATGCGGCGTGATTCGGCGTGGGTGACGACGAGTTTCTCGCGGGCGCGGGTGATGCCGACGTAGGCGAGCCGGCGTTCCTCTTCCAGCCGGCCCTCGTCGTCGACCGAGCGCTGACTGGGGAACAGGCCTTCCTCCATACCGACCAGGAACACCACCGGAAACTCCAGGCCCTTGGCCGAGTGCAGGGTCATCAGTTGCACGCAGTCGTCCCACGCCTCGCCCTGGTTCTCGCCGGCTTCCAGCGCGGCGTGCGAGAGGAAGGCCGAAAGTTCGCCGAGGCCGGCTTCGATATCGTCGGGTGTCAGCTCGAAGCGGCTGGCGACGTTGACCAGTTCGTCCAGGTTATCCACCCGCGACTCGGCATTGCCGCGGCTGTCCTTCTCGTAGAAGTCGCGCAGGCCGGTGTGGGTGATGGCGTGGTCGATCTGCTCGGCCAGGTTGAGCGCTTCATCATCCGATTGGCCGACGAAAGTACGCGCCATCTCGTCGATCAAGACGAGAAAGGCTTTCACCGCATTCTTCGCGCGGCCGGCCAGCTCACTGCCACTGGCCAGTTCGACGAGTGCCGCTTCCCACATCGAGGTATTGTCGCCGCGTGCGCGACGACGCAATGCATCGAGTGTGCGATCGCCGATGCCACGCGGCGGGGTGTTCACCGCGCGCTCGAACGCGGCATCGTCATGGCGGTTCGCGCTGAGGCGCAGATAGGCCAGCGCATCCTTGACTTCGGCACGCTCGAAGAAGCGCTGGCCGCCATAGACGCGGTACTTGATGCTGTGCTGGGTCAGCTGTTCCTCGAAGTTGCGCGACTGCGCGTTCGAGCGATACAGGATCGCGCAATCCTTCGCATGGCCATGCTCGGCGATGTATTCGCGGATGCGCTCGATCACGAAGCGCGCCTCGTCCTGCTCGTTGTAGGCGGCGTACAGCGCGATGCGCTCGCCGTCCTCGCCCGCCGTCCACAGCTGCTTGCCGAGGCGGCTGCCGTTGCGCTGGATCACGCTGTTGGCGGCCTTCAGGATGGTCGAGGTGGAGCGATAGTTCTGTTCCAGCTTGATCGTCCTGGCGCCGGGGAAATCGCGCAGGAACTGCTGCACGTTCTCCACCTTGGCGCCGCGCCAGCCATAGATTGCCTGGTCATCGTCGCCGACCACGAACACCTGGCCGGTGCTTCCGGCGAGCACACGAATCCACGCGTACTGCAGCGTATTGGTGTCCTGGAACTCGTCGACCAGCAGGTAACGCCAGCGCTGCTGGTAGTGCTCCAGCACGGCCGGGTTCTTCAGCCACAGTTCGTGCGCGCGCAGCAGCAGCTCGGCGAAATCGACCAGTCCGGCGCGCCGGCAGGCATCTTCGTAGGCCTTGTAGATGTTGACGAACGTATGCGTGACCGGATGGTCGCGATGCTCGATGCTGTCCGGGCGCTTGCCCTCGTCCTTCCAGTTGTTGATCTGCCAGCTGGCCTGGCGTGGCGGGTACTTCGCGTCATCCAGCCCCAGTCCGGCGACCACACGCTTGACCAGGCGCAGCTGATCGTCGGCATCGAGGATCTGGAAGGTTTCCGGCAGGCCCGCCTCGCGCCAGTGCCGCCGCAGCAGCCGATGGGCGATGCCGTGGAAGGTGCCGACGGTGAGGCCCTGGGTTTTGCCGGGAATGAGCGCCTCCAGTCGTGCGCGCATCTCGCCGGCGGCCTTGTTGGTGAAGGTGACGGCGAGGATCGCCCACGGCGGCACGCGTTCGACCTGGTTGAGCCAGCCGATGCGGTGGGTGAGTACGCGGGTCTTGCCGGAGCCGGCGCCGGCCAGCACCAGGTAGTGGCCGGGCGGAGCGCAGACCGCTTCGCGCTGTGCGTCGTTGAGCGGGTCGATCAGGTACGAGACATCCATCCTGTCAATTGTAGCGGGCCACAAAAGAAAACCGCCGGGCAGGCGGCGGTTTTCTGTGCATCGGATGGCGGTTTAACGCTTGCTGATGAAACCGCCCACCGCCAGCAGGCCGCCGACCACGATGCCGGCGATGCCCACCCATTGGGGCACGCCCTTGTCATGGGTGGCCGTTATCTTGGCCGAGCCGACCTGCAGCAGCGTATCGGTGTCCTGGTAACTGGCGTGACCGGTGACGACCCAGATGCCGGCGACCAGCAAGATGATGCCGACGATGATCAGTCCTGCGCGCATGGAGGTTCCCCTTGATGGATGTGCGTCGAGTATGCCGGTTGCAGGTGTGCACAAAAAGTACAGGTCGATCGCATATGAAAATGGCAGGCAAAAAAAGGCCCCGAAGGTTAGGGGGAACCTTCGGGGCCGGGCGGACGCGAAAACCCAGGGGAGGAGGTTCGCGCCCGTGGCTGCTCAGGGAGGTGAGCCTGCCATGGATGCCGTTGCGTGCATCCGAAGACTTAGATGCGGATGCACCGGGAAAGTTTCAACCTCTGGCGAAAAAATTTAGTGCCGGTTCATTTGATGAAACCTTAACGCGAGGGCCTGGCCTCAGTGCGCCTCGTCCCAGTTCGCTCCCACCCCGACATCGACCAGCAACGGCACCGCCAGTTCCGCGGCGCCGGACATCCGGGCGATCACGGCGGCGCGCACCTCGTCGATTGCATCGTCGCGCACCTCGAACACCAGTTCATCGTGCACCTGCATCAGCAGGTGCACGTCGTCGCGCCCGTCAATCCACGCGGCCACGGCAATCATCGCGCGCTTGATGATGTCGGCCGCGCTGCCCTGCATCGGCGCGTTCACGGCGGCGCGCTCCGCGCCCTGACGCAGACCCTGGTTGCGTGAGGTGAGGTTTTCCAGATACAGCCGGCGGCCGAAGATCGTTTCGACATAACCGTCGCGATGTGCCTGCTCGCGGGTGGCGTCCATGAAGGCGCGCACGCCCGGATAGCGCGAGAAATAACGCGCCATGTAATCGCTGGCCTCGCCACGGTCGACGCCAAGCTGGCGCGCCAGCCCGAACGCGCTCATGCCGTACATCAGGCCGAAGTTGATCGCCTTGGCGGCACGGCGCTGGTTGGTACTGACTTCTTCCGGTTTGAGACCGAATACTTCCGCGGCGGTGGCGCGATGCACGTCGCCGCCTTCACGGAACGCGCGCAGCAGGCCTTCGTCGCCGGACAGGTGCGCCATGATGCGCAGCTCGATCTGCGAATAGTCCGCGGCCAGCACCTTCCAGCCGGGCGGCGCGATGAAGGCTTGGCGGATGCGTCGCCCTTCCTCGGTACGCACCGGGATGTTCTGCAGGTTCGGGTCGGACGAGGAGATCCGGCCGGTCGCCACCGCGCCCTGGTGGTAGCTGGTGTGCACGCGGCCGGTGCGCGGATTGACGATGCCGGACAGTTTGTCGGTATAGGTGGAGCGCAGCTTGGCGAAGCCGCGATAGTCGAGGATCAGCCCCGGCAGCGCATGGTCGTCGGCGATCGCCTCGAGGGCTTCCTCGTTGGTGGATGGCTGGCCGGTCGGTGTCTTCAGCTTTGCCTGCAGGCCAAGTTCGTCGAACAGGATCGCCTGCAGCTGCTTTGGCGAATCCAGGTTGAATTCACGCCCGGCCAGGGCCCAGGCCTGTTGCTGCAGTTCCAGCATGCGCTTGCCGAGTTGCTGGCTCTGCTTGCGCAACTCGTCGCCGTCGATCAGCACGCCGCGCCGTTCCATCGCAGCCAGCACCGGCACCAGCGGAATCTCGATGTCCTCGTAGACCTTGCGCAGCGTCGGCACGCTTTCCAGCTTCGGCCACAGTGCGTGATGCAGGCGCAAGGTGACATCGGCGTCTTCGGCGGCATAACGACAGGCGGTGTCCAGATCCACCTGCGAGAACGAAATCTGCTTGGCACCCTTGCCGGCAACCTGTTCGTACTTGACCGTCTCGTAGCCGAGGTATTTCTTCGCCAGCGAATCCATGTCGTGGCGTGTCGCGGTGGCGTTCCACACGTAGGACTCGAGCATCGAGTCGTGCTTCAGCCCCTGCACGGCGATGCCGTAGTGCGACAGGATGTTGATGTCGTACTTCGCGTGCTGGCCCAGTTTCGGCCGGCCGGCGTCCTCGAACACCGGTTTCAGCGCGGCCAGCACCTTGTCGCGATCCAGCTGCTTGGGGGTGCCGGGATAATCGTGGCCGAGCGGTATGTAGCAGGCTTTGCCCGGCTCCACGGCGAGACTGAGGCCGACGATGTCCGCACGCATCGCATCGATGCTGGTGGTCTCGGTGTCGAAGGCGATCAATTCGGCGTGGTGAAGTTTTTCCAGCCACGCGTCAAGTTGTGACGAGGTGGTGACCAGTTCGTACTCGCCGGCGAAGGAAAGGTCCGATGTTTCCGGGGAGGCGACTTCAGTGGTGACGTTCTGGTTCGGGCTATCCGCCATAGTCTTGCCACTGAGGTCGCTCCCGCTTGGGTTGTCGTGTCCGGAGGGATTCCCGGCTGCCGACGCTGCATTATCCAGCTCTTTCAGCGCTGCCTTGAACTCGTAGCGGGCATACAGCTCGCGCAGTTGTGCAGTGTCCGCCTCGCGCTGGGCCAGCTCGGTGGGGCCGAGTTCCAGCGGCACGTCGGTCTTGATCGTCACCAGTTCACGCGACAGCGGCAGCTGCGGCAGCGCAGCGCGCAGGCTCTCGCCGATCTTGCCGCCGATCTTGCCGGCGTTCGCGATCACGCCGTCCAGCGTGGTGTATTCGGCCAGCCACTTGGCGGCGGTCTTCGGGCCACATTTGGGCACGCCCGGCACGTTGTCGACGGTGTCGCCGGTGAGCGCGAGGAAGTCGATGATCTGCTCCGGCCGTACGCCGAACTTCTCCATCACCCCGGTGCTGTCCATCACCGTATTGCTCATGGTGTTGACCAGGGTGACGTGCGGGTTCACCAGTTGCGCCATGTCCTTGTCACCGGTGGAGATCTCGACCTCGATGCCGAGTGCCTGCGCACGCACGGCCAGCGTACCGATCACGTCGTCGGCCTCCACGCCGGGTACGCGCAGGATCGGGAAGCCCAGCGCGCCGACGATTGCCAGCATCGGCTCGACCTGCGCGCGCAGGTCGTCCGGCATCGGCGGACGGTTCGCCTTGTACTGGTCGTACAGCGTGTCGCGGAAGGTCGGGCCGGGTGCATCGCTGACAAACGCGAGATAGTCCGGTTTCGCCTTCAGCGTCGCACGCAGCATGTTGACCACGCCGAACAGTGCGCCGGTCGGCTCGCCATGGGCATTGGTCAGCGGTGGCAGCGCGTGAAATGCGCGATACAGGTAGGAGGAGCCGTCGATCAGGATGAGTTTGGGCATGAGGTTTGCTGACCTAGAGCGAAGCAGGTCGCGCCGGGAGCTGCTTGCCGGCGAAACCAAGGAAGAGTGAGGGAGTGTATGTCGATACACGACCGAATGATGGCGCAGGATCGCTGGCAAGCGGACCCGGTCTGCTTCGCATGGCCAGACACCCCGCATTCTCGCATGCGGCAATCCGCTTCACGGAAGCTGTGCGAAGGCGCTGCTATGCTTTGCCACCCGATCGAGGTTGCCGCCATGAAAATCGCTGCCTTGCTGGCTGCCGCCAGCGCCCTGTTCGCTTCGAGCCTGCTCGTGTCGAACGTTTCTGCGCAGTCCATGTCGGCCAGCGTGCCGCCACCGCCAGGCATCAATGACCCTGGCGTGAAGGCGGCGGCATCCCCAGCCCCCGCCCCCGCGTCGCAGAACAGCAACCCGATGACCCGGGAGCCGCCGCCCCTGCCGGAGGTGCAGGGTGCCGCGCCGGGTGGCAGGGAGGCGCAGTTGCCACAGATCCGCGTGCGCCAGGAGGGCGACAACACCATCCAGGAGTACAGCCACAGTGGGCAGGTCTACATGGTGGTGGTTACCCCGAAGCACGGGCTGCAACAGACCTACATGGTCGATCCGCAGGGGCGATTGATCGACGAGCACGGCAAGCGAGAGGTGGCACCGGCGATGTACAAGGTGCTGGAATGGGGCAAGAGCAAACCGGCCGCCGAGGATTCGTCGCAGACGAATCCGGATGAGAACAGTCATTGATCCTTGAATGTCGCCGTCGGCGGGCAGCGCGGCGTGGCACAACGGGCTGTATGTCGAGCGGAGAACAGCACGATGCAACTGCGTGAAAGCTGGCTGCTGTTTGCCCTCGGCTCGGCGCTGTTCGCCGCATTGACGGCACTGTTCGGCAAACTCGGCGTGGTCGGCATCAATTCCAACCTCGCCACCTTCATTCGCACCATCGTGATCCTGATCGTCACCGCAGGCATCCTCAGCCTGCGTCAGGAATGGGCCAAGCCAAGCGGGCTGCCGCTGCACAGCTGGCTGTTCCTGGTGCTGTCCGGCATCGCCACCGGGCTGTCGTGGCTGTGCTATTACCGCGCGCTGCAGCTGGGCCCGGTGAGCAAGGTCGCCCCGATCGACAAGCTGAGCGTGGCGATCGCGATCGTGCTGGCGCTGGTATTCCTCGGTGAGAAACCGAGTCTGCCCTTGCTGATCGGCGGTGGCCTGATCGTGGCCGGTGCGATGGTGATAGCACTGTTCTGAAGGCCCGTGCAGCGTTCAGCGCGAAGCATCCAGTTCACGATAGTGGCGGAATGCCGTCCTCGTTGAAGGCCAGCCGGCGCGGCGAGGCCAGGTAGGCGGCGATGCGTGGTCGTTCGGCGACTTGCGCGGCCAGTCCGCACAGATGCGGCCGCTTGCGGCGCAGCCGGCGCATCGCAAGTGGAAAGGCGTAATCGAGCCCGCTCATGATCTGGAACAGCGAAAGATCGACATAGGAATGCCTGGACAGCGCATGCCGTCCATCGCTGCGTATCAGCGCGTTCTCGAAGTAATCGAGGTACTTCGGCAACCGGTGCTGGCGGAAGTCTTGCGCGCGTTGCCTGGCGGCGACGCGCTGGTCTTCGTAGTACAGGCAACTGGCGATCGGGTGGTGGGTGTCGTGAACCTCGACGACCAGATCGGCGATGGTCAACTGCAGCTGGTGCGCATAAAGCGAGGCGGCGGCACCTGCGGGCACCAGTTTCAGCCGTGGCGCCAGGTAAAGCAGAATCGCAGCGGTTTGTGCGATCACCGTGCGTCCCGCCTTGAGGAAGGGCGGTGCGAACGGCAGCGCGCCGGCTCGTTCGCCCTCAAGGAACGGCATGATCGCCGCGTCGCCCAGGTCGCGGGCGACATCCGCATATTCAGCCCCGGCATCTTCCAGCGCCAGTCGCACGAACTCACCCCGTCCCTGGATGCCGGACCAGTAGTAGAGCTGGTAACGCATGACGTTCTCCGGTGGTTGCCGTCGAGATTAGATGCGCGAGGTTCAAGACGATGTGAGCGATCGGTTCGTCGACAAGTTCGTGGAGTCTCGCCGAGATCGGCTCGGCCATGCGCAAGACGTAGATCCTGGGCACAAGACAAGACGATTTGATTTATCAGCCATGGAACGGTGCAATAGCCACTGCTCACTTTCCGCGCCGTCGTTCCGGATGGCAGGCCTATCGCCGATGCTTCGTCGTTTCCTCCCCGATCACTTCACCTGCGCGCTGCTATGCACCGTGCTGCTGGCCAGCATGCTGCCATGCCGTGGCGCGGCAGCACCGGTGTTCGGCGTGCTCACCGATGTGGCGATCGCGCTGCTGTTCTTCCTGCACGGCGCCAAGTTGTCACGCACGGCGGTGGTCGCCGGCATCACGAACTGGCGGCTGCACCTGACCGTGCTGACCAGCACCTTCGTGCTGTTCCCGTTGATGGGGTTGCTGCTGCGGCCGGTACTGTCACCGCTGGTGACGCCGGACCTGTACCTGGGCGTGCTGTTCCTGTGCACCTTGCCGTCGACGGTGCAGTCGTCGATCGCGTTCACCTCGATCGCGCATGGCAATGTTTCCGCGGCGGTCTGTTCGGCCTCCGCTTCCAGCCTGCTCGGCATCTTCATCACGCCGCTGCTGGTGGGCGCGCTGCTGGAGTCACACGGGTCGGGCGGCATGTCGGGGGATGCGGTGGGTGGCATCGTGCTGCAACTGCTGGTGCCGTTCGTGGCGGGGCAGGTGGCGCAACGCTGGATCGGTGGCTGGGTGCAGCGGCACAAGCCGCTGGTCGGCCTGGTCGATCAGGGTTCGATCCTGCTGGTGGTCTACACCGCGTTCAGTGCAGCCGTACTGGAAGGGCTGTGGAAACAGGCACCTCTGCCGGTGCTGCTGGGCTTGTTGGTGATCAATGCCGTGTTGCTGACGCTGGCGCTGCTGATTACCTGCTACGGCTCGCGCACGCTGGGTTTCAGCAAGGAGGACGAGATCACCATCGTGTTCTGCGGTTCCAAGAAGAGTCTGGCCAGTGGCGTGCCGATGGCCAAGGTACTGTTTGCCGGCCATCCGCTGGGCATGATCGTGCTGCCGATCATGCTGTTCCACCAGATCCAGTTGATGACCTGCGCGGTGCTGGCGCGGCGCTATGCGCGGCGGCCCTCGACGGGAATAGTCGTGCCATTGGCCGAAACGGACATCGCGCCCGCCGATTGAACCCATGCCCGACTTGCCCGATTGATTTCCGTCACTTTCAGTGACGATATTGCCGAATTTACTTCCGGCATTAATGCCGGAAGTGGCGCATCCCGGTGAATACCATCGCCATGTCGTGCTCGTCGGCCGCGGCAATAACCTCGGCGTCGCGCATCGACCCGCCGGGCTGGATCACCGCGCTGATGCCGGCAGCCGCGGCGGCATCGATGCCGTCGCGGAACGGGAAGAAGGCATCGGAGGCCATCACCGAGCCGCGCACTTCGAGCTTCTCGTCGGCCGCCTTGATGCCGGCGATCTTCGCGCTGTAGACGCGGCTCATCTGGCCGGCACCGATGCCGATGGTCTGGCGGTCGCGGGCATACACGATGGCATTGCTCTTGACGAACTTGGCCACCTTCCAGGCGAAGATCAGGTCATGGATCTGTGCCTCGGTCGGCGCGCGGCGGGTGACGATCTTCAGATCGTCCGCGCCGACCATGCCGAGGTCGGCGCTCTGGATCAGCAGGCCCGAACCGACACGCTTCGAGCTGTTGCCGGGATGTGCGCTGAGCAGGTTGCCATCAGTCGGCAGCGGGATCACCAGCACGCGCACGTTGCCTTTCTTCGCGAACGCCTTCAGCGCGTCGTCCGCATAGCCGGGCGCCAGCACTACCTCGACGAACTGGCGCTCGACGATCGCGCGGGCGGTGGCGCCATCGACCTCGCGGTTGAATGCGATGATGCCGCCGAAGGCCGAGGTGGGATCGGTCTGGTAGGCCAGGTCATACGCCTTGTCGATGCCGTCCAGGCTCACTGCGACGCCGCACGGGTTGGCGTGCTTGACGATCACGCAGGCCGGTTTGGTGAAGCTGCGCACGCATTCCCACGCCGCGTCGGCGTCGGCGATGTTGTTGAACGAGAGTTCCTTGCCCTGCAGCTGCCTGAACGTGGCCAGCGTGCCGGGCGCCGGATAGAGATCGCGGTAGAACGCGGCCTGCTGGTGCGGGTTTTCGCCGTAGCGCAGATCCATCAGCTTCACGAAGCGGCCGTTGACCTGGCCGGGGAACGCATCGTGCCCGGCGATGGCCTCCTGCGCCTCGTCGAGCTGCAGCGCCGACAGATAGTCGCTGATCGCGCCGTCGTAGTTCGACACGTTGTTGAACGCGGCGACCGCGAGCTTGAAGCGGGTGGCGCGGCTGAGTCCGCCCTGGGTTTCAATCTCGGCCAACGCGCCGTCGTACTGGTCGGGCGAAGTCAGCACGCCGACATCGTTCCAGTTCTTCGCTGCCGAGCGCAGCATCGCCGGGCCGCCGATGTCGATGTTCTCGATCGCCTCTTCCAGCGTGCAGCCGGGCTTTGCCACGGTCGCCTCGAACGGATACAGGTTCAGCACCAGCAGGTCGATCGGCGCGATGCCCAGCTCGGCCATCACCGTGTCGTCCGTGCCGCGCCGGCCGAGCAGGCCGCCATGCACCTTCGGGTGCAATGTCTTGACGCGGCCATCCATGATCTCGGGAAAGCCGGTGAGCTCGCTGACGTCGGTGACCGCGATGCCGGCCTCGCGCAGCGCCTTCGCGCTGCCACCGGTGGAGAGCAGTTCGATGTTCCTGGCAGCCAACCGCCGGCCCAGGTCGATCAGGCCGGCCTTGTCGGAAACACTGAGCAGGGCGCGACGAACCGGGACGAGCTGGGGAGCGGGCATGAGCGGGTTTCCAGGAGGGGAAAGCCGTTGATTATAGCCGTCCGGATGATCGGCGGTTTTGGCGGGGGTTACAGCAGGCCGTGTGCAGCCAGTTTCTTGCGCAGGGTGGCACGGTTGATGCCGAGCGCGCTGGCGGCGCGGCTCTGGTTGCCGTCATGGAACGCCAGTACTTCGCGCAGCAGCGGTACCTCGACTTCGCGCAGCACCAGCGCGTGCAGGCCTTCGGCGCATTCGGTGTCGCCGATGTCGGCGAGGTAGCGACGTACCGTGCGGCTGACGCATTCGCTCAGTGCACTTTGCGAGCTTGCGCTGTGCGTGCCGGCACCCGGCGAATCGGTGCCCTGCGACGAGGTCTGTTTTGCGGCCTCGACGGCAGGCAGTCTTACGGCATTCACGGACATCTTCCCTCATGTACGAAGCGGCGGCTGCGTGGGCCACTGCATGTGTTTTTGATTATCGCCGCAGACCGTGATGTGCATGAGCACCGGTTGCCGGTTTGCGCAGAGGGTCGAGTCTACCCGTGCGTGCCGATAATTTTAAGTGCTATTCGAAGCCGAATTCGAATGCGACCGCCTTGTCGCCGGGATCCTCCACTTCCAGCAACAGCACCGCGCTGGCACCGGGGGCCAGGCCGCGGCCCAGAATGGCGGGGTCGTCGAGGTACTCGGCTGGCTGCAGCCGACGCATGGCAATCCGCTGGCCCTGCGCGTTCGACAAGGTGATCGTCAGCACGGGATACGGCTGGGCAAACGCCGCATCGTTGCGCACGCGGGCACTGATCATCAGCGCACCGGACACACTCGGATGCGCCTGCACATTGCTGGCAAGCAGACGCAGCTGCTTTGGCGCGGCAACCAGTGGCAGAGGGCAGCCGAGTACCGCACAACTGCTACGCAGCCAGCCTCCTGTAGTGGGATTGCGAAGCAACGGGTCGCGTTCGGCCCAGGCCAGCTGCGCGGCCAGCAGCAAGGCGAGCAGGGTGCAGGCGATGATCCAGGGCCAGCGGTGCTCACCGGACGAACGCGTGCGTTGCTGGCGCGGTGACCGCGCCAGCCGGCTCGTAGGCGACTCGCGGGCAAAGCGTGGCGCAAACACCAATTGCGAGAAATCCTCCGTCTTCGGCGCTTCCACCGCCGCCACATCGGCTTCGGCCACGGCGGGCGGCACGGGGCGTGGCCGGTAGACCACCAGGTCGATGCACGGCGGTTCAAACGCGGGTTCGTTCACCGGCAGTTCGTGAAACGGTTCCGGCGGCAGCTGGTCGGTGAGCGTGGCGATGCTGTCGAACCAGGCCTTGCAATGCCCGCACACGACGTGGCCGTGGGCCTGCGCAAGCGTGTGCACATCCAGCGAAAACACCGACAGACATTCGGGGCATTGGGTGTACATGCGGGCCGCTTCGATCAGTAAGCGACAAGCTTAGCAGGGAGCCTCGCGTGGTTCGCACACGGTGCGTGCGCGAACCACGAGCGAATCGCTTGCATCGATCCGACGCAATCAGGCGTGGCGGCGGCCGCTGATACGCACCCAGTCCTCGCGGGTGTCCACGCGCAGCTCGTCGAACCATGCAGAGTAGCGCTGCAGCAACTCGTCCTGCTGGCCGTCGAGGATGCCGGAGATCGCGAACGGTGCGCCCGGTTTCGCCGCGGCGGCGAAGGTCGAGGCGAGTTCACCAAGTGGACCGGCGAGGATGTTCGCGATGAATACGTCCGCAGGTGCGGCGCCGACATCTTCCGGCAGGAACAGTGCAAGGCGCTCGGCCACGCCATTGCGCTCGGCGTTGTCGGCCGAAGCCGTGAGCGCCTGCGGATCGTTGTCGACGCCGACCGCGCTGGCTGCACCGAGCTTCAGTGCGGCAATCGCCAGGATGCCGGAGCCACAGCCGTAGTCGGTGACGGTCTTGCCGGCGAGATCGAGGCCATCCAGCCATTCCAGGCATAGCGCCGTGGTCGGATGGGTGCCGCTGCCGAACGCAAGGCCAGGATCGAGTCGAACTACCACCAGTTCATCGTCGATCGGCGGTTCGATGTTCCACGGATAGATCCACAGCCGCCGACCGAACGGCATCGGCTTGAACTGATCCATCCACGCGCGCTCCCAGTCCTGGTCGGCGACATCGCGAAACGTCAGCTGATCCGGCTCCAGCCACGGCAGCAGTTCGCCGAGCGCTGCGCTGAGGCCGCGACGATCGGTGTGCTCATCGAACAGCGCGTTGAGCGTGATCGTCGGCCACAGCGGCAGCTCGCCCACGCCCGGCTCGAAGATCGCCTGCTCGTCCGGCGTCTCCGCATCGGCGTCCTGCAGGGTGATCGACAGCGCGCCGAGATCGTCCAGCGCTTCTTCCGCGCCGGGTTGCTGTTCGGTGCGGACGATGAGGGAGAGTTCGAGAAAGGGCATAGGGCGAGGAGTGAGTGAAGAGGAGTGAGTAGAGAGAGAAGAGCGGGCACGGTGACGAGTGTGTCGGGCTGCGGAGAGAAACTTCGGTTCATGACGAGAAGCAGGGCGTGCCTGCTTCTTCTCACTCCTCTTCACTCACTTCTTTCTGTTAGTGGCCGGTGGCGGGGTGTTCCTTCTGCTCCGCCATCCGCTTCTCCAGATAGTGGATGTTCTGTCCACCATGCTGGAAGCCGACGTCGGCCATGATGCGCTGCTGCAACGGGATATTGCACTTGACGCCTTCGATCACCGTTTCGGCGAGCGCCAGGCGCATGCGCGCGATCGCCGTTTCGCGATCCGGGCCGTGCACGATCAGCTTGCCGATCATCGAATCGTAATTCGGCGGAATCCTGTAGCCGTCGTACAGATGCGTGTCGACACGCACGCCGGGGCCACCGGGTGCCTCGAAGCGCTTCACCGTGCCCGGCGACGGCATGAAGGTATCGGGGTCTTCGGCATTGATGCGGCATTCGATGGCATGGCCGCGGATCACGATGTCTTCCTGCTTGATCGACAGTTTTTCGCCGCCGGCGATCAGCAACTGCTCGCGCACCAGGTCGATGCCGGTGATCAGCTCGGTCACCGGGTGCTCGACCTGGATGCGGGTGTTCATCTCGATGAAGTAGAAGCGGCCGTTTTCGTACAGGAATTCGAACGTGCCGGCGCCGCGGTAGTTGATGCGGATGCAGGCGTCGACACAGACCTTGCCGATCGCTTCGCGCTGCTCGGGCGTGATGCCCGGCGCGGGTGCTTCCTCGACCACTTTCTGGTGGCGGCGCTGCATCGAGCAGTCGCGTTCGCCCAGATGGATCGCGTTGCCCTGGCCGTCGGCGAGTACCTGGATTTCCACGTGGCGCGGATTCTCCAGGAACTTCTCCATGTAGACCTGCTCGTTGCCGAACGCGGCCTTGGCCTCGGCCTTGGTCATGGTGATGGCATTGCCCAGGTGCGCCTCGGTGCGCACCACGCGCATGCCGCGGCCGCCGCCGCCGCCGGCGGCCTTGATGATCACCGGGTAACCGATCTCGCGTGCAATCTTCAGGTTGGTGTCGACGTCCTCGCCAAGCGGGCCGCCGGAGCCGGGCACGCACGGTACGCCGGCGGCCTTCATTGCGCGGATCGCCTCGACCTTGTCGCCCATCAGGCGGATCACCTCGGCGGTCGGGCCGATGAAGATGAAACCGGATTGCTCGACCTGCTCGGCGAAGTCGGCGCGCTCCGAAAGAAAACCGTAGCCCGGATGGATCGCCTGGGCGTCGGTGATTTCGGCCGCCGCGATGATGCGCGGGATGTTCAGATAGCTGTCGACCGACGGGCCGGGGCCGATGCAGATCGACTCGTCGGCAAGGCCGACGTGTTTCAGATTGCGGTCCACAGTGGAGTGCACCGCCACGGTCTTGATGCCCAGACTGTGGCAGGCGCGCAGCACACGCAGCGCGATTTCGCCGCGGTTGGCGATGACGACCTTCTCGAGCATCCGGGCGGCCTCAGGCAATCACGAACATGGGTTCGTCGAATTCCACCGGCTGGCCGTTCTCGACCAGGATGGCCTGCACGGTGCCGGCTACATCAGCCTCGATCTGGTTGAACATCTTCATCGCTTCGATGATGCCCAGCGTCTCGCCGGCCTTGACCTGCTGGCCGACCTTGACGAAGGCCGGCGTGCCCGGTGTGGCCGAGGCGTAGAACGTACCGACCATCGGCGCCTTCACCACGTGGCCTGCAGGCAGCGCAGGTGCGGCCGGAGTTTCCGGAGCAGCAGCTGCCGTGACAGGGGCGCTCGCGACGGCGATCGGCGCCGGCGCGGCGGCCACGTTCACCGGTGCGGTGGCGGGTGCGGCGTTCTTGGGCACGCGCGACAGGCGGACGACTTCCTCGCCCTCCTTGATCTCCAGTTCGGCGAGGTTGGATTCCTCGAGCAGATCGATCAGTTTCTTGATTTTGCGCAAATCCATCGGATCAGCCTTTGTCAGTCATGCCACCACGGGTGGCCGGAAGGGGATGGGGTTGGCCATGCGGCCAGATTCGTTTATGCCGCGCCAGGTGCTGGCGTCCGCAATCGCTGGATCGCCGCTTCCAGCGCCAGCCGGTAGCTGTCGCCGCCAAAACCGCAGATCACGCCGATTGCGATGTCCGACAGGTACGAATGGTGGCGGAACGACTCGCGCGCGAACACATTGGACAGATGCACTTCGATGAACGGGATTGCCACCGAAGCCAGTGCATCACGCAGGGCAATGCTGGTATGGGTGAACGCGCCGGCATTGACCAGGATCAGCGTGGTCTGGTCGTCGCGGCCCTGGTGGATACGGCCGATCAGCTCATGCTCGGCGTTCGACTGGAACCAGGCCAGTTCGTGTCCCGCCGCCTGTGCACGCGCGGCCAGCTGCTGGTTGATGTCAGCCAACGTCTCGCGGCCGTAGATCTGCGGCTCGCGTACACCCAGCAGGTTGAGATTGGGTCCGTGCAGGACCAGGATCTTCGCCACGAAACCGTCCACTCTGCGTCCGGAGGCCCCGGAACCCGGCGCAGTGTGCGCGCAGTCGGGGATGTTGTCCAGTTCACTGCAGATCGACGATGTTTGACGGAGAAGCGCAACTATCCGTGCGGAAGCGTATGTCGAGGTTTGGTCAGGGCTTGTCGCGGCCGGGCGTCAGCCAGTGTTCCAGCTGCGTTGCCGACAGGGCCCCTGCATGGGTGGCAAGAATGCGCCCATCAGCGTCGATCAGGACGCTATATGGCAGCACTTCGCGGATATCGCCCAGTTGCAGCGAGGTGCTTGGCGAGTTCAGGCGACCCAGCAAGATCGGGTAACTCACCGGATGCATGGTCAGAAAGGCGCGGATCCGCTCCGGTTCATCCATGGCGATTCCGACGACGATCGCCCCCTGTTCGCCGAACTTTGCCTGTGCCCGGTTCAGCGCCGGCATCTCGTCCAGACACGGACCGCACCAGCTGGCCCAGAAATTCAGCAGCACGCGATGACCGTGGTAATCGCTCAGCCGGTGCGGCTTGTCGTCGAGACCGGACAAGGTGATGGCAGGCGCCCGCTGATCGAGCAATGCCAGATCCGGTGGCGAGGGCTGCTGGCGGTGCTGTACATAGCCGCCGATCGCCGCGGCCAGTACCGCCAGGCCGAGAATCAGCCAGTTGCCGCGATCCAGCATCAGCGCGCCGCTTCCGTCAGCGCCTGTTCGACCATGGACGAGGTCAGCACGGTCGACAGCTGCCTGCCCGGGCCGCCATTTTTCGGAAATACCACGTAGAGCGGCACGCCCGGCGAATGGTATTGCTGCAGGAAGGCACTGATGGTCGGATTGACGTCGGTCCAGTCGCCTTTCATGTAGATCGCACCGGTGTGCCGGAGCAGGTCGCGGAAGGCCTGCGTATCCAGCACGGTGTGCTCGTTCGCCTTGCAGGTGACGCACCAGTCGGCGGTCATGTCGACGAACACCGGCGTACCGGCAGCGCGCAGTTCGGCCAGTTTTTCCGGGCTGTAGGCCACCACGCCTTCCTCGGTGGCAGCGACGGCCGACGGCGGTGGCACATGGGCGAGCAGGTACATCGGCACCAGGGTGACGACCGCCAGCACGGCGACCGCGAGCTTGCTTGTCACGCCGCGTGAGCGGCTGCGTTCGAACCACCACAGCGTCATCGCCAGCAGCACCATGGCCACCAGCACGAGACCCACGGCATCGGCACCGCGCTGCTTGGCCAGCACCCATACAAGCCATGTGGCGGTGAGATACATCGGGAACGCCAGCACCTGCTTCAGCGTTTCCATCCAGCGCCCAGGCCGTGGCAGCAGGCGTGACAGCGCCGGCACAAAGCCGATCAGCAGGAACGGCAACGCCAGTCCGATGCCCAGCGCCAGAAATACCAGCAGCGCCGCCAGCATCGGCGCGGCGAACGCATACGCCAGCGCGCTACCCATGAACGGCGCGGTGCACGGACTGGCCACCACCACGGCCAGCACACCGGTAAAGAAGTCGCCGGCCGGGCCGGAGCGGCTGGCCAGATTCGCGCCGGTATTGCCCAGCGAAACGCCGAACTGCACCACGCCGGACATCGACAGGCCCACGGCCAGCATCACACAGGCCAGCACACCGACCAGCAACGGCTGCTGCAACTGTGTGCCCCAGCCAAGCGCATGGCCGGCCGAGCGCAGGGCGAGGATGCCCAGTCCCAGCGCGGCGAAGCTGCACAGCACGCCGGCGGTATAGAACAAGGCATGGCGCCGCGCGGTGGCACGGTTCTCGCCACTCTCCAGCACGCTCACCGCCTTGATCGACAGCACCGGCAGCACACACGGCATCAGGTTCAATACCAGACCGCCGCCGAGCGCCAGCAGCAGCGCAGCGATCAGGCCGATCGGTGATGCAGCTGCGGTGGCATTGGCCGGCGGTAGCTCCGGTGCGGTCTCCGTGGTCTGGCCAGTGGCGGCAACACCGCTACCGAGATCGATATTTACGGCGCGGGTCATCAGCGGATAACACAGGCCACCGTCCTGGCAACCCTGGAAACTGGCCTCCAGCGACAACTGCTTGCGATCACCAGGATCACCCTCGATTGTCACCGGCAATTCGACCTGGTCGAAGTACACGATGACATCGCCGTAGTGTGCGTCGTGATGCGTGGTGCCGGCCGGCCACATCGGCTTCAGGTTGAGACCGGCTGCGTCCTTGAGATGCAGCGTGGTCTGGTCGCGATACAGGTAGTAACCCTTCGGCATCGTCCAGCGCAGCAGCAGCTGGTGCGGGTTCTGCGCCAGTGCCTCGAAACGAAACGCCTGTTCGGCTGGCAGTGGCGCGCTGTCCATTCGCGTCGTTGCGCTTCCCGCGCGGCCGCCGAGCTGGCTGAGTGCTGCGCCGAGCGGATTGCCTGCGGCGGGCGTGGCTGTCTCGCCAAGGCTCGCAGGCACCGGCAACGGCAGATCCAGCTGCTCGGTATGCGGCGGGTAGCAGATCTTCGGGTCGACCTCGTGGCAGCCCTGGTATTGCACGCTCAGCTTCAGCCGCGTGGTGCCGGCGGCCACGCTGTAGGGCAGCGTGGCATCGACGCCGTGGTGGTACGTCTCGACCGGCCCCAGATACGGGTCGACATGCTTTTCGCCGTCAGGGAGCTGCGCTTCGCCCAGTGTCACGCCGTCGCCGGCCTTGAATTTCATGCGGCCGCGGTAGAGGTAATAGTCCGGCGCGATCGTCCAGTGCAGCTTGAGTACGCCCGGGGAAGACGTGTCCGCGCTGAGCTTGTAGGCCTCGGTGACCGGCAGCAGATTGGCGGTGTCCTGCGCAAGAACGGCCTGCACGCCTGCCAGCAGGGCCAGCAGGATCGACAACAGTGCGGCCCGGCGGCCGTGGAAAATCGAGCGCATTGCAACTCCGCGGTTCTGAATCGTGCTTCGGCGTGAAAGCGGATTATGGCCCAGCTTTCGATCGATGCCCGGGCGTGCGGCATTAGAGCCTGTTTGCGATCAGGCCTGCCCGGCTTGATCGAGCGGAGTGGCACTGTTCGCTCCGAAACGCAGCATGCCGGTGGTCAGGGCCACGCCGAGCAGGATCACCATGCAGCCGCCAGCCATCGCGACGGTGATCACCTCGCCGAGGAACAGCGCGCCCCACAGCACGCCGAATACCGGAATCAGGTACAGCACCGCCATCGAGCGCGTCGAGCCGATGCGCGCCATCAGCCGGTAGAACAGCACGTAGGCGAGCGAGGTGCAGGCCGTGGCGAGGCCGAACATGGCGAACCAGGCTTGCGCCGTCGGTGCTTTCGCCGGCCACAGCCAGACGGTGAAGGGCAGCAGCAGGAGCGCAGCGGCGAACTGGCTGCCGATCGCCACGGTCATCGGCGAAACCACCTGCAGGCGCCGATGGCTGTAATGGGCACCGAAGGTGTAGCAGAGGTTGGCGCCGACGCAGGCGGCCATCGCCCAGCCGACCGCAGTGCCGCCGTGGCCGAAACCCAGGCTGCCGCCGATCAGCCAGACCACGCCGGCCAGGCCGATCAGCAAGCCGCTGGCACGGGGAAGATCGAGCCTTTCGCCCAGCCACAGCCAGCCGGAGGCCGCCACCAGCAACGGCGCGATCGCATCGAAGATGGCGGAGAGGCCGGCTGGCAGGCTTTGCGCGGCGTAGGAGAACAGGATGAACGGCAACGCCGAGTTGGCGATGCCGACGATAAGCACCGATCGTCAGTGCATGCGCAGTTCGGCCAGCCGCTCACGCGAGTTCAGCAACGGAATGGAGCAGATGGCCGCGCCGATGGCGCGCATGCCGGCCAGCGCCATGCCGCCGAACTGGTTGGCACCCATGCGCATGAACAGGAACGAGGCGCCCCACAAGGCGCCAAGCAGCAACAGGGCGGCGGCGTCGGACTTTTTCATGGCATCGGTTTGAGTGTGGCGGACAACGCAGGCTAACCCCGTGCACTGACAGAACCTGTCAGCAGTCTTGTCGGGGCGCATTCCGCCATGGGGTCATCACGTGGGCGGGTCGGATTGCCGCTCAGTCACCGACGCTCTGCCTTACCCAGTCCATATAGGCGGAGTGACCGTGTTCCACTGGTATGGCAATTAGCTCCGGCAGTTCGTAGGGATGCAGTTGCAGCAGGCGGGCTTTCAGCGCGTCGAAGCATCCAGTGGTGGTCTTGATCAGCAGTAGTTCCTCGCGGTCGGTAGTCACTTGACCTTGCCAGCGATAGGTTGAGCTGATGCCGGGCAGCCGGTTGACGCAGGCGGCCAGCCGTTCGCTGACCAGCGCCTCGGCGAGCGCCTGCGCACAGGTGCTGTCGGGGCAGCTGCAGTAGCAGAGCAGGACGGTGTCGGGACTGGTCGATGGCGTCATCGGGGCAGCGTAAAGGGAAACGGGTCGTCCTGCGTCGTGCTTGCGTGGCGGAAGGTGATTTCGCAGGCCGCCCTTGAAACCTGTCTCCACCCACCCAATTAGCTGTCCATCCCCGGTTCAAGCATCTTGCAGCGGCGTTCCATACCCGTAAAATTGGCACTCGTTTCCCTAGAGTGCTAACAAGACTGCCGATCCGGGTCTTCTAAAGCCTTGTCCCACCTCAATTAGTCAGCTGGAGTTGTCCATGAGCACACTGCGTCCGTTGCATGATCGCGTCATCGTCAAGCGCCTTGAAGAGGAGCGCGTCTCCGCCGGCGGCATCGTCATCCCCGACAGCGCCACCGAGAAGCCGACCCGCGGCAAGGTTGTCGCCGCCGGTACCGGCCTGATCATGAGCGACGGCAAGGTGCGCCCGATGTCGCTGAAGGCCGGTGACGTGGTGCTGTTCGGCAAGTACGCCGGCCAGGAAATCAAGATCGACGGCGAAGAGCTGGTCTTCCTGAAGGAAGACGACATCGTGGCGGTGATCGAAGGCTGATTGCCTTCCGGGGTCGGGATTCGCAAGAGCGCGTGCATTCGCGCACGCTGATCTTCGCCGGCTCCTGATCTTTCGCGCTACCGCTTGAAAAGCAAAACCCCATTCCTATTCAATTTTTTTGAGGCAAAAAAATCATGGCAGCCAAAGAAGTACGCTTCGGCGAAGACGCCCGCTCCCGCCTGCTCAAGGGCGTGAACACCCTGGCCAACGCAGTCAAGGTCACCCTGGGCCCGAAGGGCCGCAACGTCGTGCTCGAGAAGAGCTTCGGCGCCCCGACGATCACCAAGGACGGCGTGTCCGTCGCCAAGGAGATCGAGCTGGCCGACAAGTACGAGAACCTCGGCGCGCAGATCGTCAAGGAAGCCGCCTCCAAGACCTCCGACGTGGCCGGTGACGGCACCACCACCGCTACCGTGCTGGCGCAGGCGTTCATCCAGGAAGGCCTCAAGGCCGTGGCCGCCGGCATCAACCCGATGGACCTGAAGCGCGGTATCGACAAGGCGGTTATCGCCGCCGTCGGCGAGCTGAAGAAGCTCTCCAACCCGACCGCTGATGACAAGGCCATCGCTCAGGTCGGTACCATTTCCGCCAACTCGGATGCCGCCATCGGCGACATCATCGCCACCGCGATGAAGAAGGTCGGCAAGGAAGGCGTGATCACGGTCGAGGAAGGTTCGGGTCTCGAGAACGAGCTCGACGTCGTCGAAGGCATGCAGTTCGACCGCGGCTACCTGTCGCCGTACTTCATCAACAACCAGCAGTCGCAGCAGGTCGAACTGGATGACCCGTACATCCTGATCCACGACAAGAAGGTCTCCAACGTCCGTGAGCTGCTGCCGGTGCTGGAAGCCGTCGCCAAGGCTGGCAAGCCGCTGCTGATCGTCGCCGAGGAAGTGGAAGGCGAGGCGCTGGCCACCCTGGTGGTCAACACCATCCGCGGCATCGTCAAGGTTGCTGCCGTGAAGGCGCCGGGCTTCGGTGACCGTCGCAAGGCGATCCTGGAAGACATCGCGATCCTGACCAACGGCCAGGTCGTGTCCGAGGAAGTGGGCCTGTCGCTGGAAAAGACCACGATCAACGATCTGGGTCGTGCCAAGCGCATCGTCATCACCAAGGAAAACACCACGATCATCGACGGTGCCGGCGAAGCCGCCCGCATCCAGTCGCGCATCGGCCAGATCAAGGCGCAGATCGAGGAGACCTCGTCGGACTACGATCGCGAGAAGCTGCAGGAGCGCGTGGCCAAGCTGGCCGGCGGCGTTGCGGTCATCAAGGTCGGTGCCGGCACCGAGATCGAGATGAAGGAAAAGAAGGCCCGCGTCGAAGACGCCCTGCACGCGACCCGCGCAGCCGTCGAAGAAGGCGTGGTGCCGGGCGGCGGCGTTGCGCTGATCCGTTCGCTGGTGGCGGTCGAAGGCCTGAAGGGCGACAACACCGACCAGGATCTGGGTATCGCGATCACCCGTCGTGCGCTGGAAGCACCGCTGCGCGCCATCGTCGCCAACGCTGGCGAAGAGCCCTCCGTCATCCTCAACAAGGTGAAGGAAGGCAAGGGCAACTACGGCTACAACGCTGCCACCGGCGAGTTCGGTGACATGGTGGCCATGGGCATCCTGGACCCGACCAAGGTGACCCGCACCGCGCTGCAGCACGCTTCGTCGGTGGCCGGCCTGCTGATCACCAGCGAGGCGCTGGTGGCCGAGCTGCCGAAGAAGGACGAAGGCCACAGCCATGGCGGCGGTGGCATGGGCGGCGGCATGGGCGGCATGGGCGGTATGGACTTCTAAGTCCGGTTCGTCACGCTGCAACAAGGAAAACCCCGCCTCGGCGGGGTTTTCTTTTGCGCGATGTGGTGGAACTCAGTGGCCGTGCGCGTCGGCGTTGGCATTTACGTTGGCATCGGCGCCGACGGACTGCCCGGTGGTGGCCTGGCCGGCCGCATTGCCGACCGAGTGGATGGAATTGCCGGCCCGGTTGCCGAGATTCTGTCCGGCCTGACCCATCAGATTGGCGGCGCCACCGGCATCGATGCCGGCGTACGCGGCCGCGCTGTTGTTGCCCGCACCGGCACTCATCGCACCACCACCATTCACGCTGGCATTGGCGATGCCGCTGCCGCCGATGGTCGAGCTGGCTTGACCGGTGGTCTGGTGCACGACATGTTTTGCCCTGTGGGTGGTGTGTTGCAGGGTTTCATCGGTCTGGTTGCCGATCTGGCCGACCGTGTGCATCGCACCGGGGGCGACAGCGCCGGTATTCACACCGGCGCCGACCCGGGCGGCACCGCTCAGGTTGACCTGGGCGAAAGCTGGAATGGCAAGTGCGCTGGCACCGATCACGAGGGTGGCAAGTAGGGTCTTGTGCATGGCGAGTGGCTCCTGGTGAGAGAACGGCTCGAAGCTCAAACCTGGAAACAGACCTCGAGGCTGCATCGACGCTAGGAGCCGTTCCCCTGCTGGGGTCTGAACACGGCCGGTTTCACTTCAGTTGGCAGACAGCTCGCTGAATCGCAGCCCCATGGATTGGCGGACCCTTCACACCAACCACAGCGGAACCGGCATCGCCCTTGTCTACCGAGGCAGCGCGGCGGTTGCCGGAGGTTGCGTCGGCACGACGTCATTGTGGGCGATGCCGCCGGTGGGCGGCGCGGCTGCCTTCGGCAGCAGCTTGTCGAGTTTGCCGTTCATGCGCAGTTGATCGACGCTGGCCATGGCGTTGTCTATTTTCTGCCGGTCGCCGTTCTCGGCCGGCGGCGGTGCGCCGGGCGCGGCGGTCAGGGCGGCGAGTTGCGGGCCGACCACGCCGGTCAGGGCAAAGTAGGCATCGTCGTGGATGCCGGCCTGCGCCAGCAGTTTGCCGGGCAGCAGCCAGGCGGCGGTGTCCTCGTGCACCGGCTGGCCCAGGGAGTGCGGATCGACCAGCAGCCAGGTGCCGGCCTGGCTCAGCATGTCCTCGCCGTTGACGAAGCCGGTGATGCGATAGCTGTTGCTCAGCCCCGGCAGGTGATCACCGTAGAACAGCACCAGGCTGGGCCGTTTGCGCTGGGCGAGCCAGGTCACCAGTCGGCCGAGTTCGGCGTCGGCGTGTTGCAGGTGATAGAGATAGGTCTGCAGCTCCCGCTTGTCTTCGCCCGTGATGCCGTCGGGCACCGGAATGGCATCGCGTTCGGCAGGACGAGCCGGCTCGACGTCGTACGGGCCGTGCGCCTCGATGCTGATGGCGAAGATGAATTGCGGCGGCCCGCTGTCCTTCAGCTGCTGCATGATCTCGGTGGTCATTGCACTGTCGGCCATGTACTTGCCGTCCATCGCCACGTGGGCGGGGAACGATGACTGCGACACGAAGCGCTGGAAGCCCAGCGACTTGAAGGCGGCGGTGCGGTTCCAGAACGCCGGGTCGTTGCCATGCAGCGCGATGGTCTCGTAGCCATGCGCGTTCAGGGTGTGCACCAGGCTCGGCACGGACTTGTGGCTCATCTGCAGATAGGGGAACTGCAGGTTCTCGAAGTAGCGCAGCGACAGTCCGGTGAGCACCTCGAACTCGGTGCGGATGGTGCCGCCGCCGAAGGTCGGCACATGCAGGCTGCCGCTGGTCCCGTGCGCGGCAAGCCGGCGCAGGTTGGGGGCGAAATCGCTGTGTTCGTAGCCGCGCATGATGGTGGGATCGAAGAACGACTCACTCTGGATCACCACGATGTCGGGCAGGGCGTTACCGGTGCCCGGGATCTGCATCGACTGCTGCAGCGCCGCCGCGGACTGGCCGATCAACTGCGATGCCGCGGCACCGTCAGGCTTGCGCTTGCCCTGGCCATACTGCAGGTGAAACATCACCAGCGAACTGATCAGGCCGGAATGGGCGCTGGTGGACGAGGCCGACCAAGGCTCCAGCCAGAGCACCCGGGCGTTGTAGACATGCCCCCACGCGGACTGCCCGGCCAGCATGCTGGCCAGCGCCACCGCCAGCACGCCGCCACCCAGCAATCGTTTGCCGCGGGTGCGCCGCGGAAATATCGGAGGCTCGAAACGCCACATCGCGACGATCAGGGCCAGCCCGGCCAGCAAGCCCAGCCAGGGCCACGGGCTGTGCGGCAGGTAGCCGAACAGCAGATGCGCGCCACCCTTGCGCAACTGGCCCACCATGCGGAAGTCGTCCGGCAGCAGCGGGGTGCCGAGGTTGGCCACCTTCAGCATGTTGACCGCGTACAGCAATCCCTGCAGCAGGAACGCGAGCCCGAACGACAGCAACATGCGCCGGCTGATGGCCAGCAGCACGCCGGCCAGCAACAGGCCAGGCCATGCATTGGCCAGCGGGAATCGTGGCTGATCGAACAATTGCGACGGCGCCACGCCCGCGCCGCCATCCAGCAGGCCGGTCAGCAGCACGAACACCAGCGCCAGCAACAACAGCAGCGCGACGCGCGTAATCAGCACGCGCCGGTGACGGGATGGGCTGGTGGAATTCAACGGCATGGCAGTCCTGTGCTTGCTGTCATGGGGCGGACATGGAAATGTAATCGGACCCGGATGAACCAGGTGTTGCTGCGGAATCCGCAAGTTTCGGGCCTGCGGGCTGGTTCTACAACGTCCCGACATGCCGTCGGTGCACAGGCTCCAGTGGTTCTCGCCCGGACCGGCATCGATTGCCGCACTGCGGCACAATAGTTCGATGGCTGCCCATGAATCCGCTGCGCTGCGTGCGCTGATCGACGACCGTTACGGCGACCTCGCTGCCCGTTGCCGTGCTGCCGGCGTGCCGTTGCACGACGATGCCGGCGTGGCCGAACGGATCCGGCGCACCCTGCTGGCCAGCGACTTCGCCTTCGACGTGTGGTGTCGCCAGCCGCAACTGCTGGCCCCGCAGGGGCTGGAACGATTGCGCTCCGGCAGCGATGCCGGAGCGCGCATCGACGCCTTGAAGCTGCCCGACGACGAGGCCGCGTGCATGGTTGCGTTGCGGCGCTTCCGTCATGCCGAGGCGTTGCGGCTGGTGTTTCGCGACGTCAACGGGCTGGACGAGCTGCCGGAAACCCTGTCGGCCACCAGCGTGCTGTACGAGGCGTTGCTGGGCGTCGCGCTGGGCTGGTCCGAACATGCACTGGCAGCGCGCTACGGCCACAGTCGCACGCATGAGGGTGCGCGGCAGCGTTTGCTGGTGATCGGTTTCGGCAAGCTGGGCGGCAGCGAGCTGAACTTCTCCTCCGACATCGACCTGGTGCTGGCCTATCCGCACGCGGGTCAGACCGATGGCGCGCGTGCGCTCGACAACAGCGAATACTTCATCCGGCTTGGCCGCCATCTGGTGCGCCTGCTGAACGAACCGACCGTGGATGGCATCTGCGCGCGAGTCGACCTGCGCCTGCGTCCGTTCGGCAATGCGGGCCGGCTGGCGCTGTCGTTCGCCGCGATGGAGCAGTACTACCAGAGCGAGGGGCGCGACTGGGAGCGTTATGCCTGGATCAAGGCGCGTCCGGTCGCCGGCGATGTGGCTGCCGGAAAGCAGCTGCAGGAGCTGTTGCGGCCATTTGTCTATCGCAAGTATCTCGATTACACGGCGTTCGCCGGGTTGCGCGAGATGAAGGCGCTGATCGATGCGGAAGTCGTGCGCAAGGATCTGGCCGACAACCTCAAGCTCGGCCCTGGCGGCATTCGCGAGATCGAGTTCATCGTGCAGCTGACCCAGCTGATTCGCGGCGGTCGCGAACCCAGTCTGCGCGTGCGCGGCCTGCTGCCGGCACTGACGGCGTGCGAGGCGCGCGGGCACATCGGTGCCGCGCGAGCGCGCATGCTGCGCGAGGCCTATGTATTGCTGCGCCGGGTGGAGAACCGCGTGCAGATGCTGCGCGACGCGCAGACGCACGACATTCCCGGTGACGCACTGAGTCGCGAGCGCATCGCGCTGAGTCTCGATTATCCCGACTGGGACACGTTGAATGCCGCCTTGGCGAAACATCGCGCCATCGTCAGCGAGGAATTTGCCGCGGTGTTGATGCCGCAGGGCGGCCGTGCCGCCAGCGTGCCGGCTGCCGATCTGGTGTTGTGGCAGCGCGCCTGCGATGAATCGCTGGATGCTGCTGTTCTGGAAGCGTCCGGTTTCGTGCCCGGTGCGGAACTCGCCGAAGCCCTGGGGAAGCTGCCGCAGGCCGCCGCGGTACGCGCGATGTCGCCACGTTCGCGCGAGCGGCTGGATCATCTGATGCCGCAGTTGTTCAGCGCCGCCCGCGGCAGTGCCGTGGCGGTGCCGTGCCTGCTGCGACTGTGCCGGTTGATGCAGGCAGTGGCGCGGCGCTCCTCGTACCTGGCCCTGCTGGAGGAACAGCCGGCCGCGCGCAAGCGGCTGGTGCGCCTGTTCGGTGACAGCGCGTTCCTGGCCGAGCGCGTCATTGCGCAACCGCTGCTGCTGGACGACGTGCTCGATCCGCGCATCGATCAACTGCCGTTCAAGCGCGCCGACATCACCGCCGAGATCGCTCGCGTGCTGACCACGCTGGACGAACGCGAAGCGGAAGCGGAGCTCGACCGGATCAACGAGTTCAAGGCCTCCACCGCGTTCCGATTGGGATTGGCCTTCAACGATGGCCGCGCCGACGCGGTGGCCACCGCGCGCCGGCTCGCCGCACTGGCCGAATCGGTGGTGGGTGTCGTGCTGGCACTGGCCGAGCGCGAGCTGGTTGCGCAGCACGGCCGGCTGCCCGGTACCGGCTCTGGTTTTTCCATACTCGGTTACGGCAGCCTGGGCGGTGAGGAGCTGGGTTTCGCTTCGGACCTGGATCTGGTGTTCGTCTATGACGGCCGCCGCGCGCAGGCTATGAGTGACGGGGTGCGCCCGATCGAGGGTTCGCGCTGGTACCAGCGGCTGGCGCAGCGCGTGATGAACTGGCTCACCGTACTGACCCGCGGCGGTCGCCTGTACGAGGTGGATGCGCGACTGCGCCCGGACGGCTCCAAGGGACTGCTGGTGAGCAGCCTCGATGCCTTCGTGGCATACCAGAAGAGCCGCGCGTGGACATGGGAGCATCAGGCGCTGTTGCGCGCCCGCCCGGTAGCCGGCGACGCAGCACTCAATGCGGGGCTGGCGGAAGTGCGGCGCGGCATTCTCGCGGTACCGCGTGAACGTACCGCCGTGTTGGCCGAGGTCGGCAGCATGCGCTCACGCTGGCGTGCCGAACGCGATCGTTCCGACGCGCGCCAGCTCGATCTCAAGCAAGGCCATGGCGGGCTGCTCGATATCGAATTCGCGCTGCAGGGCCTGGTGCTGGCGCATGCGTCGCAGCATCCCGGGCTGCTTGGCGTCACCGCCAACGCCGGTTTGATCGAAGCCTGCCGCGCTGCCGCCCTGCTCGATGCCAACCAGGCCGCGATCCTGTCCGTGGCGCATGCCGATCTGCTGCAGCGTGCGCTGGCCTGCACGCTCGATTTGCGTTCACGCATCGCGCCGCGTGATGCGGAACTGGAACAGTTGTGTGCCAGCGTACGCGAAGTCACCGATGCGCTGGGTTTTGTATTCGGTGCATCCGGCAGCCCGATGTAACCGGTCCCGTCGTATCGGTGTGTGGCCGGGCACCATCGAGGTACGCGGCTGGCTGCAGGTTATTGCGTGTAGTCCTTGCGCCATGAGTGCGAGAACCTGGGCGGCAATGCTTGTCTGTCGCCTTGCCAACAGGGCAAGATCGCCAGAAGCCGGCGACGTCATCCAGGGGCGTGACCTTGCCGGTAGAAGGGGGCGCATGGCACGGGCGTTGTACACGGTCCTGTTCGCGGTTTCGATCTGCATATCCGGTATGCGGTCCGCCGCCGCGTTGAGTCCGCAGATTCCGATCCACGCCTTCGTCACCGACCACTGGAGCGTCGAGCAGGGCCTGCCGCAGATCACCGTCCTCGGCATTGCCCAGGATCGTGCCGGTTTTTTGTGGATCAATACCCAGGCTGCCGTGGCGCGTTTCGATGGCGTGCAGTTTGTCGCGTTCGACCGGGCCGGCACCGGGATCGATACCAGCATGCTCACCGCGGTCTGGGCGGATCCGCTCGGGCAGGTCTGGTTCGGCGGTGCGCATGGTCTGTTGCACGAGGCGCGGAACCATTTCACCGCGCTGGGCGGCGAGGCGGTCAACGCGATCATCGATGCGGGCGATGGCACCCCGCTGCTGGCCACGTCACGCGGCCTGGCACGTGTGCGCGATGGCCGGATCATTCCGGTTCCCGGCTACAGCGGCCCTGCCTACAGTCTGTTGCGCGTGGGTGACGCGCTATGGATTGGTGGCCTGGGCCGTGTTTGCCGGCTCACGGCCGCGCTGGATTCGCCGGTGGTGACATGCGTGGCGCAAGACATGGCAGGCCATCAGCCGGTGGCCATCACCCAGATCGCGAGCAGCCGGGGCAGCCTGTGGCTGGGTACGCACATCGGGCTGATGCGCCTGGACGGAGATCGCATCGTTTCCGCCGGACTGGACCACGATCTCGATACCACGTCGATCGAAAGCCTGTTGACCGATCGCGATGGCACATTGTGGATCGGCACCGTGCCGGCGTTGTATCGGCTGCCGCCCGACGCTGCCCTGGAGCAGGCGGACGACACCGATATCGCTCGCCACCCATGGGTCCAGGCGCTGTATGAGGATCGTGCGGGCAATCTGTGGATGGGAACCCATATCGGTGGCCTGTACCGGATCTGGAATGGCTGGACACGCCGTGTGTCTTTACGCGACGGGCTGACCGACTCCCTCGTGTGGAGCATCGTGCGCGCACCGGATGGCAGGATCGTGTTCGGCACCAATACCGATGTGGAAATCTTCGATGGTCGGCGCGTGCAACCCTGGATCGCCGGCAAGGCACTGCCGAACCCTTCCGCCTACGAGTTGTATTACGACCATCGCGCCCGGTTGTGGATCGGTACCCGCTCGGGCATCGCGGTTTTTGATCACGGCAAAGACGTCACCCCACCGGCCTTGTCTGCGCTGGCCAGTCTGCAGATCAACGATGTCCGCGAAACGGCCGATGACGATTTCTGGATCGGCACTTCCGGCGGGCTGTATCACTGGTACGCAGGCACCCTCAGTCGCGCCGATGCTGGCGCGCCGGCAGCCGCCTCGATCATCCGCTCGATCCTGTCGTTGACGCCGGACCATCTGTACCTGGCTACCGAGGATGGTGTGCGCGAGTGGCACGACGGCAAGCTGACGCAGCCCGCATGGGCCGAACCGCTGCGTGGCCATTTCGTGTCCCGGGTGACGATGCTGGGTCCGGGCATGCTCGGGATCGCCACCACAGATGCCGGCGTCGGCGTCATGGTGAACGGACAGCTGCGCATGACCACCCAGAAGGATGGCCTGCCCAGCGACAATGCCTGGACACTCAACGTGCTCGATGGAGAGCTTTACGTCGGCTCGATTGCCGGTGCGTGGCGGCTGCCGCTCGCGCAACTGCCCATGCCGGGTTCGCCGTCGCGGCAGGTGGTACCGCAGCTGCTCGCTGGCGAGGAGCGCACCACCAGCCTGCACAATACGCACTGCTGCAATGGCGGAGCCGGCGCGCGCAGCCTGATCGTGGGGGATGTCATCTGGTACAGCACGACGGACGGTGCGCTCGGGGTGGATACGCGTGCCCTGGGTACCCAGCCGAAGTCGCCGGCCGCGACGATCGAATCCGTCGAACATGATGGTCGTCAGTTTGCCGGTACATCATTCGAGCTGCGTGATGGTGCGCGCGACCTGGCCGTTCATTACACCGCGCCCTATCTGCGCATAGGTGCGTTGCGTTTCCGCTATCAGCTGGAAGGTTACGACACGGATTGGCAGGATGTGGGCGCCCGGCGCGTCGCGTTCTACACGCATCTGCCGCCGGGGAAATACCGTTTCCGTGTCGCCGCGGCGATTTCCGGTGACCCCGGTTTCGGTCCCGAGGCGGATCTGGCGATCCGGGTCGAGCCGCATTGGTACGAACGCGCCCTGGTGCGTGCTGCGGCAATCCTGCTGTCGGGTCTGGCGATCATCCTGCTGGTTGCTTGGAGTCTGCGCACGCAACGTCGCCGCAATGCACGGCTGGAGGCGCAAGTCGTACGACGCACCGCGCAACTTGCACGCGCGGTCGAACGCCTGCGGGTGGCCAATCTCGCGCTGGCCGAGGAGAGTCATACCGACGCTCTGACCGCACTGCACAACCGGCGTTACCTGCTGCGGCGGCTGCCTGGGTTGCTTTCCGCCAACGAGAGCGTTGGCGTGCTGCAGCTCGATATCGACTATTTCAAGCAGGTCAACGACGACTACGGTCATGCAACCGGTGATGCTGTATTGCGCGCGCTTGGTCGTCTGCTACTGGCGGCGCGGCGCGGCAGCGACATCACCGTGCGCTGGGGTGGCGAGGAGTTTCTGCTGCTGCTGCCCGGCATCGATGCTGCTGGTGCGCTGAGCATTGCCGAGCGCCTGCGGCGGGATATTGCCGCACAGGATTTCGCCGATGGCCGCGGCGGCAGCATCCGCTTGACCTGCTCGATCGGCTTCAGCCTGTATCCGCTCGCGATCCGGGCCGATAGCGGCACATTCGAGGCTGCCCTAGAACTGGCCGACCTCGCGTTGTACCGGGCCAAACAGGATGGACGAAACACCTGTGTCGGACTGATCGCCCCCGCGCTGTTGCCGGCGGAAATCCTGGGCAGTCCGTTCGCCGGGCAACTCGACGCGCTGATCGCCGCGGACCGGTTGCGCTGGGTGCGCGAAACATCCTGAGGCCGATTCGCCTTCGCCACGTTACGCGTCGTCCGGTCCGTGGTGGCGGATCCGTTCGCACAGTTCGATGGCGATCGCGGCGGTTTCGCGCAGAGGCGGCCTGTGCTCCGGGGGTGCCGGGGTATCGAGATCCTGCAACAGTCCGGCTTCGCGCAGCATGCGATGGAACCGCGCGATCTTCGGGGGCAGTGGGGTGGTGACGAAGGTCTGTACCGGGCAGCCGACCGCGCAGGCTTCGCTGAGCATGTTCACCGAATCGGGCGTGACGATCAGCCGGTCGGCCCAGCCGAGCACGCCGGGGTAGGGGTTGCGGCCATCGTCGCGGCCGGCCCAGATCAGTCCGGGCACGTCTCTCAGTGTGTCGCGGAAGACCTCGATCAGGCCAGACGGAGTGCGGCGCGAGGCCAGTACCAGCAGGCTGCCGCCTTCGCGTTGTTGCCGTTGCAGCAGGCGCGTGGCCAGCTGGCGGGCGTAGTCCGTATCCAGCGCAATGCCCTTGCGCGGGCCGCCGAGCAGCACGCCGATGCGCGGCTGCGGCAGTTCTGCAAACTGCGGGCAGGATTCGCGGCCGTCGGCCAGCCACGCGTCATCCACCGCATTCAGCGAACCGAGCGGCTGCAGCACGTTGCTCCCATCGACACGGTCGTGCCGTGGCGCAATCACCGTGTCCCAGTGTGCGGGATCGATACGCGGGTCGAGGATCTGCACGGTGTAACACTCGCCACGGGAAAGACGCCGCAGCAGGCGGGTGAACAGGGCGGCGGCGCGGCCGCAGCCGATGGCCACGCTCGGCCAGGGTGGCGCAAACAGGATGCGCTGGTGGGGCGGCAGCGCCAGCCGGCCACCGAGGACAAGGCGCGGTGCCAGCCACGACCATGGCGCGTGCGGCTCCAGCACCAGATGGCGAAACGGTACCTGCAGATATTCGGCCAGCGCCAGCGCCTGTCGCTGGTTGCCCGCGGCTGCATCGGTGATCACCCAGCATTCGCCCTGCAGTTTCAGCATGGGCTCAGACGGCGTGACATTGTTTCCCTGATCAACACAGTACGTTCCCCGGATCATGATCTGTTGATGTGCGTCCACCTATACACTTGCACGCCATAGCGCCATGTCGGCGCGTCCATGCAGCAGAGGATACCCATGAGCGAGTTGCTTTCCGAGGCCGCCCTTGACCAGTTGTTCCGCCATGCCCGCACGCTCAATGCGTGGCTGCCGAAGGATGTGAGCGATGCGCAGCTGCACCAGCTCTATGAGCTGGCCAAGTTCGGCCCGACCAGTGCCAATGCCTCGCCGATGCGGCTGGTGTTCGTGAAGTCGAAGGAAGCCAAGGCGAAACTGGCGCCGTTCCTGTCCGAGGGCAACCGGGGCAAGACCATGGAAGCGCCAGTGACCGCGATCGTCGCTACCGATCATGAGTTCTTCGAGCATCTGCCCAAGCTGTTTCCGCATGCCGACGCACGCAGCTGGTTCGTCGGCAATCAGCCGCTGATCGACACCACCGCATTTCGCAACGGCACCCTGCAGGGCGCCTATGTGCTGATGGCGGCGCGCGCACTCGGGCTCGACTGCGGGCCGATGTCCGGCTTCGACAATGCCGGCGTCGATGCGGCCTTCTTTGCCGGCACCGCGATCAAGTCGAATTTCCTGATCAGCATCGGTTATGGCGATACCAGCCGCAACCTGTTCCCGCGCAGTCCCCGTCTCACGTTTGACGAAGCCTGCACGATCGCCTGAACCATCTGTCAGATCACATCCCCAAGGAGTCACTCCCATGCGCGCACTGAAATATCTCGTTCTCGCCGGGTTGCTCGGCACCGCCGTCGTGGCACAGGCCGCACCGGTCACCTACAAGCTCGATCCGAACCACACCATGGTGCTGTTCAGCTGGAACCACTTCGGCTATTCCAACCCCACTGCCGACCTTGGCCTGGGTGAAGGCACCCTGGTGTTCGACGAGCAGCATCCGGCGCAGTCCAGCGTGGAAGTGACCCTGCCGCTGGCCAACCTCGACACTCACGTGCCTGCGCTCGACAAGCACCTGAAGGAAGCCGACTTCTTCGATGCCGACAAGTACCCGACCGTGACGTTCAAGAGCACCAACGTGCAGCCGCTCGGCGGCCACAAGTTCAAGGTCACTGGTGACCTGACCGTGCATGGCGTGACCAAGCCGGTCGTGCTGGATGCCACGCTGAACAAGGTGGGGCCGCATCCGATGACGAAGGCCCAGGCGATCGGCTTCGACGCCACCACGACCTTGAAGCGCAAGGATTTCGGCATTGGTGCCTACGTGCCGAACGTCAGCGACGAGATCACGATCCGCATCACCACCGAAGGTTCGGTGCCGAAGGCCGACGCGGCAAAGTAAGCGCCCGCGTCAGAAAAAAGCCGCGCCGGGAATGGCGCGGCTTTTTTGCAGGTGGTGGCTGGCTGGATCAGTTGGATTTCACACCCGCATCCTTCATCGATGCCAGCTTGCCCAGGTCGATGCTGGCCACGGCCTGCTTCAGCTGGTCGATGTTGTCGGCGTTGCCGGTTGCCTTGACCGTGAAGCGCTGGCCAAGCACCACGCTGTACTCGCCGGACTTGGACTGGGTGTCCCATGCCTCGTGCACCAGGTTGCCGTCGACGGTGTGGGTCCTGTCGTAGCCATGGTCGGTTTCCTTTTCCTCTTCCGGCGCCATCGCAGCGGCCAGTGCCACGAAACCCCTGGCGCCACCGGTATCGGTGACTTCCAGCGTGATGTGCTGGCCGCTGTCGCCGGCGTACTCGGCACTGGCATCGGACACCTGCATGCCCATCGCGTTGTTGCGCTGGGCCGAGATACTGGTCCGCTTGAAGCTGCCCAGGCTGTCGGGCAGGAAGGTCTTGACCTGGTCCGGGGCGAGCGCCTCGACGCTACTGCCGGTGCCGGATATCGCGCCCACCATCTTGCCCATCGCCGCCTGCTGCGCATGGCTGTCGTCTGATTTCTGCGCGGCGTCCATCTCCTTGCCGGCCTGTTCGGCACGCTGGCCCATCGCGGCGAGTGCACCCAATGCGCTGTTGCTGTCGATGCTGACGCTGCTGCCATCGTTGCCGCTGATCTGCATGCCGCTCATCGCGCCGCCACCGAGCGCGGCAACCGCAAAGACCGAGCCGAGGATGACGCCGATGATCCAGCCCAGCACGATCGCGATGACCACGCTGACCGCGGTGTAGCCGGCGGCCTTGTCCGGTGGGCAATTCATGGTGTGCGGCAGGCCCAGGTAGAGCAGGTAGATCGAGTAGATGCCGCCGAGGATCGCGATCAGCCAACCCAGCCAGGGCACGACCACTGCGATGCCGGCCACCCAATAGGCGGTCCACGCGTAGGCCACCGTCTTCAGCGCCTGCGTGATGCCTTTCTGGCCGCCGAAGGTCGGCGCCAGCGCGTTGATGATCAATGCGACAACATAGGCAAGTATCAGGGTCAGTACATAGCGCAGCAGCATCTCGCCGATGCCGTAGCCAATCGGCATGCGTATCGTGATGCCGAACGTACCGCTGCCGATCAGACTGCTCTTGATGAAGGCGGCGATGACGGGCAGTGCCGCGAGGATCGCGATGTAGCCGCCATACAGGCCGCCAACCGTGGCCGGTTCGGCGGCGGCGATCGGCCATTCCGTCCGTGGCGTGATCAGGATGGCCCTGGCGCGTTCGATGATTTTCCCGAAATCCATGAGTCTGTCCCCTCGAGGCCGGCGGCTCCGATGCGAACCGCTCAGGGATTCTCGGCCCGGGGGATCACAATCTGTATTGATCGCACGGGCTATGCCCTTCGGCTGGCTCGCGTTTCAAGCATGAGGGCGGGTGATGCCACCGGCCTGCTACCATTCACGGTCTGATGTCCAGCCTGGAGTTTGCCCATGTCGGGTCCCCTTTCCGCGGCGGTGCCGCTGGTACCGGCAAATGCCGAAAATCGTTACGAAGTGACGCGCAAGGACCTGCCGCTGTCCTGCCCGATGCCGGGCATGGCGCTGTGGAACTCGCATCCGAAGGTATATCTGCCGATCGTTGATGACGGTGGTGAGTCAACCTGCGCCTACTGTGGCGCGCATTACATCCTGCGCGACTGATCGACTGGCTTCATCCGGGTGGCTGGCGGCATTGTTTTTGCTTGCAACAGGGAATGAAAGCCGCCAGTCCAGAGCTCATGTCCAGCATTGTCATTCCCGCCAAGCTGATGACTGTGGTCCAGTTGATCCCCGCACTGCATTCGGGCGGCGCGGAGCGCTCGGCGCTGGAAGTGGCCCGGGCGCTGGTGCAGGCCGGGCATCGTTCGGTGGTGATCTCGGCCGGTGGCCGGCTGGCCGCACAGCTGCTGGCCGAGGGCAGCGAGCACATCACGCTTGACCTGGGCCGCAAGTCGCTGGGCACGTTGACCCGTCTGGGCGTATTGCGGCGTGTGCTGCGCGAGCTCAAACCCGACATCGTGCATGCCCGCTCGCGGCTGCCCGCATGGATGGGCTGGTGGGCGCTGAAGGGGATGGCGCCTCGGCCGCATTTCATCACCACCGTGCATGGACTCAATACGCCGGGAAATTACAGTGCGATCCTGTTGCGCGGGGAGCGGGTGATTGCCGTCTCGCAGACCGTGCGTGACTACGTGCTCAGTCATTATCCCTGGCTGGAGCCGGGCCGGGTCCGGGTGATCCCGCGCGGCATCGACCCTTCGGCCTTTCCATACGGGCACCGACCGGAGGATGCCTGGCAGAAGGCGTTCTTTGCGGAGTATCCCGCGCTGGCCGGTGCGCCGCTGCTGACCCTGCCCGGGCGCGGTACGCGTCTGAAGGGGCATCATGACGCGATCGAACTGCTGGCTGACCTGAAGCGGCGCGGGATCGAGGCGCGCCTGCTGCTGCTGGGCGTGATCGAACCCGGTCGCGAGGACTATGTGAAGGAACTGCGCGAATTGATCAGCATGCGTGGAGTAACCAACCAGGTCGTGCTGACGCCGCCGCGCAATGACATCTGCGATATCTATGCGGTGTCGACGCTGGTGCTGCAGCTGTCGAACAAGCCCGAATCCTTCGGACGCACCGTGATCGAGGCGTTGTCGCTGTGTCGACCGGTGCTTGGCTATGCGCACGGCGGCGTGGGTGAACTGCTGGCCGAACTGTATCCGGCTGGCCGCGTGCCGCCGGGTGATCGCGAGCGACTGGTCGAGCGTGCCGCCGAGCTGCTGCGGGTGGCGCCGCCGATTTCGCCGCTGCAGAGCTATCGCCTGATCGACATGCAGCAGGCCACACTGGCGCTGTACGACGAAGTGACTGGCGGCTGAGACCGTAATCCGCGGGTATCCGCGCTCGCCTACAATGCGGGATCGCCTTCTCCTCTGATCCGCGCATGAACTCTTTTGGTACCTCGCTCAAGGCGGCGCTGCGTTCACCGCTGCTGCCGTACTGGCTGGTGGTGGCCCTGTTGCCGTTCGGGCGCAGTTCCGAACTGGGCACCTTTCTGTGCCTGCTCGGGGTGATCCTGCTGTTTGCACGGGAGCCGCGGGCGTTGCAGCAGCATCCCGGTGCGCGCCTGCTGTTGTGGCTGCTGGGTGCCTACATCGCTGCCGCCTTGTTTTCCGCGCTCGACTCGGTGGCGCCGGGCAAGAGCTGGGGTACGGTGGGCGCACTGCTGCGCTATGTGCCGCTGGGTCTGTATGCCTGCTTCGCGATCCGTCGCGACAGCAAGCTGCAGGCGTTCTACATCGCGGTGGCGCTGGTGCTGGCGTTGTGGACGGTCGATGCCTGGGTGCAGGCACTGACAGGCTGGAGCCTGGGTGGCCACGCCGAGGCCGAGCGTGTTTCCGGCATCTTCGGCGCCACCGATCTCAAGCTGGGCCCGACGCTGGCGGTGCTGTCGCCGTTTGCGCTATGGGCGGCGCGGCGGCGCTGGGGGCTGCCGGGTCTGCTGCTGGCGTTCGTGCTGATGCTGGGTCCGGTGCTGCTGGCCGGCTCGCGCGCGGCGTGGGTGTGCTATGCCCTGGTGGCACTGGGCTTTGCCTGGCGTGAAGCGCGCTCACCGTTGCGATTTGCCGGGTTTTGCGTGATCGGCATGCTGTTGCTGGGACTCGCTGGCGGGATCGCCTGGAAAACCTCTGGCCGCTTCCAGCTGCGGATGGATCGCACCCTGCTTGCCTTGCACGGCACCGATCAGTCCATCGATACCGCGCTCAGTGGCCGGCTGGATATCTGGCATACCAGCGTGGAGATGATCGCCGCGCATCCGGTCAATGGCGTCGGCGTGCGTGGCTTCCGCTATGCCTATCCGCACTATGCGCCGGCAGATGATCACTTTCTCACCGCCGAGTCGTGCGGTGTGGGCGAGGGTGCCTGCCATGCGCATCAGCTGGTGCTGGAAATCCTCACCGAGACGGGTGCGCTCGGCTTGCTGCTGTGGCTGGCCGGCGTCGTGCTGGCGTGGCGCGCATGGCGCCGGGTCGGGGCAGCGGCGCGCACGCGGGCGTTTCCGGTCACGCTGGCGCTGGGCGTGATGCTGTTCCCGCTGAACACCCATCTGGCCTTCTATTCGGCCTGGTGGGGGCTGTTGTTCGGCTGGCTGCTCGGGCTGTGGTGTGCCGCGCTGTATGTAACAGGGGGCGACGATGAGCCAGCGTGAACCGCTGTCGGTGGTGGTCACCACGATGAACAACGCCGCCACGCTTGACGCCTGCCTGCGCTCGGTGGCCTGGGCTGACGAAATTGTCGTGCTGGACTCGGGTTCGACGGATGCCACCTTGGCGATTGCCGCGCATTACGGTGCGCGCATTCATACCCAGCCGTTTGCCGGCTACAGCGCGCAGAAGCAGGCAGCGATTGACCTAGCCAGCCAGCGCTGGGTGTTGTTGCTCGATTCCGATGAATCATTCACCCCGGCGGCGGCGGCACTGTTGCAGCAGGCCTTGCAGGCGCCGGTTCATGCCGGCTACCAGTTGTGGCGGCGCGAGTGGCAGTTCTGGCGCTGGCAATCGCTGCGCAGCCGGCTCAATCACTACGTGCGGCTGTTCGATCGACAACGGGCGCGGATGAGCGATCACCAGGTTCACGAGTCGGTGCTGGTGGACGGCTCGATCGGTGTGCTCGACGTGGTGATCGATCATGTCGGCGAACCCGACATTGCCGGACGCACCGCCAAGGCGAACCGTTACTCCAGCCTGCAGCTGGCCGACCTGGGCCGGCGCAAGGTGTCCTGGCTGCGCTTGCGCATGGTGGTCTATCCCACCGTGGCCTTCCTGCGTTACTACGTGCTGCGCGGCCACTACCGCTCGGGCTGGGCCGGTTTCATCGCGGCACGTATCCACGCGTTCTACGCGTTCCTGAAATACGCCAAGTTGTACGAGCTGCGGCAGCGGCGGGACTGATCCGGCGAAGGATCGAGGATCAGCCGCCGGTCAGGATCCGCTGGAACTCGTCGGCGATCACGCGCGTACTGAAGTGCTGCTGCACGTATTCGTGCGCAGCCGTACCCATCGACATTCGCAGCGACGGATCGCACAGCTTCAGGATCGCTTCGTGCCAGGCAGTCACATCGCCTGGCGGTAGCAGCAGACCGGTCACGTCGGCTTGCAGTGTCTCGGGAATGCCGCCGATATCGCTGCCCAGCACCGGGACGCCGGCAGCCTGTGCTTCGACCGAGACGCGGCCGAACGTTTCTGTCGCTATCGATGGAAAGGCCAGCATGGAGAACGCACTGTAATAGGGGAGGGCGTCGTTGATCCAGCCGAGGAAATGGTGCCGGGCTGCGGTGGGGTGCGTGGCGGCACGCTCGCGCAGCGTCTGTGCATCCGGCCCGTCGCCCAGCCATACGCAGTGCAGTCGAGGCTCCGCAGCCATGGCCGCCGTGGCAGCTTCGAACAGGGGGAAGATGCCCTTGCCGTTGTGCATGCGCCCGGCATAGCCGAGCACGATGGTTTCCTCGTCCAGGCCGAGCGAGCTCAGGATCTCGCTGCGTTGCTGCGCATCGTGCCGGCACAACTCCATGTTGACCGGGTTGTACAGCACCCGTACCAGCTGGCCCGGAATGCCCCGGTCCAGGTAGGCCTGACGGGCATGTTTCGAGACGGCGAAGAATCGTTGCGCGAGGCGTGGGATCAGGTAAGCGGAAAGCCGCTTCATGGGCGGGGTGCGATGCCGGAACAGCGCAACCGGCACGCGCAACAGCCAGCCGGCCAGGATCAGCGGCCAATATTCCTTGCCGGAGTTTCCTACCAGCCAGTCGGGTTTCAGCTGCCACGCTGCCTTGAAGACGGCGACATAACCACGCAAATCGAACACGTTGCGGAACTGCGCCCTGTACAGACGGACAGGGGACTGCGACAGCCCCTGCCATATCACGCCGTCGGGATAGACCACGGCACTGACTTCATGCCCGGCTTCGGCCATGGCCTGAACCAGGGCGACAAAATGGCTGGCGGCCCCGGTGTTTTCGGGATTGGTGCCGACAAAGAGCAGTTTCACGCGCGCCGATCCTCGTAGGCTGACATCGCGCGCATGGCGAACTGCGGCAGCATGTGATGGCGCGCTACCTGTACCCGTGGCAGCTGCCACAGGTCCATGCCGGCGGTGGCGCGGCCACGCCGGGTCGTAGTGGCGGCGGCGAACCCGGCCTCGCGCACCACGTCGGCCACGCGGTCGTCGGCATCGCCATAGGGGTAGCAGAACTGCGTGACCGGGCTATCGAGGTGATTCTCCAGCGTCGCCTTGCTGCCGTGGATCTCGTCGTGCAGTTGTGTGTCACTGCATTGCGTCAACCGCGGGTGGCTGCATGTATGTGCGCCAATCTCCATGCCGCCGCGATGCCAGCCGCGCAGTTGCTCCACCGACATCAACGGCTTGCGCACGCCCAGCCGTTCGGCGTCCCACTGGTTGTATTGCCCGATGCTGCCGCTGACGACATAGCAGGTGGCACTGAAACCATACTTCTGCAACACCGGCAGGGCCGAGTCCAGATTGTCCAGATAACCGTCGTCCAGGGTGATGACCGCGACGCGACCGGTACGCTCGCCTTGCAGGTAGGGCATCGCGGCCGACATGGACATCCCGGTATAGCCGAAACGCTTCAGCAGCCACATCTGCCGCGCGAATGCGCCGGGGCTGACGTACAGGCTGCGCCAGCGGCGAAGGCCGCGCGGGGCGTTCGCGATGTTGTGGTAGGTGAGGATCGGCAGGGCCGGCGCCTGCTGCGCCATCTCGCGGGTCATTCGGTGCCTCGTGCTGCGCAAGATGCCCATGGCAGGCAGGCAACGCCATCGCGCTTGCTGCATCGGGTGCACTCGCACCGATGAACGCGCGGCTGGCACGGACAATTAGGGGTCGACATAGAGGAGGTGAGGTCTTCGGATGCTGGTGCAATTTCACACAGAGCATCCTTTCGGCGACCTGTCGACCTCAGTACAGGGGGGCAGTATCCGGTGGCCGCGTCTTGAAGCGTTTATGCACCCACAGATACTGTTCCGGTGCCTCGCGCACCATCTGCTCGATGCAGGCGTTGATGCGCGCGGTATCGCCCAGGACGTCGGCGCTGGGGAAATCTTCCAGCGGCGCGCCAAGACGCAAGGCGTAGCCTTGGCCATCGGGCAGGCGGCGATGGAAGAACGGAATGACCACGGCACCGGACATCCGCGCCAGGTGGTGGGTCGCGGTGATGGTGGCTGCCGGCACGCCGAAGAACGGCACGAATACGCTGTCCTTGCTGCGCATGTCCTGATCCGGCGCATACCACAGCGTGCCGCCGCTACGCAGGTATTTCACCGTGCCGCGGATGTCGTCCTTCTCGAACATCGCTTCGGCGTAATGCAGCCGGGCACGCAACACGGTCCACTCGAACACGGCCGAATCCATCTTGCGGTACATGCCGGCAATGCGGATGCGTTGCGAGACCAGTCGTGCGCACAGCTCCAGATGCGAAAAATGGCCGCCCACCAGCAGCACGCCCTTGCCCTGTGCCCGTGCTGTTTCGAGATGCTGGAGTCCCTCGATGCGGGTCGGGATGCTGGCCATGCGGCGGTCGCTGCCCATCCAGCCCAATGCAAACTCGACCAGCATCAGGCCGATATCGCGCAGGTTGGCGTCGACCAGCGCGGCCTGCTCGGCGGCGTCGAGTTCGGGAAAGCACAGTGCGATGTTCATCTCGGCGATATGTCGCCGTTCCGAAGGCACGCGCAATACCAGGGCGCCGAGTCGGCGACCCAGCCACAGCAGTGCCCTCTGTGGCAGCTGCGCGATCAGCCAGATGGCAGCCGCACCCAGCCACGCCGGCCAGCGGCGCGGTGCAAGCAGCGAGGGGGTGAAGGCGGGACGGGGCATGCCGGGCATCGTCGGCATTGTAGCGGCCTGCTTCCGATCCGGCTCGGGTTGCCCGCTCTCGCTATACTCCCGCGTTGCCAGCAAGGATCGACCGTTGCGCTATCTCTACACACTCGCGATGTATCTGGCGACGCCGTTGCTGGTGCTTCGCCTGCTCGCACGTGGCGTGCGCTCGCGGCCATACCATCGACGCTGGCCGGAGCGTTTCGGATTCTTCCGGGCGCCTGGCTTCAGTGGCAGCTTGTGGGTGCACGCGGTGTCGGTCGGCGAGGTGAATGCGGCCGAACCGCTGATCAAGGCGCTGCGCCGGGATTATCCGAACGCTCCCGTGGTGATCACCACGGTCACACCGACCGGAACCGCGCGGGTGCACCAGCTGTTTGGGGACAGCGTGTTCCATGTCTACCTGCCGTATGACCTGCCGTATTCAGTAGGTCGTTTCCTGAAGAAGGTGCGGCCGCGGCTCGCGCTGATCGTGGAAACCGAAATCTGGCCGAACCTGTATTTCGCCTGCCGCCGGCGCGGCATCCCGCTGATGATCGTCAATGCACGGCTGTCCGAGCGCTCGATGCGCGGCTACCGGCCACTGCGTTCGCTGGCACGCTCGGCGCTGCGCTGCGTACGGCAGATTGCCGCGCAGTCACGCACGGATGCTGCACGCTATCGGCTGCTCGGTGCCGACCCGCAGCAGATCGTGGTCACCGGCAACATGAAGTTCGACATGCCGATACCCGAGGGCGCGGTGGCGGATGGTGCCATCATGCGCGGCCATTGGGGGCCGCGGCGGCCGGTATGGATGGCCGCCAGCACGCACGAAGGCGAGGAGCTGGCCGTACTGGAGGCGCATCTGCAGGTGCTCAAGCGACTGCCGGACGCGTTGTTGCTGCTGGCACCACGGCATCCCGAGCGCTTCCGCGTGGTCGAGCACTCGGTGCGCAGCCTGGGCTTTGCGGTCGGCACGCGCAGCGCCGACGGCATGCCGTCGCCGTCGAACCAGGTCTTCGTGATCGATGCGATGGGGCAGCTTATGCCGTTCTTCGCGGCCGCCGATGTGGCCTTCGTCGGCGGCAGTCTGGTGCCGATCGGCGGCCACAACGTGCTGGAACCGGCGGCGTTGTCGATCCCGGTGCTGGTGGGGCCACATACCTTCAATTTCGAGGCGATCACGCACAGCCTGATCGAGCAGGGAGGGGCCGAGCGTGTGAAGGACAGTGCTCAACTCGGTCCTGACGTGCTGCAGTTGTTGCGTGATCCCGCGAAGCGGGAGCAGATGGGTCTGGCGGCGCAGCACGTGTTCGAGCGCGAACGCGGCGCGGTGCAACGGACCATGCAGCTGATCGATACCTTGCTGCAGGAATAGCTGCAAAAAGAAAGACGGCCGGGTGGTGAGCCCGGCCGTCTGGTGCATGCGACATGCGTGGTTGGCGGGTTACTGCAGCAGTGCGTTGATCGCCTCGATATCCTTGTAGTCGGCGGTGCCGGCGGCCTGCTGCAACAGCAGCTTGTTCACGACGAACTGATGGCGGGCCTGCGAATAGCTGCTTTCCGAGGAAGTCAGGGTCTGGATCGCCAGCAGCACGTCGGTCATGGTCTGGGTACCTACCGAGTAACCGGCGCGGGTGGCATCCAGTGCCTCCTGGCCGGACTGCACCGAAGCCTTGCCGGACTGCACCTGTGCGATGCCGGCAAGCACCGAGCGGTAATAGTTCAGCGTATTGGCCTTGATCTGGCGTCGTTCGGATTCCAGCGAATCCTGGGCGGCGTCGCGCTCGTAGATCGACTGGCGCACCTGGGACTGGGTAAGGCCACCGGAGAAGATCGGCACGCTCAGGGTCAGCCCGATCGTGGTCGAGGCCGGGGTATTCGAATGGATGTCGGAGTTCTGGTACCAGCTGGCACTCTTGCCATAGGTGACGTTCGCGCTGATGGTCGGCAGATGGCCGGCACGCGCGGCGCTGATGTTGTGCTCGGCGGTCTGCACGTTGTCCCGCTGCGCGAGCAGGCTGGGGTTGGATGCCAGCGCGGTCTTCACCCAGGCATCCGGGTCGGCGGGCGTGGGTGGATCGAGCGGCAGGTCGTCGCGCAGCTTCTTCAGGTCGCCGGTGGGCTTGCCGGTGATCTGGCTCAATGCTTCACGGTCGTTGTCGAGGGTGTTCTGCGCGGCAATCGTCTGTGCCTTGGCTGCCTCGTAGGCGGCCTTGGCCTGGTAGGAACCGGTCACCGCCGCGATGCCGACCTTGTACTGCTGGTCGGCCTGATCGTATTGCCGCTTGAACGCTTCCTCGTTTGCCTTGGCGAAGGTCAGCTGGTCTTCGTCAGTCAGGACGGTGAAATAGGCGGTGGTAACGCGCACGAACAGGGCCTGTACGGCGGCTTGGTAGGTCTGGTCCTGTGCTTCCGCAGCCGAGTGGGCCGCCTTGAGATTGGCGTACTTGCTGAAGTCGAGCACGCTCTGGCTGAGCTGGCCGTTGATGTCCCGCGTACGCGTATGGCCGAAGCCGCTGGTGCTGATGAGCTGGCCGGGATTGTTCGGATCCTGGAAGGTCTGGCTGCCCGAGCTCTTGCTCTGGCTCAGTGTCAAGCCAGCCGTTACCTGCGGCAGCAACAACGCGCGCGCCTGATCCACGCCTTCACCGGTGGACAGCCGGGTGGCATCGGCCTGCGCCAGCACCGGATCGTTGGCGCGTGCGTCACGGTAGGCATCGAGCAGATCCTCGCCATGGCTGGGCAACGACGTGGCGGCCAGGGCCAGGGCCAGGGTGAGCAGCTTCAAACGCATGGGTTGCCTCGTGGGGATGGTCGGGGGCGCAATCAGAAGACGAACCGCTGCGGCGGTTCGGCATGGGTCAGATAGGGCAGATCGGTTTCGAACAGGACTTCTTCGCGGTAGCGGCCCGCGCCTTCATGGGTCAGCAAGGTGGCGTGCTGCACCGGTGATTGGCCGTGCACGATCAGCGCACGACCGCCGGGCTTGAGCCAGGTCAGCCAGCGCGGAGGAATCGCGGACACCGCCCCGGTCACCACCAGCGCATCGAACAACTCGTTCGGCTGCCATGCATTGACTGCTTCGCCAGTGATCAGGGTGGCGTTGGCGATGCCTGCCGTGTGCAGCCGCTGCGTAGCCGCAGCGATGAAGTCAGCATGGATGTCGACGCTGGTCATCTGTGCCGACAGCGAGGCCATGCAGGCGGTGAGGAAACCCGAGCCGGTGCCGATTTCCAGCACGTGGTCGGTCGGCAGCAGTTCGAGCGCCTGCAGTACGCGGCCCTCCACCACCGGCTTCATCATCACTTCGCCGTGACCCAGTGGCAGGCACAGATCAGCGAAGGCCAGCTGGCGATGCGCGGCATCGACGAAGTCCTCGCGACGTACCCTGCTGATGACGTCCAGTACGCGGCTGTCCAGCACCTCCCACGGGCGCACCTGGTTTTCCACCATGTTCAGTCGCGCCTGCTCGAAGTTCATCGCCATCTGCTCGTGTCCCGTGCGGATCGAAAAAGGTCAAAAAGGATAAGCGCTTGAGCCCTGACCTACAATGACAAACATTCGACAGTGCCAAGCCTGCCGGTTGCGTGCCAGCCCACGTAGTGCCGGAAGTCATCGCAAGCAGTTGACGGGCGTCACCCGACACCGGGGAGGTGCTGGATGGCGTGCCTGAACCGGGTAAAGCTGCCGTTCTGGAAAATAATTGAACCGCCTCGTATAATAAAGCTTGGCTATTCATTTGTGAAGGTGCGGGCATGGTCAGCAGCGCGCAAATCAGACCCCAGCAGGGCCCCGGTCGCCCGAAGGACATGGAGAAGCGTGCCGCGATTCTGGTCGCGGCCAAGGCGCTGTTCATCCGCAATGCGTTTGCCGGCACCAGCATGGATGCCATCGCGGCGGATGCCGGCGTTTCCAAACTCACCGTGTACAGTCATTTCGGCGACAAGGACAATCTGTTTCGCGAAGTGATCCGTTCGCGCATTCAGGACCTGCTGCCGGAAGAAACCTACGCCTTCGACCCTCGTCTCGATATCCGCGACACCTTGTTGCGGGTGGCGTTGACCCACGCTCGTCTGGATTGCAACGCCGAAACCGTAGGCACCTTCCGTGCCATCCTCAGTGACTGCCGCCAAGGCAATCCGCGTTACGGCAAGTTGATCTGGGAAGAAGGCACGACGCGCACCCATGGTTTGATGGAGCACCTGCTGCAACAGGCGGTCGACGCCGGGCAGCTGGACATTGACGATGTGCCGCGCGCCGCCGGACAGTTTCTGGCGTTGATCAAGGGCAACCTGATGATGCGCCAGATGTTCGGCTGTACCGATTGCCCACAGAGTTATGCCGAGGAAATCGAAGCCACGGCGCATGCCGGGGTCACGATGTTCCTGCGCGCCTATCGGACACGTTGAGCTGCCACGCTCGCCAGTCACCCCGCTTCGTGCTTGAATAGCCCGGTTGAAGCGGGGGTGCCGACGCAAGCCGGCTGAGAGAGTCCCTTCGAACCTGATCCGGTTAGCACCGGTGTAGGGAGCTTCGTCGCACGAGGTCAGCCATCGTGCGTCCGGTGCCGCCGCTTCTGTTGCTTGTATGCGAGTCCATCGCAGGAGCCGCACCTTGTGTGCGGGTTTTTCAACAGAAGCCGCCGGACACATGCCGATGAATGCCTTGCCCACCGACCTTGCGCGCGCCGCACAGGAACTCTCCGATGCCGTGACGCGGCCCATTCCCGGTTCGCGCAAGATCCATGTGCAGGGCAGCCGGCCCGACCTGAAGGTGCCGCTGCGCGAAATCTGCCAGGCGCAGACGCCGACCCTGTTCGGTGGAGAAAGCAATCTGCCGATCACTGTCTACGACACTTCCGGTCCGTACACCGATCCGGGCCATGCAGTCGATCTGGCTGCCGGCCTGCCGGCACTGCGTGCTGCCTGGATCGCCGAGCGTGGTGATACCGGGCAGCTCGAAGGCCTGAGTTCCGAATTCGGTCGCAAGCGAGCCACTGACCCGAAGCTGGATGCACTGCGCTTCACCGGCCTCCGCGTGCCGCGTCGTGCCCAAGCCGGTGCCAACGTGACGCAGATGCATTACGCCCGGCGCGGCATCATCACGCCGGAGATGGAATACATCGCGATCCGCGAGAACCAGAAAATCGAGGCGCTGGCGGGTAGTGCGCTGCTCAACCAGCATCCCGGCGAATCGTTTGGCGCATCCCTGCCGAAGCGGATCACCGCGGAATTCGTGCGTGATGAAGTGGCGCGCGGCCGCGCGATCATCCCGGCCAACATCAATCATCCGGAAAGCGAGCCGATGATCATCGGCCGCAACTTCCTCACCAAGATCAACGCGAACATCGGCAACTCGGCGGTGTCGTCGGGCATCGCCGAGGAAGTGGAGAAGCTGGTGTGGTCGATCCGCTGGGGCGGCGACACCGTGATGGATCTTTCCACCGGCAAGCACATCCACGAGACGCGCGAGTGGATCATCCGCAACTCACCGGTGCCGATCGGCACGGTGCCGATCTACCAGGCGCTGGAGAAGGTCGACGGTGTCGCCGAGAACCTCACCTGGGAAATCTATCGCGACACTCTGATCGAGCAGGCCGAGCAGGGTGTGGATTACTTCACGATTCATGCCGGTGTATTGCTGCGCTTCGTGCCGCTGACCGCCAAACGTGTCACCGGCATCGTCTCGCGTGGTGGATCGATCATGGCGAAGTGGTGCCTGGCACATCACAAGGAGAATTTCCTCTACACGCACTTCGAGGACATCTGCGAGATCATGAAGGCGTACGACGTGTCCTTCAGTCTCGGCGACGGCCTGCGCCCGGGCTGCATCGCGGATGCGAACGATGCCGCGCAGTTCGGCGAGCTGGACACGCTGGGCGAGCTGACCCGGATCGCCTGGAAGCATGACGTGCAGGTGATGATCGAAGGCCCCGGCCATGTGCCGATGCATTTGATCAAGGAGAACATGGATCGCCAGTTGGAGAAGTGCGGTGAGGCGCCGTTCTACACGCTGGGGCCGCTGACCACCGACATCGCGCCGGGCTACGACCACATCACCTCGGCGATCGGCGCGGCGATGATCGGCTGGTTCGGTACCGCGATGCTCTGCTACGTGACACCGAAGGAACATCTCGGGCTACCGAACAAGCAGGACGTGCGCGACGGCATCATCGCCTACAAGATCGCCGCGCATGCGGCAGATCTGGCCAAGGGGCATCCGGGCGCGCAGGTTCGGGACAACGCACTGAGCAAGGCACGTTTCGAATTCCGCTGGGACGACCAGTTCAACCTCGGCCTCGATCCGGAGAAAGCCAAGGAATTCCACGACGAGACGCTACCCAAGGATGCGCACAAAAGTGCACACTTCTGTTCCATGTGCGGTCCGAAGTTCTGCTCGATGAAGATCACGCAGGACGTACGCGACTATGCCGCCGAGCACGGCGTGGAAGGGTTCGTGGCGATCGATGAAGGCATGGCCGAAAAGGCGGCCGAATTCCGTGCGGCCGGCAGCGAGATCTATCGACGAAGTTGAGGAGACCGATGAAGCTTTCAGTGCCTTTTGTTCAACTGCCGCTGCAATTCGACGCCGACCGCCTGTCCGCAGAGGTCGGCGCTTTCGACAAGACCTGCTGGCGTGAACATCCACAGAAGTTTCCCGGCAATTTCGCGCTGTCGCTGATTTCGGTGCATGGCGATCCGGATGTCGATGACATCAATGGCCCGATGCGGCCCACACCTTATCTTGAGCAATGCCCGTATCTGACCCAGGTGCTGGGGCGGATCGGCGCAGTGTGGGGGCGCACCCGCCTGATGAAGCTGAGCGGCCACGCCGAAGTCACGCCGCATGCCGATGTCAGCTATTACTGGCGCGAGCGCACGCGTGTCCACGTGCCGATCCTGACCAGGCCGGCGGTCAGGTTCATGTGCGGCGAGGCCGAGGTCAACATGGCTCCCGGCGAATGCTGGATCTTCGATACCTGGCGCAATCACCGGGTGATCAATGCGGATGAGGCCGAGCGGATTCACCTGGTCGCCGATACGGTCGGCAGCGAGGGTTTCTGGAACCTGGTCGCGCGTGGACGCGTGCCCGGCAGCGCCGATGCGGCCGGCTGGCACGCGGAAGCCGTGCCTCCGCAGATCGACGCATGTCCCCCGCTGGCCTACGAGTCGGTCAACGTGCCCGTGGTGATGACGCCATGGGAACTGAAGGAACACATCGTCTTCCTGCTCGGGGAAGTGCAGCCACACCAGCAACTGCCCGTCGCGCAGCTGATGGCGACGCGCTTCATGTCGAATTGGAAAGTGCTCTGGGCGCAATACGGCACGGATCGCGCCGGCTGGCCGGCCTATCATGCGGAGCTGGAGGCATTCGAGCAGGCCATGACGCAGGCTGCGGGCGAGCTCAGGGTGGTCAACGGCGCGAAGATCGTGCAGGTCCTGCGGCCGATGATCCTGGACATGGCCGTCGCCGGCCAGGACCAGAATCTGCCGGCCTATGAGCCACGGCAGCCGGCAACGCCCGCTTCACGCACCACCCGGGGCGGTCGTGATCCGGCATTCGACCGTCCGGTGTTCATCGTTTCGTCACCGCGTTCGGGCTCGACCCTGTTGTTCGAGACATTGGCGCAGGCGCCCGGGCTGTTCACCACTGGCCGGGAAAGCCATGCCCTGATCGAGGGAGTTCCGGCGCTGAATCCCGCTATCCACGATTTTCCCTCCAACCGGCTCGATGCGATGGCAGCGACGACGCCATCGACGGAGGCATTGCGGCAGCGTTTCCTTGTCGAGCTGCGTGACCGGGACGGCCATCCTGCGACAGACCGGCCGTTTCGCATGCTCGAGAAAACCCCGAAGAACGCACTACGTGTACCGTTCCTGGCGAAGGTCTTCCCGGAAGCTCACTTCGTCTACCTGTACCGCGATCCGCGCCAGACCCTGAGCAGCATGATCGAGGCCTGGCAATCGGGCCGCTTTCGCACCTATGCGGATCTTCCCGGCTGGACCGGGTTGCCCTGGTCGCTGCTGCTGGTGCCGGGCTGGCGTGAATTGATCGGGCGGCCACTCCAGGAAATCGTGGCGGCGCAGTGGGACATCACCATGCGCACACTGCTCGACGACCTTGGTGCACTGCCGGCCGGAAGCTGTCATGTTGCGCGTTACGACAGCTTTCTTGCGAATCCTGCCGACGAGGTGGGTCGTCTGTGCACTGCACTCGATCTTGGTTGGGATTATTCACTCGATGGTGCGCTTCCCCTTTCGCGCTATACCGTGTCGGAACCAGCAGCGGACAAATGGCGCAGGCATGAGGACCTGATCGAACAGGTACTTCCGAGCCTGCGGGACACGATGGATCGCGCGGAGCGATTTGCGGCACGCTGAATCGGGAGGATGGCGGGATTCCCCTCGGGGCGGGCCTAGCCTGCTGGTGCCTCCTTCACCTGGCTTTTTCACGGGCATTCCTACGCTGTGCGGGCCGTCGGTGCAAACGCACGCCGATGCCCATTCCCACGTCCCACCGGAGCACGCCATGGCCAAGAGCAAGCCGTTCGTCAGCGACATCGAGAACATCCGCAAACGCGCACGCAAGGATATCGAGAAGGGTGCGATGACCGCGGGCTATAGCGCCGACCGTGCCACCGTGGTCAAGCTGCTCAACCATGCGCTCGCGACCGAGCTGGTCTGTGTGCTGCGCTACAAGTACCACTACTACATGGCGTCGGGCATCAACTCGCAGGCGATCAAGGCCGAGTTCCTGCAGCATGCGGGCGAGGAGCAGGGACATGCCGACCTGATCGCCGAGCGTATCACCCAGCTCGACGGCAAGCCGAACCTGTCGCCGGATGGCCTGCTCAGCCGAAGTCATTCCGATTACGTCGAGGGTGACGATCTGGTCGACATGATCAAGGAGGATCTGGTCGCCGAGCGCATCGCGATCGACAGCTATCGCGAGATGATCACCTATATCGGCACCGACGATCCCACCACGCGCCGCATGCTGGAAGGCATCCTGGCAATGGAAGAGGAGCACGCCGAAGACATGAACACGTTGCTGGAGCAACTGGGCAAAAAGGGTGAGCCGGCGAAATCGGCACCGGCGAAAGCGTCGGCACGCAAACATGGGTGACCATCGCGACTTAAAGAGTCGGGCACGGCATGCCACCGTGCCCGATGACGTCTCACCAACCGGTCAGCACCAGCTTGCCGATGGTGGTGCCTGACTCCAGCCGACGGTGCACTTCGCGCAGATTCGCTGCGTTGATCGGGGTCAGTGCATCCGTGCGCGTGGTGCGCAGCTCGCCGGCATCGATCAATGCCGCGACGCGTTCGAGGATGCGGCCTTGCTCGGCCTGATCCGCGGTTTTGAAGCGCGGGCGGGCGAACATCATTTCCCAGTGGATGCCGATGCACTTGGCCTTGTACGGATCGCCGATCTTCAACGTGCCGCTGGGCTCCACGATCAGGCCGAGATGGCCTTGCGGCGCAAGCAGTTCGCCCAGCGTTTCCCAGTAACGGTCGGTGTCGGCGAGATTGATCGCGGCGTCGATCTGCGAAAAACCCAATGCCGCCAGTTGCGTTGCCAACGGCTCACGATGATTGATCACATGCTGCGCGCCCATGCTGCGGCACCACGCGATGGTCTCGGGACGCGAGGCCGTGGCGATCACCGTGAAGCCGGCGCGGCGCGCCAGCTGGATCGCGATCGAACCGACGCCACCGGCACCGCCGATGATCAGCAGCGACTTGCCATCGCCGCCGTGTTCGCTGTCGAACGGCATGCGCTGGAACAGCAGCTCCCATGCGGTGATCGTGGTCAACGGCAGCGCCGCCGCGTCCGCCAGATCCAGCGATTGAGGCGCATGGCCGACCAGACGTGCATCGACCAACTGGTACTCGGCATTGCTGCCGGGGCGGGTGACATCGCCGACGTAGTACACGCGGTCGCCCGGCTTGAACCCGGTGACGTCAGTGCCGACGACTTCGACAGTACCGGCCGCGTCATAGCCGAGCACTTTCGGCTGCGCCTCGACCTGCGGTTTCGGCGAGCGGATCTTGGTATCGACCGGATTCACCGAGACAGCTTCGACGCGCACCAGCAGATCGTGTACGCCAGCCACCGGCTTGGGCAGTTCGACATCGACGAGGGATTCCGGATCGTCGATCGGCAGGTAGCGGATGAGGGCAACGGCTTTCATGGGGGCTCCGGAGTAATGCATGGCATGCATGATGGGACGATTCAGACGGCCGGTGGATTGCGCTCGGCGAACTGCCCGTTCCAATACGGGTAATAAGGATAAGGCGGCGTGACGGCGCTGGCGGCATCGAGTTGCGCGACCTGTTCGCGGCTGAGATTCCAGCTGGCCGCATCGAGGTTCTGGCGCAGTTGTTGCTCGTTGCGCGCACCGATCAGCACGGTCGATACGGTCGGTCGTTGCAGCAGCCAGTTCAGTGCGATCTGCGGCACGCTCTTGCCGGTTTCCGCGGCGAGCGCGTCTAGTGCATCGACCACGCGATACAGCCGTTCCTCATCCACCGGCGGCGCGAAGCCGGCGGTGTCGTGCAATCGGCTGCCTTCGGGCAACGGCTGGCCGCGGCGGATCTTGCCGGTGAGGCGGCCCCAGCCGAGCGGACTCCAGACCACCGCGCCGACCCCTTGATCGAGGCCAAGCGGCATCAGCTCCCATTCGTAATCGCGGCCGATCAGCGAGTAATAGGTCTGGTTGGCGACGAAGCGTGAGTAACCGTGCCGGTCGGCCGCGGCCTGCGACTTCATCAGCTGCCAGCCGGAGAAGTTCGACGCGCCGAGATAACGCAGCTTGCCGGCGCGCACCAGGTCGTCCAGCGTCGACATCACCTGTTCCACCGGCGTCATCGCATCGAAGTGATGCAGTTGCAGCAGGTCGATGTAGTCGGTGCCGAGTCGTTTCAGTGCGCGCTCCACACCGCTGATCAGGTGCTGGCGCGAGGCGCCGACATCGTTCGGGTCATCGCCCGCGCGCAAGCTGAGCTTGGTCGAAATGATCGCCTGCTCGCGCCTGCCCTTCAGCGCCGCGCCGAGGATCGACTCCGATGCGCCATCCGAATAGACGTCCGCGGTATCGAACAGATTGACGCCGGCTTCAAGGCAGATGTCGACCAGCCGCTTCGCTTCCGCGATATCGGTGTTGCCCCATGCGCTGAACAACGGCCCCTTGCCACCGAACGTGCCTGCACCGAAGCCGAGTGCGGGAACCTTGAAGCCGGAGTTGCCGAGATAGCGGTAGTCCATGAGCGTGCTCCGTTGCAATGAATGCGTAGTGGATGAGTGAGGCGTTAGTTATGCCTGCGGACAGGCCGCTGCCAGCAGTGGCTGGCGTGCGCGTTCGAGACGCAGGCCGCACAGCGCGACCACCAGGCCGGACGCGGTCACCAGCGCAGCGACCCAGGTCACCGCGCCGAGGCCGGGGCCGTGCTCGATCACCACACCGCCGAGCCACGCGCCCAATGCGTTGCCGAGATTGAAGGCGCCGATGTTTAGGCTGGACGCCAGGCTTTGCGCGCCTTCGGCCTTTTGCAGCACCCATAGCTGCAGCGGCGGCACGGTGGCGAACGCGGCCACGCCGAGCAGGCCGGTGAAGATCACGGTCAGCATCTGGCTGTGCAGGACAAAACCCATTACGCCCAGCACCACCGCCAGTGTCGCCAGTGTCAGCAGCAGGGCCGGCATCAGTCGGCGATCGGCGAGACGGCCGCCGAGCAGGTTGCCGGCGATCATGCCGACGCCAAACACCAGCAGGATCGGCGACACCGCGCTTTCGCCGAAGCCGCTGACCTGGGTGAGAATCGGTTGGATATAGGTGTACACGGTGAACACGCCGGCGAAGCCCAGCACGGTCATCAGCAGGCCCAGCAGCACCGGCGGGCGGGCGATCGCTTTCAGTTCCTCGCGCACGGCAATCGGCGTGACATCGCCATGACCGGCCGGCACCAGGGTGGCGATCACGAGTGTGGCGATCACGCCGATCGCGCTCACCGCCCAGAACGTGGCACGCCAGCCGAAATGCAGACCCAGCCAGGCGCCAGCCGGCACGCCGAGCAGGGTCGCCACGGTGAGTCCGGTGAACATGATCGAGATCGCCGAAGCCCTGCGGTCGGCAGGAACCAGGCCGGTGGCCACCACCGCACCGACACCGAAGAAGGTGCCGTGCGCCAGTGAGGTGATCACCCGCGCCAGCATCAGCAGCGGGTAATTCGGCGCCAGCGCACAGGCGAGGTTGCCCAGGGTGAAGATCGCCATCAGCGCCACCAGCACCGCCTTGCGCGGCATCCGGCTGGTCGCCACGGTGAGTAGCGGCGCGCCGACGAACACGCCCAGCGCATAGCCGGAGATCAGCAGGCCGGCGGCGGCGATGCTGACGTGCAGGTCGGCGGCGACCTGCAGCAACAGGCCCATGATCACGAATTCGGTGGTGCCGATGCCGAACGCGCCGACCGTCAATGCGTAAAGCGCCAGCGGCGTGCGTGGTTTGGTGGCGGGGATGGCCATGACGAGGTATCCGGAATATTGCGATGCAACAGACTAGGCCGTGACATCCTTCTGAAAAACCGGCAGCATGACTAATCATTTTCAATAAATAATTGATAATCATGGATCGCGTCGGCGACCTCAGCCTGTTTCTGCGCGTACTCGACCTGGGTTCGATCAGTGCGGCCGCACGCAGCATGGATCTGTCGGTGGCGGTGGCCAGCCAGCGCCTGAAGCGACTGGAGCGCGACCTCGGCGTGCGCCTGCTGCATCGGACCACGCGTCAGCTGCATGCCACGCCGGAAGGCATTGCACTGGCTGCGCAAGGGCGCGTGCTGGTGGAGGATCTGGAAGCATTGACCAGTGGCCTGCGCCGCGAGGCCACCGACGTGGCCGGTACCTTGCGGGTCACCTTGCCGGCCTCATTCGGCCGCCAATACGTGTCACCGTTGCTGCCGGAGTTCCTCGCCCTGTACCCGCGGGTGAAGCTGAGCGTGAACCTCAACGACCAGTTGCTTGATCTGGTCGGCTCCGGTTTTGATCTGGGCATCCGCGTGGGCGCGCTGGACGATTCCGGCCTGGTCGCGCGCAAACTGGCCACCAATCGTCGCGTGCTGTGCGCCTCGCCGGCCTATCTGCAGCAGCATGGCCATCCGCGAACGCCAGCCGATCTGGCGGCGCACGATTGTCTGCTGCTGGTCGGCAGTCAGGGTCGGCAGGATGTATGGCGTTTCGGCGACGGCAAGGGCGGTGAGATCGCACAGCGGGTGGGTGGCCGCTTCGAGAGCAATCTCGGCGAATTGCTGCGCGATGCCGTGGTGGCCGGGCTCGGCATCGCCGTGCACTCGATCTGGCATGTGCACGAGGAATTGCGCGCAGGTCAGTTGCAGGTGGTGCTGCCGGATTATCCGATCGCCGCCACCGGCATCCATGCAGTGATGCCGCAGCGCCGGCTGGTGCCGCCGCGGGTACGTGCGTTCGTCGATTTCCTGGCCGAGCGGCTGGGCGATGACCCGCCGTGGGAGCGCGCGATGCGGCCTGCACACGCAGAAACGGCGCGCCACCCGCGGGGGTGACGCGCCGTCGATCGTTCGATCTTACTTGTGGCTAGCCTTGTAGCGGGCAATGCCGGCGGTGATCTCGGCCTTCGCCTCGTCGGCGCCGACCCAGCCTTCCACCTTCACCCACTTGCCCTTCTCCAGATCCTTGTAGTGCTCGAAGAAGTGGCCGATGCGCTCCAGCCAGTGCGGGGAAACGCCCTTCATGTCGTTGATGTGCGCGTAGCCCGGAAAGACCTTGGGTGACGGGATCACGATCAGCTTCTCGTCGCTGCCGGCCTCGTCGGTCATCTTCAGCATGCCGACCGGATGGCAGCGGATCACCGAACCGGGGATCAGCGACAGCGGCAGGATCACCAGCGCGTCCAGCGGATCGCCGTCGCCGCCCAACGTGCCCGGCACGTAGCCGTAGTTGCACGGATAGCGCATCGGGGTGGACAGGATGCGGTCGACAAAGATCGCGCCGCTTTCCTTCTCCACCTCGTACTTGACCGGCTCGGCATCCTTAGGGATTTCGATGACGACATTGATTTCATTCGGCACGTCGCGGCCGGCGGAGACAAGATGCAGACCCATGGGATGTCCTTGCACTGATAGGAAAGTTGGCCCGCAAGGATACGCCAAACGCTGCTGCGTCGCAGCAATGACCGATATCAACCCCGGCTAAGACTCATGCCTGTCGCTGGTTCCGGTACGGCCGCTCCCGCAACCATTTGGTGGCGATCCACTTCTCGCCGCGCAGCACCGGCAGGCCGGCATGCAGCGAGCTGCGGTCGCCGCCTTCGTAGGCGAAGTAAACGGCTGAACCGCGCCGTGCAGTGACGGTCAGGCCGATCTCGGGGAAGGCGGTGCCCCCGCCTTGCTCGGGCGTGTTCAGATACATCACCACGCTGGCGATGCGCTGGCCGCCGATCGCCGTCACTGCACCATAGCCGGCCTGATCCGGATCGAACCAGTCGTAATGCGGCTCGTATTCCTGGCCGGGCAGGTAGTGCAGGATCTGCAGCCCTTCGCCGTGATTCACCGGCACACCGAGCAGGCTGGCCAGGCGCTGTTCGATCCGGCCGATCAGGGGCAGTTCGTTCAACGTGAAGAACATGCCTTCGCTGGTACGCCGATGATCGACCTGCTGTCGGCCTTCGGTGTCGACGGTGAGCGCGCGTTGCAGTCGTGGCTGCGCCAGTTCGATCAGTCCGGTGCATTCCTGATCGGTGAGGATGCCTTCCAGCACGCGCAGCGCCGGTGCTTCCACGCTGAGCGAGACCTGGATGGCGTGACCGTCAATGCTGACCTCGGGTGCCTCGGGATGTTTCGTGCGCAGGCCCTGTGGCGGGATTTTGTCGGTGCTGGCATGCAGGGCGGCCAGCGGCAGCTTGAGCACTTCGGCGACGATGCTGCGGCTCTGCCGCGGATCGTAGCCGTTCTCCTTCATCAGCCGCAGCACGTCCGGCACGCCATGACCGGCGCGGGTCGTGGCAAGAATCCATTCGCGCAGTTCGGGGCTGATCGTGATTCGTGAATGCATGACGGTGCGGGTGGTTCGGTGAGCCCGAAGGTTACTTCACACGCGGGTTTCGGCGAAATCCGGTCGACCAGATAAAGCAAGCCGGCAAAAGCCGGCTCGCGTGGACGGCATGAGCGTGCGAGTCGACTTATTTCAGCTGATCCCACAGGAAGTCGTAGGCCAGCGCATGCATCAGTGCCGCCTGCTTGTTGTCGGCACCGGCGCCGTGGCCGCCTTCGAGGTTCTCGTAGGACCACACGTCCGGAATGCCCATCGCCTGCATCTTCGCGGCCATCTTGCGCGCCTGCACCGGACCGACGCGGTCATCGCTGGTGGTGGTGTAGAACAGCACCGGCGGGTAGTGCGCGTCCTTGCGCAGGTTCTGGTATGGCGAGAACGTCTTGATGAAATTCCAGTCCGCGGTATCCGGATTGCCGTACTCGGCCATCCACGAGGCACCGGCGGACAGGTGGGTATAGCGCTTCATGTCCAGCAGCGGCACTTCGCAGGCGATTGCGCCGAACAGTTGCGGATACATCGTCAGCATGTTGCCCATCAGCAGGCCGCCGTTGCTTCCGCCCTCGGCACCGAGATGTTTTGCGGACGTCACGCCACGCTTGACCAGATCCTCGGCGACGGCGGCAAAGTCCTCGTAGGCACGCGGACGGTTTGCCTTCAATGCGGCCTGATGCCATTGCGGGCCGTATTCGCCGCCGCCGCGGATGTTGGCGACTACATACACGCCGCCGCGATCCAGCCACGCACGGCCGATGCTGCCGCTGTAGTGCGGCTGCAGCGAGACTTCGAAGCCGCCGTAGCCGTACAGCAAGGTGCGGTTGCTGCCATCCAGCTTCACGTCTTTCGGGGCGATCTCGAAGTACGGCACGCGGGTGCCGTCCTTCGAGTTGACGAAGTGCTGGCTGACCTCGAATTTCGACGCGTCGAAGAACGCCGGTTCCTGCTTGATCGTTTCGGCCGGCACGCTGCCGAGCACGCCGCGTTCGAGTGACGACGGGGTGAGGAAGCCGGTGACGCCGAGCCAGTATTCGTCGCTGTGATCGGGATCGGTGTCGACCACGCTGATCGTGCTCATCGCCGGGGCGCCGGGCATCGCCTCGCGCTTCCAGTCGCCCGAACCTTGCGGCGTCAGCACTTCGAGGCGGCTCTTGACGTCGTCCAGCACGTCAAGAATCAGGTGATGCTGCGTCCAGGCGTAGGTGTCCAGCGAGGTATGCGCATCCGGCTTGAACAGCATCGTGAATTCGCGCTTGCCGGCCATGAAGTCGTCGAACTTCGTCGCCAGCAGGGCACCGGACGGCCAGGTGGTTCCACCGACCGTCCACGGCGAGCGTGTCTGCACCAGCAGCCATTCGCGATGGGCGTCGGCGCTGGCATCGGTCGGCACATCGACGCGGATCAGCTTGTCGCCGACGCGCTGGTACAGCTCGCTGTGGAAGAAGTCCTTGGCGACCGACACGAAGTCGCGCTCGTAACCCGGCGTGCGGTCGTGCGACGCGCCGATGGCGAGGTCGGTGGGCTTGCCGGCGTAGACCGTGGTGGCTGCCGTCAGCGGCGTGCCGCGCTTCCATTGCTTGACGATGCGCGGGTAGCTCGATTCGGTCATCGTGCCGGGGCCGAAATCGGTGCCGACGTAGATCGTGTCGTCGTCGATCCAGCTGGCCTCGGTCTTCGCCACCGGCAGCTCGAAGCCGCCCTTGACGAAGGATTTGCCGGGGATGTCGAATTCGCGCACGGTCACCGCGTCACCGCCGTCCGGCGACAGCGAGATCAGGCAGCGTTCGTACTTCGGTTTCAGGCATTGCACGCCCTTGAACACCCAGCGCTTGTCCTCGGCCTTGTTCAAGGCGTCGACGTCCAGCAGCAGCTCCCATTTCGGCTCGGCCTTGCGGTATTCGGCCAGCGCGGCGCGTCGCCAGATGCCGCGCGGGTGCGCCTTGTCGCGCCAGAAGTTGTAGAGGTATTCCCCCATCCGTTCGACGTCGGGAATCCGTGCGTCCGAATCGAGCACCTCGAGAATGCCGTCGCGGGTTTTGGTGAACTCGGCGTTGTCGACGAACTGCTTCGTCGTCACCGCGTTCTGCTGCTTCACCCAGTCCATCGAGCGGCTGCCGCGAATGTCTTCCAGCCACAGGTAGGGATCGTCGGCGACCTTCGTGTCCGTGGGCGCCTTGGCGGGTTTCTCATTCTGGGCGTGGCTGTTGCTCATGCCCGTCAGTGTGACGCCGAGTGCCAGCATCAGCCAGACCGATTTCATCGTGTGCCCCTCGTGTGCGAATGAAGACGACGGACATGATCCGCCGTGGATCGAGCGTAACCGTACGAACATGCACCCGCCTGTGACTAAAGTCAGGGCAGCCCGATCAGCATCGCCATGAAACGAAAATCCCGCCGAAGCGGGATTTTCGCTGCAAGGGAATGCGTGGCTTACAGCAGCGGAATCAGCAGCAGTGCCACGATGTTGATGATCTTGATCAGCGGGTTCACCGCCGGGCCGGCGGTGTCCTTGTACGGATCGCCGACAGTGTCGCCGGTGACCGCAGCCTTGTGCGCTTCCGAACCCTTGCCGCCGTGATGGCCGTCCTCGATGTACTTCTTGGCGTTGTCCCACGCACCACCGCCAGTGGTCATCGAGATCGCCACGAACAGGCCGGTGACGATGGTGCCGATCAGCACGCCGCCAAGCGCCTGCGCGCCGGCCGAGGACGAACCGGCGAGCCACTTGAAGCCGAACGCGACCACCACCGGCACCAGCACCGGCAACAGCGAGGGCACGATCATTTCCTTGATGGCGGACTTGGTCAGCATGTCCACCGCCTTGTCGTATTGCGGCTTGCCGGTGCCCTCCATGATGCCGGGGATGTCGCGGAACTGGCGGCGCACTTCCTCGACCACCGCGCCTGCCGCGCGGCCGACCGCTTCCATCGCCATCGCGCCGAACAGATACGGGATCAGGCCGCCGATCAGCAGGCCGATGATCACGTAGTGGTTGGAGAGATCGAACGTGGTCGCCGCGCCGAAATGCGTTTCCAGGTTATGCGTGTAATCGGCGAACAGCACCAGTGCGGCCAGTGCGGCCGAACCGATCGCGTAGCCCTTGGTCACCGCCTTGGTGGTGTTGCCGACCGCGTCGAGCGGATCGGTCACGCCGCGCACTTCCGGCGGCAGGTCGGACATCTCGGCGATGCCGCCGGCGTTGTCGGTGATCGGGCCGTAGGCGTCGAGCGCCACGATCATGCCCGCCATCGACAGCATGGCGGTGGCGGCGATCGCGATGCCGTACAGGCCACCGAGTGCATACGCGCCCCAGATCGCCGCGCAGATCACGATCACCGGCAACGCGGTGGACTTCATCGAGACGCCCAGGCCCGCGATGATGTTGGTGCCATGGCCGGTGGTCGATGCGGCGGCGATGTGCTGCACCGGACCGTACTGCGTACCGGTGTAGAACTCGGTGATCCACACGATCAGGCCGGTCAGCACCAGGCCGATCAGCGAGCAGTGGAACAGCGCGTGGTTGGAAATCACCAGGCCGTCGCCTGTGATCAGTCCGTCCGGCAGTAGGTTGCCGGTGACGAACCAGAACGCGATCGCCGAAAGCACCGCAGAGACGATCACGCCCTTGTACAGCGCGCCCATGATCGAGCCGCCCTGTTTCACCTTGACGAAGAAGGTCGCGATGATCGAGGCAATGATCGATACGGCACCAAGCACCAGCGGGTACAGCACCGCGTTGAGGTTGTTGGCGAAGGTCAGGCCGGCCAGCAGCATCGTGGCGATCACGGTGACCGCATAGGTTTCGAACAGGTCGGCTGCCATGCCGGCGCAGTCGCCGACGTTGTCGCCGACGTTGTCGGCGATCACCGCCGGGTTGCGCGGGTCGTCTTCCGGAATGCCGGCCTCGACCTTGCCGACCAGGTCGGCGCCGACGTCGGCACCCTTGGTGAAGATGCCGCCACCGAGACGGGCGAAGATCGAGATCAGCGAGCTGCCGAAGGCCAGTCCGACCAGTGCATGCAGGGCAGGCTCGCCGCTGATGCCCATGTGGTTGAGTGCCAGCCAGTAACCGGTGACACCGAGGAGGGCCAGTCCGACCACCAGCATGCCGGTGATCGCGCCGCCACGGAATGCCACGTCCATCGCCGGTCCCAGGCCGCGCCGTGCAGCTTCGGCGGTGCGCACGTTGGCGCGCACGGATACATTCATGCCGATGTAGCCGGCAGCGCCGGAAAGAATCGCGCCGAACAGAAAGCCGATCGCCGTCGGCCAGTTGAGAAAGAAGCCGATCAGCAGCAGCAGCACCACACCGACCACCCCGATGGTGGTGTATTGGCGGTTGAGGTAAGCGCGTGCGCCTTCCTGGATGGCTGCCGCAATCTCCTGCATCCGATCGTTGCCCGGCGATTGCGCCAGGATCCAGCGCGCGGAAATCGCGCCATACAAAATCGCCACTACCGCACACGCCAGAACGATCCAGCCATACTGCTGCAACATCTGAGCCTCCCCATGGGTTGTAAGCGGCCGTCCGGAACGGGCGGTCCCGGGGAGTATAGGCAGACGTTGCTGCGCAGGCTGTTGTGCGGCGCAGCGCGCAGGGACGCCGTCATTTTGAAATGAAAAAGGCCATGCGCATGGCATGGCCTCGGATCATGCGTGTCGATGCTGGATCAATGCAGCGCGACGTCCAGGATGATGCCGGTGGCGACCGCGACCAGCAGGAAGTCGTTGTTCGCGCGCACCCAGTGGTAACCGCGCGGTGGCTGACGCAGGCGGTAATGGCCGTAGTTGCGCACGACATAGGTCGGGCCGTTGTAGCGATGGCCGCGTTGCCAGTGTGGGCGGCCGTAGTGGCGAGGGCCGCCATCGTGATGGCCGTAGCGACGATGGTCGTCGTGGCCGCGGTTGTGTCCGTGGCTGTCACGATCATGGCGGCCATGGTCGTCGCGATCGGGGGCGGCCAGCGCCAGGCTGCCGGTGGCGAGCAGGGCGGTGGCAATGATCAGGCGGCTGATGAGTTTCATCATGGTCTCCTCCACGAAGGTCGTGGCCGCAACGGCGCGGCGATCGACTAGGGTTGGAGGAATCGTAAAAACATGCGGCTGAACGGAAGGCAGCTGGCCCACCCTGGCTTCAGGTCGGACTCAGCTGACTGGGATGTATCGCACGGATTTGCGCTTCAGCGCTGAAAGGGTTGCAGCTTCTTCGCCACCGCGGTGTTCTTCAGCTGCACATAGCGCGGCAGGCCATCCTTGCCGTAGGGCAGCGGTGCCTCGCCCTGGATCAGCGGGGCCAGATAACGGCGTGCAGCGGCGGTGATGCCGAATCCGTCGCGACTGATGAAGTTCTTCGGCATCTTCTTCTCGCGATTGGCGATCTTCGCCAGCGGCGCCGGCTCGATCTTCCAGCGATAGGGTGCGTCGCTGCTGCGCACGACCACCGGCATCACCGCATTCAGGCCGGCCAGTGCGTACCCGACCGCGGCCTTGCCGACCGCATAGGCCTGTTCGGCATCGACCTTCGACGCGGCATGCCGCGCGGAGCGCTGCAGGTAATCGGGCAGCGCCCAGTGATATTTGTAGCCGAGCTTCTCCTTCACCAGCGCCGCCAGTACCGGCGCCACGCCGCCGAGTTGCGCATGACCAAACGCATCGCGTGTACCGGCTTCGGCGAGGAACTGCCCGGCCGAGTTGCGCACGCCTTCGGAGGCCACTACGGTGCACCAGCCCACGCGCTCGACGGTGGCTTTCACCTTGGCGAGGAAGGCGGTTTCGTCGAACACGTTTTCGGGGAACAGGATGATGTGCGGCGGCGCATCCGCACCTTCGCCGGCGAGTCCGGCGGCGGCGGCGATCCAGCCCGCGTGGCGCCCCATCACTTCGAGGATGAACACCTTGGTCGAGGTCTCGGCCATCGAGGCGACGTCGAGGCTCGCTTCCAGCGTGGAAATCGCGGTGTATTTCGCCACCGAGCCGAAGCCGGGGCAGCAGTCGGTGACGGCGAGGTCGTTGTCCACCGTCTTCGGCACGCCGATGCAGCGGATGTCGTAGTTCATGGCCTTGCCCAGCTGCGAGATCTTCAGCGCGGTGTCGGCCGAGTCGTTGCCGCCGTTGTAGAGAAACCAGCGGATGTCATGGGCCCGGAACACGTCGATCAGCCGCGCGTATTCGGCGCGGTTGTCCTCCAGCGATTTCAGCTTGTAGCGGCAGGAGCCGAACGCGCCGCCGGGGGTATGGCGCAATGCTCCGATCGCCGCGGCCGATTCCTTCGAGGTGTCGATCAGCTCTTCGCGCAACGCACCGAGGATGCCGTTGCGGGCGGCGTACACCTTCACGCCCTTGACGCGCGCGGCCTCGATCACGCCGGCGGCCGTGGCGTTGATGACTGCAGTGACGCCACCGGACTGGGCGTAGAGCAGGTTGCCGGCAATGGTAGACGGGGGGGGCTTCGGGCTCATTGGAATCCTCGATCGAGTGACGGTACGGGGAAGATGGTCAATGACAAACTTTTGCGACAACAAGCATTTGGCTGCCGAAGGTGGTGTCTTCCGTTTGACGGCACCGGGTGCAGCGGCTAATTTGACAGCCAATTCTGGGAATCTGGCGGGCTGCTGCAGTGTGCAGCAGCCCGCCAAACTTGTGGAGCATTATGCGACTGGTCCTACTTGGTGCGCCCGGCTCGGGCAAAGGTACGCAGGCTGCCCGGCTGAAAGCGGAATTGGGCGTGCCGCATATCTCCACCGGCGACATGCTGCGTGCCGCGGTGGCGGCGGGCACCGCGATGGGTCTCAAGGCCAAGACGGTGATGGATGCGGGCCAACTGGTCTCCGACGACATCCTGCTCGGCATGCTGGAAGAGCGCCTGTCGCAAGACGATGCCAGGGCCGGCTTCATCCTCGACGGCTATCCGCGCAATCTGGCCCAGGCCGATGCGCTGGACCACCTGTTGGCCAGGCTCGACCAGCCGCTGGATGCGGTGGTGAAGCTGGACGTGCCAAACGAGGCGATCATCAGCCGCTGCGAGATCCGCTTCAAGGCCGAAGGCCGCGCCGACGACAACCCGGACACGGTGCGCAAGCGTCTGGCGATCTATGCCGAGCAGACCGCGCCGGTAGCCGACTTCTACGCCCGACGTGGCAAGCTGCAGGTGGTCGACGGTGTCGGCGAACTGGCCGACGTCACGGCGCGGGTCAAGCGTGCACTCCAGCAAGAATCGGCCGCCGCGAACGGCTGAGTCCATGCCTCTCCCTTTTCGGTAGGGAGAGGCTTTAACGGAATCCCTTCCAGCATGCGTATGCATATCCTCGGCATCTGCGGCACCTTCATGGGCGGTGTCGCCGCGCTGGCGCGCGAGCTGGGCCATACGGTCGAAGGCTCCGACGCCAACGTCTACCCGCCGATGAGCACGCAACTGGAAGCGCTTGGCATCGAATTGATGAGCGGCTACGCGGCCGCGCATCTTCAGCCTTCGCCGGATCTGGTTGTGGTCGGCAATGCGATGACCCGCGGCAATCCTGCCGTCGAGTACATGCTCGATGCGCAACTGCGTTACATCTCCGGTCCGCAATGGCTGGGCGAGACCCTGCTGGCCGGGCGCGAGGTGCTGGCGGTGGCCGGCACCCACGGCAAGACCACCACCACCAGCCTGCTGGCGCATCTGCTCGAGCAGGCCGGACTCGCGCCGGGTTTCCTGGTCGGCGGCGTGCCGGGCAATTTCGGTGTGTCGGCGCGGCTGGGGCAGGGCAAGCCGTTCGTGATCGAGGCGGACGAGTACGACACCGCGTTCTTCGACAAGCGCTCGAAGTTCGTCCACTACCGGCCGCGCATCACCATCCTCAACAACCTCGAATACGACCACGCGGACATTTTCCCCGACGTGGCGGCGATCCAGCGCCAGTTCCATCACCTGGTACGCACGGTGCCGGGCAATGGCCGCCTGATCGTGAATGCAACGGATGCGCGTCTGGCCGACGTGCTGGCGATGGGCTGCTGGACGCCGGTGGAAACCTTCGGCATCGGTTGTGGCGACTGGCAGGCCACGCTGATCGAGGCGGATGGTTCGGTGTTTGCCGTGCAGCATCATGGCGAGCTGATCGGCGAGGTGCGCTGGTTGCTGCTCGGCAACCACAGCGTGATGAATGCATTGGCCGCGCTGGCGGCTGCTACTGCCGCCGGTGCCGATCCGCGTGCCCTGTTGCCCGCGTTCGCCACGTTCGAAAGCGTCAAGCGACGGATGGAACTGGTCGGCGAGGTGAATGGCGTGCGTGTCTACGACGATTTCGCCCATCACCCCACCGCGATCGCCACCACGCTGGCCGGACTGCGGGCCAAGGTCGGCACGGCACGCATCCTGGTGGCACTGGAGCCACGCTCCAACTCGATGCGCCAGGGCGCGCACGCCGAGGCGCTGGCACCGTCGCTGGCGGATGCCGACAGCGTGGTGTTCCTGCATCGCCCGGAGTTGCCGTGGGATGCCGGTCATGTTACCGCGGCACTTGGTGGTCGCGGCAGCACCGCACCGACGGTGGATGCGTTGATCGAAGCGCTGCATGCGCAGGCACGACCGGGCGACCAGGTGATCTTCATGTCCAACGGCGGCTTCGAAGCGGCGCCGCGGCGTTTCGTCGAGCGTTTGCTACAGGCTTGACGGGCGCGATCGCTGACCGGACGCGTGGCACTGGCTACACTCGCCCCATGGCTGCTCAGTCGCCGCTCATCGAGATGCCCTTGTTTCCGCTGGCCTCCGTACTGTTTCCCGGTGGTCAGCTACAGTTGCGCATCTTCGAGCCACGTTATCTCGATCTCGTGCGCGAATGCACGCGTCTTGGCACCGGTTTCGGCGTGTGTTTGATCCTGGAAGGGCGTGAGACCGGTGCGCCGGCGATCCCGGCAGCGATCGGCACGATTGCGCGGATCAGTGATTTTCATCGTGGTGAGGACGGCCTGCTCGGCATCGTTGCCGTGGGTGATTCGCGTTTTCGGGTCGCGCGTACCCGGGTGCGTGCCGATGGCTTGCTGCGCGGCGATGTGGAGGTCTGGCCCGCCGAGCCGGAGTTGCCGGTGCCGGTGGAGTTTGCGTTGTTGCAGAGCATTCTCGAACGGCTGATCGAAACCATGGCACCGCATTGGCGACACGCTCCGCGTAGTGCATATGACGACGCCAGCTGGCTGGGCTTGCGCCTGGCCGAGCTGCTGCCGCTGGATGCGCACGAGCAGCAGCACATGCTCGAATTGAACGATCCGATCCTGCGGCTGGAGGAGTTGCGGGACATCCTGCCGCGCTTCCAGAAGCCGTGAACCGGCGGCGGTTAAACTGCCACGGTTCCGAACCGATATTTTCCGATGGAGTCGACGCGCATGAGCCACTTGGGCGGCAAGACCTTGTTCATCACCGGTGCCTCGCGTGGTATCGGGCTTGCGATCGCGCTGCGCGCTGCCCGCGATGGCGCGAATGTGGTGATCGCAGCCAAGAGCGGCGTGCCGAATCCGAAACTGCCAGGCACCATTCACACCGCCGCGGCAGCCGTCGAGGCCGCCGGTGGCAGGGCGTTGGCGCTGCAGGTCGATATCCGCGAAGAGGAACAGGTGCGTGCTGCGGCTGCACGGGCGGCGGAACACTTCGGCGGTATCGACATCGTGGTCAACAACGCCAGCGCGATCTGGCTGGCCGGCACCGCCGATACGCCGATGAAGCGCTACGACCTGATGCACCAGGTCAATACCCGCGGCACCTTCCTGGTCACCCAGAGCTGCCTGCCGTATCTGAAGCAGGCAGCGAATCCACATGTGCTGATGCTGTCGCCGCCGCCGAACCTCGATCCGAAATGGTTCGCGCCGCACACCGCCTACACTATCGCCAAGTACGGCATGAGTCTGTGCGTACTCGGCATGAGCGCGGAGTTCGCCCCGCTGGGCATCGCGGTGAATGCACTGTGGCCGCGCACGGTGATCGCCACTGCAGCGATTGGCATGATCGATGGCGTGAAACCCGAGCATTGCCGCAAACCCGAGATCGTCGCCGACGCCGCGCATGCCATCCTGACTCGCCCGGCGTGCGATTACACCGGCCACTTCGCGATCGACGAGGATGTCCTGGGCGACCTTGGAGTCCGCAATTTCGATATCTACGCGATGCAGTCAGGGGCGCCGCTGATGCCGGATCTGTTTCTGGACTGAGGGCCGTGAATGACAGGACTTCTGACAGGCAATGGCCTGTCAACTGTCAATTCTTGCATAAGCCATACATCGTATGGAGTGGCCATACCGGCTGAAAAATGTGCCCATTTGTCATGCACTTGCTGTTCAGACGGAGTATATAGCTCGCAAATGAACCACCTTCGCAGCGGTTCCTGATGGTCGTTGTGCAGTTTCCGGGAGGCGACGGCTGTCCTGGTGTTTCATCCGAGTTGCAGTCTGTGACCCTGGAAGGGCTAAGGGGTACCCCATGACTAGCATAGAAGCGCCCAGGCGCTGTGTCGTCTGGTTCGGTCATTCAGGAGATGAGGAGCGCGCGCATCTGGCCCAGGCGGGCTGGCATACGCGGGTGGCCGATGCCCGGCTGCAGGATGGTATCGGCATGCGGCGCGGCGATATTGTGGTGGCGATGGCCGATCTGCGCCGGTGCAGTGCGGATACGGCGCGGTCGATCGGACAGGTGATGGCCAGGCATCCGTGGCTGCCCTGGCTTGCGCTGGTTTCCCCGGAGACGGCCGTACACACGGCGGAGGTGGAGCGCATTCTGCGGGCCAGCGTCGAGTCCTTTACGGCGCCGGTTGACATGCAGTGTCTGATCGACACGCTGATGAAGTTTGTCGTCCTTCCGTCGCCGGCGATGGAAGCGGACATTCCCGGTGTCATCAATGCGCATAGCCCGGCGATGCGCGCGGTCGTGGTCAGTCTGCAAAAATTCGCATGGGTGGATCTGCCTGTGCTGATCACCGGCGAGACGGGCACCGGCAAGGAAGTGTTGGCCCGCGCGCTGCACAGATTGTCGGCACGCCGTGAACGGCCATTCGTGGCAATCAATTGCGGAGCGTTGCCGCAGAATCTGGTGCAGTCCGAATTGTTTGGCCATGAGCGCGGGGCCTTCACCGGAGCCAATGCGCGGCGCATCGGTCATTTCGAAGTGGCTACCGGGGGGGTGGTTTTTCTCGATGAGGTCGGTGATCTGCCGCTGGATGCACAGACCAGTCTGCTGCGCCTGCTGCAGGAGGGCACGCTGGAGCGGGTTGGCTCCAGTCAGCTGATCAAGCTGGACGTGCGTGTGCTGGCCGCGACGCATGTGGATCTGGAAAAGGCGGTGGCACAAGGTTCCTTCCGCGAGGACCTGTATTACCGGCTCAACGTGCTGCGTTTGCGTGTTCCGGCATTGCGCGAACGCAAGGACGATATCGAAGCGCTCGCCCAGTATTTTCTCGAAATGTTCCACGACCAGCATGGTGGTCGTGTCCGTGCATTCAGCAGTGACGCGCGACAGGCGCTGCGTGGATTTGCATGGCCGGGCAATGTACGCGAGCTGATCAATCGCGTGCAGCGTGCGGCGGTAATGACCGAGAGTGCGCTGATCAGCGCAGCCGATCTGGATCTGCAGGATGTGCCGCCGGCTGGGGATCGCACCAGTCTCGGGCTGTCGCGTGTGGCGGCCGAGCGCAAGGCCGTGGTGACCTGCCTGCATGAAAGTCATTTCAACATCAGCGAATGCGCGCGACGCCTCAAGGTGTCACGAGTGACCGTCTACCGCTTGTGCAAGAAGCACAGGGTGGCGCTGGGCGAATTGCGTGGAAACGGAAAATTCGTGAAGCAGCTGGCGACCGGGGGCGTGAACAATCATCCATCGCCAGTGGCCCAGAACATATAGGGTCCTGAGGCCCAACGTGTCATTCGGTACGTCCTGCACCAGGCCATGCCCTGCATCGTCACCAGAGTCGCATGCAGCGGTGAGTGCATGGGCACCGCATGTTTGTTGAAGGTAAGTACCGCGCCAGCGCCGCAATGACCGGAATCATCCGATGTCACGCCTGGCTGGCGTCGCGATCCGCAGATGGCTGGTGCTGCGGGATTTCGCTAGGCTAGGATGCGCAGCCCCCTTCCCCACTATTAGACGACATCGCCCGGGCGGCGATGCTCGGAGTACGCCATGCATACGCACGTCCCGTCCACATCCACCCTGATTGATCTCGGCAAGCGCTACTGGCTGCCGGTGTATCGACCGCGCGAGGTGGTACTGGACCACGGCAAGGGTGCGCGGGTGTGGGATACGCAGGGCCGTGATTACGTCGACTTCGGCGCCGGCATCGCAGTGAATGCGCTCGGTCATCAGGATCCGGATCTGCTCGCTGCGTTGACCGCACAGGCGCACAAGCTGTGGCATAGCAGCAACGTGTTCTATACCGAGCCCCCGCTGAGGCTCGCCGAGGAACTGGTCAACGCCGCGGAGTTTGCCGAGCGAGTATTCCTCTGCAATTCCGGCGCCGAGGCAAACGAGGCGGCGATCAAGCTGGTGCGCAAGTGGGCCACATCGAAAGGTCGCGCGCCGGAGCAGCGGGTGATCGTCACGTTTCGCGGCTCGTTTCATGGCCGCACGCTGGCCACGGTCACCGCCACGGCACAGCCGAAATACCAGGAAGGTTACGAACCGTTGCCGGCTGGTTTTCGCTATCTGGATTTCAACGATGCCGCGGCGCTGGAGGCGGCATTTGCGCAAGGCGACATCGCCGCGGTGATGCTGGAGCCGGTGCAGGGCGAGGGCGGTGTGCTGCCGGCAACGCCCGAATTCCTCAGGCGCGTGCGCGAGCTGTGCGACGCGCACGACGCCTTGCTGGTGCTGGACGAGATCCAGTGCGGCATGGGTCGCACCGGCACCTTGTTCGCGCATGAGCCCGACGGCGTCGTGCCGGACATCGTGACGCTGGCCAAGGCACTCGGCTGTGGCTTCCCGATTGGCGCACTGCTGGCCGGCCCTAAGGTGGCCGAGGTGATGCAGTATGGCGCGCACGGCACCACCTTCGGTGGCAATCCGATGGGCGCTGCGGTGGCGCGCGTCGCGCTGGCCAAGCTCGCGTCACCCGCCGTACTGATGAATGTGGAGCACCAGGCAAACGGCCTGCGCGCCGGACTGGCGCGCATCAATCAAGAGCTGAACCTGTTCGCCGAGGTACGCGGGCGCGGCCTGATGATCGGTGCGGTGCTGGCCGAAGCGTACAAGGGTAGGGCAGGCGAGATCCTCGATCATGCCGCCGGACACGGCTTGCTGCTGTTGCAGGCTGGCCCGGATGTGCTGCGCTTCGTGCCACCACTGACGATTACCGACGAGGAGCTGGCCGAGGGTCTGGATCGTCTGGGCCATGCCCTGACGGCATTTGCCCAAGCATGACGGTGGACTGCTGCCCATTTTGCGCGATCGTTGCCGGTACGCAACGGGTCAGCGTGATCCTGGACGATGGTGCGGTACTCGCCTTCATGGATCTGCGCCAAGCTGTGTCAGGACATGTGCTGGTGGTTCCGCGCCGGCATGTGCCCGACATTTACGCGCTTGCTGCCGATGAGGCGGCAAGCGTGATGCAGGCTGCAGTGCGGGTGGCACAGGCACTGCGGGCCGAATTTGGCCCGCCCGGACTGAGCCTGTGGCAATCCAATGGCGAGGCTGGCGGACAGGAAGTGCTTCATTTCCACCTGCACGTACATCCACGCTGGCCGGGCGACGGCCTGCTGCAAGTCTATCCCGACGGATTACCGGCCATCAGTGAGCCTGTGCGTCTGGATGCACTTGCCCGATCTCTGCGTGCGCGCCTCGACGCCTGAAGCACGGCCCTGCCCGGTCACGGCAGTGATGACACGACCGTCCTATCATGTGCAGTCTCCGCGAATCACTTTATCGGATGGTTGCCACATGAAATATCTGCACAGCATGGTACGCGTGCGCGATCTCGACGCCTCGCTGCGGTTCTACTGCGAAGGTCTCGGTTTGCGCGAAGTGCGCCGCAAGGAAGTCCCTGAAGGCAAGTACACGCTGGTGTTCCTGTCCGCTCCGGAAAGTCCCGAGGCGGAAATCGAGCTGACGCACAACTGGGGCTCGCAGGAAGACTACGGCTCCGCACGCAACTTCGGCCATCTCGCGTTTCGAGTGGGCGACATCTACGCCACTTGCGCGCGGCTGCAGGCGATGGGTTGCACCATCCATCGCCCGCCGCGTGACGGTCACATGGCTTTCGTACGCTCGCCCGACCTGATTTCGATCGAGTTGCTGCAGAACGGCCACTTGCCGCCACAGGAGCCGTGGGCGTCCATGCCCAATACCGGCCAGTGGTGATCAGCCCTTCGCTTCGCGCAGTGCTCCGCGTGCAGCCTCCAGCGTATCGGCAATGTCCTGGTCGCTGTGCGCGCTGGACATGAAGCCGGCTTCGAATGCGGAAGGCGCGAGATACACGCCACGCTTCAGCATGCCGTGGAAGAAGCGGTTGAACAGCGCGGTATCTGCCGCCGTGGCCTGCGCGTAGGTCGCCACTTTTTCGGCAATGAAGAACAACCCGAACATGCCGCCCACGCGGTTGCTGCTGAATGCGACACCTTCGCCGTCGGCCACGGACTGAAAGCCGTCGGTCAGCAGGCGCGTGCGCGCGGCAAGCTTTTCGTGGAAGCCGGGTGCCTGGATCAGCTCCAGCATGGCCAGGCCGGCCGCCATTGCCACCGGATTGCCGCTCAGCGTGCCGGCCTGGTAGATCGGGCCGGCCGGTGCGATCTGTTCCATCAGGTCGCGTCGGCCACCGTAGGCACCTACCGGCATGCCGCCGCCGATAATCTTGCCGAACGTGGTCAGGTCGGGCGTCACGCCGTAATACGCCTGCGCGCCACCGAGTGCGACGCGGAAGCCGGTCATCACTTCGTCGAAAATCAGCAGGGTGCCATGTTGCGTGCACAGCTCACGCAACGCCTGCAGGTAGCCGTCCTTCGGCGGGATACAGTTCATGTTGCCGGCGACCGGTTCGATGATCAGGCCGGCGATCTCGTTGCCGTGCTCCGAGAACAGCGCTTTGGCGGAATCCAGGTCGTTGTAGGGCAGGGTGAGCGTGAGATCGGCATTTGCCTTCGGTACGCCTGGTGAGGTCGGCACGCCGAACGTCAGCGCACCGGAACCGGCCTTCACCAGGAAGCTGTCGCCGTGGCCGTGGTAACAGCCCTCGAACTTCACGATCTTCGCGCGGCCGGTAGCGCCGCGTGCCAGGCGGATTGCCGACATCGTCGCCTCGGTGCCGGAGTTGACCATGCGCGCCATCTCGATCGACGGGATCAGGCGCGTGATCGTCTCGGCCATGGTCACCTCGGCCGCGCAGGGCGTGCCGAATGACAGGCCGTTTTTCGCGGCACGTTCGACCGCCTCGCGCACTACCGGGTGGTTGTGACCGACGATCATTGGGCCCCATGAGCCGACGTAGTCGATGTAGCGCGTGCCTTCCACGTCCCACAGATAAGCGCCGTCGGCGCGGGCTGTGAAGAAGGGTTCGCCGCCGACGGACTTGAACGCGCGCACCGGCGAGTTCACGCCGCCGGGCATCAGTTTCTGCGCGCGCTGGAAGAGTTCGTGGTTGGTCATCGTCGGATTCTCAATCGGAGGGGTAAAGGTGGGCGAAGTGTTGCGCGGCGGCATGCACATCGGCAGCGCCAAACACGGCGGAGATCACGGCAAGATATTCCGCACCTGCTTCCACCAGGGAAACGGCATTGTCCGGCGTGATGCCGCCGATCGCCACCCGCGGCACGCCGAGCGCGGCGCTGTGCCTCAGCAGATCCAGTGGGGCGTGGGGTGCCAGCGGCTTGGTCGGCGAGGGGAAAAACGCACCGAAGGCGATATAGCCTGCGCCTGCACGCGCTGCCGCCTGCGCGCGCGCCAGCGAGTCGTAGCATGAGACGCCGATGATCGCGTCTTCGCCCAGCAGGGCACGTGCGGCGCCGATGTCCCCGTCGTCCTTGCCCAGATGCGCACCGTCCGCCGCCACGGCATGCGCCAGGGCGACATCATCGTTGATGATCAGCGGTACCGCGTGGATGGTGCACAGTTGCCTGAGTGCAGTAGCCTCGGCATGGCGTCGTGCTGCGTCGGCACTTTTGTCGCGGTACTGCAGAAGGCGTGCGCCACCGGCCAGCGCCTGCGCAACGACATCCAGCAGGTCCGGACGCGGTCCATCGGTAATGACATACAGGCCGTGGCCTGGCAGTGGTGCGGCATGCTTCAAGTGCTTGTCTCATGTGTGTGGAGAGGCGCCCGGTGATGTCGCCATACTTTCGCATTGCCGGACGAGTTGCGAGAATGCGACATTCAACCTTGAGCAAAGAAGTTCGATCATGAGCCAGAGTTCCACCGAAGCCGTAGCCTTGCGCAAATGGATGTGTGTCGTTTGCGGTTATATCTATGACGAAGCTGTGGGTGTGCCCGACGAAGGCATCGCTGCCGGGACGCGCTGGGAAGATGTGCCTGATACCTGGACCTGCCCGGACTGCGGTACCACCAAGGACGACTTCGAGATGATCGAGATCGACTGAGGTCCCGGTTCTGCCCGCAAATGGCCCGATCGTGTCAGCGTATTGACCGGGCCACCTGTTCTGATGTTCCTGCGTGATCAGTTCGCGCATCACACCCAGGAACATCCTCATGCAGCAGTTCATTCCGTTCGAAGACGACTGGGACGCTCTGGAAAGCCTGCGTCCCGAAGCGCTCATTCCCTATCGCGTCGGCCTGCTGGATCTGCCGCAAGCGTCTGCTCAACGCACTGTTCCTACGTCGCCCGCGATCTTCAACTCATCAGCCACTCTTGCCCCGATGCGTGCCGCCGTTCCGGCCGAGAGTTCCAGCACGTAACGGGCAGGTCCACTGCTCGGATATATGGGACACGGGTCGGCTTTGCACGGGGCGGTATTCAACTGCATCGAGACCAGCCGGCGATCGGCGTCGAAATACAGGATATCGAGCGGGATCAGCGTGCTCTTCATCCAGAACCCCCGCGGCGCCGTATCGGGAAACACGAACAGCATGCCGTGATCGGCAGGAAGCGTGGTGCGCATCATCAGTCCGTGCTCGCGACTGGCATCGTTTGTAGCCAGTTCGACTGAAAAATGCTGCCCGTGCAGCTCCACGGCGAGTGATGCATGGCTCGCGGAAACCGAGTTGGTGCAGCCGGCCAGCAGGAACAGCATGGGTACGAGCATGGACTTCATCGTGGGTGCTCATCATCAGGTGGTGGAAGTGTAGCGTTGCCGCCGCGCACACTTTTCATGACAGAAAAGTGCTCGTGCCTCTTCCCAGATCCACGTCGCGGCGCTATGATTCGACCCCCTTCGACGAGATGCCCTTTCGCGAAGGTCTCCGCAACAACCGACGACGAAAAATTTCTTCATCACGGGTGTTGACGGTCTTCAAAAGCGATGTAGAATGGGCGGCTCACCCAGGACGAAACGTCCCGGGCGTCACCGAGCAATCGGCGACGAGCGAGAAGATCTTTGACA
>NZ_BAAGRR010000010.1:0-16322 GCF_054782855.1 Rhodanobacter koreensis | reverse complement strand
TGAGCCTGATCCACCCGATCGCGATGGACGAGGGTCTGCGCTTCGCGATTCGCGAGGGTGGCCGTACCGTCGGCGCCGGCGTCGTGGCCAAGGTCATCAAGTAAGTAAAGAGCTTTTGTGAGAAGTCCGGCATGGATGCCGGCCTGATCTTTGCCATCAGGGAGGGTGGCTGAAATAATCGTCACGGGGCGAGCGGACTCAAGGCCGCTCGCCATCGTGTTTGAAGTTCAAGTCATGTACGCCAGTAGCTCAATTGGCAGAGCAGCGGTCTCCAAAACCGCAGGTTGGGGGTTCAAGTCCCTCCTGGCGTGCCACTTCCCCGAGGAATGAGACGGGTGACGATGGCAACGCCGACCGCAGGGTCCGGCATGCTGCTGACATCTGATCGCTAGTGCATGAATACCAAGGCAGAACAGCCCAAGGGCACGAACGCCGCCGACATCGGCAAGCTGGTACTGGCGGGACTGGTGCTGATTGCCGGTATCGTCGCCTATTCCTGGTTCGGCAGGGACGGCAGCATTTCCTCGTCGGTGCGCCTGCTTGGCGTGCTGGCCGCGCTGATCATCGCGCTGGCTATCGCCGCGTTCACTGCGCTGGGGCGTCGGGTGCGGAACTTCATTGGCGAGTCGCAGTTCGAAATGCGCAAGGTGGTCTGGCCCACCCGCGACGAGACGATCAAGACGACCGGTATCATCATCGTGGTGGTGATCATCCTGTCGCTGCTGTTGGGTCTGATCGACCTGATCCTGAAGTCGGTCATTCTCGACTGGCTTCTGAAGCTGGGTGCCTGAGGTGAGCATGAGCAAGCGCTGGTATGTGGTGCACGCCTATTCGGGCTTCGAGAATCAGGTGAAGCGTTCGCTGGACGAGCGGATCAAGCGCGCCGGAATGGAAGAGAAATTCGGCGAAGTGCTGGTGCCGACCGAGGAAGTGATCGAGATGCGCGGTGGTCAGAAACGCCGCAGCGATCGCAAGTTCTTCCCCGGCTACGTGCTGGTGCAGATCGAGACGAATACCGAGGGCAAGTCGCCGCGGATCGACGACGAGTGCTGGCATCTGATCAAGGAAACCCCGAAAGTGATGGGTTTCATCGGGGGCACCGCCGATCGCCCGCTGCCGATCAAGGACAGCGAGGCTGACGCCATCCTCAGCCGCGTGCGCGAGGGTGTCGAGAAGCCCCGGCCCAAGGTGCTGTTCGAGCCGGGCGAGATGGTTCGCGTCACCGAGGGCCCGTTCAACGATTTCAACGGCGTCGTCGAGGAAGTCAACTACGAGAAGAGTCGCCTGCGCGTCGCAGTGCTGATTTTCGGTCGGTCGACCCCGGTCGAGCTGGAATTCGGTCAGGTCGAGAAAGCCTGATCCCCGCGGCGTAGCGCCCCTTGGCACGGGGATTGCTGTTGCCACGATAAATCTCTATACTGCGCGGTTCACGCTGGATCATTTTCGATCCGGCGTGCCTGCGTTTCAGGATCTGCATGAGGCGGATCCTTCCTTCCATCCACGGACTGGTGAACAGCGAGGAGCCGCAAGGCGCCTGGACTCGCGAGGAAAAATCCCATGGCAAAGAAAGTTGTCGGTTACATCAAGCTGCAGGTCAAGGCCGGTCAGGCCAACCCGTCGCCGCCGGTAGGTCCGGCGCTGGGTCAGCGCGGTCTGAACATCATGGAGTTCTGCAAGGCGTTCAATGCCGCCACGCAGAAGATGGAGCCGGGTCTGCCGATCCCGACCATCATCACCGCGTACTCCGATCGCAGCTTCACCTTCATCACCAAGACCCCGCCCGCCACGATCCTGCTGAAGAAGATCACCGGCGTTGCCAAGGGTTCGCCGAAGCCGAATACCGACAAGGTCGGCAAGGTCACCCGCAAGCAGCTGGAAGACGTTGCGAAGCAGAAGGAGCCGGATCTGACGGCTGCCGATCTCGACGCCGCGGTGCGCACCATTGCCGGTAGCGCCCGCAGCATGGGCCTTGTGGTGGAGGGTTAAGACATGGCAAAGCTCACGAAGCGTATGAAGTCGGCTCATGCCGCTGTGCAGCCGGGCAAGTTCTATGGCCTGGAAGAAGCCCTGAAGATCGTCAAGGACAACGCCAAGGCGAAGTTCGCGGAATCGGTGGACGTGGCCGTGCGCCTGGGCATCGACGCGAAGAAGTCCGACCAGGGCGTGCGTGGTTCCTCGCTGCTGCCGCACGGCACCGGCAAGACCGTCAAGGTTGCCGTGTTCTGCCCGCCGGGCGAGAAGGCCGAGGCCGCCAAGGCTGCCGGTGCCGACGCTGTCGGCATGGACGACCTGGCCGAGCGCATGCAGGCGGGTGATCTGGACTTCGGTCGCGTGATCGCCACGCCGGACGCGATGCGCGTGGTCGGCAAGCTCGGTCAGCTGCTCGGTCCGCGTGGCCTGATGCCGAACCCGAAGGACGGCTCGGTCACCGCCGACGTCGCCACCGCGGTCAAGAACGCCAAGGCCGGCCAGGTGAAGTTCCGCAACGACAAGGCGGGCATCATCCACGCCACCATCGGCAAGGCCAGCTTCGAGGCCGCCCAGTTGGCGGACAACCTCAATACGCTGATCGCCGACCTGCTGAAGGCCAAGCCGTCCACGGCGAAGGGTCAGTTCCTGCAGAAGGTTGCCCTGTCCAGCACGATGGGTGTCGGCGTCTCCGTCGACACCTCCTCGCTGAACATCGCGGCCAAGTAAGTTCAAGTCCTGCGCCGGCGGTTTCGCCGGTGCAGGCAAGTTTTTGAAGGCAGCCCCGGTGTCAAGCCGGAGCAGCCGTCAAAGACCGCAGGCGCGATCAGCGCGCGATGACGACGGGCAGGAAGCTCGCACTGGCATGGAATCGCCGTCGTCGCCAGCGGGATCGCTTAATCGGGTTTCTCTCGAATCCGGCCTGCGCAGATGGTGCTGCCCGATCTGGAATTGTTCGATCTGTTCTGGAAAGGCCAACACCCGGGACATTTTATGTCCCCGACGTCAAGGATGGCGTCGCCCAGGACCGCAAGCGGCAGGAGCCGTGAGCGGAGTTCATTTGGAGGAGTGCTAATGGCTCTCAATCTGTCTCAGAAGCAAGAAGTAGTCGCCGAACTGGCAGAAGTTGCCGCGAAGGCTCACTCCCTGGTCGCTGCCGAGTATGCGGGCACCACGGTCGAACAGATGACCGCGATGCGCAAGAAGGCCCGCGAATCCGGCGTGTACTTGAGGGTTGTCAAGAACACGCTGGCATCGCGCGCCGTGGCGGGTACCGAATTCGAGGTCGTCAAGGACGCCCTGGTCGGTCCGCTGCTGTACGCATTCTCGACGGAAGAGCCCGGTGCAGCCGGGCGTCTGATCAAGGAATTTGCCAAGGGCAACGACAAGCTGAAGGCGAAGATCGTCTCGGTGGAAGGCAAGCTGCTGCCGGCTGCGCATGTCGATGTGCTGGCCTCGCTGCCGACCCGCGAACAGGCGCTGGCCATGCTGGCCCGCGTGCTGGCCGAACCGGCCACGATGTTCGCCCGTGTCGTCAAGGCTGTGGCCGACAAGCAGGGTGGTGGCGAAGTCGCCGCCGAAGCCCCGGCCGAAGCCGAACCCGCCTGAGTTCTTTCGTCTACTCAAAACCGAACCTAAATTTTCCAGAGGTAAATCAAATGTCCCTGTCCAACGAACAGATCGTTGAAGCCGTCGCCGCCAAGTCGCTCATGGAAGTGATGGACCTGGTGAAGGCCATCGAAGAGAAGTTTGGCGTGACCGCTGCTGCCCCGGTTGCCGTGGCCGGCCCGGCCGCTGCTGCCCCGGTTGCCGAAGCGCAGACCGAGTTCGACGTCATCCTGAAGAACGCCGGCGCCAAGAAGGTCGACGTGATCAAGGCCGTCCGCGCGATCACCGGCCTGGGCCTGAAGGAAGCCAAGGACCTCACCGAGGCCGGCGGCGTCCTGAAGGAAGCCGTGTCGAAGGAAGATGCCGAGAAGTTCAAGAAGGACCTCGAAGCTGCCGGCGCCACGGTCGAACTGAAGTAATCGGCGCCCTTGCGCGTCGTCAGTTTGATCTAGCGTCAAGCAAGCCTGGGAGCGTGAGCTCCCGGGCTTTGCCTGCTTAGGCGCGAAAGAGTTGAACGAGGAGGGGAATGGAGAATCGGGATTCGCCGCATGAATCCCGATTCTCGATTCCCAAATCCCCGGATTTGTCGAACATCTGATTTTTCATTCAGCCGGTGTGTGCACCACCGGCGTCACTGCGAACCGAGGCGCTACCGATCATGGCCTACTCGTTTACCGAGAAGAAACGCATCCGCAAGGATTTTGGCAAGCGTCCGCCCGTACTGGGCGTGCCGAACCTGCTGACCATCCAGACTGATTCCTACCGGGAGTTTCTGCAGGAGCATGTCGCGCCCAAACAGCGCGGCGAAAAGGGTTTGCACGCGGCACTGAAGTCCGTGTTCCCGATCACCAGCTATTCGGGCAATGCCGCCCTGGAGTACGTCGACTATCGTCTCGGCGAGCCGGCGTTCGACGAGCGCGAGTGCCGCAACCGCGGCATGACCTACGGTGCGCCGCTGCGCACCACCGTGCGTCTGGTCATCTATGACAAGGACAGCCCGGCCTCGAAGAAGGTGGTCAAGTACATCAAGGAGCAGGAGGTCTACATGGGCGAGATTCCGCTCATGACCGACACCGGCACCTTCATCATCAACGGCACCGAGCGCGTGATCGTCTCGCAGCTGCATCGTTCGCCGGGCGTGTTCTTCGACCACGACCGCGGCAAGACGCACAGCTCGGGCAAGCTGCTGTTCTCGGCCCGCGTGATTCCTTACCGCGGCTCCTGGCTGGACTTCGAGTTCGACCCGAAGGATGCGCTGTTCACCCGTATCGACCGTCGCCGCAAGCTGCCGGTGACCGTGCTGCTGCGCGCGCTCGGCTACAACAACGAGGAGATGCTGGGCATCTTCTTCGAGCACAACGTGTTCCACCTCGGCAAGAAGGGCGGCACCACGCTGGAGCTGGTCGCCGAACGTCTGCGCGGCGAGACGCTGAGCTTCGATCTGGCGATCGGCGGCAAGGTGCTGGTCGAGGCCGGCAAGCGCATCACCGCGCGTCACGTGCGTCAGCTGGCGGCCGAGAACATCACCGCGCTGGAAGTGCCGGACGACTATCCGGTCGGCCGCATCCTTGCCACCGACATCGTCGACAGCAAGACCGGCGAGTTGCTGGCTTCGGCCAACGACGAGATCACCGCCGAGCAGCTGGAGAACTTCCGCAAGGCCGGTATCGAGACCGTGCCGACGCTGTACGTCAACGATCTCGATCGTGGTGCCTACATCTCGCATACCCTGCGCATCGACAACACCAAGACGCCGCTGGAGGCGCTGGTGGAAATCTATCGCATGATGCGTCCGGGCGAGCCGCCGACCAAGGATGCCGCGCAGAACCTGTTCTTCAACCTGTTCTTCACCTTCGACCGCTACGATCTGTCGTCGGTCGGCCGCATGAAGTTCAATCGTCGCGTGGGCCGCAAGGACATCCTCGGCCCGGGCGTGCTGTACGACCACAAGTACTTCAGCGAGCGCAAGGAAGAAGAATCGCAGCGGCTGGTCAAGGAGCAGGGCGAGACGTCCGACATCCTCGACGTGCTGAAGGTGCTGATCGACATCAAGAACGGTCATGGCACGGTCGATGACATCGACCACCTCGGCAACCGTCGCGTGCGTTCGGTCGGCGAAATGGCCGAGAACACCTTCCGCATCGGCCTGGTGCGCGTCGAGCGCGCCGTGCGCGAGCGCCTGTCGCTGGCCGAGGCCGATGGCCTGACCCCGCAGGATCTGATCAACGCCAAGCCGGTGGCGGCGGCGGTGAAGGAGTTCTTCGGCTCCTCGCAGCTGTCCCAGTTCATGGATCAGAACAACCCGCTGTCGGAAGTGACGCACAAGCGCCGCGTCTCCGCGCTCGGGCCGGGTGGCCTGACCCGCGAACGCGCCGGCTTCGAAGTGCGCGACGTGCACCCGACCCATTACGGCCGCGTCTGCACCATCGAAACGCCGGAAGGCCCGAACATCGGCCTGATCAACTCGCTCGCCGTGTACGCGCGCACCAACTCCTACGGCTTCCTCGAGACGCCGTACCGCAAGGTTGCGAACGGCAAGGTCACCGACAAGGTCGATTACCTGTCGGCGATCGAGGAAGGCGATCACGTGATCGCGCAGGCGAACTCGCCGCTCGACAAGCACGGCGGTTTCATCGAGGACTTCGTGTCCTGCCGTTTCCGTGGTGAATCCGAGCTGCGTCCGTCCAGCGAAGTCGATTACATGGACGTCTCGCCGATGCAGACCGTGTCGGTCGCCGCGGCGCTGGTGCCGTTCCTGGAGCACGACGATGCGAACCGTGCCCTGATGGGCGCGAACATGCAGCGTCAGGCCGTGCCGACCCTGCGTTCGCAGACCCCGCTGGTGGGTACCGGCATCGAGCGCGCGGTGGCGCGTGACTCGGGCGTCATCGTGTCCGCCAAGCGTGGCGGCGTGATCGACCAGGTCGATGCGGCGCGTATCGTGGTGCGCGTGAACGAGGAAGAGGTCGGCGACAACGACGCCGGCGTCGACATCTACACGCTGACCAAGTACACCCGCTCCAACCAGAACACCAACCTCAACCAGCGTCCGCTGGTGAACGTCGGCGACGTGGTGGCGAAGGGCGACACGCTGGCCGACGGTTCGTCGACCGATCTGGGCGAGCTCGCGCTCGGCCAGAACATGCTGATCGCGTTCATGCCGTGGAACGGCTACAACTTCGAAGACTCGATCCTGCTCTCCGAGCGCGTCGTGCAGGAAGACCGCTACACCTCGATCCACATCGAGGAGCTGTCCTGCATCGCGCGTGACACCAAGCTGGGCGCCGAGGAAATCACCGCCGACATCCCGAACGTGGGCGAGCAGGCGCTGGCGCGCCTGGACGAGTCGGGCATCGTCTACATCGGTGCCGAGGTGAAGGCCGGCGACATCATGGTCGGCAAGGTCACGCCCAAGGGCGAGAGCCAGCTGACCCCGGAAGAGAAGCTGCTGCGCGCGATCTTCGGCGAGAAGGCGTCCGACGTGAAGGACAGCTCGCTGCGCGTGCCGCCCGGCATGGACGGCACCGTCATCGACGTGCAGGTGTTCACCCGCGACGGCATCGAGAAGGACAAGCGCGCCCGCCAGATCGAGGAAACCGAGGTCAAGCGGATCCGCAAGGATCTGGACGACCAGTTCCGCATCCTCGAGGGCGCGATCTACAGCCGCATGCGCACCCAGCTGGTCGGCAAGTCCGCGATGAGCGGTCCGGGCGGCCTGAAGCGTGGCACCGAGATCACCGATGCCTATCTCGACGGCCTGAAGAAGGACGACTGGTTCAAGATCAACGTCAAGGACGAGGAAGTCACCGAATTCCTCGAGCGTGCGGCCGACCAGGTCAAGCGCCACAAGGAGGAGTTCGACAAGCGCTTCAAGGAGAAGCAGGGCAAGATCACCCAGGGCGACGACCTCGCGCCGGGCGTGCTGAAGATGGTCAAGGTGTTCCTGGCCGTGAAGCGCCGCATCCAGCCGGGCGACAAGATGGCTGGCCGTCACGGCAACAAGGGCGTGGTGTCCAACGTGGTGCCGGTCGAGGACATGCCGTATTCCGCTGACGGCGTGCCGGTCGACATCGTGCTGAATCCGCTGGGCGTGCCCTCGCGCATGAACATCGGGCAGATTCTGGAAGTCCATCTGGGCTGGGCCGCCAAGGGCCTGGGCAAGAAGATCCAGAAGATGCTCGAGGCGCAGGAGAAGGTGGCCAAGATCCGCGAGTTCCTCGACCAGATCTACAACAGCCATGTGGCCGGCGCGGTGCAGCACGTCGACCTGAAGTCGCTCACCGACAAGGAGATCTTCGCGCTCGCCACCAACCTGCAGGAAGGCGTGCCGATGGCGACGCCGGTGTTCGACGGTGCCGAGGAAACCGAGATCAAGGCGATGCTGAAGCTTGCCGATCTACCGGAATCCGGCCAGACCATGTTGTATGACGGCCGTACCGGCGAGGCGTTCGATCGCCCGGTCACCGTGGGCTACATGCACTATCTGAAGCTCAACCATCTGGTCGACGACAAGATGCATGCGCGTTCCACCGGCCCGTACTCGCTGGTCACCCAGCAGCCGTTGGGCGGCAAGGCGCAGTTCGGTGGTCAGCGCTTCGGTGAGATGGAAGTGTGGGCGCTGGAAGCCTACGGCGCGGCTTACACCTTGCAGGAAATGCTGACGGTGAAGTCCGATGACGTGCAGGGCCGCAACCAGATGTACAAGAACATTGTCGACGGTAACCACGAGATGTCCGCAGGCATGCCGGAGTCCTTCAACGTGCTGGTGAAGGAAATCCGTTCGCTTGCCATCGACATCGATCTGGAAGAGATCAAGTGACCCGCCCGGCTACAGGAGATTTCGCATGAAAGACTTGCTCAATCTGTTCAATCAGCAGCGCGCGACGCCGGATTTCGACGCGATCAAGATCGCGCTGGCCTCGCCGGAGCTGATCCGTTCGTGGTCGTACGGCGAAGTGAAGAAGCCGGAAACCATCAACTACCGTACCTTCAAGCCGGAGCGCGACGGCCTGTTCTGCGCAGCGATCTTCGGCCCGGTGAAGGACTACGAGTGCCTGTGCGGCAAGTACAAGCGCATGAAGCATCGTGGCGTGGTCTGCGAGAAGTGCGGCACGGAAGTGACGCTGGCCAAGGTGCGTCGCGAGCGCATGGGCCACATCGAGCTGGCCAGCCCGACCGCGCACATCTGGTTCCTCAAGTCGCTGCCGTCGCGCATCGGCCTGATGCTGGACATGACCCTGCGCGACATCGAGCGCATCCTGTACTTCGAGGCCTTCGTGGTGATCGATCCGGGCATGACCGCGCTCGAGCGCGGTCAGCTGCTCAGCGAAGACCAGTACCTGGAAGCGACCGAAGAGCACGGCGACGAGTTCGACGCCCGCATGGGTGCCGAGGCCGTCTACGAACTGCTGAAGTCGCTCGACCTGCCGGGCGAGGTGATCCGCCTGAAGGAAGAGATCGGCTCGACCAATTCCGAGACCAAGCTCAAGCGCCTCACCAAGCGCGTCAAGCTGATCGAGGCGTTCCTGGAATCCGGCAACAAGCCGGAGTGGATGGTGCTGACCGTACTGCCCGTGCTGCCGCCGGACCTGCGTCCGCTGGTGCCGCTGGACGGTGGCCGTTTCGCCACCTCCGACCTGAACGACCTGTACCGTCGCGTCATCAACCGCAACAACCGTCTGAAGCGTCTGCTCGAGCTCAATGCGCCCGACATCATCGTGCGCAACGAGAAGCGCATGCTGCAGGAATCGGTCGATGCGCTGCTCGACAACGGTCGTCGCGGTCGTGCCATCACAGGCACCAACAAGCGCGCGCTGAAGTCGCTCGCCGACATGATCAAGGGCAAGCAGGGCCGGTTCCGCCAGAACCTGCTCGGCAAGCGCGTGGACTATTCCGGTCGTTCGGTGATCGTGGTCGGTCCGACCCTGCGTCTGCACCAGTGTGGCCTGCCCAAGAAGATGGCGCTGGAGCTGTTCAAGCCGTTCATCTTCGCCAAGCTGCAGGCGCGTGGCGAAGCCACCACCATCAAGGCGGCGAAGAAGCTGGTCGAGCGCGAAGAAGGCCAGGTGTGGGATATCCTCGAAGAGGTGATCCGCGAGCATCCGGTGCTGCTGAACCGCGCGCCGACCTTGCACCGTCTCGGCATCCAGGCGTTCGAGCCGAAGTTGATCGAAGGCAAGGCCATCCAGCTGCATCCGCTGGTCTGTACCGCGTTCAACGCCGACTTCGACGGTGACCAGATGGCCGTGCACGTGCCGCTGTCGATCGAGGCACAGCTCGAAGCGCGCACGCTGATGATGTCGTCCAACAACATCCTCAGCCCCGCCAACGGCGAGCCGATCATCGTGCCGACCCAGGACGTGGTGCTTGGCCTGTACTACATGACCCGCGAGCTGATCAACGTCAAGGGCAGTGGCATGGTGTTCTCCGGCATTGCCGAAGCGCGCCGCGCCTATGACAACCGTGCGGTCGAGCTGCACGCCAAGGTCAAGGTGCGCCTGAAGCTGGTGCACGTTGCCGAAGACGGCACGCGCACGCATGAGACCAGGCTGGTCGAGACCACCGTGGGTCGTGCGCTACTGGCAGAAATCCTGCCGGAAGGCCTGCCGTTCGAGCTGGCCAACACCGAGCTGACCAAGAAGGCCATCTCGCGCCTGATCAATTCCAGCTATCGCCTGCTGGGCTTGAAGGAAACGGTGATCTTCGCCGACAAGCTGATGTACACCGGCTATCGTTTCGCGACGCGTGCCGGCATCTCGATCGGCATCGACGACATGCTGATCCCGGCCGAGAAGAAGCCCATTCTCGAGGAAGCCGAGAAGGAAGTCGTCGAGATCCAGCAGCAGTACCAGTCGGGCCTGGTCACCGCCGGCGAGCGCTACAACAAGGTGGTCGACATCTGGTCGCGTACCAGCGAACTGGTGGCCAAGGCCATGATCGACGGCATCGGCACCGAGAAGGTGAAGGACGTCGATGGCAAGATGGTCAGCCAGAAGTCGATGAACTCGCTGTACATCATGGCGGACTCCGGCGCGCGTGGCTCGGTGGCACAGATCCGCCAGCTGGCCGGCATGCGCGGCCTGATGGCGCGTCCGGACGGCTCGATCATCGAGACGCCGATCAAGGCCAACTTCCGCGAAGGCCTGAACGTGCTGCAGTACTTCAACTCCACCCACGGCGCCCGCAAGGGCCTGGCGGATACGGCGTTGAAGACCGCGAACTCGGGTTATCTGACCCGTCGCCTGGTCGATGTGGCGCAGGACGTGGTGATCACCATGGACGACTGCGGCACCGAGGACGGCATCATCATGCAGCCGATCGTCGAAGGCGGCGATGTGGTCGAGCCGTTGCGCGAGCGCGTGCTCGGTCGCGTGGTGGTCGAGGACGTCTATGCCCCCGGCGACGACGATCAGCCGATCGTCACCCGCGACACCCTGCTCAACGAGGCACTGGTCGAGAAGCTCGACAAGGCCGGCGTGCAGATCATCAAGGTGCGTTCGCCGATCACCTGCGTCGCCGAGCACGGCGTATGCAAGCTGTGCTACGGCCGCGATCTGGCCCGTGGCCACCTGGTCAACATGGGCGAGGCCGTGGGTGTGGTCGCCGCACAGTCGATCGGTGAGCCGGGTACCCAGCTGACCATGCGTACGTTCCACATCGGTGGTGCGGCATCGCGTGCGGCAGCAGTGGACAACGTGACGGTGAAGACCACCGGTTCGCTGAAGTTCAACAACCTGAAGTCGGTGCAGCACAAGCAGGGCCATCTGGTGGCCGTGTCGCGTTCGGGCGAAGTCAGCGTGATCGACACGAATGGCCGCGAGCGCGAGCGTTACAAGGTGCCGTACGGCGCCAACATCTCGGTCAAGGATGGTGCGCCGGTCAAGCCGGGCCAGACCGTCGCCAGCTGGGATCCGCATACCCATCCGATCGTCACGGAAGTGGCCGGTGTGGTGCGCTTCATCGACTTCCTCGATGGCGTCACCGTGCAGAGCCAGACCGACGAGTTGACCGGTCTGGAATCGGCGGTGGTGACCGATCCGAAGCGTCGTGGTGCGCAGGCGAAGGATCTGCGCCCGATCGTGCGCCTGGAAGACAGCAAGGGCCGCGAGCTCAAGCTGCCGGGTACCGATATCGCGGCACAGTACTTCCTGCCGGCCGGTGCGATCGTGTCGATCCAGAACGGTGCCGAAGTGGGCGTGGGCGACGTGGTGGCACGTATCCCGCAGGAAACCTCGAAGACCCGCGACATCACCGGTGGTCTGCCGCGCGTGGCCGATCTGTTCGAGGCACGCAAGCCGAAGGAACCGGCGATCCTCGCCGAGCGCTCCGGCATCATCAGCTTCGGCAAGGACACCAAGGGCAAGCAGCGTCTGATCATCAAGGACGTCGACGGCAACGAGCACGAAGAGCTGATTCCGAAATGGCGTCAGGTCATCGTGTTCGAAGGCGAGCATGTGGAGAAGGGCGAAACCGTCGTCGACGGCGAGCCGAGCCCGCATGACATCCTGCGCCTGCTGGGCGTAGAGCCGCTGGCCTCGTACCTGGTCAAGGAAATCCAGGATGTGTATCGCCTGCAGGGCGTGAAGATCAACGACAAGCACATCGAAGCGATCATTCGCCAGATGCTGCGCAAGGTCGAGATCGTCGAGCCGGGCGAGAGCCATTACCTGCGCGGCGAACAGGTCGAGCGTGTGCGGATCAACCGCGAGAACGATCGTGCGGTCGCCAAGGGCGAGCGTCCGGCCGAGTACCAGTCGGTGCTGCTGGGTATCACCAAGGCGTCGCTGGCCACCGAGTCGTTCATTTCGGCAGCTTCGTTCCAGGAAACCACCCGCGTCCTTACCGAGGCGGCGGTTCGTGGCACGCGCGATGGCTTGCGTGGTCTGAAGGAAAATGTTATTGTCGGCCGTCTTATTCCGGCAGGTACAGGCTTGGCGTACCACGCATCGCGTCGTCGCCAGGGCGGTTTGACCGCCTCGGAGCTGGAGACTCTCTCCGGCACCGTGCCCGCAGTCTCGTTCGCCGAGGCTCCGGCCGGTAGTGATAACGGTGTCGAGTAAGCCCTTTCGGGGCTTCACTCGCTGACATACGAAATGAGGTGCATGGATGCACCTCGTGTTCGGGTCCAGGACGACAGAGCCTTAACTTGCCTATGGCAGGTTGCTCATGTTAAATTCCCGCTTCTTGGCAGACCGAGCTTATTCGGGCTGCCTTTATGTTTTCAGGAACAGCTTCGCATGACGACAGTCAACCAATTGGTGCGCAAATCCCGCAGCCCGAAGACGTACAAGAGCGCGTCGCCGGCCTTGCAGAGCAGCCCGCAGCGCCGCGGCGTCTGCACGCGCGTATACACGACCACTCCGAAAAAGCCGAACTCGGCCTTGCGCAAGGTTGCCAAGGTGCGCCTGACCAACGGCTACGAGATCATCAGCTACATCGGTGGTGAAGGCCACAACCTGCAGGAGCACTCGGTGGTGCTGATCCGCGGCGGTCGTGTCAAGGATCTGCCCGGCGTGCGTTATCACACGGTGCGCGGCAGCCTCGACTGCGCCGGCGTCACCAAGCGTCGTCAATCGCGCTCGAAGTACGGCGCCAAGCGCCCGAAGAAGTAAATCTGCCGTATTGATGAGTGCGGCCATGGATGGCCGCTTTTGCTCCGCAGGCATGGACGCCTGCAAAAATACAACGTGCGGCCAGGATGGTCGCTTTTCAGGCGGGCACGGATGTTCGCAAAAATAACGGACAACAAACATGTCGCGTAAAGGTTCACATCCCGCCCGTCTGGTTCTGCCGGATCCCAAGCATGGCAGCCAGCTGATTGCCCGCTTCATCAACATGGTGATGAAGAGTGGCAAGAAGTCCGTGGCCGAGAGCATCGTTTACGGTGCACTGCAGCATATCGGCGAAAAGAATGCCGAACCGGTGGCCCTGGTCGAGAAGGCGCTCAACAACATCGCTCCGGCGGTCGAGGTGAAGTCCCGTCGTGTCGGTGGCGCCACCTACCAGGTGCCGGTGGAAGTGCGCCCGGGTCGCCGCATGGCGCTGGCGATGCGCTGGGTCATCGATGCCGCCCGCAAGCGTGGCGAGACCTCGATGCCGCGCAAGCTGGCCGCCGAGTTGCTGGAAGCTTCGGAAAGCCGCGGCGGCGCCGCGAAGAAGCGCGAAGAGACGCATCGCATGGCGGAAGCCAACAAGGCCTTCTCGCACTACCGCTGGTAATCGGCGGTGCTTGTGCCGTCCTCCTTGACGGCAACGAGCAAACCGGCATCCATGCCGGATCTTGATTCAAGTCGTCTTCCTTGACGGCAAAGAACACACCGCCATCCATGGCGGACTCATAAATTAAGCACGGCCCGGACGGTCGTGGGAATCGGGGCAGGCAGCCCTGCACAGGTATCTACCCATGGCACGCACCACCCCCATCGAGCGCTATCGCAATTTCGGCATCATGGCCCACATCGATGCCGGCAAGACCACGACCACGGAGCGCATCCTGTTCTACACCGGCGTCAGTCACAAGATTGGCGAGGTGCATGACGGTGCGGCCACGATGGACTGGATGGAGCAGGAGCAGGAGCGCGGCATCACCATTACGTCGGCGGCAACGACGGCGTTCTGGAGCGGCATGGACCGTTCCATGCCGCAGCATCGCTTCAACATCATCGATACCCCGGGACACGTCGACTTCACCATCGAGGTCGAGCGTTCGCTGCGCGTGCTCGACGGTGCGGTGTTCGTGCTGTGTGCGGTCGGTGGTGTGCAGCCGCAGTCCGAAACCGTGTGGCGCCAGGCCAACAAGTACAAGGTTCCGCGCCTTGCGTTCGTCAACAAGATGGATCGCACCGGTGCCAACTTCGACAAGGTCATCGACCAGTTGAAGGCGCGCCTTGGTGCGCATCCGGTGCCGATGCAGGTGCCGATTGGCGCCGAAGAGGGTTTCGAGGGCGTGGTCGACCTGCTCAAGATGAAGGCGATCATCTGGGACATGGAATCCCAGGGCATGAAGTTCGAATATCAGGATATCCCGGCGAACCTCGCGGAACGTGCTGCGGAAGCGCGCAGCTTCATGGTGGAGTCGGCTGCCGAGGCGACCGAAGAACTGATGAACAAGTATCTCGAAGAGGGTGACCTCGCCGAGAGCGAGATCATCGCGGGTCTTCGTCAGCGCACGCTCGCGAACGAAATCATCCCGGCTTTCTGCGGTACGGCGTTCAAGAACAAGGGCGTCCAGGCGATGCTCGACGCGGTGGTGCAGCTGCTGCCGTCGCCTGCCGATCGCCCGCCGGTGGCAGGTATCGACGAGGACGAGAACGAGGCTTCGCGCAAGGCCGACGATGCCGCACCGTTCTCCGCCCTCGCGTTCAAGATCATGACCGATCCGTTCGTCGGTTCGCTGACGTTCTTCCGTGTCTACTCGGGCACGCTGAACTCCGGCGACGCCGTGTACAACCCGGTCAAGAGCAAGAAGGAGCGCATCGGCCGCATCCTGCAGATGCACGCGAACGAGCGTCAGGAGCTGAAGGAAGTCCGTGCCGGCGACATCGCCGCGGCGGTCGGCCTGAAGGACGTGACGACCGGTGACACGCTGTGCGCGCAGGATCACATCATCACCCTGGAGCGCATGACGTTCCCGGAGCCGGTGATCTCGATGGCGGTCGAGCCGAAGACCAAGTCGGACCAGGAAAAGATGGGTATCGCCCTCGGCCGTCTGGCTGCGGAGGATCCGTCGTTCCGCGTGCGTACGGACGAGGAGTCGGGCCAGACCATCATCTCGGGCATGGGTGAGTTGCACCTGGACATCCTGGTGGACCGCATGCGCCGCGAGTTCAACGTCGAAGCCAACGTCGGCAAGCCGCAGGTGGCCTACCGCGAGACGATCCGCACGTCGGATGTCAAGTCGGACTACAAGCATGCCAAGCAGTCGGGTGGTAAGGGTCAGTACGGTCACGTTGTGATCGAGCTGTCGCCGATGACGGAAGAGGATCGCAAGAACCCGGCCGTGAAGGACGACTTCCTCTTCATCAACGACATCACCGGTGGCGTGATCCCGAAGGAATTCATTCCTTCGGTCGAAAAGGGCCTGCGTGAGACCATCACCAGCGGTCCGTTGGCGGGCTTCCCGGTCGTGGGCGTGAAGGTGAAGCTCGTGTTCGGCTCCTACCACGACGTCGACTCGTCGGAAATGGCGTTCAAGCTGGCCGCCTCGATGGCGTTCAAGCAAGGCTTCACGAAGGCGAGCCCGGTTCTGCTCGAGCCGATCATGAAGGTCGAAGTGGTGACGCCGGAAGACTACGTCGGTGACGTCATGGGCGACATGAGCCGCCGTCGCGGCCTGCTCCAGGGCCAGGACGACACCCCGTCGGGCAAGACCATCGATGCGATGGTTCCGCTCGGTGAAATGTTCGGCTATGCGACGACGATCCGTTCGCTGACCCAGGGGCGCGCCACCTTCACGATGGAATTCGACCATTACGCCGAAGCGCCGAACAATGTCGCCGAGCAGGTCATGAAGAAGGCGTAACTTGTGCGATCTTCCTGATCGCAACGGCAAAGATCAGGAAGCGGCCATCCATGGCCGCACTCTTAAAAGAAGCGGCCATTCGTGGGCGTATTATCAAATAGGTTCTCTCAGAGGTTTGAGTCATGGCAAAGGGTAAATTCGAACGCACCAAGCCGCACGTCAACGTCGGCACGATTGGTCACGTGGATCACGGCAAGACGACGCTGACGGCGGCGCTGACGAAGGT
>NZ_BAAGRR010000009.1:0-5640 GCF_054782855.1 Rhodanobacter koreensis | reverse complement strand
GGGTGTTGACGGTCTTCAAAAGCGATGTAGAATGGGCGGCTCACCCAGGACGAAACGTCCCGGGCGTCACCGAGCAATCGGCGACGAGCGAGAAGATCTTTGACAGTGTGCGCAGGTGAATTGTGTGGACGCCTTGCGGTGGAGGGTTACGACCCGTCCAAGCAATGCAAGCGTCCCACCAAGTAAAAAGTCAGTAATGAGTTTTGATTGGTTGGGGTAAACGCTTCAGAAAGATAGATGGCTTCAGCCCGCAAGGGTGAGGTTGTCGAAAACTTAAGTGAAGAGTTTGATCCTGGCTCAGATTGAACGCTGGCGGCATGCCTAACACATGCAAGTCGAACGGCAGCACAGCCGTAGCAATACGGTGGGTGGCGAGTGGCGGACGGGTGAGTAATGCATCGGGACCTACCCAGACGTGGGGGATAACGTAGGGAAACTTACGCTAATACCGCATACGTCCTACGGGAGAAAGCGGGGGACCTTCGGGCCTCGCGCGGTTGGACGGACCGATGTGCGATTAGCTAGTTGGTAGGGTAATGGCCTACCAAGGCGACGATCGCTAGCTGGTCTGAGAGGATGATCAGCCACACTGGAACTGAGACACGGTCCAGACTCCTACGGGAGGCAGCAGTGGGGAATATTGGACAATGGGCGCAAGCCTGATCCAGCAATGCCGCGTGTGTGAAGAAGGCCTTCGGGTTGTAAAGCACTTTTATCAGGAGCGAAATACTACCGGTTAATAACCGGTGGGGCTGACGGTACCTGAGGAATAAGCACCGGCTAACTTCGTGCCAGCAGCCGCGGTAATACGAAGGGTGCAAGCGTTAATCGGAATTACTGGGCGTAAAGGGTGCGTAGGCGGTTGTTTAAGTCTGTCGTGAAATCCCCGGGCTCAACCTGGGAATGGCGATGGATACTGGACAGCTAGAGTGTGTCAGAGGATGGTGGAATTTCCGGTGTAGCGGTGAAATGCGTAGAGATCGGAAGGAACATCAGTGGCGAAGGCGGCCATCTGGGACAACACTGACGCTGAAGCACGAAAGCGTGGGGAGCAAACAGGATTAGATACCCTGGTAGTCCACGCCCTAAACGATGCGAACTGGATGTTGGTCTCAACTCGGAGATCAGTGTCGAAGCTAACGCGTTAAGTTCGCCGCCTGGGGAGTACGGTCGCAAGACTGAAACTCAAAGGAATTGACGGGGGCCCGCACAAGCGGTGGAGTATGTGGTTTAATTCGATGCAACGCGAAGAACCTTACCTGGCCTTGACATGTCCGGAATCCTGCAGAGATGCGGGAGTGCCTTCGGGAATCGGAACACAGGTGCTGCATGGCTGTCGTCAGCTCGTGTCGTGAGATGTTGGGTTAAGTCCCGCAACGAGCGCAACCCTTGTCCTTAGTTGCCAGCACGTAATGGTGGGAACTCTAAGGAGACTGCCGGTGACAAACCGGAGGAAGGTGGGGATGACGTCAAGTCCTCATGGCCCTTACGGCCAGGGCTACACACGTACTACAATGGTCGGTACAGAGGGTTGCAATACCGCGAGGTGGAGCCAATCCCAGAAAGCCGATCCCAGTCCGGATCGAAGTCTGCAACTCGACTTCGTGAAGTCGGAATCGCTAGTAATCGCGGATCAGCTATGCCGCGGTGAATACGTTCCCGGGCCTTGTACACACCGCCCGTCACACCATGGGAGTGAGTTGCTCCAGAAGCCGTTAGTCTAACCGCAAGGGGGACGACGACCACGGAGTGGTTCATGACTGGGGTGAAGTCGTAACAAGGTAGCCGTATCGGAAGGTGCGGCTGGATCACCTCCTTTCGAGATAGACGGCGTAGCCCTTCTCGCAAGACGTCCACACAAGACACCTGTACTTCACGCGACATCCTGTCGCGAAGAGCGAAGATCAAGACCGTCCATCCATGGACGGACTCTTCATCAACCGCCGCTTCGAACCTGGTCCTAGGTCGTTTGTCCAGGTAGCTTGGCTCGCGGGTTCTGGGGTTCACCTTTCATGGGTCTGTAGCTCAGGTGGTTAGAGCGCACCCCTGATAAGGGTGAGGCCGGTGGTTCGAGTCCACCCAGACCCACCATGGGGCCATAGCTCAGCTGGGAGAGCACCTGCTTTGCAAGCAGGGGGTCGTCGGTTCGATCCCGACTGGCTCCACCATATAAGCGCCGCGTGAAGTATCAGCACACAAAAGATTTTGAAATCATCCGGCATTGAGGCCGGCGTGATGTTCTTTGAAAATCAGTAAACGAGTGACAAGCGTCTTGGTTCGAACCGAACCGAGACAGGTGTTAAGGCACGAAAACGAAGTAACTTGGCTGCACCTGATGAGGGTGCTGCCCCGAGGCGACTTGGGGTTATATGGTCAAGCGACTAAGCGTATACGGTGGATGCCTTGGCAGTCAGAGGCGATGAAGGACGTGGCAGCCTGCGAAAAGTGTCGGGGAGCTGGCAACAAGCTTTGATCCGGCAATGTCCGAATGGGGAAACCCACTCCGCAAGGAGTACTGCATGGTGAATACATAGCCATGCAGGGCGAACCCGGGGAACTGAAATATCTAAGTACCCGGAGGAAAAGAAATCAACCGAGATTCCCTGAGTAGCGACGAGCGAACGGGGACTAGCCCAAAAGCACATCATGTTTTAGTCAAACGGTTTGGAAAAGCCGGCCATAGATGGTGATAGCCCAGTCGACGAAAGGGCATGGTGTGTGAAATTGAGTAAGGCGGGGCACGTGAAACCTTGTCTGAACATGGGGGGACCATCCTCCAAGGCTAAATACTACTGACTGACCGATAGCGAACTAGTACCGTGAGGGAAAGGCGAAAAGAACCCCGGAGAGGGGAGTGAAATAGACCCTGAAACCGTATACGTACAAGCAGTGGAAGCCCGCAAGGGTGACTGCGTACCTTTTGTATAATGGGTCAGCGACTTACTGTCTGTGGCAAGCTTAACCGTATAGGGGAGGCGAAGAGAAATCGAGTCTGAATAGGGCGCATAGTCTCAGGCAGTAGACCCGAAACCGAGTGATCTATCCTTGGCCAGGTTGAAGGTGCGGTAACACGCACTGGAGGACCGAACCCACATCTGTTGCAATAGATGGGGATGAGCTGAGGATAGGAGTGAAAGGCTAAACAAACTCGGAGATAGCTGGTTCTCCTCGAAAGCTATTTAGGTAGCGCCTCGTGCGAATACTGTTGGGGGTAGAGCACTGTTATGGCTAGGGGGTCATCGCGACTTACCAAACCATGGCAAACTCCGAATACCAACACGTACTACACGGGAGACACACGGCGGGTGCTAACGTCCGTCGTGAAAAGGGAAACAACCCAGACCCGCAGCTAAGGTCCCAAAGTCATAGCTAAGTGGAAAACGATGTGGAAAGGCATAGACAGCCAGGAGGTTGGCTTAGAAGCAGCCACCCTTTAAAGAAAGCGTAATAGCTCACTGGTCGAGTCGGTCTGCGCGGAAGATTTAACGGGGCTAAGCTATGCACCGAAGCTCGGGGTGTGCACATTTATGTGTACGCGGTAGAGGAGCGTTCCGTAAGCCTGTGAAGGTGGATTGTAAAGTCTGCTGGAGGTATCGGAAGTGCGAATGCTGACATGAGTAACGATAATGCGGGTGAAAAGCCCGCACGCCGAAAGCCCAAGGTTTCCTCGCGCAACGTTCATCGGCGCAGGGTGAGTCGGCCCCTAAGGCGAGGCAGAAATGCGTAGTCGATGGGAAGCAGGTTAATATTCCTGCACTTTTCTACAGTGCGATGTGGGGACGGAGAAGGTTAGGTCTACCGGGCGTTGGTTGTCCCGGGGAAAGGAGGTAGGCATGCATCTTAGGCAAATCCGGGATGCTTTATGCCGAGCACCGAGACGAGCCCTATTGGGCGAAGTGACTGACACCACGCTTCCAGGAAAAGCCACTAAGCTTCAGCTGTAGAAAAACCGTACCGTAAACCGACACTGGTAGGCAGGGTGAGAATCCCAAGGCGCTTGAGAGAACTCGGGTGAAGGAACTAGGCAAAATGGCACCGTAACTTCGGGAGAAGGTGCGCCCATCGGCGTGGTCACGTGCGTGACTGAGCGTTGATGGGTCGCAGTAACCTGGCCGCTGCGACTGTTTATCAAAAACACAGCACTCTGCAAACACGAAAGTGGACGTATAGGGTGTGACGCCTGCCCGGTGCTGGAAGGTTAATTGATGGGGTCAGCCGCAAGGCGAAGCTCTTGATCGAAGCCCCAGTAAACGGCGGCCGTAACTATAACGGTCCTAAGGTAGCGAAATTCCTTGTCGGGTAAGTTCCGACCTGCACGAATGGCGTAACGACAGCGGCGCTGTCTCCACCCGAGACTCAGTGAAATTGAATTCGCTGTGAAGATGCAGCGTTCCCGCGGCAAGACGGAAAGACCCCGTGAACCTTTACTATAGCTTTACACTGAACGTTGAGTTCTTCTGTGTAGGATAGGTGGGAGGCTTTGAAGCGCAGACGCCAGTTTGCGTGGAGCCATCCTTGAAATACCACCCTGAAGTGCTTGACGTTCTAACCTCGGCCCGTAATCCGGGTCAGGGACCGTGTATGGTGGGTAGTTTGACTGGGGCGGTCTCCTCCCAAAGAGTAACGGAGGAGCACGAAGGTACGCTCAGCGCGGTCGGACATCGCGCACTGTGTGCAATGGCATAAGCGTGCTTGACTGCGAGATCGACGGATCAAGCAGGTACGAAAGTAGGTCATAGTGATCCGGTGGTTCTGTATGGAAGGGCCATCGCTCAACGGATAAAAGGTACTCCGGGGATAACAGGCTGATACCGCCCAAGAGTTCATATCGACGGCGGTGTTTGGCACCTCGATGTCGGCTCATCACATCCTGGGGCTGTAGCCGGTCCCAAGGGTATGGCTGTTCGCCATTTAAAGTGGTACGCGAGCTGGGTTCAGAACGTCGTGAGACAGTTCGGTCCCTATCTGTCGTGGGCGTTGGAGATTTGAGGGGGGCTGCTCCTAGTACGAGAGGACCGGAGTGGACGTTCCGCTGGTGTTCGGGTTGTCATGCCCATGGCATTGCCCGGTAGCTACGAACGGAAGTGATAACCGCTGAAAGCATCTAAGCGGGAAGCACGCCCCAAGATGAGATCTCCCGAGACTTCGAGTCTCCTTAAGGCACCATCAAGACTAGGTGGTTGATAGGTCAGGTGTGGAAGCGCAGCAATGCGTTCAGCTAACTGATACTAATGAGCCGTGCGGCTTGACCATATAACCCCAAGACGCTTCGTGTGTCCGCAACACCCTCGATTCGCATTCACCTCGACGCTTGTCACTCGTTTACGATTTATTTGACGCGAAGTCCTTTTCGCGAAGAGCAAAGCCCGCCATCCGTGGCGGACTCTTCAAAAGGGCTTCACCCAGACTGAAGCCGGCGCGCGATGCGCTGCTTCAACCCCTTCCCTGGCGGCCATAGCGGCGTGGTACCACCTGATCCCATCCCGAACTCAGAAGTGAAACGCGCATGCGCCGATGGTAGTGTGGCTTTGCCATGCAAGAGTAGGTCACCGCCAGGGGCTTTATCCCAAAAACCCTCACCGGAAACGGTGGGGGTTTTTCTTTATGCGACATGGCTGACGCGATCGAAGAGCGCAACCC
>NZ_BAAGRR010000008.1:0-4092 GCF_054782855.1 Rhodanobacter koreensis | reverse complement strand
GGTCACCAGCACCGCCACGTTGCCGGCGGCATCGTACTGGTTGGCGTAGGTGGTGTTTTCGTACGTCGCCGGGGTCAGCACGATCTGCCCGTTCACCAGGCTGCCATCGTTCACCAGCACCCGGTTGTCGGCATCGTAAGTGAATCACTCAGCCTGGATGAATTCCCTCGTTCTCTTGTCCGTTCTTGTTTAGAGCCTCTGTTCTTGGACCTGATCGAGGACTTCCCGCACGGCAAGGGCTGCGTTGAAGATGCCTTCCCCCAGCGACGACACGGTCTGCGGATGCAAGGGCTCTTCACAGCCCACCGTGACCATGTCTCCATTGGCGGTGATCGTCCGGAGCAAACCGTCGAGCTGGTCGATCTGGTCGATGGTGACTCCGAAAACTAGGTGTTCGTGCGTCATGGCATCCCTCCTTTCTCTCGCTCACCTATCCAGCAACGTTTCGCAAGCAGTTGGCGCAGTAGATCGCACAGCCTTCATCACATCTCTCCGGCAGCATCAAGGAAACAGCCAGTTCTTCCTGTGGATGGCCTGACTCTTATTCATAGCAAGAAGCTTAGTATTATCATCAAAACGTATCTTATAGTTGTCTTTTATACTCATATAGTTTGTAGCCGTCAACTTCTCCTGCATGGATGCTTGCCCCATGAGCAAAGCATCCGTCCATGCCTCGCCGCGCCTCGTGTTCGCGCGCAACCTTCGTCAGGCCAGACGCCTTAAAGATTTATCGCAGGAAGCGCTTGCGCTGCAGGCGGGCCTCAGCCGCACCTATGTTTCCGAAGTCGAGCGTGGAATGCGGAACATTTCCATCGACAACATGGGGCTGCTCGCCGACGCCCTAGGAGTCACCTTGGGTGACCTGCTGGATGCCAACATGCTCAAGCGCCTTGCAACGCGCTAGAGCTTTTTAGCAGTGGGCAAACGTGTCTGCCAACGCCTTCGCATTGGCGCAGTAGCTTGCACATGCATAGTCAGCCGGATCCGCCATGGGAGGATTTGGACAATGGACGGGACACCACTTGTGAAGTAGCCGCTGTTGCTGGGCTGGCGCTAATGACTAGGGTGCCGGCATCGTCACCGACGTAGCACAGATCGAAACTGGCACTGACCGACTTGCCATCGACCGGATCTACTTAATTCCCTCCGTCCCCTTATCGGGCCCCGCCGGCCCCGCCGATAAGTGAACCCGACCCCGTTCCGGGCGTTATTCCAAGCTGCTGTAGAACGGGATTGCCGGGAAAGCCTGCCGTTGTCCCTCTGAAGAGCTGGACGTCTCCAAGTGTCTGAAGCTGACCTGCAATTTCGGAATCTGAAAGACCCGCCGCACGAAGCGCTGCAAGTTGATTGCCAGTCAGACTACCCAGCCCATCACCAGTTGCACTGACTGGAACATCAAATCAGCGCGCATCGCTGTTATATAGCGACTCCAAATCATCTTCATAAATTCCGGGAGCATCGAGGTTAAGCCATTCAGAAAGTTTGCCTGGATAGGCAAAGTGATGCCGGCCGTCCTCGATGACATGAGACTTGCTTGCACCGTATTTTGAAATAAAAAGAAGATGCTCACGCACCGCTCCAACCAATTTTGTCAACTCAATAGTTGGCAACTCAGCCTTTACCTCCGGCCGATTCTTGCGATTGAAAGTCGACACGCCCATCAAAAGATCATAAAGATCTTTCTCATGGCCACCTTCCAACAAGGACTCAATCATTTCAACTTTTCTAGACATATCTCGCGCCTATTTCGATACATGAGAGCACTGCAAAATATTCACCGCATGCTAATTGGGAGCCCTGTACCCAACGACCTGACCACTACTATTGAAACCAACATTCGAATAGCCAAGAGTTGCCCTGATCTTCGCTGCCGGAGTCATTTGAAGCGCGTCCTGGCTCGAGTATCCAAGATCGTTGTAGTAGTAATCATAGATGCCCTCATTGGACGCATCCAGATCACCGGAAATCGATGTCACATTTTCAGGACCCAGCTGCTCAATCGCTCTCGAAACCATTTCGGTTCCTAGACCACTTTGCTGAGGGCTTGCTCCCAACCAATCGATATTTAGATTCCCTGTCTGAGAGTCGAACGTTGCCCTGAGCTGGTTGGCGGGGAATTCAGTCGGACCTTGATCAACAATGCTGCCATCTGCAGCCACGGTTTGATTGGACTGAATAGTAATCGACGTGCCGTTGGGCGTTTGAGTGGTTTGGGTCTCAAAATCCAGACCCAGCTCGCTGCGATACGACGTGAAAAGCGGCGGACTGATCGTTTCAGGTGCTATGTCTGGAACAGGAACAAGGACGTTGTCCTGAGAAAGTTCAAGGGCAACCGAAGGGTTAGGGCCACCATAGCCGATGTTTGCCGGTAGCGACCTACTAGCGCCAAGGGCCGGTTCGCTTTCGCCACCTGCTGCGCCTTCGGTCAACAGATAGCTTGCGCTCACAGCTGCAACGTCGCGCCACTGTTTGTCGGTTGGCTCGGCCATCCAGTTGGACCAGTTGCCGACAGCGTGATCATAGCTTTCAACGGGACGTTCGCTCAGGAAATTCACCACGCCATTGGCAAATTGCAAAGTCGACTTGCTGTCCGTAAGGACATCCGTGGCACGAAGCACACCGCCGACGATGTTGGTCTCCGCATCCGTAAATGCCGTTTCGGCGTTCGCGTACACGTCGCCAAAGAGGGTGCCGTCCCTGTCTTGATCGTTGATGCTTGCGAGCGCCTGTTGAGTAACTGCCATGGCCTGCCCATCCTGATCAAGAGCGCTAGGTGCATCGACTTCTAGGCTGAGGCTTGGCGTGTTGTACGTCCACTGCTGCAACGCGATACCGTACTCAATCATGTGATTCGGGTCACCGGGCAACACCAGAGGGGGTCGCGGCACATCATTGGCACCCGGTCCCAGGCTATCCAGATAAGCGATGGAATTGTAGGCCTGCTGTTGCAGCGCGGCGTATCCGGCCTGACTCCAGGGATCGATTTGCCCCGGTTGCGCCACAGGAAACCCCGAACCCGGCTGAGCTCCAACCGATGAGCCTCCGTTGCCCGTAAGCAACTGACCGGCGGCGGGTTGCAACAGGATGCCCGAATTCGCATTCGATCCCGAATAGGACCAGATACCAAACTGGGTTGATGCCCCATTGCCAAATGAAGCCACCTGATTAGCCGAATTGCTGCCAGTGCCTGCGAGCACACTGTCGATGAAGTCGTTGGCCTGTTTGTTGATCGCCGGCTCGGCTGCTTTCCACTCAGCTTCGTTAATTGCACCCACTGCCGCATTGGCCAATGCGTTGCCAAAAGCATCTTCCACGATCTGCCGTCCGTTGGCCCCTTGGCCACCCAGCAGCCGGGCGGTCTCGCTATCGATGGCGCCATTGACCAGGCCACCACCGAGATCTTCCAGGAAATGCCCCGTCCCCGCACCCTCGCTCTGCTGGGTCTGGGTCGGCAATCCCAGCGCCGAGGTCAGTCCATTGCCGATCGCTGTGGCCGCGAGGTTGGCCCAGCTGAAATGCTCCGCTTGCCCGGTCACCTTAGCTGCCGCTACCGTGCTTCCATAGGCTCCCGCACCAAATACCGCCGCGCCTGCGGGCGTAAGCGTGCCTTCTCCATTGGATAAGGGAGAAAATTCGCCTCCGGATGCGTTGATTTCACCGCCAACTCCAGCCGTCAAACCTGCAGCCAGTCCCGCCGTCAGCGCCTGATCCAATGAAAAACCCTTGCTGACCCCAAGCGCATCACCGGTCAATTGACCAGCCACACTGCCCACAAAGCCACCGGCTGCCGCAGCCACCATGCCCGCACCTATTCCAGCGCTGCTTGCACCCGTCATGGCAGCCGTACCGGCGGCCCAAGCTGATCCTTCGGTGGCGCCCATAGCTTCAGCGGCCGCGCCCGCCGTATAGATCGACGCCACCACGACCACCGCGATAACGACGATCTCGGCCAAGGTCGAGCACCCCGCCTGACTCGGCGGCGGCGGAGGCGCTGTCGGCAGATTCGGCGTCGTACTGCCGATGATGCTGCCCGGGTCATACGGCTTGAACGTCGTCGCCGTATTGCTGCTGGTGGTCACCGCCGGGATCGTG
>NZ_BAAGRR010000007.1:0-1438 GCF_054782855.1 Rhodanobacter koreensis | reverse complement strand
GAACACGTACCAGGTGCCACCGGAGATTTCAAAGCCGATCGCCGTCGCGTTTGTTTTTCCGCTGGGGACGCCGTAGCTGGCCCCATAGGACTGCCCGTTGATCGCGGCACCGGCATAGACCTGCGACCAGATTTAATTACCTCCGTCATCTTAAATCTATAAGGGATGACCGACGATGACTTCGCCCGCATTCGGCAACACGTCAATCAGGAACGTGCACTCGGCGACGAGCGATTTCAGCGCATGATGGAAAAGACGCTGGGAAGGTCCGCCGCTTGCCGTTCGCGCGGGCGCACAAAATCAAAGATCCAGATTTAACTTAAATCTCCTTAAATTTGTGCTCAACTTTCATCAAAATTCTCGCAAACCCACTTGTCATCGATCCACTCTGCGATACGCCCTCGATCTAAGTCAGCTATTTCACCGAGATTAGATTGCCTTTCAAGTAAATGCTCAAGACCGACTGTTTTAAAATCTGAACAGTCAGACGGATGATCTTGCTCACCACAAACCAACTGCCAAACTCCATCATCGTGATGAATAACCAACTTGACGGAGCGCTCGTTTCTAAATACATGGGCGCAAATAAGCGCAATAGTCTCTGTTTGCATCGTCATGGATGTTCCCTATCAAGGGGTGGAATCCACTCCGTCCCCAAGTCTTTCGCACCTTTGCTGGAATTACATGATATACATGCTGGCACTAAATTGGGAAGTGTCGTGGAGCCACCCTTTGCCCAAGGAACAACATGATCAACTGTGGTTGCCATTGGCTTTCCGCAATAAGAGCATATAACAGCACCATCCGGACCACGGCCTTTATCGAGTGCTTCCTTACGAACAGCACCTCTCGCATATCGCGAACCACGTTCCGCAACAGTGGCCATCTGTTGTCCAGCGGCTTGCTCCGCCTCCTCCCCTGGAATTGGATCATCCTCATCACCACCTTGCATCGTTGTTATTGCACCCAACGAACCAATAATTATGTTCTGCGTAAGCTCTCCCGACCGAACATAATCTTTCATTGCCTGAGTTAGCGTTTTTTTCGCAGAACTACTTGACGTTGTTTGCTGCGCTTGCTGTGCATTATTTTTTTTCTGCTCCGTAACACTCGGAGAAGCTACTTGAGTAATGGATAAGTGAAGAGATCCGCAGCCGCCACCTGTTAATGATCCTGTGCAACCACCTGGCGACGTTTCTTGATCCTGATTAACCATCCTGCCATCCGGATCGATATTAACCACCGGATTATTGTCGGCATAGGTATAGCGGCTGAAATTGAACGTGTTACCAGCTGCCGGGGTTACCGGATCAACACTTAGAAACCTACCCGTTGCCGGATCGTAATACCGCGCCTGCATGTACACCAACCCGGTATCCGGATCGTTCACATGCCCCGTATACCCCGGCCCGTTCGGCGCCATGCCCAGCGCCTGGCT
>NZ_BAAGRR010000006.1:0-1205 GCF_054782855.1 Rhodanobacter koreensis | reverse complement strand
GGCGCTGTCGGCAGATTCGGCGTCGTACTGCCGATGATGCTGCCCGGGTCATACGGCTTGAACGTCGTCGCCGTATTGCTGCTGGTGGTCACCGCCGGGATCGTGATGCTCTGCCCCGGCACCAGCGTGCTGGTGCCGCTCAGGCCGTTGGCCTCGCCGATGATGTAGCCGTAGTTGCTGTTGCCGTAGACCGTCTGCGCGATGCTCGCCAGGGTGTCGCCGACCTGGATCACATAGCCCTGGGTGCTGGTGCTGAAACCGGTCAGGGTGGTGGCCACCCCGATCTCGCCCTCCTCGTCCATGTCGCTGACCTGCTGGCCGTTGACGTAGGTGTAGTGATTGGCGAAGTAGCCGTTGGTCGGGGTCAGCGTCGTGCCGCTGATCGTGCCGCTGCGCTCTTCCAGGATCTCCCCGGCGGTGTTGTAGGCGTAGGCGCGGGTGGTGTTCTGCGCCGCCCCGCTGTTGCCCTGGCTGGTCTGCGCCACCGCGAGGGTGCGCCCGAAGGCGTCGTAGTAGACGGTGTCCGTAGCCGGCACGTAGCCGGACACGGTCGGCGTGCCGGTGGTGCTCTGCTGCAGGTAGCCGTCCTTCTTGAGGTAGCTCACCGTGTAGTTGGCCCCAAATACGCTGGGGTAGGAGCTCGCAAAACTGTAGGCGGTGACGTTGTCAGCATGGTCGAACGCGGTATAGGTGGTGGTCGAGCCCAGCGCCAGGCGGCTGGGATCCGTCCCGACGGGCGCCGTGCCACCCTGCTCGATCCTGTTGACCACCTGCACCCAATTGGTGTTCGGGTTCACCAGGCTGACCTGCCCGGTGACCACACCATCCGCGTTGTAGGTACTGGTCTCTCCCGCATACACCCAGCCAGCCGTGGACAACGTCACGTAGCCGTCGGGCACGTCGATGGTGCCGTAGACGGACTGGCTGGCCTGGTTGTTGAGGTACTGATAGGTGCTCAGCAAATGGCCGTCGGCGTCGTAGCTCTGACGCTGCTGGGCGCCCAGGCTGGCCTGGCCGGCACTGAGCGCGTAGTCCGTCTCCACCAGCTCGTTGCGCTGGTCGTACTCCATGCTCTGGCTCATCGTGACGCCGGCGTTGTCGGTCACCAGCACCGCCACGTTGCCGGCGGCATCGTACTGGTTGGCGTAGGTGGTGTTTTCGTACGTCGCCGGGGTCAGCACGATCTGCCCGTTCACCAGGCTGCC
>NZ_BAAGRR010000005.1:0-831 GCF_054782855.1 Rhodanobacter koreensis | reverse complement strand
TGCTGTCGCGTCAGGTCGGTGTGCCGTACATCATCGTGTTCCTGAACAAGGCCGACATGGTGGACGACGCCGAGCTGCTCGAGCTGGTCGAGATGGAAGTGCGCGAACTGCTGAGCAAGTACGACTTCCCGGGCGACGACACGCCGATCATCCACGGTTCGGCGCTGAAGGCGCTGGAAGGGGATCAGAGCGAAATCGGCGTGCCGGCGATCATCAAGCTGGTCGATGCGCTGGACAGCTACATCCCGGAGCCGGTGCGCACGATCGACAAGCCGTTCCTGATGCCGGTGGAAGACGTGTTCTCGATCTCGGGCCGCGGCACCGTGGTGACCGGTCGTATCGAGCGCGGCATCATCAAGGTCGGCGACGAGATCGAGGTGGTCGGCATCCGCGACACGCAGAAGACCACGGTCACCGGCGTGGAAATGTTCCGCAAGCTGCTGGACCAGGGCCAGGCGGGCGACAACGCCGGTCTGCTGCTGCGCGGCCTGAAGCGTGACGACGTGGAGCGTGGCCAGGTGCTGGCCAAGCCGGGCACGATCACCCCGCACACCGATTTCGAGGCCGAGGTGTATGTGCTGTCGAAGGACGAGGGTGGCCGTCACACGCCGTTCTTCAAGGGTTACCGTCCGCAGTTCTACTTCCGCACGACCGACGTGACGGGCGCCTGCCAGTTGCCGGACGGCGTGGAGATGGTGATGCCGGGCGACAACGTGAAGATGGTGGTGAGCCTGATCCACCCGATCGCGATGGACGAGGGTCTGCGCTTCGCGATTCGCGAGGGTGGCCGTACCGTCGGCGCCGGCGTCGTGGCCAAGGTCATCAAGTAAG
>NZ_BAAGRR010000004.1:0-800 GCF_054782855.1 Rhodanobacter koreensis | reverse complement strand
GCGATCAACGGGCAGTCCTATGGGGCCAGCTACGGCGTCCCCAGCGGAAAAACAAACGCGACGGCGATCGGCTTTGAAATCTCCGGTGGCACCTGGTACGTGTTCAGGATCACCCCCGTGGCCCTCGCCACTGCGGTGACGATGGCATTGGGTCCGCTCCCCACCGGTGCAGTGACGGTGCGCTACACCTGGACCGACGCAGGCGTGCCCAGCGGTGATTCGGATGCGATAGGCAGCATCAGTAACGGGGCGGCCTCGCCAGTGGCGGTCAGCAGCAATCCGACCACCCAGTACACGACCGGTGCCTTCGGTGCCAAGTCGCCGATACGGGCGCACAGCTACCACCTGCAAGTGGACTTCTTCAACGCAGGTGGCGCGCTGGTTTCGACCTCGACCTGCACGATGACGGCCGGCGTAGCGGGGACCAACTGATGAATGTGCGAAACGCTGTGTCTTCAGCCCCGGGTTCCCAGGCCGGGATCACCCGAGGGGTATCTGCCACCAGTCACGGAGACGTGCGTGCGAAAACCCGCACTGCCCGGTGGCTCTCATTGCTGCTGTGGCTCTGGGGCTTCGCCGGTCTGGCGCATGCCGGCACGGTGACCTATGTGTACACCGACCCGCAGGGCACGCCGCTGGCGGAAGCCGATGCCAGTGGCAACATCACGGCGACGTACGACTACACGCCGTACGGCAGCCAGGCGCTGGGCATGGCGCCGAACGGGCCGGGGTATACGGGGCATGTGAACGATCCGGATACCGGGTTGGTGTACATGCAGGCGCGGTATTACGATCCGGCA
>NZ_BAAGRR010000003.1:0-85809 GCF_054782855.1 Rhodanobacter koreensis | reverse complement strand
GGTCACCAGCACCGCCACGTTGCCGGCGGCATCGTACTGGTTGGCGTAGGTGGTGTTTTCGTACGTCGCCGGGGTCAGCACGATCTGCCCGTTCACCAGGCTGCCGTCGTTCACCAGCACCCGGTTGTCGGCATCGTAGGTGAACCACTCCGCCTGGATGTTCGGCGTCGTGGCCTGCACGGTCTGGGGCGTGGCCACCTGCGCGGTGGCCGGCTGACCCGCGACCACGACCTGGCCAGTCCCCACCCCGACGAAGTAAAGGTCGAAGCTGACGCTGACCGACAGGCCATCCACCGGATCGGTCGCGGTCAGCACCATGGTGCCGTAATCATGATCGATCTTGATCTTGGCCAGCGTCGCCGTGGACAACGTGCCGGTGGTGCTGTTGAACGTGACCGTCGCCGGGTACGCGCCGGACAGCGAGTACGTCAGCGCGCGGCCGGTCGGGTTGGTGAAGGCGCCGGCAGGGGGCGACCAGCCGTTGGCCGAGCCGTAGTAAAAATCCACTTCACTCGGCACGCCACCGTGGTACACCGGCGGCCCGCTGACCGGGGCGTTCACGGTCAGGGTAAATCCCTCGGCAGCCAGCGCACCATTCGAATCGCCGACCCAGCAACTCAAGGTAAATGAACCCGCCTGCGGAGGCGTCCCGCTATAGGTGAGTGTGCTGGCGTTGAACGTGATCCACGAGGGCAGTGCTACCCACGCCGATCCATTCCACAACAGCGCGGAATATCCCAAGCTGTCACCGTTGTAGTCCCGCGCAGGACTCACCTGGAAACTGAACGGCTGCCCTGCCACCGCAGTGGCATTCGGAGCCGCCGTCGGGAACACGGGCGCCACATTGTTGACGGTCACCGTAATGGTGGTGCTGGCCGCGTGTCCCAGGGGATCGGTTGCCGTGACGGTCCAGGTATAGGTTCCTGCCGGCTCGGTGGTGGCACTGAACGCAAACGTGCCATTGTTGAAACCGGCCCACGCGGGCGCATTGCTCGTGTAGGTGAGGCCGTGACCATAGGTGTCGCTGAAGACCGCCGGGATGCTGTAGATCTGCACCGACCCGTTAGGCGTAATGGTCTGTGCCGGGATGGAGCCGATCACGGCCGGGGGCGCGAAGCTGTTGGTCAGCGCGAACGTGCCGGACACCGTGCCGTTCTGGGCATTGGTGGCGATGATCTCGATCGTGTAGGCGCTGTCGTACTCGAAAGCGCCACCGCCCACCTGCGAGGTCTGATAACTGAGCGTGGTCGGCACGCCGGTGATGGCGCCGGTGGTCGCATTGATGCTCAGGCCCACGCTGCTGAGGGCGACCCAATGCGCCGGTACGTCGCGGGTGCTGTCGTCGGTGCCACCGTTGACTGGATAGATCAGCTCATGATCAGGGACCAGCACCATCGCGGTATAGGTGAGTGCACCACCGTCGGGCTCCACGAAGGCGTTGGCCGGTAGCGTGAGGTTGAGCGAGGCCCCGCCGATCACGCCGGTCCGATTGGTCAGGTTGCCGTTGTACACCGGCGGCGGCTGCATGTACTGCACCACGGTCACCGTGAAATGCGCTTCGGCCGCCTGCCCCTGCGGGTTCTTGCCGATCAGGTACAGGGTGAAGCTCTGTCCCACCACCGTCGTCGGCGGCGTGCCGGTGAAGGTCAGCGTGCTGGCGTTGAAGCTCATCCAGCTCGGTAGCGCGCTGTCGGTCTCGACACCGCCGTTCATGCTGTAGGAGCCCGCGGTGAAGGTCAGCGTGTCGCCGTCCGCCTCGGTGAAGTCACTGGCCGCATAGGCAAAGCCGAAGGCACGGCCGCCGTAGGTGGTCTGGTTGCCCACGCCACTGGTGTAGACCGGGGCCGTGGGCGCTACGGTGAGGGTGAAGGAGCTTGCCGCACTGCCGCCGTTGGCCGCCGTCGCCGTCACCTTCAACACATAGCTGCCGATGCTACCCACCGGCGGCGTACCCGTGAAGGTGAGCGTGACCGCGTTGAAGCTCAGCCATGACGGCAACGCGGCACCACTGCTCAGGCTGGCACTGTAGGTGATACCCGAACCGTTGGCGTCGGTCGCACCCGGCACCGTGAAGTTGAGTGCACCGTGCACACTGCCGCTCTGATTGCTGGCCCCGGCGGTGAATACCGGCGCGGCCACCGGCACGGTCACGGTAAACGTGCTGCTGACGCTCTGCCCGTTGACGTCGGTGGCCGTCACCGTGATCGACCAGTTACCGTTGGTGGTCGGCGTGCCGGTGAAGTTGCCGTTGCTGTTGAAGCTCATCCAGCTCGGCAGGGCACTGCCGTTGGACTGGGTGGCCGAGAACGTGAGCCCAAAGCCGACGTTGTCGGTGAAGCCGCCGGCCGCACTGAAGTTCCACGCCACACCTGGCGTGACTGTCTGTGCGCCGACCGCCCCAGTCGGTGGGCCGCCGTTGCCGCTGATCGGCGAGGCGTTGGCACCATAAGCACTCTGCGCAAACACCGCCCGGCGATTGCCGGCGGCATCGTAGTTGTAGACCAGGCGCGAGTTGGCCACGCCGTTGTCGGGGTTCTCGGTGGTCACCACGCTCAGACGATTGTGGCTGTCGTAGCTGGACACGGTTTCGGTGTGCACCACCTGCCCGGCGCCGTCGGTGGTGTAGGTGGCATCCACGGTCTGATTGCCGTTGACGTCGTACTGGTAGGTGTCCCACTCCGCCACCGAACCACCCGTGATCTGGGTGACCTTTGCGAGCTGGCCATCGGCTTCGTACTGATATTGCTCCGTACTGCCGCTGCCAGTGAGCACGCCTGGCAGATAGCCCGGATTGGTCTGTCCCGCCGGTGCCCAGTTGCTGGTCTCGCTGGTCAGCAGGCCCGAGCTGGCATCGTAGGTATAGGTGGTCAGTGCTCCGCTGAGGTCGGTATGCGACTGCACCCGGCCGAAGTAGTCGTAGACCCACGACTGGTGATCGCCATTGGCGGTGGTATCCCCGGTCTTGTTGCCGTTGACGTCGTAGGTGAAGGTCTCCGCCCAGCCATTGGCGTGCTGGATCGCGGTCTGGCTGCTCAGCACCCGGTGCTGGCTGTCGTAGCCGTAGTACGAGGTGTTGCCCAGCGCGTCGGTGACCTGGATGCGATCACCGTTGCTGTTGAGGACGTAGGCTTCCTGCGCCTGCTGGGTGCGCCCGGTACCGGTGCTGTTGAGCAGGAAGTCGCCTTGCGACGTCACCTGGTTGAGGTTGTCGTAGGTGGTGTAGGTGATATGGGTGAGCGGGCCACTCAGCGTATTGGCCGGTGGCGTCTCCTGCGCCACGGCACGCCCCAGCGCATCGTAAGCGGTAGTGGTTTGTGCGCCGGTCGCATCCTGCGCGATGGTGAGGTTGCCGCCGGCATCGTAGGTGTTCCACGAGGTGTTGCCGTCCTCGTCGGTCGCCCCGATCAGCTGACCGCTGACGTTGTAGTACCACTCTTTCGACGGCGTCTGCCAGGTGCGTACCCCGGTGGCCGAGACCACCAGGACGTTCGGTTCGATCTCCTGAAACAACTGGTTCTGGCTGTCGTACCGGTACTGCGTCGTGTTGCCGGCCGCATCCGTGCTGGACAGCACATTGCCCCAGCGGTCGTAGGTGAAGGTGCTTGGACTGCTTTCACCGGCTATCGCGTCGGCGACCGGAACCACCCGGGAGATGGTGTGTCCCGCCAGGTCCAGCGTATTGGCCGTCCATACCCCATTACCCCCACCCGTGGCGGTGGACAGGTCCACCACCTGGCTACCGGCCAGATCGTAGATATAGGTGTGGATGGCCCCGGTCTTGCTATCCGGTGCCGAGGTCAATAGCCCCACATTGTTATAAGTGTAGGTAGCCTCATACCCGTTGTTGTCACCCTTGGCGACCACCTCCCCGAAGGCGTTGTACTTCACCTGGGTGTAGCTGTCGTAGCCGCTCTGCCCGCTGCGCTGCACCGCGGTGGTCAGCTGCTGGTTGTCGGCGTCGTAGGTGTAGGTGCTGGTGACCGTGCTCGAGCCGCTGTTGCCGGTCAGTGAGTAGCTCTGGGTGAGTACGTTGCCGTTGTTGTCGTAGGTCGCGTTGCGGTAGTTGCCATTGGCATCGGCCACCTGGATCTGGTTGCCGCGGGCGTCGTACCACGCCCAGGTTTGCTGGGCGAGGGATCCCGCCTGCACCGTGGTGTTCAGCGTGTTGCCCAGCGCATCGTAGATGTAATACGTCAGCGGACTGACCGTGGTGTACAGCGCCGCCGTGGTGAGGTCGTCGCCCGGGTTGTTTTCCAGGATCGATTGCCAGTTGCTCACCAGCACCTGGCGCGCGGGCGCCGTGACGCTGGACACCCGACCCAGCGCGTCGTAGACGGTGGTCGTGGTCAGCCCGTTGACGGTCAGCGTGGTGACGTGGTTCTCGCCGTCGTACGCCAGCGTGGTGACGCTGCTGCCGGCGGCTCCGGCAGCGATGCCATTGACGTAACTGTATTCGCCGGTGTCGGTCTCGCTGGTCTTGCGGCCGATCGCGTCGTAGCCGTAGGTGCTGGTGCGGTCTGTGATATTGGCGGCCGGTGCCGACGGTGGCGTGGCGGTGGTCAGGCCGCTGGTCGCGATGGCCGTGGCGTACTGCGTGGTGCTGAGCACGTCACCCAGCCCGTCGTAGGTCGTGGTCGTGACGTAACCCTGCGGACTGGTGTAGGTGCCCGTCGGCGTCACCGTCATCACCACACGATTGAGCGCGTCGTAGTAGGTATACGTGGTCGCCCAGATCGCAGGCGTGGCATTGGCATCGCCCGTGGCATTGGCGCCCTGGATCAAGGTCGACGTACTGGTGACGTTGCCATAGCTGTCGTAGGTATAGAGGGTCGTAGGCGACCCACTCATCGCAGCGGCGGTCTCGGGTCCCATCGCCAAGTCATACCCGACCATCGACTGCACCACTTGCGTCTTCTGGTTGCGCTGGTCGTAGGTGGTGGTGATCGTGCGATCGCTGGCCGAGGTCACCAGCCCCTGCTGCAGCTGGGCCAGCGTCAGCGGCTGGCCGGCGCTCCAGCCGGTGATCGCGGCCGTGTTGAGCGCGGTGGCGTAACGGGTGATTGTCGTGACATTGCCAAAGGCATCGTAGTTGCTGGCGGTGACATAACCGTCGGCATCGACGGTAAAGGCGACCTGGTTGTCGCTGGTATAGACCTTGTATTGGAAGTGCCCGTTGGCATCCTGATCCACCACCGCCTGACCGAGCGCGTTATAGGTGACATGGGTACTGACGCCACCGGGGTAGGTCGTCTGGATCTGGTGGTTGGCAGCGTCGTAGGCGTAGCTCGTCGTGCTCAGCACGGTGACGTGCGCCGAGTCCGGACCGGTCCCCTGGTTGATCGCGGTGACATTGCCCACGCCGTCGTAGGCGTAGGTGGTGTACAGGTACGCCACGCCTTGCTGGAACGCGCCGGTACCCGCCGCCCAGCTACCCACGTTGACCGGCGGGCTCTGCTCCAGCGTCTTGCGCCCGGCGGTGTCGTAGAGGTCATACGTCCAGTGGCCGTCGCGATCGGCATGGCCTGTCTGCAGGCCCGTCGCATCGTAGGTATAGGTGGCGTTGACGCCCAGCGCATCGCCGGTGGTCAGCACCCGACCGGCATTGTCGTAGGTCGTGGTGCTCGTGCGCGCACCCGCCGTACCGGCAGCCGTCACCGCCGCCCCGACCGTGGCGACGGTCAGCGTGCCCGGCAGCGTGATCGCGTTGGCGTAGACCAGCTGCGCCGTGACGCGGCCGTCCTTGTCGTATTGCGTCTCGGTGACGTGGTTCGTGGTGTCGATGGTGTAACGCAGACGGCCGGCGTTGTCGTAGACACTCCACGTCGTGTGGTTCGGCGCACTGGCCAGCGTCTGGGTCACACTGCTGGTCGTCAGCTGCGCCGTCAGCGCCGCGCTGGTCGACAAGGCCAGCGTGCTGCCGTACGCGAGGCGGGCGATGACACGTCCGGCCGCGTCATAGCGCTGCTCGGTGACCACGCCCACCAGTTGCCCGTTGACGGTGTTCTGCTGCACCAGGAAGCGAGTCTGTCCATCGGAGTCATAAAGGTGCAGCGTCGCCTCGGCGGTGGCGTCGGTATTGCCAGCGCCGCTGACCAGGCTGGCCAGCGACGACAGCGCGGTCGTCTGCGACGTCTGCAGCACCGTCGCTTCGCTGGCCGTCACGCTCACCGCGTGGGCATAGGCCAGCGTCTCGCTGACGCGCCCGGCGGCGTCATAGCGGGTCTCGGTGACATAGCCCATCGGATCGACGCTGTAGCGCACCTGCCCTTCGGCGTTGTAAGCGGTGTAGGACACCGCATCGCTGGCACTGGTCACGAGATCCGCGGCGACCGCGGCCACGGTCGGGGTGCTACCCAGCGCCGTGAGCTGCGCGACGGTCAACGCGGTGGCGTAGGCACGCACCGCCGTGACCCGGCCATCGGCGTCGTACGTGGTCTGCGTGACGGCACCGGTGGGATCGATGCTGAAGACCTGCGCGTTGGCCTCGTTGTAAGCGCGGCGCGTGACATGGCCGTTGGCATCCGTGACGCTGACGAGGTTGTTGTTGCCGTCGTAGGCGTAGGTCGTGGTGAGGTTGAGATGACCGGTGCCCGGATCGACGATCTGCCGGCTGAGGCGCTCCAGGTTGTCGTAGACATACTGCGTGGTGCGTGCTGCGCTGGTGCCGGCACCGACCGTGACGGTCAGCGTCTTGCCGGCCCCGTCATAGGTCGAAGTGGTGGTGAGGTTGAGCTTGCCGGTGCCGGCATCCTGCACCTGGGTCAGTGTGTGGCCGTCGGCATCGTAGGTGTAGGTGGTCACCACCCCGGTCGGATCGGTCACGCTCAGCTCGCGGCCTTCGCCGTCATAGCTGTACGTGGTGGTAAGCGCCAGGCCCGCCGGATCGACCGTCTGGCTCAGCACGCGACCACTGGCATCGTAGGTATAGGTGACGACATGCCCGGTCGCATCGGCGGTCTGGATCAGATCGCCGTCGGCGTCGTACTGGTCGGTGGTGACATTGCCCAGCGCGTCCTTGGTAGTCAGCCGCTGCCCGTCGGCATCATAGGTATACGTGGTGGTATCGCCGGCCCCGTCGGTGACGCTGACCGTGTCGCCGAAGGCGTCCTTCACCGTCGTCATCGTCACGCCATCGGGCGTGGTCACGATGACCTTGTGGTTCGCTACGTCATACTGGTAGCTGGTGACGTTGCCCAGCGCATCGGTCTGCTTGACCGTGCGGTCGAAGGCGTCGACCGTCGTGTTCGTGGTGCGTGCCACGCCGCCGACGATCTGGCTGGCGCTGACCTGGCGGCCGAGGTTGTCGTAGGCGTAGGTGACGACGTTGCCGTTGCCTTCGGTCGTGCTCGTCACCCGCCCGAAGGCGTCGTAGGTGCTTGACGTGCTGCGCGCCACCGCCGAGCCGACCCCGTCGGTCTCGCCGGTCTGCTCGCCCCGGTTGTCATACGTGAACGTGCTGATCGTGCTGTTGGCCGCACTCAGGGCGCTGCCCGGTGCACTCAACTGCTGCTGGCTCTGGACCCGGTCGCCGAAGGCATCGTAGGCATACGCGGTCTGGTAGTTGTCCCCGTTCGTGGTGCTGGCGACCTGCCCGTCCAGCGTATAGGTGTAGCTGGTCAGGCCGTTGGCGTCGCTCGCCGACACTGGCAGCGCGGCCACGGCCGTGGCCAGCTGGGCCAGCGTGGCGGTGGTCGGGTTGAGCGTGGTGCCGCTGCTCGTGCCGCTGGTGAGGATCAGCTGGCTGGCGTACTGGCGTGTGCTCGTGACCTGGCCCAACGCGTTGTAGACATACGCCACCACGTTACCTACGGCATTGCGTGTACTGCCGCTGGGCTGGCCCTGCACTGTATAGGACACCCGTCCATCGGCGTCGTAATAGGTCCAGGTGCTGTTGCCCAACGCATCCGTGGCGGTGATGCGCTGACCCAGCACGTTATAGGTGTAGGTCGTCGTCGCCTGGTTGCCATCGACGTTCGTCAGCGTGTCGCCGAAGGCATCGTAGGTAGCGCTGGTGGTGCGTGCCGTGCCCTGCCCGGCCGTCGGCGTGACCGTCGTGCTCAGCAGCTGGCCGACCGTGCTGTAGGTATACGTCGTCACCGTGCCGTCGACCGCCGTCGTGCTCACGGCCTGGCCGTCCGCGTTGTACGTCACGCTGCTCTGCTCGTTGGCCGTGTTGCTGCCCAGCAGGCCCACCAGCGTCGTCACGCTCTCGCTGCCGGTCAGGGCTGTCAGCTGGGCGGACGTCAACGCCGTCGCATAACGTGTGGTGGTCGTGGTGTGCGTCGTCTCGTCGTAAGCCGTCGTGGTGAGGTAGCCGTCCGCATCCACCTGCGCGACGGGGCTGCCTTCGCCGTCGTAGTAGGTGCGCGTGGTCTGGTCGCTGCCGCTCGTAGCCAGATCGGCCTGCAGTGCCGCCAGCGTGGGCGTGCCGCCCAGCGCCGTGAGCTGCGCGGCGGTCAAGGCCGTGGCCGAGGCGGTGGTCTGGATAGCCCGACCGGCGCTGTCATAGGTGGTGACGGTGACGTAACCGGCCGCATCGATGCTCGCCACGGCATGGCCGTCGGCGTCGTACAGCGTATGGGTGGTGCGATCACTGGTGCTGGCAGTCAGGTCCGCCTGCAGCGCCGCCCACGTCGGCGCGCTGCCAAGCGCGGTGAGCTGCGCCGAGGTCAGCGCCGTCGCATGCGCGGTGCTGGCGATGACGTGGCCTGAGCCATCGTACGTGGTGGTGGTGACGTTGCCTTCGGCATCGATCGTGGCGATCGCCCGGCCCGCGGCATCGACCAGGGTGTGTGTAGTGACATCGTTCGCCGTGCCCGTGGGTATCGGCAGGCTGGTCGGCAGGCTCGCAGTCAGGGCGCCGCCGCTGACCCAGCCGCTGGTGCTGATCGACGTGGCGTACTGAGTGCTGCCGATAACGTGGCCATCGGCATCGTAGCTGATGGCGGTGACCGCCCCGGTGGCATCGACCGTGCCGGCGACCCGGCCATCGGCATCGTAGAAAGTGTAATTGACGTTGCCGGCCGGATCGATCGTGGCGACGTTCTGGCCGACGGCGTTGTACAGGTAGTTGGTGACACGGCTGGTCTGGCCGCTGGCCGACTGGGTGCTACTGATCAGCAGTCCCGCGCTGTTGCGCACCTGGGTGGTGACCAGGCCGTTGGCCTGGGTGATCGCCAGGGTGTTGCTGCTGTCGGTGTAGACGTAGCTGATGACGTGGCCCAGCGGATCGGTGCGGCTGATCAGCCGGCCCAGACTGTCGTAGGCATAGCTGGTGGTCTCCAGCGTGGTGCGGCTCGCACCGCGCTCGGTGGCCGTCTGCAGCAGCTGACCGTAGGCATCGTAGGTAGTGGTGGTGATCGTCGTGCCGGCATCGAGCACGCCCACGCCACTGCTGTTGACCGTGTCCCACTGCGTCTGCGTGGCCAGCTGGCCACGCACGTCGTAGGTGTAGTCCGTGCGCGTACTCTGCGCCAGTGTGGCCTGCACCGGGGCGCTGGCCACCCACCCCTGCAACTGGGCCAGGGTCGGTGGCGTGCCCGGGGACAGACCCGTCAGGCTGTATGTCGCCCCCAGGTACTGCTGGGTGCGGCTCAGCACCGTCAGGCCGCTGGTCGTGGTGTAGTCGTGCTCGGTGACGTGGCCCAACGGGTCGACGACATAGGCGAGGCGATCGCTGGCGTCGTACACGTCATACGTGGTCTGCGCCCCGCTGGGGGCGACATAGCCGCTCTGCCCCGCCACACCCTGGGCCGCCACGGTGTAGACCGTCTGGCTCAGTACCTGGTCGTCGGCGTTGTAGGTGTAACTGACCGTGTGCCCCGTCGCGTCCTCGACGCTGAGCAGGTTGCCGTTGGCGTCGTAGCTGTAGCTGGTGACGCCGCCATTGGCATCGGTCGCCGTCAGCAGGTTGCCGTTGGCGTCATAGCTGTACTGGGTGGTCGGCGTCACGCCGTTGACGGGTGGTGCCGCCACCTGGGTCAGCTCGCCGGCCGTGTTGTAGGTATAGGTCGTCGCCTGACCCAATGCATTGGTCAGCGTGGTGCTGCCGCTGGCGTAGCTCAGCGTCACCGTCTGGGCCGCCGCCCCGGTGCCGGTGGTGATCCCGGTGACCTGGTACGCGCCCTGGGCGTCTTCGGTGTAGCTGTAGCTCACCGTGGTGCCGTCACTCTGGGTGACCGAGGTGACCCGGTCGCTGCTGCCGTCGTAGGTATAGGTGGTGGTGTAGCTGGCGGTGCTGCTGTCGGTGTCCGAGGTCAGCAGCGTGGCCACCGTGCTCAGACGACCCTGCGTGTCGTAGGTGTAGCTCACCTGCTGACGGGTCACTGCGGTGGTCTGGCCCGGGGGAACCTCCTGGATCGACAGGCCGGTCAGCTGGCCGCTGGCGTTGTAGCTGAAGGTCAGTGCATCGCCGTCACCGGCGGTGATCTGGCTGAGCTGGCTGCCGTTGTAGCTGAAGCTGTAGCTGGCGCCGGTCTCGGCATCGCTCAGGACGGTCAGCTGGCCGCTGGCGTTATACGTCTCCTGCTGGCGGCTGGCGCTGTCGGTCCAGGTCCAGGTCGAGGACGCTGCGCTCCACGCCAAGGTGTCCTGGGCACCGCTCTGGTCGGTGCTGAGGTACTGACCCGAGGTCGCGTCATAGGCATAGGTGACGGTCGAGTCATCGTCGTCGGTGCGGGTGATCGTGCTGCCGGCGGTATCCAGCGTCCCGGTCAGGCCACCGATCGAGCGGCTGAAGCCGAACTGCCAACCGGCACTGCCGCTGAGCTGGCCCTGGCTGTTGTAGGTGCGCAGCACATCGAGCGACAGGCCGTCGAAGATCAGGCCCTCGTCCTGGCTCTCCAGCACCAGGTTGCCGGTGGCGGTGTTGACGACCTGGGCCACGTTGCCCTGGCCGATCGCCACCTGGCCGCCCAACCCCTGACCCAGCTGACGCAGCGAACTGGTATCCAGACCCAGACCATTACCCGATACGACTGCGACCATCGACTTGCCCCTGGCGTGCACGTGGAGAAGCAGCCTGTCGTCATGACAGGCCTGACCAAGGGCTTATCCAGTGGGGGACGGAAAAGTTTAGGGGTGGCCAAAGGGCGTGGACTCACCTCATCCGGCGCGGAGTGAACCGCGGCTCCATCAAAACCTGCCTTCGGCAACAGCACACTCCGGGCAGGAATGACTTCCGCGACATGATCGAAGCAAAGCGGTGCGCATCCAGTCCACAGCACTCGATGCAACTGGGCGTGCCGATATGAATTCGTGGGGGGGATACCTCAGGGACAGGGCCGATTTTTCACCGAACCGCTTCGTAGTGTGCTCCGTATCCCTGTTTGGGACGTATCCGGGAAATCGTCCGCAACTCCTTTTCGCCCTTTCTCCGCCAGTCGGTCGTAATATATTGCGAGTTTCTGTACGGGCGAGCCGCAGCCCGCGTCCCACCGCAAGCAAAAGCGGGACGGGTTCACTTCCCGGCCGCTGAAGAAACGGCCCCCGTTCCCGTCGAAAGTCCGATCCCTTGCGCGACACCCAATCCTTGTACCTCCAACCCAGGAAGCAATTAGCCGCAGACATGGAGTTCAGCTATGGATGCTATCCACTCCAAGAGTGTATTCGTGTACGGACAGGTCAAACGCGCCTTGCGGTCGGGGCGCTACGCACCCGGGCAGCGGATCGATCCGGCTACGCTTGCCGCAGAGTTCCACACCAGTCCCACGCCGGTTCGATTCGCTCTGTACCGTCTGGTCGGCGAAGATCTTGTCACCGATCATGCCCGCAGCGGACTGCATGTTCCGCTGCTCACCGAAGTCGCCATGCGCGACCTCTACGACTGGATGGAACGCCTGCTGCTGATGGCATGCGATATCGGCGCAGCGCTGGCCATGCGGAAGACAGATCAGCTGGAGCTTGCGTCCGCCGACGACGATCAGGTCAAGCTGACGTGGCAACTGTTCGACGCGATCGCCCGCGCGACAGCCCACCGGTCCTTGCGCCATGCCCTGAAGCAGGCCAACGACCGGCTGGCACCAATACGTCGAGCCGAGCAAGGCTTGCTCAAACACAGCGTCGAAGAGCTTTCGGAACTGAAACGGCATTGGCAGACACACGACATGCCGACCCTGAAGTCCGCACTGCGCGACTATCACGAACGCCGAAAGCGACTCGTACCACGCATCGTGGCTTTGCTTAGCGACGGCAGCGACTACCTTCACTAGCAAGCCTCTGGTTTTCCGGTCATCCCGAAGTTGCAAAGCGACGACGAAGCAAGCCGATCGGACTTTTCCTGACGCACATCCGTCGAAGCATTGACGCCGCATCCGGCATGGCGCGACGGCCGTCACGCTCCCGGAATAATCACCGGATGACAACGCAATAATCATTTGAAAATCAAAATTTCCGCCTCCTACGCTGCTCGCGTCATGGGACTGCCATGACATGACCGCAGGAGATCGAGATGAACACGAACGAGAACATCCGCAACGACACATCGGAAGACGTCATCGAGTTGGGCCTCGCCAGCGTGGAGACGAAGGGTACTGGCGCGACAGTCAATGAACCGTTCGGCCACTCAGGCGAAGTCGGAATCTCCGAGTAATGAATGGCGAGGCGCACCGCGAGGTGCGCCTCGCACTTCTTGGACTGGGAGAAACCGAGATGCCCGGCTACAGACTGCATGACGATCTGTCATTCTGCCGCATCGACGGACGCGCGATATTTCTGGATACACGGAATGATCGATATTTCCGCCTTTCAGGCAACTTGGAGCGGACGTTCATCGAGCATATCGAAGGCGCCATCTGTACGCCTGACGATATCGCGCCTCTGGTCGAACGCAACATTATCACTGAGGCTCCACTGTCATCGAACATCAAGAATGACTCAATCAAAATCGCATCCCGCAGTGCATTGGAGTTGTCCCCTCCCTCTGCGCCGTGTGGCATCGGCGCCGCAGTTGAAGTACTTGCAACCGTTTGGTGGACCCAGATCCAACTGAAGACGCGCAGGCTGAAAACAATCCTGGATGACACAATCGACTTTCGCTGCCGGGCAACGGCGCTTGAGCGCGGGAGCACTGAACCGCGCCTGTTGAACGATGCTCTGGTCTTCCTGAAAGCGCGCAAGTTTGTACCTATCGAGACCTGTTGCCTCCTTGACTCACTGTCCATCGTTGCCTTTCTCACGAGGCGACGCCTCCACGCCAACATTGTCTTTGGCGTCACAAGCGACCCGTTTTCCGCGCATTGCTGGGCGCAATCTGGAGACATTGTTCTGAACGACACGATAGGTAACACCCAGGCCTACGCCGTCATTCGGGTGATCTAATGGGCCACGCCTATTTCTTATTGGTACAAGGAAAGGACGGATCGCAAGACCCAGGTCCGGCAGACCTGAGCGCGACGTTGCAGGTCGCGGGCATGCATCTTCGGGCAACCTTCGGTGCCGTCAGTGTCTTCGCGTCGAGCGAAACACCAACACTCCAACTATCCGAAGGTGGACTCATCGTGGGTAACTTGTACTCCCACAGTGGAGAGCTTGTGCGAGGTGACAGCCAACTCTGTGGGGGAGCTGAAATCCGAAAACCGCACCCGTAACAGAATCAATAGATTAGCCGACACCAATGAAAAATATGTTGAAAACCTCGGCTGCGAAAACTTGAAAATGCGCCAAGAAGAAGGGGGGAGAGGCGCAGAAGCAAGCTAGATCCTGGCTGCGGATTCCGGCGATGGCTGACAACCCTTGCGGGCTCGATGACGCCCGGCAAGCTCGAAAGGTAGAGGTCGAACCATAGCGGACCATTGACGTCCCAAGGCATTTTACAGCTGAGGCAATTTACGCAACAGCCTGTTGCACAATTGGGCAGCGGGCCGCTGCCCAATTGGCGCACACTCGATCAGCCAGGTCTTGGCACCTCTGCAACGATTTCATGTCAGTTGACCGCAGCAAGGATTGGCGTAGCATGTGCCTCACTTCTCGGGACAGACCCGAGAATCTATTCACCGTGAGGGAGCCTCATGGATTTTGAGTATCTGGTCTTCATCGGCCGTTTTGAGCCCTTCCACATCGGCCACGCGGCCGTCGCGCGCCATGCGCTGGGCCACGCGAAGAAGCTCATTTTCCTGGTTGGTTCTGCCGACACCCCCCGTTCGCTGCGCAATCCTTGGACCGTCGCCGAACGTGCGGTGATGATTTGCGCTGCGCTGGAAGACGTGTCCGAACGGCTGATCGTCCTGCCGTTGCGCGATCACCTCTACAACGAAGCTCATTGGATCGCCGCCGTACAACGAGCCGTCGCGGAAGCCATCAAAGGTGATGGCAGGGCACCGGATGCACGCGTAGGGATGATTGGCCGGGAGAAAGACGCCAGCAGTTACTACCTGCAGGAATTCCCGCAGTGGCCTCTGGTGCATCTCCCCCATACCGAAACGCTTTCTGCGACGGAGCTTCGTCGCTACCTGTTCGAGGCCGCGGACGAGGCGGGTCGCGGCGCGTTGCGCATGCTGCAAGCCAACGTGCCGGCGCCCGTCTTCGAGATGCTAGAAGCCTTCCGCAAGAATGCTGCCGTGTATGGGCAGCTGGTTGCGGAGCACCGCTTTATCCAGAACTATCGAGCCGCCTGGTCGACCGCTCCCTATCCCCCGACGTTCGTCACCACCGATGCCGTCGTGGTGCACTCGGGCCATGTTCTTCTGGTTCGCCGTCGTGCGGAGCCAGGCAAGGGACTTTGGGCATTGCCCGGCGGCTTCGTTGGCCAGGATGAGTCGATCCTGGCTTCCTGCCTACGTGAGCTGCGCGAAGAGACGCGCCTCAAGCTTCCGCTGCCGGTACTCAAAGGGTCGATCAAGGGCCAGCACGTCTTCGATCACCCGGAGCGGTCACAGCGCGGGCGCACCATCACCCACGCCTACCACTTCGACTTCCCGGCCGGTGAGTTGCCGGCGGTGAAAGGTGGCGACGATGCCGACAAGGCGCACTGGTTTCCGGTGAGCGAAGCACTGGAGATGGGTCCCCAGCTGTTCGAGGATCATCTGGCCATATTGGAGTTTTTCCTGGGACGAGGTTGAACCCTTGCCCCTCCCGCCGGCGGATAGACCGCTGGTTTCCCACGACGCGAAGGAGCTTCCGTCATGCAATCACTCAAGTTAGCGATACCCACCAATAGCCAAGCCATCGAGGACATGAAGCGACCCACGGTTAGGGAGCACGCCATGGACACGGTGTGGGAGAACGGAACACGCATTCGCGCTCGGGCCTTCGCCAAGGTTCGCACGCGCAACCAGTTCATCTAACCAGGGGGATACGATCATGCTCGGTTATCGTTACGTCAAAGCCAGTCCCAGCACCTACGTCATCCAGTACAAGAACGGTAAAGCGGTGCGCGAAGGCACCGGCCTCACGTTCTGGTACTTCGCGCCCAGCGCCACGCTGGTCTCGATCCCGCTGGAGAGCGTCGATGCTCCCTTCATGTTCCAGGAAGTCAGCAGTGACTTTCAGGTCGTGACCGTGCAGGGGCAGGTCACCTATCGCGTGTCCGCTCCGACCACGCTCGCCAGCCTCATGAACTTCACGCTCAAGCCCGATGGCACCTATGCGTCGGAAGACCGAACAAAGTTACCGCAGCGAGTGGTCAACGCCGTGCAGGTGCAGTTGCGTTCGGTGCTGCAGGGTCAAACGCTTCAGGAGCTGCTGCGCGGTTCCGATCACTTGGTCCAGGTCGTGCGCCAGGGCCTGCAGCGTGCCGATGGCCTCTCCAGCCTCGGACTCGAACTGGTCAATCTGTCGGTCCTTGCGGTAAAGCCCAATCCCGAGACGGCGCGTGCGCTTGAGGCCCAGGTCCGAGAGCAGATCCTGAAACAAGCTGATGATGCGACTTACGTCCGCCGGAATGCCGCGATCGAGCAGGAGCGTGCGGTCAAGGAAAACGAGCTCAATACCGAGATCGCGGTGGAAACCAAGAAGCGCCAGATTCGCGAAACACAGTTGGAAGCCGAGCAAGCCGTGCTGGCCAAGCGCCAGGCGATCCAGGATCAGGAGTTGGCCGGCCGCATCGCGCTGGAAGACAAGAACAAGAGCTTGACCTCCTTGCGCGCCGCAAACGCGCAGACCGAAGCCGATGCCAAGGCCTACGCGGTGGCGGCCACCATGAAGGCCGTCCAGGGTATTGACCCGAAGGTGCTGCAGGCTCTGATGGTCGGACAGGCCGACCCCAGCGTGCTGATTGCGCAGGCCTTCCAGGGGTTGGCTGAAGGTGCCGGACGGATTGGCGAACTCAACATCTCGCCGGATCTGTTGCAGCAGCTGACGCAACCGCGAGCCAAGTTACCGGCCAAGGCCTGACGCCATGGATGCGCTGAACCAGCGAATCGTGCTGGTGACTCGCAAGACGCGGCTGGAGGAGTTGATCGTGCGCTTCAACACGATCGAACAGGCGCGCTTCTACGTCGAGCATCTGGGTGCGGACTTTTCGGACTATGAGGCGGAGCATCACGTCTATCTAGGCGCGGTGCAGGCGGCTGAGGCGACTCTGGGTCGCTTCGGTCGCGTTCAGCGACTGGATCGAGGCTTCTTATCCAACTACCTCTTCGCGCCCGATGCCTTGGTCGTGGTGCTGGGACAGGACGGCTTGGTCGCGAACACGCTCAAGTATCTCAAGAGTGCGCAGCCGGTCATAGGGGTCAATCCGGACCCCGCTCGATGGGACGGGGTTCTCCTTCCCTTCGAGGTTGAAGATCTGTCGGCTATAGCGAAGGAGGCTATTGCCGGGACGCGGTCGCTGAATCGCGTCACGATGGCGCGAGCGAGCCTGAGTGATGGGCAGGAGCTTTATGCGGTTAATGACCTTTTCATCGGTCCGCGCTCGCATGTATCTGCGCGCTATCAGATCCAACAAGGGGGTCGATCCGAGACGCATTCATCCAGTGGAATCATCGTGTCTACGGGGTTGGGCTCAACGGGATGGTTTCAGAGCCTGTTGGCCGGTGCGGCCGGCGTTGCTGGGCACGCACTCGCGGGGCCGGCACAGGCCATGCGAGAACATGGGTTTGCTTGGGACGCCGACCATCTGCAGTTCACGGTGCGCGAACCTTTCCCCAGTCGCACGACACAAGTCGAGTTGGTTTTCGGGCAAGTGACTCATAAGGAGCCGCTACAACTCGTCTCGCAGATGGCAGGTTACGGCGTGATCTTCAGTGATGGGATCGAAGCTGATTTCCTGGAGTTCAATGCCGGGATGACGGCGATCATCAGCGTGGCGGAAAGGTACGGGCAACTGGTGAACTGATAGTTCCCACATGAGATGTAGATATCCACAATCCGTTGGCGCTTCCCGAAGATACTGAAGGCGATGTACCAATTGCGTATTGCCACCGAACTGTCCGTCCATTGCCATCACAGCTGACAAGTCTAGGCAAATGAACTGACCAGCTTCACCAGTCATCTGCCCAGTGGGCTGTTCGCTGTCGGAAGCGGTCAGATGTTCGCTGTCGTGATGAAGTGGCGCAGAGTGTTACGGACTCACTGCAACAACGACCTTTGCTGTGTATACCGGGATGCTGCGTGTACCGTGCGTATTCTGCTCAAACCCACCATCCGTTGCGGTCGCAAACGCACCAGCTCCAGTGCTTCTAAAGCGACCGCCTGTAATGCTTCAAACCCGCCACGGACTACTTTGCATATTTATGGCGTTGCACACTTGAAGAGCTAGTCGATCCTGAACCCTCTGCCTGCTTGACTGGACCCACCTCCAGGTGGGTTAGAATGGCGCCGCCATGCGCAAGCGCTTTCACATCAGCCATCGTCGCCGTGTCCTATGGACGGGGATCGTGCTGTTTTGCCTGCTGTTTCAGCAGATGGCCATGGCGGCCTACGCCTGTACGTTGCCCGCGGCACCTGCCAACGTCGTCATGACAGGTGATTGTGCGGGCATGGGTAAGAGCTCTACGACGAACGCGCCGACCACGCATCACGTAAGTGCGGATCCGCGCTGCGCCGAACACTGCGCCGGCAATGCCGTGTCAGCACATGATGCAAGCCTGCCGACGGTGCCGCCGCTCCTGCTCGCATCCGTATCACCCACGTTGCTCGGAACCATTGCGCAAGCGCCTCATCAGGTCGCCTTGCCGAACATGGCTCTGCATCGCCCGGAGCCACCGCCCACGTTGCGGTTCTGCGCCCTATTGATTTAGCCCTCGATTGCTAGCCCTTCGGTGGCCATGCCTGTGTGCGTGGCCCGTTCGGTTTGTCATCGGAGCTTGCCATGTTTTCCCATCAAATCTGGATGCGTGCCTTCTCGGCACGCTCCTGGCTGTGCTCTTTATGGGCCGCCATGTTTCTCTTTGCTTCCCCCGCTTGGGCGGATGACCCTGCAGCTGCGCTGACACTGGACGCCGCGACACAGCGGGCCATGGCGCAAGCGCCCCTGATGGAAGCACGCCGTGCCCAGCAGGATGCCGCCCGTGAAGAAGCCGGGCGCGCCGGCGCGCTGCCGGATCCCCAACTCACTGTTGGCATCGACAATCTGGACGTCCAGGGACCAGGAGCATTTACGGCCGGCGGCGACACCATGACCATGCGCACGGTCGGACTTACCCAGGTGCTCCCGTCGCGGGCCAAACGGCAGGCCCAGCGTGACACCGCCGACGCCGACGTTGAGCAAGCCGCGTCAACCACGGTGATGACCCGCCTGGCCATTGAGCAGCAAGTGGCTGCGGCCTGGATCACCGCGTGGGGTGCTCACCATGAAGTCCAGATGCTGCAGGCCATGCAGCGCGAGTGGGCGGTGGACGTCGCGGTGGCCAAAGCGCGATTGCGGGGCGGTACTGGCTCCGCGGCCGACGTGCTGGCGATGCGTATGGAAACGCTCGATCTGGAGAACCGTATTGATGACGGGACCTCACGCGAAGCTCAGGCGCGCGCGGCATTGGGGCGATGGCTTGGTCGTCCGGTCAACGAACCGCTCGCCGATGCACCGGACTTCACGGTGCTACCCCATGACGAAGCCGCCCTGCTGGCGAGCCTGGATCAGCAAGGCAACCTCCTGGATTGGCCAGCACGCGAACACGCCGCCGAAGCCGCGCTGGCTTTGGCTCAGGCCGCGAAGCATCCCGAGTGGAGCGTCGGATTGACTTACGGCTCCCGTGTTCAAGGATTGTCCGACATGGTGTCGTTGCAGGTCGGCGTGAGCTTGCCGTTGTTCACTCGCAATCGGCAGGACCGTGGTATCAGCGCACGCACCGCCGATCTCGATGCCGTCCGTGCGGAACACGATGATGCACGCCGGCAACAAGCCGAAGCCGTGCAAGCGGCTTGGGCGCAATGGGACGCGCTAGGACGGCAAGTGCGTCGGCACCTCGATGAACTGCTGCCGCAAGCTAATGATCGCGCCGCGCTGGCTTTGGCGACCTATCGCGGCGGTGGCGACATCCAGCCCTTGCTGGAAGCTCGTCGCGACGAAATCACTCACCACACCGACTTTGCCCAGATGCTCGCCGATTACGGCCGTGCCTGGGCCGCCTTGACCTACCTGCTGCCCGAAGGGGATACCCCATGAAACGTACCCTGTTGACCCCCTTGATTGTTGCGGTACTGCTCGTTGCCTCGATCGCTGCTTACTGGGCAGGTCGCCACGATGGCGGTCCGGCGGGATCCTCTGCCGATCATCCGGCCACCGCCGGATCGCCGGCACCGGCTACCCGTGCCAAGGTGCTGTACTGGTACGACCCGATGGTGCCCACACAGCATTCCGACAAACCGGGGATGTCGTCGATGGGCATGCAGATGGTGCCCAAATACGCCGATGTCGGCGCCGACACGAACACCCTCCACATCGATCCGACGACCGTGCAAAACCTTGGCGTACGCACAGCACCCGTCGAGCGCCGCGTGCTGGCCGCAACGGTACAAGTGCCCGGCACGATCAGCTGGGATCTTCGCCAAGCCGTGATCGTCAGCGCCCGCGTGGACGCGGTGGTGAGCAAGCTGTACGTACGCGCCCCGTATACGACGATCACCGCGGGTGCTCCGCTGGCGGATTTGCTCGCTCCGCAGTGGAGCAGCGCCGTGGCCGAATCCCAGGCCTTGCAGCATGTCCAATCGGCGGAGGCCAAAGCGTTGCGCGGCGCAGCGCAACAACGTCTCAGCGTACTTGGTCTGTCGTCGACCGACGCCCGTACGATAGGGAGCGGCGGCCAGGTCACGCTGCATGCGCCGCAGACCGGCGTGATCAGCACGCTGGATGTACGTGAGGGACAACGCGTCAGTGCCGGACAAACGCTGATGACGATCAACGGGCTGTCCACGGTGTGGGTCGAGGCAGCCTTACCGCAGGCCGTGGCTGGCATCGTGCATGCAGATACTCCGGTCACCGTCCGCGTCGATGCGTTGCCGGGGCAGGTCTTCCGCGGCCGCGTGGAAACGTTGCTCCCCGATATCGACATGACCACCCGTACGCAGCGCGCACGCATCGTGCTTGCGAACCCGGATGGCGCATTGAGTCCCGGCATGTTCGCCACCGTGCAGCTCGACCCGACGCCGGGCAACGCTGTGCCGGTCGTGCCCGACGATGCGTTGATTGCTACCGGCGATCACACGCGGGTGATCCTCACCGAAGACGGCGGACATTTTCGTGCCGTCGCGGTACGCGCGGGACGTGCGGCCGGCGGCTATACCGAAATTCTCGATGGCCTCACGGGTGGCGAGAAGGTCGTGGTGTCAGGTCAGTTCCTGATCGATTCGGAAGCCAGCCTTTCGGGGGCGCTGGAGCGCTTGAATGACCCTACGGCGAAACCGGCACCCGCGGCTAGTGCGCCGATGTCGGGTATGCCCATGCCGGGAGAGCACCCATGATTGCCGCTCTCATTCGTGCGGCCATCGCACACCGCGTGTTCGTGCTGCTGGCTGCATTGGCGCTGGCGCTGGCCGGTGCATTCGCCGCCATGCACACCCCGATCGATGCGCTGCCCGACCTGTCCGACACGCAGGTGATCATCCGTACCAGCTACCCGGGACAGTCGCCCCAGGTGGTCGAGGATCAGGTCACCTATCCGCTGGCCACCACCATGCTGTCGGTGCCCGGTGCGACGACCGTGCGCGCCTTTTCGTTCTTCGGTGACTCCTACGTCGACGTGCTTTTCGACGACAGCACCGACCTGTATTGGGCGCGCTCGCGTGTGCTGGAGTATTTGAGTCAGGTGCGCGACCGCCTGCCGACAGGTGTCACCCCAGCATTGGGCCCGGATGCCACAGGACTGGGCTGGATCTACGAATACGCCCTGGTCGATCGCACCGGCCAACACGATCTCGGCCAGCTGCGTGCGTTGCAGGACTGGTTCCTGCGCTATCAGCTCAAGACGGTGCCGAACGTCGCCGAAGTGGCCACCTTGGGTGGAATGGAACGGGCATGGCAGATCGTGCCCGATCCGCAGGCGTTGGCAGCACGCGGCATCACTGTGGCGCAGTTGGTGGAAGCGATCCGCTCGGCCAATGGCGCCAACGGTGGTTCGGTGATCGAGCAAGGCGAAGCCGAGTTCATGGTGCGCAGCGAAGGCTATCTGAAGAGCCGGACGGACTTCGAAACCGTACCGATTACCGCCAACGCGGGTGGCGTGCCCGTCCTGCTGCGTGACGTAGCGACGGTACGACGCGGCCCGACGTTTCGCCGTGGCCTCGCCGAGCTGGACGGACAGGGCGAGGTGGTGGGCGGCATCATCGTGATGCGCTCGGGAAAGAACGCGAAGACCACCATCGCGGCGGTCAAGGCACGACTGGCTGTGCTTCAGCGTAGTCTGCCGGCCGGCGTCGAGATTGTGCCCACCTACGATCGGTCGCGGCTGATCGATGCCGCCGTGGAAAACCTGTGGGGCAAATTGCTGGAAGAGTTCCTGATTGTCGCCCTGGTCTGTGCGTTATTCCTCGGTCATTTGCGTTCCGCACTGGTGGCCGTGATCACACTGCCGCTGGGCGTGCTGACAGCCTTCATCGTGATGAACCTGCAAGGGGTGTCGGCGAATCTGATGTCGCTCGGTGGCATCGCGATCGCGATCGGCGCGATGGTCGATGCGGCCATCGTGATGATTGAGAACACGCACAAGCATCTTGAACATTGGCGCGAAGCGAACGACGGACGTGAACCACAGGGTGCGGAACGATGGTCGCTGATCGCCGCCGCCGCCGCCGAAGTGGGGCCCGCGTTGTTCGTGAGCTTGTTGATCATCGCGCTGTCGTTTGTGCCGGTGTTTGCGCTGGAAGGTCAGGAGGGCAAGCTGTTCAAACCGCTGGCCTTCACCAAGACCTACGCCATGGCGGCCGCTGCCGGCCTCGCCGTGACCCTGGTACCGGTGCTGATGGGCTATCTGGTCCGCGGGCGCATCCGCGCCGAGCGCGATAACCCCATCAACCGCGGGCTGATCCGTGGCTATCGGCCCATCCTCGAAGCGGTCTTGCGTTACCCGAAGGCGACGCTGGTATTGGCCGGCATCCTATTACTCAGCGCGATCATCCCCTATGGCCATCTGGGCAGCGAGTTTATGCCAGCGATGGATGAGGGCACGCTGCTGTATATGCCCACCGCGTTGCCCGGTTTATCCGCCGGCAAGGCGTCGCAGCTGCTGCAGCTTACCGACCGCATGATCAAGACCGTACCCGAAGTCGATCACGTGTTTGGCAAGGCTGGACGCGCGGAGACGGCCACCGATCCGGCGCCGCTGGAAATGTTCGAAACCATGATCACCTTCAAGCCGAAGGAGCAGTGGCGGCCCGGCATGACGATGGACAAGATCAAGGCGGAATTGGACAAGGCCGTACGGGTGCCGGGACTGACGAACCTGTTCGTGCCGCCGATCCGCAACCGCATCGACATGCTGGCCACCGGCATCAAGAGTCCGATCGGCATCAAAGTGCTCGGACCCGATCCCTCCACCTTGGAGACGGTGGCCGATCAGATTGAAGCCGTCGCCAAGAAGGTGCCCGGGGTCAGCTCGGCCATTGCCGAACGGGCTGAGGGCGGCCGCTACGTCGATGTGCATATTCGCCCCGATGACGCGGCTCGTTATGGTTTAACCCAACAGCAGGTGCAAGAGCTGATCGCGACGGTCGTGGGCGGCGATCCGATCGGGCAAACCGTCGAGGGGCGCGAGCGCTATCCGATCGTCGTTCGCTATCCGCGCGTCGAGCGCGATTCGGTGGCAGCCTTGCGGCAATTGCCGATCGTCGCTGCCAACGGTGCGCAACTGGCGCTAGGCCAGATCGCTGACATCACTCTGGATATGGGGCCGCCGATGCTGAAGAGCGAGAACGGCCAGCTGGCCACCTACGTCTATGTCGATACTGGCGGACGCGATCTCGGTGCGGTGGTTGCCGACCTACAACATGTCGTAGCGCAGCAGGTGAAGCTGCCACCCGGTATCACCGTGGCCTGGTCAGGTCAGTTTGAATATCTAGCGAGTGCCATGCAACGCCTCAAGCTCGTGGTGCCGATCGCGCTGGTCATCATCTTCGGGCTGATCTATGCCGTATTTCGTCGTGCCAGTGAAGCGGCGATGATCATGGCCAGTGTGCCGCTGGCGCTGGTCGGCGGCCTATGGCTGATCTGGCTGCTCGGTCAGGCCGTGTCGGTGGCCACGATCATTGGCTTCATTGCGCTGGCCGGTGTTGCCGCCGAGTTCGGTGTGGTGATGCTGCTGTATCTGGAACACGCCTGGAAGCATCAACTCGCGCTCGACCCGAACGCGGGACCCGCTGCACTGGACGAAGCGATTCGGGAAGGCGCGGTACAGCGCGTGCGGCCCAAGGCGATGACGGTCGCGGTGATCCTTGCCGGCCTCTTCCCGATTCTTCTGGGCCACGGCGCGGGCTCCGAAGTCATGCAACGCATCGCCGCTCCAATGATCGGCGGCATGGTCACCGCGCCACTGTTATCCATGCTCGTCATCCCCGCAGCGTTTCATCTCCTGGTCCTGCATCGGTTGCGCAAGGCAAGCGAAACAAACGTTGCACTCACCCCCCCACCAAGGAATTAGCCCATGAAAAAACACATTCTCGTCTTCGCACTCGTTGGCACACTGGTTGCCGCGCCCGGCTTCGCCACGGCACAAACGATGGACCCGAACATGCCTGGCATGGGCGGCATGCATCACGACACCAAACCAGCCGACGCGCAAGGCACCGGCATTATCAAAGCCATCGACGCAGGCAAAGGCACTATCACGCTGCAACACGAGGCGATCACCTCGATCGACTGTGACTGCTGCGCTGCTTGCGCATCACGGGCAACGCGGCGCGCAACACATGCATGACGCCCCAGAGATTCGTCGCGAACCGCTGCTGGATGTCAGCCATCTGCAGTTCTTCGAAATTACCGAGCAAGCTGTAGCCGGCGTTGTTGACAAGCCCAACGATGCGACCGAAACACGCAACCGTTGCTCCGGCGAGCTTCGCCCCAGCTACGGGAATGCTAAACGGGGAAGTTCAGGTATGCATTCGAGCTTCATGATCCAAGACGATAAGTGTCGGGAATAAAAGTCTGACCTGGGTGATTTAGTACTTGAGTCCCCCACCAGGTAAGGCCGTCATGAGCGAGTTTGATCACAACGATTCTGGGCACGATGCGAGTCGGCGAAAGGCGCTGGGCTGTTTGGCAGCCTGGACGGGAGCTGCGGTTCTGTGGAACGTCACAGGCGGCATCCCTCGGGCTTTAGGGATGACATCCGATGGCACCCTCCAGTCCGCACCTGCCAATTCCCTGACCTTTGTACAGATTAGCGATACACACCTCGGCTTTAACAAGCAAGCCAACCCTGACGTCGTCGGCAGCTTGCGGCGCGCCATAGGGGACATCAATGCCTTGTCGCAACGCCCAGCCTTTGTTGTGCACACCGGTGACATAAGTCATCTATCTCGTGCGGAGCAGTTCGGCCAGGCACGCGAGATATTTAAAGAAATTCACGTCGACCGCATACATACCGTTCCTGGAGAACACGATGCGATCGATGATGGAGTAAATGGCTATCTAAAGTTCTTCGACACAGACGGACATGGTCGCGCCTGGTACAGCTACAACCAAGGCGGCGTGCACTTCATCGGCCTGAACAATGTCCAGAACTTCAAGGTGGGCACGATGGCCGCGTTGGGTGATGAGCAGCTGGCGTGGCTGAAAGCCGATCTCGCCAATGTTTCGCATTCCACGCCAGTCGTGGTCTTTGCACATATTCCGATGTGGACCATCTGGGCTCCTTGGGGCTGGGGCACATCCGATGCCGGGACAGCACTTGCCCTGCTGCGTCCATTTGGTTCGGTGACCGTGCTCAACGGCCACATTCACCAAGTGATGCAGAAAGTGGAAGGCCATGTCGCGCTGCATACCGCAGCGTCGCTTGCCTATCCGTTACCCACTCCTGGGCAGGCCGGATTTGGCGAGCCGAGTCCAATGACCGTACCTCCTGGGGAGCTGGGCAAACTACTGGGCACGCGCCAAGTGTCGGTTGTTCGCGGGCAACAACGTCTTGCGCTCATCGACACCCCGCTCGACCACTGACCGCATAACACGTCACCAAATCAACGAGACAATCATGACAAAAACCAGAATTCTGCCGAACATACGGCGATACGGCATGTGGTGCATGACAGCTGGGCTGTTGTCACTCATCGTTATGTTTCCGGTTCAGGCGTCGACGCCAACACAGGCGGTCGATATCACCAAAATGGCTTTCAATCCCGGCGTTCTAACGGTGAAGCCAGGCACCAAGGTGACATGGACCAACCGTGATCAAGTTCCTCATACTGTGACAAGCAAAGACAAGGGTGGAGTGCTCTCGTCCCAAGGCCTCGATACCGGTGACAGCTATTCCTACACATTCACTCACCCGGGTGACTACGCCTACTTTTGCACCGTTCATCCATTCATGATGGGAGTGGTGCATGTCCGCAAGTAGTCTCGTGGTGCTGCGCGCAAGGCAGTGAGCCATGGCCACCCCGAACCAACAAAGCGTTATTGGCGACTTGGCGGTTAGTCATCTCGATGCCGCCTACAATCTTGCGCGCTGGCTTCTCGGCAATGAAGCCGATGCCACCGACGCCGTGCAAGATGCTTTTGTACGCGCGCTGCGCTCCGCAGATACGTTTGTAGGTGGTAACGCCAAGGCGTGGTGGCTCACCATCGTACGTAACTGTTGCCTCGCTCGCCTAAAGGTTCGACGTCGCGATCTCCGCCTTGTAGACATCGATCAGGTGACAGCGGATCACGGAGACGGCGCCGAACTTCGTCTGTTGCAGCAAACCGATACGAATGATGTCGAGAGTCGAGCATCTTCCGCGCAAGAGAGCTTGAGTCTTCGAAAGCATTTGCGGAGATTGCCGAGCGAGTTTCGTGAGGTCTTGATATTGCGCGAAATTGAGGAGCTTTCTTACCGTGAAATTTCTGACGCGCTACATATACCCATCGGCACGGTCATGTCTCGACTGGCAAGAGGGCGCGAGAAGCTCATGAAGGCCATCACCGTGAGCGACGGATGTAACGGAGGTCGAGTATGAGCTGTGATATGAGCCACAGTCTTCTTCCGCTGTATTTCGATGGGGAATTGGACCCAGTCACGAGTCGTGAGTTCGAGTTGCACCTCGACACGTGCCGGGAATGCCAGGTGGTTTTGCACGGACTTGATACAGTGAGAACACAGATGCGTGATAGCGCCACTCGCTTCAATGCGCCCAACGCGCTACGCGAAAAAATACGCGACAACCTTGTGTCTGCTTCCAAGCCGATACACCGGGGAGCAGCCATGCGTACGTGGATGGCAGTCGCCGCATCGTGGTTGATCGTCTTTCTCGTCGGGGGCGGTATGGGCAGCCTATGGCATCAGCACGAAGGGAAGATGCAGGCACAGAACCAGTTCGCCCGGGACCTGTTCGCCAGCCACTGGCGCGCTTTGGCGGCCACATCGCCGGTGGATGTTGTCTCTACGGATCGCCACACAGTCAAACCATGGTTTGAAGGAAAGATTCCGGCGTCTCCCACCGTCAACGACTTTGCGTCACAAGGCTTTCCCTTAGTCGGGGGTCGTATCGACTATGTGGGTGATACACGTATACCGACCTTGGTTTATCGGCACGGCAAGCACCTCATTGATGTTTTTGTTTTTTCGCAGCAACTACCGGCAGACATGCAAGGCGAAACGCGGGTGCAAGGCTATGAAATTCGAACCGCGGAGATCAATGGCGAGTATGCCGCGGTCGTAACGGACATGGACGACACAGAATTTGGCAAATTCATGCAATTGCTTGCAAGCAAGCCTTAGCTACTTGGATGTCGAAGTAGGCGTAATCGGAGTCGGGTACGATGGCGTTTGCATCAGTGATGTACCCACCAAACTTTCCAACTCTTTCCCGGTTCGAACTCGGGGTCATGTTGGGCAACCTTCTTTAGGAACTTCTTGGCGACCGCTCGAGCATAGGAATGGCTGCTATGGGCTCGGGACTGAGCCTTTCCACCATCCTGACGAGAGTTGCAAAGGAGTCGGCCCTCATCTTTCGCATGATGTGCCCGCGGTGAATTTGAATCGTGTACTCGGTAACTTCGAGTTTTGCGGCAGCCTGTTTGTTCAGTAGGCCGCTGACTAGTAGCGGTAGAACCTCTTGCTCACGCGGTGTAAGCGAACGGTAGCGTCCGAGAAGATCGGCTTGTTCGAGCGTCTTGCGTCTGGCATCCCTTCCTTTTTCCACGGCCTGCTCTACGGCCACCAGAAATACTCCACCGTCAAACGGCTTGGCAAAGAAATCACTCGCACCTTCCTTTATGGCGTTTACCGCCAGTGGAATGTCTCCGTGCGCGGTGATGAAAATGATGGGTATCTCGCATCGTTCGACCTTGAGCTGCGCTTGCAGCTCAAGGCCCGACATGCCTGGCATGCCAATGTCGGCGATCAGACACGACGCTTGGAGCCGCGCTCCGGAATCCAAAAACTGCTCCGCCGAGTCGAAGCAGAGCGTGGACATTCCCTCCGATTCGATGAGGTCCTGCAGTGCACTTTGAACTGACTTGTCATCATCGAGGATTGCAAGAAGGCTTGGCTCTGGCGCGGTATTCATGAGCCCACGCTAGGCCCTTCGACAAGGACGCGCAATCAGACCATAGCTTAAAAAAATACTACTCAAGTGGTAGCGGCTAGAGCAAAAGTAGGGGCTCTAGAGCACGCGATTCTCCTAAGGAGATGAGTTAGCGCTACTGAGGAAGGACAGGCTTGAGTTTATCGGTCATGCGGACCAATTCGATCAGCGACCTCGCTTGCATCTTTTCCATGACATTGCCTCGATGGATCTTCACGGTGGCTTCGCTGGCTCCGATTTCTGAGGCGATCTGCTTGTTGATCATTCCAGCCACTACTAGCGACATGACCTCCCGCTCGCGCGTGGTCAAGCAAAGATAACGTTCGTGCAGTTCGCGGACTTCGTCCTGTTGTTCACGTGCAGCGCGATCAAGCTGGAGAGCCTGCTGAATCGCGTCTAGCAAATCCTGGTCCCGAAACGGTTTCGTCAGAAACTCCACAGCACCCGATTTCAGCGCTCGGACGGACATGGGTATATCGCCGTGTGCGGTAATGAAAATGATGGGAATCTGTATGCCGGCATCAAGCAGTTTTCGCTGGAAATCGAGCCCACTCACCTGCGGAAGCCTTACGTCTAAGACCAAGCAGCTCGGGCCAGAGGTCGGCTTCTTGTTCAGAAACTCCAGCCCAGTCGCAAAGGACTCTGCATGTAGACCAACGGACTCGACAAGGTCCTGTACGGCCTGCCGCACACCATGATCGTCATCGACGATGAATACCGTGGGTGTGCCCGCTGGCTTCATACCTGAGTCTCGGTCTCGCGAGGGAGAACGAAGTGGAAGGATGCGCCTTTGCTCAGATTGGCGGTGGCCCAGACACGCCCACCGCACGACTCCACGATCGAGCGGGTGATCGTCAAGCCCATACCCGTTCCCTGCGGTTTGGTCGTATGAAAGGGCTCAAAAAGCTGTTCGACGGATCCCGTCGGCAAGCCTGTGCCGGTGTCGCTGATGGAAATTGAAAGAAGGCCGTCTGGAGTCGATCGCGATCGGATCGTCAATTCGCCCCCAGTATCTTTCATGGCCTCAATCGCGTTGAGCATCAGATTCATGAAGACCTGCTGAAGTTGTACGCGGTTTGCAAGGATTTTTGGAGTATCGCTCTCCAGTTCGGAATGGATCGCTATGGCGTGTCGATCCGCTTCCCAACTCAGCAGAACGGTCATGTCCCCGACTATTTCGTTCACGTCGATGATTTGGCGTTCTGCAAACGTCCCTGTCTTGTAAAAAGATCGCAAACTATCGATGACGTTGGCTGCGCGGTTGGCGTCCTGTTCAATCCTGGACGCTGTTGCGCGTGCTCTTTCCAGATCGGGCGGCTCGTGCGCCAACCATCTCAAGAGTGCGTTCGCACTCGTAATCGATGCAGCGATGGGCTGCTTGATTTCATGCGCCAGCGCTGCGGCAAGCTCACCCATCATGTTGACACGATTGATGTGTGCGAGGTCATTCTCCAATTGGCGTAGCCTTTCCCTCTCATCTTCGGCGCGTTTTCGTTCTGTTATGTCCATGGTGATGCCGACGTACTCACCTATTTCACCGAGCGGATTGTGGTGCCCTATGGTGCGCAGAAATCGTACAGTTCCATCGGGAAGACAAATCCGGAACTCGGGAATGTCGTAATCCGTTCTTGTGCGGATCGCATTCTCGATAACTGCTCTCACAGCAGGCCCATCTTCGGAATGAACGGTTTTCCAGAAATCTTCAAGCGACACAGGGCCCTGGCTGGGTTCAAAACCATGTAGGCGATAAATTTCATCCGACACATGGTGATTTTTGCCTGTGTGAAAATTGGTCGCCCAACTGCCGATGTGAGTGAGGCCTTGCCCTTCCGCGAGGTAAGCTCTCTCCCGCCGCAATTCCTGCGTGAGAAGCTCCTGCTCGGTGACGTCCATCGTGGTTCCGATGAAGCCTTTGAAGACCCCTTGCTCAACGACGGGAACCGCCACTGCACGAAGGTAGCGCAGCTGTCCGTCAGGTCGAATGATCCGCTCAATTTGATCGAATCCGCGATGTTCATCCAGCATGCGTTGAATGGACTCAGCGATGGCAGCGCGGTCCTGTGGATGTATGAGCGCTAGGTACTGTTCGACCGTTGGCGCACCGTTCTTCGGATCCAAACCATAGATTTTGTAAAGTTCGTCGGACCAGTAGTGACCTGAATCATTGAAGGCCCAGCTCCCGGTATGCGCGAGACGCTCTCCCTCGCTGAGATAGAACTGGCTCCGCTGCAGGGCTTCCTCTGCGCGTTTGCGATCGGTGATGTCCTGGGCCGTACCGAACATCTCGCATGCCACCCCCGATGCATCTCTTTTGACGGTACCGAGCCCTTGAATAGTGCGCACTTCACCGTCGGGACGAATGATGCGATGTTCCGCCGCAGTGTGCGCTCCTTCTTGAATGGCTTTCTCGGCCGTCCGAAAAACATGATCTCGGTCGTCGGGGTGGATCATTTTGTGGATCATCGCTATGTCGATGGAGCCGCTTTTCGGATCCAGCCCATAGATGCGATAGAGTTCATCAGACCACGTCACGCTGCCTGTGATGAGGTTCCATTTGTAATACCCGATGTGAGCCAGCCGTTGCGCTTCTTCAAGCCAATCCTTGCTCTCTTGCAGGTCGCGAGATAGAGCCTGTCGTTCTTCCTCAGCGCGTTTGCGCTCGGTGACATCCTGGAGGGTGCCAAAGAGTTTTCGCGGCCATTCCAACGACTCTCCGCTCGAATCAACCAGTGGCCCACCGCGTAGCTTTGAGGTGATGGCATGCACTGTGCGGACTTCGCCGTCAGGACGAACCACCCGAAACTCCGCTATGGGGTACGTGCCCGCCGAAAGGTCTACGTCTACTCCTCCGTAGAGGGCCTCTCGGTCATCAGGGTGGATCATGCCGCGGTTGGTGGCCATGTCCATTGGACGTTCTTGCGGCGATAAGCCAAAGATGCGATAGGTCTCGTCCGACCAGAGGATCACATTTGTCTCAAGATCCCATTCCCAGTGCCCTACATGAGCGACACGTTGGGCTTCTTCGAGTCTGGCGTTGCTTTCTTCCAACTTGAGAGCGAGCGCGCGTCGTTCATCGTCGGCGCGCTTGCGTTCGGTCATATCCGTAATTACGCCCATGTATTCGAGATTGCCCAAGCCATCTCTTCCGGCATGGGCAACCGCGTGGACGTATTTGATGATGCCATCAGGGAGAAGAATTCGATGCTCGACATCAAAGTCAATGCCGTTGTTGATGGCATGTTCCCTGAGCTTCTGCATGCGATCACGGTCTTCAGGGTGGATTCGGTCGAATGCTAGGTCGAGAGTAGGATTCGTCTCCCGATCGAAACACAGAATGTTTCGGGTTTCCTCCGACCAAACAAGTTCACCACTAGTAACCTTCCATCCGAAGGTTCCCGAATGACTAAGCTTCTGAGCCTCGGCTAGGTACTGCCAACGTCTTTGCAAGTCAGCCTGCGCCGCCTTCAAATCGTCATTGGCCTTCTCAAGCGCATTTCTTCGCTCCGCGTCCTTGGTTCTCAGGATGCGAAGTGCGTTGCCGAGCTGTTCTCGAACTCGATGCCAGCGACTGCGCAAGTCATTTGACGAAGCTGACATCTTAGACATCGCCTTTCGCTTGATCGGCCGTGTGCCAATCAAGCGACTGAATCAATAGCGAAGGGAGGCGAGCGTCCATTGTCGATTCCATCATCGACCGTGAAGTGATGCGCCAACGGTGCGTGCCAGATTCGACCGACCCTCTAACAGCGATGCGATCTGCTGCCGGATGCGAGAAAGGATGATGTCGTTGCTCATATGCGGTCTCATTGTCCGCTCGTTCAAGCGTGGCAAGGATAGCACTCGCGAATGGATCGCCGCGCCCGAAGCGCGTACTAGGAATATGTAATAGCAAGCCCTGACAGCGCCTCTTACGATGCAGCCGAGCTGTTCCATGTTTCCGGAGGAGATGTGATGAAGACCATCACGAAACACTACATTGACGGAGCATTTGTCGAATCCCATGGCCGAAAGGTCATGGAAAGCATCAACCCAACGAATCAACAGGTGCTTGGCAGCGTCATGCTAGGTGATGAGGAGGATGCGCGCCGCGCCATCGCCGCGGCCAAACGCGCATTCCAGACGTACTCTCGGACGACGAAAAAGGATCGCTCGGAAATCTTGCGTCGAATGTACGAAGTAACCTCAGCGCGCATCGGGGACCTCACCGACGCGATGGTCACCGAGTACGGCGGCGTCTCCCAATTTTCGTCGCTGATTGTGCAAACGGGAGTCGAAGCGTTCCGACAAGCGGAGAAGGCCCTCCAGGATCTTGAGTTGGAACGGAAGTGGGACAAAACGACGGTGCTTTTTGAACCTGTCGGCGTCGCCGGTCTGATCACCGCGTGGAACGCGAACGCGCTTTTCGTTTGCCTCAAGACCGCTTCCGCGCTCGCCGCGGGCTGTACCGTCGTGATCAAACCTAGCGAAATGAGTCCCTTGCAGACACAGGTTTTTCTGGACTGTCTGCACGAGGCGGGATTGCCGAAGGGGATCGTCAACGTGGTGAACGGCCTGGGTGACACGGTCGGTGCCGAGTTGGTGCGCAATCCCGATGTCGCCAAGATCTCGTTCACAGGGTCGGCTGCCGTTGGCCAACAAATCATGCGCGACGGCGCCGCCACGATGAAGCGCGTGACGCTGGAGCTGGGTGGAAAGTCTCCCAGCATCCTTCTGGACGACGCCGACTTCAACACGGCCGTTCCGCTGGCGCTCGGCATCGCGTTCTTGAACAGTGGGCAGGCATGCGCGGCGGGAACTCGCCTCTTGGTGCCGAAGAGTCGTCTTGACGAGGTCAATCGACTGATCGTCGATGCCGTGCGCGGTTTTGTCGTCGGGGATCCGGCGGATCCGAAGACCCTGGTCGGGCCGATGGTGTCGAAAAAGCAATACGAGCGCGTGCAGTCCTATATCCGCAAGGGAATCGAGGAAGGTGCCGAGGTACTGGTAGGTGGTGAGGGCCACCCGAAAGGCCTCGAACACGGCAACTTCATCAAGCCGACGGTGTTTACGAACGTTACGAACGACATGACCATCGCCCAAGAGGAAATTTTTGGCCCGGTTCTTTCCGTCATTGCGTACGACACGGCCGACGAGGCGGTGAGCATCGCGAACGATTCGAAATACGGACTACACGCTTTTGTGAGCGGAGCCGATGTGGAGCGAGCGCGACGCGTGGCGGGCCAAATCCTTGCCGGACGCGTCGTGATCAACGGCATGCGTGACGACCCACAGGCGCCTTGGGGAGGGTTCAAGCATTCGGGCGTTGGTCGTGAGTACGGCGCATTCGGCATCGAAGCCTTTCTCGAGCCGCGCGCAATTCTTGAGTGATCGCTTTTCCGACTCTTGAATCAACAAGAGAGAAAGTCATGAGCCAACACATTGTCATCTTTCCTGCTGAGGCTGCAGACCGTCTCGCCATTCGGGAGCTGGTGGAGGCCTATGCACATTGCGCCGATCGTCGCGATGCTAAGGGTCAGATGTCCTTGTTTACTGCGGACACTCACTTCGTCGTATTCATGGACGCCAAGGATCCCAAGCCTACATGGGAGCTTCGCTCGCGCGATGCGCTCGCTCCCGTCTTTGCAGACCTCAACAAATACGATGCCACCACCCATTTCGTCGGTCAGAGCACGATCCTCTCGCTGACCGACGACAAGGCCATTGGCGAAGCCTACTGCTTGGCGCACCACGTAACGGTCGCTGAGGGGAAGCGCCGTCTGATGATCGCATCGCTCCGTTACCTCGACACGCTCGTGAAACAGCACGGTAGTTGGTTGTTTGCGGAACGTTTGCTCTACGTCGACTGGACGGAAGAGCGCGCCATGTCGTGACGGCCGGGGATCTGTGGTGCGACTTCCCCCAGCACCATCCCCGCGCCGTCGCGGCAACCATCCTCACGCAGCCAATCGACGCGGGCGGCCGCGAGGCAAGAGAGGACGTGTCGAGTGTGTTGCTGCAGGGATCAACGATGAAAAGATTTGCGTTCGACATACCATTACAACTGGCGCTGGTTTTTGCGCTGGCTCTGTTCGGCTGTAGCCGGAAGCCGGCTCCTGCATCCGCATCACCTCCGCCACCCAAGGTGTCCGTTGTCACCCTCAAAGCGCAGTCGGTGCCGGTCACCACCGAGCTGCCAGGACGTGTGACCGCTTTCCGAGTGGCCGAGGTCCGCCCGCAGGTCAACGGCATTATCCTGAAGCGATTGTTTGTGGAAGGCAGTGAGGTCGAAGCAGGGCAACAGCTCTATCAGATCGATCCAGCGCCTTATGAAGCTAGCTATCACAGCGCGGTCGCGGCGGCGGCGGCGGCTCGCTCGTTGGCGGAGCGCTACAAGCCGCTAGCCGCTGCCAACGCGGTCAGCAAGCAGGACTACGACAACGCCGTCGCCGCCGACCTTCAAGCGCAAGCGGTGTTGGAGACGGCACGCATCAACCTGCGCTACACCAAGGTCCTGTCGCCCATCTCCGGTCGCATAGGTCGTTCCACGGTAACCGAAGGCGCGTTGGTCACTGCAAACCAGCCCACCGCGCTGGCGACGGTGCAACAGCTCGATCACGTTTATGTGGACGTCACGCAGCCCATCGGCACGCTGCTGCGCCTAAAGCGCGAGGCGGCAGCCGGGCAGCTGCACCAAAACGACGCCGGCCGAGCACCGGTGAGCCTGCGCCTAGAGGATGCCAGCGACTATGCGCAAACCGGGGCACTTCAGTTTTCGGAGGTAACTGTCGACGAGAGCACCGGCTCGGTGACGATGCGCGCGTTGTTCCCGAACCCTGACCGCATCCTGTTGCCAGGTATGTTCGTGCGCGAGCGCATCGAGGAAGGAGTCCGCCTGGGCGCGTTGCTAGTGCCGCAGCAGGGCGTCAGTCACAACGACAAAGGAGACCCGACAGCGCTGGTGATCGCCGCGGACAACACCGTGGCCCTGCGCGTCTTGAAAACCGACCGCGCAGTCGGCGATCAATGGCTGGTAAGCGCTGGTCTGCAAGAAGGCGATCGGGTTGTTGTGGAAGGGCTTCAACTCGTGCAGCCCGGCGCCAAGGTCCAACCGGAAGAATTCCGCGGGCCCTCGCAAGCGAGCCAGGGCGAACGCCTGTCGGCCAATCAGAAGTAGGAGATAGCGATGGTCAGGTTCTTCATCGACCGTCCGGTATTCGCCTGGGTGCTGGCGATCGTGGTCATGATGGCGGGTGCTTTGGCCATCACTGTCCTGCCGGTAGCGCAATACCCGAGCATCGCCCCGCCGGCGATATCGATCCAGGTCACCTACCCGGGCGCATCAGCGGAAACCGTTCAGAGCACGGTGACGCAGGTGATCGAACAGCAGCTTTCCGGTATCGACCACTTACTGTACTTCGGATCCGAAAGCGACAAAGACGGCACCATGACTATTACGCTGTACTTCGAGCAAGGAACGAATCCCGACATCGCTCAGGTACAGGTACAAAACAAGCTGCAGCTGGCTACGCCGTTGCTGCCGGCCGAGGTTCAGGCCCAGGGCATTCGAGTGGCCAAGGCGACAAGAAACTTCTTGCTCGTGATCGGCTTCTATTCCGCCGATGGCTCGATGAACAACGACGACATCAGCGATTACGTTGCGTCGCACGTCCAGGATCCGATCAGCCGCACTCCCGGTGTCGGCGACTACCAGTTGTTCGGATCCCAATACGCCATGCGTATTTGGCTCGATTCGGCACGGTTGGACAACTACGGCCTGACACCTGTTGACGTAACCAACGCATTACAGGCGCAGAACGTACAGGTTGCCTCGGGCGAGCTGGGAGGCCTGCCATCGGCCAAGGGGCAGCGCCTCAACGCCACCATCGTGGGCCCCCAGCGCCTGCAAACCGCAGAGCAGTTCGGACAGATTCTGCTGAAGGTCAACCCGGACGGCTCGCAAGTTCGCTTGAAAGACGTCGCCCGCGTCACCTTGGGTGGCGAGAACTATTCGATCTACGTCGAGTACAACGGCCACCCGGCGGCGGGGCTCGCCATCAAGTTGGCCACAGGCGCCAATGCGCTGGATACGGCCAAGGCGATCCGCGCCACGATGGATCGGCTGCAACCGTTCTTTCCGTCCGGCCTGAAAATGGTCTATCCCTACGACACCACGCCGTTCGTGAGTGTGTCCATCGAGGAAGTGGTGAAGACACTGTTCGAGGCCATCATTCTGGTGTTCTTGGTGATGTACCTCTTCTTACAGAACTTCCGCGCCACGCTTATTCCGACCATTGCCGTGCCGGTCGTGTTGCTGGGAACTTTCGGCATCCTTGCCGTCGCGGGATTCTCCATCAACACGCTGACGATGTTCGGCATGGTGCTAGCCATCGGCCTTCTCGTCGACGATGCCATCGTGGTCGTGGAAAACGTCGAGCGCGTAATGGCGGAAGAAGGTCTGTCGCCGAAAGAAGCGACACGAAAGTCAATGACCCAAATCACTGGCGCACTCGTAGGTATCGCTCTTGTGCTCTCCGCGGTGTTCTTGCCAATGGCCTTCTTCGGTGGTTCGACTGGCGTGATCTACCGGCAGTTCTCCATCACCATCGTTTCGGCGATGACGCTGTCGGTGCTGGTGGCCCTGCTCTTCACGCCTTCGCTTTGCGCCACGTTGCTGCGAAAGCCACACGGCGACAAGCACGAGCGCCGGCGGGGCTTCTTCGGTTTGTTCAACCGAGGCTTCGACAGCATGAATCGGGGCTATGAGCGCGGCGTCGGTCACGTCACGGCTCGGACCGGGCGCTACCTGTTGGGCTATTTGGCCATCGTTGTGTGCTTGGGGCTGCTATTCGCGCGAGTGCCCACATCGTTCTTGCCAGACGAAGATCAAGGCATTTTGTTCCTTCAGGTTGTCGAGCCTCCGGGCACGGCCAGCGAGTTGACGCAGCAAACGCTCAACGAAGTACGCGACTACTTCATGAAGGATGAAGCCTCCATCGTCAGCGACGTCTTCACCGTCAACGGATTCAGCTTCGGTGGTCGTGGCCAAAACGCTGGTTTGGCATTCGTACGGCTCAAGGATTGGAAGGATCGTCCGAGTAAACGAGATTCCGTGTTCGGCCTTGCCGAGCGGGCTAACCAGCGCTTCCAGCGCATACGGGGTGCGTTCGTCATCGCCTTCCCGCCGCCAGCCGTCCTCGAACTCGGTAACGCAACCGGCTTCGACTTCGAGCTGGAGGATTTGGGCAATGTCGGACACGACGCGCTCATGAAAGCTCGCGATCAGCTGATGCAAATTGCAGGAAAGGACCCGGCCATCGGCTCACTGCGGCCGAACGGCTTGTCGGATGAGCCGCAGTACAAGCTGGACATCGACTGGGAAAAAGCCAGCGCGCTCGGCCTATCGATCGACGACATCAGCCGAACGCTTGGCATAGGCTGGGGTTCGGCCTACGTGAATCAATTCGTCGATCATGGCCGCGTCAAGCGTGTATTCGTCCAGGGTGAGACGGCCTCGCGAATGCTGCCGCAGGACATGGACAAGTGGTACGTACGAAACGCCGTGGGCCGGATGACACCATTCTCCGCGTTCACCTCCGCACACTGGAGCGTCGGCTCGCCCAAGCTGGAACGGTACAACGGCACAGCGTCGTTGGAGTTCCTAGGCACCGCGGCGCCGGGGCGCAGCAGCGGTGATGCGCTGGCAGCGATGGAAGCAGCGGTGACAAAACTATCGAAAGGCATCGGTTACGAATGGACGGGCCTCTCCTACGAGGAGAAGAAATCGGGCTCGCAAGCGCCGGCGTTGTACGCCATCTCGCTTGCCATTGTGTTCCTATGCTTGGCGGCGCTCTACGAAAGTTGGTCGATTCCTTTTGCAGTCATGCTTGTGGTGCCTTTGGGGATTCTCGGCACCGTGAGTGCCACCTTGCTGCGCGGGCTTGGCAACGATGTGTTCTTTCAGGTGGGCCTGCTCACCACGGTCGGACTGTCTGCGAAAAACGCGATCCTCATCGTTGAGTTTGCGAAGGAGAACGTCGAGCACGGGATGGGTTTGATCGCGGCGACGATCAGCGCAGCACGGCAGCGCCTGCGCCCGATTCTCATGACCTCGTTTGCTTTCATCCTGGGCGTGATGCCGTTGGCGATTGCCACCGGCGCCGGTGCCGGCGGACGCATCGCCATTGGCACCGGCGTTATCGGCGGCATGGTAGCGGGTACGGTGCTCGCCGTGTTTTTCGTGCCGGTGTTCTTCGTCGCGGTGCGTTCGGTATTCAAAGGGCAGCGTGACCGAGACGAAGCGGTGCTCGCGCGGCCCGAGCTGGAGACCTGAGCCATGCAGTACAGATACCGGTTCGCTGTGATCGTTGTGGGAACGATGGCCTTATGTGCCTGCACGTTGGAGCCAAAATACGTTCGACCCGACGCACCCGTAGCGATGCAGGAGCGCAACATCGCTTCGGGTATACCTGCGGAAGACTTAGGTTGGCGAGCATTCTTCCCAGATCCACAGCTGCAGCAGCTCATCGTATTGGCTCTGGCCAGCAACCGCGATCTGCGCGTCGCCGCACTGAATGTCGAAGCCGCCCAGGCACGGTACCGGATCCAGCGTGCCGATTTATTCCCGACGATCGCGGCCAGCGCGACAGAGCAAGCCGAGCGCCTTCCCGCCGGCGTGCTGGCTGCATCGCTTCCCGGAAGCCCTTCTTCCGCACAAGGCGACATCGTCTCCCGTTCCTATACCGCAGGCATCGGCTTCACCAGCTTTGAACTGGATCTCTTCGGTCGCATCCGTAGCCTGAATCACGCCGCCCTGCAGGAGTATTTCAGCATCGAGGAGACCCGGCGAAGCGCTCAAATCACCCTTGTGGGAGAAGTGGCGAATGCTTACCTGGCGGTGCTCACGGATCAAACATTGCTAGACATCACGCGCCAGACACTACAGAACCAGAGCAACTCCTACGAGTTGACGGGGAAGATGTTCGAACGAGGGGCGACAACGCAGCTTGCTCTTCGCCAAGCCGAGTCAACAGTGGACGCTGCACGCGCAAGCTTGGCGCAGTACACCCGCGCGCTGGCCCAAGACCGCAATGCGCTACAGCTATTGCTCGGCGCCCCCATCCCGCAAGATATCGACTTTTCTGCGGGACTTGACAGGGCAAACGTTGTTTCCGCTGTGGTGGAGGCGATTCCCTCTGACGTTTTGATCAAACGGCCCGATGTGCTGGCTGCCGAGCACCTGCTGAAAGCATCCAACGCCGACATTGGCGCGGCGCGCGCGGCGTTTTTCCCGGTTATCGAACTGACCGGTAGTCTAGGCAGTGCCAGCACAGAGCTTTCCGGTCTGTTCAAACACGATTCCTACGCTTGGACGTTTGCACCTCAAATCAGTGTTCCGATCTTTTCAGGAGGCGCCAACAAAGCCAACCTCAAGGTGGCCAAGTTGGCCCGTGAAAGAGCGGTGGCGCAATACGAAAAAGCAATCCAGGTTGCGTTCCGCGAAGTAGCCGACGCGCTCGCGGCGCATGACTCGCTCGACGAGCAGTTGGCTGCGCAGCAGGCACTCGTAACTGCCTCGCAGGATGCGTACCGCTTGGCACAGATGCGCTTTCGCGGCGGCATCGACAACTACCTCAGCGAGCTCGATGCGCAGCGCTCTCTTTACGGCGCTCAGCAACAGTTGCAAATCGTGCGGCTCCAGCGCTTTGACAACCTCGTGACACTTTACAAGGCACTGGGAGGCGGTTTGCGCGAAACCACAGCTTCCGATGCTTCTGCGACCGACTAGGCCAACCCTTATCAGGCCGGCGTGTCGGCAGCCTGACAGGAGAGGAGAAATCATTCATGTTTCCCGAAGTTCCGGCAGAAATCACGGTGGTGACCCATGCGGTACTAGCCTTTGTTCTCGCCTGGGCAATCGGCTACGAACGGTTCTACAACGGCCGCGCGGCAGGAACGCAGGTGTATTGCTTGGTCTGCACGGCGAGTTGCGCACTAACCTCAGCCGCAGGCCTCGCCGCGCACTGGTTCGGAACCCCGTTATCGTCGGATGCCATCAGCAGCACCCAAGTGATTGGGAGCCTGCTGACCGGCATCGGCTTTCTCGGCGCCGGCATCATCGTCAAAAGCGGTGCCAGCGTCCGCGGCCTGACGACTGCGGCCTCCATTTGGTCATCAGCCGCGGTGGGAATTCTGGTAGGTGTTCACTTTGTGGTTGCCGCCTTTGGCCTGACCGCGATCTTCATCGTTTGCATGGCAGCGGTTCCACACCTGGAGCGCCATCTGCCTGGCAAAGCTGCGCTCGCGGTCAGGCTCCGCTTTCGCGAAGGTTCACGGCCACACACGGAACAAATTCTGTCGTTTCTTGGTGAGCACCGTTTGGTACCGCATTCGGATTCGGTATCCCTGACGTTCGACGGAGGACGGTTTGGTATGGAAATGATTGTCTCAGGCAGAGCCTTGCAGGGGCGTACTCTTGATTGGGTCGTAGAAGATCTGCCGAAGGTCCAATCCATTGAGAGCTTCACAGTGACGAGGACAACTCGAACATAACTAAGAGGGCCGTCACCATGACAACCGCTGCGGACTACGCCACAGATCCGGTGATCAGTTGCGGGAAATCACAAGAGCATTTTGGCTTCCGTAGCTACGACTAGCCCTCGAATCACGAGAGATTTCGCTCATGAAAAGAAGACCTGCGGCCGTGTTGATTGGATTGGAGATGCGATCAACTTATTCGGCTAAGCGCGTTCGATCGGGCATTCGTCTGCGTGGGAAAGTGTCATTAGATAATGCAACTTCCGATGATGCCGTCGTGTTACGGGTGGCCAACATGATCGAATCAGATCATCAAAAACTCATGGCATGGTATCGGGATGTACGGATCGTTGAGCTTGATGCACTTACCGCAGAGAGGCTTGTTCGATTGGGGCGTGCAAAGGAAGTCATCGCCTTCCTTAACTCCATACGAGCTAGCGGGAGAAGTTGAATTCTTCAACATCAAGAGGTATGCCATGTCCCAGGCGCAACGAATCTATGCCTCGATAGTTAGCGATATTGAGGCTCTCTCCAGGTTGAGGGAGAAGACCATCACGAAAGCTTTTGACGTGTTTGAAAGCCACAACAAAAAGCTGGCGAACGTTGTTTGCCAAATAAACCGTGACCGCCGTTCGGCTGCATTCTGGATGTGTTCACCACTTCGGCGACTGGGAGGCCGCCATGCCTATCAGGTGTTGGCGGAGGGCGAAGAAGACTGCCTCTGGGATGAATTGAATCCGGAGTCCATGTCGCTTGAGCGTTCATCTCGTTAGCGGCGAGTCCAGGGAGAGTCCCGAGATCACTACGGATGGTACTGCAGCACTCATTCGACCGAGTTGCTCAACCCACGGGCGGCCGAGCAAACAGGATTCAAACCATGTACCCACACACCAATCGTCGCTTGGTGGCGCTGGCTTGCGCCTTCTTGCTCAGAAGCCACGCATTGGCTGCGGAAGTGAAGCCGTTTCCCATCCGCGTCGAGGCTCAGCTTGGTCGCAGCTACATGGACAGCTACAGTGCCAACGCAGGCTTTCTTGAGGCTACCTTTCGTGAGCACCCCATAGGCCAAACAGCCTTCACATGGTCACCCGATGTTTCGATGGGATGGATCAACGGCCGCAACCTTGCCCGGTACAATCACTACGCTGTCAGCACAGAGGACAAGATCTGGATCGGCGCCGCTGGCATAAGGTTGCGATATGGGGGCGATGCCAGCTACATGCATCACTTTTTCTTCAGTATCCAGCCCTCGCTACATACCGGCCGAACCCAAGCGCTAAGTAGCTCCTACGAGTTCGTAAGCACGTTGGGTTGGCAAGGGTCACACGTCAGCCTGCAGATTCGACACATTTCAAATGGAAGCCTGCATGCGCCAAATCGTGGTGAGACTATGGTTCTTGTTGGCTTCGGATTGAATCACTGATCAACTCCAGCCTTGCGCGCAAGGTAGCGTTCCAAGCTGCACGAAGATCGCGCTCGGAGTCCATGTACGGGCCTTCGCTTGCAGCGTCTGTACGGCCGCTTAGATTCACTTGGCCCGAGATTTCCTCGGTATTCGGATCTCGGAATACTTGTGAATGTGTTTGTGCTTGTCGTACACATGATCCAGATCACGGTCGATCCCTGATCGGCCACGGTAGTGCTCCCCTCGCTCGCCCCAGATCAGCCAAACCAACGCCTTGTTCGACGCCTCCAAGTATTGGTCAAGCAGATCCGCTCGCACGTAGGCGATGTGCCCTCGCACCGACTCGTCTCGACCTTTGAGTCGGCGATAGAGCGAACCAACTCCCTCTTGCTCGTAGAGATCCCAATGATACGGTCGAAAACCCAATCCCGTTGCCTGGCAGATCGCTGGTGAGGGGAAAAATGCGCCACTCCCATGGTTCAACTTGCTGTGATAACTCTCCCAGGAGTAGACGTGTACAGGCACTTCGACGGGTACACCAATTCCGGTCCATCGATCCGAAGAGACCACCTCTTGCTCTGAATCGGACACAGGCGGTGGGACGCCTGGCACCGATTCGAATGGCATCTCTCCGGCGTACTTGTAGTACTGCTCGCGAACCTTCGCGATGGCGTCGTTGCCCGGATACTCCATGGAATCGAAGACCTTCTTGAGTTTTCCAACCTGATCCCGCTCAACCAATATGCCTCGCATAAAGGTAAAAACATTTCGATAGTCTGTTTTTGCGGTTTCTTCCAAGAACCCCTCAAGCAGCACCCAGTTCCCCACGACGTCGTCGACGACGCTTGGTTGCAGCAAGCTGCCGTAGTCCGGCACGGGGCCGTCAACAATCCACTGGGCAATGTCATGTGGCGACCCCACGAACAGTTCGGGAAGCACTGGGTCCCACGATTTGACCGCGCCAAGAAAGGTCGGATCAATATCTGCGTCTACGGTTCGTTCGTCGCCACGCCATTCGGACAGGAGGTTTTTGTCGCTCCTCACCCCCCACATCTCGAAGTAGGCAATCCATCCGTACTTCTTGCCGTACCTGTCGACTTTCGTGCCTTCTTCGTCATGGCGTGAGGAGGACCGCATAGTCTTGTCGACTTCTCGAAACAACTCTGGGTCGTAGCCCAACTGAAGCATTCTGACCACGATCGCTTTCCTAACCCCTACATACTCTGTGTTTTCGAAGTCGTAGTTGGATCGGTTGGCTATCAGCCTGCCGAGCGTGTAGTTGCCAAAATCCATAGATATGGCCGCGTGATCTGCTGCATCAATTCTCTTCGCACTTGTACGCGGCAGCTTGTCGAACGGAGACGGCAGATGGCTGAATGGTGGCTTGAGATAATTTGCCTCTTCGTGAGAAATGCAGGAGGAATCAATCCTCCTAGCTAACGTGATGATACCCAAGCAGTACTGACGCAGCAGTGCATGCCGAGTAGGCGTCGCTGCGTGATCAGAAAAGTACGAACTGAAAATATTTCTGGCTACTGTCGGCAGTATTGACCTGGTAGTCGCGTTCGACTCATCCGACCACGTAGACAACGCCGCTCCGTAGGCCGCCGCGAACATTCGTTCCGGCACGTAAGGATCCGAAATTGTGCTGGACTCCAGCGCAAGCTCGTAAAAGCCATCTGGCATCACTAGGGCGAACGTATGTAGTGCTTTCGTTGAAAGGTCACGTAGGTACCTTGAGGTTGTTGTCAACATCCACATGACCCAACGAGCCCGCGCCAACTCCTTGCGATCTATGCCGCCGCGCGCCCACTTCACATCGAGATCGATCACATCTTTTCTGCAAACCTCCTCATTCTTACGCAGCCACTCGGACCACGACAGATCGCGCGCCGAATTGGTCATGCGGCGAAGTACTCCATCCAAGAAATCTGCATCAAATGGGTGAGCACTGGCCGCGCGTGTCATTCGAAGCAACGGGTACGCAGCATGAGCGAACCCGGATGAAGTGATCATTTCGTCATGGAACCGGTCAACAGTCTCCCGGTTGATATGGGCCGGATCCCCTTTCGCAGAAAGAAGCAGCGCATTAGAAACAAGACTTGTAGGCATCACCTGCCATAGCTGACGCCCGCGCTTCCGAACCGGAAACAGCCCGGCCATAGCACCAAAGATGTCCGTGGCGAGCGGGTGAGAATCCAGGCCACCGGACGACAACTTCAAGATATTCGCTGGGGAAGAGAGCCACTCGTCGATGTCATCACGGTGGAGGAGATACTCCGCGATTACGTGACCAGCCATCAAGTCGTAAGTGAACGCAACCCCAAATCGCCCGGTGCCGTTTGACAATCGTACGAGCACGCCCTCCGACTCCAAGCTCCTTAGTAGACTTTCGTTCCACGAACCAGCGTCTTTGATAGTCTCGCGGGCAAATCGTTGCTCGATTCCACGAGTCTTTCGTTCCCACAGTAGCTCGCCAAGCTTGCGAAGGGCATCCTGCACTTCGTCCTGATAGAGACGCCTAGAGGAAGGCGACCGATCTGCAATTCGTACAACCAGTCTCCGGAAGTACTCGCTGAAAAGCGCGCTCATTGAGCGAGGAAGCGCTTCTACGCCGACAAGGTGCTTACGATCTGGATTTGCGACCTCGCAATAGATGCGAAGCGTAAGTGGATGCTGGAGGAACTCCAGAGGTAGGTCTTCGTCAGTGGCATCGATCTTGTAGTGCTCAAAATATTTGGCAATCGCCGCCCTTGGATTGTCTTCAAACCCATTCATTGCGAAGGAGGACATGCCTTCGGGAAGGCAGTCGTCAGAAAACTGGTCGCGAAGGGTCACTATGAGCAGGATATGGGGAAAGCGCTTCAGGATCTCGTCGGCCCTGAACAGCGGCTCTTTCCAATCTCTCGGATCCTCGGCCTCGTTCAGGCCGTCAATCACCACCGGTAGTCGTTTTCCGGCTCTCTCTCCAGCAGCATCGACCGCTTCAACAAATTGCTCGAAGCTCGGAGCGGCCTTTCCTCCAATCTTGAAACTACGTACTAGATCATCAAGATCCTGCCCGGCGTGCAAGTCCTTTCCAAATAGGACGACACCACCGATAAGCTCTGCAGTAGGACAAGTCAGTCTCAGTGATAGCTCAGACTTTCCGGCACCTGCAGGCGCAAGGACGGCCGCTGCGCGAATTTCAACCAAGTCTCGCAGCGCAGCAAGCTCCGAATCTGCTGCATAGATGTCTGCAAGCAGGTTCGCGCCAACAAGCGCACATGGGGATCGTGCAGATCGCAGTCTTGCAACAAGCTGACGATGCCTTTGGGGGTTGTCAATGCCTTCTGCGGACAACTGCTTTATTGCCGCAATGTCGCCGAGGCGAATGGCATCGTGAACATCCTTCAAAACACTAGCCACAGCTGCACTCTGCGTAAGCAATTCGCTCAGAGCCGGATGCAGTTTCGTCGGAACACTTCCGAAATATGCATTGATCTCACCTGTCTGAGCGTTCAACCGGTCGGCTAGGTGACAAAGGCTACTCCACACTGTATGGCTAAGCTGACACCGCAGTAGGGCTTCCTCAGTTGGAACAACATGGTGCACTTCGGGCTGGTATCGATGTCGAAATGGCGCGGCCGCGACCTTGTACTGGTCGGCAAGCGTTTGAGGAGTGATTACGAGCTCACCGAAGTATGATTCCCGTAGATTGGTGGCCACGCCCGACAACAGTAGCTCGACGTCGTCCGACGTATTCAATGCGAGCTTCACACCTGGATAGGCTGATGCAAGCCCGTAATACCACTTCTGGTCAGCTTTCGTCAGCGTGTGCTTCGTCCATAAGACCCAGTCTGTTAGTCCTGGAAGATACTTTTTGGACTTGTTCAATCCGTCGACAATCTTGTCGCGCCTAGTCTTTCCAAGGTTTTGGCCATTGCTGATCCCGTACCACTTGCACTGCCAACCGAACCAGCGCGGTGGGTCGCCTAAATCGCAGGCCGTGTGCAACTTGAGGTGGAACTCAACTCCGGCTTGGTTGGCGAGCTCTTGGAAATCTCCAAATTGTCCGTAGTGTCGCCGCATGACTGCGCGGCAGAGCTTCTCGAAGTTGACGTCCGCAGCGCCTGGCAGGCGAGCGAATGCTTCCCAATTCACTGCGGGCATCAGGTTCCGCCTCAATCCTGTTTGGATTTGTCTTCCGGGTAGTCATGTGCGGAGAAGATTTCTACCCGCGCGCCTGCTTCGACGAACACCTTGATGAAAGCCGATAGATCAGCTTCTTCAGTCCGAACTGTTATTCGATTGCCGTCTCTGTCGATGCTATGGTCCAACGCAAACTGTTCGAGATCAGTGGGTGATAGCGAATAAGCCCTATTGGCACGAAGCAACGAAAGCATATCGTCCGAGAATCGCTGATCCTCTGGCGCTGACCTCGAAATATCGAAGGCCTCGTCCTTAGCCGCTTGCTCGACAATTTTGTCAATGAACGTGTTGACATTATCGGCGTCGCGTTCCTGTTTGAACGTGCCTATCAACACCAAGTTCATTGAGTGCTCTGATCCATATGCGTTCCAGATTTTCAATGTACACCTCGACTCATCTCGCCTAGCTGATGTATTGCTGCCAACAGGCCTTCGGCTCCTATGTTGACTCCATCTGTCGCATAAGAATTAACCTTGACGACCCCTGATGCAGTTACGTGTACATAGGACCTCAGCGCCTTCTCTAGCGGAAGCGGATCGCATGTCATTAGGCCCCCCGACGATTCCTCGCTTATGGCAAGGCGCACGCGCCCATTATATCCAGCAACCCAATGCGACATTTTTCGGCCTACTACATCACTGGCCGCGCCTACGCTGGAGGTGGCACGTTGCGGAAGTAGCAGAATTTCTGACGCATCGATCTCATGAGCGAGTTCCGACAATTCGTCGAGCTCGTCAACGGTCTGATCATTGATTACTACGTTGATGCCAAGTTGTGCTTGTGCTCTGGCGTCACGAAGTCGAGCAAGCAGGCTTGCGTAGGGCCTGCCGCGATTATTTTCGTAAGTCTCTCTCACGCCATCGACGCTAACTCGGATGAAATGTACGTTCCCATTGAGCTTGTCCAGCAATGGTGCGCGCAGTCGGTGGCCGTGCGTCGTGAGAGTCACAGCCAACTTAGTCTTTTTCGCCGCATGACTGCAAATTTCTGCGAACTGCGCATGCAGAGTCGGCTCTCCTCCGCCGAATCCGACCCCTAGAGATCCAGCTTGGTCAATCTCAATCAGCCAGTCGGCGATCGCGTCTGCGCTCAACATCGCACGGTGCTTTGGGGCATAGCAATAAGCGCAGTGAAGATCGCAAAGATTGGTGAGCGCTAGTGAGACCTGGCGAGGCGCAGTGCTCCACTTCGACTCTTCGACTTGCACTTCATTGAACAAGACGTTCAGGCCTGTTCGTCGGTCAAAGACGTGTAGTCCGTCAGGACCGAGTCGTGTCTTCATACCTCACAGCTCCAAGGAAAGGCGTCGCAATTTGGGGCGATGCTCCCGATCTCCTGCAACTTTATCAAGCACAGCATCGCTAGCGTCGTATCCAACACCCGCTAAGGGTCGGTCAAATGTCCATCTCTCTTCCTACGCGCGCGGCCGCTCACGACCGGCAAGACATGACTTAGCAGTTTTGGACGCTTTTGGGCTAGTAGTTGATCAGGCCTGAGCAGAACTTAGTGTAGCCAGTAGCCCTACTCCTGGCGTAGTAGCTGCTCCGCCAACTGGCCAACTGCCGGAACGCTGGAACGCTTCACAAACCATCCGGCACGCCGCTTCAACCGTAGGAGCACCGGAGGACGACGCAAGGCGCCCAGCGCATGTACCAGATGACGATGTGACCAACCCAGCAGGTCGCCCACCTCCCTCACTGAGATGTATTTGCGCTGGAACTGCTTACACGATGGGAAAGTGATCTTGTGGAGATATCCGTGTTCGCTCTCCTGCAGATACCCCTTCTCCACCAATTCACGTACCGCCATGGTCGAGCACCAAAGCATCTGGGCGACGTGGGTGACTTCTAAGTGGTGGATCAGTTTTGTTGGCATGCTACCCAGCTCCACGGCCAATTCGTCGACAGCTAGCACCAGATCGCGAAACGAATCACCCTTACAGGCCACGGCGACGAGTCGCCCTTCCAGCAAATGTCGGACTAAAGCGGCCTTGAATGCAGTCGAGTAATGGGGACTGTTAAGCAGCTCCGCCATCGTTTTGCAGTGGGATCGGCCGCTCCGGTCCTCGCGCACTGGCGTTCGTGCGGCGCCCTCCGCCAAGGTCTGCTTGATGCGTTCGATTTCGCCAAGCGCGACGCCTCGATGTTGGCTGAAGTCGCCAAACAGATGGTCCTTCAAGCTGGCCTTCAGTGTGCGTAGGGGCAGCCTGATCGCTTTGGCCGCATCGCGATAATTGACCCGAAACAGCGCGCGCACTTGGTCATCCGTGATGCAGTCGGGATCAACCATGCGACGACACGGAGCCGCGCCTACGACAGTAACCACCTGCCCCTTATCAGCTAGTTGATTTAGCTTTTGCGTCCCGACACCCAATTGCCGGCCCACGTAGGATAACGATCGCCAGCGACCGCGCCGCGTTCCGAATAAACGTGACTGAACGCGCGGATCGACGAATACGGGGGCATCGCCGTTGAGAAACTCGAACACGGCCTCCGCTAGAAATGAGAGGCACTGACCTGGCCGGGCATTTGCAATCTGATAACGTGAGAATAGTCCCGCCTTGCGGTCAAATAACAGGCTGACCACGGCTTCGGCGCCCGCGGAAGCACGATACGACTCCAGAATGGAAATAAAGCAGGCTGGCCACTGCTCCAGAGCCTTCCCCGAAACCGCGATCCCGAGCGAGTTCGCGACCTCCGGCTCGACAGTGCGTACCAAACGGGCTAGATCCATTTGCAGTCGCAATGTATTCCGCAACGACAGTGCCCACAATTCCGACGGAAAGCCCAACTGTTCCGGGTAGCCCGGACCTTGGCGGTGCGTCGAGGCCCGCAGGATCAGTTCCGCGCTGGCCAGCACCAGCGCTGGGGGCACGTCGGCACGCACGCTGTCCGTATAGGGCGCCCCACAAGGACAATGGGTGAGACAGTTGCGCTCCCAGTGCACCGGCAATCCGCACGAGGCGCAGTGCGTCACAGCCCAGCAGCCGTGTAGAGGACAGGCGTGTACAGCGGACAAGTCCCAGACGCGTTCGATGTAACCATGCTCGTGGGCGCACATCGGACAGAACGCGGGCGCCTTCAAGCTACGAAACTGTTCGCTATTTAAGCGATCCGCAAACTTGCGCACGGTCCGCTCCCCATCCTGGAAGGTGCACGACTGTGCGATCTCCGCGAGGACGCTGGGAGACCACCCCGTCAGTTCGGACAGATCCTCAACCGAGAAACCAAAACCAATCCTATGACGGCGCGGTCCCGGGCGCACACGCGCGTAGATGGCCACCGGGGTGCGCAATCCGTTGACGGATGCCAGGCGCAGCAAATAACTCGGCATGGATTCGAAGGCCTCCGGCGGCGGCGTTACAGCCAGTAAGCGTGTCTTACCCATGAACTAGGCCTCCATGGCCGCACGCACCGCGACCTTGCGCGCCCGCGCTGAATTGCGGCGGATCCGATTACGATCCGGAGATTCTACGGGCATCTCAACGCCGGTTTGCAGCACCTCCTGGATGATCTTGTCATTCCACTCCACCGAGAACCTAGGCCCGAACGGTCGCTGGATCTCCGGAACCGATGCCGCATCAAAGACGCTCTTAAGCCACGCTGCATGAAAGAGCGACTTGTCCATCACACAGGTCTTCCGCTTGCGAGCCAGCTTGATCGCTCTTCGGGCAATCTTGATCACGAATCCCAGCCTTCCCGCGCAGGCCATATACCAACTGAATATCCAATTCGCGTCACATGTGGGTAGCCGGAACTCATTGCCGAGGCTGGCATGCACCCCTTCGATGATCTCTGTGAACTGTTTGCGATCTGCGTTGCGACGCCAGTCGAATCGTCGCAATCGAAGCTTGGCATCCATGCGACCATAGAGCTGTTCATTGAGACGAATGGCGCTCTGAGTCCGATCCAGACCACAGATGACCACCGCGACGCGCATCTGGATGACCAAGCGCTTGAGCCATTCAGTGAGTTCGTACTGGACAATCAGCCCGTGCTGATCGACGAAATGATGGAGATCATCCAGGCAGATCACACGCACGCCGGTGTTGCGGGCCAATACAACAATACGCTGCAACAAATCCTCGGCGTTGTCTCGACCGCCAGGAGTTTCCCCAAATTCACGTAACAAAGTCACCGCCATGATCTTGATGGTCGGGCTTTCTGGCACCTCGATGTAGAGAACGGGAATGACTAAGCCATTGGGCGTCCGATAGGGCATCCGCACTGCGATGTACTCCGCCAGCAATCGCGTCTTTCCAAGTCTAGATTCCCCTGTCATCAACAGGCCGTGCTCGCCTAATACCGCGCGGTCGATGTCGTCCAAATCTTCGAGCGCCTCCATAATGAGGTCGTAATTGCGATGCCGGATCAGCAGGTCATCAATGAGCGGCTCGTGCGCGTCCTCCGTCTTGGGAAACAGTAGTTCGACGAAGGGTGGGAGCCACCCTGGTGTATTACGCAATTGATCTTCAGATGTCGCAGACTTCTTCACGGGACCTCCTAAAAGCGCTGTCGGGCAGTGCGAACAAAAGTCACTGACGGCAGAGCGGACTCATTCGTATCTGCATCTTCGGGGGTTACAGTCGTCTGCGCCGGCTCGGCGGCGCAGGACTCACCGCCGCTCGGCGATGGCAAGGCTGGTAGTTCACGCTGGCCATTGCCCACCACGAAACGGGCCGCCGCCGCAGGCAGGCAGAAGTGAGGGAGGCCCCGGGCTTCGTTGATTATCTCTAGAATGCTGCGCTGGCCGTCCATCCAGGCTTCGATGGACTCCACACGACCGGGCTGGCTTCGGCGCATGTAGGCGCGCGTAACCTCGTGCTGATACAGGGTCAAATTTTGAGAATATTCGAAGGCAATCGCTTTCACCTCGATGATATCCCGCGTTCTCGGGTGCTCGACGCCGATGCCTCCCAAGTTCATCCGGTTAAAGAAAACCCGAACATCCAGTTCTGAACCCAGTTCATGGCGCAGTGACGTCAATTCCTCGGAATTCCAGTACAGCCCAAAGCGTTCTATTCCCTTGTGAGTCAAACGGCGAATCTCCGGCGTCCGACACACCTGCTCAATCTGCTTTGCGTCACACGGCAAAAGTAGCTGGTCGTTTCGCACTAACGTACGCCAAGCATGCGCCGGCGAACATTGCAGCGTGCGATGGCTCTTCTGGTGGTACACGTCCACGATCCAGATCGCCACGATCCGCTCCAGATCTCGCCAGCGGATTACTGCATTGGCCACAGAGTCATAATCGCCCCGCTCCAAGATGTTCGAGAAGGTCGTGCCAGGTAGGATTTGACACACCTGTTCGCTGAAGGTGCGAATGAAGCGCTCGATCCGCGCCTTGTACCAAGGGGCACGGCGCGGACACCACTGGATGTCGCCACCCCAAGTATCCATCAACGCATCCAGCGCATCGCTGTGATTCTCGAATGCGTTGTCAAAAACGAGCGTTTCACACACGCCATGGCAGGGGTAATCATGCTTGACGCCCCATGCCTTAAGTTGCACTGCGTCCTTAGGAAGCACCGCATGCTTGAGGCATTCGAACAGAGACGCCAAGCTAGGCGGCTCATACGAGATGTAATAGCCCAAAATGCAGCGTGTTCTCACGTCGATGCAGACATGGAGCCACGGACGCCCCAGCGGCAACCCATCATCGTCAATCGCAATAAAATCCAGCTTGGTGGCATCCAGCTCAACCCGCTCCAATGCTCGTTCTGCGAACACGTTCTTGAGTACGGCGCGAAACTTCCGAAGAGCGGCCTTCAATCCGTGGCGCGCGGAGAACTTGTCAAACTCCGGCAATCCTTGGATGTACTCCTTGATGCGCTCGAAGGGTGGTGCTACGAGCTTATCTTCCGCTTCACGAACGCTGTTTTCCGCGCGAATGCGATCAATGACTTCCGCTTCAACATCACGCATCGGCTTACGGTTCTGCGTGAGATATATCTCTTCGGTGGCCTCCTGGATGATTTCGGCAACAGTCTTCGGGATATCCACCTTTCTCCGGCCCTTAAGGTGGTGTTTGGGGATCAACTCGCGCGTGTCGAAACCCGCCGCCTCAAGTTGCCTTTGCCAGCGCCAGAGCGTCGCGATCGAAGGCAACTTCTCCGGCGCCGGCCGCTTGAAGATGCGTTCCCAGTGTTCGCGCATGGCGATTTCTTGGATAGCCGAGCCCAGTGGGTACTGTGCGGCCAGCTTGGAAAGCTCAGCTTTCTGCCTGGCTTCTTGCAATAGGCGCTTTCGAACGGTGAGTTCGTCGGCCGCGACGAGCCGGTCCACCTTCTTGGCGCGGCCTGTAAGCTTCAAAGGCGCCTCGACCGATCGCCTGAGCGCCTGATGCAGTTGCCCTGCATCTTTGTCTGCGACACGTAGGCGAATCTGACCAATACGATATTGGGCCAGCAGTTCGTCGTGGGAAAGCAATTCCACGCTCCCATCCGACAGTCCACGCAGCTCCCAATCCCCGCTGGGCAAATGATCGATCAGTCGAAAGGCCAAGCCCTTCCAATCGACTACTTGGTTACGCCGAATGCAGCTCGCAGCCATGAGATCTCTCCCTCAGCATAAGGTTCCTGCAACCAGGTGATCACCGCCTGCTCATCGACGGGCACGCGCATGTCTACGTGGAGATGGCCATCCAATATCAGGCGTGCGGTCAGACGCCAGGCTTCGCAGATGCTCCCGAATGCTTGCGTCAATTGACTCAGGCGCAACGAATGGGAACGGCCGTACAAGCGGCGCACGCGCTCCAGTTCAACCAACGAACACGGATGCCGACCATGTCGCAACAGCCACTTGGTGTTCTTTAGGTAGCTGTGTTGGCGCAGGGTACTACCGAGCACCACGAGGTACTCATAGCCCGCTTGTTTCAATACAGGTGCGAGAAGCTCCGCTCGGTGGTACGCAGCTTCCAGCTCGGGATCGTCATCCCTCTTGAACTCGACGATCCACGGTTGCGACAAACTTCCGTCGACCAGAAGATCTGGAACGTGCCGATACCAACCTGACGAGAGCCGGTAATGAATCGTAAAGGGCTGTTCGCCGTACGTGCGAACTGCACGGCAAGCATCGACCAGCTTTTGCCCATCGCGCTCAACCTCTGACTCCCAGTGAGTCGGCCGGCCCAGCGTCAAGCTTTGGCTTTTGCCGGTAGCGATCGATCGCGATCTCGATACGATGCGCCGTGCCCGAAGTTGTCCGCTTGGAGGCCAATCGATTTCACAGTCGAGTAACGGTTCCGCGACCGGATGCGAGCTTGAATAAGGGGCGGGAAGTTCGCCGATCCGAACCGAATCGGCTAGAGAGAGATAGATTCGATCGTCACGCGACCGCACGCCTTAATCGCCGACAATGCCGGAGCGATCTGCCGCAATAACTGCGACGTGCATACCGGGAAGTAGCATCTAGACTGAGCACAGAATTACGCCCCACCGATCTGTGCCGGAACCTAGCACTCGAAATACTTAAACGCAACTAGGGCGCAACGAGTCAATACTCAGCGCACGGACCGGGTACGCGGTGATGAGGTGCTCAGAAGCGAAGTGAGAGATCCAAGCAGGCTGGCATTGAAGGATGTGCGTGCTTATATTCTTTTCATCATTTCACGGCCGAGATTTCGTCTTCTCGTGCTGAATTTTCATTTATTCCCCTCTCCCACATTTTCTTTAAAAGCCAATCCACGCAAGCACTCAACCGCACTTCGAATACCCACAATTCAAGCACGTCTGACACCCATCCATCAGCACCAGCGCCTGCGTATTGCACTTCGCACACAGTGTGGCGCCAGGCGGGAAGCCGGAGTCGTTGATCTCGCCCTTGGTACCGGCAGCCGCGCTTACCTCAGTGTTTTTTTTTGCCCCGGCCGCCTCGTAGGCAGCGCGCTTGTCGGCGATCAGCTGACGCGTGGCGGCATCCATCTCCGGATCGTGGATCAGCCCGATGTTCTTCATGTGTTGTTCGATCACCGCACCGATCTCGGCGACGATGCTGGGCATGTAGACGCCGCCTGACTTGAAGTAGCCGCCGCGCGGGTCGAACACGGCCTTGAGCTCTTCCACGATGAAGGTGACGTCGCCGCCCTTGCGGAACACGGCGGAGAGGATGCGGGTGAGTGCCACGATCCACTGGAAGTGGTCCATGTTCTTCGAGTTGATGAAGATCTCGAAGGGGCGGCGCTGCTCGTGCGGGGTGCCGGCGTTGAGCACGATGTCGTTGATGGTGACGTACAGCGCGTGCTCGAACAGCGGCGACTTGACCTTGAAGGTGGAGCCGATCAGCGTCTCGGGACGCTCCACGCTCTCATGCATCTGGATCACTTCGGCCATCGGCGGCTCTTTCGGCGCGCTGGCAGTGACCGGGGGGGCGGCAACCTTGTCTTCGGGTTTGACCACGTTGTAGCCCGTGATCTTCTTTTCGATCTTGATTGCCATGGTGTTCGCTTCTTCTGTCGATGGATGCGCGGCGGCGAGGAGCGGCCGACATCTTGTTGCGCGTCACGCGCCAGTTGGCGCGAAGAAAAACATCCGGCCCGGCGCAAGGCCGGGCCGGATGCGGTGTGGCTTACTTCTTTTTACCGGCGGCTTTCTTGGCGGCGGGTTTCTTTGCCGACTTGACGCTCGCCTTCTTGCTGGCAGTGGACCTCTTTGCCGTCTTGGCGACGGCTTTCTTGCTTGCACCCTTCTTGGTGCTTGCACCTTTTTTGGTGCTGGCGGACTTCTTAGCTGCCGCCTTCTTGGGTGCGGCCTTTTTTACACCCTTCTTGGTGTTGGCCGTCTTTTTGCTGCTGACCTTCTTTGCGACCTTGGCGACCTTTTTCTTGGCGCCCTTGGCGACTTTCCTGGCCACCTTCTTCACCGCCTTCTTGGCGGCGGAGGCTTTCTTGGCAACCTTCTTGGCAACCTTCTTGGCTGCCTTCTTTACGGCTTTCTTTACGGCTTTCTTTGCGACTTTCNTTGGCAGCAGCCTTCTTGGCCGGAGCTTTCTTGGCAGCCTTCTTCGCGACTTACTTGGCGGCCTTCTTGGCGGTTTTCTTTGCAGCGGCCTTCTTCGGCGCAGCCTTCTTCGCGGCGGCTTTCTTCGGCGCGGCTTTCTTTGCTGCAGCCTTCTTCGGTGCAGCCTTCTTCTTGGCCGCCGGCTTTTTCTTCGCCGGTGCAGGCGCGGCAGCGACGACCGGCACCACTTCCGGCAGAACCGGCAGGGCGACGGCAGGTGCTTCGGTGACAACCGGTGCGGTGCTGCTCACTTCAATTTCGTTATCGATGGACATGCTGGTGTTCCCCTCCGATGAATGTCAGAACTTGCCGAGACCCTGCGGGCGTGCGCGTTCCTGGAATGTACGGTGACCCGTTCGGGAATGTACGCGTTCCTAGAACTTGCCGTAATACCCTTCCTTCAAGGCATCGAAGAGGTTGGCGGCGGAGTGCATTTCGCCGTCGTATTCCACCTGCTCATTGCCTTTCAGTTCGACAACACTACCGTCCTCCAGCTCGAAGCGGTAGAGGGTGCTTTCAAGATCGGATTCCTTGACCAGCACACCCTGGAATGCGGCGGGGTTGAAGCGGAACGTGGTGCATCCCTTCAGGCCCTGTTTGTAGGCGTAGAAGTAGATGTCCTTGAAGTCTTCGTAGGGGTAGTCGGTGGGCACGTTCGCGGTCTTGGAGATCGATGAATCGATCCACAACTGCGACGCGGCCTGGATGTCGACATGCTGCTTCGGGCTGATGTCGTCGGCGGCCACGAAGTAGTCCGGCAGCTTGTTGGCGGCCTCGTCGGTGAACGCCTTGGCGTCGGCATTGATCAGGGCGCGGTAGGCGAGCAGCTCGTAGCTGAGCACCTCGACCTTCTCCTTGGACTTCTTGCCCTCGCGGATCACGTTGCGCGAGTAGCTGTGCGCGAAGCTGGGCTCGATGCCGTTGCTGGCGTTGTTGGCCAGCGACAGCGAGATCGTGCCGGTCGGCGCGATCGAGCTGTGGTGGGTGAAGCGCGCGCCGGTCTCGGCCAGCTCGGCGACCAGGTTCGGCGCCACCGTGGCGATGCGCTGCATGTAGCGGCTGTACCTGGCGTGCAGCACGCGGCCGGGAATGCTGTCGCCGACCTTGTAGCCGTCGGTGACCATTTCCGGGCGCTTGCGCAGCATGTCGCCGGTGACGGTGAAGTCGCGCAGCAGGATCGGTGCGGCGCCCTTTTCCTTGGCCAGATCCAGCGCCATTTCCCAGCCGGCCACGGCCATCTCGCGCGAGACGTCTTCGGTGAAGGTCACCGCGTCGGCGCTGCCGTAGCGCATCTTGAGCATGGTCAGGGTGGAACCGAGGCCGAGGAAGCCCATGCCGTGGCGGCGCTTGCTGGTGATCTCGTTGCGCTGTTGTTCCAGCGGCAGGCCATTGATCTCCACCACGTTGTCGAGCATGCGGGTGAACACCTTGACCACCTCACGGTATTCGTCCCAGTCGAAGCGGGCCTTGGGACCGAACGGATCGCGCACGAAGGTGGTGAGGTTGATCGAGCCGAGCAGGCAGGAACCGTACGGCGGCAGCGGCTGCTCGCCGCAGGGATTGGTGGCGCGGATGTGCTCGCACCACCAGTTGTTGTTCATCTCGTTGACCTTGTCGATCAGGATGAAACCGGGCTCGGCGTAGTCGTACGTCGAGACCATGATCATGTCCCACAGGTGCCGCGCACGGATGGTGCCGTAGATCTTGCAGGCGACCAGGCCGTCCTCGCGGTCGACGTAGTTCTCGTGGGTCGGCCATTCGCGCCAGACCACCTTCGACGCATCGGCGAGGTCGATTTCGTCTTTTTCCTTGACGTGCACCGGGTATACCAGCGGCCAGTCCTGGTCGTGCTCGACGGCTTCCATGAAGCCGTCGGTGATCAGCAGCGACAGGTTGAACTGGCGCAGGCGGCCGTCCTCGCGCTTGGCGCGGATGAACTCGCGGGCATCGGGATGGCTGATGTCGAACGTGCCCATCTGCGCGCCGCGGCGACCGCCGGCGGACGACACGGTGAAGCACATCTTGTCGTAGATATCCATGAACGACAGCGGGCCGCTGGTGTACGCGCCGGCGCCCGACACGTACGCACCGCGCGGACGCAGCGTGGAGAACTCGTAGCCGATGCCGCAGCCGGCCTTCAGGGTGAGGCCGGCCTCGTGCACCTTCTCCAGGATGTCGTCCATCGAGTCGCGGATGGTGCCGGACACGGTGCAGTTGATCGTGGAGGTGGCCGGCTTGTGCGCCAGCGCACCGGCGTTGGAGGTGATGCGGCCGGCGGGAATCGCACCGCGGCGCAGCGCCCACAGGAAACGCTCGTACCAGTGGCCGCGCAGTTCGTCGCTGGCTTCCACATCGGACAACGCACGCGCCACGCGCTGGTAGGTCTCGTCGATGCTGCCATCGACCGGCTCGCCGGACTTCGCCTTCAGGCGGTACTTCTTGTCCCAGATGTCATAGGACGCGGGTTGCAGCGGAATGTCCACGGCGGCATCACGACTCATGCTGGGGTTCTGGGCTGAATTCTGGTTTGAGCCTGGGGCTGAATTTGTGGCTGGCGCACGCACTGTGCTCATCGGCTTCCTGACCTCCCGGTGCGGCCTTGCGGCGCCCGTTGCTTTTATTTATTTGATACGACGGCGCCGTTCACGCCGCGTGTGTGACTGTCGACAAGCCACGGAAGATTGCCCTCCGGCCCATGCGCCAGCTACTTTCCGACGACAACGACTCCCCCTCAAGAGTGCGCTGGTCAGCACCAGCTCTTGTTAAAGAGCCAGCACCCAACCACAAGATGTTGTGATTGCGATCGGATAGGAAAGTTAACCCTGCTGCCGCCGGATGTAAAGTGCCTGACGCGACAACGCCGGTCGGAAAGTGGTGACGATTCCCCGCTGCCGGATGAATGGAACCGCCGCGCCGCCATCGGGTCGAATCAGCGCAGCGTGCACCGCCCTATCCATCGCTCTACCCAAGGAGGACTCCATGTCGTCACGTCTTTCCCGCCTTCGGCACTGGCTGAGCGGCCTGCTGGCCGCGATCGTCATCAGCCTGGTGCCGGGCACCAGCCCCGCCGCCGCCCTGCCGGCAGCCGTCGATGGCCAGCCGATGCCGTCACTGGCTCCGATGCTGGAACACGTGACGCCGGCGGTGGTGAACATTTCGACGAAGACGCGGGTGGCGGTGAGCAATCCGTATTTCAACGACCCGGTGTTCCGCCAGTTCTTCGGCCTGCCCGACACACCGCAGGAACGTACCGAACAGAGCCTGGGTTCGGGCGTGATCGTGGACGCGGCCAGGGGTTACGTGCTGACCAACAACCATGTGGTCGGCGGCGCCGACGACATCACGGTGACCCTGCAGGACGGCCGTACGTTCAAGGCCAAACTGATCGGTACCGATCCGGCGACGGATGTGGCGGTGGTGCAGATCCCCGCACAGAACCTGCAGGCGCTGCCGCTGGCCGACTCGACCAAGCTGCGCGTGGGCGATTACGTGGTGGCGGTGGGCGATCCGTTCGGGCTCGGCCAGACGGTGACCTCCGGCATCGTCTCCGCGCTGGGCCGATCGGGGCTGGGCAGCTCCGATTCGGACAGCACCGGCTACCAGAACTTCATCCAGACCGACGCCTCGATCAATCCGGGCAATTCCGGCGGCGCGCTGGTGAACCTGCGCGGTGAACTGGTCGGCATCAACACGATGATCCTGTCGCCCTCGGGCGGCAACGTCGGTATCGGCTTCGCGATTCCCACGGCCATCACCAGCGAGGTGATGGCGCAACTGGTGGCGCACGGCAAGGTGCAGCGCGGCAGCCTGGGACTGCAGACGCAGGTGATCACGCCGCGCATTGCCCAGTTGCTCAAGCTGAAGGACAGCAACGGCGTGGTGGTGACCGGCGTCAGCGCCGGCTCGGCTGCCGAGCATGCCGGACTGCAACCGGGCGATGTGCTGACCACGCTCAACGGCAAGCCGCTGCGCAGTGTGCAGGAACTGCGCAATGCCGAGGGCCTGCTGCCGCTGGGCAGCACGGTGCAGCTGGGTGTGTTGCGCGACGGCCGGAGCCGCCAGGTCGACGTCAGCCTGAGCCCGCTCAAGCTGGCCAGCGTCGAAGGCGGCCAGCTCGATGCGCGCCTGGCCGGCGTGCGCTTCAGCGACCTCAGCGATGATCAGCGGGCACAAGGTCTGTATGGCGTGGCGATCAGTGCCGTACAGCCGGGCAGCCGGGCGGCACGCGCCGGCCTGAGCGCGGGCGACCTGCTGATCGGCGTGGGCAACCAGCGCATCACCGGTGTGAACATGTTGCGCGGCCTGGCCAAGGTCCACCTGCGCCAGCTGGTGCTGGTGGTGGCCGATGACGACGGCAGCCACTACGTGCTGATCAACTGAACCGGAGGGTGCTGTAAAGAGGCGTGAGCGCAAAACCGCGTCATGGATCGCCCGCCAGGCGTGCGCCACGGCACAACCTGGCGTCACGCCTGGCGCAAACGCATGAAAGTGCTTGATGTTTTGTATTCAGGTCGATGAAATACCCTGTCCACTTAACCGTATGTACGCCTGCGAGGCGGCATACTCGCGCCCTCAATCCACTCAAAATAACGCCGGGGTTTCCCACCGCCATGTCTGTACGTCTTGCCCGCCTGCTTTCCATCGCCCTGATCGGGGCCTGCTTTGTCACTGCACCTGTGCTCGCCAAAACGCACGCACGCACGCATGCCAAGACCAGCGCCCCCGCGAAAGGTCCTACCCTGATCTGGCGCGGCGATGTCGCCACGGCCACCGGCGTCCTCGACGAAGTGGCGCTTGCATGGCAGAAGAGCGGCAAAGGCACTATCGAGTTGCAGCCGTTCAACACGGCCTCGGGCATCGACGCGGTGGCCACCGGCACTGCCGATCTCGCCGGCAGCCTGCGCGCCAGCGACGGCAGCGCGGAAAACACCAACCTCACGTTCACCCCGGTGGCCTGGGATGCGCTGGTGATCATCACCCACGCCTCCAACCCGGTTCGCAGCCTCACGCTGAAGCAGGTGCACGACATCTACTACGGCAGGATCCACAACTGGAGCGAGGTCGGCGGCAACGATGCGCCGATCGATGTCTACGCCGTCGCCAGCCCGGGCGACGGCGTGGAATACAGCCTGCGCAACCTGCTGTTCGGACGCGGCAACCAGCCGGTCGCCGCACCGCGCCTGTACGTCAATACGCACAAGCTCGAGGAAGGCGTCGAACTCAACCCGAACGGCCTGGGTGCAGCCACCATGGCTGACATCAGCGGCAATCCCAAGCTCAAGGCCGTGGCGATCAACGGCGTCGCACCGAACGCCACCAGCGTCGGCAACGGCAGCTATCTGCTGTATACGCCGGTCTACCTGGTGACCAATCCGCGCAGCCCGAAAGCAACCCAGGTCCAGGCCTTCATCGACTTCCTGCAGAGCGATGCAGCCAAGGCCGCGATGCGTCTGCATGCGGTGCTGCCGTACCAGGATGGCATCGCGCTGACCTCGAAGGAGGACGCTCGCAGCAATCAGATCTTTGCAGAGCTGGGTGTGCGGCCGGGTCGCATCATCACGACGGCAAGTTCGATCGCCGCTGCCACTGCGCAGCAGGCTACTGCTCAGCAGCCTGCCGCAAGCAGCCTGGGCAACCAGTCCATCGCCAGTGCGCCGAATGTCGCCAGCAAGACCCACACCGCGGGCGGCAGCACCTATACGGTGGTCAAGGGCGATACCTTGTCGTTGATCGCGAAGAACAATACCGTCACCGTGGCTCAGTTGCGCGAGTGGAATCATCTCAAGGGCGATCAGATCAAACTCGGCCAGGTGCTGCGCGTCAGCGAACGCTGAGTCTGCCGCGTCGTGCAGATACTCGCGCTGACGCTGGATCTGGACGACACCCTGTGGCCGGTGCTGCCGGCTCTGGAACGCGCCGATCTTGCGGTCGACACGTGGCTGCAGCAGCACTACCCCGATGTCGCACGCGCATGGCCGATCAAGGCCATGCGCGAGTTGCGCGCCCAGGTCGCCGCCGAACGGCTCGACCTGGCGCATGACTTCACCACCCAGCGCCAGCTCACCCTGCAACATGTCTTTGCTGCCTGCGGGATCACCGTCGCGCCGGTGGATGCCCTGTGGGAAATCTACTTCGCTGCACGCAACAGCGTGGAGCTGTATCCGGACAGCCTGCCGGCACTTGAGCGCATCACGGCGCGCTGGCCGCTGGCGAGCCTGACCAACGGCAATGCCGACCTGCAGCGCATCGGCATCCACACGCACTTCGCCCACCACATCTGCGCGCGCGACAGCGGCGTGGCCAAACCCGACCCGCGGATCTTCCTGGCCGCCGCCGAACGGCTCGGCGTGGCACCGGCGCAGATCCTGCACGTCGGCGACGACCCGGTAATGGATGTGGCCGGTGCACGCGATGCCGGTCTGCGCACCGCATGGATCAATCGTGGTGGCGAAACCTGGCCGGCCGAACTGGGGGCGGCGCCCGAGCTGGATCTGCCTGACATGAGCGCGCTCGCCGACTGGCTCGAAGCGCAGCACCCACCGTAGGCAGCGCCGGGCAAAACGCGCATGATTGGCGATTGACTGTCACGCCGTCGCGCGACACACGCACTGCAAGCCCGAAGGATTCCGCATGTCCGCCCTGATCGAACGCCAGCCCGGCAACCGTCACAGCATCGCCATCGAGACCACCGACGCGGCGCACTACGCGGCCAGCCGCCGCCGGCTGAGCGCGGCGCAACGACGCTGGCTGAGCGATTGCGGCTTCGCGGCAGCGCCGGGCACGTTTGCCCTGCTCGCCGATGCCGGCGGCAAGCTGGAACGCGTGCTGGTCGGCGTCGATGTGCACGATGCGCTCGGTGCACTGGCCGCGCTGCCAGGCAGCCTGCCCGAGGCGAACTACCATCTCGCCGCCGAAGGCGTGCTGACCGATGCCACCCAGGCCGCATTGGGCTGGGCGCTGGGTGCCTACCAGTTCACCCGCTATCGCCAGCCGAAGCGCGCATCCGCACGGCTCGCCGTGTCCGCCGCCGAGCTGCAGCAGCTGGCGCCGCTGGTGCAGGCCACCAGCCAGGTGCGCGACCTGGTCAACACGCCGACCGAGGACATGGGCCCGCAGCAGCTCGCCCATGCGATCAAGCAGCTGGGCAAGACGCACAAGGCCAAGGTACGCGAATGGGTCGGCGACGAGTTGCTCAAGGCCGACTTCCCGACCATCCACGCGGTCGGCCGCGCCAGCCATCGCGCGCCGCGCCTGATCGAGCTGAACTGGGGCAAGGCCAGCCATCCGAAACTGGTGCTGATCGGCAAGGGCGTGTGCTTCGACACCGGCGGCCTCGACCTGAAATCGTCCGACGGCATGCGCTGGATGAAGAAGGACATGGGCGGCGCCGCTCACGCGATCGCGCTGGCCGGACTGGTCATGCAGGCGAAGCTGCCGGTACGCCTGACCCTGCTGATTCCGGCGGTGGAGAATGCGGTGGCCGGCAACGCTCTGCGCCCGGGCGAAGTCATTACCACCCGCGGCGGCCATACTGTCGAGATCGACAATACCGACGCCGAAGGGCGACTGGTGCTGTGCGATGCGCTGGCCTACGGCGCCGAGCAGCAGCCCGAACTGATCGTCGATTTCGCCACCCTCACCGGCGCCGCACGCGTCGCGCTGGGGCCGGACCTGCCGGCGCTGTTCGCCAACGACGACGCCATTGCCGCGGGTGTGCTGACTGCCGGCGCTGCGGTCAACGACCCGCTGTGGCGGCTGCCGCTGTGGCGTCCGTACCGCCGGATGCTCGACTCGTACCTGGCCGACTTCGCCAATGCCGGCCCCTCGCGTCATGCCGGTGCGATCACCGCGGCGTTGTACCTGGAACGCTTCGTGCCGGACAACACGCCGTGGCTGCACCTGGACACCTACGCCTGGAACGACAGCGACCGTCCGGGCCGGCCACGCGGCGGCGAGGCCATGGGCCTGCGCGCGCTGTTCGCGTTCCTGCAGCAGCGCTATCGCGGCTGAGCGCCGCCGGACAGCGTCAGGCGCAGACGCTGCAGACGCTGCCGCAACGTGCGCAGTCCGCGCACGATCCGCGGCAGCATCCAGCACATCAGCAACACGAACAGACCGAGCAGGATCAGCAGCGCCAGCGGGTGCCGCCACATCAGATACAGGCCGCCGAGCCAGCCGACATCCTCGCCCACACTGGCACCCCAGTTGCTGAAAGGTTCCGGCGAGGTGTTGATCAGCGCCCGCGTGCCGGCCTTGGTCAGATGCGTGCCGGCGACCAGCGCACCGCCGAGCAGGGCCGCCGCCAGCTGCGCCCCGGCGCCGGACTCCTTGAACACGCCCCAGGCCAGCAGGGTCCCGATCGGGATGCGGATGAAGGTGTGGATCGCATCCCAGACGCTGTCGAAGGCTGGCACTTTGTCGGCTAGGAACTCGCACAGCATCAGCACGCCCGACACCGCCAGCACCCAGGTATCGGTCAGCGGCAGCAGGCCGTCCGGCAGATGCACGTAGCCGAGTCGGCCCAGCATGCCGGCCACGAAGATCGTGGCGTACAGGCGGATGCCGCTGGCCCAGGCCAGACCACCCGCAAGTGCGACATTCGGCAACATGTCCATGCGAATCCTCTCGTGCGGGAATGGCAGGCAGACCGTGTTTACGCGTGATGCAGGCGCCTGTCCATCCTTGATCGAAGCTCATTGTGCATGAGACGTCTGGCGTCGCGCGGTCGGCGGGACAGCTCCATTCCATGCCCTTGCGGGCATCTATACGGCCACGGCTGATGCGTGCCGTCGCGGCCGGATTCCTGAACCCGAAGGGCCACCAGGCTACCCCCGAACATCAAAAAACTGTTGCCATGGTGCTATTTTTTTATGCGCTTCCGTGTGATCCTGAAAGCCGGCCCGTATTTTCCGTCGCTTGTGCCGGCTACGCCGCAGGATTCCGCGACCAGCCTGCCATCGGCAGAACACACCCGCCGTACGTCACACGAACCGGATCATGGCGACAAGCATGCCCTTGGGAGGGGGCCGCTCGAAGCGCTCATTAGGGATGTGTCACTAGAAGCGCCGCCGCCATGAATCCCGGACCGTCCATCAAGATCGGGGAGAGAACTTCATGCACCGTGTACTGCTTCATGGCCAGCCTCCGCTGGCACGGCCCACGGCACCTCCAGCCAGCATGTCGCTGGGTGCGTCCGGCCCGCAGATACAGAACCCGCCCGCAGTCACCTAGCCCGACCACAAGGCGCTCACCCGTCCGCAGACCGAGCACCGAGGCTGCAGCACGGGAAGTACAGGGGACTTTCTACTTCAACCGGGGATAACGCATGAAATACAACTTGAATCACTTGTCACTGGCCGTGCGACTGGCTTTGACCGTAGGCATTTTCGCGGCAGCGGGTATGGTCCAGGCACAGGACTCGACAACAAGCGATACCACGACCACCGGTCAGGCCAACCCGGCACCTGCGACGACGAAGAAGGCAAAGACCTTGCAATCGGTTGTCGTCACCGGCTCGCTGATCCGGCGTGTCGACGCCGAAACGTCCAGTCCGGTAGTGATGGTGGACCGCGCCGCGATCGCCAACAATGGCAGCCCGGTCCTTGGCAACGTGCTGCAGGCGCTGCCCAGCGTCTCGGGCGCCGCCACGAACCCACAGAACAACAGTAACGGCGGCGGCGTCGCCAGCCCCTTGCTGGAAGGCGGCGACGGTGCATCGCGCATCTCGTTGCGCGGCTTGGGCGTCGACCGCACCCTGGTGCTGATCGACGGCCAGCGCATGGCGAATGCCGATGTGAACATGATCCCGCAGAACATGATCGAGCGGGTCGACGTGCTGGCCGAAGGCGCCTCGACGGTTTACGGCTCCGACGCGATCGGCGGCGTGGTCAACTTCATTCTGCGCAAGGACTACCAGGGCGCCGAAGCCAGCATCAACGACGGCATCTCCAGCCACGGCGACGGCCAGCGGCACGGCATCAGCCTGACCGCCGGCGCCAGCGGCGATCGCTACAATATCGTCGGCGGCCTCGACTACAACAAGTACGATGCCGTGCTCGCCACCCAGCGCAAGTACTCCGCGCACCAGTTGTACCTGTCCAGCGGCGTGGCCCAGCCGGCCGGTTCCAGCACCATCCCGACCGGCAAGATCCAGACGCCCGCGTCGATCGCCGCCAACGCGGCAGGCACCTGCCCAACCCCGTATATCACGTTGGCATCGGGCAACGGCTCGAGCGTGAATGACTACCGCTGCGACCGCGGCGCCCCGGATGCCTACAACTACAACGCCTACAACTACATCCAGACCCAGCAGCAACGTATCGACGGCTTCGTGCTCGGCAACTACAAGCTGACCGACAACCTGACCTTCTTCGCCAACGCGTTCTTCAACCACACCCAGTCGAGCGGCCAGGATGCACCTGCGCCGACGGCGGCCGGGCTCACCAACGACGGTTGGTATGTGTCCAAGAACAATCCGATCAACCCGTTCGGCGTCACCTTCGGCACCGATCCCGCCAATCCGACCGATCCGGACGGTGGCTACGCTTTCAACACCCGCCTGACCGGCCTCGGCACCCGCCTGCACACCTATGACACCAAGAACGTGCAGGTGAACACCGGCCTGCGCGGCGCGTTCGGCCAGAGCAGCTGGAGCTGGGATGCCTCGTTCGACTACGGCTATTCCAATCGCGTGCAACGCGACTACAACGAGGTCAACGTCGCCGACTTCCAGAACGCGATCAACAACGGCGTGAACATCTTCGATCAGGCCAACCAGAGCGCCGCATTGAGGGCCGGTGTGGATACCCCGGAATACGTGTACACGAATGCAACGAAGCAGGCCCAGTTCGACGCCAACGGTGAATTGTGGGACCTGCCGGCAGGCTCCGTGCAGTTGGCCGCCGGCGCCCTGTATCGCCAGCAGTCGATGAACTACACGGTTACCCCCGACGCCGTTCTCAACCTCACCACCGGCCGCTGCGAGGTACTGCAGGAAGCCTGCGGCTCGCCAGGCCGCGGCAGCGACAATGTCAAGGAGCTTTATGCCGAAACGCTGATCCCGTTGCTCTCGCAGCAGCCGTGGGCGTATTCGTTGAACGTCGACCTGGGCATCCGCGCTTCCGACTACAGCACCTCCGGCACCACCACCAACAAGAAGATCGCCGTCGAATGGCGGCCAATCGCCGACCTGCTGGTCCGCGGCACGATCTCCCAGGTATTCCGTGCGCCCAACTTGGATGAACTCCACGATGGCGTGACCCTGGTCCAGCCGACCCTGAACGACCCCTGCGCGCATCTCTCGGCGGCCGAGCTCGCGCAGCACACCGCCGCCTGCCAGTACGTCCCGGTCAACTGGCCAGGCAACTCGCCCGCGCAGGTCAACACCTACTACTCGGGTGCCAGCACGGTCGGCGAGTCGCTGAAACCGGAGCAGGGCAAGTCGATCGATCTCGGCTTTGTCTACAACCCAAGCTGGGCAGAGGGCGTATCCACCAGCGTCGACTTCTGGCACATCTACCTGAGCGACCTGCTGACGCCGATCGCCGCGGCGACCGTGGTCGACTCCTGCTTCGCCAACAACAACAGCCCGTACTGCTCGTTCATCAACCGCCTGGACAACACCACCAAGCAGCCGGGCCAAGTGCGGGTGATCGATACGCCGGTGGTCAACCTGGGCAACCTGAGTACCAGTGGCATCGATTTCACCCTGAACTACAAGATCCCGCACTTCGACCTGGGCAGCGTCGACCCCGGCAACTTCAAGGCCGGCCTCTCCACCACCTATACCTCTACCTACAAGAACGATGCCGCCCCGGGCCAACCCGGCGCAAAGACGATCGATTACGCCGGCACCTACACCCAGCAGTTCGGCAACATCGCGCGCTGGCGCGGCACGCTCACGTTCAACTGGGAGAAGGGCAACTGGAGCGCCCAGTGGCAGTCACGCTACATCAACCATCTGACCAACCTCAACGCTGACGTTGTCACCGGGGCAAATGCGCCGATGGGTTCGGTGATCTATCACTCGATCCAGCTCGGTTATGCGATCCCGTCGTGGCATACCCGGCTCGACTTCGGCGTGGACAACCTCAGCAACAAGGCTCCACCGCTGGTCTACCAGAACGGCCTGAACTACAACGTGGACACTGCCACCTACGACACGATGGGACGCTATTACTGGCTGCGTGCCACGTTCAAGCTCTGACACCTGACCACACACTGCATAGCGTCACGCTGCAAGAGGGCCGCGAGATAGTCTCGCGGCCCTCTTGCATAATGGAGCCGAGCAGACGATCGATAGAGAAGCATGCCCACCCCACCCAGCGATCTCGCCAACGCCATGGCCACCGCCTACCACGCCGGCGAGATGGAGCATGTCGTCGCGCTCGCGGCGCAGGCGCAAGAAGAGGACGCGGATGAAAGCATCCTGTTCTGGCTTGGCCTGGCGCAGCAGGCGTCCCATCGCCACGAACAGGCTGTGGCAGCGTTCCGTCGACTGGCGCAGATGCGGCCGGAGGTCTCCGCGTACTGGAACAATCTTGCGCTTGCCTGCCAGCAGTCAGGCGACACCGCAGCCTCCGAACAGGCATTCCTGACCGCACGATCGCTGGCGCCGGGTGATGCCGAGGTGCTCTACAACCTGGGACTGCTCTACATCCAGCAGCGACGCTGGCTGCCGGCCCGGGAGACCTTGATGGATGCCGTGGACCTATCACCGCACTTCATCGAGGCTCGGTTGCAGGCGGCACATGCCTGCCATGTATGCGGCGACAACAGCAGCCAGGAAGCGATGCTGGCCGGCGCCATCGACTGGCCACCGCAACCCGCCGAGCAGGCCCTGCTCCTGGCCGCGATGCTGGCCGTCCAGGGCGATCCGGATGCCGCACTGCGCACGCTGGCACGCGCGGAACTGCCTGCTGGGCCTGCGGCCGACATCATGCGGCTGCGTCTTGCCACGCAGCGAACCGCCTTGCACGAAAGAAGCAATCGGCTCGAACTTGCGCAGGAGGAGTTGCGCAAGCTGCCACTGAGTACGCTCGACCTGCTGCCGCCCGAGGCACAATACGCACGCGCCGAAGGCTGGAGCATTCATGCCGCACTGGCCATGCGCGCGGCCGACCATGCAGGCGCCGCCGCGCTGTACCAGCGTGTACTCGCGCTCGCCATCGATGAGCAGAGCCGCGCCGGTGCCGCCTTTGGCCGCGCCGCAGCATGTGACAAGCAAGGCCAACACAACGAGGCATGGCAGGCTCTGCAAGTCGCGCATGCAGCACAACTGGATATTGCGCGGGATGTGCTGCCGGAGCTGCTTGCAGCTGACAGCCAGCCGCTGCAGATGGCCAGCCGCGTCGTCAGCCGCGTTGACTACGCTTCCTGGGGTCCGTTGTCCTCGCCTTCCGCGCGTCAAAGTCCGGTATTCGTGGTCGGCTTTCCGCGTTCCGGTACCACCTTGCTGGAACAGATGCTCGATGCCCATCCGGATTTCCGCTCGATGGACGAGCGCGCCTTTGTGCATGAGCTGATCGAGGGCATGGAACTGGTCGGCCAGCGCTATCCCGAGGATCTGGCCAGCCTGACCCAGACGGAAGCCGATCAGTTGCGCGCCGTCTATTTCCGCCGGGTCGATCATGTGCTGCCGGATCGGGGCCAGCGCCGACTGGTGGACAAGAATCCACTCAACATGCTGTGCCTGCCGATGATCAGGCGGCTGTTTCCCGAGGCGCGCATCATCCTGTGCCTGCGTCATCCCTGCGACGTGTTGCTCAGCTGCTACATGCAGCCGTTCCGCTCACCGGCCTTCATGGTGCTGTGTTCATCACTGTCGCGCCTGGCGCACGGCTATGTGCAGGCCTTCGAGCAGTGGTACCGGCAAGTCGAAGTGCTTACGCCACACGTGCTGGAGTGGCGTTACGAATCCGTGGTCAGCCACTTCGACGACCACGTCGCACGGCTGGGGCAGTTTCTCGGAATCGCGGATGCCTCGCCGATGGCACGCTTCGCCGAGCACGCGCGCGGCAAGGGCTTCATCAGCACGCCCAGCTATGCCCAGGTCACCCGCGGCATCAACTCCGCGGCGGTCAATCGCTGGCATGCCTATCGGGACCGTTTCGAACCCGTGCTGCCCATACTGCGCCCCATGATCGAACGCCTCGGCTACACCACATAAGGCTGCAGTGCATAAAAAAAGCAGCGCGGGTGCGCTGCCTTTTTATCTGCCGACACCATTCAATGCGTGGCTGTCGGCACCACCGGGGCCACCGCAGGTGTTGCGGGCTTCGTCGCCGCAACGTCCGAGTACTTGCCGCCATACGGCAGCACCTGGGCAGCCAGTCTCGGATCGGCCTTGATCAGGCCGACCGCGTCGAACAGGATGTGTGCGGTCTCGTTGAGCTCCACGTCCTTCGCCTTCTTCGCATCCTTTTCCTGCTTGAGCTCGCTCTTCAGGCTTCGCTCGTTCGCATCGAGGCCGTCGTCCAGCGCACTGTCCTCGTCGCTCAATGCCGCATCGGTACCGTCGATGGCCTTGTGCCGGTTGCGGAACTCGCTCTGCATCGCGTCCTGCTGCTTGCGCTCTGCCTCGCGCGTGGCGAAATTCAGCGAGACCGAGGTCTTGTTGCGCATGATCTTGTATTGCGACAGCTCGTCCAGCATCAGCTTCCATGCCGGCGACTTCGCCGTGCGATCGTCATGCATCGTCTGCAACTGCGGCAGATAGGCATTGAGGCTGGCCACCGGCTGGTAGTCGGCCGGTGCGATCTGCGTCCACTTCAAGGCATTGTCATAAGTCGACTCGCCGAAATCCTTGTCGTCGCCGTTCTGCGGGAACTCGATATCCGGCGTCACGCCCTTCAGCTGGGTGGAACCGCCATTGATGCGGAAGAATTCCTGGATGGTCATCTTCAGCTCGCCGAACTGCGGCTTCTCGCTGTCGCCACTGGTAAAGCGGTCGAGATCGACCAGGTTCTGCACGGTGCCCTTGCCGAAGGTGGGCTCACCGATGATCAGGCCGCGATGGTAGTCCTGGATTGCCGCGGCAAAGATTTCCGAGGCCGAGGCCGAGCCGCGGTTGACCAGCACCGCCAGCGGGCCGCTCCACGCCATGCCCGGATCGTCGTCGCCCTGCACCTCGACGTGCCCCTTGGAGTCGCGCACCTGCACCACCGGTCCCTTGTCGATGAACAGCCCGGTCATCGAAATGGCTTCGGCCAGCGAGCCACCGCCGTTGTTGCGCAGATCCACGATCACACCCTGCACGCCGGCTGCCTTCAACTCGCCGAGCAGTTTGGCGACATCGCGGGTGGCGCTCTTGAAGTCCTTGTCGCCCTCGCTGCGTGCGCCAAAGTCGGAATAGAACGTGGGCAGCTCGATCACGCCGATCTTGCGGCTGACATCGCCGTCCTTGATGTCGATGATCTTCTTCTTCGCCGCCTGTTCCTCGATGCTGACCTTCTGGCGCACCAGGCTGATGATCTCGTGCTTGCCGTCCACGCCGGCATCGGCCGGAATGATTTCCAGCCGCACGGTGGTGTCCTTCTTGCCGCGAATGCGGTTGACCACATCGTCCAGGCGCCAGCCGATCACGTCGGTGATCGGGCCGTTGTCGCCCTGGCCGACGCCGACGACGAGGTCGCCGACGTGGATCTTGCCGGACTTGCCGGCCGGACCGGCCGGCACCAGCTCGCGGATCTGGGTGTAATCATCGCGTGCCTGCAGCACCGCGCCGATGCCTTCCAGCGACAGCTTCATCGCGATGTCGAAATTCTCCGCCGCGCGTGGCCCGAGGTAATCGGTGTGCGGATCGGTGGTCTCGGCATAGGCGGTCATGAAGGTCTGGAACGCATCTTCGTTGTCGAGCTGCTTCACCCGCTCGATGTAGCCGGCGTAGCGCTTGTCCAGCGTCTTGCGGATCTCGGCATCGTCCTTGCCGGCGAGCTTCAGGCGCAGCCAGTCGTTCATCGTGCGCTTGCGCCACAGGTCGTCCAGCGCAGCCTGGTCCTTCGGCCAATCGGCATTCTTGCGATCGAACGTGTAACTTTCGTTGGCGGAGAAATCGAAGCCCTGCTTGAGCAGGCCGCGCGCATAGTTCATGCGGTCGACCGCGCGCTGCACGTACGCGTTGAAGATCGAGAACGGGGCAGACAGGTCCTGGTTCCAGATCGCATCATCGAGCTGAGTCTTCAGCGGCGCGAACTTGGCCATGTCGGCCTGGGTGAAGAACACCTTCTCGCCATCGAGCAGCTTGAAGTAGGCCTTGTAGATCCGCGCCGACATCGCATCGTCGAGCGGCTGCGCGTCGTAATGGAAGCGGGTCAGGAAGCGCGCCGACAGCTGCGCGGCCTGCGCCTCGGTGGCGGTGGGCTTGAGTGGCCAGGTGGCCGCCTTGCGGCTGCCGTTGCCGGCACCGAGATCGGCCGCCGACTGGGCCATGGCACAGGTCGTGGTGAAGGCAAGCAGGAACACCAGCGCGTGGCGAAGTTTCATGTAGGTTCTCAGGCTGACTCGGTGACACCGGCTGCATGGGCCTGCAGGTCGGCGTGATAGGACGAACGCACCAGCGGACCGGAGGCGACATGATGGAAACCCATCGCCTCACCGGCTTCACGCAGCGCATCGAATTCTTCAGGGGTCCAGTAGCGCACGACCGGATGATGATGCGGCGTGGGCTGCAGATACTGGCCGATGGTGATCATCTCGACGTCATGCGCGCGCAGGTCGCGCATCGTCTCGAGTACCTGCTCCAGCGTCTCGCCCAGACCCAGCATGATGCCGGACTTGGTCGGCACCTCCGGATGCTGCGCCTTGAAGCGCTTGAGCAGGTCCAGCGACCACTGGTAGTCGGCACCCGGACGCACTTCGCGGTACAGGTGCGGCACGGTTTCCAGATTGTGGTTGAACACGTCCGGCGGGAAATCCTTCAGCACTTCCAGTGCACGTTCCATACGACCCTTGCCGCGGAAATCCGGCGTGAGGATCTCGATCCGGATGTTCGGGCTGGCGTGACGCGTCGCCCGAATGCACGCAGCGAAATGCTCGGCACCGCCGTCGCGCAGATCATCGCGGTCGACCGAGGTGATCACCACATACTTCAGACGCATGTCGCGGATCGTCTCGGCCAGGCGTGCCGGTTCCAGCGGATCAGGGGCCGCCGGACGGCCATGCGCCACGTCGCAGAACGAGCAGCGACGGGTACACACCTCGCCGAGGATCATGAAGGTGGCAGTGCCCTTGCTGAAGCACTCGTGGATGTTCGGGCAGGAGGCTTCCTCGCACACCGTGACCAGCGCGTTCTCGCGCAAGCGCGCCTTCAGCTGCTGCACGGCGTTGCCCTGCGGCAGGCGCACGCGGATCCACGACGGCTTGCGCAGCGTCGGCACGGTCGTGTCGAACCCCGCACGGTTCAGCGCGATCTTGTCGTTGCCCTGCAGCTTCTCGGGAGCGCCGGCGACAACACTGATCGGGATGGTTCGGGATGGAGAAGTGGAGGTGTTGCTCATCGGGAAGCCTGGATCAATCAAGCGTGGGTCAATCAAGCATGGGGCAATCAAGCATGGGCCGCTGCGCGAACAGGGAGCTCAGGCAATACAGGGGCGGCCGGCTCGGCATCGAAGCCGAACTGCCGGCAGAACGCACCGATCAGCACTTCCTCGACGTCCGCCAGTCGCGACGGACCGCCCAAGTCTACCATCTGTGTGACCGCCAAACCCTTGTAACCGCAAGGGTTGATGCGATGAAACGGCTCCAGGTCCATGTTCACATCGAGGGCCAGACCGTGAAAGCTGCAACCGCGCCGCACACGCAACCCCAGTGCAGCCACCTTGGCGCCACCGACGTAGACGCCCGGAGCACCTTCCAGCCGTTCCGCATCGATATGCCAATGCGCGAGGGTATCGATGATCGACTGCTCGATCCGGCTGACCAGCTCGCGCACGCCCACGCCGGCACGGCGCAGATCGATCAGCGGATAGCCGACGATCTGACCCGGCCCGTGATAAGTGACCTGGCCACCGCGATCGACCGGCACCACCGGGATATCGCCCGGCGCCAGCACGTGCTCCAGCTTGCCGGCCTGCCCCAGGGTGAACACCGGATCGTGTTCCAGCAACCACAGCTCGTCGACCGTTTCCGCCGTGCGGTTGTCGGTGAACGCACTCATCGCCCGCCACACCGGCTCATACGGCTGGCGGCCAAGGCGACGGATTTTCAACGGCAACGACATGACAGAACCTTGAGGCGGGGGTCGCAGGAGCGCACCTGCGAGAGGGACTACATCGTGTAACGGATGTCCGGGCTGGCACGCAGCGCGACGTGCGCCGCCTCGTACTGCTCGCGGTTGTCGCAGTGGAAACTCACCGTTACCGAAACGAAATTGCCGGCACCGGAATGCCGGTGCCGCACGCTCTCGTGCAGCACGCGCAGACCGGCACGCTCCAGCAGCTGCGGTACATGGGTCGGCAGGTTCGCGCTGGCACTGCCGACCGCGGTGATCTCGAACTCGCCGGGAAACTGGAAGCCCTTGCCATCCTGCTTCGCCTTGCTGAAGTCGATCGGCTGCATTACTTCGTACTCGGGGCACTCGGAGCCTGTGAAGTGGTCGGAGTCTGTTCGCTGCTGCCCTTGCTGCTGTGGAACCACAGCATGATGCTGTCCCACAGGCGCGAGAAGAAACCGCCCTGCGGCGCAGCGTCCAGCGCGATCAGCGGCACCGTCTGTACCGGCTGGCCGGCCAGCGTGACGCGCAACGTCCCGACCTGCTGGCCCTTGGTGAACGGCGCGATCAACGTGGCCGGAATATCCATGGTGGCCTTGAGCTGGTCGTACTCGCCACGCTTGACGGTGACCAGCACGTCCTCGGCGACGCCGATCGGCAGCTGGTTCGCCGCCCCCTTCCACAGCCGCGGCGTGGCCAAGGGTTTGCTGGCGTCATACAGCTTGTGCGTCTCGTAGAAGCGGAAACCGTAGTTGAGCAGGGCCATCGCCGAGTCGGCGCGCGCCTTCTCGCTGCTGGCGCCCATCACGATGGCGATCATGCGCGACTCGCCCTGCTTGGCCGATGCCGCCAGGCAGTACCCGGCGGCCGCGGTATGGCCGGTCTTGATGCCGTCCACGCTCGGATCACGCCACAGCAGCGTGTTGCGGTTGCCCTGCTTGATACCGTTCCATTCGAACTGCTTGATCGCGGAGATCGCGTAGTCATCGGGGAAATCATGGATCAGCGCGCGCGACAGGATCGCGATGTCGTGCGCGGTGGTGTAGTGGTTGGCGATCGGGTAACCGGAGGCATTCTCGAAGTTCGTGTTGACCATGCCGAGCTGCTTGGCATACGCATTCATCAACCCGGCAAACGCCTGCTCGGAACCCGCGGTGTGCTCGGCCAGCGCGATCGCGGCGTCGTTGCCGGACTGGATGATCAGGCCGTACAGCAGATCCTTCAGCGGCACCTGGCTGTTGAGCTTGAGGAAGCTGGTGGAACCGTCCGTGCCTGCCCCGCCACCACGCCACGCGTTCTCGCTGATGGTGACCGGGTCGGTCATGTGGACCTTGCCGTTGGCGACCTCGGCCGAGACCACGTAGTCGGTCATGATCTTGGTGATCGAGGCCGGCTCCACGCGCAGATCAGGCTCCTTGCTGGCCAGAATCTGGCCGGTGGCGTAATCCATGAGCACCCATGCCTTGCCGTCGACATCCGGCGGCGGCGGCACCGGCGCGTCAGGCACCGCCGGGCGCGGCACCGGCGACGGATGCGGCGGTGTCGGGGGCGGCGGGGTCTGGGCAAGGGCAACACCGAACAGCAGGGCAGCAGCGGCGAGCGGGATCAGGGTGCGGCGGAAAAAATTCATCGTGGTCTTCAGTCCAGTCTTGGATGCCGGCGGAATCAGCTGCCCGCATGGTGTCAGTGTTGAAACAAACCCGCTCAGTCTACCGCGACCTGCGGTCTGGGCAGACCCATGCCTTCGATCCGGGCACTCACCCGATCGGCGCTATCCACATCCGCCAGCGGCCCGACCCGCACGCGACGCACGCGGCGGCCGTTGATGTCGGCATCGGTCACCTGCACCGTGCCCAGCCCGGCCTGGCGCAGGCGCTGCGCCACCCGCTCGGCATTGTCCGCATCGGAAAACGCGCCTACCTGCAGATAGATTCCCGGATGTCCGCTTGTGACCACGGCCGGCGGCGGCAGTTCCGATGCCGGTTCGCCGGGATCGATCCCGCGCACCTCGACCAGCCCGGTGCCCTTGGGCCAGATGCCGATCTTCACCGCTGCCGCATAGGACAGATCGATCACACGGTCCTCGTGAAACGGGCCGCGATCGTTGACCCGCACGATCACGCTCTTGCCGTTCTGCAGGTTGGTGACCCGGGCATAGCTCGGCAGCGGCAGGGTCTTGCTGGCGGCGGTGAACGCGTACATGTCGTAGGTTTCCAGGCTGGACGTCTTGTAGCCGTGGAACTTGTTGCCGTAGAACGAGGCGATGCCGCGCTCGTCGTAACCGCGTGCGCTCGGCAGCACCCGATAGGTCTGCCCGAGCACGGTGTAGGGTGACTTGTTGCCGTACAGCGCACGGGGCTCGACCTTCGGCACCGGCTCGACCAGCTTGCTGATGTCCGGCGCCGGACCATCCGGCACGCTGTCCTTGCCGTCGCGGTAGCGACTGCCCTGCGGCTGACTGAGATCATCGCGGAAGCTGTTGTCACCGCGACCGGGCGACACTGGCGAAGAACCCTGCTGCTGCCTGCCGCTGCCGTGCGACGGCCGGGTTTTCGTACCGCTGCATCCGGCCAGCAGCACCGCCGTCAGCATCGTTGCCGCGTACAGCCTCTTCATCGTGCCGCGTCCGCCTGGCCCACGCCGGCGGCGATGGCCTGCGCCAGCTGGTTGACTGCCATCGCATACAGCGGGCTGCGGTTGTAACGGGTGATCACGTAGAAGTTCTGGAAAGTGAACCAGTATTCCGGCCCGTACACACCTTCGAGCTTCTGCAGACTGGTCGGCTGCCCCGGATTCATGGCCTGCAGTGGCGTGTAACCCCACGCCTCAAGCTGTTCCAGTGGCCATTGCGGCGTGGCGTCCTTTACCGTGACCGCTTTCGCGGCAGCATCCGGTTGCGCCCACGCAGCGACCGGGCCGCCGCTGACCCAGCCATGTTTCGCGAAATAATTGGCGACACTGGCCAGGATGTCCGGCAACGAGTTCTGCAGGTCGATATGGCCGTCACCATCCGCGTCCACGCCGTAATCGCGGATGCTCGACGGCATGAACTGGCCCCAGCCCTGTGCGCCGGCGTAGGAGCCGGTGAGCGTATCGAGCGGTCCGGCCAGATGGTTGTCGGGCAACTCCAGCAGGGTTTTCAGTTCGCTGCGGAAGAACGTGGCGCGCGGCGGGTAGTACAGGGCCAGCGTGACCAGTGCATCGAGCACCTTGTACTTGCCGGTGATCTGGCCGTAGCTGGTCTCCACGCCGATGATCGCGACGATGTATTCCGGCGCCACCCCGTACTGGCGGCCGATGCGCTCGACCAGATCGCGATGGGCGAGATAGAACGCGACACCGGCATTGATCCGCTGCTCGGTGACGAAGATCGGCCGGTAGTCCTTCCACGGCTTGCCCTCGGCAGGGCGGCTGATCGCATCGAGGATGCTCTGCTGCATCTTCGCGCCATCGAGCAGTGCATTCAGCGCCTGCGGATCCTTGCCGGTATCCCGTGCCACTTCGCTCACCAGCTCGGCCTGCCCGGGATGGGTGTCTGCCATCGCCGGTGCCAGCGTGCCCAGCCAGCACAGGCTCAGGGCGGCGAGGAAACGGACCGGACGTGGCGCGGAAATGACGGTCATGAAGAGGCTTCGCTGGCAGTGATGGCGGCTTCGTCGAAAGCCTAACACGCACGTCACGGCTTACCTGTCCTGCATCGGGCCATCTGCTGAACAGCAGCCGGCATCGCGTTCATTCATGCATCTTGCGATTGGCGTGGATCGACATCAGCACGCCGAAACCCACCAGCAGCGACACCGCCGAGGTGCCGCCGTAACTGATCATCGGCATCGGCACGCCGACCACCGGCAGCATGCCGGCGATCATGCCGCCATTGACGAAGACATAGACGAAGAAACTCATGCCGATGGCGCCGGCGAGCAGCCGCGAATAGGTATCGCGTGCCTCCATCGCGATCCACAGGCAACGCCCGATGATGAAGGCGTACAGCAGCATGATCGCGATCACCCCGATCAGGCCGAACTCCTCCGAGAACACCGCGAAGATGAAGTCGGTGGTGTGTTCGGGCAGGAAATCCAGCCGTGATTGCGTGCTGTGCTGCCAGCCCTTGCCGAACACGCCGCCGGAACCCACCGCGATCTGTGACTGGATGATGTGCCAACCGTTGCCAAGTGGATCGGATTCCGGATTGAGCAGGGTCAGCACGCGATCACGCTGGTACTGATGCATGAAGTGCCAGCCCACCGGGATCATGCCGCCAACCGCGGCCACCAGCAGGCCGATGCGCCACCACGCCATGCCGGACAGGAACAGCGCGAACGCACCGGCAGCGGCCACCAGCAACGCGGTACCCAGATCCGGCTGCTTGGCGATCAGTGCGGCAGGTATCGCGATCAGCAGCCCGACCACCACGATGTCCTTCCAGCCCGGCGGCAGCTGCCGCGGATGCAGATACCAGGCCACCATCATCGGCATGGTCAGTTTCAGCAATTCGGATGGCTGGAAGCGCATCACGCCCAGGTTCAGCCAGCGATCGGCGCCACGCCCCTCGCCCAGGATCGCCACCACCACCAGCAAGGCCGTGCTGCCGGCGTACAGCCACGGCGTCCAGCTGCGCAGCACCGATGGCGGGATGCGCGAGACCAGCAGCAGCAGTGCGCCACCGAGCACGAAGCGGCCGGCCTGGCCACCGACCAGGGCGATGCTTTCGTCACCGGCGCTGTACAGCGTGATCAGGCCCACCGCCGCCAGCAGCAACAGGCCAAACATCAGTGGCAGATCGATCCGCGGGCGGGTGAGGATGCGATTCAGGAATCGACGCACGCGGGCATGCATGGTTTCGATCATGGTGTCGCCCCGTTGCTGCTCGATGCATCTGCCGGAACGTCTTCGACAGGAACTGCCTGATCAGGAACCGCCTGATTGCCCGGTGCCGCTGCCGGATTGGGCAAGGGCGCATCCACCGGCGGCGGACCACCCTTGGCAAACACCACCCACGCATCGAAAATCTTGCGCACGATCGGGCCGGCGTCCTCGGCGCCCCACGCTCCCGACTCGAGCAACACGGCGGCGGCAATCTGCGGATCATCCGCCGGCGTATAGCCCTCGAACCATGCGCGATGGCGTGCCGCCAGATAGGCGGTGTTCTTGTTGGTGTTGTACGCCTCGGTGGTACGCGAGAAGCGCTCGGCGGTCCCGCTCTTGCCGGCGATCAGATACGGGAAGCCACTGTTCATATTCAGTTTCTGGGCGGTGCCGTCGGTGATCACCGCCCGCATGCCTTCGTTGATCACGTTCCAGTCGGAAGCCTTGCTGATCAGCGGCGGACCAGCGGCCGGATTGGCCAGCGGTTGCGGCTGTGTTTCGGCAACAGCCCTGGTAGCCATCACCAGCCGCGGCTGATAAGGCACGCCATGTCCGGCCAGGGTCGCCACGGCATGCCCGATCTGTAGTGGAGTCACCGCCCAGAAACCCTGGCCGATGCCGGAAATGACGGTATCGCCAGGAAACCAGCCCAACTTGCTGTGCTTGGCCTTCCACTCGCGCGAGGGCAATACACCCACGGATTCGCCGATCAGGTCGATGCCGGTCTTGCCACCGAAACTGAAACGGCTCATCCATGTGCTCAGCCGGTCGATGCCCAGATCCAGCGCGAGCTTGTAGAAATAGGTATTGGTGGACTTCGCGATCGCGCGCACCATGTTCACCGTGCCGTTGCCGTAGCGGTCATCGTCGCGATAGCAACGTGCATGCCCAGGCAGGCAGAACTGGCCGGTGGACAGCACCGTGTCTTCCGGGCGGCGCACGCCATATTCGAGCCCGCCCAGCGCGAGAAACGGTTTCACGGTGGAGCCAGGCGGGTAAACGCCGTTCAACGCACGGTTGAGCAACGGCTTGGCCGGATCGTTGGTCAGTGCGCTGTAATCGGCCTGGCTGATGCCATTGACGAACAGGTTGGGATCGAAGGAGGGGACGCTGACCATCGCCAGCATCTGTCCATTGCGTGGATCGATCGCCACTGCCGCACCAGGCCGACCGTCGAACGCTTCCACGGTGGCCTTCTGGATGCGCGCGTCGATGCTCAGATACAGATTCCTGCCGGGTATCGGCGGATGCGTTTCCAGCACCTGCTGGATACGCCCATCGGCGTTCACCTCGTCCAGTTCGTAGCCCGGCGTGCCGTGCAGTACATCCTCGTAGGATCGCTCGATACCGGTGCGACCGACATGGCTGGTGCCCTTGTAACGGACCGGATCGAGCCGGTCGAGGTCATCGGCATCGATGCGGCTCACGTAGCCCACCACATGTGCAAACAGCGCACCCAGCGGATAGCGTCGGGTCAGATAAGGCACCACATCCACGCCGGGAAAGCGCCAGCGATTCACCGCGAAGCGATCGATCTCGTCCTCGGTCAGGCGCATCTTCAGCGGCACACTGTCGAAGCGCCGGTTCTGCCTGAGCTGCTTCCTGAACGCGTCCAGGTCGTCCTGGCCCAGCGGCACCACCTTGCCAAGCTCGGCCAGCAAGGTCGGCATGTCCTTGATCTTGTCGGGTATCACCTCGAGCCGGAACGCCGGCACGTTGTCGGCCAGCAGCACGCCGTTGCGGTCGTAGATCAACCCGCGGGCCGGCGGGAGCACCCGCGGCTTCACGCTGTTGTTCGTCGAACGGGTGACAAACTCGTCGTGACGCGTTACCTGCAGGAACACGAAGCGGCTGACCAGCACGCACAGGCCGAGCAGGATCAGCACGAAACCCGCCAGCGCGCGACGCCGGAACAAGGCGCTTTCGCCGCGGGTGTCCTTGATCGAACGCCGGATCCTCATGTCACTGGTTCATGGCTCATTGAATCCGCAGACGCATGCGCAGGTCATCGAGCAGCAGGAACAGGAACGGCCACAGCGCCGCACCGACGAACGGCGAAATCCACCAGCTCGCCGGCGGCAGCGATGCGCCAGCCAGCACACGCACGATCAGCAGCAGGATACGATCGTTCAACAACAGCGCCAGCACGGCGAGGGCCTGTTGCCACATCGGGAAAAAGCGCAGGCGCGAACGAAAGCGCAGCGCGATGAAGACCAGCGCGCACAGGCGCAGCGCCTGTTCGCCCAGCACCACGCCATTGAGCAGATCCGCGCCCAGTCCGATCACGAAGGCCAGCCCCAGCGTGACACGATCCTCCGACTCCAGCGACCAATACAGCAGGAACAACGCGGGCCAGTACGGCTTGAACGGTTCCAGCACGCCGGGCAACGGCACCAGCATCGACAGCAGCGCAAACACCAGCGTGCCGACGAACCACCACAGGCTCAAACGCTGCCGGTTCATTGCGGCACTCCGCTGTTCCTGGCTGGCGTCGACGACTGGACAGCAGCAGGAAGCGCACCGGCCTTGCCGGCTGGCATGGTCGGTGCGTCAACCGCGGGCGGCGCGAGGTCGCGTGGCGGACCCATCGGCTTCACCGGTGCTGGCGGCCCGTCCGGCTCAGCCTGGTCGTGCAGCAGCAACACATCCTCGCTGCGATCGATATCCGCCGCTGGCCGTGCCTGTGCCACCAGGAACATGCCGGTGCTCGCCGGCGCCACCGAACTGATCTCGCCCACGGGAAAGCCCGGCGGAAAGCGCCCACCAAGCCCTGACGTCAGCAGGCGGTCGCCGACGCGCACGTCTGCCGCCAACGGAATGTTCGGCAGGGTCAGCTGATCGCCATCGCGCGAACCGTAAGCCACCGTGCGCAAGCCTGAGCGTTCGATCACTACCGGAACGGCATGGGCCGGATCGGTCACCAGCATCACCACCGAGGTGGTTGGCAGCACTTCCTTCACCTGCCCCATCACGCCGTGCGCGTCGATCACCGGCTGGCCGGGTTTCACGCCGTCACGTGCACCCAGGTTCAAGGTCAGCTGGTAGCGGTACGCACCCAGATCCACGTCGATCACCCTCGCCAGTTGCACGTTCAACTCGAGGCTGTGCTGGGTATCGAGCAATTCCTTCAGGCGCTGGTTCTGTTCGGCCACCGCGGACATGCGATTCAACTTGGCGTTGGCCAAGAGCAGGTCCTCGCGCAGGCGCTGGTTCTGCTCGGTAAGGCGCTGGCGGTCGGCGAATGCCACGCTCAGGGTGCGCACGCCGGCCGCCGGCAGACCGGCGAGCCGGTATACCGGCTCCACCACAGCCGCCGCACCAGAGCGCAGCCGCCACAGCCAGCCGTTGCGCTGGTCGAGCACCATCAGCACCATCGCCAGTGCGAGATAGAAAATCAGCCGCAGTGTGCCGGCCGCATTGCCGGCAAACAGCGGCGAGGACTCATCGCGCGCGCGCGCCATGGCCTCGCCTTATTCGGGTGCGAAGAAATCGCTGCCGTGCTGATCGATCAGCTCCAGCGCCTTGCCGCCGCCGCGTGCCACGCAGGTGAGCGGGTCGTCCGCCACCTGCACGTGCAGCCCGGTCTCTTCGGAGATCAGGCGGTCCAGGTCGCGCAACAGCGCGCCGCCGCCGGTCAGCACGATGCCACGCTCGGCGACGTCGGAGCACAGCTCCGGCGGGGTCTGCTCCAGCGCCGACTTGACCGCCGCCACGATGCCGGCGAGCGGCTCGTGCAGCGCCTCGAGAATTTCGTTGGAGTTGATCGTGAACATGCGCGGCACGCCCTCTGCGAGGTTGCGGCCGGAGATCTCGATCTCCTTCACGTTCGCCTGCGGGAACGCGCAACCGATCTCCAGCTTGATCCGCTCGGCGGTGGACTCGCCAATGAGGGTACCGTGGTTGCGGCGCACGTAGTTGATGATCGCCTCGTCGAAACGATCGCCACCGACGCGCACCGACTGCGAGTAGACAATGCCGTTGAGCGAAATCACCGCCACTTCAGAGGTACCGCCGCCGATGTCCAGCACCATCGCACCACGCGCCTCGTGCACCGGGATGCCGGCGCCGATCGCCGCGGCCATCGGCTCCTCGATCAGGAACACGTCGCGCGCACCGGCACCCTCGGCCGATTCCTTGATCGCACGGCGCTCGACCTGGGTCGAACCGCACGGCACGCAGACCAGCACGCGCGGACTCGGTCGCAGGAAACGCGACTTGTGCACCTGCTTGATGAAGTGCTGCAGCATCGCCTCGGTCATGGTGAAGTCGGCGATCACGCCGTCCTTCATCGGACGTACGGTGGCGATATTGCCCGGTGTGCGGCCAAGCATGCGCTTGGCGTCGCCGCCGACCGCCGCAATCGTACGCGGACCACCGGGACCACGGTCCTGACGAATCGCCACCACGGACGGCTCGTTCAGCACGATGCCCTGACCGCGTACATAGATCAGCGTGTTGGCCGTGCCGAGATCGATGGAGATGTCGTTGGAAAAGATCCCGCGAAACTTCTTGAACATGGGTCCGCCGTGGCTCGGCTTGGCTAAAAAGTAAGCTCGCCAGTCTAGTCAGCGTAACTCGCATGCGCAAGGACCATGACGTTAAGAAATCCTTCTACAACACCGCGATATGTACGATTCCCACCTTTGCCGATGAGCAGCGCGCCGGCGCAAAAAGTCGCCAACGGATGCAGATGTCGGTACGATTCCACCCTTTGGCCGGGGCTTCCGGCCGATCGCGACTGCCGCGACCTTTTCATCCTGCCCGGGGGCTCCCGCACATCATGTCTGCCGTTATCTGCGGATCGCTGGCCTACGACACCATCATGGTGTTCCAGGACCAGTTCAAGAATCACATCCTGCCTGATCAGATGCACATCCTGAATGTGTCGTTCCTGGTGCCGCGGATGCGTCGTGAATTCGGCGGTTGCGCGGGCAACATCGCCTACAACCTCAAGCTGCTCGGCGGCGACCCGCTGCCGGTGGCTGCCGTGGGACAGGACTTTGCACCGTATCGCAAGCACCTGGAGCAGTGCGGCATCCGGCTCGACTGCGTGCGCGAGTTCGACGACCAGTTCACCCCGCAGTGCTTCATCACCACCGATCTGGACAACAACCAGATCACCGCCTTCCACCCTGGTGCGATGTCCAGCGCACAGGAAAACCATGTGCGAGACATCCCGCAGATCGACTTCGCGATCGTCGCTCCCGATGGCCGCGAGGCGATGCTGCAGCATGTGGACGAATTTGCCGCACGCGGCGTACCGTTCATCTTCGATCCGGGCCAGGCGATGCCGCTGTTCAGCGGTGACGAGTTCCGCTCGATGATCACCAAGGCGACCTATGTGATCGTCAACGATTACGAGTCGCAGCTGCTGCAGGCCCGTACCGACTGGAGCGCCGCCGAGATCTCCGAGCGAGTGAAGGCGTATATCGTGACTCAGGGACCGCGTGGATCGATCATCCACGTCGGCAGCGAGACGCACGAAATCCCGCCGGCACGCGAGCGCCAGGTCGTCGACCCGACCGGTTGTGGCGACGCGTATCGCGCGGGCATGATCTTCGGCATCATGCGCGGCAAGGACTGGCCCACCGTGGGCCGCATGGCCTCGCTGATGGGTGCGCTGAAGGTGGAGCATCCCGGCACTCAGAACCAGCGTTTCAACTACGCCGAATTCGCTGCGGAGTTCCTCGAACAGTTCGGCTACGCGCTGGATTGATCGCCACATCAGCGATGTAACCTCGAGGCTCCCGTGTCGCGTGGGAGCCTCGTTCGTATCAGACGACGCGAAATCCGATGGTGGCATTCACCGCGTCCTGCCAGCCGCGATACAGGCGCTCGCGGGTGGCTTCGTCCATCTCGGGCTGAAAGCGCCGATCCATTTGCCATAGCGCCGCGATCTGCGCACGACTCTCCCAGAACCCCACTGCCAGTCCTGCCAGGTAGGCAGCACCGAGCGCCGTGGTTTCGGTCACTCGCGGGCGCAGCACCGGCACACCGAGCATGTCACTCTGGAACTGCGCCATGAAGTCGTTGGCGATCGCCCCGCCATCGGCGCGTAATTCCTTCAGCGGAATGCCGGCATCGGCCTCCATCGCCGCCAGCACGTCGCGCGACTGATAGGCCATCGATTCGAGCGCGGCGCGCACCACGTGTTCCCTGCGCGTGCCGCGTGACAGACCGAACATCGCGCCACGCACATCACTGCGCCAGTACGGCGCACCCAGTCCGACGAACGCCGGCACCAGATACACGCCTTCGCTGGACGGGATACTTTCCGCACAGGCCTGCGAGTCGCTGGCGTGTTCCAGCATGCGCAGGGCATCACGCAACCACTGCACCACCGAGCCGGCGACAAAGATGCTGCCTTCCAGGGCGTACTCGACGATGCCGTCCAGCTCCCAAGCAATCGTGGTCAGCAAGCCATGCCGCGAAGGCACCGCCACGGCACCGGTATGCATCAGCATGAAACAGCCGGTGCCATAGGTATTCTTGGCCATGCCCGGCTCGAAGCAAGCCTGACCAAACAGGGCCGCCTGCTGATCACCGGCGACGCCACTGATCGGCACACCGGCGGGGAAGCCATGCGCAGCCTCGGTATGCCCATAGATTTCACTGCAGGAGCGCACCTGCGGCAGCAGGCTGCGCGGAATATCCAGCATGCGCAGCAGCTCGTCGTCCCAGCATCGCGCATGGATATCGAACAACAGGGTGCGCGCGGCATTACTGACGTCGGTGACATGCAGCTTGCCTCCTGTCAGGTTCCAGATCAGCCAGCTGTCGATCGTGCCGAACAGCAGGTCGCCACGTTCCGCACGAGTACGCGCGCCATCGACATGATCGAGGATCCAGCGGATCTTGCTGCCGGAGAAATACGCATCGATCAGCAGCCCGGTCTTCTCACGCACCAATGGAGCATAGCCATCAGCTTCCAGCCGTTCGCAGATCGCCAGGCTCTGTCGCGACTGCCACACGATCGCGTTGTGGATCGGCTGGCCGGTATGACGATCCCAGACCACCGTCGTCTCGCGCTGGTTGGTGATGCCGATGCCGGCCAACGCACTGGCATCGACCTGTGCGGAGGCAAGCACCTCCACCACCGTCGTCCGCACGCCTGCGAGGATCTCGTGCGGATCGTGCTCCACCCAGCCCGGCTGCGGGAAAATCTGGCGAAATTCGCGTTGGGCCGATCCGGCAACATGACCGGCACGGTCGAACAGCATCGCACGCGAACTGGTCGTGCCCTGATCAATCGCCAGGATGTACTGCTTGTCCAAGTGGCCACCACCCGCTTCGAGTTGCTGCTGAGCCGAAACCAGAGGTTACCAACAAGCAGCGACATCACCACCATGGCAAGCCAAGCAGCTGACTTCTACGAATGCACAAAGAACCCCCAACGTTTTGGTGAGGTTTGTTGGGAATCAAGCCCTGGCCGTGGCCGTCAGTGGGTTGCGCTCTTCGATCGCGTCAGCCATGTCGCATAAAGAAAAACCCCCACCGTTTCCGGTGAGGGTTTTTGGGATAAAGCCCCTGGCGGTGACCTACTCTTGC